>NZ_JBIVYK010000001.1:0-1129383 GCF_044772165.1 Brevundimonas sp. NPDC090276 | reverse complement strand
GTGCCGAAGTCGATCGTCTGGGCGTTGCTGCTGCCCGAGTAGTAGGCGCAGTCCGTCGACACCGAACCCTTCAGGGTGAAGGTCGCGCCGTCGCTGCCCGACGCCGTGCCGTTGTTGCCTTGCGAACCGCCGGTGGCGTGCCAGGCAGAGATTGGCGAGCCGCCCCACTCGGCGTTGGCGTGGTTGGCGGCCGCAGCGATGTCGGCGAGCCAGTTGCCGCCCGCGACGTCAACGGCCAGCGGGCCATTACCGCCGAACTGGCCGCGGTTGATGGTGTCGGCCGAAGCGGCCGAGGCGGTCAGGGCGATGGCGGCGACGCCGGCCAGCAGGGTAGCGATTTTCATATCAAGCTCTCCAAACGGTGCACCGACTATTTGCCGGCAAGGATACAGAACAAATCTCTCGATCCGTTCAAATATTATCGAAATGTAAAAAGTTATGTCAACTACAAAAAACGATGTTCTGCAGTAAGATTGAACGATTCACCTAACAAGCGAATCCATTCTGAGACATAATTTCTACAAAAACGCTTACTCGATACACAAACTACGAGTCACTAAACTCTAGGCTGAAGCGTAACACTCAGTGTTTCGACATACTCACCGGCCAGAAGGCCGGCGCCTTGCGGTCTCTGCGTGCGGATCTGCAGCTGGCCGCCGCCCGCTGCGATGGCGTCACCGCTGGTCAAGGTCTTGCGGGCCGTCAGGTCGGCGCTGGAGTAGGCCGCGCTCATCACCCCGGACTGCGGCGCCAGGGTCGGTACAGCCACATTCAGCGTGTAGGCCAGCGTGCCCGCGAAGGGCCCCTCGCCCCGCGGCTTGGTGACATGCGCCAACCCGCCGCGCGCCGATTCAAAGCTGATGTCGAAGGGGACGTTGCAGCGCAGCCCGAAATCAGCCGTCACGACTTCGTTGCCCGTCAGTTCGCCCAGATCGATGGTCCCGCCGCCCGACAGGCGACAGTCGGAGACGATGCGGCCGGTCACAGCCACGTCAAAGCCCGAGGTGCTCTCGACAGTGTCAGCCCGCACCGCGCCGGCGCTGGCCAGAACAGCCACAGCGGCCAGCGCCGCAGTCGAGCACGCACCAGCGCGCTTCACCAAGGAAGTGGTCAGAAACAAGCCCACGGTTCGCCTCCCCAAGCCGCTTCGTCGCGGCTCCCCCGCCACCAGGAGGGGGTTCGTGGTCAGCGTTCCAAGAGACGTGCCATCCCAAAATGGCACACCCCCTCAGCGGGCGCAGGCTAGGCCCCCTAGCCCCAAGAGTTAATGAAACGTTAACGGCGCCGTTCTACGGGCGCCGTTAAGCTTTGACAAGCTTTCGCGTCATTTTGGGACAGCGGCGGTATGCCGCGCAGATTCACCCAGCCTTGGCGCGACGCCGCCAGGCGGTAAGCAGGTGCTCGGTGTAGCCGTTCGGCTGCTCGCGCCCCTTGAACACCAGGTCGCAGGCGGCGCTCCAGGCCGGGCCGTCGAAGCCGGGAGCCAGGGGGCGATAGGCGGGATCGCCCGCGTTCTGACGATCGACCACCACCGCCATCCGTTCCAACGCCGCCTTCACCTCGGCTTCCGTGACCACGCCGTGGCGCAGCCAGTTGGCCAGATGCTGGCTGGAGATGCGCAGGGTGGCCCGGTCCTCCATCAGGCCGACGTCGTGGATGTCCGGCACCTTGGAACAGCCGACGCCCTGATCGATCCAGCGCACGACATAGCCCAAGATGCCCTGGGCGTTGTTGTCCAGCTCCTGCCGGATTTCGTCGGCGGAGGGCGCCTCGGTCGCGAAGGGCGGGATCAGCAGCGGCGTCACCCCCGTGGCGGGACGTTCGGCGATCTCGGCCTGGCGCGCCCAGACGTCGACCTCATGATAATGCAGCGCGTGCAGGGTCGCCGCCGTCGGCGACGGGACCCAGGCCGTCGAGGCCCCGGCGCGCGGATGGCCCGCCTTGGTCGCCAGCATCTCGCCCATGCGGTCCGGCGCGGCCCACATGCCCTTGCCGATCTGGGCACGACCGGCCAGCCCGGCCTTCAGGCCGATGTCGACGTTGCGGTCCTCATAGGCCTTGATCCAGCCGGTGTTGCGAACCGCCTCTTTTCGGACCACCGGCCCGCCCTCCATCACCGAATGGATCTCGTCGCCGGTGCGGTCCAGGAAGCCGGTGTTGATGAAGGCCACGCGCCCCTTGGCCGCCGCGATGCAGTTGGCCAGGTTGACGCTGGTGCGGCGCTCCTCGTCCATGATGCCCATCTTCAGCGTCAGCGGCGGCAAGCCGATCATGGCCTCGACCGCGCCAAACACGGCGTCGGCGAAGGCGACCTCCTCCGATCCGTGCATCTTGGGCCGCACGACATAGATGGAACCGGCCGGACTGTTGCGCTGGTCCACCGGACGCTGCAGGTCGTGCAGGCCGATCAGGCCGGTCATGGCGATGTCCAGCAGGCTCTCTGGAACCTCGCGCCCCTCCCCGTCTAGCACCGCGTCGGTCGTCAGATGCAGGCCGACGTTGCGGACCATCAGCAGGCTTCGCCCCTTCAGGGCGAAGGCCGAACCGTCCGGCGCGGTATAGGTGCGGTCGCCGTCTATACGCCGCTGCACCGTCTGGCCGTCCTTGACGAAGCCCGCCGACAGGTCCCCGCGCATCAGGCCCAGCCAATTGGCGTAGACCAGCCGCTTGTCCTCGGCGTCCACCGCCGCGACGCTGTCCTCCGCATCGGCGATGACCGACAGGGCCGCCTCGACCACCACATCGGCGACGCCCGCCGGGTCGGTGCGACCGATCGCATGGGCGCGGTCGATGACGATCTCCAGATGCAGGCCGTTGTGGCGCAACAGGACGCCAGACGGCGCCGCAGCCTCGCCCGCATGACCGAGGAACGCCGCCGGATCGACCAGCCCCGTCGTGCGTCCACCGGACAGGGCGACGACCAGCCGCCCGTTCTCGACGCTGCACCCGACCGCCTCAGCATGACCAGCCTCAGCCAGAGGCGCCGCCTGATCCAGCAGGGCGCGGGCGCGGGCGATGACCTTGGCTCCCCGCTGGGCGTCATAACCGCCGCCTTTCGGCCCCTCACCCAAGGCGTCCGTGCCGTAGAGGGCGTCATACAGGCTGCCCCAGCGGGCGTTGGCAGCGTTCAGCAGGTAGCGGGCGTTGGTCAGGGGCACGACCAGCTGCGGCCCGGCCATGCTTGCGATCTCGGGATCGACATTGGCGGTCTCGGCGCGGATGTCGGCCCGCTCCGCCTCGATGTAGCCGATCTCGCGCAGGAAGGCCTGATAGGCGCCCTGATCCGGTTGCCCCGGATGGGCGCGATGCCAGTCGTCCAGTTTCGCCTGCAGGTCATCGCGGCGCGCCAGCAGGGCGCGGTTCTTGGGTCCATAATCGGCCAGCAGCCCCTCCAGCCCGGCCCAGAAGGCGTCGGGCGTGACGCCCGTGCCGGGCGCGGCTTGGTCGCGGACAAAGGCGTCCAGGTCGGCGGCGACGCTCAGGCTTCCATGGCGGACATAGGGGGTGGACATGGCGGCTCTCCTTGAGCTTCAACCCTAGCCGCCCGCCCGCCGCCTAGCCACGGCGAAGATCGACGGCTATCTTTGCAAGAATAGCAACGATGGGATCCCGCCATGCTGGCCGAGTATGAGATCTTCGTCCGGGCGCTGGAGGAAGGCAGTCTGTCCGCCGCCGCCCGACGGCTGGACCTGTCGCCCGCCGTGGCATCGCGACGGCTCGCACGGCTGGAGGACCGGCTGGGGGTGCGTCTGATCGAGCGCACCTCGCGACGGCTGGCCCCGACCGAGGCCGGGCGGCTGGTTTACGACCGCGCCATGCAGCTTCTGGACGGGGTCGAGGATCTGGAGGCCCTGGTGTCGCGCCGCACGACCCAGGCGCGCGGCCTGCTGCGGGTCTCGGCGCCGACCTCGTTCGGACGGCGACGGCTGGCTCCGCGGCTGACGCCCTTCCTGGACGCCCACCCCCGGCTGACGCTGGAGCTGAATCTCAGCGACGCCTTCGTCGACCTGATGGCCGAGGACGTGGACGTCGCCGTGCGCATCGGCAGCTATGAGGCGAGCGACCCCGCCATGCACCGCCTAGCCCCCAACCGGCGCGTCCTGTGCGCCGCGCCGTCCTACCTGGCCGAGCACGGCGCGCCGCAGACCTTGGACGATCTGCGCGCCCACGCCCAGTTGGCGGCCGAGAACCAGTCGGCCTGGCGATTGGAAGGCCCCGACGGTCCCATCACCTTCCGCGCCCGCAGCCGGGTGCGGACCAATTCGTCAGAGGTGGCGCGTGAACTGGTGCTGGCCGGGGCCGGGATCGCCCTGCGCTCGACCTGGGACGTGGGAGATGAGTTGCGCGACGGGCGGCTGAAGGTGGTTCTGCCGCAGTATGCGGGGGCCTCGGACGTCGCCATCTTCGCCCTGACCGCCGGGCGGGCGCGGGCCGAGACCCGGGTGCGCGCCTTTATCGACTTCCTGTCCGGCCTCTATGGCGATGTGCCAGAATGGGACGAGTAGAAAGCCCCTCCTCCGCCAGGGAGAAGGGGCTCGCTTCGTCTCTTACTGCGCCGTCGCCGTCGTCGGCTTCAGGTAGCGGTTCAGCCAGGTGACCATTTCCCACTGGGTGTGGCCGACGGACTCGCGGGCGCGGTAGCCGTGGGCTTCCAGCGGCAGGACCACATAGCGCACCGTCGCCCCGTTCCCCTTCAGCGCCGCATAGAAGCGTTCTGACTGCACCGGGAAGGTGCCCGAGTTGTCGTCGGCGCCGCCATGGATCAGCAGGATCGGCTCATTGACCTTGTTGGCGTAGGTGAAGGGCGACATCTCCGTATAGGTCTCGGTCGCCTCCCAGTAGGATCGCTGCTCCGCCTGGAAGCCGAACGGCGTCAGGGTGCGGTTATAGGCGCCCGAACGCGCGATGCCGGTCTTGAACAGGTCGGTGTGGGCCAGCAGGTTGGCGGTCATGAAGGCGCCGTAGGAGTGGCCGCCCACGGCGATCCGGTCGCGGTCGGCGACGCCCAGAGCCACCACCGCATCGACCGCCGCCTTGGCGCTGGCCGACAACTGCTCGATGTAGGTGTCGTTCGGCTCGGCCCCGTCCTTGCCGACGATGGGCATGGAGGGGTTATCCAGGACGGCGTAGCCCTGAGTCAGCAGGAACAGGTGGCTGATGCCGGTCGGGCGAACGAAGCGGTTCTCGGTGTCCACGACCTGACCAGCCACGGCGGCGTCGGTGAACTCGGCCGGGTAGGCCCACATCACCAGCGGCAGCGGACCGTCGCGATCCTTGTCGTAACCGGCGGGCAGATAGAGGGTGCCCGACAGCTCGACGCCGTCCTCACGCTTGTAGGTGATCAGTTGGCGGCTGACGTCAGCCAGTTGCGGGGCCGGGTCGGGGAACTGGGTCAGTTGCGTCACGCCGCCGTCCAGATCGCGAAGGCGCAGGTTGGCCGGATCGGTGCGGCTCTCGCGATAGGTCACCAGCTTGCGACCATTCTCGTCCAGAATGCCGACGACGGTCTCGAATTCGCCCTGGGCCGAGCGCCACAAACGTTCCGTCTCTCCCGTCTTCAGGTCCAGGGTGTCGAGGAAGGGATACTCGCCCTGACGCGTGGCGCCGTCGCCCTCGACGAAGACCTTGGAGCCGTCCGCGGTGAAGCGGATGGTCGAACGACCGCGCGCGTTCGGCTCGACGACCACCGAGCCGGGGTCGTTGTAGCGGTCCTGATAGTTGCGATCGACCAGGACGCGGCCCGCGCCGGGGTTCGACGGATCGACCAGGGTGCGGGTCTCATGACGGGTGTTGAACCAGCGGCTGTTGACGATGGCGACATCGTCACGGCCCCACTGCACGCCGGAATAGCGCTCCTTCAGGTCGACAAGGGTGCGCGGGCGGTCGTTGAACGGCGCTTGCAGCATGAAGACACGGTCACGGACCTCGGCGGCGTTGCGCGGATCGCCGCCGTCCTGGGCCTCGACCCAGACCAGGGTGGCGTCGGCGTCGGCCCGCCACTGGGCCGAGCGCGGGCCGGGGGCCACGGCGTCGAACGGCGTCGGCACATTGTCGCGCAACGGCAGGTCGGCCACGCGGTGGGCTTCACGCCCGTTCAGGTCGGTGATGATCACGTCCGCCGGGAAGAGGCTGGCGGGCACGACATAGGAATACGGCTTCTTCACCCGCGTCTGCAGGATGAAGCGGCCATCCGGCGACACCGAGGCGTTCAGGAAGACGCCCGGCTGGCCGATGGTCCGCGCACGACCGTTCAGCGGCACGAGGGTCAGTTGGCTGGTGAAGTAGTGATCGAACAGAGCCTCGTCGCCCGCGTCGGTCAGCAGATCCTGATAGGTGCGCACCGGGGCCGCGCGACCGCCGGTCTCGGCCACGGTCGGGCCCGAGGGCGGACGCGTCACGTCAGGCGCGGCGCGACGCCCGGCGGGCACGGCCTGCACCAGCAGACCCGAGGCGTCGGGCAGCCAGCTGAAGCCCGAACCGGCCGCGGCGTTGACACTCGGGCCCGTCAGGCGGCGCGCCTGGGCCGAGGCCACGTCGGCGGTCCACAGCTCCAGCCCGGTCGGGGTGTTCAGCAGGAAGGCCACGGCCTTGCCGTTCGGCGCCCAGCTGACATTGGTCAGGCGCGCATTGGCGGGCAGACCGGCCACGACGCGCGCCGTGCCGCCATCGACCGTCTTGAAGCTGAGGCCCGTCAGCCAGGTCACGCGGCTGTTGGCCGGGCCGTTGTTCTGCGGATTGATACGGTATCCGGCCAAACGCAGCATGGGCTCGGCCAGTTCGGCGATGCTCGGCAGACTGGCGCGCTCCTGCAACAGCAGGGTCTTGCGGTCCGGGCTGAGGCTGGCGGTCGGGTTGGGCTTGGAATCGAGGATCTGCGCGATCGGCTGCGGCGGCTGCTGATAGGTCGGCGCGGCGGCGACGGCTTGCGCCGAGGCCGGCTGGGCCAGGGCCGGCACGGCGGCCAGAATGACAAGCGCCGGCAGCGCGGCTCGCAGGATCGTGTTGCGCATGGTTCTTTCCCCGAAACTCCGCCGTCAACGCGGCTTGTCCCGGTTTGGCGGAAGTTTATGGCCAGGGTCAACCGCCAAGGCCCCATCCGACGCTTGCTCCGTCCCCTCGCCCGCTTTAAGGACGGATAAGACCGCAATATTCATCAGACGGTGAAAAAGGGAGAGCGATGCGCAAGATCTACGCTGACGTCACGTCCGCGCTGGAGGGCCTGACCTTTGACGGGATGACCGTCATGTCCGGCGGCTTCGGCCTGTGCGGCATTCCCGAGAACCTGATCGCGGGGCTGAAGGCCTCGGGCGTCAAGGGATTGACCGTCATCTCCAACAACGCTGGCGTGGACGGATTCGGCCTGGGCCAACTGCTGGAGACGCGCCAGATCGCTAAAATGATCTCGTCCTACGTCGGCGAGAACAAGGAGTTCGAGCGCCAGTATCTGGCCGGTGAACTGCAGCTGGAGTTCAACCCGCAGGGCACCCTGGCCGAGCGCATCCGCGCGGGCGGCGCAGGCATCCCCGCCTTCTTCACCGCCACCGGCGTCGGCACCTTGGTCGCGGAAGGCAAGGAAGTGCGCAACTTCAACGGCCGCGACTATGTGATGGAAACCGGCCTGGTCGCCGACCTGGCCATCGTCAAGGCGTGGAAGGCCGACGAACGCGGCAACCTTGTCTTCCGCAAGACAGCCCGCAACTTCAACCCGATGATGGCCACCGCCGGCAAGGTCACCGTCGTCGAGGTCGAGGAGATCGTCCCGACCGGTTCGCTGGACCCCGACCATATCCACACGCCGGGCGTCTATGTCGACCGCCTGATCCAGACCGTGTCCGAGAAGCGCATCGAACAGCGCACCGTCCGCCAGAAGGAATCCGTCTGATGGCCCGTACCCGCGAACAACTGGCAGAGCGCGCCGCGAAAGAGCTGCAGGACGGCTTCTACGTGAACCTGGGCATCGGCATCCCGACCCTGGTGGCCAACTACATCCCCGAAGGCATGGTCGTGACCCTGCAGTCGGAGAACGGCATGCTGGGCATGGGCCCCTTCCCCTATGAGGGCGAGGAAGACCCCGACCTGATCAACGCCGGCAAACAGACGATCACCGAGATCCCCGAGTCGGCCTATTTCAGCAGCGCCGACAGCTTCGCCATGATCCGCGGCGGCCACATCAACCTGTCGATCCTCGGCGCGATGGAAGTGGCCCAGAACGGCGACATCGCCAACTGGATGATCCCGGGCAAGCTGGTGAAGGGCATGGGCGGCGCCATGGACCTGGTCGCGGGCGTCAAGCGCGTGGTTGTGGTCATGGAGCACGCCAACAAGCACGGCCAGTCCAAGGTGCTGAAAGAATGCACCCTGCCGCTGACCGGCACGGGCGTGGTCAGCCGCATCATCACCGACCTGGCTGTCTTTGACGTAAAGCCGGACGGTTCGGGCCTGGAGCTAATCGAACTGGCCGAGGGCGTGACCCTGGACGAGGTCGCCGCCAAGACCGAGGCCGACTACACGGTGGCCGCTGGCCTGGGCTGAACCGCCCTCCTCCCGCTCTGAAAAGATAAACCCCGGCGACCGCGAGGCCGTCGGGGTTTATCTTTAGTCCCGCGTCGCCTGGAAACCTTGCTGGTCGGTCCAGAGGACGATCTGGCGGCTGGCCTCTGCGGTGGCGCGGTCGAAGGCGGCGACGATAGCCGACTGGCGGTTCTCGCCGGCGCTCTCGCTGACCGTGATGCGGTCTTCGGCCACGATCGAGCGATCCCCCGGTCGGATCAGGCGCAGCAGCACGACGATGTTCGCATCCGGCACGGCGCCCGGCGCGGCGTAGTCAGCCTCGAATCGGCGCACATCCACGCTGAGCAGAAGGCCGTCGCGCGTCAGCGGACCGCCGCTCAGCACCGTGCAGGTCCCGCCATCGGCGAAGGCGTTGCGCAGGGCCTCCTCGAACAGGGTCTCGGCCGGCGACACCCAGCGTGCGCCCTTGATGTAAGCCGCCTCGGCCCCGGTCACGGCCAGAATGCGGTCTCCGCGCGCGGCTTCAGGGAAGTCCACCCGCCGCATCGAGACATGCACATCCGGGCAGGCCGAGGTCGCCCCCGTTCCGGCGAAGGCCGAGGCCCCGCCGAAGCGATAGAGCTGAACCGGATCAGGCGACGCGAGCAGGGCGCAGCCCGATAGAGCAACCGAGGCGGCGGCGATCAGAAGAGAAGAACGGATCACGGCTGCACCTCGATTTCCTTGGACGGCGCCTTGGCGATGAAGTCGCGCGGACTTTCCCGCACATTGTCGATCAGCGACTGGAGCGAGCGCGTCGCCTGATCCAGCTGGCGGATAGTATCGTTCAACTGCGGCACAGTCTGGGTGCCAAAGTCGCCCAGCGGACCCTCAAGACCCGTGGCCGAGCGGTTGATAGAGGCGATGGCGGCCTGAGCTTCCTGGGTTGCCTTGTTGATATTGGCGATGGCCTGCTTGCCGTCGCCGTCGATCATCTGACGCGCGCTGGCGCCCAGGGCCTGATACTCGCCGACAGCGGCATTGGCCTTGGTGATGGTCTCTTCCAACTGCTGGAACATGCCCTTGCGTGCTTCCAGCTCGGCGGTCAGGCCCTCGACGTTCTTCACGCTGGACGAGAAGCTGCGGATGTTGTCGTCGGACAGCACGCGATTGATGCGGTTCAGGGCATCCACGGTCTGGGCCAGCACGGTGCCCGACCCGCTCAGCAGTTCCGCGATGGGGCTGGGCTGGCTCTGGATCACCGGGACGACGTTCTCGGGGTACTGCGTCTTGAGCAGAGGGCTGTTCGGCTCGCCTGCCGTGATCTGGATATAATTCAGACCAGTGATGCCCTGCGGCTCCAGTTGGGCCCGCGAAGTGGTCCGCACGGGGGTCGTGCCGTTCAGACGCACGCGAGCGATGACCTGGTCCCCCTTCTTGGGGTCCAGGTTCAGGGCCGTGACCTCGCCGACGCGGATGCCGTTGAAGTGCACCTCGCCGCCCTCGGACAGACCACGCACGGGGCCGTAGAAGACGATGTCATAGACATCGTAGTCATTGTTGAACTGCAGGCGGGCCAGCCAGATCGTGAACACGGCCAGAGCCGCCAGAAGGGCGACTGTGGCGATGCCGACGGCGGCGTAGTGGGCGTCTCTTTCCATCTCTCCGCTCTCCTCAGGCGGCGCTCTGGCGAGCGGCGCGTCCGCGCGGCCCCAGGAAGTATTCCTTGATCCACGGATGATCGGAACGTTCCAGCTCCTGAACCGTGGCCTTCTCGACGACGTGCTTGTCGGCCAGCACCGCCACCTCGTCACAGATGGCGTAAAGGCTGTCGAGGTCGTGGGTGATCATGAAGACCGTCAGATCGAGGTCGTCCGACAGGTCGCGGATCAACTGATCAAAGGCCGCCGCTCCGATAGGGTCCAGCCCCGCAGTCGGCTCGTCCAGGAAGATCAGTTCAGGGTCCAGGGCCAGGGCGCGCGCCAGGCCGACGCGCTTGCGCATCCCGCCCGACAGTTCCGCCGGCTTGAGATACAGCGCCTCGGGCTTCAGTCCGACCATGGCGATCTTCATCTCCGCCAGCTCGCGAATGGTGTCGCGCGGCAGGCTGGTGTGCTCGACCAGCGGCGAGGCGACGTTGTCCAGCACCGTCAGCGAAGAGAACAAAGCCCCCTGCTGAAACAGGACGCCGGTGCGCCGCTCGACCTCGGCGGCCTCCGCCTTGGTCATCTCGTCGCGATCATAGCCGAACAGCTTCACCGTGCCGCCCTCGGGCTGCTTCAGGCCGATGATGGAGTTCAGCAGCACCGTCTTCCCGGTGCCCGAGCCCCCGACCACGCCCAGCACCTCGCCGCGCCGAACCGTCAGGTCCAGATCCTGATGGATCACCCGGTCGCCAAACTGGCTCAGCAGGCCGCGCACCTCGATGACGTTCTCGCGCAGCGGCTTCTTCTCGCGAGGCGTCACAGGTTCAGCTCCAGGAAGATCATGGCGAAGATCGCATCCAGGAAGATGATGGCGAAGATGGCCTGAACCACCGCCGCCGTCACCCGCCGCCCCAGACTCTCGACATCCCCCGCCACGGCCATGCCCTGGCGGCAACCGATGGCGGCCACCACCACTGCGAAGACCGGCGCCTTGATCAAGCCGACCATCAGGTGCTGATCCATCATCGGGTCTTCGGTGATGCGCTGAATGAAGAAGGCCGGGCCGTAGGACAGCTCGCTCCAGGTCACCAGCATCCCGCCGAACAGTCCCGTCACCATGCCGACGAATGTCAGCAGGGGCAGCATGACCAGCATGGCCGCCAGACGCGGGATCACGAGGGCCTGGAATGGGCTGACCCCCATGACCTGCATGGCGTCAACTTCCTGATTCATCCGCATCGAGCCGATCTCGGCAGCGAAGGAGGAGGCCGAGCGACCCGCGAGCAGGACCGACGTGATGACCACCGCAAACTCGCGCAGCACCGAAATGGCCACCAGCTGCACCGTGAACACACCGGCCCCGAACTGGGTCAGCAGATTGGCCCCCAGGAAGGCGATGACTGCGCCAATGAAGAAGTTGGTCACGGCGATGATCGGGATGGCGTCCAGCCCGGCCCGCTCGCCCTGGCTGAACCAGGCGGGCCAGCGTATGGCGCCGGGGTGTTTCAGCGCCGATCCCACAGCGATGATCAACCGGCCCAGGAAGGCCAGCGACAGCATGGCCTCGGCCAGAAAATCATAAACGCCCAGACCAATCTTGGCGAAGGTGCGGGTGAAGGGGTGCGAGCGACGCGGCGGATTGCAGGATTCGCGATCCAGCTTCTCGACCATCGCATAGATGCGGCCTGCCTCGGGGCGCTGGGCCCAGGCCGCTTCGGGAATGAGCTGCGTCGTCGCCTGGGCGACCGCCAGTGCGCCCGCCGTGTCGAAGCGCCCAAGCTCCGTCAGGTCCAGCGCGCTCACATTGCGTCCCGCCAGATCCGCGCGCAGACGTTCGCCCTGGCGGCCGATGCCCGTCGACGACCAGTCGCCGCTCAGCCGCAACACGGTCGCCTGCCCGCCCCCGTCCTGGATTTGATACTGCGCCGTCCGACTCATCCTTCAGATCACCGGCGCGGAATGCAGCTGCGCGTGGGCATGGGTTCGCACCCTCCTCGGCGCGCAATCGACTGTCTGTCGGCGTTTCCGACACAGCAAGGCTTAGACCCAGCCAAGGCCCTACTGTCAACGAACGATGACTTTACATCGCTCCATGGCTTCGCCGCCTCGCCCCGCAAACTTCACCCTTCCGACCACAGCCCAGCTTTGACAACGCGGGCCACGCGGTTTCGTTCAGCCAAGCCGCAACGGTCGATCAGCGCAGATAGTCGAGCAGAGACACCTGACGCAGTTGGCTAAGCACCTGGGCCGAGGCCTGCAGGGCGATCTGGGCCATCTCCAGTTCGGTCACGGCCTCGGCCATATTGGCGTCGGTCTTGCCGGACAGCATGGTGTCGACCGAAATCTTGCGTGCTTCCTGCGACTCCAGCAGCGTATCGATCCGCGCCTGCATCGAACCGTTCTTGGCCTGGATGTTGACCACGTCCTTGGCCGAGCTCTCGAAGCGCGACATCAGCGCGGTCAGGGCCGTCTTCTGGGCGTCGTCCATCTGACCGTTCAGCGGCGTGGTCTGATGCAGAACCTGCAGATCGCGGAAGACGTCGAACAGGGCCTGACCGATGTCGCTGGCCAGGAAGCCCGTGTCCATAGTGACAGTTTCGTCCAGCAGCGAGGTCTGTTTCAGTTGGTCGTTCTTGAAGGCGTCGCTGGAGGCCGGCATGGTCGCCAGCTTCTCCAGGTCCGTGGCGCCGATGGGCGTGGCGGGCAGGACCACCGCCTGCTGATCCACGTCGCCGCCGGCGAACAGGAACTTGCCCTGGTGCTTCATGTTCAGCCCGTCCTGGGCCATCTTGAAGATGGTCTCCATCTCGGACATCAGCCCCTCCATCCGCCCGGCGGCGATGGCGTTGGCGATGGCCTGCCGTCCGGCAGTCGCGGCGTCGGCGACGCGGTCCAGCCCCATGTCCTGCATGGTCAGCCGGTCGGCCACCGTCTTGTTGGTGTCGATAAAGCCCTGGATGCGTGTCTGGCTGGACTTCAGCGCGATGACCGTCTCGGACTGGCGCCCGAAACCGATCAGATCGGTAGCATTCTTCTTGGTGTTGACCTTGTTTTGCGCTTCCTCGCCGCGCGACTGCGCGTTCATCAGGTGCAGCAGGGCCGACTGATAGTTTCCAAACGTCGAAACGCGGGTCATCGCATCATTCCGATCAGGGTGTCGTACATCTCCGACGCTGCCTGGATAAGGCGCGCCGAAGCGTTAAAGGCTTGCTGATAGGTGGTCATCAGCACCAATTCCTCGTCCATGTTGACGCCCTCGACTGAGCTGCGTCGCGCCGAGGCTTCATGATACAGAGCGCTGGCGCTTGTCGCGCGGGTCTTGGCTATCGTCGCCTTGCCGCCCAGCTCGCCTGAAAATTCAGCCGCATAGCGCGCCAGGGACATGTTGACCCCGCCCGCGCCGCCCGCCGCCGAGAAGTTGGTCGCGTTCTGATCGGCCTTGGCCAGCAGACGACCGCCGCCGCCGTCGTTCTTGCTCAGCGCCGGCGTGCCTGCCGCCGCACCAAGGTTCAACTGGGCCAGGGCCAGCTTGGACGGGTCCTTGGCGATGTCCGCCCGCACCGAGAAGCCGCCAGCGCGAGAGGCGCGGGCGCCGCTCAGGCCGAACAGGTCGCTCATCGACACGCCGGAGGGAACCTGACGGGTGCCGTCCTCAATCACCGACATGGTCGATGGCGGCGCGCCGTGGCCGGTGAAGATCAGTTCGCCAGCGCCATTCATGCTGAAGCTGCCGTGGGCGCCGACGCCCGTCGTCGGATCGTTCAGCGCCGTCAGCATCTCCGCCATCGTGCCCGCGCCCGCCGGCACGGTCACCGACAGGTCGCGGATGCGCGAGCCCGAGGCGTCGGTAAAGCGGAACTTGATCGTCTCCCCCGGCGTGAACCCATGTTGCGAGGCGGGCGTCAGGCCGGTGTCGTAAAGCGCCGGGCGATCCGTCGAGACCAGGTCGTTCAGGCCAAAGTAGTGCGAGAAGCCGCGCCCGGCCTTGGTGCTGGGATTGGTCGCGTCATCGGTGATGGCGACGCCCTGCCCTGCAGGGGCCTGGATGCTCAGGCGTCCGTCGATGAAGCTGGCGGTCGCCCCGCCGAGCTGACCATTCAGCGTGGCCAGGAAGGTGGCCGGCGTCGACGCCACCCCGTTGATCGTCATGGTCCCGCCCGAGAAGACGATCTCGGCCGAGTTCTGGATCACGCCCTGGTCGTTGACGGTCGTGATCGTGGTCTTGCCGGTAAAACCCGCCAGCGCCGTCTCCAGCGATTGGCCGACATTGCGCCCATTCAGGATCGCCGGCGGCGGCACGGCGGACGAGGCGTTGTGCGCGCGGTTCAGCTCATCGGCCAGCCGCGTCATCATCTCGCCCAGACGCTCGGCGGCGGCGGGCGCGTCCACGTCGCGCAGCTCCAGTAGCCCCTTGATCTCTCCCGAGGCCAGACCTTCGGTCAGCGGTCGCCGCTGGCCGTTCGGCTCTGTGATCATGATCTGGTTGAAGACGGTTTCTGCCGAGACAGCCCCGGCGCGCTGATACTCCAGCTTGGCCGCCCCCTGCCCGGCAAGCAGGATGCCAGCCCCGGTCCGCACCTCGATCCCGCCGATGGAGCGGGTTGTGATCCGCACATCCAGCAGCTCGGACAGTTCGTTGACCAGCGCCGCCTGGGCCGTCTCCGCCCCGGTCGAATCCGTGCCGACCACATTAGCCTTGGCGATGTCGACGTTCAGCTTCTCGATCTGTTCGACCAGACCGTTGACCTTGTCCACTGCGCTGCGCAGGCGCCCGTCGGCCTCTTCGCGCGTGGCCTGGATTTCCTTGGCGACACGTGCCGCCTCGTCGAACATGGCCTGGGTCTTCCAGATCGCGTCCTGACGCAGCGGCCCCGATGTCGCGTTCTCGGCCGAGGTCGAGAAGGCCGAGAAAATCTTGTCGATCTGGGCAAAGAAGCCGCTGTCCGCACCTGGATCGCCGAACTGCGACTGGATGTTGTTGAACAGTTCATAGCGCACCGACTGGCGCCCCGCGTCGGCGCCCGCGTTCAGGCTGGCCGCCTGCAGGAAGCGGTCGGTGGCCAGGCGGATGCGCGCGATCTCGACGCCCGCGCCCGTACCCTGACTGGCCCAGGACTGCTGATCGGCGATCTTGCGGATATAGCCAGGCGTATTGACGTTCGAGACGTTGTCCGAAACCACCCGCAGCTGCGTCTGGGCGGTGTTCATGCCCGAGGTGGCGATGTTCATGATCGAGTTCAGGGACATCAGAAACGGACTCCATACAGGCGCGCGCCCGGCAAGCCTTGCTGGCCTGCGCGCAAATCTTGCCCGGCGTTTCGGTTAGCCATTCTAGCCAACTCCTTGATTTTCTTGATCATCGGCTTTTCAGCCCCTGTGCGTTCACAGATCACGGCGCAAATCACAGGCCATGTCGTCCAAGAGGTTGGATCGGCCCGGTTCGCCCGGCAAAAAGGTGGCGGCGCGGCAAGAACCGCCGAGCGCCATCGTCGCCCAGCGCGTCGCCAAAAACGAAAAAATTCGTTTGTTTTCATAGTGTTGATCGAACACCCACCACTTGGCCCGGACCTTGCGCCAGGCCTTTCGAATAGCCCGAGCGCAGTAGGCGCCGCCCATCCAGCGAAAGCCTCGTCGCCTCTCATGTCCGCGCTCAGCGTCATGTCCACGATCGCCCCGACCGTTTCGGCCGGAGCCTCCGCCGCCGCCGTCGAAACGGCGACGGACGAGAGCCTGTTCGCAGGCCTGGTCGCGGCCACCGCCCCGTCGACGAAGGCCCCGAGCGAGGACGTCGCCCCGGCCCTGGACGCAACGCTCGCCGAGGGCGACGCCGCCGAAACTCCCACGCTCGACGCCGCCCCGAACGTCGCAACGAACGCTACGCCGGCCTGGCCGCCTGTTCCGCTGATCGCCCCCGCGCCCCTGCCCGTCGCGCCGGCCGCCGCAACAGAGGCCGGCGAAGCGACGGCGACGCCGGCCCCGACACCGGCCCTGCCTGTCGGACCCGCGCCTGTCGCCCCGGCTCACTCAGCAGCCCCGACCGCGCCTGCGCCAGCCGCGCCTAAGCCCTCGCTGGATCTCGCCACGGCCCCTGTCGCGCCCGCCGCCGCCGACGAAGCCGAGGACGCAAAAACAGCGCCGACGCCCGTCGCCGCTTCGTCCAAGGACGCGGCCTCGCCTGTCGCGGCCCTTGCCGCCTCCCCCCTGCCGGACGCCGCTCCGATCGAGCCACGCCAGGCCCAGGCCGTTAGGGCCGCTCCCGCCACACCTTCGGGCGAAGCGCCCGTCGTCGCGCCCAAGACCGCCCAGACGTCGCCTCAGCCCGTCGCCGCGCCTCTGCCGACGTTGGCCGCCTCGGCCGCCGCAGAAGCTCCCGCGCCGTTCGCATCTCCGGCCCAGCCGAACGCTGAATCACCCGCCAAGGTCTTAGCGCCCAAGGCTGCCGCCGGTGTCGCCCCTCAGGCGCCCGCCACGGTCCCGACGACGAGCGCCCTCTCGGCATCGCCGGCTCGCCTGGCCCCGACCGCCCCTGTCGCCGCCGCCCCTGTCGAGACCCCGACGACGCCCGCCGCCTCCACCGCTTCGGCCGCGCCCGTCGTGATTGCCGCGCAAACGCCCGCGCCCCGCCTGACGACGGCCCAGCCCGTTGCGGTCGCCGCCGCCTCGCCCGCCGCAGTCGATGACGCGACAGATGCGGCTGAACCGACCGTCGCCGCCGCGACCGTCTCGCCCGAAGGCGAAGGCGCGGAACCCCAGGCCGCCGCGCCGTCCACGCCGCCCGCAACCGCCCCGGCCCCGACTTCGACCCGCAACGGGTCGGCCCGCCTGGACGAGCGTCGCTCCAACGCCGCGACCGCCAACGGCGCCGTTGACGCCAAGGCCGAAAACGTCGGCGTCGCCCGCGCCGTCCTGACCAGCGCGGCGCCCGCCGCTCCTGTTTCCTCGGCCCCGGCCCCGGCCGCTGACGGCGCCGCCGCCGCGCCCGTCCTCCCCGCCGAGACGGCGGCGCTTGATGCGCCTGTCGATCCGGCCCCGGCGCAGCACGCTCCGGAAGCCCAGAGCGCCACCCCGTCCGCCCAGCGCGATCTCGGCCTGTCGCAACTGTCGCGCGCCACGGTCGAGACCACGGCTCATCTGGCCGCCCAGATCATCAAGAAGCTGGAAGGCCGTTCGACCCGCTTTGACATGGCCCTGTCGCCCGAGGGCCTGGGCCGCGTCGATGTCAGCCTGGAAATCGATTCAGACGGCCGCCTGGCCGCCCGCCTGGCCTTCGACAACCCGGCGGCGGCCACCGACATGCGCGCCCGCGCCGACGAACTGCGTCGTCAGCTTCAGGACGCCGGCTTCCAGCTGACCCAGGACTCGCTCGAGTTCTCGGACCGCAACCCCTCCTCGGGCTTCAACGGCGGCGGCGCCTTCGACCGCGCCCCTGACCGTCGCGCCTTCGCCGGCGCCGCACGCCTGGCCGCCGAGGCCGACTCTGTCCTGCCGCCTTCCGGCGCCTGGGCTTCCCTCTCGATGACGCCCGACCGCGTCGATATGAAGGTCTGATCGATGGTCACCGCCGTCAATGGAAACACCGCCACAGGCAAGATCAACACCGGCTCGACCATGCTGGCGTCGAACTTCGAGACCTTTCTCTCGTTGCTGACGGCCCAGTTGAAGAACCAGGACCCTCTGTCGCCCATGGACTCCAACGAGTTCACCGGCCAGCTGACCCAGATGGCCGGCGTCGAGCAGCAACTGCTGTCCAACCAGCTTCTGACCGCCCTTCTGAACGGTCAGCAAGGCGACGGCCTAGCCAACGCCTCGAACTACATCGGCAAGAACGCCACCGCCGTCTGGGACGCGACCAAGGCCGCCGACGGCAAGGCGACGTGGAGCTATGAACTGGGCACGAACGCCACCGAGGTCGAGCTTCAGGTTCTGAACGCCGCCGGTCAGGTCGTCTGGAAGGGCCCCGCCCCCGAAGGCGGCAATACTTCAGGCGTCCACGACTTCAACTGGACCGGAGGCGAGGACGGCAGCGTCTACACCCTGAAGGTCGCAGCCAAGGACGGCGCCAGCAAAGTCGACGCCCAGGTCCTGATGCGCGGCCGCATCACCGGCGTCGAGATGTACGCCGACCAGCCCTACGTCACGATCGGCAACTCGGTCATGCCGCTCTCCAGCATCATCGCGCTCGACGAGAAGAACGCCAGCGCAACCCCGACGCCGGATCCCAACCCGACGCCGCTGCCCACAGATCCCGAGACCGACGCCTGAACGGCGTCCCTCTCGCCTTCCCTATTTCCGCCTAAGGAGCCGCTTCAATGAGCATCAACAGCGCCATGCAGGCCGGGGTTTCCGGTCTTTCCGCCAACTCCGCCGCCCTGGCCGCGATCTCGCAGAACATCGCGAACGTGAACACCATCGGCTACAAGCGCACCCAGGGCGAGTTCCAGACCATCGTGAACAGCCAGAGCAAGGGCGCGGGCGGCTACGCGGCCGGCGGCGTCATGACCACGGCCCGGCACTTCATCAGCCAGGAAGGCCAGCTGCAGCGCACGACCGAAAGCACCGACCTGGCCGTCGACGGTCAGGGCTTCTTCGTCACGACCGAGAAGGCCGAGGGCGTCGGCGCCACCGACAGCCGGCTGTTCACCCGCGCGGGCGCCTTCCGCATCGACAACCTTGGCTATCTGAAGAACAGCGCCGGCCTGTACCTGCAGGGCTGGCCCGTTGACTCCAACGGCGACATCGCCACGGACCCGTCGGACCTGACCCGTCTGCGCTCGATCAACATCGGCACGGTCGGCGGCACCGCCGAGCCCACCACCCGCGCCCAGATCAACGCCAACCTCTATTCCGGCCAGGCCGTTTCCAGCGCCGCAGCCCCGCAGAAATATACGGGCGTGGCCATGGTTCCCGCCGCGTCAGGCCCCAAGGACTTCACGGTCCGCTATTCGCCGACCGGCAACGCCAACGAATACAATGTCACCATCAAGACTGGCATTGAGACCATCAACGCCGTCGCCACCTATGACGCCGCCGGCGCGCTGGTGGGCATTGCCGGCCTGACGCCTGCCGGCGCCTCGGTCGATGCCGGCCTGGCCAACCTGACCCTTCCGTCGGGCGGCGCCGTCTCGCTCGGCAGCCCCGGCCTTGGTCTGTCCACCAACAACATCGCCAAGACCAAGTACGATCCGTCGATCAACTCGATGGCCATGTACAACGGCGAAGACGACAACCCGGTGGGCATCAAGCCGGACTTCAAGATCAACATCCCGGTCTCGGACTCCAAGGGCGGTCAGCGCAACATCGAGATCCGCCTGCTGAAGAGCGACGTGGCCAACGAATGGTACGCAGAAATCGTCGCCGTTCCGGCTGAGGATGTGGTCACCGGCGGCGCCTATTCCAACGGCCAGATCAAGAAGGGCATCATCGCCTTCACTCCGGCGGGCCGTCTCGACGTCTCGACGATGCAGGGCTGGCCTTCGGGCAAGGGTCTGTTCGACGACCCCGCCAACGCCGTGCTGGACTTCGGCAAGTCCGACCCCAACGCCGTCATCGACCCGGCCAACCCCGCCGACGACCTGAAGGTGAAGTGGGCCGACGGCCTGGGCATCTCGTCCCAGACCCTGACGCTGGACCTCAGCACCTCGGCCGGCGGTCTCAGCCAGCTGAACACGGCCTCGATCGTCCAGTCGACGGTGACCAACGGCACCGCCTTCGGCAACCTGTCGGACATCAAGATCGACGAGAACGGCTTCGTCACCGCCATCTTCGACAACGGCGTCATGCGCCGGATCGCCCAGGTCGCCATCGCCACCTTCCCCAGCCCCGACAGCCTGCGTCAGGTCACCGGCAACGCCTTCCGCGTCAGCCTGGACAGCGGCACCTTCAACCTGAAGGCGGCAGGCACGGGCGGCGCGGGCATGATCGCGGCCCAGCAACTGGAGTCCTCGACCGTCGACCTCTCGGCCGAGTTCACCAGCCTGATCACCACCCAGCGCGCCTACTCGGCCTCGTCCAAGATCATCACGACGGCGGACGAGATGCTGGCCGAACTGCTCAGCATCAAGCGCTGATCGGCTAACCGGAATCGATGAGTAAGCCTCCGTTAGACTCGATGAATCCTTCGTTTCCGGCGCCATCCATGCGCCGGGGACGGAGGATGCATCTTAGCCATTCCTTCACCACGACGCTTAAACGCCCCTTAGCCGGGGCGCGCCTAGGGTACGCGTCGATGGTGGTGGTGAAAGAGGCTTAAGCCCATGCTGCAAGAGCGACGCCTTAATAGTAGAGGCGAACAATATGTGGTCGGCCCGACGGGCACGCCGCTGACCCTGCGGGATCTCCCGCCGGCGGAAACGAACCGCTGGGTGATCCGCCGCAAGGCCGAAGTGGTCGCCGCCGTGCGCGGCGGTCTGATCAGCCTGGAAGACGCCCTGACGAAGTATCGTCTGACGGCCGAGGAATTCATCGCCTGGCAACAGGCGATCGACAAATGGGGCATGCAAGGGCTGCGCACCACGCGCATCCAGAGCTACCGGGATTAAGACATTCTTTTGGGGCCTATCGCGCTTAGCGCTACTTGAGGCCCGCGAGATCAAAAGGCCGCTTCCGAAAACGGAGGCGGCCTTTGTCGTTTTCAGAGCCATGCCTCGAAATCGAACGCAGGGACCTCTATATGGCGGCGATGACCCTGGCTGACGACATTTGCCCCGTTCCAACCATCGCCCCCATGTCCGGCGCCGCCGACATGGACGCTGCGATCGAGAGCGCGCGACAGGCCGTCGGCTTGCCGCTTGGGTCGCGCGTGGTCGCCGCCATGTCCGGCGGCGTGGATTCCACCGTCGTCGCTGCCCTGCTGGCCAAGGCCGGCTATGACGTGGTCGGCGTCACGCTGCAGCTTTACGACCACGGCGCGGCCCTGAAGAAGAAGGGCGCCTGCTGCGCCGGTCAGGACATCCACGACGCCCGTCTAGCCGCCGAGCTCATCGGAATCCCTCACTACGTCCTCGACTACGAAAGCCGCTTCAAGGACGCGGTGATCGACCAGTTCGCGGATTCCTATCTGAAGGGCCAGACCCCGGTCCCCTGCATCCGCTGCAATCAGACCGTGAAGTTCCGCGACCTGCTTGACGTCGCCCGCGACCTCGGCGCCGAGGCCATGGCCACCGGTCACTACGTCCGCCGCGCCGCCGTCGGCAACCGCTCGCAGATGCGCAAGGCCGTCGATCATTCGCGCGACCAGTCCTACTTCCTGTTCGCCACGACCCAGGACCAGCTCGACTATCTGCGTTTTCCCCTGGCCGATCTGGAAAAGCCCCAGGTGCGCGGCGTCGCCGCCGCCCTCGGCCTGCGCATCGCCGCCAAGCCCGACAGCCAGGACATCTGCTTCGTCCCCTCCGGCGACTACCGCACCCTCATCGACCGCCTGCGCCCGCAAGGCCGTGAAGCGGGCGAGATCGTCCACATGGACGGCCGGGTGCTAGGCCAGCACGGCGGCATCACCGACTACACCATCGGCCAGCGCCGGGGCCTGAACGTCGCCGTGGGCGAGCCCCTGTTCGTCACCAAACTGGACCCTGACAACCGCCGCGTCATCGTCGGCCCCCGCGAGGCCCTGCTGACCGCCAGCCTGACGCTGGAGGAAACCAACTGGCTGGGCGATCAGGCCACGATCGAAGAAGCCGCCCGCGACGGCGCCCCTGTCCTCGCCCGCGTCCGCTCGACCCGCCAGCCCTCCCCCGCCCATCTGACGCTGGATGAAAACAACATCGTCTCGGTCGTCTTCGACGAAGGCGAAGAAGGCGTCGCCCCCGGCCAGGCCTGCGCCCTCTACGACCCCGCCGATCCCGACCGCGTCCTCGGCGGCGGCTTCATCCAGAGCACCACCGCTGTCGCCTGACGCGCACAACGACACGCAGACGCTGAGCGTCCGCGCCTGCCTGCCCGACGAGATGCTGTATCTGCGCAACGCCTTCCCGCGTGAGCGCTGGACCGGTGCCCTGCCTGAAACCGCCGCCTTCTGGCTGCAGATGCACGCCGGCTTCCGCGCGCAGCAAGTTCAGATGGCCGACGCCGCCGCACGTTGGCGCTCTGACGCGCTGGACCCGCACGGCCTTCACGCCGCCCTGCTGCCGACGCTGCAAGCCTTCCTCGGCCATCTGGACGGTCACCACCGGGTCGAAAGCGGCCACTATTTCCCGCAGTTCCGTCTGATCGAGCCGCGCATCCAAACCGGCCTCGATCTGCTGGACCGCGACCACGACGCCATCCACGCCCATCTGGACGCCCTCTACCATTCGGCCGTCGCCTTTCATCAGGCGGTCGCGGGCCAGTCCCCCGGCGCCCCCGACCTCGCCCACCGCCTCACGGATGTGCTGGACCGCGCCGCGCCTGACCTGATTCGTCACCTCGACGATGAGGAAGACATCGTCATCCCCCTGTTGGCGCTGAAGGGCGAGCCTGCGGCCTGACCTCGCAGAACCGCACTCATTAAACTTTCGACAGGCCGCATCCGGCAGGCCATGCTGACGCCTCATCTGGTCATCACGCACCTCAAGAGGCTCCGAATGCGCTCCTTCGCCTGCATGGTTTCCGCCCTGGCGCTTGTCGCCGCCGCCCCCGCCCTCGCCCTCGCCGCCGAGCCCCCCGCCCCGCCACAGGCCGCCGCCGCCGTCGCCGCGCCCTATACCGCCGCCCAGTTCTACGAGACCAAGAGCTATCGGATGCCCAGCGCCTACGGCCTGGCCTTCTCTCCCGACGGACGCACCCTGCTGCACGCCTCGGACGAGACCGGCGTGTTCAACGCCTACGCCCTGCCGGTGGACGGGGGCGCCGCGACGCCCCTGACCCGCTCGACGTCGGACGCTACCTTCCCGCTCAGCTATTTCCCCAACGACGCTCGCCTGCTGTTCACCGCCGACCAGGGCGGCAATGAGTTGAACCACGTCTATGTTCGCGCTCTGGACGGCTCGGTCCGCGACCTGACGCCGGGCGAGAAGCTCAAGGCCGATTTCCTGGGCTGGAACGCCGACGGCCGAACCTTCTACGTCACCTCCAACGCCCGCGATCCCGAAGCCTTCGACGTCTACGCCTATGACGCCGAGACCTACGCCAGCCGGATCGTGTTCCAGAACACCGGCTTCACGCCTTCAGAAATCTCACCGGACGGGCGTTGGCTGGCGCTGGACAAGTCCAACACCAGCGCCGACGTCGACATCTATCTGGCCGATCTCCAGACAGGCGGCGCCCCGGTGCTGATCACCCCGCATCAGGGCGCCGTCCAGCACGGCAGCTACACCTTCACCCCCGACAGCAAGGCCCTGATCTACGGCACGGACGAACACGGCGAGTTCACCCAGGCATGGAGGCGCGATCTGGCCACGGGCGCGGTCGCGCCGCTGATCCAGGCCGACTGGGACGTCCAGTTCGTCTCCTACTCGCCGTCAGGTCGCTATCGCGTTTCGGCGCTGAACGCCGACGCCTCGACCGACCTGACGGTGCTGGACACCCGCTCCGGCCAGTCGGTGCGTCTGAGCGGAGCGCCCGCGGGCGATCTGGGCGGGGTGCGTTTCAACAAGGACGAGACGCGTATCGCCTTCACCGTCACCTCCGACACCTCGCCGACCGACCTGTTCGTCGCCGACCTGTCGACCGGACAGGCGCGCCGCCTGACCTCGGCCCTGAACCCGACCATCAAGGAGAGCGACCTGGTCGAGGCGACCATCGTCCGCTACCCGGGCGAAGGCGGGGTGATGGTGCCGGCGGTTCTCTATCGGCCCAAGGGCGCCTCGGCGGCCCACCCGGCCCCGGCGGTCGTTCTCGTTCACGGCGGGCCGGGCGGCCAGACGCGGCGCGGCTATTCCGCCATGGTGCAACACCTGGTCAATCACGGCTATGCAGTGCTGGGCGCCAACAACCGGGGTTCGTCCGGCTATGGCAAGACCTTCTTCCACATGGACGACAAGAAGCACGGCGAGGCCGACCTGCGGGACATCGTCGCCGGCGGCGACTGGCTGCGGGCCCAGGACTGGGTGGCCGACGACCAGGTGGCGGTCATGGGCGGCTCCTACGGCGGCTACATCACCGCCGCGGCCCTGGCCTTCCATCCCGAGAAGTTCGAGGCCGGCATCGACATCTTCGGCGTGACCAACTGGGTGCGGACCCTGCAGTCCATCCCCGCCTGGTGGGGCGCGCAGCGCGTGGCTCTGTTCGATGAAATGGGCGATCCGGCGGTCGACGCCGAGCGCCACCGCGCCATCTCGCCCCTGTTCCACGCTGACAAGATCCGCCGCCCCCTTCTGGTGGTGCAAGGCGCCAACGACCCGCGCGTGCTTCAGGTCGAAAGCGACGAGCTGGTCGAGAAGGTTCGCGCCAACAATGTGCCGGTCGAATACGTCGTCTTCCCCGACGAAGGCCACGGCTTCCAGCGCCGCGCCAACCGCATCACCGCCCAGGAGGCCTACCTGGCATTCCTGAACCGCTACGTCCGCAAGGCCGACTAAGCCTTAAGCCGCTTCCTCGACATGAAGGACGGCGCGGTTGCGGCCCTCCTTCTTGGCGCGATAGAGGGCCGCGTCGGCCGCCTGCAGGGCGGCGCGGCCCTCGCGGTCCATGCCCGGCCGCCAGCTGGCGACGCCGAAGGACATGCTGGTGCTGCCCAGGGCCTGATTACGCTGACGCAGCGAGATGCCGGCGATGGCCTGACGCACGGTTTCGATCCGTTGCAACAGCGCCTCGGGCGTCGTGCCGGGGGCGATGATGGTGAACTCCTCGCCGCCGTAGCGGCAGACGATGTCGCCGTCGCGGAAACGGTGCCCCAGCTCGGCAGCAACGGCCTGCAGCACCAGGTCGCCGGCGTCATGGCCGAACTCGTCGTTGAAGCGCTTGAAGTGGTCGACGTCGCACATGACCACGCACAGCGGGCTGCCCGACCGGGCGGACCGCGCCACCTCCAGCGCCAGGGCTTCTTCCATGTAGCGGCGGTTGAACAGGCCGGTCAGCGGGTCGCGGATCGTCTGTTCCTTCAGGTCGCGCTGCAGCTGCTGGTTGACCATGGCCGAGGCGATGTTCTCGACCAGAACCTTGATGCGGAAGCCGCTCTCAGTGTCCAGCACCCCGTCCAGATGCAAGACGCCGATGACCTCGCCCGAGGCCAGCAGCGGCTCGCAGTGATAGGCGTGATCCTTGTCGCCGACGTGGTCGCAGACGATGTCGGCGCCCGGCTCGCTGACAAAATGGCTCTGGCCGCGCCGCAGGGCCCAGCACTGGTCCGGCCCGAAGGCGTCGCCGTCGCCGTCGTGCTCGCCCCAGGTCGAGATCGGCACCAGCAGGTTGCGCGAGTTGTTGTAGGCGTACAGCACCCCCGGCACCCCCGGCAGGACGCGTGGCACAAAGGCGTGGATGACCTGAGCCAGTTCCGCCTCGGTGCGGGCCGCCTGCATCCGGTGGGCCATGCCGCCCAGCAGCTCGATCACCTCGCCCCGCTGGCGCAGGACATCGCTGCTGGACAGAAGCTCGTCGTGGACCCGTTTCAGTTCGCGCTCGCTGCGCCTCTGGTCGTCCGACGCCGTCGCGAGGCGCTGCACCATGTCGTTGTAGCCGTCGGCCAGCCGGTCGAACTCGCGCGAGCCCATCCGCCCGGCGATGCGCTGATTCAGATCGCCGCTTCCCAGACCCGTCATGGCCCGCGTCATGACCCGTACGGGCTGGCGAATGCGGCGAATGACCATGAAGGACACCGATAGCGAGAACAGAGCGATCAGCGGACCGCCGATCAGGGCCAGCCGTTTGCCCCACTCCAGACGGCGCTCGGCCGCCTCGATCCGCTCGACCTGCAGCCTGCGCTCCTCGCCAAGGAATTCCTGAGACGCCAGCAGGACCTCGCCCATGGAATCCAGCCCGCGCCCCCCGACGATGGCCGCCTTGGCCTCGTCAAAGCGCCCCTGTCGCGCCAACTCCAGCGGCTGACGCATCAACTCGGTACGTTCCGACAACAGGGCGCCAAACGCCTGGACGCGCGCGCGTTGGCTCGGGTTGTCCTTGGTCAGCTCGACCAGATCCGAAAAGGACCGCAGCGAGTCCGCCACCCGTCGATCAAACGACTGAGCGTAGCCGGGGTTGTGGGTCAGGACATAGCCGCGCTGCCCCGACTCGGCATCGCGCAAGCCCGCCATGGTCTCTTCCATGGCCTCGATCACCTGGGCGGAATGCGTCACCCAGCGGAAGCTCTCGCGACTCTGCCGCGAGGCGTCGACGAGGGACGCCACCAGGGCCAACAAGGCAATCACTACCAGAGCGCCGACTGCGGCGATCCTGGACGTCAGGGACAAAAACATGGCCCAAAGGTTAACGGCGGATGGTTGACGGAAGCTGAATGTCCGCGTCGCCCCTTACCAAGTTCCGGCAGCTATCCGCGCGCGGCGTTCCAACTCGGCGGGGCTTGGCGCCAGACCCGCACCAAAGTCGCCGGGCTCGACTGCGCCGTCCGGTTCATAGGTCGCGACGACGACGCCGCGCGGCGTGACCTCGTGCTCGACCATCCGCATCGACCGGGGCGGCGTGCCGTCGCCGAACAGCCGCTTGCCGGCGCCGAGAACCACCGGAAACGTCATCAGGATCAGCCGGTCGATCAGCCCGGCGGTCAGAAGCTGCGGATAGAGGGTGCTGCTGCCCTGAATGATAAGGTCCGGCCCTTCCCCGCGCTTCACCTCCGCCAGGGCGTCCAGACTGGTCAGACGATGACTGTTCTCCCACGCCAACGGCTGCGCGCCGCGCGTCACGACATACTTCGCCGCCCGATCAAACCGCGCCCCCAGCCCCGCGTCCTCGCCTTCGACAAAGGGCCAGTAGGCGGCGAAGATGTCATAGGTCCGCCGCCCGAGCAGCAGGTCGAACGGCGCGCTGAACAGGGCGTCGATCCGCCGCCCGCCCGCTTCATCGAAATAGGGAAACAGCCACCCGCCCAGATCAAAGCTACCGGACCGATCCTCGTCAGGACCGCCCGGCGCCTGCATCACCCCGTCCAGCGACACGAAGGCCGCACCGATCACCTTGCGCAACGTCCGGCTCCTCGCGTCTCGTACGGTGCCGACAACCGCCGGTCAGGCTGATCGTTCCCGGCGCAGTCTGAGTGGCCTCAATGTCGGCTCACCGCCGTTTGGAAATGACCGGTTCCGGCCTGTTGCGGGCAGATCGCAAATCAGCAAAATGGCGCCATCTCTGGGGAGACGGGGCAGCGAGTCTGGTGAAACCAGCTGTGTTGATGGTGGATGTCGATGGCGTGGTGGTTCGCCACCCTGATCCATCAGGATGGTCCGCTTGCATTGAGGATGACTTGGGTATTCAGCGCCTGGCGCTGCAAGCTCGCTTCTTCAAACCGTGCTGGGACGACATCATTCATGGTCGCGCAGCACTTCGGGACAGATTGGCGCCCGCGCTCGCGGAAATCGCGCCGCATGTCAGCTGTGATCAGTTGATCAGCTATTGGTTTGAAGGCGACGCCCACCTCGATGAGGCCCTGCTGGTTCAGCTGGCTGAGGTTCGCGGGGCAGGCGTGCCGCTGCACCTGGCGACCGTTCAGGAGCATGAGCGCGCGTCCTACCTGTGGAACACGCTCAGGCTTCGCGACCGATTTGATGACATGCACTATGCCGCGCAGCTTGGCGTTTCAAAGCCGTCACAAGATTTCTATGCTGCGGTGGAACAGCGCGTGGGCCTGCCCGCGTCGGCGATAGCCTTCATCGACGACACCGAGAAGAACGTCGAAGCCGCACGTGTGCGCGGGTGGCGTGCGGCGCTTTGGACGCCCGGCGCAACTCTCAGCAGTCTCATCCCAGAACTGAACCACTAGCCGCCCCTGGACGACGCACAGATGGCCCTCTTCCCCCCTAGGCCGCCTCTTCCTTCGGCAGCACATCGCCCACGGTTGGACGGTTCTCAGCCCAGGTCAGTTCGATGTCCCGGGGTTTGACGATCTCGTTGCAATGGCCGCAGGCGATGCGGGGCTTGAGGTCGTGGCCGCAGGTCTTGTGAACCATGGAGACGCCGCTGTCGGCCTCGCCATAGACGTGCTTCTCGCCCCAGGCGTGCAGGGTCACCAGCACCCCGTACAGGTCCTTGCCCTTGGTGGTCAGAACATATTCGTTGCGCGGCGGGCGTTCCGAATAGAGCTGCGGCTCCAGAACCCCATGCTGCACCAGCGACTTCAGCCGCGCGGCCAGGACGTTGCGGGCCACGCCCAGCCGGTCCTGCCATTGCTCGAACCGGCGCACGCCATTGAAGGCGTCGCGGATGACCAGCAGGGTCCACGGGTCGCCGATCACCTCCAGCGTGGCGGCGATCGAGCAGCTCTGGCGGCTATAGTCGGCGGTGCGTCCCATGGAGCGGAAAGTGACCCCGCGTCAGGCTTTTGACAAGTGGGTTGCCAATCGGGACGCAGTTTGTCAGTTTCTTTAGGCAACTAACTAGCGGCTCCCCGGTCGCGGTTCCTGCATTCCTCGACTTGCGGGCGGCGACGCTTCAGTCTCCGCCCGCCTCTTTCGCCTGCTGTTGCGTGGACCGATGACCGAAGCCGACCTGCTGCACGACGCCCTGACCCTGACGCCCGACGAAGAGAGCCTGAGCGCTCATCTGACTGGCGACTTCTCCAACGGCCCCATCGCCGCCCCGCCCGAGGCGGGCTTCCCCTTCGGCGGCCTGCTGGCGGCCCTGTGCGCCGGGGCCATGCGACAGGGCCTGGATCTCAAGGCGCCGCTGCGCAGCCTCAGCGTCCAGTATCTGGCCGCCGCCAAATACGGCCAGCCGATCCATTTCCGCCCCCGCCTGCTGCGTGGCGGCCGCAAGGTCGCCTATGCCGTGGTCGAAGGCGGGCAAGGCGCGCGCCTGACCCACCACGCCAGCGCCACCTATGGCGCCGACGGTGAAACGCCCCAGTCGTTGACGCCCCTGCTGACCCCGCCGCCATCGCTGGACAGTTTGAAGGACGCCCCCGGCATCAGCGGCCCCATGGCCCCGCGCTTCTCGCAACACGTCGACTATCGCTTCGACGGCGGCCCCAACATCCTGGGCGGCAACGAAAGCAAGCCAGTCGTTGAGCGAGTCTGGATGCGCACAAAGGACGGCGCGCCGCTGGACGAACTGCGGCTCTGCTACCTGCTAGACGCCCTCTATCCGCCCGCCTGGACGGCCTTCACCGCCCCGCCGATGATGACGACGGTGGACCTGCGCTACGACTTCCTGACCGATCCAACGCCGGACACCGCGCCCGATGGCTGGGCCTTCTTTGAGTACCGACTGCTGGACCACGGGCTCGGCTGGTCGGTGGACGAGGCCGTCGCCTGGGGCGCGGATGGCCGCCCCCTGGCCCTCGCGCGCCAACGCAGAAAGCTCCTCTAGGGCCGCCCCGCTTGCCAGCGGCCCTCCGCCTCCCCTAATCCCCCGCGAAACGATTCATACTGGAAACGCCCCTCATGACCGCCGCATCTGATCCCGTCGTCATCGTCTCCTTCGCTCGCACGCCCATGGGCGGCTTCCAGGGCGCGCTGTCGCCGGTCAAGGCCACCGACCTGGGCGCCACCGCCGTCAAGGCCGCCGTCGAGCGCGCCGGCGTCGCCCCTGAACAGGTCGAACAGATCTTCATGGGCTGCGTCCTGCCCGCCGGTCTGGGCCAGGCCCCGGCGCGTCAGGCCGCCATCGGCGCGGGCCTCGGCAAGCACGTCGAAGCCACCACAGTGAACAAGATGTGCGGCTCGGGCCTGCAGGCCGCCATGATGGCCCACGACGCCCTGCTGGCCGGCACGGCCGAGGTCATCGTCGCCGGCGGCATGGAGTCGATGACCGGCGCCCCCTACCTGATGAACAAGCACCGCGGCGGCGCCCGCATCGGCCACGACGTCATCGTCGACTCCATGATGATGGACGGCCTTGAGGACGCCTATTCCCCTGGCAAGGCCATGGGCGTCTTCGCCGAGGACGCGGCGGCCCAGTACCAGTTCACCCGTGAAGCGATGGACGAGTACGCCATCGAGAGCCTGACCCGCGCCCAGGCCGCCATCGCCTCGGGCGCCTTCAAGGCCGAGATCGTTCCGGTCGAGGTGCAGACGCGCAAAGGCACCGTGACGGTCAGCGAGGACGAGCAACCCGGCAAGGCCGACGCCGCCAAGATCCCCACCCTGCGCCCCGCCTTCACCAAGGACGGCGCCATCACCGCCGCCAACGCCAGCTCGATCTCGGACGGCGCCGCGGCTCTAGTCATGACCCGCGAAAGCACGGCCAAGGCCCTAGGCCTGCCCATCGTCGCCCGCGTGGTCAGCCACGCCGCTCACGCCCATGAGCCGGGCCTGTTCACCACCGCCCCCGTCCCCGCCATGCAGAAGGCGCTGAAGAAGGCCGGCTGGTCGGTCGAGGACGTGGACCTGTGGGAGGTCAATGAAGCCTTCGCCGTGGTCGCCATGATCGCGCAGCAGGAACTGGGCATCGACCGCGCCAAGCTGAACGTCAACGGCGGCGCCACGGCGCTGGGCCACCCCATCGGCGCCTCGGGCGCGCGCATCCTGTCCACCCTGCTTGCGGCGCTTCAGGCGCGTGGCGGCAAGAAGGGCGTGGCCTCGCTGTGCATCGGCGGCGGCGAAGCCGTGGCCATGGCCGTGGAACTGCCCTGAATCTATGGCGTTCTCCACGGTCACGCTAATCTTGGCCGTGGAGACTATGCCTTGAAAATCCTCCCCTCCCTCTTCGCCGGCGTCGCCGCCCTGACACTGGCCGCCTGCGCCACCGCCCAGGCCGAAAGCCCCATGACCGACAGCACGCCCGCCCAGACCGACGCGGCCGACGCCCTGAAGGCCTTCCCGGCTGCGGCTGCGGGCCAGACGCGCCACGTCATCACCCTGCCGGCCCAGACCGACGAAAGCGCGCTGAAGGTCGAGTTGATCCTGGGCAAGACCCAGACGGTGGACTGCAACCGCCAGTTCTTCGGCGGTCGTCTGGAGACGCGCACGGCCGAGGGCTGGGGCTATGACTATTACGTCCTTCCGGCCTTGGGGAACGCCGCCAGCACCCTGATGGGCTGCCCGCCCGGCTCGGAGCACCAGGCCTTCGTGACGACGCAGGAACAGCCGCTGATCCGCTACAACTCGCGCCTGCCGCTGGTGGTCTACGCCCCGTCGGACGTCGAGGTGCGCTATCGCGTGTGGCGCGCGGGCGAGACCCAGACGGCGCGCTGATCACCGTAGCTGATGGAAACCAGACGCGGGCGTCGGTCGTTCTCGACCGGCGCCCGTTTCGTTTGGGGCCCGACGCCTCGGTCCGCGTCGCGCATGAGCGAAGCCAGAGAGGCGCATCCGGCGCTGAGGACGATCATCGGCGACTCCTGCATTTGCGAACCATTTGCAGGTTTGCGCAGAGTCGGTCGACGTGCAAGCGTCCGCCGTCATTTTTCGGAGACTCGCCATGCGCGAAGACGGCAAGCTGGACTATCTCGAACTGCCCGCCACCGACATGGCGGCCCACAAGGCCTTCTACGCCTCGGCCTTCGGCTGGGTGTTCCAGGACTACGGCCCCGACTACGCCGCCTTTGGCGAAGGCCTGGACGGCGGCTTCACCACCGAGGCCATGACGCCCAAGCCCCTGCCGATTCTCTACGCCCACGACCTGGAGGCCATGCTGGCCAGGGTTCAGGCGGCGGGCGGGGAAATCACCCACCCGATCTTCGCCTTCCCCGGCGGACGGCGCTTCCACTTCCGCGACCCGTCCGGCAACGACCTGGCCGTCTGGTCGGAATAGGCCCTATTTGGGATCCACGGATTGAGCGATGCGCTCGGCCAGGTCGCGGTCAGCGCCGTCGGGGCTCATCAGCCAGACGTGGATCTCGGTCGGCGCCGTCGCTTGCTGGAACAGGTGCTCCATGGCGATGCGGCGCGCGCCCTCGGGCACGACGACGGTGACGCGGCCCGCCGCTGTCACCTGCTCGCCGTCATAGATAGGGAACTGCGACGACGGCCCGGCATAGATCATGGCCAGGGTCTTGCCCGCCTTGCGCACGGACCAGACCTTGGCGTCCGGCGCGCCTCGCGCCTCGACGATCTGGACGCCACTCGGCAGCTCGACACGGAACGGCAGGGCGGCGACAGCGGCGGCGCTGAGCGCGACCGGCGACGGCGCGGCTGACGGCGTCGGCGCAGGCGCGCGAGCCGGTTCGACCGGCGTGGCCGCTGCCGGCGCGCGGACGGGCGCAGCGGTCGTCGAGGCAGGCGCAGCGCGTGGCGTCGGCGCGGGGGTCGGAACCGGCGTCGCTCTGGCCGGGGCGACCGGAGCCGCTTGAACCGGCGTGGGCTTCGGCGCGGGTGCAGGCGTAGGCGCCGGACGCGCAGCAGCGGGCGGTCCGCCGTTCAGCAGCCGCGTCAGATCCTCGGCGCTCTGGGATTGGGCATGGGCGGCCACGGGCGCGGCGCTCAACAGGACGGAGGCGAGAAGCACGGTTTTCATGCCGCGACCTTGACCCCCGTCTTGCGCGACGGTCAAGCCGCCGCCAGCTCAACCCAGAAGGTCGCGCCCTCGCCCGGCGCCGAGATGACGCCGATTTCGCCACCCTGAAGCTCGGTGAGTCGCTTTGCCAGGGCCAGACCGATGCCGTGGCCTTCGATGGCCGACCGTTCCAACCCCAGGCGGTTGAAAGGTTCGAACAACTGAGCCTGCTTCTCAAGCGAGAGTCCCGGGCCAAAGTCGATCACCTCGATCCGCACGCGGTCGTCGGCCCAGGCGGTCCGAAGTTGCACCCGGCCGCCCGCGGCGCCGTACTTGACCGCATTGCCAGCCAGATTGCCGATCACCTGCGCCAGACGCTGTGAATCCGCCTGGGCGACAAGCGCGTCGCCCTCGACGACCACCTCGATCGACAATTCCTTGGCCTCGGGTTTCAGGATCAGGCCGCGACGGATGTCCTCCAACAGGCCTGGCACATCCGTCGGTCGCAGCTCGACCTTGACCGCCCCGGACTCGGCGCGCGCCACATCCAGCAGGTCATGGGCCAACGCCTCGACCTGACGGGCAGTCTTGACCAGCATCTGCGCCATCTCGACCTGTTCGGCCGAGGTCGCCCCCAGTTGCCCGCCGGCCCACAGCTCGCCGATGCCGATGATGCCGCCGACCGGGCTCTTGATCTCATGGGCGACGTTGGCCAGCAGCCGCGACTTGGCCGCCGATGCCCGCTCGGCTCGCTCACGCCCCGCCCGCGCCCGTTCGGCCAGTCGGTCGCGCTCTTCCAGAAGAGCCGCCACCATCAGGATCGGCATATAGCCCAGCAGCACCAGAAGTTGCGCCAGCAAGGCCCGGTTTTCGGGCTCGAACGAATGATAGGGCCCATGCCCGGCCATGGTCCCGCCGATGGCCATGACCGTCACCACGACCAGGGCCATGGCGATGCCAGACACCCGGAAGCGCACCGCCATCATCAGCAGCAAGGGCATCAACAGAAAGCCATAGGGCAGGCTCAGATGAGAAAAGATGGCGTAGCAGGCGCCGCCGATCAGCCCCAGCAGGGCGATCCCCTCCGCCAGGCGGGCCGGTTCGCGCACGATCGACACATGGCGCCGCTGCACCGCCAGGCCAAAGGCGCCCACGATGGCGAAGCCGAGCGCGTGACCGCACCACCAAATGCGGAGCCCATCGAGGATGTCCGCCCCGACCATGACATCCAGCGCCAGGGCGCTCAGCACGGCGCTGGGCAAGGGCGCAACCGCGCAAATCGTCAGAAAGCGCGCCAACCCCTCGACAGAGTTGATGCTCAGCCCCGGAACAAAGCGCCGCGTCAGCACCACCGCCAGGACAATCTCCAGCAGGTTCATCGCGGTGAACATGGCCGAAAGCGCCGGGCCGTTGCCGACCAGGAACTCACCCGCCAGCACCCCTGTCGTCACCAGGACGCCGAAGCCCAGATCATAGGTCAGCCCACGCCCGCCGCGTAGCCAGACCGCCATCGCCAGGCCGCCTGCGCCCCAGAGGGCGGCGACCAGACCGTTGGTCCGCGCAAAACTGATCGCCAGCACGACCAGAATGGTCACGCCGACCGCCGTCAGGATCGGCGCCAGAGGCTGCCGGAAGAAGGCGGCGTTGGGCACAGCCGCAGCAGCGCCGGCGTCCGCGAGAGCGGCGTCAAAAACGGGTTCAGCCCTGTCGAGCGCTCGGCTCATCGTCATGATCGGGTCCGGTGTACGCGACTGTCGCCCCAATCCTGCCGGACCTTCCTAAACATCCTCTGAAGTCAGAAGGCGCTTTCCAGAACGGCGTTGAAGGCGCGCACCGCCGCAGCCGGCCCCTCAGGATGGCTCCAGACCCCCGCGCTGACGGCCACGAAGTCCGCCCCTGCCGCGGCGACCTGGGCGGCGTTCTCGACCGTGATGCCGCCGATGGCGACGCACGGGGTCTCCATCGTCTCCTGCCAGATCGTCAGTTCGATCAGCTCGGGTCTGTGCGTGGTTTCCTTGGTGTCAGTCGGGAAGAAGGCGCCGAAGGCCACGTAGTCCGCGCCGGCCTCTGCCGCCTCCATCGCCAGATGGCGGCTGTCGTGACAGGTGGCGCCGATCATGGCGTCAGGACCCATGATGCGCCGAGCCTCGGCCACCGGCGCATCGTCCTGGCCGACGTGGACGCCGTCGCAGCCCGTCGCCTTGGCCAGATCGGGCCGGTCGTTCAGAATCACCGCCACGCCGTGCGCCTGGGCGATCGGGGCCAGCCGCGCCACGGCGGCCTTGATCTGATCATCCTGGGCGTCCTTGAGCCGGATTTGCAGGGCCGCGACCGGCCCCGCCGACAGAGCCTGCTCCAGCAGGCCCGCGAAGGCCTCCAGATCGGCGAGGACCGGCGGCGTGATCAGATAGAGCTGACAGGCGGGACGGGGCGGAAGAGCGGGTTGACGAGCCATATCCTCGCCCTGCCCGTCCCTGCGTCGGGCGTCAATGTCGCAACCCCATGCGAACGATTTGCACTCGCCTTAATAAATGCTATAGCGAGCCATTCTCAGTAACTGCTTCGGGGCTTGTCGCCTTGTACGTCTGCAACTGTAACGGCCTTCGCCAGCGTGACGTCGCTCAAGCCATCGAGGCTGGCGCGACCCGTCCCAAGGATATTTTCGCGTCCAATCAATGCACTGCCCAGTGCGCCAAGTGCGTCTGCGAAATGCGTCAGATGATTCAGGACACGCAGGCGGCCTTCGCCCTGGCCGCGGAATAGAACCTCGCTTCTGAAAGTCGATTTCACTCGCATTATCAATGCAGTGATAAAAACTCGCAAATAATCCACGGCCGCAAAGCCGTGCTATGAAAGTCGTCACGGGCGGTGTTCCGAACCGCGACGTCATGATGACGTCGTCCAGCGCCGCCGCATCAAGAGGACGACGACCATGAAGGGCGATCCGGCGATCATCCGCACCCTCAACGCGGTGCTGACCAACGAGCTGACGGCGGTCAATCAGTACTTCCTGCACGCCCGCATGTTCGAAAGCTGGGGCCTCAGCCACCTCGGCAACGTGATCTACGAAGAATCGATCGGCGAGATGAAGCACGCCGACATGCTGATAAAGCGCATCCTCTTCCTCGACGGCCTGCCCAACCTGCAGGATCTGCACAAACTGAAGGTCGGTGAAGATCCGATCGAATGCCTGGGCGCCGACCTGAAGCTTGAGATCGACAGCCGCGCCACCACGCGCGACGCCGTCACCCAGTGCGAGGCCGCCCACGACTATGTCAGCCGCGACCTGCTGATGAAGATCCTCGCCGACACCGAAGAACACGTCGACTTCCTGGAAAACCAGCACAAGCTGATCGAACTGCTGGGCGTCCAGAACTACCTCCAGTCCGCCATGAGCGAGATCAAGACCGACGGCGCCGCCACCGGCAACTAGGCCTGATGCAGGCTCCGGGCGCGGGAACGAGTTTCCGCGCCCGGCCATTCCGGTCCCATGACCAGTATCGAAGACGCTCTCGACACCGCTCGCGACCAGGCCGCCGGCTTTCTCAACGCCGAGGGACGCAATTGGGCCCATGTGGCCCTGGGCGTGGCCCTGACCGCCGGCTTCGCACTCGCCGCGACGACGGCCGCGTCAAAGCTGATCCGCCCCCAGCCGCACCGTGCGCTTCAACCGCTAGGGGGCGACGCCCCGATCACCGAACGCCCGCGTGGCCCGATCAGCCTGATCCTGCCCGCCATGTTCTCGGCCACCACACTGTCGGCGATCCGCGTCTGGAACGCCCCTGCCCGCCCCGAGCGCCGGACGGCCATGGCCCTGTGGCTCGCCGCCCAGACCGTCAGCGCCGTCTGGCTCGCGGTGCGCCCCACCCGGTTGGCGACACAGGTGCTGGCCGCCACCACCTCGGCCGGCCTCGCCGCCGCCTTCGCCCATGAAGCGCGCAAGCTGGATCCCGTCGCCGGCAAGCTGGCCTCGCCCACGGGTATGGGGGTCCGCCTGGCCAACCGGACCGAGGCGCGGCTTCGCGACGGGCCGACCCTGCACTGATCCGCAGACCGGCGATCAGCGCCCCCATTGCCCTTTTTCCGCTGTTCCTCTACGGCTCGCGGCGATTTCGCGCGCCCGCCCACGAGCGGCCGGGCCGCCCCCAGCCCTCAATCCAGCGGTTTCTATGAAAATCAACGGCAACACCATCAAGCCCGGCATGGTCCTGCAGCACAACGGCGGCCTGTGGGTCGTCACCAAGGCCAGCCACGTCAAGCCCGGCAAGGGCGGCGCCTTCGCCAACGTCGAGGCCAAGAACCTCGAGACCGGCAACAAGCTGAACGAACGCTTCCGTTCGGAAGACAAGGTCGAGCGCGTCACGCTGGAACAGAAGGATTTCTCCTACCTGTTCGACAACGGCGACAGCCTGGTCTTCATGGACGACGCTACCTACGAGCAGATCGAACTGCAAAAGGGCTGGGTCGGCGACGAGCGCATCCCCTATCTGCAAGAGGGCATGAAGGTCATCATCGAGATGCATGAAGACCGCCCGATCGGCCTGGAACTGCCGGAACAGGTCACGCTGGAAGTCGCCGAGACCGAGCCCACCGTTAAGGGCCAGACCGCGTCCTCGTCCTACAAGCCCGCCATCGCCTCGAACGGCGTGCGCATCATGATCCCACCCTATATGTCGGCCGGCGAGCGCATCATCGTCGACACGACCTCGGGCGAATACGTCCGCCGCGCGGACTAACAAACACCGTCTTTCCCGGCCAAGGTCGGGCGCTGTAAGACGTATCTACAGGGGCGCGGATGGTCCGCGCCCCTTTTGCTTCTCCGTCTCTCCGGGCCGACAGGGCCTTCAAGGACAGCCGGACCAGGAGAACCCCATGGCCCTCGCCTCCGCTCTCGTTCAGGTCATCATCAGCGCCGTGCGCAAGACCGCACGCCCCATGCTTCGCGATTTCGGCGAAGTCGCCCAGCTTCAGGTTTCGCGCAAAGGGCCCGGCGATTTCGTCACGGCCGCCGACCTGAAGGCCGAAGACACCCTCTTCGAACTGCTCATGAAGGCGCGCCCCGGCTACGGCTTCCTCGGCGAGGAACGCGGCCTGATCGAAGGCACCGACAAGTCGCACACCTGGATCGTCGACCCGATCGACGGCACCACCAACTTCATGCACGCCATGCCCCACTTCGCCATCACGGTGGGCCTGGAGCGCAAGCACCCCGACGGCTCGTCCGAGATTGTCGCCGGCGTCACCTACAACCCGGTGATGAACGAGCTGTTCTGGGCCGAAAAGGGCAAGGGCTGCTATCTGAACGACCAGCGCATCCGCGTCTCGGGCCGTCGCGACCTGTCGGAAAGCCTGATCTCGACGGGCCTGCCCTTCATCGGCAAGTCGGGCCACGCCCAGTCGATCAAGGATATCCACGCGGTCGGCCAGCGCGTCGCCGGCATCCGTCGCCTGGGCGCCGCCTCGCTGGACTTCGCCTGGGTCGCCGCAGGCCGCTACGACGCCTTCTTTGAGCGTAATCTGCAGCCGTGGGACGTGGCGGCGGGCATCCTGTTCGTCACCGAAGCCGGCGGCGTCGTCACCACCATCGACATCGACGGCGACCCCAAGAACGGCAAGCAGATCGTCGCCGCCAACCCGGAACTGCAGCCGCAACTGCGCAAGATCCTGCAAGCAGCGTAAATCAAGCAGCTCCCTCCCCTTTCGCGGGGAGGGAGCTTTCTTTTAGCTGTTCAAATCCAGCGAATAGCCCGCCGAACGCACCGTGCGGATCGGATTGACCGTGCCCTCGACGTTCAGGGCCTTGCGCAGGCGGCCGACGTGAACGTCGACGGTGCGCGCCTCGACATAGACGTCCGAGCCCCAGACGGCGTCCAGCAGTTGTTCGCGGCTAAAGACCCGGCCCGGATGCTTCATCAGGTGGTCCAGCAGACGGAACTCGGTCGGGCCCAGGTGGACCTCCTTGCCCGCACGGCGGACGCGGTGAGCGACGCGGTCGATGACGATGTCGGCGTGGTTGATCCGGTCGTCGGCCAGACCCGGACGAATGCGGCGCAGGACGGCGCGGATGCGGGCCGTCAGCTCGGTCATCGAGAAGGGCTTGGTCATGTAGTCGTCGGCGCCGGTATCCAGGCCGCGCACGCGGTCCGTCTCCTCGCCGCGCGCGGTCAGCATGATGATCGGCAGGTTGCGGGTCTCGGCCCGGCCGCGCAGACGACGGCAGACCTCGATGCCCGACAGCTTGGGCAGCATCCAGTCCAGCAGGACCAGATCAGGCAGGCGCTCGTCGACCTGCAACAGGCCCTCCTCCCCGTCCGCCGCCACGGTCACGTCATAGCCTTCCTTCTCCAGATTGTACTGGAGCAGGGTGGCCAGGGCGTCCTCGTCTTCCATCACCAGAATATAGGGTTGCACGTCAGGCTCTCCGGTCGGTCGAAGTCGTCAGCAGGAAGGGGAAGTCAGTCGTCCGTCAGGTCGGACGGTTGGGTCGAGATGTGCGGCGTGGGCGTCTGTTCCTCGCCAGGACCGGGGACGGCCTTCGGCCGCTCGCCCAGCATTTCCTCGCCCGTGATCTCATAGTGGACGGTCTCGGCGATATTGGTCGCGTGGTCGCCGATCCGCTCCAGGTTCTTGGCCATGAACAGCAGATGGGTGCAGGCCGTGATCGTGCGCGGATCGCCCATCATGTAAGTCAGCAGCTCGCGGAACAGGGCGTTGTAGTGCTCGTCCACCTCGTCGTCGGTGCTCCACACCGACAGGGCGCGCTCGATCTCCGAGGCGGTGTAGGCGTCCAGCACGTCGCGCAGGCGGGTCGAGACCAGACGGCCCATCCGCTCGATCGAACGGGTCAGGGGCTGCATGGGCTCGCCCTCGGCCAGGATCAGCGCCCGCTTGGCGATGTTCTTGGCCAGGTCGCCGGTCCGTTCCAGATCCGAGGCCAGCTTCATGGCCCCGAGCGTGCGGCGCAGGTCCGAGGCCACCGGCTGACGCAGGGCGATCAGGCGGATGGACTTCTTCTCGATGTCGCGATGCAGGGCGTCGAGGCGATTGTCGCGCTCGACCACCGCCTTCGCCAGGGCCACGTCGCGCCGGGCGACGGATTCGATGGCGTCCGCCACCTGGGCCTCTGCCAGACCGCCCATGCGGACGACCTCGGCCGTCAGCTGGTTCAGTTCGTCGCCGTAAGCCTTGACCGTATGCTGGTTCATGCTCGCGCCCTCAGCCGAAGCGGCCGGTGATGTAGTCGAGCGTGCGACGCTCGCGCGGGTTGGTGAAGATTTCTTCGGTGTCGCCGGTCTCGACCAGCTTGCCCATGTGGAAGAAGGCCGTGCGTTGCGACACGCGGGCCGCCTGGGCCATCGAGTGGGTGACGATGACGATGCAGTAACGCTCGCGCAGTTCGTCGATCAGCTCCTCAATCTTGGCCGTGGCGATCGGGTCCAGCGCCGAGCAGGGTTCGTCCATCAGGATGACTTCAGGTTCGACCGCGATGGCGCGGGCGATGACCAGACGTTGCTGCTGGCCGCCCGACAGGCCGGTGCCCGGCGAGTGCAGGCGGTCAGCCACCTCGTCCCACAGACCGGCGCGCTTCAGCGCCTTCTGGACGATGTCGTCCAGTTCGCCCTTGGACGAGGCCAGGCCGTGGATCTTCGGCCCATAGGCGACGTTCTCATAGATGGTCTTGGGGAAGGGATTGGGCTTCTGGAAGACCATGCCGACCTGGGCGCGCAGCAGCACGGGGTCGATCTTGCGATCGTTGATGTCGCCGCCGTCCATCTCGATCTCGCCGGTGACGCGGCAGCCGGGGATGGTGTCGTTCATGCGGTTCATGGTCCGCAGGAAGGTCGACTTGCCGCAGCCGGACGGGCCGATCAGGGCCGTGACGGTCTTGTCCGGGATGTCCAGCGAGACGCCGAACAGGGCCTGCTTCTCGCCATAGAAGACCGAGACGTCGCGCGCGGCGATCTTGATCGGGCCGAGCGGCGCCGAGGCGTGGGCGCCGACGACGGGCGCGCTCGTCAGGGTCGATGGCTCTGCGACAGCGGAACCGCCGCCTTGGCCCTCGGGGGCGCGGAAGATTTTGGAGATCATAAGACTACCACCGGCGTTCGAAGCGCCGACGCAGCAGAATCGCGGCGGCGTTCATGACGATCATGAAGGCGAGGAGCACAAGGATGGCGGCGGCGGTCCGCTCGTGGAACGCGCGCTCCGAGGCGTTCTCCCAGATGTAGATCAGCGAAGGCAGGGCGCCGACCGGCTCGTCGATGGCGTGGGGCACGCCGGGGACGAAGCTGATCATGCCGATCAGCAGCAGGGGCGCCGTCTCGCCGAGGGCGTGGGCCATGGCGATGATCGAACCGGTCATGACGCCTGGCATGGCCAGGGGCAGGACGTGGCCGAACACCGTCTGGGTGCGGCTGGCGCCCATGGCCAGGGCGGCCTCGCGGATCGAGGGCGGCACCGCCTTCAGCGACGAACGCGTGGCGATGATCACCGTCGGCAGGGCCATCAGGGCCAGGACCAGACCGCCGACCAGGGGGCTGGCGCGCGGCAGGTGCATGAAGTTGATGAACAGGGCCAGACCCAGCAGGCCGTAAACGATCGACGGCACGGCGGCCAGGTTGTTGATATTGACCTCGATGATCGCCGTGATGCGGTTGCGCGGCGAATATTCCTCAAGCCAGACGGCGGCGCCGACGCCGACCGGAATGGCGATCAGGGCGGTGACCAGCAGCATCAGGGCCGAACCGACCACGGCGCCCAGCAGGCCCGCCAGCTCCGGCTGGGTCGAGTCGCCCTTGGTGAACAGGGTCGTGTTGAAGTGGGCGCGCACGGCGCCGGAGGCCTTCATCCGGTCCAGCCAGGCCATCTGCTCATTGCTGATGCGGCGCTGATCCTCGGGCACGGCCCTGGAGATCTCGCCCTTCAGATAGAGGTCAGCGTTGTCCGCCAAGGGAGCCGTGACCGGAACCGTCTGGCCCAGCAGGCTGGGTTGGCGCGCGACCATGCCCGCCGCCTGGAACTTCAGTTCCGACGAGAACAGGGCCTTCATGGCGGCGGCCCTGGAACCCTGGGCGTCGTCCTGGATGCCCAGACGACGCAGTTGCTGCTCGGCGACGATCTGCTCGAAATTGGCGCCCTGCGGATAGCCGCGGTCGATCCGCGCCGGGTCCATATAGACCGGCAGGGTCACGCTGTGGCTGTAGAAGGCGGTACGGCCCTGCATGATGATGCTGCCCAGCAGGATCACCAGGAAGACCAGGGCGAAACCGATGGCCGCCCGGCCATACCACTTGAAGCGGGTCTCGCGGGCGTAGCGGCCGCGCAGGCGGGCCTGCAGCCGCTGGGTGCGCGGGCTGACGCCGGTCGGGGTTTGGACGGCGTCAGTCATACTGTTCCCGATAGGCTTGCACGATACGCATGGCGACGATGTTGAGCAGCAGGGTGACCACGAACAGGGTCAGGCCCAGACCGAAGGCGGCGAGCGTCTTGGGACTGTTGAACTCCTGGTCCCCGGTCAGCAGGGTGACGATCTGCACCGTGACTGTCGTGACGGTGTCCAGCGGGTTCAGCGTCAGCTTGGCGGCCAGACCGGCGGCCATGGTCACGATCATGGTCTCGCCGATGGCGCGCGACACGGCCAGCAGGAAGGCCCCGGCGATGCCCGGCAGAGCGGCTGGCAGCAGCACCTTCTTGACCGTCTCGGACTTGGTGGCGCCCATGGCGTAGGAGCCGTCGCGCAGCGACTGCGGCACGGCGTTCATGATGTCGTCGGACAGGGAGCTGACGAAGGGGATCAGCATGATGCCCATGACGGCGCCGGCCACCAAGGCCATCTGGTTCTGCACCAGCAGCAGGTATTGCCCCGTGCCGTCCAGCGGCCCGCCGACCAGCCAGCCGCCGATGGTGTTGAAGAAGACGCGGAACGCCGGTCCTACCGTCAGGGCGGCGAAGAAGCCGTAGACCACGGTCGGAACCCCGGCCAGAACCTCAAGCATCGGCTTGACCACGGCGCGGGTGCGCCGCCCGGCGTACTCCGACAGATAGATGGCCGAGAACAGGCCGATCGGCCCCGCCACCAGCATGGCGATCAGCATGATCAGGAAGGTGCCGGCGAACAGGGGCACGGCCCCGAAGGCGCCAGACGAGCCGATCTGGTCGGCGCGGATCGCCATCTGCGGGCTCCATTTGGTCCCGAACAGGAACTCAGTGACCGGCACGGAGGCGAAGAATCGCAAGGAGTCCCATACCAGGGAGAAGATGATGCCCACCGTCGTCAGCACCGCCACCGCCGAACAGGCGAACAGGACGACGCTGATCCAACCCTCGACCTTGTTGCGCGCGCGCAGGTCGGGACGGATGCGAATGAAGACGAAGACGCCGCCCAGGATAGCCGCGATCAAGGCGGCGACGCCGCCGCCCCAGTTCAGGGCCGACGAGATGCGATGGGCGCGACGGCCCTCGGCCGGCAGTTCCTCGGCATAGGGGGCGGGCCAGATCTGCTGGGCCTCCAGCCCGTCGCCGATGCGGCGCGCGTCCGAGAAGAAGGCCTCACGACGGAAGGGCTCCAGTTGGGCGACGCTGTCGGGCGCGCCCGCGGCCAGCATCTGACGCTCCAGCGGGGCGGAAAAGATCGAGGCGGCGGCCAGCACGACCAGGGCCGGCATACCGACCCAGATCAGAGCATAGAGGCCGTGTTGCCCCGGTCGCGAGTGGGCTCTGACGCCCTTGCTGCGACGCACGGCAAGGCTGCGCCCGCCCAGATAGGCGAGCACCGAAAAGCCGATCAGCAGTAACAGGAAAATCCAGATCATCCGGGTCCGTACGCGCGTGAATCACAACGCATCGGGGGCCGGTGCGTTTCGGCCGGGAAACTGCCCGCGATTGGCGAGCGGATTAAGACGGGCGCGTGACAGTTCTGTTACGGCGCACAGCCTTCATGTCGCAGGCTCGTCACGTAGCGGGGCCAGACGCAGCTTCCGCCTCTCGCGCCGAGGCCAGCGGGAAGCAGGCCGCGAAGATCGCCCCCTGGCCCAGGGCGCTGTCCACCGCCAGTCCGCCACGGTGGCGGATAATGATATGGCGTACGATGGCCAGACCCAGCCCCGTGCCCTGACGTTCGCCGCTCTTCTGACCTTCGACACGATAGAATCGCTCGGTCAGACGCGGCAGGTGTTCGCGCGCCATGCCCGGGCCGTGGTCGCGCACCGTCACCACGGCGTATTTCTGGCCCGCCTCACGGTCCGGCGTGGCCAGCGACAGGCGCGTGCCCTCCGGCATCCGCGCGGCCATGGCCTCGTCCAAGGTGCGGTCACGCTCAATCGACAGTTCGACGACACCGCCATGACTGGAATACTTCAAGGCGTTGTCGACCAGGTTCTGGATCACCTGAACGATTTCGTCGCGATCGCCCGCCACGGTCGCCCCGCCCCGCCCCAGGTCCGCCTTGATGGTCACGCCCCGCTCACGCGAGATGACGCTGACCGCATCGACCACATCCGAAGCCGCCCGCGCCAGATCGACCCGCCCCAGCGGGGCGATGTGCTCGTTCAGCTCGATCCGGCTCAGCGACAGCAGGTCAGCGACCAGCCGCCCCATGCGATCGGCCTGGATGGCCATGATGTCGAGAAATTTGTCGCGCGCCTTGGGGTCGTCCTTGGCGTGGCCCTTCAGCGTCTCGATGAAGCCCGACAGCGAGGCCAGCGGCGTGCGCAACTCATGGCTGGCGTTGGCCAGGAAGTCGACGCGCATCATCTCCATGCGCCGAGCGTCGGTCTCGTCGCGCAGCGCCAGCAAGGCCAGGGCGCCGGCGCCCCACAGATGAGCGTCTCGCTCAGGCAAGGGCCGCACAAAGGCGCGCCAGTGCCGCTCCTGCGCGCCGCCGCCGACATAGTCGACCGTGCTGCTGACCGCGCCGAACAGGGCCTCGTCGACCGCCTCCAGCACCTTGGGATCGCGGATCACCGAAACCAGCAGCCCCCCACCAGTCCCCGTCAGCCGAAAGAGGTCGCGCGCGGCGGCGTTGGCCAGGGCGATGCGGCGTCCGGCGATGTCGTCGGCCTCGCCCCCGCTGACGATCAGGATCGGATCACCCAGAGCTTCAAAGACATCTCCCAGGAGCGCGCCATCAGGCGCCAGATCCACCGGCCCGCTGCGATCCAGCTCGCTGATGCTCACCAGAGCCGGGGGACGACGATTCACCAGCCAGGTCGCTGCGGCCACAGCGACCGCGCCCGCCGCCAGCCAGCCCGCCAGTTCCGGCTTCATCACCGCCAGAACCGCCATCACCAGAATGGCCACGCCGCCGCTGGCGCCGGCGGTCCACAGCCGGGAAGACGCGGTCGGGGCGACCGGCGAAGGCGAATGCTCATAAGGCATGAAGATCGACGTTATCTCATTGTTCAGCGACTGAGCCTAAACTGGCCGCGCCTCGAAGGGCGACCGTCAGGCCAAGAATTTCGCGCATAGCGTAGTTTGTTCACCGATTTGCGGCAGTCTTTTCGGCCAGTGGGAAGGGGCATGTGACGTGAATACGATCCTGAACTGCCTGGTTCAGCAACACGACTGGCGAATCCTGCCGTTCGCCCTGCTCGTATCCGTGTTCAGCCTGCTGATCGCCCTGTCCCTGTTCGACCGCGCCCGCAACGTGGCTCGACGTTCACGCCGGGTCTACCTGATCGCCGTGCCCCTGGTCGCAGGCCTGGGAGTCTGGAGCACCCACTTCATCGCCATGAAGGCCTACGACATCGGGGTTCCGGTGCGCTACGACATCAGCGAAACCGTCGTCTCGTTGGTGCTCGTCGTCGTCGCCTTCTACGTCGCCATGCAATTGGCTCTGGCGGACACCGGCCGGTTCGGTCGTGTCGTGGCGGCCCTGACCTGCGGCCTCGGCGTCGCCGCCATGCATTTCATGGGCATGGCGGGACTTCGTCTTTCAGGCGCCAGCCTGTCGTGGAACGCCCCTCTGGTCGTGGTCGCCGTCCTTGGCGGCATGCTGCTGGTCAGCGCGATCGCCCTGCTGCCGTGGCGGGTCGGCGCCAAGCGGGTCATCGTCGCGACCATCCTGGGAGCGTTGGGCGTCTGCTGGCTGCATTTCGTCGCCATGAGCGCCGTGATCGTCACTCCCACGCCAGGCGTTCTTCTGCCCGTAGCCGCCGCCGCCGAAACCACCCTGACCCTATGGATCGGGGCCAGCGTCGGCCTGCTGGCCATCATCGCCGCCTTCCTGACCGGCATGGTCTGGTGGTCGCGCCACAGCGCCCTGGGCCAGTTGCGCGAGGCCATCGAAGCCATGCCCGACGGTCTGGGTTTTTATGACGCCGACGACCGGCTGGCGATCTGGAACCAGCGCTACGCCGAGGTGAATCCCGAGGTCGCCGCCGTCCTGAAGGTCGGCGTCACCTTCCGCGAAATCCTCGAGGCTGGGCTCAAGGCCAACCTCTATCCCTGCGCCCAGGGCCGGGAACAGGCCTGGATCGCCGAGCGCATGGCCAACCGTCGCCGCCCCCAGGGCGCAATGGAACAGAACATCGGCGACCGCTGGTTGCGGGTGCAAGACCGCCGCACGGCGGAAAAAGGCACGGTCACTGTCTGCTCTGACATCACCGACCTGAAACGCGACGCCCAGGCCCTGGCCGAGGCAAGAGACGCCGCTGACACCGCCAACCGCGCCAAGAGCCAGTTCCTGGCCAATATGAGCCACGAGATCCGCACGCCGTTGAACGGCGTCATCGGCGTAGCCCAGGCCCTGGCCCGGACCCGGCTGGACGATCAGCAGCGCGAAATGCTGGACCTGATCCACTCGTCGAGCCGCACCCTGCAAACCCTGCTCAGCGACATCCTCGATCTGGCCCGCGTCGAGTCGGGCCGACTGGAACTGAGCGACCAGCCCTTTGATCTGGCCCGGGCGGTCGAGGAGGCCGCCCAGCTTTACGCCGCCGCCGCACGCGACAAAGGCCTGCAATTCTTCGTCGAGGTCGCGCCTGAAGCCCGGATCTGGATTCAGGGCGACGCCGTGCGCCTTAAACAGATCTTGACCAACCTGGTTTCCAACGCCGTCAAATTCACCGCTTCGGGCTTCGTCAGTCTGACGGTCGATGCAGGACCGCAGGGCCTGCGTTTCGTCGTTCAGGACACCGGCATCGGCTTCGACGCCGAGACTCGCGATCGTCTGTTCAGCCGCTTTGAGCAGGCCGACGGCGACATCACTCGTCGCTTTGGCGGCTCGGGCCTGGGCTTGGCCATCAGTCAGGAACTGGCCGGCATGATGGGCGGCGTGCTGGGCTGCGAAAGCGAACCCGGCGGCGGCGCCGCCTTCATCCTGACCCTGCCGCTGCGCCCAGCCGATGCCCCCCCGGCCCCGACGACCGGCGCGCCCGACGACGACCTCGCCTTCCGCGACGATAGCCGCCGCCTGCGCATTCTGGTCGCCGACGATCATCCCACCAACCGGCGCGTGGTCGAACTGATCCTGGATCAGGAAGCGGTTGATCTGGTCTCTGTCGAGGACGGCGCCCAGGCGGTCGAAGCCTGCCGCGCCTCAGTCTTTGATCTGGTGCTGATGGACATGCAGATGCCGGTCATGGACGGCTTGACCGCCACGCGCGAAATACGCCTGCACGAAGTCGCCATGGGCATGCCGCGCACCCCGGTCGTCATGCTGACCGCCAACGCCCTGCCCGAGCACATTGCAGCGGGCACTGAGGCCGGGGCCGACCGCCATCTGGCCAAGCCGTTCAGCGTCGAGGCCCTGCTGGCCATAGTGGCGGAGCTGACCTCGGACGCGCCTCAGGCCGCTGTTCAGGCGGCCTGAGGGTCTCTTCTTCCTATTCGTAGCCGTGCGCGGCTTCGTTGATCACCTGCGACGGCATCGTCGAGAAGTCGATGCTCACCGGCTTCACCGCCTTGGCCTGAAACGTCCTGATGACGTGTTCCAGCCGCTTGCGGACCTCCTTCGTCGCCTCGGCGTCCGGGTCGAGGCCCAGCGGCGCCAGGCAGAATTCGATGATCGCGTGGGGTCGGTTCAGAGGTTCCATAAGCTCATTCCTTTCCTAAGCGGCGTGGAACTGGGCGGTTTCGGTTGAGTCCTTCAGGGCCGTGGTCGAGGACTGGCCGTTCGAGATCACCGTGGCGACCTGGTCGAAATAGCCGGTGCCCACTTCGCGCTGGTGACGCGTGGCGGTGTAGCCCGCCGCCTCGTTCGAGAACTCGCGCTGCTGCAGCTCGGAATAGGCCGCCATGCCGCGATCGCGGTAGCCGTCGGCCAGCTCGAACATCGAGTTGTTCAGGCTATGGAAGCCGGCCAGGGTCACGAACTGGAACTTGTAGCCCATGGCCCCCAGCTCGCGCTGGAACTTGGCGATGGTGGCGTCGTCCAGCTTGGCCTTCCAGTTGAAGGAGGGCGAGCAGTTGTAGGCCATCAGCTTGCCCGGGTGCTTCTTCTGGATCGCCTCGGCGAACTTCTTGGCGTCGTCCAGATCGGGGTGCGAGGTCTCCCACCACAGCAGGTCGGCGATGTTGGCGTAGGACAGGCCGCGCGCGATGCAGTGGTCCAGGCCGGTGCCTTCCTTCAGGCGGAAGAAGCCCTCGGGCGTGCGGTTTTCACGGTCAATGAAGGGCTGGTCGCGCTCGTCGATGTCCGAGGTGATCAGCTGGGCGCTCTCGGCGTCGGTGCGGGCGACCGTGATGGTCGGCGTGCCCATGACGTCGGCAGCCAGACGGGCGGCGACCAGATTACGCTCATGGGCCTGGGTCGGGATCAGGACCTTGCCGCCCAGGTGCCCACACTTCTTCTCGGAGGCCAGCTGGTCCTCGAAATGAACGCCCGCGGCGCCCGCCTCAATGAAGGCCTTCATGATCTCGAAGCTGTTCAGCGGCCCGCCGAAACCGGCCTCGGCGTCGGCGACGATGGGGGCGAACCACTCGCGCTTGGCGCCGCCCTCGGCATGCTCGATCTGGTCGGCGCGTTGCAGGGTGCGGTTGATGCGGCGGCACAGTTCCGGCGCGGCGTTGGCCGGGTACAGCGACTGGTCGGGGTACATGGCCCCGGCGGTGTTGGCGTCGGCGGCGACCTGCCAGCCCGACAGATAGATGGCCTTCAGGCCGGCGCGCACCATCTGCATGGCCTGATTGCCGGTGACGGCGCCCAGGGCGTTGATGAAGGGCTCATCGTGCAGCAACTGCCACAGACGGTTGGCGCCACGTTCGGCCAGGGTGTGGGTGATCGGCACCGACCCGCGCAGGCGCAGAACGTCCTCCGGCGTATAGGGGCGTTCGATGCCATCGAAACGGCCGGCGGGCGAAGGAACCAGATCGGCGAAGGTCGTCATGTTCGTCTCGGTCTCGATAAGGCGCGGCCTCAGCCGCTGTCCCGGCGACCTGAACACGTCAACGTCACGATTGACACACCACCAGACACATCATTTAAGTCAAACAGTCACATCATGACACTTGCCATTTAGTCATATCGTGACATCATCGCGCCATGAACGCCGCCGCTGATCGCAAACTCTTCCTCGGCGGCCGTCTGAAGCGGCTGCGGCGCGACCTGGACCTGTCGCAGACGGCGATGGCGGCGGACCTGGGGGTCTCGCCCTCCTATCTGAACCACATCGAACGCAACCAGCGCCCCGTCTCGGCCCAGCTGCTGCTGCGTCTGGCCGAGACCTATGACGTGGACCTGCGCAACCTCGGCCAGTCCGGCGGCCCGGTGTCAGAGGCCGAACTGGCCGAGGCCTTCGCCGACCCCCTGTTCCAGGGCCTGGCCGTGCCGCGCCACGAGATCGTGCAACTGGCCGAGGATCAACCCGCCGCCGCCGACGCCATCCTGAGGCTCTACCGCGCCTTCTCCGACCGACGCGTGCGCGACCGGGCCGAAGCCGAGGTCGCCGGCGCCGCCTCCCCCGCCGACAGCCCGTCGGAATGGGTCCGCGAATACATCCAGAGCCGCCACAACCACGTTCCCGAACTAGATACTCTGGGCGAGGCCCTGCATGATTCTCTAAGGGCCGAGGCGTCTTCGCCGGACGAAAGCTTCGAGGCCCTGGCCCGCGCCCGTCTGTTCGCCCGCCACGGCCTGACGGTGCGCACCCTGCCCGCCGAGATCATGGTGGAATGGACCCGCCGCTTCGACCCGCACCGCGGACGGCTGCTGCTGTCCGACACATTGGGGCCGTCGTCGCGCGCCTTCGCCGTCGCCTGCCAGTTGGCGCTGATGGAGCACGGCGCCGAGCTTCAGGCCCTGACCAACGCGGCCGATGCGCCCGACGCGCCGACCCGCAACCTGCTGAAGACCTCTCTGACCAACAGCCTGGCCGCCGCCATCCTGATGCCCTACGCGGCCTTCCAGCGCACAGCGGAAGAGACGAGCTACGATCTGGCCCGGCTGCAGGCCCGCTTCGGCGTCGGCTTCGAACAGGCGGCGCACCGGCTGACCACTCTATCGCGGCCGACTGCGCGCGGCGTGCCCTTCTTCCTGATGCGGGTGGATCAGGCGGGGAACGTGTCGAAACGCTATGCGTCAGGCGCCTTTCCCTTTTCGCGCTTCGGCGGGTCATGCCCGCGCTGGCGGCTGCACTCGGCGTTTCGTACCCCGGGCCGCATCGTCACCCAGATCATCGAGACGCCGGACGGCAGCCGCTGGTTCACCCTGGCCCGTACCGTGGACCGCCAGGGCCAGGACGCCTTCACCGAGGGACAGGACCTGGCCATCGGCCTAGGCTGCGAGCTGAAACACGCCCACCGCCTGATCTATGCGCGCGGTCTGGACCTGCAGAAGCCCGAGGTCACGCCCATCGGTCCGGCCTGTCGCCTGTGCGAACGCCACCCCTGCGCCGAACGCGCCGCCCCGCCAGTCGGTCGCGCCCTGACGGTCGACGACTGGTCGAAGTCCGTCAGCCCCTACCCCTTCACCTGACGGATCAGTGCGCCAGCAATAGCGCCACCGGGCTTTCGGTGATCAGGGTCTGGGTCACGCCGCCGAAGATCCACTGGCGCATCCGGGCATGGCCCCAGGCGCCGCTGACGATGGCCCCGGCCTTCATCTCGGCGGCGCAGTCCAGCAGACGGCGGCCCGCCGAGCGGTCATCGTGGGCGCGAGCCTCGGCCTCGGCCTTGACCCCGTGGCGCTTCAACCAGGCCGCCACATCGGCGGTGCGCAGCCGCGCGCCGTCCATGTCCTCGGGATCGCACAGTTCCAGCACGCGCACGCTTTCAGCCTCGCGCATCAAGGGGATGGCGGCCACCGCAGCCAGTCGGCTCTCGCGGCTGTCGGTCCAGGCCAGCAGCACCGGCGCCCCCGCGACAGAGCGCGCCGGATTCGGCGGCACGATCAGCACCGATCGTCCCGCCCGCATGGTCAGGTCCGCCGGATGCGGCGCGCGCCAGCCGCTGGCGTTGGCGGAGTCTCGTCCGACGATCAGCACGTCGGCGGCGCGGGCGTGCTTGACCAGCAGCCCCGTCGGATCGCCCACGTCGGCCCGCCACTCGCACGACAGGCCCGCCCTGGTCGCGATCTCGCGGAACCGTTCTTCGGCGCCCTTCAGCGCGCTCTCGGCCCGCTCGTGCTGGGCGGTCAACACTTCGCCCAGCAGAATGCCCGCGCCGTAGGCATCGGCCATCGGCGTCTCCGGCGCGCAGGCCGACACCCCGATCAGGTGCGCCCCATGCGCCTTGGCCAGACCGGCGGCCTGCTCGATCCGCTGGGTGTTGTCGGCTTCGTCATCGACATAGACGATCAGGCTGGACCAGGTCATCGCGACTTCCTCTCGTTCCAGAACGATAGAACGCGCAGCGTCAGTATGGGTCCTTGATCCCGATCAAATAACAGCGATCAGATCAGGATGACCTTGCCGCCCTCGACCCGATGCGGAACGCCCGTCCTGCGGAACAGGCTGGCGATCTCGGCTGCAGGATCGGCCGCCCCCTGATCCAGCATCCGGTCGATGGTCTGTGCCAGCAACGGATCGCCCGAGACGCGGGTAAGGGCCTCCAACCACTCGCCACGGCTCAGCACGCCGTCTTCGCGATTGGCGGCCAGCACCGGGCGCAGGAAGTCGAACCAGTCGCCGCCGTCGCGCCCTTTCTGCGCTCCCTCCGCCGCCATGGCGAAGACGGCGCCGCAGGCATAATAGGCCCGGTGCTCGCCCCGATCGCCCGCCTCGGCGACCGGCTTGCGGCTCAGGTCGATGCAGTCATCCACCTCGGTCTGCAGTTCGGCGCGGTCATCATAGGCCGGGTCCAGCGCCTTCAGCGCCCGCACGGCCATCAGGTCGGCCCCGCCCTCAGTGATCCAGGCGTCGCGGGCGAACTGATAGCGCACCGCCTGCCCCAGCCAGAAGTGCGCGCTCTCGTGGCCGATGAACCAACGCGAGCGTTCCAATACCTGCTGGCTGGGGTTCAGCACGCCCACGCCCTCGAACTTCATGACGATCAGGCCCGGTAGGACGCTGCCGCCCATGCTGGACAGGCGCTCGGTCGGGCCGTTCCAGCTGACCATGACGGTCGAGGTCTCGCTGCCCACGCCCGGCGCGCCGAGACGACGCAGATAATAGTCGCCCACATGAGGAGCGAAGCTGCGAATTTCCTCGCCGATCCACGGCGGCAGATTCGGGTCGATGACCGTGGTCAGCCCCTTGCCCGGCGTCACCCGCGCCTGACCCAGCAGGACGTAGGAGCGCTCGCCGCTCGTGGTCAGGTTGGCGCGTCGCTCGCCATTGAACAACACAGGCCCGGCCGTATCCCGCCAGCTGACGGTCGAGGCGCCGCCTGCCAGATCGACGCCGTTCAGGTCCGCCGGCATGGCCTCGGCGGCTTCGACCGACGCCAGAGCGAAGACGTCGAACTGGCGCGTCGGCAGGGCCACTGCGCCGTCGGAAAAGGTCAGCGTGCCGTACTCCGCCTCCAGATAGACCGACTTGGGCTTGAGCGAGAAACGCACATGGCGGGGCACGGGGCCGCCGTCGAGGCTGCGGATCACGTCGTAGTGGCCACGCCGCTCCATGACGACGCCGGGTGTCTCGATCGTCCATTGCGTCGGCCGCCACGGCTGGCGCACATCGGTCATCAGGGCCGAGTCCATGAAGGCCCAGACCTGTGCGTCGCGATTGAAGACATAGTCCGCAGTCCAGCGTTCGCCGTCGCGCGTGACCTCGACCACCGGCGCGGCGCGCACATCCCAGGTTCCGGGCGGCAGAGGCGCGGCGGCGCAGGCGCCCAACAGGGCCGTGGCCAGAGCGGTCGATAGGGCGAAGGCTTTCAGACGCAAGGATAGAAACTCCGAACTGTTCAGCTTGAGCATAGGCGACGCGGAGCCAGCGTCAGCTTACGGTTTGCTCAGGATTGCGCCCGCTCTAGGGCGCGACCCGCCGCCGCCAGTTCGCCGGCCATCACCGATTTCAGCCGTTGCGGCGCCTCGATGGTCACCTGCTCGCCCCAGGTGAACAGGTGCCAGGCCAGTTCGCGCATCCCCGAGGCGCGGAACCGCACCAGAACCGATCCGTCCGCCTGATCCTCGATGGTCTGGGTCGGGTGCCAGCGCCAGCCGCGCGCCTCGGCCGCGCCCTCGGGGTCGATGCGCAGCACCACTTCCTCGATCTCGTCCTGATAGATGCCGAAGGACTGGCTGGCGAAGGCGGCTAGGTCGAAGTCGGCGGGCGGTCGAGCCGTCCCCTCGCCGGCCTCGACCGAGGACATGCGGTCCAGACGGAAGGTTTGAATGCGCCCGCTCTCGCGATCCGCCGCCACCAGATAGTTGGCGCGCCCGAACATCAGACCGCAGGGGGCGACGCTGCGGCTGCGCGCCTCGGCGCCGGGGCGAGCGTAGATGAAGCTGAGCGGCCGTTCGGCCAGAACCGCCCCGCGGATCTCGGCCAGCACCGTCTCGTCGGCGGTGGGGCGCGGTCCGGCCTGAACGGCGATGGTCTCGGCCCGGACCAGGGCCTCCAGATCGGGGGCCATGCGGTTCAGGGTGGTCGAGCGCATGGCCGCCTTGACCTTGCGCTCCAGCCCCTCCAGCGCCGCCGCCCGCGCCGGTTCGCCCGCCGCGCGCAGGGCCGCCGCCGCCTTGGTCAGCTCCAGCATCTCGGTCGCGGTCGGGGCCTGTTCGAAGGCGGACAGACCGCCGCGAATGCGCCAGCGCTTGCTCGGCGGATCGCTGATCTCCTCGACCTGGGGGAACAGCATCAGGACGGCGTCGCGCATCCGCTCGGCCGTGCGCCGCCCGACCCGCAGCTGCCCCGCCATCTCGTTCAGCGTCAGCCCCTCGGCGCTGGCGGCCATGCCCCGCGCCAGATCGATGACCATCGCCGCCTTGTCGTGCCGCAAGAAACTTCTCCACAGATATACGTCCGAAACTGACGCAATGCTGTCGCATCCTCTCAACATCAGCAAGAGGCAATCGCTTCAGGAGATCACGACATGGCCTTCGCCCGCACCCCGACGGTTCAAAAGCCCGCCAGGAACACCTTCGCCGACCGCTACATGATCGTGCCGTGCGAGGCCGAGGGCGATCTGGCCGTCATCTGGGACCGTCAGGAAGAACAGGTCGTGGACGTAATCTCCGCCTCGGCCAGCAGCCGCTACTCGGACGAAGACGCCCTGTGGGACGAGTTCCACGCCGCCCTTGTCGCCTCCACGCATGACTGGCGCATGGCGGCGTAAGGGAACCAGCCCTGCCTGACAGCGTTCGCGAAAGCGTGACCGTTCCGGTCCCGCCAGACGGGGAGCTGTTGATGACGTCGTCCCATACTGCCGCGCCTTCGCTTGAAAGCATCGTGAAGTCGGCCCTTCACCGGTCCTGGTGGCTGTTGCTGCTGCGTGGGATCATCGCCATCGCCTTCGGCGTCGCGACCTTCGTCTGGCCTCAGATCAGCCTGCTGAGCCTGATCCTCGTCTATGGAATCTACGCCATGGCGGACGGAATTCTGGCGCTGATCGCCGCCATTCGCGGCGGCGGAATCGCCCCGCGCTGGTGGCTGGCGCTGGGCGGGGTGGTCAGCATCCTGGCCGGGATCGTGGCTTTCGTCTGGCCCGGACTGACGGCGCTGGTTCTCGTTTACCTGATCGGCTTCTGGTCGATCATGCGCGGCGTGCTCGAGATCGTCGGCGCCATTCGCCTGAGGAAAGAAATCGCCAACGAATGGACCCTGATCGCGGCCGGCGTCCTGTCGGTGATCTTCGGTCTGATCCTGGTCTTCGCGCCGGGCGCGGGGGCCATGGGTTTGCTGTGGCTGATCGCGACCTGGGCCATCCTGTTCGGCGGCCTGCTGATCTTCCTGGCCCTCCGGGTCAGGAAGCTGGCGAAGGCGTAAAGGCCGCGTTGCGGGCGACGACACGGGCGCGGATGTCGGCGCGCATCCGCTCCAGCTCACCCGCCTCGATCAGACGGCCGCGCAGCACCACGTCGGCGATGCGCCGTGTCGCCGACACGTCGGCCAGCGGGTCGGCGTTCAGCACCAACAGGTCTGCCGACTTGCCCACAGCCACGGCGCCGTAGCGCTCGCCCTGATTGAGGAAGCGCGGCCCGTCCACGACCGAGCCCATCAGCGCCTCGCGCGGCGTCAGGCCCAGCTTCACATAGAGCTCCAGCTCGTCGTGCAGCGAGAAACCCGGATAGTTGAACGAGTTGAGGAAGCCCGCGTCCGTCCCGGTCAGGATGGTCACACCCGCATTGCGCAGCATGGGCAGGGTGCGGGCGGTGACGTCCTTGACGAAGTGGCGGTCGGCAACCTGCTGCGGCGTGGCCCGCGCGGCGCGCTGGACGCGCCAGTCATAGGTGGCCCGGATGCCCGGCCCGACATAGGCCAGGCCGTCGTCGTGCGAATGGTCGTCCAGATCGAGGTTCGCGAGCGTGGTCGAACCATAGAGGGTCGGCGACACCGCCGTGCCCAGTTCCCTCAGACGCGCATAGACCCGCCGCGCCGTCTCGACGTCGAAGGTGTCGGCATAGCGCCGCATGGTCTGGGCGTAGGTGTATTTGCCCGCCAGATAGTCGGCGGCGATGGCCGCTTCATCCTTCGAACCCGCCTTCATGGCGTAGTCGAGGTGTTCGATCGACGACAGACCCGCCTCGGCCGCCTCCAGCACAGTGATGCTGGCCGGGATGTGGGCCGAGGTCTTCATGCCACGCTTCTTCGCCTCGCGCACGGCGTAGAGGAAGAGCTCGGGCTTCAGGGTGTTGTCGGTGATCTTGACGAAATCGACGCGCAGGGCCTGCAGTCGATCCAGGGCGGCGTCCACATCGGCCTCGCTGCCGGTCTCGATCACGCCTTTCCAGACCGGGGCTATGCCCTCGATCTTGGGACCGGAGGTGAAGATGCGTGGGCTGTCGGGCGTCGGCGGGGCGTCGCGCCAGTCCAGAACCTGCTGCGCCAGATCGCCCGCCGCGTCACGCACCGCCACCACGCCATTGACGACGTAGAGCGGCATCAACTCGGCGTTCTCCTCGATCAGGGCCTCACCCCCGCCGAAGTGGACGTGCATGTCCCACAGGCCCGGCATGACGTAGCGGTCGCCCAGGTCCGTCGTCCGCGTCGCGCGATAGCGGCTGGCCTCGCCCTCGGGCCCGACGGCGACGATGTCGCCGCCGCGCACGGCCACCAGTTGATCGCGCGTCGTCGTCCCCTTCTCGACATCGACCACCGTGGCCGAAGTCAGCAGCAGGTCGACCGTCTCCACCGGGGTTTCAACTGCGGTCAGCGGCGCCGTGGCGCAGGCGGACAAGAGGGCGGCGGCGGCGGCGACGATCAGGAAGGTGCGCATGACCATCCGCTATAGGCCTCTCATCACGTCCGGCAAGCGGATCAGGGACAGCGGCGGTTCATCTCGTCCCGGCTGGCGACGCACAGATCGCGCAGCACGCCCATGTCCACCTGATCCAGACGCTTGATGTAGAGGCAGGCCACGCTGGTCGTGTGCGGCCCCAGGCGGGCCAGCAGGGCCTCGGTTTCCGGCGTCGAGGCCAAATAGAGGGTCAGGGCCGCCTTTCGCGGCGAGAAACCCATGCGCGGCCAGTCGGCGCTCTTGCCGTTGGCGGTGACGTTGGCGTAGCGGCCAAAGCCGACGATAGACGGGCCCCACAGGACCGGCGCCTCGCCTGTCACATCCTGCATCAGGGCGCAGAGGATGCGGCCTTCCTCACGCCGCCGCGCCGGTTCGGCAGCGGACAGGAAATCCTCGACGGAGGCGTCGGTCGGCTGGGTCTTGGGCTCAGGCATGGGGTTCAGACACGGGGCGCCTCGACGGCCTCGATGGCCAGGCCGGGCGCCGTCGAACAGGCGGCCAGGGTCCAGTCACCCTGACTGCGCATCCGCCGCCAGGCCCCTGCGGGCGCGGCGACCTGCCTCTGGTCCGGCCCCAGCACCAGCGGTCTCAGCCCCTGATCCGTGACGATCTCCAGCGTCAGCGGCGCGCCCATGTAGAAGGCCCAGATCTCGGTCGCCTCGACCGGACGCCAGTCATCGGCGTCGTCGGCCGTTAGAAGCCGATAGGCGGTCGCGGCCTCCGACCCACAGGCCGCCAATCCCGGATCGCGCGCCATCGGCCGAAAATGCCCGCCCTCGGGATGTGGGGCCAGCGACAAATTGGCGATGATCTCAGCCGCGCTGAACACGATCTCCCCCTCCTCCGTCATGGCCGCCCCGCTGCTGGTTTCAAGGCCTTGATGGCGCTGTTTGCAGACGGCGCCAATGCCCCCGCTGGAATAGCCGCACTTCAGCCGCAAAACGTCGTTCTCATCATTTGAACACGGGGGATTCGAAATGTTGATCGCACTTATGTCGCTGACCATGGCGCAGCCTGCCGTCAGCGACCCATGCGTCCATGATCGCGCGGCGCTTCTCGCCTTGGCCCCGTCCGCCTTCGACCAGGATCTCGACGGCGGCTGGAGACCTTTGGGCGAAAAGCCCGAATGCGCCGCCGTCGCCGCCGATCTGCTCGCCGACTATCGCAAGGCCCATTGGGGCGAACTGACGCCCGGCGAACTCCATCTCAATTTCTGGCACGAAGGTCAGCTTCGTGCGGGCCTCGGCCAGACTCAAGCGGCGACGCGCCTGATGATGGCGGGCGTGAACCCGGAAACCCCCAACAGCGGCTTTTCGGACTACGCCCTGGGGACCATCGCCTTCCTTCATCAGGACCGGGTGGGCCTGGTCGCCGCTCGGGAGAGGCTGGCCGCATTGCCCAAGCCGGACGGCTTCGACAGCGCGGCCGAGCGCTTTAAAGCCACCTATGGATTCGACCTGAAGTGGCCTGCCAACCTCGATGTCCTCGATGGCCTGATCGCCTGCTTCGGCCGCTCCTACAACGAAGCCTACGGCGACTGCCGGCCCGAGACGCCCGCGCTCTAGAGAGCCTTCACGATCCCCTCGACCATCTTCTTGGCGTCGGCGAACAGCATCATGGTGTTGTCGCGGAAGAAGAGCTCGTTCTCGACGCCGGCGTAGCCCGCCGCCATGCCGCGCTTGATGAAGAGGACGGTGCCCGCCTTCTCCACGTCCAGCACCGGCATGCCGTAGATAGGCGATTGCGGGTCGGTCTTGGCGGCCGGATTGGTCACGTCGTTGGCGCCGATGACGAAGGCCACGTCGGCGGAGGAGAACTCGGAGTTGATGTCCTCCAGCTCGAACACCTCGTCATAGGGGACATTGGCCTCGGCCAGCAGGACGTTCATGTGGCCCGGCATCCGGCCCGCGACGGGATGGATGGCGTATTTCACCTCGACGCCCTCTTCCTTGAGGGCGTCGGCCATTTCGCGAAGGGCGTGCTGGGCCTGGGCTACGGCCATGCCGTAGCCGGGGACGATGATGACCTTGGAGGCGTTCTTCATGATGAAGGCGGCGTCCTCGGCCGAGCCCTGCTTGACCGGACGTGTCTCGACCACGCCGCCGCCCGTCGCCGCTGCATCCCCGCCGCCGAAGCCGCCCAGGATGACGCTGATGAAGCTGCGGTTCATGCCCTTGCACATGATGTAGCTGAGGATGGCGCCCGACGACCCGACCAGGGCGCCGGTGATGATCAGGGCGATGTTCTCAAGCGTGAAGCCCAGCGCCGCCGCGGCCCAGCCTGAGTAGGAGTTCAGCATCGACACCACGACCGGCATGTCGGCGCCGCCGATGGGGATAATCAGGGTCGCGCCCAGGATCAGCGCGATGGCGAACACGCCCCAGAAGGCCCAGATCGCCGTGCCGCCGGTGCCGATCAGCACCCCGATCAGGAAGACCAGGGCCAGGGCCAGGCCGATGTTGATCAGATGCCGCGCCGGCAGCAGGATCGGCGATCCGCTCATCCGCCCGTCCAGCTTGGCGAAGGCGATGACCGAGCCGGTAAAGGTGATCGCGCCGATGGCCACGCCCAGCGACAGCTCGACGATCGACAGGGTCTTGATGCCGCCGCTCGCCGTCATGATGCCGAAGGCGTCGGGGGCATAGACGGCCCCCACCGCCACCAGACAGGCGGCCAGACCGACCAGAGAGTGGAAGGCCGCGACCAGCTGCGGCATGGCCGTCATCGGCACGCGCTTGGCGATCAGGGCCCCAGCGCCGCCGCCGACCACGACCCCGCCGCCGATCAGGGCCAGGGTCATCAGGTCCAGCGCGCCCGATGTCGCCAGCGTCAGCAGGGTCACGCCGACGGCCAGTCCCATGCCGATCATGCCCAGGGTATTGCCCCGGCGGCTGGTCTCGGGGCTGGAAAGTCCTCGAAGGGAGAGGATGAACAGAACCCCTGCGGCCAGATAGGCCAGCGCGGCTATGGATGCGTTCATCGTATCCCCTCCCCCAGGGTTTGTTCAGCGCGTCAGAAAACGTTGACGACAGCCGGCGCGGCCGGGTCGTTGGTGCCAGCCGCAGTCGCCACGCCGTTCTTGACGACGGCGACGCCGACGCCGCCCTCGCCGCCCGTCTTGGTCACGCGGCAGCTGCCGTTGTCGCTGGGCAGGCGACCGGCCATATGGCCCGTGCCCGTGTGGTTGATGCGGTTCATGTGGATGCCGCGAATGGTTACCGGCGCGAACTGGCACTGCAGCGCCCAGGTCGCGCCCTGCGGCGCGGCGACGGACCAGTGCAGGCCGCCGTAGGGGTTCTTGCCCACTTCTTCGGTGTGCTGGGCCGAAGCGGCGCCCGAGGCGGCGACGGCGGCGGTCAGGACGGCGGCGAAAATCAGGGTGGTCTTCATCACGGTTACTCTCAGCGTTTGGTCAGGCTTTGGGTGCGGGACAGTCGCCACAGAGCGGCGGCGATGAACAGCGGCCCCAAGAATATCATGGCCCAGTCGAAGACAGTCATCTCGCGGTTCTGGATGACGATGCGCGTCAGCACGGCGGCGAAGACCAGCACCACGCCGCAGTCCTGAAACCGCAGCTTGCCGATGGGGTCCTTCACCCGCACCCAGCTCCAGATCCACAGGCCTACGCCCAGACCGGTCACGGCCCAGGAAACATAAAAGGCGAACAGGGTCGGCGAAAAGATCACGAGGCCTTGGGCCTTTCCTTCTTCTTGTACATGGCCAGCATCCGTCGCGTGACCATGAAGCCGCCGAAGATGTTGACGCTGGCCAGCGTCACAGCCGCCACGCCCGCGCCCTTGGCGATCCAGGCGTTCGGCCCGGCGGCTTCGGGACTGAGCGCCGCGGCGGCGATCAGGCCGCCGACGATGATGACGCTGGAAATGGCGTTGGTCACGGCCATCAGCGGCGTGTGCAGGGCGGGCGTCACGCTCCACACCACATAGTAGCCGACGAAGATCGCCAGCACGAAGATGGCCAGCCGGAAGACGGTGGGATCGACGTGTTCCATCAATGTCCCCTGTTCTGAATTCGTTCGTCGATACTGAGCAAGCTCAACAGAATTCCACCTTGCACGATGGGAGCAAAGATTGAGCCCATAACGGAGAGCCCCTGGAAAACAGGCCCCTGATTTACGGAAACAATCGGTGGGCTAAAGAAGCCGACCATCCGAAGGCCGTGCCCTACAGCAATAACGACGCCGATCACTATTAACAGCCAGGCCGCCGCACAGAAAAAGCCGCGCAGGTTCTCGCTAATCATCCTTTCACGCCCTCATGCACGACGGCCCCGCCATGCGTTACGACGGCGGCCTTGAGGATTTCGTCGTCCAGGTCCAGCGTCACGACGCCGTCCTTCAGCATCAATCCGACGAAGGCCGTCAGGTTGCGCGCGTAGAGGGCGCTGGCATCCGCCGCGATGCGACCCGGCAGATTGGTGTAGCCGACGATAGACACGCCGTTCGTGGTGGTCACGACCTCGCCTGCCTTGGCCCCCGCGACATTGCCGCCTGCCTCGACCGCCAGATCGATCAGGACCGATCCGGGTTTCATCGACGCCACCTGTTCGGCGCTGACCAGAACCGGCGCCGCGCGGCCCGGGATCAGGGCCGTGGTGATGACGATGTCCTGCTTCCTGATGTGTTCGCCTGTCAGGACAGCCTGTTTGGCCTGATACTCGGGCGACATCGGCTTGGCGTAGCCGCCCGCCGTCTGGGCGTTCTTGAACTCCTCGTCCTCGACCGCCAGGAACTTGGCGCCGAGGCTCTCGACCTGTTCCTTGGTGGCCGGGCGCACGTCTGTGGCGGTGACCACCGCGCCGAGGCGCCGCGCCGTGGCGATGGCCTGCAAGCCCGCCACGCCCACGCCCATGACGAAGACCTTGGCCGGGGCGACCGTGCCCGCCGCCGTCATCATCATCGGGAAGCCCTTGCCGAAGGCGTAGGCCGCCTCGATCACCGCGCGATAGCCGGCCAGATTGGCCTGGGACGACAGCACGTCCATGACCTGGGCGCGGGTGATGCGCGGCACGAATTCCATGGCGAAGGCGGTGACGTTGGCGCCTTTCAGCGCCTCGACCGTATCCTTCTCGCGATAGGCGTCGAGCATGGCGACGACGACGGTGCCGGGTTTCAGGGCGCTGGTCTCCTGCGCCGTCGGGCCGCGCACCTTCAGCACGATGTCGGCGCCGTCCAGCACCGCGCGGGTGTCGGGCTTCACCGTGGCGCCGGCCTCGGCATAGTCGGCGTCGGGAATGGACGAGCCGATCCCCGTCCCGGCCTCGACCGACACGGTCGCGCCCATGGCGATCAGCTTCTTCACCGTCTCCGGCGTTACGGCGCAGCGCGTCTCGCCTTCACGGCGTTCGCGGGTCACGGCGATGGCGACAGCCAAGCGAATCCCTCCCAAGTCCCCCAGAGCCCGAACGTTAGGACGAAGCGAAAGGGCCCGTCAAAGTCGAAATTGCTGCAACTGCGTAATTTCCTTGCGCCAGACTCGCCAGTTGACGCAAGGAAAGGTAAATTCGTGCCGCTCCGCGCAACATACTCCAAAGAAAAAGCCCGCCGAACGCATGGTCCGACGGGCTTTTCGAATATCGCAACGCCGCAATCGCGGCGCAGACGTCAGTGAGCGGGCTTGGAACGCAGGGCGAAGAAGCCGACCACGCAAAGCACTACGGCGCTGATCGCGCCGGCCAGGAAGCCCGCCCCCACGGCGAACCAGACGGTCAGCAGCAGCAGGATCGCAGCCATGGCCAGCGAGCCCCACTTGGCCAGAAACTGGAACAGATGCCAGGTCGAAACCTGTTCCGAGATGTCCATCGAGCCGTGCACATAGGCGTGTTCGGCGTTGTCTGCGTGCTGGTCGGCCATTCCGGTCTTCCGAAAAAGAGTCAAGATTTCGACGGCCCTTATAGCGGTCGGGGCGTCCTGCTCAAGGCCCAGCCTCAATCAAGCGCAGCCAGAACGTCGCGGGCGAAGGCAGCGATGTCGAAAGCCTTGCCCGCCGGGTCCTCGCCGCGTCGCACGATGACAATGTTCCGGCTGGGCACGATCACCACATACTGCCCGCGATTGCCAAATGCCGCGAACGCGTCGGCCGGCACGCCGTCGGAGCGGTTCATCACCCAGAAGGTGGCGCCGTATCCGAAGGCGCCGGTCGGCGGCTGCGGCCCCGACGGCGTCGAGACGAAGGTCCGCCAGCCCTCGGGCAGGATACGCTCGCCCTCCCAGACCCCGTCCTGAACATAGAGCTGACCGAAACGGGCCAGATCGCGCGCCGTGGTCCAGACCTGGCTCGACAGGATGTAGTTCCCGCGCCAGTCGGTCTCGGCGAAGGTGTGCGTCATGCCCAGACGGTCGAACAGCTCGGCGGGCGGATGGGCCGCGAACGTCGGCGCGATGGCCATGACCGCCAGAAGGGTGTCGTTGTTGGCGTAGCGATAGGTGGCCCCGACCGGCGCCAGCAGCGGCCAGCCCGGCGCCTGCTCGTCCGCCGCCGTGCCGCCGAAATAGAGAGCGTCAGTGCGGTTGCCCGCCGTGTCGCTGGTCAGGCCCGACGACATCCGCATCAAGGCTTCCAGCGTGATGTCGCCACGCGGGTCGCCCCGCCCGCGCCAGTTGGCGATCGCCGCCGGCCCCTTCACATCGACCTCGCCGCGCTGCACCGCCGCCCCGATCAGGGTCCCCGCCAGGCTCTTGGCCACCGACCAGGTGCGCTGGGGGACACGGGGGCCGAAGTCGGGGGCGTAGTGCTCGGCGACCATGCGTCCGTTCTGCAGCACGACCACGCCGGTCGTATTGGTTCCGGCGCCGAAGCCTTGGACGAAGGCGCGCTCGACGGCACCGGTCAGGGCCGCCGCATCCCCGCGCGGCGCGGCGCTCGGCAACTCGGCCGCCGGGGTCCGGCGGGCCAATGGCGCCCGGGCCGGGGCGCTGCCGACGACATAGCCCATAGGCTCGATCACGCAGCCGCGCCCTTTCGTATAGGTGGCGACGCGCGGCGGCGCGGCCTCGTCCCAGGCGACGGACACGACGTCGCCCGCCATTTCGACCTTCATGGCGGCGACCAGGGGCTGAAGCTCGGGATAGATGCCGACCAGTTCGTTGGCCTCGACGCTGGCCAGCGCGCGGCTCGCCCCAGCTTCATGCGCCGTATGGACGGCGCTACAGGTTGTCAGGGCTTTGTAACCCGCTGCAAGGGCGCGATGGGTCGGCGTCGGGGCTAGCGGCGCCTGGGCGACGACAGCGCTCGGCAGGACCAGGACAACCGCAACGGCGGCGAAACGGGACAGGGTCATCATGCCGCAAGCTTCGCAGCCCCGTTCAGCCTGTCAACGCGTTGACGCATCCATATCAGCGTTCATGATGTAGCTGCGAACGCCCTGCCGGACCAAGGAGCTCCCATGCCTTCCTCGACCGTTCTCGTCGCCACCGATCTGACTGCCCGCAGTGACCGACCGCTGGACCGCGCCGCCCTGCTGGCCGATCAGATCGGCGCCGCCGTCACCGTCGCCCATGTCATCGAAGGCCCCGGCTTCGACCGCGAGCAGGACGAGGACATCCTGCGCGCCGTCCGCGCCTCGCTGCCGCCCGCTCTGGCCGAGGCCGCCGTGGTGTCGGATCACGGCGCCGCGCCCACGGTCCTGGCCGCCTTGGCGGACAGCGAGAAGGCGGCCGCCATCGTCACCGGAACGGGTCGCTACAACGGGCTGAGCGACTTCTTCCTGGGCACGGCGGTGGACCATCTGGTGCGCCACGCCGGCCAGCCGGTCCTGGTGGTCAAGCGACGCGCGAGCGGCCCCTATCACTCTATCCTGCTGGCCACTGACTATTCCGACGGGGCGCTGCAGGCCTTCCAGACGGCGCTGCGGCTCTTCCCCGACGCCGAGTTTGAACTGGTCAACGCCTACAGCGTGCCGTTCGAGACGCGCGCGCCCTCGGCCGACATCACAGAATCGGCTCGGGAGGAGGCCGAGGCCGAGATGGCCGCCTTTGTCGCCCGCGCCGCACCGCCTCGCCCCGACGCGGTTCGCACCGTTGTCGCCAAGGGCGACGTCCAGACGGTGATGGAGCAGCGCGTCCTCAGAGATGCGCCCGATCTGGTCGTCATCGGCTCGCACGGCCGGAGCGGCTGGGTGCAGGCCACCCTGGGCAGCCAGGCGTCCAACCTGTTGAAGCGCCTGCCTTCCGACGTTCTGGTGGTGCGTCAGACCCGCAACTGAGGCCTAGCCCAAGGCTTCGAACTGATCGACCAGACGCTCCAGCCGCTTGGTGCCGATGGTCCAGAAGGCCGGGTCGCGGGGGTTGAGGCCAAAGGGCTTCAGCGCCTCGACATAGGTGTGGGCCCCGCCGCCCGACAGCAGGTCACGATACAGCGGCGTGAAGGCCGCCGGATCCTTGGCTCGCGTCTCCATCAGGGCCGCGACCAGCAGGTCGCCGAAGGCGTAAGCGTAGACGTAGAAGGGCGAGTGGACGAAGTGGCTGACGTAGGCCCACCAGTTCTCATAGCCCGGGTTCAGCGTCACCGCCGGGCCGAGGCTGGCGCCCAACTCCTCCATCCAGATTTCGCCGAGGCGCTCGACCGAGACCTCGCCCGCCGCGCGCTCGTCGTGGAAACGGGTCTCGAAGCGGTGGAAGGCGATCTGGCGCACCACCGTGTTCAGCCCGTCCTCGATGCGGCCGGCCAGAAGCGCGCGCTGATCGGCAGGCGTCGCCTCGGCCAGCAGGCGGTCGAAGGTCAAACCCTCGGCGAAGATGGAGGCGGTCTCGGCCAGGGTCAGCGGGGTGTCGGCCAGCAGCGAGCCTTGCGCCGCCGCCAGGGTCTGATGCACGCCGTGGCCCAGTTCGTGGGCCAGGGTCAGCAGGTCGCGGCGCTCGCCCATCCAGTTCAGGAAAACGTAGGGGTGGCGATCCGCCGTCACCGGGTGGGCGTAGGCGCCGGACTGCTTGCCCGGCCGCGCCTTGGCGTCGATCCACGGCCTATCGAAGAACCAGGCCGCGCGCTCGGCGAAGTCGCCGCCGAGGTCGGCGAAGCTGGCCAGCACCACCTCGCGCGCCTGCGCCCAGTCATAGGTGCGCGGCGGCGTCGCCTCGATCGGGGCGTTGCGGTCCCAGTGATCCAGCGCCGCCTTGCCCATGGCCTGGGCCTTGAGCGCGTAATAGCGGTGCGAGATGCGCGGATAGGCTTCGGCCACGGCCTCGGCCATGGCGTCGACGCTCTCGCCGTCGACCTCGTTGCCCAGGTGGCGGCTGTCAGCGGGGCGTTTGAAGCCGCGCCACTTGTCTTCCAGCGCCTTGTCGGCGGCGACGGTGTTCATGACCATGGCCATGGTCTGGGCCTTGTCGGCGAAGGCCTTCGACAGGCCTTCGGCGGCGGAGGCGCGCTTGGTCGCGTCGGCGTCGCTGAGACGATTCAGGGCTTCGGACAGGGTCAGGCTTTCGCCGTCCGCCTCGGCCCGCAAAGCCGCCAGGGTCTCGTCGAACAGACGCGGCCACTGGGCCTGAATAGGTCCGCGCTCGGCGATGAAGGTCTCTAGCTCCGTGGACAGTTCGTGCGGCTTCATCGCCCGCACCCGGCGCAGCCAGGGCGACCAGCGCGCGGCGGCGGGATGGGCGGTCAGGGCCGCTTCGATCTCGGCCTCGTCCAGTTGGTTGATCTCCAGCGTCAGCCAGACGGTCGGGGTGGCGATGACCGTCATCTTCTCGCGGATATTGGCCTCGAACCCTTGAGCGCCCGCATCGTCGCGCGCCGTCGAGGCCGCGAGGAAGGCGTAGGCGCCGAGACCGCCCATGACGTCCGCCGCCTGCTCGTACAGGGCGATGGTCTGGCCCAGGGCCGCGCCCAGAGCCGCCGCCTCGCCGCGCTGCCCGACCAGCTTGCCCTGGAAGGCGTTCATCTGATCGACCAGCGCCCGGGCGCGGTCGAGGTCGGCGCCGATGCGCGCATCCTCGCGCGATGCGTAGAAGTCGGACAGGTCCCACAGCGGGGCGTCGGCGAAGTCGGTCGTCTGGACGGGCGCGTTCATGTTCTTGGTTGTGGGGGCGCGGGCGGGCCGGCGCAAGCACCACTCCCTTCCTTCTCCCCTTGCGGGAAAGGGATTGGATCACGGCGCACGCCGGGATGAGCGGGATTGAGGGACGCCGCCTTCTTCTGACAGGGGCGAAGGATGAGCTGAAGACTTCCCCTTCTGGCCGCCCCGGTCCAAGCTCCCTGCAAAGCTCAGGGGGCCACGCCATGACCGACCCGTTCCACGACCAGACCGGCCGCGCCTCGCTGGGCGGCGCGCGGGGGTTGGCCGTCGCCCGCCTCGGCATCGGTCTGGTGCAGGGGCTGCTGCTCTACGGCCTCTATCGCAGCATGGCGACGCACGACGCCCTGACCTGGCCCGCGACCTACCCGCCCCTGTTCGCGGCCCTGGTTCTGGCCTGCGCCTTTACGCCCGTCATGCTGCTGGCCGGGGTCGGACGGTTGTCGGCCAAGGCGCTGGCGCTCTGGGGCGTGGTCGCCGCGGCGGTACTGGCCCTGCTGGGCTGGCACGACGCCGCGCAGCAGGCCAGCGACTATTTCCGCCCGCCCTATCTGCGTTTCCCGGTTGTGGCCTTCGCCGCCACCGCCCTGTTCATCGCTCATCACCTGATCGTCCCGGCGGTCGCAAGCCGCCGCTGGATCGCCGACTTCGACGACTATTTCGACACGGCGTGGAAGGCCGGGGTGCAACTGGTCCTGTCGCTGGGCTTCACCGGGGCCTTCTGGCTGCTGCTCTTCCTCGGCGCGGCCCTGTTCCGCATCATCGGCCTCAGCTTCCTGTCGGACCTGATCGGCGAGGAATGGTTCGCCATCCCCGTCACCTGTCTGGTCTTCGCCGTGGCGGTGCAACTGACCGACGTGCGGGCCGGTCTGATCCGGGGCGTGCGGACCGTGGCCCTGATGCTGCTGTCCTGGCTGCTGCTGGTCATCACGGTTCTGGTCGCGGGCTTCCTTGCGGCCCTGCCCTTCACCGGACTGGATGGATTGTGGAAGACGGGCAGCGCCACGGCCCTGGTGCTGTCGGCCGCCGCCGCTTTGATCATCCTGATCAACACCGCCTATCAGGACGGGCGCGAGGACAACCTGCCGCCGGTCGTGCTTCGCGTCGCCGTGCGGGTCGCCGCCGTCCTGCTGACGCCGTTGGTCCTGATCGCCGTCTGGGGGCTGTCCTTGCGCATCGGCCAGCACGGCCTGACGCCGGACCGGATCATCGCCTCGGCCTGCGCCCTGGTCGGCGTCGTCTATGCGGCGGGCTATGGCTGGGCGGCGCTGTCGCCCTTCTGGAAGAAGACGGCGTGGATGAAACCGTTGGAGCGCACCAATGTCGCCGCCGCCGTCCTGACCGTCGGCGTCATCCTGGCCCTGTTCAGCCCCCTGCTGGACCCCGCCCGCCTGTCGGTCGGGGATCAGATGGCCCGGCTGAAACGCGGCGCCGTCAGCGCGGCCGAGTTCGACTACGCCTTCCTGAAATGGAGCGCGGGTCGGTCAGGCCAACGCGCGCTAGCGGAGCTAGCCCGCTCCGGCGACGCCGACATCGCCGCCCGCGCCAAGCGCGCGCAGGCTTCCACCTCGCGCTACGACGACGAACGGGCCACGCCGCCCAGCAAGCCCCGGATCACCGCCTGGCCCAAGGATGCCGTCCTGCCAGAGGGGTTCGACGCCGCCGTCTCCAGCGGCGACCCGCGCTTCGCCTGCAGCGGCACCGAGGACTGCGTCGCGGTTCTGCGCGACATGAACGGCGACGGTCGTGATGAGATCCTGCTGGCCTCTCGGTTCCAGATCACGCTCTTCGCGCATGAAGCCGAGGGCTGGCGGCCGCGGGCGGATTATCGCGTCGACACCTGCGTCGATCGACGCGGCGCGGACCACCGCGAACTCATCAAGTCGCCGGATATCGCGCCCGTCCCGCCCCTCTGGCCGGACCTGAAGCTCGGAGCAACGACGGCGTTCCGTCAGGCCCGCATCGACTGCCCGCCGTTTATCACGCCCGTTAACCCCTGACTCAGTTCTCCGAAACCCGATCTTCACCCCCTGTCTGCTAAGGGTCAGGTTGAAACGAGCCGATCCCGAACAACGAGGACGGCCGTGACGGTGATGATTTAGGGTGTGTTTCACATGGCCAAGACCGTTCTGGTCGTCGACGATGATCCCACGCAGCGCCGCCTGATTCAGGCAGTGCTCGACCGCGAAGGCTATGCCGTCGTCCACGCCGAGAGCGGGGGCGAGGCCATCGACCGCCTGACCAAGGGCGGCGGCGCCGACGTGGTGCTGCTGGACCTGGTCATGCCCGGCCTGTCGGGGCTGGAGACCCTGGCGGAGATCCGCACGGCGGGCGTGGCCGTGCCGGTCATCGTCCTGACGGCCAACGGCGGCATCGAGACGGTGGTCAAGGCCATGCAGGCCGGAGCCCAGGACTTCTTCGTCAAGCCGGTCGGGCCGGAGCGTCTGCTGATCGGCGTGCGCAACGCCCTGCAACTGACGCAACTGTCGGCCGAGATCGGCCGTCTGAAGAAACACGTCTCGGGCCGGACCTCGTTCGACGACATCGTCGGCGACAGCCCGCCGATGCGGATGGTCAAGGCTCTGGGCGTGCGCGCCGCCAAGTCCGGCATCCCGGTGCTGATCACCGGCGAAAGCGGCGTCGGTAAAGAGGTCATCGCCCGCGCCCTGCACGGCGCCTCGGACCGGGCCGGCAAGCCCTTCGTGGCCGTCAACTGCGGCGCCCTGCCCGCCAATCTGGTCGAGTCCATCCTGTTCGGCCACGAGAAGGGCAGCTTCACCGGCGCCACTGACAAGCACGCCGGCAAGTTCATGGAAGCCAACGGCGGCACCCTGTTCCTGGACGAGATCGGCGAACTGCCGCTGGACATGCAGGTCAAGCTGCTGCGCGCCCTGCAGGAAGGCGAGGTCGATCCGGTCGGATCGAAACGCGCAGTCAAGGTCGACGTCCGCATCGTCTCGGCCACCAATCGCGACCCGGCCCAGCAGGTCAAGGAAGGCGCCTTCCGCGAGGACCTCTTCTATCGCCTGAACGTCTTCCCGATCGAGGCCCCGGCCCTGCGCGAACGGCGCGAGGACATCCCGGCCCTGGTCGAGCACTTCATCGCCCGCTTTAACGTGGAAGAAGGCAAGCGCGTCGCCGGCTGCGCCGTCGAGACCATGGCCCTGCTGCAGGGCTACGACTGGCCCGGCAATGTGCGCCAGTTGGAGAATTCGATCTATCGCGCCCTGGTCCTGGCGGACTCGCCGCTGCTGCAGCCGCACGATTTCCCGGCTATCTCGGGCGTCGCCATGCCGCTGAACCCCGTGGTCTCGCACGAGCGCGCCGAGACGCCGGTCAATGATGTCGGCGCCGAGACCCAGCCCGACAGCCCGGTGCGCATCATCGACGCGCGCGGCCACGTCCGCACCCTGGAAGAGATCGAGCGCGACCTGATCCAGCACGCCATCGAGGTCTATTCGGGCCACATGAGCGAGATCGCCCGACGCCTCGGCATCGGCCGCTCGACCCTGTACCGCAAGGTTCGCGAACAGGGGCTGGAAGAGCAGTTGAAGGAAGCGGGCTGAGGCGACCTCAGCCCGGCTCTGCTCCATAGCGGTTCGATCCTGGCGTCCCCTTCAGGGCCAGCAGGACGATCAGCCCGATCAGGCTGATGATGTAGAGCATGTTGTTGGCGAACAGCAGCAAGAAGGGGCCGATCGCGGCTTCGTCCGACTGCATGACCCGCTCCATCACCCAGGGAAACAGGGTCGTGGCGATCGCGACAAACACCAGCGACGGCAAACCCCACCACCCCGCCCGTCCGGTGTCATGCAACCGCCGCGTTACCGCCGCGGCCAGCAGGACGGCAGCCACGACGACCGTCAGCCGCATGACCCAGAAGAAGGCGCCGAAATCCGGCATCTCCATCCCCGCCGGGTCATGGATCTGAACCGAGTACTGGCCCGGCGCCGCGATCACCGTCGCCTGGTCGGGGTTTTCAGCAGCAAAGCGCGCCGCCTCGCCAAACATGCTCGCCATCGCCGGGATCATGGCCAGCATCAAGCCTACATAGACCAGCACCACAGCCACCAGCGCATAGGGCCAGAATCGCCCGCGCCGGTCCCGACCGCTGAAGTCGGCCAATCGCCGAAAACCGTCCAGAATCGCCGACATCATTCCCCCCCTTGCATCGCCCTGCGACCATTCCGCAGCACGCCCCTGAGTCCAAGCTATGCCATTCGCCGCTCGGCGTCGCCAGGCCGGGGGAACCGAAGCCGTTCCATCCTCTTATCCGCTTCAGGCTCCCCGCAAACCAAGAGGTTCAACATCATGGATTCCGCATTTCGGCTGGACGGCGACGTCGCCATCGTGACCGGCGGAGCCGCCGGCATCGGGCGTGGCATCGCCGAGACCTTTGCCCAGGCCGGGGCCGCCGTGATCGTCACCGACCTGAACAAGGACGGCGCCGATGAGGCGGCGGCGGCCATCGTCGCAGCGGGCGGCCGGGCCGTCGGTCTGGAATGCAACGTCACCGACGAGGCCCATCGGCAGGCCGCCGTGGACGCCGCGATCAAGGCCTTCGGCAAGCTGACGATTCTGGCCAACAACGCCGGCGGCGGCGGACCCAAGCCCTTTGACATGCCGATGAGCGATTTCGAATGGGCCTTCCAGCTCAACGTCTTCGCCATGTTCCGCTTCATGCAGATGGTCGCGCCCCAGATGGAACAGGCGGGCGGCGGGGCGATCCTGAACATTTCCTCGATGGCCGGTGAGAACAAGAACAGCCGCATGGCCTCCTATGGATCGTCCAAGGCGGCGGTCAATCACCTGACCCGCAACGTGGCCTTCGACCTGGGTCCAAGGGGCATCCGCGTCAACGCCATCGCGCCGGGGGCCATCAAGACCCACGCATTGTCCACGGTCCTGACGCCCGAGATCGAAAAGGCCATGCTGAAGCACACGCCGCTGGGTCGGTTGGGCCAGCCGCAGGACATCGCCAACGCCGCCCTCTTCCTGTGCTCGCCCGCCGCGTCATGGGTCAGCGGCCAGGTTCTGACCGTATCCGGCGGCGGGCTTCAGGAACTGGACTGACCCGGCGCCCCGCGACGTGCTAGGCTGTCGGCATGAGCGATCTTCACGATGACACCCCCGCCGACGCTGCCGCCGAGGTTCCGGGCGAAACGCCCCTGCAGCGCGCGCTTCGCCTGAAGAAGGAAGCGCTCGACGCCCGCCCCAAACCGCCGCGCGGCGGTCGCTTCCAGCGCGAACAGGCCGCCCGCATCAAGACCGGCGCGGCGCGACCGTGGATGAGCAAGTAGGCGAGCGTTGAAGCGGACAGGCTGAATGTCCTCTATGGGTGGAAAGCGGACATCCAGCCTTAGACGTGGATGCAGCCCGCCGTGCCCCAGCATGCGAGGATGCCAACAGCCCTGAGGGCAGGCTGTCCTAAGGCGCCCAGTACCCGCGCCAGTTGACCATCCGATGAGCCAAGGTCCCGGTGATCTCGGTCAGGAACGTTAGGAACATCATGAAACCCTCTGCGGGATCATTGATAAGTATGTAAGCCTGCGAGGAGCCTTGGACGTTCAGCAGAAGTCCTTCGTTCCGAACCAGCAGTCCTTGCTTTAGATCCAGAACAAGATCCGGGCGCGTTTCGGTCGTCATGGTTTCTAGGACGGTTTGGAGGGTTGAGAGCGATGATCCGCCATAGGCAACAACCGCGCTGAGAATCCTGGTAGATGGCCAGTCATGGGACACTCCGATCGCTGCCGTTCCCATGATTTTCGGGACTAGTGATCGCACGCTCTTGATGCCTTCGCCAGCGCTCTTCAAAACCGGCCCTGACAACGAGCTTTTTACTTCGACCGTAGCGACGACGCCGTCTGCATAGATGAGATCTATGCCACTAGCGAATGGCAGCCGAGGCACGCTCTTCAAGACCAGAACGACGTCCTGTTGGCTTGAGCGGGTCCCATCGGCGTCGAAAACCTGCCCAGAAACTACACTGACCAGAGCGGGCAAATGGTTTTCTAAGAAGTCTCGTATGGCTTGCTCGCGGATCATGCCTAACGAAGAGCCGTGGGTCATCGCTGCTGAAACAGCGAACTGAGCGTCCAAAACTTGAAGCGCATTCTGGCAGTAAGCGCGGAGTATAGATGGCATTAGGACGCCTCAGATCGTGGTCGCCCTCCATTTGCCTGCACCTATGTCGCGAGTGCAACCCGATACTGGGGAGCTCGCCCGACCAACGTCCGTACGCAAACCGGACGTCCGCAACGTCCACAACGGGTCGAAAGCAGTCATCTCCAAGCGCGCCACAAGCCGTCGCCCGGACGGGCCGAAGGGGCGATCCGGGGCCCAGGCGCGAAATCCATTGGCAGGCGCGGAAAAGCCCTAGCCGCCTGTGTTCCGGGTTCGCTTCGCGCTCCGGAATGACGGCGGGAGGGCGGAGAGCCGCCTGTCACTCCTGCGCCTTCTTCGCCTTCTTCATCCAGGGGCGGGTTTCCTCGCCGTTGGCCTTGGCGGTGATTTCCTTGAGCTTGCGGGTCTGCATGGTCGAAAAGGCCTGACCCGGGGCGCCCTTTTCGGGGTCGGCGAAGGCGCGGCCGTGGGTTTCGATTCGCTCGCCGACCGAATCGAGGAAGTCGCCTTCCCATTCGGACAGTGAAACGCCCGCCTTCTCTGCCGAGCGGCGGGCGCGTTTCAGGGCGTTCAGGGCGGACCGCTTGGCGACTTCCTTCTGCTGCTCCCAAGGGCTCAGCGAAGGCTTCTTTTTTGGGGCGCTATCGCCCTTCGGGCTGCTTGAGTGCAGATTAGAGGCGCTACCGTCCTTCGGGCCGCCGTTAAGGCCGTTCGAGCGCGTCAAACCGCTGGAGCGCAACTTGGATGCGCCGCCGCCCTTCAGGCTGCTGGAGCGTGAAGGGCGGTCGCTGGGGGGCTTGAAGGGCGTGCGCTTCAGGCCCGCCTCCCTCAGATCTCGCCGAGGGCCGAGAGGTAGAGGTCGAGAATCGCTTCTTCTTCCTGACGCTTGGCCTTGTCCTGCTTGCGCAGGCGCAGGACCTTGCGCAGGACCTTGACGTCATAGCCCTCGCCCTTGGCCTCGGCGAAGACCTCCTTCATGTCGACCATGACGGCCTGCTTGTCCTCTTCGAGGCGCTCCAGGCGTTCGATGATCGAGCGCAGACGGCCCTGGGCCGTGGCGGTCAGGACGTCGGGATTGTCGAAGGCGGGGGCGTCGTCGGCCATGAGGAAAGCTCCGAAACTTGAATTGGCCGGCGGGCGACCGTGCCCCCACTCTCAAGCAGACCGGGGGGCGGCAGGGCAAGAAGGGAATCGCCCCGACAGACCTCAAGGGCGAATCGCGCCCCATGCCGAGGCCTGACGTCGGACACGAAAAAGGCTGCGGGCATCGCCCGCAGCCTTTGAATATCGCAACCGCGGCGCCGGATCGGCGCCGACGCGGTCTTAGCCTTGCTTGGCCTTGAAGCGCGGATCGGTCTTGTTGATCACATAGACCACGCCCTTGCGGCGAACGATCTTGCAGTCGCGGTGGCGACCCTTGAGCGACTTAAGCGAGCTGCGGACCTTCATGGTCGGACGTCCCGAAGATTGGAGGCCCGTGAGGGCGGTCAAAAACAAATGCGCGAAACCCTGCGAACAGGACCTTGCGGCGGAGCGGTGCGTATAGAGAGGCCCTCGCCTTTCGTCAACATTCCGCGCGGGGATTCCGTTGGAGGCCTGGCCTCCGGGTCGAACGGAGGGTCTCCGGACATGCACGTCCGGCGCGTCACCCCTCCGCCACCAGGCCGCGTCCAAGGGAGCCGAAATGTAAAACCGCGTTCGTTAAGAGGCGACTTTCGCAAAGGGTTAGCGACGGCTTAACCCTTTTCACGGAAACCCCTTTTGGCTTCGCGCGCTTGTGATTGGTAGTGGAATTCGGGGGCGTTAGCCTGTGGTCATGCGTATCGCCTATCGTCTTGTCCTGTTGGGTTCTGTCGCCGCCTGCGCGCCCATGGTTCCCACGCCGCCTCAACCGCAGCCTGTTCCGCCCGCTGTCGTCGAGCCCGCCCCCGCGACGCCGCCGTCAACGCCGCCTGCCGCCGTGGATCTGACCGACGCCTATGATCAGGCCGGGTTCGAGGCGTGGAAACAGGGCTTCCTCGATCGCCACGGCGGCGCACGGAAATGGGAATATTCGCGCGAGCTGAACGGCGTCACGCCGAACGCCAGCGTTATCCGACTGGACCGCAACCAGCCCGAATTCTCGCGCCCGGCCGGCGCCTATATCCAGAGCGCCACCGCCCCCAGCCGAATCGCCATGGCCCGCCAGCGCGTCGACCGCGTGCCCTGGGACGTGACCCAGAGATTCGGCGTGCCGACCGAAATCCTGCTGGGCGTCTGGGCCCAGGAGAGCGCCTTCGGCCAGGTCCAGGGCGACTTCGACGTCATCCGCTCGCTGGCGACCCTGGCCTATGACGGCCGCCGCCGCGCCTGGGCCGAGGACCAGCTGAAGAACGCCCTCGACATCGTGGTGGACGGCAAGCGCGCCCGCAGCGGCCTGAAAGGCAGCTGGGCGGGGGCCATGGGCCAGACCCAGTTCATGCCCGACAGCTATCTGAGACTGGGCGTGGATCAGAACGGCGACGGCAAGGTCGACATCTGGGGCTCGGACGCCGACGCCCTGGCCTCGGCGGCGAACCTGCTGGCCCAGGCGGGGTGGAAGCGCGGGCAGGGCTGGGCCTATGAGGTCATCCTGCCCGCCAACTTCGACTACAGCCAGGCCGAGGGGCCGAAGCACGACTGGGCCTTCTGGTCGGTGCGCGGCGTGCGACTGGCCAACGGCGCGGCGCTGAATGCGGACGAAGCCGCCGAGGGCGCGACCATCCTGCTACCGCAGGGCGCCAAGGGGCCGGTCTTCCTGGCCCTGCCCAACCACTATGTGATCCGGCGCTACAACAACTCGGTCAGCTATGCGCTCGCCATCGGCCTGATCGCCGACGGGGTGCAGGGCAAGCCCGCCCTGACCGCCGCCTGGCCCAATGACGGCCCCCTGACCCGCGAACAGCGCGTCGGCGCCCAGCAGGCCCTGACGCGGATGGGCTTCGACACCCAGGGCGTGGACGGCGTCATCGGCTCCAACACCCGCGCGGCGCTCCGCCGCTGGCAGCAGGCCAACGGGCGGGTGGCGGACGGCTATCTGACCGACGTGCTGGCGGACGAGTTGATCCGCCGGGCGCGCTAAAGCCCCGCAGGCCAACAAAAAAGCCCCGCTGGCGACAGCGGGGCTTTTCATTGCGGATTGCCGAGGGATCAGCCCTTCACGCGCCAGGTGGCGCCTTGCGGGCCGTCCATAACGACCACGTTCAATTCGTTCAGGCGGTCGCGAATGCGGTCCGCCTCGCCCCAGTTCTTTTCGGCCCGGGCGACGGCGCGTTGTTCCAGCAGGCCCTCGACCTCAGCCTTCAGCGCCGGATCGCCACCCTCGAACCAGTCGTCGGGCGTCAGGGCCAGAACGCCCAGCAGGCCGGCAGCCTCCTGCAGCGACCAGCGGGCCATGGCTACGTCGTTGATGTCGGCCTCGGCGTCGTTCAGCAGGTCGCGCAGGGCGTTGCCCAGACCGAACAGCTGGGCGATGGCCCCCGGCGTATTCAGGTCGTCCTCCAGCGCGTCCAGCACCGGGTCCAGCGCATTCTCGGCCAGCTCCATCTCGGCCTCTTCCAGCGTGGAGAGATCGAAATCGCCCAGCCTGGCGTCAGCGTCGCGCAGGACGCCGTACAGGCGATCCAAGTTCTTGCGGCTCTGGTCCAGCAGGGTCTGGTTCCAGTCCAGCGGCTGACGATAGTGGGCGCTCAGCAGGGCCCAGCGCACCACCTCGCCCGGCATGGCCTTCACCAGATCATGCAGCAGCAGGACGTTGCCGATCGACTTGGACATCTTCTCGGCATCCACGGTCAGGAAGCCGTTGTGCATCCAGTAGCGGGCGTATTCGTCGTGCGCCGCATCGCCGTGGGCGTGGCCGTGGGCGCAGACGCCCTGAGCGATCTCGTTCTCGTGGTGCGGGAAGACCAGGTCGATGCCGCCGCCGTGGATGTCGATGGGCAGCCCCAGGGTCTTCTCGATCATGGCCGAGCATTCGATGTGCCAGCCGGGACGACCCGTACCCCAGGGGCTCGGCCAGGACGGCTCGTCCGCCTTGGACGGCTTCCACAGGACAAAGTCGTGCGGGTTCTTTTTATAAGGCGCGACCTCGACGCGGGCGCCGGCGATCATGTCGTCCAGATTGCGGCCCGACAGCGCGCCATAGGACGGATAGGAGGAGACGTCGAACAGGACGTGGCCCTCGGCGGCGTAGGCGTTGCCGGCGTCGATGATGGCCTGGATCTGGGCCGTGATGGCCTCGATGTAGTCGGTGACGTGCGGGGCGATGTCAGGCGGGCTGACGTTCAGCAGGCCCATGTCGGCCAGATAGGCGGCCTCGTAGCGGGCCGTGATCTCGCCGATGGCGACGCCCTCCTTGGCCGCCTTGGCGTTGATCTTGTCGTCCACGTCGGTGACGTTGCGGGCGTAGACGACCTTGTCCGTTCCGTACGTCCGGCGCAGCAGCCGCACCAGGACGTCGAACACCACCGGCGGGCGCGCATTGCCGATATGGGCGTAGTCATAGACCGTCGGACCGCAGACATAGAGCGTCACCCGGTTCGGATCGCGCGGCGTGAAGGCGCGCTTTTCACGGCGAAGGGTGTCGTGGATGTGCAACGGCATGGGTGACAGTCTTTTGCGAGTTTTCTTGCGGGACGGACGACGTGTCCCATATAGCGGCCTGATACACAGTCATACTTGATTGGTAAAAGGTAGCCTTGGCGGTCTCCCCGCCCCGCTGGATCAGTTCATGAGCACTTCGCCCGCCAAGCCCGTCCTCGTCACCGAAGAGACCGCCGTTGTGCGCCCCAGCCGCGAACAGGCGCTGGAGGCCGTGCGCACCCTGATCGCCTGGGCGGGCGACAATCCCTCGCGCCCCGGCCTGATCGACACGCCCAAGCGCGTCGTCGACGCCTATGGCGAATGGTTCGACGGATATGACGCCGATGCGGGCAAGGAGCTGTCGCGCACCTTCGAGGACGTGACCGGCTATGACGACATGGTCATCCTGCGCGACATCGAGATCGAGAGCCACTGCGAGCACCACATGGCTCCCTTCCTCGGCAAGGCCTATGTCGCCTATCTGCCGGGCGAGAAGGTCGTGGGCATCTCCAAGCTGGCGCGCGTGGTCGAGATCTTCGCCCGCCGCCTGCAGAACCAGGAGACGCTGACCAACGACATCATCGAGGCGATCGAATCGCACCTGCAGCCGCGCGGCGTCGCCGTCCTGCTGGATGCGGCGCACCAGTGCATGACCACGCGCGGCGTGCATCACCGCCACGTCACGACCATCACCACCCGCTTCACCGGCGCCTTCAAGAATGATCCAGCCCTGGCCGACCGCTTCCTGAAACTGGCGCGGGGCTAAAGGCCGGGCGGGAAAGGGGTTTGAACCGGTCGTCTCGCAACTGCGAAGCGGCCGGTTATGCAATCTTATTGCCCTCTGACGCGAATTCGTCACGCAAGACGCCTTTACAAGCCCGGCGCGGGACGCCAAGACACGAAACATACCTTTGAGTGCTGCTCGCCAGAGAACGCGGGCTGTGATGGGAGACGACGGCGTATGGGCTCTAAACTTTCCGGTCCCGCGGGCCAGGGCGGCAAAACGATTCAACAGAACGCGGACATCAACGTCACGCCGTTCGTCGACATCATGCTGGTGCTGCTGATCATCTTCATGGTCGCCGCGCCGCTGGCCACCGTGTCGATCAAGCTGGACCTGCCGCCGGCAATCCCGAGCGAGACGAATGAGAAGCCCAAGGAACCCGTGTACGTCACGATCCAGGAATCGGGCAGCATCTACATCGCCGAGAAAGAAACCTCGGTCGCCACCCTGCCGGCCGACGTCTGCGCCGCTCAGAACGTGACCACCGACTGCCGTGAAGAGCGCGTCTTCGTCCGCGCCCAGCCGGAAGTGAAGTACAACCAGTTCATGGAAGTCATGAACAAGCTTCAGGAAAACGGCTTCTACAAGGTCGGCCTTCTGAACGAAGACATCGAGTAGGACTTACCCTCCGCTCTCAAGAATCAGGGCCGCCCCTTCGGGAGCGGCCCTTTTTCTTTGCCCGGACTTCAACAGAGCGCTTGCCCTGCCCCCCGCCGCCGTTCTTGATGACGGCTGTGAGTTTCGGGGGAAATCGCCATGCGTCGTCGCACCTTCCTGTCCAGCCTGCCGGCCGGCGCCCTTCTGGCGGGGGCCGGATCGGTCGCCGCGCAAACCGGGACGCCTCGCCGGGAACAGGTACAGTCTGCAGCTCCTGCGCCACGCCCGGCTGATCCTTACGCCGGCGTCGGGATCGGCGACCGGGTGACGGGACCCAAGTTCGTCGGCCGCTCGACGGTCTGGGGCGCCAACGGCGCCGCCGCCACGGCCCATCCCGCCGCCACCCTGATCGGTCTGGACACCCTGAGGCGCGGCGGCTCGGCCATCGACGCGGCTATCGCCATCAACGCCGCCCTGGGCTTCCTGGAGCCGACCGCCAACGGCATCGGCGGGGACGCCTTCTGCCTGATGTGGGACCCGGCCCAGAAAAAGGTCGTCGGCTTCAACGGTTCGGGCAACAGCCCGCGCGGCCTGTCGCTGGCCACCGCCCGGTCCAAGGCCGGTCCCGACGGCTACCTGCCCAAATACGGCGCCGTGACGGTCAACGTGCCCGGCACGGTCGACGCCTGGTGGAGCGCCCACCAGCGCTACGGCAAGCTGCCGTGGAAGGACGTTCTGATCCCCGTCGCCGAACTGTGCGAACAGGGCGTGCCCGTGCCCGAGGTCATCGCCTGGTATCTGGAACGCAACATGGCCGGTTTCGACCGCGCCAACGCCCAGATCGAGGAAAACGACAATCGCAAGAAGGTGTACCGTCCCCACGGCCGCACGCCGAAGACGGGCGAAGTCTTCGCCAATCCCGACCTAGGCCGCACCCTGCGCCTAATCGCCGAGGGCGGCCGCGACGCCTTCTATGACGGCGTCATCGCCGACCATATCGAACGCTATTTCAAGCGCATCGGCGGCTGGATGACCCGCGCCGACCTGGCCGCCCACCGCACCGAATGGGTCGAGCCGCTGATGACCACCTATCGCGGGGTCGAGGTCTATTCCCTGGGGCCGAACACCCAGGGCCTGTCGACCAACCAGATCCTCAACATCTGCGAGCAGTTCGACCTCAAGGCCATGGGCTTCCAGTCCGCCGCCTCGATCCACGTCCAGGCCGAGGCCAAGCGTCTGGCCTTCGAGGACCGGGCCCGCTACTTCGCCGACGAGCGCTTCGCCAAGGCTCCGACGGCGTGGCTGAACTCCAAGGCCTACGCCGCCGAGCGGGCAAGGCTGATCAACCCGAACCGCGTCATGGACCGGGTCTTCCCCGGCGACGCCCCGACCCAGGGCGACACCACCTATTTCAGCGTGGCCGACAAGGACGGCATGATGGTCAGCTGGATCCAGTCCAACTATCGCGGCATGGGTTCGGGCCTGACGCCAGACGGCCCGGACGGCGGCACCCTGGGCTTCATGTTCCAGGACCGGGGCGAGCTGTTCTCGCTCACCGACGGCCACCCCAATGTCTATGCGCCGGGCAAGCGCCCCTTCCACACCATCATCCCCGGTTTCGCCTGCAAGGACGGCGAGCCGTGGATGGCCTATGGCGTCATGGGCGGCGGGATGCAGCCGCAGGGTCAGGCCCAGATCATCATCAACATGGTCGACTACGGCCTGGACCCGCAGGAGGCCGGCGACAGCCCCCGCTGGCAGCACTACGGCTCGTCCGAACCGACCGGCCAGCCCGCCGAGGGTGTCGGCAAGCTGCACCTGGAATCCGGCGTGCCTGAAGCCACCAAGCAGCAGTTGACCGCCATGGGCTGGGACCTCGGCCCGCCCGACGGCGGCTTCGGCGGCTATCAGAACGTCATGAAGCAGATCAACGAACAGGGCCGCTGGACCTACGGCGCGGCGACCGAGATGCGCAAGGACGGCAACGCCCTGGCCTATTGATCTGATCATCTTGAGGAGCCGCTCATGATCGCCGCTCTTGTCGCCGCCGGGCTGCTGTCGGCGCTCGACTGGTCTGACGGGTGCCGTCCTGTCGCAGGGTCCGAGGCCCTTTGGCGCGACGACGTCCGCTATGTCTTCGTCGGCGAGACCCATGGCACGACCGAAGCCCCCGCAGCCTTCGCCGACCTGGTCTGCGCGGCGCTGGAACAGGGGCCGGTGACGGTCTCGGTCGAGTACCCGGTGCAGATGCAGCCGACGCTGGACGCCTTCATGGCCGCCGACAGCGACACTGCCGCGCGGGCCACCCTCGCCGCCTATGAATACGGCCCCTTCGTCCACCATGATGGGCGGGGCAGCGGCGCCATGCTGGACCTGCTGCTGCGTCTGCGGGGCATGGCGAAGGCGGGCAAGGACCTGACCCTGGTCGCCTCCGTGCCGGACAGCCCTCGTATCGAGGGCTTTCGCCAGTCCTATTCGGAAATGGATCGCGCCGTCCTCTGGGGACGTCAGGCCATGGCGCGACCACAGGCTCGCGTTCTCGCGCTGGTTGGACGGGTCCATGCGGAAAAGGTCCGCCGCGTCGGCTCGCCGTTGGGCTTGCCCGCCGCCGCCCATATCCGGCCTGAAGAGACCCTGTCGCTGACCCTCGCCCATCAGGGCGGCGAGGCCTGGATGTGCCTGGATGACTGCGGCCCGGCGCCGGTCCCTGAGACTGATGACCTGGCAACGCGCGGCGTCGCCCTGGCGCCCCAGCAGGACGGAAAGTTCGACGGCCTGCTGGCGCTCGGCCCGGTCACGGCCTCGCCGCCAGTCGCGCCTTGACGCCGGTCGATCTTACCGGCCGCTGGACCGGCGTCTATTTCTATCCGGTGGACGCCGAGTTCAACCCGGACGACGCCCTGCCGCCGACGCCGTTCAAGGCCCAGCTTCATGACGTCGGCGGCGAGGTCACAGGGTCCACGCTGGAGCCGGACAACCTCGGCCCCATTGGTGCTCCACCGATCCCGGCGCAGTTAGAAGGGCATCATTTCGATGGCCGACTGGTTTTCACCAAGTTTCCGAACGGCGGCGGGCAGACCCACACCATAGACTATGTCGGTTCCATATCGGCGGACGGGAACAGCATCACGGGGCGCTGGGTGATCCACGGCGACTGGTCGGGCCCGTTCCAGATGCAGCGCAACCTGGTGCCGGCGGTCACGGCGCTTGATGTCGTCACGACCGCTTGACCTGACGCCACGTCAATCACCTAGAGTTCGTTTCCAAACAGGACGGACCCAATGACCGAGCTCGTGACCCGCGACTTCACCGCCCCGGCCGCCGACGGCTATCCGCTGTCGATGCGCCTGATCTCCGCGGCCGAGCCGCGCATTGCGGTGCTGGTGTCATCGGGGACCGGCTTTCCCAAGGGCTTTTACGAACGGTTTGCCCGGCATCTGGCCGAGCAGGGCGCGGCGGTGCTGACCTATGACTTCCGGGGCATAGCCGGGTCGCGGCCCGATGATCTGAAGGGGATGGCGATGGACTATCCCGACTGGGGTCGGCTGGATATGCCCGCCGCTCTGGACGCCCTGATCGCGGCGGCGCCGGGCCTGCGCGTCGTCCATGTCGGTCACAGCGTCGGCGGGCACTTTCTGGGCTTCATGAACAATCAGGACCGGATCGAGCGCCACGCCTTCGTCTCGGTCGGCACTGGTTGGTGGGGCGGGCACCACCGATCCTACAATCCGATGGAGCTCTTCTTCTGGCTGGGTTTCGGCCCGTTCAGCCTTATGCGGCACGGCTATATCAAGGGCGGCGGTCTGTGGGGCGGGACCGACCTGCCGCGCGGGGTCTTCACCACCTGGCGGCGCTGGTGCCTGAAGCGGGAATACTTCTCGCGCGAGCTGGAAACGACGCTGCGGCCGCACCACTATGAGGCCGTGACCGCCCCGATCCGCTCGTGGATCTTCACCGACGATCCCATCGCCACGCCGAACACGGCGCGCGACCTGCTCACGGTCTACCCCAAAGCCCCATCCGAGATCAGCGTCCACACGCCGGGCGACTTCGGCGCGCGGCGCATTGGCCATGAAGGGGCCTTCCGCAAGGGGATGGAGCCTTTGTGGGCGCGGATTTTCCATTGGCTGGACAATGGCGACGCCTGATCGGGCGCCTATATCGAGCCCTCCTGATCCCGCGGAGCCTCCCCATGCCCTATTCCGACCAGCCCACCGTCACCGCCTCGGGCGTGGAGATTCCGCTTCTGGGCTTCGGTACCTGGCAGCTGGAAGCCGAGGACGCGCGGCGCATGGTCCGTGAGGCCCTGCGCATCGGCTATCGCCACATCGACACGGCCTGGATCTACAAGAACGAGAAGGCCGTGGGCGACGGCATCGCCGACGCCGTGGCTGAAGGGATCGTGGCGCGCGAGGAGATCTTCGTCACCACCAAGATCTGGGTCGAGCACTTCCACCGCGACGCCCTGCTGCGCCAGGCCGAGGAATCGGCCATCAGCCTGGGCCTGACGCCCGACCTGCTGCTGTTGCACTGGCCCAAGCCGACGCCATCGCTCAAGGAGACCATCGACGCCCTGAACGCGGCGCAAGAACAGGGCTTCACCCGCCACATCGGCCTGTCGAACTTCCCCTCGGCCCTGTTCCGCGAGGCGGCGGCCCTGTCCAAGGCCCCGCTGATCACCAATCAGGTCGAATACCATCCCTACCTGTCGCAGAAGACCCTGATCGAGACGGCGCGCGAGCTGGGCTCCTCGATCACCGCCTGGTCGCCGCTGGCACAGGGCAAGATCGCCGACGACGCCGTAATCGGCGACATCGCCAAGGCCCACGGCAAGACCAACGGCCAGGTCACCCTGCGCTGGATCATCCAGCAGGGCGTCGTCGCCATCCCTCGCACCGCCAAGGAAAGCCGCGCGGCCGAGAATTTCGACATCTTCGACTTCGAACTGTCGGCGGACGACATGTCCCGCATTCACGCCCTGGCCCGTCCCGACGGCCGCCTGGGCGACTGGCTGGACGCGGCCTTCCAATGGGATCAGGATGCCTGACCTCACAGCGTCATAGGACGCCAGCGTCGGGAGGACGCCATGGGTTCGGTTCTGGGCTTTCCGGGGATTGATCCGATGGACGTCGTCGTCGGCGCCCGCATCCGGCGCTGGCGCGACCACCGGGGCGTCGCCGCCGATGATCTGGCCGCCGCCCTCGACCTGACGCCCGAGGCCCTGCGCCGGGTCGAGGCGGGGCGAGAGCATCTGGATTCCGCCGGCATCGACGCCGCCACCCGCGCCCTGCACCTGCCGGTATGGGCGCTGGTGTCGGACACGCCGGGGTACTGATGGTCGCCCGTCTCTATCGCGCCGTCTTCGCCTGCGTCGGCTGGTTCGCGCTCGGCCTGCAGTACGGGGTGACGCTCGCGGACAACCCGGACAGGAGCGCGGGCGAGCTGACGCTGAACTTCTTCAGCTACTTCACCATCCTCAGCAATATTCTGGTGGCCCTGGCCCTGACCGCCCCGGTCGTGACGCCGAACAGTCGGATGGGGCGCTGGTTCGCGGGCGAGGCCGTGCGGGCGGCCATGGCCATGTATATCGTGGTGGTCGGGGTGGTGTACCACTTCCTGCTGGCCCCGACCTGGAACCCACAAGGTCTGGCCCTGCTGGGCAACAGCCTGCTGCACTATGTCATGCCCGCCGCCTTTGTTCTGGACTGGCTGCTGTTCGCGCCCAAGGGCCGCCTGAACTGGAAGGATCCGGCCCGGTGGCTGATCTTTCCGCTGGTCTATGGCGGCTGGACCCTGATCCACGGCGCGCTGAGCGGTTGGTGGCCCTATCCCTTCGTCGACGTCGGCGCGCTCGGTTTGGGGCGGGTGCTGCTGAACTTCGTCGGCCTGTTGATCTTCTTCCTGATCGTCGGCCTTGTGATCGTGGCGCTTGATCGCACCTTCGGACGAGGTGACAGAAGCCGCGCGTCCGCTAGCCCCGCCGCCTAACGGGCAGTCGGCCCTACCCATTGAAGCTCCATCTTCCCCGGCTCCTCAGCTTGAGCCGCGAATTCGTACTGGGTGACGCCAAACAGCTTCATATAGTCACGCAGAGCGCTGACCCGCGCGCGGCTCAGCTCATCGCCTGCCCTGTCGGAAAGCCCCACAATTTTGATGACACCCGACGAGCATCTCTGACTGGCCTCAACCACCAGCGACAGAGTGCCCGCCGAGGTCGCCGTAATCACGGCGTTGCCTTCATGAAAGCCAAGGCCCCCATAGGCAAAGTCACAGGACATCTTGCGATAAATGTCGGTGCTCGGCGCGATGGCCGGTTGGGTTGCACACCCAGACAGCCCAAAGACCATGACCAACAGCGCCAATTTCATCTTCATGTGGACGCTTGGAAGCTCGAACGCGCCGCTTAGGCGATTTCGTCGTCGCCTCACCCGATTATTGATACCAATGTAATCAGAAAGATCACATCTCGCGCTTCGGCTCAATCCTTGCGCGCAAGGTGACAGACGGCTCGCGTCCGCCTAAGCCTCACCGCATGGCCTACAAGTCCCTGCGCGATTTCATTGCGACCCTCGAAGCCGACGGCGAACTGGTTCGCGTGTCCGAGCCCGTCTCCACCCATCTGGAGATGACCGAGATCCAGACGCGACTGCTGCGCAACGGCGGCCCGGCGGTCCTGTTCGAGAAGCCGGTCATGCCGGACGGCTCGATCAGCCCCATTCCCTGCCTGGCCAACCTGTTCGGCACGGTGAAGCGGGTGGCCATGGGCGTGACGCTAGAGGGCAAGCAACGCACCACGGCGGGCGAGTTGCGCGAGGTCGGCGAACTGCTGGCCTTCCTGCGCAACCCGACGCCGCCGCGTGGGCTGGGCGACGCCATGGAGATGCTGCCCCTAGCCCAGACCGTCATGTCGATGCGGCCCAAGACGGTGAAGAAGGCCCCGGTGCAGGAGGTGGTGCTGAAGGGCGATCAGATCGACCTGACCGCCCTGCCGATCCAGGGCTGCTGGCCCGGCGAGCCTGCCCCCCTGATCACCTGGGGCCTGGTCGTGACCAAGGGGCCGTCGGACGATCGCGAGGACGACTTCAACCTGGGCATCTACCGGATGCAGGTCCTGGGCAAGGACAAGGCCATCATGCGCTGGCTGGCCCATCGCGGCGGCGCCCAGCACTACGCCCGGCACAAGAAGGCCGGAAAACGCGAGCCCCTGCCCTGCGCCGTGGTTCTGGGCGCCGACCCCGGCACCATCCTGGCCGCCGTGACCCCGGTGCCGGAGACCTTGTCGGAGTATCAGTTCGCCGGCCTGATGCGCGGCTCCAAGGCCGAACTGGTCCCCTGCAAGACCGTGCCGTTGATGGTCCCCGCCAACGCCGAGATCGTGCTGGAAGGCCACGTCCTGCTGGACGAGTTCGAGGACGAAGGCCCCTACGGCGACCACACCGGCTACTACAACTCGGTCGAGAAATTCCCGGTCTTCCAGGTCAGCGCCATCACCATGCGCAAGAACCCCATCTATCTGACCACCTTCACCGGCCGCCCGCCGGATGAACCGTCGGTGCTGGGCGAGGCCCTGAACGAGGTCTTCATCCCGCTGATCCGCCAGCAGTTCCCTGAGATCACCGACTTCTGGCTGCCGCCCGAGGGGTGCAGCTACCGCATCGCCGTGGTGTCGATGAAGAAGGCCTATCCCGGCCACGCCAAGCGCGTGATGATGGGCTGCTGGAGCTATCTGCGGCAGTTCATGTACACCAAGTGGATCATCGTGGTGGACGACGACATCAACGCCCGCGACTGGAAGGACGTCATGTGGGCTGTCTCGACCAAGATGGACCCGGCGCGCGACATCACCGTCATCGAGAACACCCCCATCGACTATCTGGACTTCGCCAGCCCCGAGAGCGGTCTGGGGTCCAAGATCGGCTTGGACGCCACCGACAAGTGGGAGCCCGAGACCAAGCGCGAATGGGGCGAGGAGATCCGCATGGATGCGGCCGTGGTCGAGCGGGTCAACGACATCTGGGACCGCCTGGGATTGCCGGGCGACAAGACGCCGATCTGGAAATAGGCTGAGCCGTTAGCAGCGCCGGGGGGCGATTTTGAGCGCGTACGAGTTCTTCTTCAGCTTCTACGGCCTGCTGCTGGGCCTGTCGGTGGCCGAACTGGTCGGCGGCTTCGCGCGGGTGCTGCATGAGCGCGAACGCATCCGCTTCGGCTGGCTGACGCCCGCGCTCGCCCTGTTCGTGGCCATCGACATCGCCACCTTCTGGAACCAGGCCTGGGTCATCTTTCGCGGGGCGCCGTTCAATACCTTCCTGCTGTTGGTCAGCCTGAGCATCGCCGCGACCTTCTATGTGGCGGCCAGCGTCACCTTCCCCCGCGTTACGGCCGAGGGCGCGCATGAGCGGGTCGATCTGGACGCCCACTTCTGGGCCCATCGCAAGCTGGTGTTCGGCTGCATCCTGGGCGCCAACCTGATCGTGGCGGTCATGGTCGTCATCCTGGCCCAGGCAGACGCGGGGTTCGCCAAGGTCGCCAGTTCCGTCACGCTGTGGACCGGCGTCGCCATCTTTGTGGCGGCAACCGCCACCGCGGCCTTCGCGCCCTGGCGGCGGGTGGCGGTCGGCGCCCTGATCGTCGCGCTGCTCTACATGATGTGGCAGATGGCTCGCTCGGCGGCAGAGCTGGCGTCAACGGGTGGATGGTCGCCGATGACTGGTGCGGGCTGAAGCTGAGGTCGGCAGTAACGACGATTACTCAATTGTGGCTTCAATGCGATTTTTAGATGACGTCTTTGTCATCCCAACGTAGCCTTGGAAAAAATCACATGGAGTTTCCTGATGAAGTCCGCGTTGGTCCTGGGTCTGGCCCTGATGATCGCAGCGCCAGTCGTGCACATTCCCACGCCGGCTGATGCACAAGTACTGGTCGGAGGCGCCCGCCGTTCGGCGCCACGTCCGCGTCCGCGCCTGTCCGAGGCGGAGCAGGATCGCCTGGAATCCGCCGAAGATGAAATGGTCGCCCTCGATGAAAAACTGGCGGATCTGGAAGCCGCCAACGAAGCCTCGGGCGGTCTGACCGAGGCCCAGCGCGCGGAATGGCAGAACCATACGGCGCGCCGCCAGGAGGCCCAGGCCACCGTCGAACGCCTCCGCGCCAAACGGAACGGCTGATCGGGCTTGTCAGAGCGAACGTGACGGCGGAAGACAGGGAATGCGCATCAGCCTGTTCCTCGCCGCCGTCACGGCGTTCGCTTCGAGTCCCGCCATGTCCCACATCTCGCCCACCGTCCCCAACGCCGCCCCCTGGGACCAGGCCTTCCTGCCGCCCGCACCGACGTGGAATGGCGCGTCGAAGGCCCTGCTGCGCGACGCTTCCGATCCCTGGGTCACGGCCTTCGAGGCCGATGCGGCACATGACTTCTCGCCCTCCTACGCCGACACCCGCGCCTGGTTCGACCGGCTGGATGCGGCGTCGGATCTGATCCGCATCGAACAGTTCGGCGTCTCGCCGGAGGGCCGCCCGATCTACGCCGTCATCGCCTCCAAGGACGGCGCGACGCTGGATCCGAACAAGCCTGTGCTGCTGGCTCAGGCCGGCATCCACCCGGGCGAGATCGACGGCAAGGACGCGGGCATGATGCTGCTGCGCGACATGGCCTTCTACGGCAAGGACGGCCTGCTGGACCGCGCCAACCTGATCCTGATTCCGATCCTGAGCGTAGACGGACACGAGCGGACCAGCCCCTATTCCCGCCCCAACCAGCGCGGACCGCGCAATCAGGGCTGGCGTCACACGGCGACCAACCAGAACCTGAACCGCGACTTCATGAAACTGGATCAGGCCGAGATGCAGGCCGTCATGGGCCTGATCCACAAGTATCAGCCCGACCTCTACGTCGACATCCACGTCACCGACGGCATCGATTATCAGTACGACGTCACCTACGGCTACAACGGCGAGAACGGCGTCTGGAGCCGCAGCCCGGCCATCGCCAAGTGGCTGGACGACGCCTTCAAACCCGACATGAACTCGGCGCTGGAAGCCCAGGGCCACATCCCCGGCGAACTGGTCTTCGCCATCGACGACCGCGACCCCAAGAAGGGCATGAACGACGGCGGTCTGGGCGAACGCTACTCCAACGGCTGGGGCTCGGCGGCCCACGTCCCGACCATCCTGATCGAGAATCACAGCCTGAAGCCGCACGAGCAGCGGGTGCTGGGCACCTATGTCTTCCTGGAAGAAGCGCTGAGGCTGCTGGCCGACAAGTCGCAGACCCTGCGCGCCGCCATCAGGGCCGACCGCGCCCTGCGTCCCGCCGAACTGCCCGCCAACTTCGTCGGCGACGAGCAGCCGATCCGCACCCGTCCGTTCAAGGGCATCCTCTACGACACCTATCAAAGCGCCGCCTCGGGCCGTCCCGAACTGCGCTGGCTGGGCCAGCCGGACCCGGAGCTGTGGCAGGTGCCCTACTTCGGTTCGCACCCGACCCTGACGCTGAAGCGCCCGAGCGCCTACTGGGTGCCGTCCTATCGCGCTGACATCATCGAGCGGCTGAAGACCCACGGCGTGCAGATGGAGACCCTGACAGCGCCGCGCACGGTCACCGTCGACATGCTGCGCCTGGTCGATCCCAAGGTCTCGGCCCGCACCAACGAAGGCCATGTGCCGATCACGGTCGGCGAGGTCCGCCCGGAAGCGAAGGACTGGACCTTCCCCGTCGGTTCGGTGCGGGTGCCGACCGATCAGCCGATGGGCGACGTCGCCATCCTGCTGCTGGAGCCGCAGTCGTCCGAGAGCTTCTTCGCCTGGGGCATGTTCCCCGAGGTGCTGAACCGGGTCGAATACATCGAGGCCTACGCCATCGCGCCCCTGGCCGAGAAGATGCTGGCCGCTGATCCGGCGCTGAAGACCGAGTTCGAGGCCAAGCTAGCCGCCGAGCCCGCCTTCGCCGCCGATGGCGACGCCCGTCTGGCCTGGTTCTACGAGCGCACGCCCTTCTATGATCAGCGCTTCCGCCTCTATCCGGTGGGGCGCGAACATTGAGCCTGATCCCGACCATTCAGGCGGCGGCCCTGTGGGGCGGGCTGCTGATCCTGCTGATGTTCGGCCTGTCGGGCGTGGTGGTGAACCGGCGCCGCAAGCACATGGTCGAGTTCGGCGACGGCGGCGAGCGTGAACTGGTCTGCGCCACCCGCGCCTTCGCCAACGCGGCCGAGTACATCCCCGCGGGGATGTGCGGCCTGATCCTGCTGGCCTTCCTGGGCGCGCCGGCCCTGCTGATCCATGCGGTCGGCGGGACGTTGTTCGCGGGCCGGGTGATCCACGCCCTGGGCCTGCTGTTCCAGCAAGGCCCGTCGCTGGGCCGATCGGTCGGCATGATCCTGACCTGGCTGGCCCTGCTGGTGGCGGCGGTCAGCCTGATCGGCTGGTCGATCCTCTGAAGCGCGGCGGGCCGGTTGCGATACAGCGGCGGGTCCGCCATATCGGGGCATGTCCGCACAGACGCCCTCCCCCGACATCCTGCATGATCTGGTCGCCGCCGCGCTGAAGGCCGGCGCCGACGCCGCCGAGGCGGTATCCGCCCACCGCGCCTCCCTGTCCGTCGGCGTGCGCAACGCCGAACTGGAAGAGGTCGAGCGCGAAGAAGCCCGCGATCTGGGCCTGCGCGTCTTCGTCGGTCGCCGGCAGGCGACGGTGTCCGCCTCCGACCTGTCCGACGCCACCCGCGCCCGTCTGGTCGAGCGGGCCGTGGCCATGGCCAAACTGGCGCCCGAAGACCCCTATGCCTCCCTGGCCCCGCAGGACCGGCTGGCCCAGGGCCCGCACGCTGACCTCGACCTGTTCGACCCGTCCGAGCGCACGGCCGAGGCGCTGGAAGCCGCCGCCGCCGAGGCCGAGGCCGCTGCACTCGCCGTCGAGGGCGTTTCCAAGTCCGAGGGCGGGCACGCCTCCTGGTCGGCCAGCGAATGGCGCCTGGTCACCTCGCACGGCTTTGACGGCCGCCACCGGGGCAGCGCCTTCTCGCTGGGCGTCGGCGTCATCGCCGAGAAGGACGGAGCCATGGAGCGCGGCGGTGAAAGCCGGGCGACGCGCCACCTGTCCGACCTGCCGGGCGCCGCCGAGATCGGCCTGAAGGCGGGCGAGCGCGCCGTCGCCCGCGTCGGCCCGCGCAAAATCGCCTCGACCACCGCCCCGGTCATCTTCGAGAACCGCATCGCCACCCAGGTCCTGTCGCCCCTGCTGGGCGCCATTTCCGGCCCGGCCATCGCGCGCGGCAGCTCCTTCCTGAAAGACAAGCTCGGTCAACAGGTCCTGCCGGCGGGCGTGGACATGGTCGACGATCCCTTCCGCCTGCGCGGCCTCGGCTCGACCCCCTTTGACGACGAGGGCGTGGCGGTCGAACGGCGCAACATCGTCGAGGACGGCGTCATCACCACCTGGCTGCTGAACACCGCCTCAGCCGCCCAGCTGGGTCTGGCCTCGACCGGCCACGCCTCGCGCGGGCTGGCCGGCCCCTCCGGCGTCTCGACCCACAACCTGCACCTGGCGCCGGGCGAAGACGACAAGGGCGGCCTGATGGCCAAGGCCGGATCGGGCCTGCTGATCACCTCCATGTTCGGCCCGTCGCTGAACGCCAATACCGGCGACTGGTCGGCGGGGGTGTCCGGCTTCTGGTTCGAGGACGGCCAACTGGCCTATCCGGTCAGCGAAGTGACCGTGGCGGGCAATCTGATCGACCTCTACGCCCGTCTGCTGCGGGGATCGGATCTGGAGTTCCGGGGTTCCTTCAACAGCCCCTCCCTGATGTTCGACGCGGTGGCCATCGCCGGAAAATGACCGACCTTCTGTCCGACCTCGAACTGATCCGCGACGCGGCCCTGGCCGCCGGCCGGCTGGCGCTTGAGCATCGCGAGGCGGGACTGAAGGTCTGGTCCAAGGAAGGCGGTTCGCCCGTCACCAGCGCCGATCTGGCGGTGGACCAACTGCTGCGCGACACGCTGCTGAACGCCCGACCCGACTATGGCTGGCTGTCCGAAGAGACAGCGGACAGCCCCGAGCGCCTGACCAAGAAGCGCATCTTCGTCGTCGATCCCATCGACGGCACCGTCGCCTATATGAAGAACAAGCCGTGGTGGTGCGTGCCGATCGCCGTGGTCGAGGAGGGCCGCCCCGTCGCCGCCGTCATCCACGCCCCCATGCTGGGCGAGATGTTCGAGGCCACGCTCGGCGGCGGCGCCCGGCTGCAGGGCCGCCCCATCAGCGCCTCGGACACCGACACCCTGGAGGACGCCGAGCTTCTGGCCGACGCCCGGTTGATGGAGGCGCGCGAATGGGCCGAGCCCTGGCCGGAAATGCGCTTCACCAAGCGCAACGCCCTGGCCTATCGCATGGCCCTGGTCGCCGCCGGGGCCTTTGATGCGGCCATCGCGATCAGCCCCAAATGGGACTGGGATGTCTGCGCCGGCGCCCTGATCGCCGAGGAGGCGGGAGCGAAAGTCAGCGACCATATGGGCCGTGACTGGTGCTTTAATCGCCCAGATCCGCGTCAAACCAGCCTGATCTGCGCCGCGCCGGCCCTTCACCCGTTGATCGTGAGGCGCACAGCGCCTATCCCGCTGGCGATCTGATCTCCCCTTTTTTCTCGCAATGGAACCCCCTCTCCATGGCTGACGCCCACGATCCCCAACTGCTTCACCTCGTCATCGGCGGCGAGATGCGCCATCCGGCCGAGCCGATCTTCCGCGACCTGGCCAAAGTCGAGTTCGTCGGCGCCTATGGCAGCTATGACGAAGCCAAGCAGGCCTGGAAGGCCCGCGCCCAGGCTACCGTCGACAACGCCCACATGCGCTACTTCATCCTGCACGCGCACAAGCTGATCGACCCGCGCTCGGACGCCTAAGTCGCAGGCCCTAGGGCTCGGGCGCGCTTCACCGCGACGTTTCGGAACCGCACAGGCGGCTGACGCGCTTTCTCGTCAGCCGCCTTTGGCGTTTCTGGAGAGGCCACTGCCATGATGCCCACCCTGATCGTCCTTCTGCTGGTGATCCTGGCCGTCGTCGCTATCGTCTGGGTCGTGCGCAAAGGCCCGGCGCACACGCCGCGTCCGGGCGAGGATCAGGACACCGCCTGGAACGATCCCATCACCCCGGCCGAAACCCATCACCACCGCCCCCACGAACCGGAGCCCCGATCTTGACCCTGTTCGGCTACACTATCGACGGACAGCAGTTGCTCGGCGTCATCTCTCTGGTCGGCGTTCTGGCCCTGTGGCTGGTCGTTCTAGGCCGCGAGCGCGGTTATGCGCGCTGGTTCCGCCAGTGGGAAGCCGACCGCAAGGCCCGCCGCGACGCCGAGACGGCGCATCATGGTCCCAAGCGCGGGCCCTGGGGCTGACGGCCGGGCTGACTACTCGCGCTTCAGCAGGCGGTCGACGATCAGCCTGCCCCACCAGCCGGCCTTGAACTCGGCGCGGATGGCCTTGGGATCATAGGCGTCGCTGTCGATCCAGTCCTCGAAACTGACGCCGGTCGGTTCAACCTCGCGGACGTACTTCTCCAGGACATAGTCGAGCACGCCGGTCATGCCCTCGCGGCTGTGCAGGGTGCGCTTGCCCAGCTCCGACATGGCCGCCGAGATCGGCTCGCCCAGGTGAAAGTGGCGATAAAGCACCGCCATCATCCCCGCCCGATCCGCGCCCGACTTGCAGTGGATCAGGGCCGGGTATTCAATCGTTCGGAACAGCTCACGCGCCCGGTGGATGCGGTCGCGGCCCGGCGCGTCGCGCGAGTCCAGCGGGGCGTCGATCAGGGTCAGGCCCAGACTCGCGCAGGCGTCCTTCTCCAGCCAGTAATAGGACTCGTCGCGCTGACCGCGCAGATTGATGACGGTCTTGATCCCGCGCCTCTGCCAATAGGCCAGTTGCCCCGGAGACGGCTGATTGGTCCGCACCAGATCCGGTCCCAGCCAGTGGGCGTTGGTGAAGGCCGTGCGCAGGAAGGCGTGGTCGGCCCAGAAATAGGACCAATACGCCTTGAATCGGCCCATCGCCGTGGTCAGATCATAGCGCTGCATATGCCGCAGATAGCGACGAAACCGCACCGCGTCACCTGCAGGCTTCGCCGTGCGGCTTGACTTGACGCCCAACCCGTTCGACCGAGAGCCATGACCACCCCCGCGCCCGCATCCGACACCCGCGAACCTCTGCGGCCGCTTCTGAGCCGGATCTGGCGCGACTACCTATCCCGGCACAAGCCGGCCTTCTTCGCCTCCATGTTCTGCGCCGCGATTTCAGGCGGGCTGACCGCCCTGTTGCTGAAGTTCCTGGAACCGGCGATCGACCTGCTGTTCACCAAGCACGAAGGGCCGGTTCAGGTCTGGGGCCTGGTCAGCATTCCAGCGGACAAGGTGCTGATCCTCATTCCGCTGTTCATTATCGTGGTAGCCGTGATCCGGTCGCTGGCCATGGCGGCGCAGTCGGCCTTGGTGAACCGGCTGGGTCACGGCATCGTCGGCGACATCCAGAAGCAGCTCTTCTCGGGCATGATCCGGGCTGACCTGTCGCGCCTGCGTGGCCAGCACTCCGGCAGCTTCGTCTCGTCCGTTCTGTTCGACGCCAACCTGGTGCGCGAAGCCTTCACCTCGGGCGTGGTCAACTACACCCAGAACGCCCTGATGCTGCTGGGCGTCATCATCGCCATGGGCTTCATCGACCTGCCACTGACGCTGATCGTCCTTCTGGGCGTGCCGGTCGTCAGCTGGATCATCCGCCGCTTCGGTCAGAAGTCGCGCAAGGCCGCCCGCGGCGCCATGGTCGAGACCGAGGCCCTGTCCAGCGCCCTGATGGAGAACCTGGACGGCGTCCGCGTCATCAAGATCGAGAACCGCGAAGCCGCCGAGGAAGCCCGTGTCGGAGAGGTCATCGCCCGTCGCCAGCGCCATATCATCAAGGGCGCCGACAGCCGCGCCTTCGCCGGACCGGCCAGCGATATCGTCGCCTACGGCATTGTCGCCGCCGTCATGGCCTATGCCGGGTGGAGCGCCAGCCAGGGCCAGATGACGGTTGGCGCCTTCGCCTCCTTTATCGGCATGCTGCTGCTGGCGGGACAGGCACTGCGTCAGGTGACCAACCTGACCACCGTCCTAAGCGAAGGCATGACCGCCGCGCGTCGCCTGTTCACCGCCCTGGATATCGAGCCTGAGATCCGCGAGGCGACCGACGCCGTCGAGCTGGAAACCGGGCCGGTCACGGTCGCCTTCGACCATGTTTCCTTCACCTATGCCGCCAATCAAGAAGGCGGCGCGCCGACCCTGTCGGACGTCAGCCTGAAGGTCGCGCCGGGCGAGACCATCGCCCTGGTCGGCCCGTCGGGCGGCGGCAAGTCGACCATCCTGTCCCTGCTGCCGCGCTTCTACGACGTCACCGCCGGGGCCGTGACAATCAACAACCGCGACATCCGCGAACTGAAGCTGAAGTCCCTGCGCGATCACATCGCCCTGGTGACGCAGGAACCCTTCCTGTTCGACGACACCATCGCCGCCAACATCGCCTATGGGCGTCAGGGCGCCACCGCCGAACAGATCGTCGAGGCCGCCCGTTCCGCCGCCGCGCACGACTTCATCGCCGCCCTGCCAGAGGGCTACGCCACCCGCGTCGGCGAGGCCGGGATGCGGCTGTCTGGTGGTCAGCGCCAGCGCATCGCCATCGCCCGCGCCTTCCTGAAGGACGCCCCCATCCTGCTGCTGGACGAGGCGACCAGCGCACTGGACACCGAGAGCGAGGCCTTGGTCCAGGCGGCGCTGGAGCGGCTGATGCACGGCCGCGCCACCCTGATGATCGCCCACCGCCTGTCGACGGTGCAGAACGCCGACCGCATCTATGTCATCGAGGCTGGTCGCGTGGTCGAGCAGGGCACGCATAGCGCCCTGGTCAAGAAGGGCGGGCTCTACGCCCGTCTGGCCAGGCAGCAGTCGCTGGACGGGCCCGCGCCCGTGGTGGCCTCGCCCCTGCCCGACGAGACCGGCGCATGAGGCCCCTGCGTAATCCGCTCATCCAGACCTCCCTGGCCTGGCTGCTCTCGGAATGGATGCGGTTCTGCTATGCCACCATCCGCTGGGAATATGAAAACGAAGCGGTGGCCGAGGAGGTGTGGGCCGAGGGCGGCGGCGTCCTGTGCGCCTTCTGGCACTCGCGGCTGGCCCTGGCCCCGGCCAGTTGGCCGATGAAGCGGGCCCAGCCGGTCAAGGGGCTGGTGTCGTTGAGCGCCGACGGCGAGTTCTTCGCGCGCGCTGTGGGGCGGCTCGGTATCCCCGCCGTGCGCGGCTCATCCAGCAACAAGGACAAGGCCAAGCAGTCCAAGGGCGGCACCCAGGCCCTGCGCGACGGTCTGAAACAGCTGAAGGTCGGCGGCCTGGCCCTGACCCCCGACGGCCCGCGCGGGCCGGCGCGGCAGATGGCCGAGGGCCTGCCGCTGATGGCCAAACTGTCGGGCGCGCCCGTCCTCTTCATCGGCATTTCCTGCAAACCGGCGATGCGGCTGAACAGCTGGGACAAGGCCGTCCTGCCCCTGCCCTTCGGCAAGGGCGCCGTGGTCTGGGACAAGGTCTGGTATCCTGAAGGCGCCGAGATGTCCGAGGTGGTCGCCGAGTGGACCGAACGGCTGACGGCGGTTGAAGCCCGCGCTGACGCCCTCGTCGGTCTGGAGCGGGTCTAGGCCGTGATCTTCAGCCCCGCCCTGATCGCCTATCGCCTGCTGACCCGTCTGATCGAGCCTTTGGCCCCTCGCCTGCTCGACGGCCGGGTCAAGCAGGGCAAGGAAGACCCGCAGCGCGTCGACGAACGGTTGGGGTTGGCCGGTGTCGCCCGCCCCGCCGGGCCGCTAATCTGGATTCATGGCGTCAGCGTCGGCGAGGCCCTGTCCATCCTGCCCCTGGCCGAGCGCATTCGAAAGGACCGGCCCGACGTGGCGGTTCTGGTCACCACCGGGACGCTGACCTCGGCGCAGATCCTGGCCCAACGTCTGCCTGCCGGCGTCATCCATCAGTTCGCCCCTGTTGACAGCCCCGGCGCCGTCGCCGCCTTTCTCGACCACTGGCGGCCCACCATCGGCGTCTTCGTCGAAAGCGAGCTGTGGCCCAACCTGCTGACGGCAGCGAAGAAGAAGGGCGTGGCCCTGGCCCTGGTCAGCGCCCGCATCACCGACAAGACCGCCGAGGGCTGGAAAAAAGCCCCCGGCATGGCGCGCGCCCTGATGGCCTGCTTCACCCATGTCTGGCCGCAGGATCAGGCCAGCGCCGACCGACTGACGGCGCTCGGCGCCCGCGTCGACGGTCAGGTGAACCTGAAGCTGTCGGGCGAGCCCCTGCCCTATGACAAGGGCGAGTTCGGCCGCCTGTCGGCCCTGATCGACGACCGTCCCGTCGTCGTCGCCGCCAGCACCCACGAACACGAGGAAATGGCCATCGTCGGGGCGCTGGACCATCTGGCCGAGCGCCTCTTCCTGATCGTCGTGCCGCGCCACCCCGAGCGCGCCGACGAAATCGCGCGGGCGCTGGCTCAGGATGGCTACAGCTTCGCCCGGCGCAGCCTGCGCCAGCCGATCACCGACGACACCGACATCTACCTGGCCGACACGCTGGGCGAACTGGGCCTGTTCATGCGTCTGGCCGACGTGGTGGTGATGGGCGGCTCGTTCGCGCCCGCTCTGGGCGGCGGCGCCGTCGGCGGCCACAATCCTCTGGAACCCGCACGTCTGGCCAAGCCCGTCGTCACCGGCCCCGACGCCAGCAACTGGGCCGCCGTGACACGGATGCTCAAGCAATCCGGCGGACTGGTCTCGGTGCTGTCGCCCGCTGAGTTGCCGGGCATCGTCGGCCCGCTGCTGGCTGATCCCGACGCGGCGCGTGACATGGGCGAGCGCGGCCGCCGCGCCGCTGCCGAGGCTGCCGCCGGTCTGGACCGTCTGTGGCTGGCCTTGCAGGCGCATTTGCCCGCCGCCCCGTCGCGAGGCCGTCGATGAAGCTGAACACGCCCCGCTGGTGGTACAGCCGCGACCGCCGTCACGCCCCGGTCGCGCGGATGCTGCTCAAGCCCGCCTCCTGGATCTGGGCCGGCGTCACCGCCCGTCGCATCGCCCGCGCAGAACCCGTTGATCCCGGCGCGCCCGTCATCTCCATCGGCAATCTGACCGTGGGCGGTTCCGGCAAGACGCCGATCGCGCGCGAGGTGCTGCGCCTGCTGCACGCCCAAGGCGTCGAGGCCGCCGCCCTGTCGCGCGGCTATGGCGGGACGCTGGAAGGTCCGATTCAGGTCGATCTGGCCGTCCATACCGCCGCCGAGGTAGGCGACGAACCGCTGATGCTGGCCAGCGACGCCCCCGCCTGGATCGCGCGTGACCGCGTGGCCGGGGCCAAGGCCGCCGTGGCCGCCGGCGCCGAGGCCCTGGTGCTGGACGACGCCCATCAGAACCCGACGTTGAAAAAGACCCTCAGCCTGATCGTCGTCGACGGCGAGACGCGCGGCGACGAATGGCCCTTTGGCGACGGCTCGGTGTTTCCGTCCGGCCCCATGCGCGAGCCATTAGCGGCGGGTCTGGCGCGGACGGACGCGGTCATCATCCTGCTGCCCGCCGACCTGGCCGAGGTCGACCCCGAACTGGTCGAAACCTTTGGCGACCTGCCCGTCTTCATCGCCCGGCTGGAGCCCGCCGCCGCCCCGCCGTCGGGGCCCCAGGTCGGTTTCGCCGGCATCGCCAAGCCGTGGAAGGTCGAGCGCTCGCTGATCGCCGCCGGCTGCGACCTTAAGGACTTCGTCCCCTTCCCCGATCACGCCGAGCTGTCGGAGCGCGACTTCGCCCTGCTGACCGATCGGGCGGCCCTGTTCGAGGCCGGTCTGGTGACGACGGAAAAGGACTGGGTGCGCCTGCCGCCCGCCTGGCGCGACCGCATCGTCGCCTGGCCGGTCGTAGCGCGATTGACGGACGAAGCGGCTTTTCAAACCTTCCTTCATGGGAAGGTTAAGTCGTTCCTGCCTCTCAGATAGCGCCCAGTGGGCAAACCCTTCCTGAAGTGACGAGATTTTACAATCCTGACCTTGGTCTTCGGCCCCAAGCCTGACCTTAAGCGTTATGGATGGGTGATCTCTCGGAGCACTCAGTAGCATGAAGATCGCAGTTCTCGACGACGACCCGGTCCAGCTGGAAACCATTTCCAGCGTGACGGAGACGGCTGGCTACCGCCCCGTCCTGTTCTCTCGAGCTCAAGCCCTGATCTCGGCCCTGCGCAAGGATACATTCGACCTTCTGATCGTGGACTGGAATCTGCCTGACCGTTCCGGTCTGGAAGTGCTGGCCTGGGCCCGCACCAACCTGAAGCCGCCGCCGCCCATGCTTCTGGTCACCAGCCGCGCCGAGGACGAGGACATCGTCGCCGGCCTGAACGCGGGCGCTGACGACTACCTGCCCAAACCCCTGTCTCCGGCTGTTCTGGAAGCGCGCATCAACGCCCTGATGCGCCGCGTCTATGCCCAACATTCGACCCCTGGCGCCGAAGTTCACGGCGACACCCTTTTCGACGACTCGGCCAGCACCGTCAGCCGCGATGGCAAGAGCGTGGTCCTCACAGCCAAGGAATATGCGCTGGCGCAGTTGCTGTTCCGTAACCTGCACCGCGCCCTGTCGCGGACCTATATTCTCGAGACGGTCTGGGGCAACGAACCCAACCTGAACAGCCGCTCGCTGGACATGCACATCTCGCGCATCCGCACCAAGCTTGAACTGCGCCCCGAACAGGGCTTCCGCCTGACGCCCATTTACAGCTACGGATACCGTCTGGAACGCGTCGGCGCCGTTGAGCCCCTCATGGACGACGTCGAGTCCGAGGACGCGTAAAGGGGCGACGACATGAACAGAAACCGGATGATCATCGTCGGCCTGACGGCGGCGCTGCTCACGGCTTCTCCCAGCTTCGCCCAGACCGGATCCGCGCCCGCCGCCGTCGAAACGCTCGACTATGTGGTGCGGCCCGGCGACACCCTGATCGATCTGGCCACCGCCTATCTGAACCGTCCCTCAGACTATCGCCGGGTGCAGCGCGACAATCGTGTGGCCAATCCGCGCCGCCTGCCCATCGGGCGCACCCTGACCATTCCGGTTTCGCTGCTGCGCGCCGACCCCGATTATGCGCGGATCGCCGGCTTCCGGGGCGCCGTCACCCTGAGCGAGGGCGGTCGCGCCGCCCCGCCGGTTCAGGGTCAGACCCTGGCCGAGAACGCCATCCTGACCACCGGCGCCAACGCCTTCGTCCGCCTGGCCCTGTCGGACGGCAGTCATGTCGTCGTGCCGTCCAACAGCCGGGTCCGCCTGTCCCGCCTGCGGCGCTACGCCCTGAACGGCGCCGTCGACCATGCCCTGACCGTGGAAGCCGGCCGCGCTGAATCCCGCGTGACGCCGCGTCGTCGCCCCGGCGGCTTCGTGGTCCGCACCCCCGTCTCGGTCTCCGCCGTGCGCGGCACCGACTTCCGCGTCGCCTACAACGACGACGCCGATCGCTCGGCGACCGAGGTCATCGAGGGCGTGGTCGAGGTCGATTCGGGCGACGGCCTGAGCGAAGCCGTCGCCGTCGCCGATCAAGGGGTGTCGACCAGCCTGACCGACACGCGGCTGCTGCCGCTTCTGCCTGCGCCTGCCCTGACCCAACCCGACGAGGTTCAATCCGGCCCGGTCGTGGACTTCGCCCTGGCGCCCCTGAGCGGCGCCGCCGGCTATCGCGGTCGTCTGGCGACGGACGCGGGCATGATCGACGCCTTCGCCGAGGCCGACAGCGCCCCGAACCAGCCCCGCCTGCCTTTCGGTCCGCTGACGGACGGGGCCTACTTCCTGCGCCTCAGCGCCCTGTCGCCTGAAGGCCTGGAAGGCCGCGCCACCACCTACAGCTTCATCCGCGCCCGCAACGGCGTCGGCGGCCTGACGTCCGGCAGCGAGAGCCGCGACAACCGGCGCTTCTATCGCTTCCGCTGGGAGGCCGAGGGCGAGGGCGAGGCCCGTTTCCGCTTCCAGCTGTCGCGCGAGGACGCCGAGGGCCGCGCCGAAGGCCCGCCCCTGGTTGATCAGCCTGGCGTAGTCGAACAGGCCTTCACCCTCAGCGACCTGCCGCCGGGCGTCTACACCTGGCGGGTGCAGGGCACGCGCCACCGCTTCGGCCGCCTGCTTCAGGTCTGGTCCGAGCCGCAGCAACTGCGCATCGGGCGCTGACGGGTGCCGGCACGGGGCTGGCTGGGCGCACGCCTTACAGGCCGACGCGCCCTGATCGAATGGGGGCTGGTGGCGGCGGTCACGGCCCTGCTGGTCGGCTGGCTGGCGCTCACCCCCGTCGCCGACCGCGCCGACAACCTGGTCTACGACGGCCTGATCCGGCTTCAGGACGGCCCCGCCGATCCTGCCATCGTCATCATCGCCATCGACGACCGAAGCCTGAGCGAGCTGGGCCGCTGGCCCTGGCCGCGCACCATCCACGCCGCCCTGATTGACCGCCTGAGCCAGGTCCAGCCCCGCGCCGTGGCCTATGACGTCCTGTTTACCGAGCCCGAGGCCGGCGACGGCGAACTGGCCGCCGCCCTGGCGCGCGCCCGCGATGTTCATCTGCCGCTGCTGGTCGACGCCCCCGGTCTGAACGGCGCCGCCTGGCAGGTCAGCGCGCCCTCGCCCGACCTGGTCCGCGCGGCGGCCAGCCTGGGTCACGTCAACATGATCGTCGACGGAGACGGGGTGATCCGCCGCGTCCCGCTCTACATGCAGGCGGGCGCTCACACCTGGCAGCAGTTGATCCTGCCGCTAGCCGCGACGGCGGGGGTGGTTCCGCCCGCCCCCCATCCTGACGCGGCAAGCGACGAGCCCCTGATCGCCGCCGCGCCGGAAGCCATCGCCTATCGCGGGCCACCCGGCCGCTATCGGACCCTGTCCTTCGTCGACGTGTTGAACGGCGAGGTTCCGGCCGATTTCCTGAAGGACAAGCTGGTTCTGGTCGGCGCCACCGCGCCCGGCATGGGCGACCGCTACGCCACCCCCGCCTCGCCTCACGGCGAACTGAGCCCGGGCGTCGAGATCCAGGCGGCCCTGCTGCAGACCCTGCTGGAAGGCGGCGGCCCGCGCACCGTCGGCCCCCCCTGGGTGTTGGCCCTGTCGCTGCTGCCTCTGGCGCTGCTGATCGGGGGCTTCCTGATCCTGCGCCCCTTGGCCAATATGGTTCTGGGCGTGGCGCTGATCGTGCTGACGCTGGCCCTCAGCGCCGCCGCCTTCGTCACGGCGGGTCTGTGGTTCCCGCCCGCCGCCGCCGTTGCCGGACTGGCGGTGGCCTATCCCTTCTGGAGCTGGCGCCGGCTGGCCGCCGCCTCGGCCTATATGCAGAGCGAGGTCGAAACCTTCGAGCGCGAGGCCGCGCCCATTCCCATCGCCGGGCTGACGTCCGCCATGATCGCCCCGCGTCACGGCGACATCGTCGCCAAGCAGGTCGACACCCTGCGCGCCGCCCTGAAGCAACTTCGCGACCTCGACCGCTTCATCGCCGACGCCCTGCGCAGCTTGCCCGACGCCACGGTGGTGGCCGCTCCTGACGGTCGCGTGCTGGTGGCCAATGATCGGGCACAGGCCCTGTTCGGCGCGGCCCTCGGCGCGAACGCCGGCCTGGCCGACCTGTTCCTGACCCTGGGCGAACCCTCGTGGCGACGTTTCATCACCGACGAGGCCAATGACCTGGGCGATATTCTGGCCCCCGAAGGTCAAGTCCTCAAGGTTGCGGCGGCCGCCTTGACCGACGCCGACGGCCGCCCGCTGGGTCACATCGTACGCTTCGCCGACATGACCGGCTTCCGCGTCGCCGAGCGCCAACGCGAACAGGCCCTGCAACTGCTCAGCCACGACATGCGCGCGCCGCAGGTGTCGATCCTGACCCTGCTGGAGGGCCGGCAGGACCGCGCCGATCCGACCTTCGAACGGCGCATCGGCGCCTACGCCCAGCAGACGCTGGATCTGGCCGAGGGCTATGTCCAGTTGGCCCGCGCCGAGTCCCAGCCCTATCGCAGCCTTGTCCTCGACCTGGGTCAGGTGCTGATGGACGCCGCCGACACCCTGTGGCCCCAGGTCTCAGCCAAGGGCGTGACCATCCAGACGCCCGACGGCGAGGAGGAGTACCTGGTTCAGGGCGATCCGGCCCTGCTGCGGCGACTGCTGACCAACCTGCTCGACAATGCCCTGAAGTACGGCCCGGAGGGCGGGGTCATCGCCTGCACGCTCGAGGCCGCCGAAGAGGAAGCGCGGCCCACTCTGACCCTGCGCATCCGCGATCAGGGACCCGGCCTGTCGGAAGAAGCCCAGCGTCGTCTCTTCCAGCCCTTCGGCCACGGCGACGCCGATGCGCGCGGTTCGGGTCTGGGGCTGGCCTTCGTGCGTACCGTGGCCCGGCGTCACGGCGGGCGGATCGGCTATGAAGGCGGCGCGGACGGGGCTGTCTTCGTTCTCACCCTGCCCCGCGTGATAGAAGCCGACGCCTAGTCGGCGGCGGGCAGTTCCGCGACCACGGCCTCGGCCAGGGCGTCGAGCGCCGCATCCTTCTTGCGATCCCCGACCACGGTCGCAGCCCGGGCCTCATAGACGGTCGGCGCAGCGCCCGGCCCGTTCAGGGTCAGGCTGAGGACATGGGTCTTGCGGCCCGTGCTCCACCACTGCGGCAGAACCGGCGATGCCGTCCACTCGCCCTTGCGCGCAGCGTCATCGGTGAAGGTTCCGGTCCGCTGAGGGCGAACGGCATAGGCGACCTCGATCAGCCAGTCGGAAGTCTTGTCGCCTTCTCGCCAGCCTCTTGCCTGCAACTGGCGGCGCACGGCGGCGGTCGCCGGGCCGACATCCGCGGCTCCGGCGTCGGCGACGGCCAAGCGATAGGTGGCCGCTCCGGGCTGGAACGCCGCCGGAGCGGTGACCTCAATGCGCGGTCCCGTGGCGCATCCCGACAGGACGACGGCGGAAACCAAAGCGATCAAGATGGGGGAACGACAAGCCATGGCTCACTCTAGCCCGCCGAGTACGGTCGAGCCATGGCCGTCATCATCGACGGATCAGTCCTGACGGAAGACCTGACCGTTCTTCATCACGAAGCGGACGCGCTGCAGTTCGGTGACGTCGCTCAGCGGGTCGCCCGAGACAGCGATCAGGTCGGCGGGCATGCCCGGCGCCAGCCGCCCGGCCTCGTTCGAAATCTTCAGATGCTCGGCGGCGCCGACAGTGGCGGACTGAATGGCCTCCAGCGGGGTCAGGCCGGCGCGAACGAGAAGGGCGAACTCCTGGGCGTTGTCGCCGTGGGCCGAGACGCCAGAGTCGGTGCCGAAGGCGATGCGGACGCCGCCGGCATGGGCGCGACGGGCCATGTCCAGCATCTTGGGTCCGGCCTCCAGCGCCTTGGCGGTCTGGGCCGGGGTGAAGAAGTTGTCAGGGCCGGAGGCCATGCGCGCCACATAGTCCCCGGCCATCAGGGTCGGCACCAGCCAGGCGTTGTGCGACTTGAACAGGCGCATGGACTCGTCGTCCAGGTAGGTGCCGTGCTCGATCGAGTCGCCGCCCGCCTTGAGGAAGGCGTTGATGCCGTCGACGCCGTGGGCGTGGGCCGTGACCTGACGCCCCATGCGGTGAGCCGAGGCGACGATGGCGGCCAGTTCGTCCTCGCTGAACTGCTGGGCCAGACCCGCCGCCGTGTTGGACAGGACGCCGCCCGTCGCGGTGATCTTGATGATGTCGGCGCCGCTGCGGACCTGGAGGCGCACGGCCCGCATGCAGTCCTCGACGCCCGAACAGACGCTTTCCGGCGACAGGACGTGCATGACGTCCTCGCGATAGCCGTTGATGTCGCCGTGACCGCCGTGGACCGAGACGGCCGAGCCCGCCGCGATGATGCGCGGTCCCGGCACGTCGCCGCGCCGCACGGCGTCGCGCAGGGCGAAGATGGATTCATTGCTGGCGCCCAGGTCGGCGACCGTGGTGAAGCCGGCGTTCAGGGTGCGTCGGGCGTAACGGGCGCCGATCATGGCCTGGGTCGCGTTCGACTCGGTGACGTTGTCCAGACGCCCGCTGGGGCTTTGCTGGCTGGTCAGGTGGACGTGGCTGTCGATAAGGCCGGGCAGGACAAAGGCGCTGCGCAGATCGACCACTTTTCCATCGCCGACGAAGCCGTCGCGGATTTCGACGATCTGGTTCCCTCTGATCACGAGAGTTTTATCTCGCAGCACGCGGCCGCTGGCCGGATCGGCCAGAAGTCGCCCCACTTGAACGAACGTGGTCGGCTGTTCCGCGGAAACCGCCGCGACCGCAGGGGCTTGCTGCGCCTGCGCCGAGGTCGCGGCCAGAACGGCAGCGGTCACAATCAGAGCCAGTTTCTTCATCGGTCCCTCCCAGAACTCCATATTTCACCTTAGCCCTTTGACGGCTTTCGCCAAGGCTCAGGTTGCGTCGTTACGGGGCTTTGTGAAACAAGCCGTCACAGTTGTTTAATCGTGCGAGGGGCGTCGCATGCGGCTTTCCAGACGTGGCTTGATCCTGGGCGGTTCGGCCCTGTTGGCGGGATGTTCTTCCGCCGCTTCGACCTCCAACCTCCAGCTCGCCGGCGCCGCGCCTGCCAGCCTCCCTGTCGTTCCGGGCCCGACCGTGACGCCGCAGCCCGCTTCCGTGGCCAAGGCGAGCGGCCCCGTCATCGATCCGCATGGGATCGTGCGTAAGGACCTGATGGAGCGCGCCCACGCCGCGTTGGACGCCCACGGTCACAAGATCAGCAAGCGCGACCGGATGTACCTGGTCGATTTCCAGAAGTTCTCGGGCGAGGACCGCCTGTATGAAGTCGATCTGGAAGGCGGATGGGTCACGGCCTATCGCACCAGCCACGGGCGCGGCTCGGACCCGGCGCACTCGGGCTTCGCCCAGCGCTTCTCGAACGAGATGAACAGCCACATGTCGTCGATCGGCGCCTTCGCCACGGCCGGCGCCAGCTGGGGCTCGCAACAGGGACCGAACGTCCTGCTGGACGGGCTGGAGTATTCCAACAACCGCGCCCGCGAACGCGCCATCATCATCCACGGCGCCGACTACGCCGACCCGGCCTTCCTGGCCCGCGAAGGCAAGCTGGGCCGGTCCTACGGCTGCTTCTCGGTGTCGCACGCCGACCTGGCGCCCCTGCGCGAACGCATGGGTGACGGCCGGCTGCTGTTCGCCATGGCCTAAAGGTTCGACCATCACCCTCGGGTTAGTCCCGAGGGGCTATCGTTCCACTTAGCGCGGCTCCAGCGCCCGCCAGCCGATGTCGCTGCGGTGGAAGCCGCCGGGCCAGTCGATCTTGGCGATCGCCGCATAGGCGCGTTCGCGGGCCTCGGCGATGTCCGCGCCATGGGCGCAGACGTTCAGCACACGACCGCCCGCCGCGACCAGAACCCCGTCGTCGCGCTTCTTCGTTCCTGCGTGGAAGACCTGGACATAGGGGCCGAAGTCCTGATCGGCGCCGCGGATGACCGAGCCCTCCAGCGGGCTGTCGGGATAGCCCTTGGCCGCCAGAACCACGGTGATGACCACCCCGTCCTTGAACCGGGGCGCCGGGGCCTTGGTCAAGTCGCCGCGCGCGCAGGCCAGCAGCAGAGGCACGATGTCGCCGTCGAAGCGCATCATCAGCACCTGGCATTCCGGGTCGCCGAAGCGGGCGTTGAACTCGACCACCTTGGGGCCTTCGTTCGTCGCCATCAGGCCGGCGTAGAGGACGCCGCGATAGGGCGCGCCCTCGGCGGCCATCATGCGGATAGTCGGCTGCACCACGCGCTCGTCGGCCTGCTGCACCAGTTCCGGGGTGAAGACCGGGGCCGGCGAATAGGCGCCCATGCCGCCCGTGTTCGGACCCATGTCGCCGTCGAAGGCGCGCTTGTGGTCCTGGGCCCCGCCGAACAGGACGGCGCGCTGGCCGTCGCAAAGGGCGAACAGCGAGCCTTCCTCGCCGTCCATGAATTCCTCGATGACCACGCGCGATCCGGCCGAGCCGAAACGCCCACCCAGCATCCGCTCGATCTCGGCCTCGGCGTCCTGCTTGTCGGGGCTGATGGCCACGCCCTTGCCCGCCGCCAGACCATCGGCCTTGATGACATAGGGGGCGGAATAGTTGTTCAGCGCCGCCTTGGCCTCGGCCACGGTCTCATAGACGCCGTAGCCGGCCGTCGGGATGCCATGACGTTGCAGGAAGGCTTTCGAGAAGGCTTTCGAGGTCTCCAGCTGGGCCGCCTTGGCGGTGGGACCGAAGCAGGGGATGCCCACGGTGTTGAGCCGGTCGGCCAGGCCCTCGGCCAAGGCCGACTCCGGACCGACCACGACGAGGTCCGCCTTCATCTCGCGCGCCAGGGCGGTCAGGCCCTCGGCGTCGGTGGCCTTCAGCTCGGGCCGCAGCTCGGCGTGCCGGGCCATGCCCGGATTGCCCGGCGCGGCGACGAGCCGCGTGACCAGCAGCGACTGGGCGATTTTCCAGGCCAGGGCGTGCTCACGCCCTCCCGATCCGACGAGCAGAATGTTCATGTCTGCGCAATGACCGCCCCGGCGGCGCGGGTCAAGCCGGGGAAAGGGTTAGCGGCGTTTCTGGGGTCCCAGACTCGGGGGCCGGGGTTCAGGGCGCCCAGGCGGGCAGAGCCTTGACCTCTTCCCAGGTCATGCTTGTGACCACGTCGTGGTCGTCGCCGTCCGCCTTGATGGTCAGGCCGGTAAGCGGCAGCCGCACCCAGCGCTCGCCCGGTCCGGTCGGGGCGACGATCAGACCGGTGACCTTGCCCGCGCTGTCCACGTCGACCCGCTCGACGTCGCCCAGATCAGAACCGTTCGCCGACAGCAGATCCGCGTCTTCCAACTGGGCGACGGTCAGGCCCAGCGCCATGGGCTCATCCCGGGTCAGGCCGGCGGTGGCGGCGGCGGGTGTCGGCGCGGCGGCGGGCTCGGCGACAGGCGCCGGCTCCTTCTTCTGCTCGGAACAGGCCGCCAGCAGGGCGGCGAGGGCGGCAGCTAGGATCAGGCTGCGGGTCATGGAGGGCTCTCCTATCTCGAGGGCAGCAAGGCCGACGCCGCATAGACCACGACGCCCAGCAGGATGACGCCCATCAGCCACAGCCAGGGATGGACCGACGGATTGCCTGCACGGCGCGACAGGTCGCGTTCAGCCGGGTCCTCTTCGGAAGGTTCTGGCGGGGAATAGTCGGACATCACCGACGGCAACGCCTGTCGATCCCCCCCGTTCCCGCCGCGCGCGGGACGGGCTAAGGTCGCGCCATGATCTCCGACGACGACTATGCTTTCGAAGGCCCCGCCGAGGCGCCGGCCGCCGCGCGCGACAACAACCCGCCCCTGTCGATCTCGGAACTCAGCTTCGCCCTGAAGCGCACGCTTGAAGACCGCTTCGGCCATGTGAGGCTGCGCGGCGAAATCTCCAAGGTGAACCGTCACGCCTCGGGCCACGTCTATCTGACGCTGAAGGACGACAAGGCCGCCATCGACGGCGTCATCTGGAAGGGCGTGGTCAAGGGCCTGGGCGCCCAGCCGGAAAGCGGACTGGAAGTCATCGTCACCGGCAAGATCACCTCCTACCCGGCCCGATCCTCCTATCAGATCGTCATCGAGAGCATGGAGCCGGCGGGCGCCGGCGCCCTGCTGGCCCAGTTGGAGCGGCTGAAGGCGCGTCTGCGCGACGAGGGCCTGTTCGAGCCATCGCGCAAGAAGCCCCTGCCGACCTTCCCGGCGACCATCGGCGTCATCACCAGCCCGACCGGGGCCGTGATCCGCGACATCCTGCACCGCATCGCCGAACGCTGGCCCTGCCGCGTCATCGTCTGGCCTGTGGTGGTTCAGGGGGACGCCGCCAGTGGACAGGTGGCCAACGCCATTCGCGGCTTTGACGCCATGCGGTCCGACAGCCCGATCCCCCGCCCCGACCTGCTGATCGTCGCGCGCGGCGGCGGCTCGGTCGAGGACCTGTGGTGCTTCAACGACGAGGCCCTGGCCCGGACCGTGGCCGAGGCCCGCATCCCCATCATCTCGGCCGTGGGGCACGAGACTGACACCACCCTGATCGACTTCGTCTCCGACCGTCGCGCGCCGACGCCGACCGGCGCCGCCGAGATCGCCACCCCGGTCCTGGCCGACCTGCGCTGGGCCCTGACCGATCTGGAGGGCCGCCTGGCCCGCGCAGGATCGCGCCTGCTGGAAGACCGTCGCACTCGGCTGCGGGCCGCCGCGCGCGGCCTGCCCGCCCGGCCCGAGGACCTGCTGGCCCTGCCACAGCAAAGGCTCGACCACGCCGCCAGCCGTCTGGGTTCTGGGCTGCACCGCAATGTCGCCGTGCATGAGCGTCAGCTGGCCGTGGTCGGCGGGCGTCTGTCCAAGGGCCTGCTGGACCGCGCCATCGAACGGCGCGGCGACCGGCTGGCCGCCTACGCCGACCGTTTCGGCCCGGCGATGAAACGCCGTCTGGACCGCGACGAGACCCGGCTGGCGGCCCTGTCGCGGGCCCTGGCGACCCTGGACCCCAAACGACCCAAGCCCGGCTTCGCCCGCATCGAGGACGAGGCCGGCGCCATGATCGCCTCGGCCGCGGCCCTGTCGCCGGGTCAGGCGGTGCGGATCGTCTTCGGCGACGGCGCGCGGAGCGCTGTCGTCGACGGCGAAGGCGCAGCGCCGCGTCCGGCAACGGCGCCCGGTCCCAAGCCCGCGCCGCGACCGAAGCCGCCGGCCGCGGGACAGGGCGACCTGTTCTGACGCCGCTCTAGCGGACCGCCAGCAGCCCCTTCACCGCCTCGACGTCCAGCGCCTCGACCGTCACCGTCTGGCCGTCAATCACCGAGGTCGTGGTCTCGGCCTTGAGCAGGGAGTTGAGGATGGCCTCCTCGGTCGCTTCGGCCACGGCGACGAAAAGGGGCGACATGCGATCATTGGGCCAGTCGGCCACCGTCATCGCGCCGCCGCGCCGCGCCGGCGTCCGCCGCACGTCATCGGCGGTGGAGAAGGCGATGGCGTAGTCGCCGGACCCGTTGGAGAAGACCGCGCCCGTCCGCGCCAGCCCGGCGAAGGCGCGGTCTGCCAACCGCTCCAGATTGCGGTCCGACAGGGGCGCATCGGTCGCCACCACGATCATGATGGAGCCGTCGGCGCGCTCGGCCTCCACCTCCTGACGCAGAAAGTAGCGCCCCAGCGGAACGCCGACGGGTGTGCCGTCCATGCTCAGCACGCCGCCGAAGTTGGACTGCACCAAGACCCCCACGGTGAAGCCGCCGAGGCTGGCGGGCAGCTTGCGCGAACTGGTGCCGATGCCGCCCTTGAAGCCAAACGCAATGGTGCCGGTCCCGGCCCCCACGGCGCCCTGCTCGACCGGGCCCGGCGTCGCCGTCTCGATAGCCCGCACCACGTCGGCGGCGGTGACCACCCGCGCGCGAATGTCGTTCAGCCCGCCGTCGTTAGTCTCGCCCACCACGGCGTTGACCGAGCGGATGTCCTCGTGCCCCGGCTGTTTCAGCGTCCAGTCCAGCACGCCGTCGATGCCGCGCGCCACCGACAGGGTGTTGGTCAGGACGATAGGCGTCTCGATCTCGCCCAGCTCGCGGATCTGGGTCGCGCCCGCCAGCTTGCCGAAGCCATTGGCCACCGACAGCCCGGCCGGGACCTTGTCGCGAAACAGGTCTCCGCCATGCGGCAGGATGGCGGTGACGCCGGTGCGGATGCTGTCGCCCGCACGCAGCGAGACCTGTCCTACCCGCACGCCCGCCACGTCGGTGATGGCGTTCAGCGGCCCCGGCGACAGGACGCCGGGCGTCCGCCCCAGATCGCGAATCGTCGGTCGGGCCTCGCCCGATTGCGCGGCGACCGACGAGACCGCCAGCGTCGTCGCCAGCACCACGGCGGACAGCATGAGGGTTCGGCGGATCATAGGCGGCTCCTGTCATCGACTTGTTTTCAAACAACAGCGATTCGCCCCTCGTCTCTTGCGGCAAGCCATGCCAATCATCGCTACATGACGACGCCTGCTTCCCCGCCTGTTTCGCCTTCGCCCGCCACGCTGCATTACGGCGACGGCGAGTTCGCCGTGCTGCGCCCGGGCGCCTATGTGACCTGCGCCGTCAGCGGCGTGGCCATTCCGCTGGCCGCCCTGCGCTATTGGTCCGCCGAGCGGCAGGAAGCCTACGCCAGCCCGCTGGAATTCATGGCCGCCGCCCGCGAGGCCTGAACGTCGCTGTCCCCATGACGCCGCTCGACCCAGCCGCCTGCCAGATCAGGTCGTAACCCATGTCCGCCCTGCAATCGCTCGACGTCCTGCTCGCCGACGACAACCCCAATATGCGGTCCATCGTCTTCGCCATGCTGAAGTCCATCGGCGTGACCAAGTTGCGTGAAGTGTCCGACGGCTCGGCGGCGCTGGAAGCGCTGAACGCGCGTCCCGCCGATCTGGTCATCGTCGACTTCAAGATGCTGCCGGTGGACGGGGTAACCTTCACGCAGTTGGTTCGGACCGCTCCGGACAGCCCCAACCCCTATCTGCCGATCATCATGATGACCGGCCATTCGGAAAGGCGCCGCGTGGCCCAGGCGCGCGACGCCGGGGTGACCGAGTTCCTGGTCAAGCCCGTTACGCCCCTGGCCCTGCTGACCCGGATCCAGTCCGTCATCCTGCATCCACGCGAGTTCATCAGGAGCGACGGCTATTTCGGTCCCGACCGCCGCCGCACCCAGACCGACAACTTCGTCGGCCCCTTCCGGCGCGCGACCGACGCCCTGATCGACTAGGCCTCGGAAGCCTTCAGCGCCGCATAGACCTTGGCCGGCCAGCGCTTGTGGACCCAGAACCAGTCCACCGGATGCTCGCGCACCCGATCCTCGACGAAGCGGTTGACCGCCTGAATGCCGGCCAGAACATCAGCGGCCTTGTCGCCCGTATCGGGCACGGTGATCGGTTCATGCGCGGTCACGCGGAAACGCACGCCAGGCAGGCGCACCACCGAAAGCGGCTGGATCACCGTGCCGAACTTCAGCGCCAGTCTGGCCGCGCCGGGAGAAGCATTGACCGGCTGGCCGAAGAACTCGACCTCAGGCCCCTGATCGTATTTCTGATCGACCAGCAGGGCGATGGAGTCGCCGCGCTTCATCCCTGCCATCAGTTCACGCGTGCCGTCGCCCTTGGGCGCGAACAGCTTGATGCCGTAGCGCTCGCGGCTCTGGCGGATCAGGGCGTCGACATAGGGGTTGTTGGCCGCGCGATACGTGACCTGGCAGGGCACGCCCGCCGACATGATGACCGCCGCCATGACCTCGAAATTGGCCAGATGGCCCGAGATCAGGACCACCGGCTTGCCGCTGTCGCGGACGGCGTGCAGGCGCTCCAGCCCGACGATGTCGATGCGGCCGCTTTCCGGCGTCAGGCGGTCCATCACCGCCAGCTCGGCGAAGGTGCGGCCCGTCTGCTCCCACTGGTCAATCGCCAACCGGGCCCGTTCACCTGCGTCCATGTCGGGGAAGGCGATGCGCAGGTTGCGCGTCACTGTCTTGTGCGTGCCCGTCAGCGGGCCGAGCGTCCGCAGCAGCTTGCCGCCGAAGCCCGAAGCCCGCTCGACGCCGAGCGCCCGCAGGAAGCCGAACAGCGCCGAGAAGGCGACCGCCTCCAGGCGCCAGTTGAGGTCCTGGAAAAACGGAACCTTCATTTGAGCGCTATCGCCCTTCGGGCTGCTTGAGCGCGCGTCGCTATCACCAGGCAATCGTCAGTCCGCCGTCCACTACTAGGGTCTGACCGGTCACATAGGCCGAGGCAGGGCTGCACAGATAGACCGCCGTGCCCGCGATTTCATCAGGCTGGCCGATCCTTTTCAGCGGAGCCGGTTCTGTAACCGTCTTCAGCAGTTCGGGGTTCTCCCACAGGTATTTGGCGAAGTCGGTCTGGACCAGGCCGGGCGCGATGCAGTTGACCCGCACGTTCGACGGGCCGAACTCGACCGCCAGGTTGCGCACCAACTGCATGTCGGCGGCCTTGGAGATGTTGTAGGCGCCGATCAGGGCGTTGCCGCGAAGACCGCCGATGGACGAGATGACCAGAATGGCCCCGTCCTTGCGCTCCAGCATCTGCGGCGCGACCATCTGGATCAGCCAGTGGTTGGAGATGACGTTATTCTGAAGGATCTTCTCGAACTGGTCGTCGGCGATGCCCGCCATCGGGCCGGCGTAGGGGTTGGTCGCGGCGTTGCAGACCAGGATGTCGATCTGGCCGAAGGCGCTGTTGGTTTCATCGACCAGTCGTTGCAGGTCTTCCTTGGAAGCGATGTTGGCGGGGATGGCGATGGCGCGGCCCGCGCCGTGCTTTTCATTGATGGCGGCGGCGACCTCTTCGCACGGCCCGGCCTTGCGCGAGGAGATGACGACGCGGGCGCCGTGCTCGGCCAGACGCTCGGCGATGGCCTTGCCGATGCCCTTGGAGGAGCCGGTGATGATGGCGACCTTGCCGCTCAGATCGAACAATTCCATGCGTTAACCTCCCTGGGGACCGGTTTTCTTCGTCCCAACCCTAGCCGTTACCTCTAGTTAGACCGATACTTGGCCGATTCCATAAGGGAAAGGCGGCTCGACACCGGCCCCATGCGCAAGATCACCGGCGGTTTTCTGTTCTTCGGCTACCTGTTCCTGTCCCTGACCATCGGGGCGGCGATCTGGCGCGCCGGTATGGGCGCCGGCGCAGGCGCGGCCGGGGTGCTGGGCGCTCTGGGGGTTCTGGTCGGATCGCACGCCGTGGTCGCCGGGGTTCTGGACCGTCGCGCCCTGCGCAAGGAAGTCGCCAAGGTCCGCGAGGCGCACCGGCTGCTGGCCGACGCGATGGAGTCGACGCAAGGCGCGCTCACCGAACTGGCCGAGGCCATCGAGAGCGGCGCCCTGTCCAAGACCGAGGCCCTGACCGGCGAAGTGCGGATGCTGGAGGGTCTGGTCCAGCAGATGAGCGAGTCGATCGACGAGCGACTGGCGACCTCGCCGATCACCGCCGACACCTATGAAGGTCGTCGTCAGGTCCAGTCGAACACCCTGCTCAAGACCGTCCACGACGCCCTGACGGAAAACCGCATCGACCTCTATCTGCAGCCGGTCGTCACCCTGCCGCAGCGCCGGACCGTCTTCTACGAGAGCTTCACCCGCCTGCGCGATCCGTCGAACCGGGTCATGATGCCGGCCGAGTATCTTTCGGTGGCCGAGGGCGAGGGCCTGCTGCCCGCCATCGACAACCTGCTGCTGTTCCGCTGCGCCCAGATCGTGCGTCGTCTGGCGCGTCAGGACCGCAAGGTCGGGGTCTTCTGCAACGTCTCGCTGGCCTCGCTGGGCGACGAGACCTTCTTCCCCCAGTTCCTCGACTTCCTCAGCCAGAACCGCGACCTGAAGGACGCCCTGATCTTCGAGCTGGGTCAGGCCACCTTCGATGCGCGCGGCGCCGCAGAAGCTCGCAACATGGCCAAGCTGGCCGACCTGGGCTTCCGCTTCTCCATCGACAAGGTGCAGACCCTCGATCTGGACTTCGCCGACCTGCAACGCTCGGACGTACGCTTCATCAAGGTGGCCGCCGATTTGCTGATCGAACAGCTGCTGGATCTGGACGGCGCCACTCCCCTCCCGACCCAGCCGGACATCCAGGCCGCCGACTTCGCCCCCCTGACCCGCCGCTACGGCCTCGAACTGATCGCCGAGAAGGTCGAGAGCGAAAAGCAGGTCGTGGACATCCTCGAACTGGACGTCGGCATGGGCCAGGGCCACCTGTTCGGCGAGCCGCGCGCCATCAAGGAAGCCGTCCTGGCCGAAACCGATCCGCCCGCCGAGTTCGTCCGCTCTACGCTGAAATCGGCCGAGCAACGCCGCCGGTTCTGATCCCGCAGCCGAAAGCCGCCAGACAGGTCGTCTCGGCCGGCGTCTATGGCGCTCATGACCGACGCTCTCAACTGGCCCCGCATCGCCGATGACCTGAACGCCCGGGGATGGGCCATCGTCGGCCCGCTGCTGACGCCCGCGACCTGCGACGCCCTGCAGGCCCTCTACGACCAGCCCGAGCGGTTCCGCAGCCGGATCGTCATGCAGCGCCACGGCTTTGGGCAGGGCGAGTATCAGTATTTCGCCAATCCCCTGCCCGATCCCCTGCCCCGGCTGCGAGCGCGGCTCTATGAAGGTCTGGCGCCCATCGCCAACGGCTGGGCGGCGCGGCTGAATCAGCCCCGCTTTCCCGAGCGTCTCGAAGACCTGACCGCCCAATGCCGGGCGGCAGGCCAGACGCGACCGACCTCGCTGATGCTGCGTTATGGCCCCGGCGACTACAACCGGCTGCATCAGGACCTCTACGGCGATCTGGTCTTTCCGCTGCAGGCGGCCATCCTGCTCAGCGATCCGGCGGCGTTCGAGGGCGGCGAGTTCGTTCTGGTCGAGCAGAAGCCTCGCTCCCAGTCACAGGCCCATGTCGCGCCGCTGATACAGGGCGAGGCCGTGATCTTCGCCGTGCGCGAACGGCCGGTCACGGGCACGCGCGGCGACTATCGCGTGCAGATGCGCCACGGGGTCAGCGCGGTGCGGTCAGGCAAGCGGATGACGCTGGGGCTGATCTTCCACGACGCGGCCTGAACCCGCTCAAGAGAAAGGCCCCTCCGCCGCAGCGAAGGGGCCTGATTCTTAGGCCTTCTGCGCGTCCAGCCAGCGGACGGCGTCGGCGTCGCGGGCCGACAGGTCGGGGAAGTCGGCGTCGGAGCCGACGTCCGGCACCCGGCGCCAGGAACGGGCGCACTTGGGATGGTCGGCCAGCTTGACCTCGACGGTGACGGCGTCGCCGCCAAACACAAGCTCAGCGCCCGAGGTGCGGAAGACCTCGGCGGCGTCCAGACCCTCGAACGGGACCAGCAACTCAGCGGGGGCCGTGACCACCGGCCAGGAGTCCAAGGCGCCGCCGATCAGCTTGTCGCGGCGCGCCGCTTCAAGCGCCTCGTTGACCACTTCCAGCACCGTGTTGACCCCGGCCCAGCGCTCGGCCTCGGCCAGGTTGCGCCACTGGCCGGGCGTTTCCGGGATGACGCGGGCGCAGTTGGTGCCGGCTTCCGGGAAGCGGGTGGTCCAGGCCTCGTCCATGGTAAAGGGCGTCAGCGGGGCCAGCCAGGCGGTCAGGCGGCTGAAGACCTCGTCCATCACCGTGCGCACGGCGCGGCGGCGGACGCTGTCGGGGCGGTCGCAATAGAGGCTGTCCTTGCGCACGTCGAAATACAGCGCCGACAGATCGCCCGAGCAGAACTCCAGCACCGGACGGATCACGTCCTGGAAGCGGTATTCCTCATAGGCCTGACGCACCTGACCATCCAGTTCCCACAGGCGATGCAGGATGAACTGCTCCAGCGGCGGCATCTGGTCATAGGGCAGGCGTTCGGCCTCGTCGAAGCCGTTCAGCGCGCCCAGCAGGTAGCGGACGGTGTTGCGCAGCTTGCGATAGGCGTCGACCGTGGTCTGCAGGATCTGCTTGCCGATGCGCTGGTCGTCCGAATAGTCGACCAGGGCGACCCAGAGGCGCAGGATGTCGGCGCCGGACTCCTTAATGATGGTCAGGGGGTCGGTCGTATTGCCCCGCGACTTCGACATCTTCTCCCCGTTTTCGTCCAGGGTGAAGCCGTGGGTCAGGACGGCCTTGAAGGGCGCGCGACCACGCGTGCCGCAGCCTTCCAGCAGCGACGACTGGAACCAGCCGCGGTGCTGGTCCGAGCCTTCCAGATAGAGGTCGGCGGGCCAATGCGACGGGCGGTCGCCCGTATAGCCGCTTTCGGCCGTGCGCGGGTCGATGGTGAAGGCGTGGGTCGAGCCGCTGTCGAACCAGACGTCGAGGATATCCGTCACCTTCTCGAAGCGTTCCGGGTCGTGCGCGCCCAGGAAGTCGGCGTCGGGGGCCGAGAACCAGACGTCGGCGCCGCCCTCGGCCACGGCCTTGACGATGCGGGCGTCGACCTCGGGGTCGTGCAGGGGCTGACCGGTCTGCTTGTCCACGAACATGGCCAGGGGCGTGCCCCAGGCGCGCTGGCGGCTGATCAGCCAGTCGGGGCGGCCCTCGACCATCGACCGGATGCGGTTCTTGCCCGCCGCCGGGTAGAAGGCGGTGGCGTCGATGGCGTTCAGGGCGCGGTCGCGCAGGGTGTTGTCGTCCTCCAGGGTCTCATCCATGCGGATGAACCACTGCGGCGTGTTGCGGAAGATGATCGGGGCCTTGGAGCGCCACGAGTGCGGATAGGAGTGCTCCATCCGGCCGCGCGCCAGCAGGTTGCCGGCCTCGATCAGCTTTTCCATCACCGCGCCGTTGGCGGGACCGAACTTGCCGGTCTTCTTGCCCTCGGTCTCCAGCACCTTGAGGCCGGCGAACAGGGGGACGTGCTCATAATAGGCGCCGTCGGGATCGACCGTTTCCGGCACCTCACGGTGGCCGTGGGCCAGCCAGACATTGTAGTCGTCCGCGCCGTGGCCCGGCGCAGTGTGGACGAAGCCGGTGCCTGCGTCGTCGGTGACGTGATCGCCGGCCAGCAGGGGCACGGAGAAGCCATAGCCGCTGTCCAGCGCCGCCAGCGGGTGGGCGCATTCCAGACCCGAGGGGTTGATGGCGTCGATGCGGGTGAAGCCGCTGATCTTGGCCGCCTTGAACACGTCCTCGGCCAGCTTGTCGGCGATGATGAAGCGGTCGCCCGGCTTGGCCCAGGGCTCATAGTCCAGCCCCTCTTCCAGGGCCGTGACCTCATACAGGCCATAGGCGATTTCGGGGCCGTAGCTGATGGCGCGGTTGGCCGGGATGGTCCAGGGCGTGGTCGTCCAGATGACGATCGAGGGCGTGGCCGCGCGGAAGGAAAGCAGGTCGTCCGGATGACTGTCGGTCGCGCCGACCACCGGGAACTTGACCCAGATCGTGGGCGAGACGTGGTCGTGATACTCGACCTCTGCATCGGCCAGCGCCGTGCGCTCGACCGGCGACCACATCACCGGCTTGGAGCCGCGATACAGCTGGCCCGAGTTCTTGAACTTGTGGAATTCGGCGACGATGGCCGCCTCGGACGTGAAGTCCATGGTGGCGTAGCGGTTGGCGAAGTCGCCGGTGATGCCCAGACGCAGGAACTGGTCGCGCTGCAGGTCGATGTACTTGCCGGCGTATTCGCGGCAGGCGGTGCGGAACTCTTCCTTGGACACCTCGTCCTTACGGCGGCCCTTGGCGCGGAACTGCTCCTCGATCTTCCACTCGATCGGCAGGCCGTGGCAGTCCCAGCCGGGGACATAGTCGACATCGTAACCCAGCAGGAAGCGCGAGCGGACCACAAAGTCCTTCAGCGTCTTGTTCAGGGCGTGGCCGATGTGGATGTCGCCGTTGGCGTAGGGCGGGCCATCATGCAGGACGTAGAGCGGCGCCTTCTGGGCCTGACGCGTCGCGCGCAGGTGACCATAGAGGTCGCCCCACTGGGCCAGGATTTCCGGCTCCTTCTTCGGCAGCCCGCCCCGCATGGGGAAGGGCGTCTCGGGCAGGAAGACGGTGTCGCGATAGTCGCGGCCCGATGCGTCAGGAGCGGTGTCGTTGGTGGCGTCGGCCATGGGGTAATCTTTGTCTTTTGCGCGGGCGCCGAGGAGGCGGCGCGGACGCAGTCTAGCGTGAAGGCCGTTAAACGGCATCGGCGATATTCGATCCCGACGTGCGCGGGGCTCTGCGGCCCTGGCGCTACGCCGGGCGGCTAATCGAAATCGGACGGATCACGCGAACGGTCATGGTTGAAACGGTCTAGCAGACCGGGCGGCGCCTGCGCCATAGTCGATACGAACAGAGGGAGGCGATCAGATGCGCGTTCAGGCGATGACAGCGGCGGTGGTGCTGGCTTTGACGGCGGCGGCCTGTTCACCTGCCGAGGACAAGGCGCCCGCCCCAGCCGAGGCCCCGCTGACCGGGCGCGCGGCCATATACGCCGCCGGTGAACAGAGCGCCGAGGCCTTCGCCCGCGCCCTCTACGCCGCCCCGCCCACCGCCTCGCCGGACCCGGCGGCGGCGGCCGTCAGCCCCGGTCGCGATCCCCTCTATTCGCGCACCCTCAACGCCCTGATCGGCGTGGACTTCCGCGACGCCCAGTCCCGCAACGAGGTCCCCTATCTGAACTACGACCCGGTCTGCGCCTGTCAGGACGCCGACGGCTTCGCCCTGAATGGGCTGAAGATGACGCCCGACGGCGACAAGGCGGCCACCGCCGAGGTGACCTTCACCAACCACGGCCAGACCCATCAACAGACGCTGAAGCTGGTCAGGGAAGGCCCCATGTGGCGCATCGCCGACATCATCGACGCCAAGGGCAAGTCCCTGCACGACACCATGATGGCCATCGCCGAGAAGGCCGAGGGCTAGGCGCAGCGGTAGCGAGAACATCGCCAAATACGGATTGGTGGCGGACGTCAGTCGTCGAGAGGCACAAACTTCAGGTCTAGAAATTGCTGAACCCAGATCGCGAACGACGGGGCGGCTAGTGCAGTCTCACCCGTGTCATGATTGAAGAACCACACTTTGGAGGTCTGACTGGGCGCGTTGCCATCAAAAGCGAACAAGTTGCCCATGCAATCCGAAGCAAAGGCGATTTTGTCGTTCGGCAGGCCCATTTCTCGCCAAGCCTGGGTCGATGCGATCATCTCATCTGCCGCAAGAAATTCGGACACGTCAGCGAAATCGACCTCCTCCTCGCAAATGCTATGCAGAAGCGCGCCTGTAGGCCTTGGGAGACCAATGTTGAGTAGGGCGTCACGATATTCACCCGGCAATCGACCGCCGAGCTGGGCCTCCGCACGCTCTAGGTCAGCGAGTAGGATTGGCTCCGGTGCGTCTTCGGGATGCGACCATTTGGATGCGAAGTCAGCGAGTGCGCGCATAAAACACCAGAATTGGCGGCATGACGGCCATAGCGTGACCTTACGCTAGCCGACGTGGCGAGTGCCGCCTATGGGACGAAACTAAACCATCAGCCCAGCACGGCTCGCGCCGCCGCCGCATCGGCCTCGATCTGCACCTTCAGCGCGTCCAGCCCGTCGAACTTCATCTCGCCGCGCAGGAAGGCGACCAGTTCGGTTTCCAGGGTCTGGCCGTAGAGGCTCTCGTCGAAGTCCAGCAGCCAGACTTCCAGCAGCGGCTGTTCGATCTCGAACATGGGGCGGACGCCCAGGTTGGCGACGCCCTTGATGACCCGGCCGTCCGGCAGGCGGGTGCGGGTGGCGTAAACCCCATAGGCCGGGCGCATATAGTCGCCCATGGCCACGTTGGCGGTCGGCACGCCGATGGTGCGGCCGCGCTTGTCGCCGTGGATCACCTCGCCCTGGATGGCGAAGGGACGGCCCAGGATGGCGGCGGCGCGGTCCATGTCGCCGGCCTTCAGCGCCTCGCGCACGGCGGACGACGACAGCTTCAGGCCCGAGACGTCGTCGATGCGGTCGGTGACAGAGACGGTGAAGCCCAGATCCTGCCCATAGGCCCGCAGCGCCTCGGGCGAGCCGGAGCGGCCCTTGCCGAAGGTGAAGTCGAAGCCGACGGCGGCGTGGACGATGCCCAGACCTTCCGAAAGGACGCGACGGGCGAACGCCTCGTCGCTCATCCCCGCCATCTCTGCGTCAAAGGGGATCAGATACAGACGGTCGACGCCCAGCGGCGCAAGCGCCCGCGCCATCTGGTCCGCCGTCATCAGGCGGAAAGGCGCGGCGTCCGGTTGAAACAGGCGGCGCGGGTGCGGGTCGAAGCTGACCACGGCCAGAGGCACGCCCAGACGCTGGGCGGCCTCGCGGGCCGAGGCGATCACCGCTTGATGGCCCCGATGCACCCCGTCGAAGGCGCCGACGGCCACCGCCGCCCCGCGCTGCGAGGCAGGCAGGTCGCGCCAGCCGCGGATAACTTCGACCACCTCGGAGACTCAGCGCGCCGAGGGCTTGCGGCGACGCGGCACGCGCACGACGGCCACCCCGTCCATGATCAGCTTGTCGCCGACGAAGCCTTCGCACTTCAGCTCGACCCGGGCGCTGTCGGTTTCCATCTCGATCACCGTGATGACGATGCGAACCGAATCGCCGATGCGGACCGGGAAGTGGAAGGCCAGGGTCTGCGAAATATAGATGGAGCCCGCGCCCGGCAGGATGGTGCCGACCACCGCAGAACCAAAAGCAGCGCTCAGCAGGCCATGGGCGATGCGGCCGCGATAGGCGGTCTTGGACGCGAACTCTTCGTCCAAGTGCACCGGATTGAAGTCGTCCGAGGCCTCGGCGAACAGACGGATCCGCTCCTCGGTGACGTGGACGGTCTTCTCGGCGGCCATGCCGACGTGGAGTTCGTCGAGGATGTAACCGCCCGACGGATGCTGTGTGACGTATTCGACCATGTGCGGGCTTTACGGCAGGTGCGACGAAATGGCGAGCCTCACCATGCCAGTTCGAGCGCGGCGTAGCGGGCGAAGGTCGTCTCGGCCCGGAGCAAATCGGCCGCGCGAGCGGGGTCCAGCGTCCCGTCCGGCCCCTTGGCGGCGTCACCGTGGATGCCCTGGGCGATGAACAGACAGTCCAGCGCCTGCTCGGCGGCGCCCAGAACGTCGGTGATGACACCGTCGCCGATGCACAGGACGCGCGAGCGGTCGACGGGGCGGCCCGTCAGGGCCTGGGCTTCGCGCAGGGCCAGTTCGTAGATGGGGCCGAAGGGCTTGCCGGCCATGACCACGCGCCCGCCCATGGATTCGTACAGGTCGGCGATGGCGCCGCCGCAGTAGATGATGCTGTCGCCCTTCTGCACGACGCGGTCGGGGTTGGCGCAGATCAGCTCCAGATCACGCTCGACGGCGGGGATCAGGCGCTCGCGATAGTCCTCGGGCGTCTCGGTCGCGTCGTTGTAGGGGCCGGTGACCGAGATGAAGGCGGCGTCCGACGCGTCGTGGGCGCTGTCGAGGTTCAGGCCTTCGTAGAGGACGAAGTCGCGGTCGGGGCCGATGATCCAGGCCGGCCCCGGAGCGCGGCGCGCCAGTTCCGCGCGGGTGGCGTCGCCCGAGGTGACGAAAGCCTTCCAGGCGCTGCGCGGCACGCCCAGGGCGTCCAACTGCGCCACCACGTCCGACGAGGGGCGCGGCGAGTTGGAGATCAGGACGACATGACCGCCCTTTTCATTGAACTTCGTCAGGGCCTCGCAGGCGGTCGGCCAGCTTTCGCGGCCGTTGTGGATCACCCCCCAGACGTCGCACAGCAGGATGTCGTAATCGTCGGCGACGGCGGACAGGCGGGGCAAGGCGTGAGGCAGGGTCATGGGCCGGTTATAGCCTTCGGGGCGCGGGGGGAAAGGCCGCAACCACCCCTCCCCGTCATTGGGCGGCGCTCTACGCTTTCCCTCTTCGCCCCCGCCTCTCTTCCTGCTAACCGGCTTGGGACATGAAAATCTCTCGCCTCGCCTTCTCCGCCTACGGCATCGCCCTGATCGTCATCGTGCTGGACCAGCTGACCAAGGCCATGGTCCTGGGCGCCATCGACGCGGCGCACATCTCGCAGATCCCCGACGGCTATCGCATCGCCGAGGTCGCCCCGCCCCTGTTCAACCTGACCTATGTGCTGAACACCGGCGTCAGCTTCGGCCTGTTCGGCGGCGGTTCGGGTCGCTGGATCCTGAGCGGCTTCTCCATTCTGGTGGCGGGCGCCCTGGCCTGGTGGGCGACGCGCTCGGACCGTAAGCTGATGATCGCGGCCATCGGCCTGGTCATGGGCGGCGCGCTCGGCAACGTCTTCGACCGCATCCGTTTCGGCGGCGTCGTGGACTTCCTCGACTTCTCGGGCTCGGGCCTGTTTCCGTGGATTTTCAACATCGCCGACGCCGGCATCACCGTCGGCGTCGCCCTGTTGATCCTGGACAGCTTCCTCTCCGAACGTCGTCCAACGGTTGGCGCGGCCAACGAAAAGTCGTAATCACCCCCTCTTCACTGTCGTCCCGAGCCAGCGCCGTAGGGCGCGCCTCCCGGAGCCGAGCTGACCATATGCGTATCCGTAGCGCCCTCACCGTGGCCCTTCTCGCCACCACCGCCCTCAGCCTGACCGCCTGCGCGAGCATGAAGCAGAGCATCGGCCTGTCGAAGGTCGTGCCGGACGAGTTCGTCACCGTCGCCAGCGCGCCCCTGTCGGTGCCGCCGGAATACGGCCTGACCCCGCCATCGCCGGGCCAGCCGCGCCCGCAGGAACTGGCCCCCGAAAGCGCCGCCCGTCAGATTCTTCTGGGTCAACGCCAGGCCGTGACCCGCACCGGCGGTGAACAGGCCCTGGTGACCCAGGCCGGCGCCGACCGCGCCGACCCCCTGGCCCGCTATGTCGTCGACGATGAATTCGGCGACCTGGCCCACAAGGAAGAAAGCTGGGCCAACCGCATCATGTTCTGGCGCAAGAACGACGCGGCGAGCCAGGCTCCGACGGTCAGCCAAACCGCCGAAGGCGCGCGCACCATCGACGCCAGCACCGAACACGCCCGTCTGCAGGCCCTGACCGGCGGTCGGGAAGGCATCGCCATCACGACGCGTCGCGACAGCCGTTTCAAGCTGCCGGGCCTCTAAACCCCCGCTTCAGCGACAACACCTGATTCTGGACGCGTCTGGCCCCTGGCCGGCGCGTCCTTTTCATTTGGAGCCTTCCCCTGTCAGACACGCTTGATCTCGCCGCCCTGTCGGGGCTGGACCAACTTCAACTGATGCTGGACGGCCGCCTGCCCGCCGCTCCCATCGCCGAGACCGTGGGGTTCCGCCTGACCGATCTGGCGGAGGGCCGGGTGGCCTTCGAGGGCGAACCCACACTAGCGGTCTACAATCCCATCGGGTCGGTGCACGGCGGATGGATGGCGACCCTGCTCGATTCGGCCTGCGGCTGCGCCGTCCATTCCGCCCTGAAGCCCGGACAGGCCTATACGACGCTGGAGCTGAAGACCGTCTTCCACAAGGCATTGAAGGCGGGAATCCCGGTGCGGGCCGAGGGCCGCGTCATCCAGGCCGGTCGCCGCGCCGCCTTCTCCGAGGCTGACCTGCGCGGTCTGGACGGCACGCTCTACGCCACCGCCACCTCGACCTGCCTGGTGATGGAGCGGTCCTAGGCCGTCAGGACGCGGGGCAGCTTGAACGAGACGGTTTCGCGCGCCCCGTCATCCTCGGTCACGATTGCGTCGAATCGGGCGCGGATGGCGTCGATCAGGGCCTCGATCAAGGGTTCGGGGGCCGAGGCCCCGGCGGTGACGCCGACCGTGGTCACGCCGTCGAACCAGGCCCAGTCCACGTCGCCGGCGTCATCAACCAGGCGGGCGTCGCCCACCCCGGCTTTCAAGGCCACATCGACCAGACGGGCCGAGTTGGACGAATTCCTGGACCCGACCACCAGCACCAGCTGACAGCCCTCGCCCAGACGCTTGACCGCCTCTTGCCGGTTGGTCGTGGCGTAGCAGATGTCTTCCTTGTGCGGGTCCGGCAGTTCCGGAAAGCGCCGCTTGAGCGCCGCCAGGATGTCGGCGGTGTCGTCCACCGACAGGGTCGTCTGGGTGGCGTAGGCCAGAGGTTGATCGCCGGGCCGTTGGAAGGCCTCGGCGTCCGCCACTGTCTCGACCAGACTGATGGCGCCGGACGGCAGTTGGCCCATGGTGCCGACGACCTCCGGGTGTCCGGCGTGGCCGATCAGGACAATATGCCGGCCCGCTGCATGATGACGCTCGGCCTCGACATGGACCTTGGACACCAGCGGGCAGGTGGCGTCGAGGAACAGCAGTTCGCGCGAGCGCGCCGTCGCCGGCACCGACTTGGGCACGCCGTGGGCCGAGAAGACCACCGGCCGGTCGTCGGGGCATTCGTCCAGCTCCTTGACGAAGACCGCGCCCATGCCCTTCAGCCGCTCGACCACGTGACGATTGTGGACGATTTCGTGGCGCACATAGACGGGGGCGCCGAATTTCTCGATGGCGCGCTCGACGATCTGGATGGCCCGATCCACCCCGGCGCAGAAGCCGCGCGGCGTAGCCAGGCGCACATTCAATGGACGACGATCAAGGGCGGAGGGCGTGACGGGCGCGTTCATGGGCCGGAACCTAGTCGTTCAAGGCCCTTCCCGCCACCGGCTGCATGGTCGCGTTTGCCGCGCCTCGCTTTAGCCGCTATCAGCATCAAGCGTGCACCGGTCGGCGCCGACTGTCGCGCGCTCCCTTTCGCTTGCCGGAAATGAAATTGATGCGTCGCGTCTTCACTGCCCTGGCCGCCCTGTCCGTGACAGCCGCGCTCGTTCCTACCGCCGCCGACGCCCAGTCGGGACGCCAGCGAGGACAGGGCCAACAACAGCAGTCGCAACAGCCAGCACCGCGTCCGATGCGCATCGCCCCGTTGAGCCGCCGCGCCAACGCCGGTCCCTGCCCCTATGTGAAGGTGCTGTACGACGCCGCCCGCTTTGTCGAACTGGCTGACTATGAGCGCCCCTCGGTCGCCGGTGTCGGCTTCACCGGCGAGATCGAAGGCGTGACCGCCGACTGCGTCTATCGCGAAGCTGACCCCATCCGACTGGACGTCAACGTCCTGTTCAACCTCGGCAAGGGCCCGCAGGCCAGCGGCGACGCCCGCACCTACCGCTACTGGGTGGCGGTGACCGAGCGTAACAGCGCTGTCCTGGCCAAGGAATATTTCGACCTGCCGGTCAATTTCGAGGGCCAGACCACGGCCTCGGTCCAGCAGGAACAGTCCATCGTCATCCCGCGCGCCGACGCCACCACCAGCGGCAACAATTTCGAGGTCCTGATCGGCTTCGACGTCACGCCGGAAATGGCCGAGTTCAACCGCTCGGGCAGCCGCTTCCGCGTCACCGCCGGCCAGACCCAACCGAACCCCTAAGAACATGACTGATCTCAAGACCTCTCTCAGCGAAGCGGTCGGGGCCGCCTTCGCCGCCGAAGGCGTGGACAAGGCCCTGGCCCGCGTCACCGCTTCCGACCGTCCCGACCTGGCCGACTTCCAGTCGAACGGCGCCCTGGCCGCCGCCAAGGCGCTGAAGGCCAATCCACGCGAGCTGGCCGCCAAGGTGGCCGAGCGTCTGGCCGCCGATCCGCGCCTGGCCTCGGTCGAGGTCGCCGGCCCCGGCTTCATCAATCTGAAGCTCTCCGACGCCGCCCTCGCCCAGCGCGCGGCCGAGGTCGCATCGGACGAGGAACTGGCCGGCGCCTCGCGCGTCGAGCCACGCAAGGTCGTCATCGACTACGCCGGTCCCAACGTGGCCAAGCCGATGCACGTCGGCCACCTGCGCTCGTCCATCATCGGCGAGAGCCTGAAGCGCCTGTTCCGCTTCCGCGGCGACACCGTCTGGGGCGACGCCCACTTCGGCGACTGGGGCTTCCAGATGGGCCTCCTCATCACCGCCTGCGGCGACGAACACCTGGCCGACGCCTTCATGGCCGACGGCGACGGTCCCTTCCCCGCCGACAGCCCGGTCACGCTGGAAGATCTGGAGCGCCTCTATCCGCAGGCCGCCGCCAAGGCCAAAGAAGACCCCGCCTTCCGCGACCGCGCCCGCAAGGCCACCGCTGAACTGCAGAACGGCCGTCCCGGCTACCGCGCCCTGTGGGCCCACTTCGTCGCCGTCAGCCGCACGGCGCTGAAGCGCGAATTCGGCGCTCTGGACGTCACCTTCGACCTGTGGAACGGCGAATCGGACGCCGATCCCCTGATGCCCGAAATGCTGGCGCACCTGAAGGAGACCGGCCTGCTGGTCGAGGACGACGGCGCCCAGGTGGTCCACGTCGCCAAACCCGGCGAGACCCGCAAGAAGAAGCTGGCCGACGGCTCGGTGATCGAAGCCCCGTCCCCGCCGCCCCTGCTGGTGGTGTCGTCGGAAGGCTCGGCCATGTACGGCACGACCGACCTGGCCACCATTCTGGACCGCAAGAAGTCGATCGGCCCCGACCTGATCCTCTACGTCGTCGATGAGCGTCAGGCCGAGCATTTCGAACAGGTCTTCCGCGCCGCCTATCTGGCCGGCTACGCCCCCGAGAAGTCGCTGGAGCACCTCGGCTTCGGCACCATGAACGGCGCCGACGGCAAGCCCTTCAAGACCCGCGCGGGCGGCGTGCTGAAGCTGCACGACCTGATCACCATGGTCACCGACAAGGCGCGCGAGCGCCTGAAGGAAGCCAAGCTGGGCGACGACCTGCCAGAAGCCGAGTTCGAGGACATCGCCCGCAAGGTGGCGGTGGCGGCGCTGAAGTTCGCCGACCTGTCGAACAACCGCACCACCAGCTACGTCTTCGACCTCGATCGCTTCATGAGCTTCGAGGGCAAGACCGGCCCCTATCTGCTGTATCAGGCCGTGCGGGTGAAATCCCTGCTGCGCAAGGCGGCCGATCAGGGCGTCGAGATCGCCCCCATCGTCGTCGCCGAGCCGGCCGAGCGCGACCTGGCCCTGACGCTGGACGCCTTCGACGCGGCCACGGCCGACGCCTATGACAAGCGCTCGCCCAACCTGATCGCGGAGCATGCCTATCGGCTGGCGCAGAGCTTCTCGAAATTCTACGCCGCCTGCCCGATCCTGGTCGCGCCGGACGCCGCGACCAAGGGCTCGCGCCTGGCCCTGGCCGCCGCCAGCCTGCACCAGCTGGAAACGGCGCTGGACCTGCTGGGCATCGAGACGCCCGAGCGCATGTAATCGACGCCGTTCTCGGCTATAGGGGGAGGCTTCGACAAGGAGCCTCCCCTTTCATGTCCCTCGACGCCTTCATCGCCGGCCTGCCCAAGGCCGAACTGCACCTGCACATCGAGGGCTCGCTGGAGCCCGAACTGATGTTCGAACTGGCGCAGCGCAACGGCGTCGCCATCCCCTACGACAGCGTCGAGGCCGTGCGCGCGGCCTATGACTTCTCGAACCTGCAGGACTTCCTCGACATCTATTACGCGGGCGCCGCCGTCCTGCTGACGCGCAAGGACTTCGAGGATCTGGCCTTCGCCTATTTCCAGCGCGCCGCCGCCGACAACGTCCGCCACGCCGAGATCTTCTTCGACCCCCAGACCCACACCGACCGGGGCGTGCCCTTCGGCGTGGTGGTCGAGGGCCTGATCGCGGGCATGGACCGCGCCAAGACCGAGCTGGGCGTCACCAGCGGCCTGATCCTCAGCTTCCTGCGCCACCTGTCGGAAGACGAAGCCTTCGCCACGCTGGAGGCCGCCAAGCCCTATCTGCACCACTTCATCGGTGTCGGGCTGGATTCGTCCGAGGTCGGCCATCCGCCGGCCAAGTTCCAGCGCGTCTTCGCCGCCGCCCGCGAGCTGGGTCTGAAACTGTGCGCCCACGCCGGCGAGGAAGGTCCCCCCGCCTATGTGCACGAGGCCCTGGACCTGCTGCACATCGACCGCATGGACCACGGCAACCGCTCGATGGAGGACGAAGGCCTGATCGCCCGTCTGGCCGCCGAGCAGATGACCCTGACGGTCTGCCCCCTGTCGAACCTGAAGCTGTGCGTGGTCAAGGACCTGAAGGACCACCCGGTCCCCGAGATGCTGCGCCGCGGCCTGCACGTCACCCTGAACTCGGACGACCCCTCCTATTTCGGCGGCTATGTGAACGCCAACTACATCCAGTTGGCGAACGCGGTCGGCCTGACCCGCGAGCAGGTGACGCAACTGGCCAAGAACAGCTTCGAAGGCAGCTTCCTGAGCGACTCCGACAAGGCCGAACGGATCGCCGAAGTGGACGCCTACGCAGTGACCAACTGATCCCTCCCTTCGTCATCCTCCGGTCGCCGCTGCAAGCGGCTTGCCGGAGGAGACGGAAGACAGGGCTGCACCGCTTTCAGGTCAAGCACGTTCCTGATATGTTCCATTCATGGAGCACCCCGGCCCACAGCCCGACGACGCCGCCGCCGGCCTGCGCTGGCTGTTCATCGACCTGAACGCCTTCTTCGCCAGCGTCGAGCAGCAGAGGAACCCCGACTGGCGGGGCCGTCCGGTCATCGTCCGCCCGGCGATCAGTGAATATTCCGGCGCCATCGCCGCCAGCTATGAGAGCAAGGCCTTCGGCGTCCGCACGGGGATGCAGGTGGCCGAGGCCCGCAGGCTGTGCCCCGGCCTGATCGTCGCCGAGGCGCGGCCGGACCTCTATGTCGAAGTCCACAAGCAGATCATGGCCGAGATCGACCGCCATGTGCCGGTGTGGAAGGTCGGCTCCATCGACGAATGTTCGTGCGAACTGATCGGGCCGGAGCGACAGGAGGCGAACGCCGTCGCCCTGGCCCGACGCATCCAGGCCGGGATCCTGAAGAACGTCGGGGACTGCCTGCGCTCGTCCGTCGGCCTGGCGCCGTCGCGCTTTCTGGCCAAGACCGCCTGCGGCATGAAGAAGCCCTCCGGGCTGACCATCCTTCGCGCGAATGAACTGCCCGGCGCCATCCTGCACCTGCCACTGTCGCAATACCCCGGTGTCGGGTCGCGGATGCGCGAGCGGCTGGCGGCGGCGGGCGTCACGGACACGGCGGGCCTGTGGGCCATGAGCGCCAAAGAGGCGCGCGCCGTCTGGAACAGTATCGAGGGCGAGCGCATCTGGCGCGGCCTGCACGGCCTGGACAGCGAGCCGACGCCGGAAAAGCCGCCCGCCTCCATCAGCCACAGTCATGTCCTGGCCCAGGACATGCGCACCCCGGAAAAGGCGCGGGCCGTCGCCCGACGCCTGATGGTCAAGTGCGGGGCGCGGCTGCGGCGGATGGGGCTGACCGGCGCGGGGATCAGTCTTCACCTGGACATGGGTCTGAAGGGGGCGCCGCGAAGCTGGGACACGACGGGTCTGAACCGCGCCGTCGCCCCGACTCAGGACACCTTCGCCCTGCTGGCCGCGCTCGATCATTTGTGGCGCCGGGTGGAGCCCGGGCTTGCAGCGGGGCGGCTGAGCTATGTCGGGGTCGGGGTTCACGGGCTGAAATCGGTCGCCGCCTTCGAAGCTGACCTGTTCGACATCGGCCCGGATCAGGGCGGTCAGGCCCGATCCCTGCGCCTGTCCCAAACGCTGGACGCCCTGAACCAGCGCTACGGCAAGGACACGGTCAGCATCGGTCCCAAGGCGGGCCTGCCCGACTATATCGGCGCCAAGATCGCCTTCACCCGCATCCCGGACGAAGCGGACTTCTATGAGTGAGGGGTCAGGTCGGCGGCCGCGATCTCCACAACGCCCAGCGCCGTGAAACCGGCTTTGGCCGCCGCCGCCGTCTCTTCGGCGATAGCCCGACAGGCGTCCTCGATCACCACGGCCTCGAAGCCTTCGTGCACGGCGTCTTCGGCGGTGAAGCGGACGCAGTAGTCATAGGCCAGGCCGCACAGAAAGAGGCGCTGCACGCCCCGCTCGCGCAGAAGCCCGGCCAGCCCCGTCGCGGTGCGACGGTCGTTCTCGTAGAAGGCGGAATAGCTGTCGACCGCCGGATTATGCCCCTTGCGGACCACGGCCAGAGCCTTGGTCGCCGCAGACACAACATCCGAATGGAAATCCGCCCCGACCGTCCCCTGCACGCAGTGATCCGGCCACAGCATCTGGCGGCCGTAGGCCACCTCGATCTCGGTGAAGGCGGCCGCGCCGTCGTGGTTGGAGGCGAAGCTGATCTGGTCCGGCGTGTGCCAGTCCTGGGTGGCGATCACCGTGTCGAAGCGCTCAGCCAGCCGGGCGATCAGGGGCATGATCCCCGCCCCGCCCTGAACCGCCAGAGCCCCGCCCTCGCAGAAGTCGTTCTGGGCGTCGATGACCAGAAGGGCGTCTGAAGCGGTGATCCTCATGGCTCAGGCCGCCGCGATCTGATCGACCTCGTTGGCCGAGCCCAGGGCCACAGGAATGCGCTGGTGCAGCTCCGTCGGGGTCACGTCCAGAATGGCCTGCACGCCGTCCGTCGTCGCCTTGCCGCCCGCCTGTTCGATCAGGAAGGCCATGGGGTTGCCCTCGTACATCAAACGCAGCTTGCCTGGCTTGTTCGGTTCGCGTTTGTCCCACGGATAGAGGAAGACGCCGCCGCGCATCAGGATGCGGTGCACGTCGGCCACCATGGCGGCGACCCAGCGCATGTTGAAATTCTTGCCGCGCGGGCCGTCCGCGCCCTGCAGGCAGCCGTCGACGTAGCGCTGCACGCTCTCGGCCCAGTGGCGCTGGTTCGACATGTTGATGGCGAACTCCTTGGTGTCCGCCGGGACGGTGATCTTCTCGTGCGTCATCAGCCACTGGCCGTCGTGAGACAGGGTGAAGCCGGCCACGCCCTGACCCGTCGTCAGCACCAGCATGGTCTGACCGCCATAGAGGCAATAGAGGGCCGCGACCTGCTGGCGGCCCGACTGCAGGAAGTCAGCCTCGCTCAGCGTCGCCGTCGGCGACTTCAGCACCGAGACGATGGTGCCGACGGGGGCGTTGATGTCGATGTTGGACGAACCGTCCAGCGGATCGAACAGGACCAGGTATTGGCCCGCCGGATTGGCCGCCGGCTGAACCGTGTCCATTTCCTCGGATGCGACGCCCGCCACGGCCGGGCAGGCCAGCAGCATGTCGGTCAGGACGTCGTTGGAGATGACGTCGAGTTTCTTCTGCTCCTCGTCCTGCACGTTGACGACGCCCGATGCGCCGAGCGCGCCGACCAGGGCCCCGCCCGAGACGATCTTGCGAATTTCTACACAGGCGGCGGCGGCGACCGTCAGGGTCTGGGTCAGGCCCTGCGGCAGATCGAGGGAGGCCAGGTGGGCGGCGAGGTCGGTGCGGGCGGTCATGGCGGCCTTCAATCCTGTCACGAGAGCAGTTCGCGCCCCTCATGGCCCTTCGGATCGTTCGCGGCAAGCCCGGCGCCGCTTGACTTCGGCTCGGAGTCGGGGCCTTAGGTCGCACGCTCTCGCGGGAGAGATCGACGGTCGTGTAACGGCTGTCGGGGCCGAAGGCGCAACCGCCCCGGAAACGCTCAGGCAAAAGGACCGCGAAGGCGCACGGACGCTGGAAAGTCGCCGTATGGCGCGCCGACGGAGCAAGGCCGACCTCGATCCGGGGACGGTCGGAATCTCTCAGGCTTCAGGACAGCGGGGGCGCGACGACGGCGAAGCTATCGCCGCAACCCGCGACCGGAGGATGCTCGATGAGCGACCAGGCCTTGAAGACCACCCCCCTCAACGCGGCGCATCGCGCCCTGGGCGCCCGCATGGTCGGGTTCGGGGGCTATGACATGCCGGTCCAGTACGAAGGCGTGCTGGCCGAGCACCGCTGGACCCGCGAACACGCCGGCCTGTTCGACGTCTCCCACATGGGTCAGGCCCGCCTCACCGGCGCCGACGCGATCACCCAGTTCCAGCGCTTCGTCCCCGGCGACTACGAGATCCTGAAGGCCGGCAAGCAGAAGTATTCCCTGCTGCTGAACGCTGAAGGCGGCATCATGGACGACCTGATGGCGGGCAAGCCGTTCGAGGACGGCCTCTATGTCGTGGTCAACGCCGGCAACAAGGACGCCGACTTCGCCTTCCTGAACGCCAACCTGGCGGGCGACGCCAAGATGGAGGTGCTGGACCGCGCCCTGCTGGCCATTCAGGGTCCCGAAGCCGCCGAGGTCATGGCCAAGCATGAGCCGGCGCTGGGCGACATGGGCTTCATGGACTGCAAGACCATGACCCTGTTCGGCGAGGAATGCATCGTCTCGCGCTCGGGCTACACCGGCGAGGACGGCTACGAGATCTCGGTTCCGGCCGCCGCCGCCGAGCGGGTCTGGAACCTGCTGCTGACGGACGCCCGCGTGAAGCCGATCGGCCTTGGCGCCCGCGACAGCCTTCGTCTGGAAGCCGGTCTGCCGCTGCACGGCCACGACATCGACGCCGGGACCACGCCGGTCGAAGCCGGCCTGACCTTCGCCCTGTCCAAGTCGCGCAAGGAAGCCGCCGACTTCGTCGGCGCAAAGACCATCCTGAAGCAGTTGGCCGACGGCCCTGCCCGCGTCCGCATCGGCCTGCACGTCAAGGAAGGCGCCCCGGCCCGCGAAGGCGCCGAGATCGCCGACATGGACGGAAACCTGATCGGCAAGATCACCTCGGGCGGCCCCTCGCCGACCCTCGGGCACAACATCGCCATGGGCTACGTCCCGCCAGCCTTCGCCGACCTGGGAACGGACCTGAAAGTCATCGTCCGCGGCAAACCCGCCGCCGCCGAAGTCGTCGCCACCCCCTTCGTGGCCACCCGCTACTATCGCAAACCTAAAGCCTGAGAGATCAGACACATGCGCTTCACCAAAGATCACGAGTGGGTTCGCCTCGAGGGCGACGTCGCCACGGTCGGCATTTCCAAGCACGCCGCTGACGCCCTGGGCGACGTGGTGTTCGTCGAGACGCCGGAAGCCGGCAAGACCGTCTCGGTCGGCGACAGCTTCGCCGTCGTGGAATCGGTCAAGGCCGCTTCGGACGTCTACGCCCCGGTCGCCGGCGAAGTGGTCGAGGGCAACGCCGCCCTGGCCTCGGCCCCGGAAACCGTCAACGCCGACCCGGAAGGCGAAGGCTGGTTCGCCAAGATCAAGGTCTCCGACGCCTCGGCCGTCGAAGCCCTGATGGACCAGGCCGCCTACGACGCCTACCTGACCACCCTCTGATCCGTGTTCACGGTCTACTTCAGCCACGCCACGACGACGCCCAACCAGCCGGGCCTGGCCCAGTTGGTGGAGGCGGCGCTCGTGGACTGTGGCGCGGAGCGGACCGGTCTAGAGGCGGAAATCCGGCTGGCGGACGGAGCCTCGCTGTATCTGTTCGGCGAGGATCAAGCCGATGGAATGCTGGCCGAATTTCCTACTCTCACGTCGGAGGTCGCAGTCGCCACGCTGGCGATCCTACGCCGTACCAACAGCTTCATGCTGATTGAGCCGGACAGCGCGGTCTTCGTTCGCGCCTTTGGCGTCGTTGGTGAACCTCGGATGCCTTTGGCCTTCGATGTCGAGGTCGCCGAAGTTCAAGATGCCGACGCCATGGCAGATATCCTGAGGGAGGTCCGAGCCAATCGTTCGCCTCCCTCGCCCCGGCCTAAGGCGCCTCGCACCCCGTCTCCCCGGGCCGGTCGAGGCTTCTCACTCACCGACTTCCTTTTCGGAAAAGCTGTCTAGATGCGCTACCTCCCCCTGACGCCCGACGACCGTGAGGCCATGCTGGCCGCCATCGGTGCCAAATCCATCGACGACCTGTTTGTCGACGTGCCGCAGGCCGCGCGCCGCGACGGCTTTGTCGACCTGCCCCGCGTGGCGGGCGAGCTGGAGGTCGAACGCGCCCTCTCGGCCATGGCGGGCAAGAACGCCACGGCGGGAACCGTGCCCTTCTTCTGCGGCGCCGGCGCCTACAAGCACCACGTCCCGGCCACGGTCGATCACGTGATCCAGCGCTCGGAGTTCCTGACCAGCTACACCCCCTATCAGCCGGAAATCGCGCAAGGGACCCTGCAGTACCTGTACGAGTTCCAGACCCAGGTCGCGAACCTGACCGGCATGGAAGTCGCCAACGCCTCGCTTTATGACGGTTCAACCGCCATGGCCGAGGGCGTGCTGATGGCCACCCGCGTCACTCGCCGCAACAAGGCCGTCATCTCGGGCGGGGTGCACCCGCACTACGTCAAGGCGACCGAGACCGTCGTCCATGCCGTCGGCGTCGAGACCCAGGCCCTGACCGCCGCCGTTGACGCCGAAGACGCCGTCATCGCCGCCATCGACAAGGACACGGCCTGCGTCGTCGTCCAGACCCCCAACGTCTTCGGCACAGCCACCGACGTCACGAAGATCGCCGAGGCCGCCCACGCCGCCGGCGCCCTGCTGATCGTCGTCGTCACGGAAGCCGTGTCCATGGGTCTGCTGAAGTCGCCCGGCGAAATGGGCGCCGACATCGTCGCGGCCGAAGGCCAGTCGATCGGCAACGCCCTGAACTTCGGCGGCCCCTACATCGGCCTGTTCGCCACCCGCGAGAAGCTGCTGCGCCAGACGCCCGGTCGCTACTGCGGTGAGACGGTGGACGCCGACGGCCGTCGCGGCTTCGTCCTGACCCTGTCGACGCGCGAGCAGCACATCCGCCGCGACAAGGCTACGTCGAACATCTGCACCAACTCGGGCCTGTGCTGCCTGGCCTTCACCATCCACATGAGCCTGCTGGGCGAGACGGGCCTGCGCCAGATGGCCCTGCTCAACCACGAGAAGGCCGTCGCCACCCGCGACGCCCTGGCCGCCATTCCGGGCGTCGAGGTTCTGACCCCGCGCTTCTTCAACGAGTTCGCGGTCAAGCTGCCGAAGAACGCGGCTGACGTGGTGCAGACCCTGGCCGACAACGGCGTCCTGGCCGGCGTGCCCTACAGCCGTCTGGCCCCGGAAGCCGGTCTCGACGACGTCCTGCTGGTCGCCGCCACCGAGACGACGCTGGACGCCGACATCAAGATCCTGGCGGGTGCGCTCGCCAAGGTCCTGGCCGCCTAAAGGGAGTTTGGAACCATGAGCACGATGAACACTGTCGGCCGTCCGACCACCCCGAACGCCCTGCCGGACAACGACTACAAGCACCCGACCCTGACGGGCGCGCGCGGCCTGCTGCAGGACGAGGCCCTGATCTTTGAAGGCGACGGCTGGAACAAGACCGGCGTCGACCTGCCGAAACCCGCCACCGACGGTTCGGACCTGGGCGACCTGGTCCGCAAGGACCCGATCGGCCTGCCCGGCCTGTCCGAGCCCGAGGCCATGCGCCACTATGTGCGCCTGAGCCAGAAGAACCACGCCATCGACCTGGCCATCTATCCGCTGGGCTCGTGCACGATGAAGCACAACCCGCGCCTGAACGAGAAGATGGCCCGTCTGCCCGGCTTCTCGGACATCCACCCGCTGCAGCCGCAATCGACGGTTCAGGGCGCGCTGGAGCTGATGGACCAACTGGCCCACTGGCTAATGACGCTGACCGGCATGCCCGCGGTGGCCCTGTCGCCCAAGGCCGGCGCCCATGGCGAACTGTGCGGCCTGATGGCCATCCGCGCCGCCCACGAAGCCAAGGGCGAGCATGAGCAGCGCCGCAAGGTGCTGGTCCCGACCTCGGCCCACGGCACCAACCCGGCCACCGCCGCCTTCGTCGGCTATTCGGTCGTCGAGGTCGCCCAGACCGACGACGGTCGCGTGGACGTGGCCGACCTGGCCGCCAAGCTGGGACCGGACGTGGCGGCCATCATGGTCACCAACCCGAACACCTGCGGCCTGTTCGAGCGCGACATCCTGGAGATCAGCCGCCTGACCCACGAAGCGGGCGCCTACTTCTATTGCGACGGCGCCAACTTCAACGCCATCGTCGGTCGCGTCCGTCCGGGCGACCTGGGCGTCGACGCCATGCACATCAACCTGCACAAGACCTTCTCGACGCCGCACGGCGGCGGCGGTCCCGGCGCGGGTCCGGTCGTACTGTCGGAGGCCCTGGCCCCGTTCGCACCCGCCCCGTGGGTCGTGAACACGGGCGACGGCTACAAGCTGGTCGAGCGTGAGGAAGACGAGGCCGCGCAGGCCTTTGGCCGTCTGTGCGCCTTCCAGGGGCAGATGGGCATGTATGTGCGCGCCCTGTCCTACATGATGTCGCACGGCTCGGACGGCCTGCGTCAGGTGGCCGAGGACGCCGTCCTGAACGCCAACTACATCAAGGCCCGCCTCGAGGACCTGATGAGCCCGGCCTTCCCCGAGGGACCGTGCATGCACGAAGCCCTGTTCGACGACGAATGGCTGAAGGGCACGGACATCACCACGCTCGACTTCGCCAAGGCGATGATCGACGAGGGCTTCCACCCCATGACCATGTACTTCCCCCTAGTGGTGCATGGCGCGATGCTGATCGAGCCGACCGAAACCGAATCCAAGGCCGAGCTGGATCGTTTCATCCACGCCATGCGCCTGCTGGCCGAGGCCGCCAAGGCCGGTGACGTTGACCGCTTCAAGGGCGCCCCCTTCCATGCGCCCCTGCGGCGTCTGGACGAGACCCGCGCCGCGCGCTCGCCGCGTCTGCGCTGGTCGGCCCCGGAAGGCTCCAACATCGCCGCCGAGTAAGATCTCGAACCCGACCTGAAGTGAAGCGCCGTGTCTTTCGGGACACGGCGTTTTGCATTTCAGCCGGCTCTTACGAAAGCTTCACCCGCACGCCACGGTTCGGCCTTGTCGTCCGTGTCTAGGATAGGCTGACAGCCCCTCCCAGGGTCGTCGCCTCCTCTCCCAGCCGTGACGCCCGTGACCCTCGCCCTGATTCCCTTCCGTGCCGACAGCCAGCCTCGTCAGAGGCCCGGACTGCTGCGTCGTGCGAAGCGTCTGGGAATGATGGCTCTGGGTTTCCTGATCATCGGCCTGGGCATCCTGATCGCCCCCCTGCCCGGTCCGGGCGGCGTGCCGGTCATCGCCCTGGGCCTGGTCCTGCTGCTGCGCAATTCCTGGTGGGCCAAGCGGCAGTTCATCCGCGCCCAGTACGCCCGCCCCAAGTGGGTCTATCCCTTCCGTCGCCTGATGCGGAAGAACCCCGAGATCGCGCCCGTCTTCTGGCAACAGGCCCTGCGCGCCGAGAAGGTGGTGCTGCGCAAACGCCCCTCGCGTCAACTGATCCGGGCCCGCAAGCGCGTGCGTCGCTTTTTCCGCAAGCTGCTCCGCTAAAAAGCCACATTTCATCAGACACGGTAACGTGAACGGCGAATCGTCCCGCCGCGCGCCGAACGGCGTATGCTTCCCCTTGCGTAGTCAAAAGGCAGATGGCGTTGGGAGGCGCTTTTCTCATGATGTCACGCGTAAAACAGGGAATCGTCGCCGGCTTCGTAGCCACCGTCGCGGTTTCCATTCTTGAAGCGGTGAACCTCCTGTTCGCCAAGGTCTTCGACCCATTCCCTGAAATCGTCGCCCGTATGTTCCGTCTTGGTGACAACCTGGCGGCCGGTTGGGCCATCCACTTCGTCATCGGCTCCCTGATCATGGGGCCGCTGTTCGCGGTGCTCTATGCCCGGCTGCCGACCAAGACGCCTGAGACCAAGGGCATCCTGTTCGCCGTGGCGGCCTGGGTGGCGATGATGCTGATTATCAGCATGATGGGCGATCCGCGCACCTTCTCGGGCAGCGCCGGCTTCGGCACCTTCGGCTGGATGCTGATCACCCACATGATCTTCGGCGGGGTGATGGGCAATGTCTTCGCCCGCTTGCTGGCGCGCGAGAAACGCGCCGCCGGCTTCATCCACGGCGCGCCCGCCCACTAACCAGCGCGCGCACCTGAAACGCAAAAGGCCCCGCCGGCGACGGCGGGGCCTGATGTGTTGTCGCTGTGATCGCGATCAGTTCAGCTTGTCGCCGATCTGAGCGATGGCGGCGTCGATCAGCGGGTCCGACTTGGCGCCGGCCAGGCGGGCGGCCAGGATGTCCTGGGCAGCCTTGGCGGCCAGTTCGGCGGCAGCGGCCTTGACCTCGGTCGTGGCCTCGGCCTCGGCCTGGGCGATGCGGCGCTCGGCCAGGGCCTGACGACGGGCCAGAGCCTCTTCCAGCTTGACCTTGGCTTCGGCCTCGATGCGGCGGGCGTCGGCTTCGGCGGCGGCCAGCATGTCGGCGGCCTGGGCTTCGGCTTCGGCCTTCTCCTGACGGATCTGGGCCAGCATGGCTTCGGCTTCGGCGCGCAGACGGGCGGCCTCATCCAGTTCCGACTGGATCTTGCCGGCCTTGTCGTCCAGCGCCTTGGCGACCATCTTCGGCACGCCGGCCAGAACCACGATGCCGACGAAGATCAGCAGACCGACCAGAACCCACAGTTCGGCGCTGGTTTTGACGTCCCAGAAGTGGGGATCGAAGAACATGTTCATCAGGCGGCTCCCTTGACGGCCGCGTCGGCCTCAGCGGCCGTCGGAGCCTTGCCGGTCAGACGCTCGACGATGGCGCGCGTGGTGTCCGAAGCGATGGCCGAAGCGTGGGCCATGGCCCCGTCGCGGGTTGCGGCGATAGCCTTCTCGGCCTCGGCGACGCGGGCCGCGACAGCGGCTTCTTCCTGAGCCTGACGGGCCTGGATTTCAGCAGCGATACGCGCCTTGGCGCCGGCGGCGGTGGCGCGCGCATCAGCGCGGGCCTTTTCGAGGTCGGCCTTGGCGGCGTCGGCCTGGGCGACGGCTTCGGTCTGAACCGAACGCGCCGTGGCGACAGCCGAAGAAACGGTCTCGGCCCGTTCGTCGATCACGCGGCGCAGACGCGGCGCAAAGACCTTGGCGACGAGCACATAAAGAATAGCGAACAGGATCAGCAGGTAGGCGGCCTGGCCGGCCCAGTGCTGGAACTCGAACTGCGGCAGTCCGCCGGCGTCATGCTCGGCAGCAGCGGCAGCCGCGTTGGCGGGCACGTGCCCGGTTTCGGCCGCGTATTCGACGGCCTGTTCCACCGGCAAGACCGGGGGCGGAGCAGAGGGGGTTGCAGCCATGATAATCCGTCGCGAAAGCAGATGCGGCGGCGCAGCCGGTCAGGCGCGCCGCCGCTGATCAAGTGTTCGGGTTTAGCCGAGCCAGATCAGGATGCCGAGCACGAAGGCCAGGATGCCCAGGGCTTCGGCGAGGGCGGCGCCCACGAACAGGTTGCCGACTTGCGAAGCGGCGGCAGCCGGGTTGCGCAGAGCGCCGGCCAGGAACTGGCCGAAGATGTTGCCGACGGCCAGAGCCGAACCGACCATACCGATGGTGGCGATACCGGCGCCGATGAACTTGGCGGCTTCAGCTTCCATGATGATATTCCTAATTCTTGGAGCGTTTGGAGGGTGGGGTTTAGTGCTGGTCCGCAGCCTTAATGGCCATGACCCAGGTTGACCACATCATTGAGATAGATGCAGGCCAGAACAGCGAAAACGAAGGCCTGAAGGAAGGCCACGAGGAACTCAAGCGCGGTCAGGGCGATCACCATGCCGAGCGACAGCGCCGCCACCGGCAGGGCGAACAGGCCCACGCCGCCCGCCAGCGCCACGCCCATGAGGGAGACGATGAAGCCGGCGAAGATCTTCAGCGCCACGTGACCGCCCAGCATGTTGCCGAACAGACGAAGCGCCAGGGTGACGGGACGCAGGAGGAAGGAGAAGAACTCGATCAGGCCCACCACCGGACGCAGCACCAAAGGCGCGCTGGTCGGCCAGAACAGACCGAAGAAGCCCAGACCGTTCTTGGCGATACCGATGATGACCACCAGTGCGAAGGTCAGGACGCCGAAGGTGGCGGTGACGGCCAGCTGCGAGGTGGCGGTGAACGTCAGGAACATGCCCAGCAGGTTCATCATCAGAACCAGCATGAACAGGGTGAAGACGAACGGGAAATACTTGCGGCCTTCATGGCCGATGATCGACTGGGCCAGGTTGTCGATCATGCCGAACATGGTTTCGCCCGCGGCCTGCAGACGCCCCGGGACCACCTGGGCGCGCGACGTCGAAAACTGCAGGAAGGCGATGACCAGGACGAACGCCAGCGTCATCGCCAGGTGCGAGTTGGTGAAGGCCAGGTGGACCGTGCCAATGACCGGCAGCGTGACTTCACCGAAGTCGAGGCCGGGCAGCGGCGTGATCTGGAACTGATGAATCGGATCGGCCACGGGCCTTTCGCTCCTTAGTCTTCTTCTTCGCCGGCCTCGACGTAGGGAACGGGTTTCGCCGTCACTCCTGCCGCCAGAGCCTGCGCCATCAGCCGATTGGCTGTCCGGCGCGCCATGTAGATCGCCAGGGCGAAGCCCAGAAGGACTCCGACCAAAAGGCCCCAGGGGGTCGTGCCGAACAAACGGTCGACGCCGAACCCGAGCCCCAGACCAACGAAAACACCGCCGAGCAGCTCGGCGATGATCTTGTAGGCCTGCCCCGTCACCGCGTGCGCAGCGAACTCGGCCGATTGCTCGACCTTGGTCCGGTCTTCCAGCGCGGATGCGCTTTCGTGGAGGCGTTTAATCGCCTCTTCGCGCGATTCCTTCGTCGGGGACATGGGCCTGTTCGCTCAGCGTCCGACACAAGGCCGGAACGGGTCTGAATTCGGCGCGGAACCTATAGCCGAGGGGGCCTCAGGTCAAGGCACGCCCGCCCTTACTTAAGTCTATGTATTTCAGATATTTAGCTGCAACGAACAAACAGGCGTGGCGATGCGTCGCTGCCTGGCTTGCGAGTCTCAGTCCTCGCTGACGAAATCCTGGGCGAATTCGGGCGATCCCTCGTCCAGGCTGGTCAGCAGGTCCTCGCCTTCGCTCTCGCCGCTACGGGTCGGGTCGGGCACCTCGAAGCCCACAGGGATCGACAGATCCAGCAGGCCCGCCGCCTTCATCTCCTGCACGCCCGGCAGGTCATAGAGGCTGCCCAGACTGAAATGCTCGAGGAAGCGGTCGGTCGTGGCGTAGGTGACGGGCCGCCCCGGCGTGCGCCGACGCCCGCGCAGCCGCACGAAGTCCATCTCCAGCAACAGGTCCAGCGTCCCCTTGGACAGGGAGACGCCGCGCACGCTCTCGATCTCGGCTCGGGTGCAGGGCTGGTGGTAGGCGATGATGGCCAGGGTCTCGAGCGCGGCCTTGGACAGGCGACGCGGCTCGTCGCGCTCCTCGGTCATCAGGAAGGCCAGGTCGGCGGCGGTGCGGAAGCGCCAGCGGTCGGCCACGCATTCCAGCTCGACGCCCCTGCCCTGATAGCGTTGGCGCAGGGCGGCGATGGCGCGACCCGCGTCGGCGCCCTCGGGCAGACGGCGCGCGATCTCGGCCGCCGACAAGGGCGCGGCGGCGGCGAACAACAGAGCCTCGACCCGGCGCTCGATCTCGGTTTCGTCAGGTTGGAAGCTGAGATCAGACATCGAAACACGCACGCAGCGGCAAAAGGGAAATCACGGCGTCAGCTCCAGCGGTTCGCCAAAGCCCCGGCGTTTGAGGAAGAGATCGGCGAAGGCCTCGGCCTGGCGCACGTCCATGGCCCCCTCCTTCACCAGCTCCAGACTGGCCGACAGGGTGGAGGCGGTATAGCTGGCCTGGCTGGGCCCCTCCCCGTCTTCTTCCTCACGCGCAGGGGCGACCTGATCCAGCGGCGTCCAGTCGGCCAGGCGCGGCATCATCGAGCGCAGCCAGTCGCGCGCAGCCTCCAGCTGGAAGGCCTCGACCCGTTGGCCGGGCGCGTAGTTGCGGCGCTGCTCGCGGCGGCGCTGGGCGACATAGGCTGCCATCAGCTCATAGAGGCTGGCGTCCACGCGGTCCGACGGGATGATGACGGTGGCTTCGGGATCGCCACGGGTGAAGACGTCGCGCTTCAGCTGCGGGCGGCTGGTGATAGCCTCCACCGAGCGGCGCATGGCCTCAAGTTTCTGCAGGCGAAACGCCAGGGCGGCGGCCATTTCCTCGGCCGGCGGCTCCTCGGCCTTGCCCTTCTCATTGCGGGGCAACAGCAGGCGCGACTTCAGATAGGCCAGCCAGGAGGCCATCACCAGATAGTCGGCGGCCATGGCGAAGTTGCGCCGCCGGGCCTCGTGAACGAAGGCCAGATACTGTTCCGCCAGCTTGGTGATGGACAGCTTCAGCAGGTCCACCTTCTGCGTGCGCGCCAGCGCCAGCAGGACGTGCAGAGGCCCTTCATAGCCTTCCAGATCGACGACGAAGGCCTCGGTAGCATCCGCCTCGGCGACGGCGGTGAAGTCCAGATTAGGCTGGAACGCCTGATCCATCATCAGGCTTGCGCCTCACCGACATCGGGGCCTTTGGCGGCGTCGAAGCGCCCGCTCAGGGCCGCCTCCAGCCGGGCGCGCGCCTCGGCCACGTCGAGCGGTTCGGGCGTGTGGACGATGCGGTTCAGCGCCGCCTCGGCGCGGCGCCGGGCCTCGCCCTTCAGCTTGCCGGTCCCTTCGGCCACCGAACGCATCTCCGTCAGGTCGCCGTTGCAGTGCAGGATAACGTCGCAGCCCGCCTTCAGCGACTGTTCGGCGCGCTCGGTCAGGCTGCCCGACAGGGCCTGCATCGACAGGTCGTCGGACATGATCAGGCCGGAGAAGCCCAGATGCTGTCGCATCAGGCGGATGCTCTTCTTCGACGTGGTGGCCGGGCGTTTGGCGTCCACGGCGGTGAAAACGACGTGGGCCGTCATGGCCATCGGCATGTCGGACAGGGCCTTGAACGGAGCGAAGTCCCAGGCGTCCAGCGTCGCCAGGTCTGTCTCGACCACCGGCAGGGCGTGGTGGCTGTCGGCGAAGGCGCGGCCATGGCCGGGGATGTGCTTGATGATCGGCAGGACGCCGCCCGCCAGCAGACCTTCCGCCGCCGCCCGGCCCAGCTGGGTCACGGTGGCGGGGTCCTGGGCATAGGCGCGGTCGCCGATGATGTCGTGGGCGCCCGGCACCGGCACGTCCAGTACAGGCACGCAGTCCACGGTGATGCCCAGTTCACGCAGGTCGTGGGCGATCAGACGCGCGCCCAGACGCACCAGCTCACGCGCCGCCATCGGATCGTTGACGGCCTTCAGATAGGCCGAGCCGGGCGGATACTTGGGCCAGTGCGGCGGGCCAAGGCGCTGCACCCGGCCGCCCTCCTGATCGATCAGGACGGGAGCGTCGGCGCGGCCCACGCTGTCGCGCAGGTCCTCGACCAGAGCTTTCACCTGAGCAGGGCTGTCCACGTTGCGGCGGAACAGGATGAAGCCCCAGGGCTTGGCCTCGGCGAAGAAGGCGCGCTCCTCCGCCGTCAGCCTGTGGCCGGAACAGCCGTAGATGGCGGCGGAGGTCATGCGTTGTCTTTCCCGCTCGTCTTAGCGGACGATGCAGTCGCGGCCGGCGGCCTTCAGCGCGTTGCAGAAGGCGACGGCGCGGTCGCGGCTCATGCCGGTGAAGGTCGTACGATAGACGGTCGAGCCGTTGGCGGCGGTGACTTCCTGCACGCGCTTTTCAGCGCCCGAAGCGAACGAGCCAAAGCGCGCGGCGACGGCGGCGTATTCACGGTCGGCGATGGCGGTCGAGGAGAAGGCGCCGATCTGCACGCCCGACGAACCGCCAGCGGCAGGAGCCGGCGTCGCCGGAGCCTTGACGGCGGGCGCCGGGGTCACCGGCGCGGGCTTGGCCGGAGCGACCGGCGCAGGCGCCACGGCGACAGGCGCAGCGGGCGGCAGGGCGGTGGCGGCGACCGGCGGGGCGACGGGGGCCGGCGCGGGGCGCGGCTCGACCGCTTCCGGGCCGGGGGTGAAGGTGGGGGCGGCGCCGACGGCCTCACCGCCGTCGCGATAGACGCGCACGCCCGCTTCCGGGTCGATCGGCTGAGCGTCCAGCGGCGCCTCGACCTTCATGCTTTCAACCGGCGTGCCGACGGCGGGCGGGGCGTCGGTCGAGGAGCGCACGCCCGAACGATAGAAGACCACCACGGCCACGATCAGCAGCAGCAGGACGATGGCGCTGATGATCAGGGTGATCGGCGGCGACTTGGCGGCCGGGGCGCGACGGGGATCATAGCTGCGGCGCTCGAACGGCAGGTCGTCGTCAGTGGGCGGCGTGTAGGCCCCCCGCTCGCGGCCGGCGTTGGGGTTGCCTCGGTGATCGTCGTCGTAGGACATGGGTCGCGCTTTCTGGATCGGCCCCGCGCGAATCGGCGCCGGGAAGTATCAGTCTAGCCCGCCCGTGGCCGCTTTCGAATCACAGATCAAGCGCCAGGTCGAGACTGAACAGCTTGCCGTGCACCTCGATGGCGTAGCGGTCGGTCATGCCGGCGATATAGTCGCACACGGCCCGCGCCCGCTTGACCGGATCCTCCGACAGGGCCGGGGCCGACCATTCGGGCGGCATGACCTCGGGTTCTTCCATGAACAGGTGGAACAGCTGCGACAGGACGCGGCGGGCCTGACTGCGGGTGCGGTTGACGCGGTAATGGCGATACATCCGCTCGAACAGGAAGCGACGCAGCACGCCCAGGTCCGCCATCATCTGCGGCGAGAACTGCACCATCATCTGCGGGGCCAGACGCACGTCCTCCGCGGTGACGATGCGGTGCTCCGCCAGCCGCCGCTCCGTCTCGGCCAGAACGTCGTCGACCATGATGCCGATCATGCGGCGCACGGCCTCCAGCCGCACCATGCGGTCGTCCAGCGCGGGCCAGTCGCGACGCACCTCGGCCAGACAGGGCCCGATCAGCGGCACCTCGGCCAGATCGGCCAGGGTGAACAGGCCCGCCTGCACCCCGTCGTCCACGTCGTGGTTGTTATAGGCGATGTCGTCGGCGATGGCCGCGCACTGGGCCTCCAGCGAGGCGAAGGTGTCGAGACGCAGGTCCCAGTTGGCCGCCCCGCCCGGCGCATAGGCCGCGACCGTCTTCCACGCCGGGTCGTCCAGGTGATGCATCACCGGGCCGTTGTGTTTGATGACGCCCTCGACCGTCTCCCAGCTCAGGTTCAGGCCTAAAAATTTCGGATAGCGGACTTCCAGCTCGGTGATGACGCGGAAGCTCTGGACGTTGTGATCGAAGCCGCCGTAGTCGGCCATCTGGGCCTGCAACTCGTCCTCGCCCGCGTGGGCGAAGGGCGGATGCCCCAGGTCGTGGGCCAGGGCGATGGTCTCGGCCAGATCGTCGTCCAGCCGCAGGGCGTGGGCCAGGGATCGAGCGATCTGCGCCACTTCCAGACTGTGGGTCAGACGGGTGCGGTAGTGGTCGCCCTCATGCGCCACGAAGACCTGGGTCTTCTCCTTCAGACGACGGAAGGCGGTGGCGTGAATGATGCGGTCGCGGTCGCGGGCGAAGGGGGTGCGGGTGCGGCTGGCGGGCTCAAAGACATGGCGGCCGCGGCTGGCGGCGGGGTCTTCGGCGAAGGACGCGCGGGTCTGGCTCAAGGCGGACAGCACTTCTATTGCAGCACAGGCCTTTGCGAACGCCTGTCAGCTCCTCATATAGAGAGGCGTGAGCACCGTCCAATCCACAGAATCAGCCCGCGACCTGTCGCTTTCGGTTTCCCCCCGCGCCCCGGAAGGCATCCTTCTGGCCGAAAGCGCGGCGAAACGTCTGGCCAAGCTGGCCGAGATCGAGGGCAGGCCGGTCATGCTGCGTGTCGCCGTCGACGGCGGCGGCTGCTCGGGCTTCCAGTACCGGCTGGAACTGGTCGACGCACCAGAGGCCGATGATCTGGTTATCCGCCGCGACGGTCAGGCGGCGGTGATCGACCCCGTCTCCATCCCCTTCCTCAAGGGGTCCGAGATCGCCTTCGTCGATGAACTGGCGGGGGCGCAGTTCGTGGTGCGCAACCCCAACGCCTCGTCCAGCTGCGGCTGCGGAGTCAGCTTCGCCATCTAGGGCCACGCTTGGCGCAGAGCGGATGGGCGCCCATTTAGGCCTCATGCGCCGTCTGATCCTCATGACCCTGCTGCTGGTCGCCGCGCCCTTGACGGCGAACGCCCAGACCTGGCCCGGCTGGCCCGCTCCGCCGCCGCCCGGCTACGACCCCGGCTCGGCCATCGCCGACCAGCACCGCATCGAGATGGACCGCCTGCGCAATCAGGCCGCCGAGCGCGAGGCCTTGGCCCAGCAGCAGCGGCTGCAAACCCGGCTGACGATCCAGCAGCTTGAGGCTGCGCGCCAGCCGACGCCGCCCCTGCCGCCGCAAACCGCCTATGCCCCGCGCACGCTGGAACAGGAGCGGCAGGCGCGCGAGGCGCAGGACGCACGCCGCGACCAGATGGTGCGCGGCGTCACCGAGATCGACGCCTGGCTGGACCGCCGCCCGCACTGAGCCTTCGTTACAATTGCATCCCTTCCCTGCCCCCCGCGTTTTCGCCTAGCTTCGGGCGAGACTTCAGGGCGGAGACGACATCATGCGTTGGCAGGGCGGACGGCGCGGCGGCGGCATCGAGGACCGGCGCGGCATGGGCGGCGGCGCTGTGGCCGGCGGCGGCATCGGCGTTCTGGTGCTGGCGGCCATCGGCTACTTCGTCTTCGGCATCGACCCCAACACCACCCAGCAGGTCGCCAGCCAATTCGGCGGCGCCAGCCAGACCGAGCAGGCCGGAAAGATGGGCTCGCCCGAGGATCAGGCCGGCCAGTTCGTCGAGGTCATCGGCTCCAACATCAACGACGTCTGGAAGACCAAGCTGCGCGGCTACACCCCGCCGACGACGGTCCTCTATGAGCAGGGCACCCAGACGGGCTGTGGCTTCGGCCAGTCAGCCATGGGCCCCTTCTACTGCCCCGCCGATCAGAAGGTCTATCTGGACCTCGGCTTCTGGCGCGAGATGGAGACCAAGCTGGGGGCCTCAGGCGCCGACTTCGCCAAGGCCTATGTCATCGCCCACGAGTTCGGCCACCACGTCCAGACCCTGACCGGCGCAAGCGAGCAGGTGCAGCGCGCCCAGCAGGCGGCGCGCTCACAGGCCGAGGGCAACAAGTATTCGGTCGCGCTGGAGCTTCAGGCCGACTGCTACGCTGGCGTCTGGGCCAGGAACGCCGCCGCCGTCTCCGGCGGTCAGGTGGCGCTGGAGCCCGGCGACCTCGAAGAAGGCATGAAGACCGCCCAAGCCATCGGCGACGACACCCTGCAACGTCGCGGCGGCGGTCGCGTCTCGCCCGAAAGCTTCACCCACGGCTCCTCGGCGCAACGGGTCGAATGGCTGCAACGCGGCTATCAGACCGGCGATCCTGCGGCCTGCGACACCTTCAAGGGGCTGTGACGAGGCGGGCGCGGCGGACCGCCGGCACCTTGCCATAGGCCACCAGCCGCAGCGCCCACTCCATCGGCCCGAAGGCGAAGACGCGCAGCCACAACAGGCTGCCGATCGCCAGCGCCACCCAGATGATCGCGGCGATGCCCCACAGCGTCCACCAGTCGAACCGCCCCCACAGGTCCAGGCCGTAGAAGAGCAGCGACGTGATCGCTGACTGGGCCAGATAATTGCTCAGCGCCATCCGTCCCATGGCCTTCAGCCCCGTGCCGACGAAGCCGAAAGCGTTCAGCTTCCACAGGGTCAGGATCAGCCCCACGTGGCCCAGGGTCACGCCCAGGCGCCCGACCTCATAGGTGGCGCGGCTCAACCATAGCTCGGGCGAGAAATCATTGCGCCAAAAGGCGACCGCCTGGGCGCCGTTGATGCTCAGCCCGACCGCATAGCCCGCCGCCATCAGCAACAGGTAGAATCGCAATGACTGCTCGCCCGTCAGCACGCCCAGCTTGAACAGGGCCATGCCCAGCAACATGAAGGCCACGCATTCCATCACCAGTATGATGGTGTAGCTGGAGGCGGCGTAATCGACCCAGGTGTGGACGCTCCACTTCAGCAGACTGACCGGCCCGCCGGTGCGCTGTTCCGTCTGCTCGGCGCGGGCTTCACGTGTCGGCTGACGCGCCGCCACCGCCGCCTGATAGGCGTCCAGAGCCTCGCGTTGTTTCGAGTTCAGCCGTTCGGCGGGCAGATGGCTTTCAGCTACGGCCCGGCCCTCGCGCGCCTCGACAGCCCGCTTGTAGGCGCTCGCGCCCTGGAACCCGGTCAGAAGGGCGATCAACAGGACCGAGGTCAGGATCAGGGCGCGCGGTCTGGCCGCCCGGAAGGCGAACAGGAAGAAGCCCGACAGCCCATAAACGTAAAGGATATCGCCCGGAAACAGCAGGATGGTGACATTGCCCACGCCCAGCACCAGCAGGGCGATGCAGCGTCGGAAGTAGACGTCCGCCGCCTCGATCGTGCCCTTGCCGCTGCCGCCACGCAGGGTGATCAGCAGCATCCCGGCGCCGAACAACAGGGTGAACAGCCCCCGCATCGAGCCCTGCAGGAAAACGTGCTGCACCAGCCAGGCCGACCAGTCCGGGTTTTCCAGATTGGGCGTCGACATAGGCACATAGGCTTCCCAGATGCCGCCCATGGATATGATGTTGACCAGCAGGATGCCGCACAGAGCGAAGCCCCGCAGCAGGTCAAGGCTCTCAAGCCGTTGGGGCGCCGCGACGGGCGCGCTCATGAGCGCATCGGTCATGCAGAAGGCCTAGCGCCGATCCTTCGAACGGCAAAGCCCGCCTTTGTAACAAATCCTGCGCCCTAACCCACCGTCAGATCCATCATCGGCGAGACGTGCAGGCGCCCTCGCCCCAGATCCAAGGTCACCTCGCGATCCTCAAAGGCGGCCATGCCCAGCAGGGCGTCGGGATAGTTGGGCAGAGGCGAGTCAGCGAAAACGGGCGTCCGCACCGACCGCCACAAGTCGTCGCCGAAAGTCACGGTCCGCGCCTCGATCACCCGCGCCTTCGCCATCCCGCCAAGAACAATGCTGGCCCCGGCCGTCTCAGGCCGACCGTCCAGCAGACCCGCCGCCTCGGCGGCGCCCTGACTGAGGGCGATCAACGACGAAAAGCCGGTGTCGATGACGGCGCTAATCACCGCACCCTCGACCGTCACCTCGGCGGTCAGGGCCGTGCCGCTTGGCTTGACCGGAACCGGACGCAGGACGGACGAAACGACAAAGCCGTCTGGATCGACAAATCGCGCGCGACGTCGCTTCAGGTCCAGATCCAGCACCGCCTCGCTCAGCAGATCCTGCCCCAGCACCAGCGGCGCCCCCAGGCCCGCCTCATCCGCCAACGGCCCCAGATCGAGGATGGCTGTACGCAGACCCGTCACCGCCAGCGAGCCGATCGTCACGTCCAGCGTCACCCCGCGCCCGACCTGCGGCTGTCCCCCGACCCCGTAAGCCACCAGAGGCATGTCGAAGAAGGTCGTCAGGCCCAGGGCCTCGACCAGGGCTCGGTCGATCACCGAATACTGGGCCCCGCTGTCGATCAGAGCCGTGACCTCACGCCCGGCGATCCGCACTCGCACGGTCGGCGTGGTCGCGTCATGGACGACGAAGGGAGACCAGCCGCTGGTCCCGCCCTCGGGGAAGATCAGCCCAGGCCGACGCCAGATGACATGATCCTTCAGCCACAACCCGCCGCCGATAGCGGCCGCGGCGGCGCCCGCGCGGATCAGGAAGGAACGACGTCTCATCGCCCCTGACATGGACCGGACGGCGGCGATGCGCCAGCCCCGCCGTCGCCGCACGCCCTTTCCCGCCATCTTGTTGCGCAAAATCGCGAAATCGCCTTCGCAGACGCAAAATAATCATGACGAAGCGTCGCACGGCGGCTAGAAACGACCCGTCATGAGCACCTCCCCCGACCGCTATCTTTCGACGCGCGGCGACGCCGCCCCGACCAATTTCGCCGACGCCCTGCTGCGCGGCATCGCGCCCGACGGCGGCCTCTACATGCCGCAGACCTGGCCGACCCTGCCCGCCGACGCGGCGCGGCCGGGCCGGACCTATGCCGAGATGGCCAGAGAGGCGATTTCCCCCTTCATCGGCGACGCCCTGCCCGCCGGGGCGCTGGACCGCGCGCTGGAGCGGCTGACCAAGGGCTTCGACCATCCGGCGGTGACGCCTCTGGTCGAATTGGAGCCGGGCCTGTTCGTGCTGGAGCTGTTCCACGGCCCGACCGCCGCCTTCAAGGATCTGGCGATGCAGCTGGTCGCCGCCCTGTCGGACGAGGCCCTGGCCGCGACCGGCCAGAAGTTGACCCTGCTGACCGCCACCAGCGGCGACACCGGCGCCGCCGCCGTGCGCGCCTTCGCGGGCGCCGAGCGCATCAACCTGGTGGTGCTGCACCCGCTGGACCGCGTCTCGCCCGTGCAGCGCAAGCAGATGACGACGGTGCAGGCCGACAACGTCCTGAACCTGGCGGTGCGCGGCGATTTCGACGACTGCCAGCGTCTGGTGAAGGGCCTGCTGGCCGAGGAATCCTTGCGCGACGGTCGCCGCCTGTCGTCGGTCAACTCGATCAACTGGGGCCGTCTGGCGGGGCAGATCCCCTACTATGTCTCGGCCACGGCCCAGCTGGGTCAGGCGGCGACCTTCGTCGTCCCTACCGGCAATTTCGGAGATGCTTTCGCCGGCATCGCCGCGAAGAACATGGGCCTGCCGGTCAAGGGCTTCGTCGCCGCCGTCAACCAGAACGACGCCCTGGCCCGCGCCCTCAACGAGGGCGTCTATGCCCGCCGCCCCGCCGTCGAGAGCGGCAGCGTGTCGATGGATGTCCAGGCGCCGTCGAACTTCGAGCGTCTGGTCTATGAGGCCGCGGGCCGCGACGCCGACGCCACCCGCGCCGTCTTCGAAACCTTCGCCCGCGAGGGGTCTGTCACCCTGTCGCCCGACCTGCTGGCCGCCCTGCGCGCCGAGGTGTCCGGCGTCTCCATCGACGAGGCCGCCACCAAGGCCGAGATCGCCCACGCCCACGCCGCCTGGGGCCGCGTCGTCTGCCCGCACACCGCCGTGGCCCTGGCCGCCGCGCGCCGACTGGACCGCGCTGACGGCCCGGTCGTCGCCCTGTCGACCGCCCACCCGTCCAAGTTCGGCGCCTTCGTCTCGGACGTGCTGGGCTTCGAGCCGGAAGCCGCCCCCGTCATCCGCGCCCTGGGCGACCAGCCCGAGCGCCTGACCATCATCGACAATACGGCGGAAGCCGCGCTGGCGGCGGTGAAGGGTTTTACGGCCTAACCTACCCGACGCGGGTGGCGCGGCGTGCCGCGCGGACACTCCAGCGCCGCGCGATCCCAGGCCGCCAGATCGGCGGCGGCCTCATAGGTGGACTCCAGAAAGGCGCAGAGGGCGGCGTCGGGATCAGCCTCGGCCCGCACCGCCGCATAGGGCAGGACGAACTCGCCCAGCCCGGCGTCCCAATGCGCCGCGGCGGGCGCGACCGTCGCCGCCTCGAACCCCGGCGGCGCGGGATAGGCGTAGGCGTAGAAGGCTGGTTCGCGCCCCGAATCGCCGGGCCAAAAGCCCGCGCTGGACACCTCGTGCGAATAGGCCTCGCGCGTCACCGCGTCGGGCAGGTGCGGCACCCCGCCCGGATGCAGGGGCGCCGGTCGCCCCGAGAACCGCGTCACCGCCAGATCGAAGGCGCCCCAGAACAGGTGGACGGGGCTGCACTTGCCCAGAAACCCGGTGCGGTAGAGGTTGAACACCCGGTCGACCTGCACCAGCGCCCGCCAGTAGTCGCGCGCGACCTCGGGGTCATACTGACGAAACCGCTCGTCCAGCGGAAAGGGCGTCGCCTCGGCCATTTCATCGGGGGTCAGGTCGATGCGGCAGGCCACGCCCAGCGCACTCAGGGCGTCCTGCACCTCGGCGTAGAAATCGGCCACCGTCCCGGATTTCAGCACGACCCGGCGTTCGCCCCCGTCGCTGACGCGGATGATCAAGGCCCCGGCGATAAAGTCGAACTCCATCGAAAACCCGACCGCCCCGTGCGGGATCAGTCCGGTCGTCAGCCCCCGCGCCGAGACCCGCAGAGTCACGTGCCAGCCGTGGTTCAGCCAGGGCGTCTGCGACAGCCGCGTCTTGCCGACAATCTGCGCCCACAACTGCAAGGTCTCCATCGTCGGCCACAGCCTCGCCGCTGACAGCTCTGGCCATCCATCCGCGCGCGCCGCCATCCCAAATCTCCTCGCCGGCCCCCTGCCTCAAAATCCCGCGCGGCGAGATCGTTGCATGGAGAGCTGGAAGCAGACCTAGGCGGCGACATCCTATGGGTGGGAAGCGGACGTTCGTCGGTAGAGATTCAGAGGTCGAAGGGTGCCGAGTGTTCCTGTGGCCAAATCACCTGGCGAGCGCCGGATTTCAGTTCCTTGGCAATCACGGCTCGGGAAAGCCATCCCTTGAGCTTGAGGAACGCCTGCACGCGTTCGATGACAGGTCCCCAAGAGCTACGCGGATAGACGAAGATGTTGAAACGACCTTGCCCGAAGTCGTGACCGTCCACGGCGCCGTAGTTATTCTGAGAAAACGCCTGAATCAACGTGTCTTCGACCGCTATGAGGTCGTCGTAGGAATCCCCTTCTGACACTTCAAACTGAATGATGAGCCGATTTCGAAGGTTCGTCGCCACGTCCACTCCGCTGGAAGCACTGGGCTGCAGAATGCAGCGGCAGAGTTCGCCCGGCAAGCCGACGTTTTCGACGCCACCTATGGCTGGATAACGAAGGCCGCCAACCCGTCACGATGAGCGTCCGCTATGGGTCGAAAGCGGCCTCTCGCCCAAGCGCTGGAAGCCGCCCCTGGCTGTCATCACGGATGCGCGGCGAACGCTCCGCTGTCGAGCGGCTGAGGCGCCGGGCGATACCGTCCCTCGACGGCAGGCTCCGGCGTCGCCGTGGCCCGCCCGGAGCGTCGATCCCAGCTGTCCATGATCTCCAGCGCGGCGCGCTCGTTCAGCCGGTCCCGCGCCTCCCCCGTCGCGGCGCGGACGGCGTCCGGCGTCGCATTGAGGCGGTTGACGAAGGCGCGGGTGAGACGCGCCTTGCTGGCGTAGCCGCACAGGCTGGCGATCTCGGCGATCGGCGGGCCGACCGGCGACGACACCAGAATCCAGGCCCGTTGCAGCCGCCGCTCGTCGATGAAGCGTGCGACCCCGCCATAGGGCGCAAAGGTGCGATAGAGGGTGGCGCGCGACACCCCCAGCCGCTCCGCGATCGAGGCGGGCGTCAGGCCAGGGCTCTTGAGATGCTCATCGACGATGGCCTCGGCACCGGCTCGCAGGGACATCTCTTCGCCCCGGGCGCGGGTAGTGTCCGTCAACGCCAGACCCAGCATCTCGATCACGCCCTGAAAGACGACCGAACCCTGGGCAGGGGTCATGCGTCGGGAATCTTCCCACAGACGATGGGTGGTGCTGGTGATCACGCGAGCCAGCGGGTGGTCGGCGCGGATCTCGGTGCAGTGCAGGTCCAGACCGCGCGCGGCCTTGGGCAGCAGGCTGCGCGAGATGACCACCATCATCGCCGTATAGTCGGTGTTGACCACGGTGGCGGCCTTCTTCAGGTCGACGATCAGGATGTCGCCTTCGCGCAGACGTCGCCCTGAGCGCGTCGGCTGCACATCGACCGTGCCCGCCTCGACCAGGATGATGAAGAGCTGATCGGCGCCCGTGGCGGCTACGCGCTCGGCGTCGCGCACCAGGGTCACCGCCCCGCGAAGCACCGAGCGGGAAATGACGCCGTCAAGCAGCACCGCCGTTTCGGCCGAATAGTCGAAATCGGTCTGGGCCGCGGTCAGCTCGGGATCCATATAGAAGGCGAAGGCCACCGAATGGGCGGCGCGACGCATCAGATCGACCATCCGCTCGCCGGGCAGTCGCACATGATGGACGCGGGGGATCGGCTGCTCGCAGTGAAGCTGCCCCCCGGTCGTGTCCATGTTGATCGGCTCCATGGGCGCCTGAATGACCGAGACAACGACGGTATCCAAATCAATTTCTCATTCCTGAGACGGATGGGGCGCAATATCCCGTTCGTGAGACACCGCGACAGCAGTCCTCTCAATGCGCTCGTCCACTCGCGCTGCACTGAGCCGACTTGCGTCGCCAGCACACGGGCCGGCGGGACATTCCGAGCACTTCACGATACAATTCACAACATTGTTATTTAGAATCAAGCCCCAGACAACGACAACCTGCGATTGCCAAACTTGGCTATTTGGGAGGGTTTCATGTCTTGGAAGATAATGGGCGTCGCCGCAGCGAGCCTGACGATCTCGACGATGGTCGGCGCCGCCGCGCCGATGCCTACATTGCAGCAGTACTACCCTGGAGAGGGAATCTACTGCATGGGCCACAGCGCCTGCTACCCGATCGCCTACCAGAGAGAGGTCTACTCCGACGCCGCCTTGACCAATCTGATCGGCAGCGGATCAGACGACTGCACCCAGTCAGGAAGCATGGTCTGGATCACGACGCCTCAGTTGCCCACCGGCTATGAGGTCAAGACTCCGATGTGGGTTTGCACGCCCAGCGGTCCTTACGAGCCCCTCGACTGGTGACGTGAGGAACGGAACGGGGCGGCTGGCGGCCGCCCCGTTTACGGCGAAGAGGATGTCCTCAAGCCACTTCCGCCGCCTTCCAGTAGTCCAGCCGCCGGAAGAAGGGCGCCGGGTCCTTCGGCGTGACCAGGTTGGCGGGGTCGTGGAACAGGCGGTCGTGCAGGCGGGTAAGGGTGAAGCGCACCGCCGCCGCCGCGCCCAGTCCGGGAAGCGCTGCAGCCTCGGCGGGCGTCAGGGGACGCACGGATTCATAGCCCTTCTGGAAGGCGCGCAGGGCCGAGTGCATGGGCCGGCCCTCAGCGTCAAAGCCCCAGGCGCTCAGCGCAATGGCCAGGTCATAGGCCAGGACGTCGGTGCAGCCGAAGTAGAAGTCGATCACCCCGCCGACGTCGCACTTCCCGTGCTCGTTGGTCGCGAACAGGACGTTGTCGGGGAAGTAGTCGGCGTGGATCGGTCCGCGCGGCAGGGCCGGGTCGCTCCACGGCTCGGCCAGACGCGGCAGCAGGGCCTTGATCTGATCCAGCATCTTGCGGTCGACGCCTTTCGCGGGCGCATCGCAGCGCGCGGCCAGCGCCGCCCAGGCCTCGGGCCCGACCGGGTTTTTCCGCTCCAGTGCGAAGTCGGCGGCGTCGAGGTGCAGCAGGGCCAGCACCTGTCCGGCGCGATACTGCTCCTTGTCCGATGGCTGACGCTTCCAGGCGCCCGGCGCCCAGTTCAGGATGGCGGCGGCGCGGCCGTTCAGATGACCGATGATCTCGCCCTGATGATCCGCCACCGGCGACGGCGTGGGGAAGCCGCGCGCCGACAGATGCCGGGTCAGGCCCAGGCAGAAGGGCAGAGACGCCGCGTCCGTCCGTCCCTCGAACAGGGTCAGGACATAGGCGCCGGACGTGGTTTCCAGCTTGTAGTTAGTGTTCTCGACCCCCTCGGCGATCGGCGTCAGCGCGACCAGATCGCCCAGGGGGTAACGCATGAGATAGTCAGCGGCCTGATCCGGCGTGACGGGCGTGAAGACAGCCATATCTAGACTAGCTCCGCCGCCGCGCGACGGGCGCGCACCACGTCGGCCACATCGGCCAGCACGCTCTCGGTCGTGGCCCAGCGCCCGGCGCCGCGCCCCTTGCACGTCCAGACGCGACCGTCCTGTCCATAGACTTTCAAGGCGTTTCTCTCTCCGTTCAGCGACTGGAAGAGCGCGTCTTTCAGATCGCCGTCAAGCCGGACCGAGGCGTCCAGACGACCGTCGCGGTCGTGACAGGCGCCGATCTGGCGCACGGGCCGGTCGCCCAGCGGCGTTTCCGCCGACAGCTCGTCGCGCGGCAGGTCGGCGGGGGCGTGACCAAAGGCCTCGAAGGACAGCAGCTTGACCTTGGCGGCGGCGTCGTGACCCTCCAGATCCGACGACGGGTCTTCCTCAGCGAAGCCCGCCACGCGGGCGTCGGACAGGGCGTCGGCGAAGGCCGCGCCCTCGCCCAGACGTTGCAGCATGAAGTTGACCGTGCCGTTCAGCACCGCCTCGAAGCCAGCGACGGGGCCGGCGGCGCGGGCGGCGCGCAGGGTCTCGATCATCGGCGCCCCGCCGCCGACCGAGGCCGACCAGGCGACGCGACAGCCGTTGGCGGCGGCCAGAGCCTGAAGGCCTGCCGGATCGCGAGCCACGGCCTGCTTGTTGGCGCTGACCACGTCGCAGCCGGCCTCCAGCGCGCGGCGGATCAGGGCGTGACCGGCCTCGCCTTCCGACAGGGCCTCCAGCAGCAGGTCAGGCTTCTTGGCCAGCAGGCCCTCGACGTCGCTGGTGAACAGGTCGGCGGGGGCGGACACATCGCGCGCCTTGCCCGGGTTGCGGACCAGAACCCCGACCACCTCATAGCGTTTGTCGGGCAGCAGACGGTTCAGCAGCCCGCCGCCGACGACGCCGCAACCGGCCAGGGCCACGCGCAGCGGGGCGTTCGGCTGGACCGGGCCAGGAGGGGCGCCGCGCTCGCCGACCACCGTCCCCTCGGCGCGGCCCAGGGCGGCGACCTCGATCTCGACCCCGTGCTGCATGCCCAGATCGATGGCGTCATGCTGAACCAGGGCCCCGCCCAACTGGCGCGCCGTCTCCCAGCTGGCGCGGCGATAGCGCAGCGGCGTGCCCGTTTCCGAGGCTGGATCGCGGTCATAGAGACCGTCCACATCCTTCACCAGGCGCACCCGGTCCAGACCCAGTTCGGCCGCCAGAACCACCGCCGTCAGGTCCGACCCGCCGCGTCCCAGCAGGGCCACCCGGCCGTTGGAGCGTACGCCGCCGAAACCGGGGACCACCACCACCTCATGCTCGGCCAGGGCCTGCGCCAGCCGGTCGCCCTTCAGGCTGACGGGGCGGGCGTGCTGCGCCGGCCCCTCGACCACGATACCCAGTTCCCGCACCGACAGACCCACCGCGTCCAGCCCCACCCGGTCGCAGGCGATGGCGACCAGGGCCGCCGCCTTTTCCTCGCCCAGCACCACATAGGCGGGCAGCAGTTCGTTCTCGTGATCCAGACCCAGGGCGCGGGCGTCGGCCAGCAGCCGGTCCGTGTGACCCGAAAGGGCCGAAACCACCGCCACCACTTTGCGGCCCGCGCGGACATGGCCGTAGATTTCCGAGGCCACGGCGGGGGCTTCGGCGGCGTTGCGCAGGACGGAGGAGCCGAACTTCAGCACCACGACTTCGGCGTCGGGCGCCGCTTGCAGTTTCTGTTTATCGGCGACGAGAGCGAGGGCGGAGGCGGGCATCGGGGTGATCCTGAAGGCGGGGTCTGGGGAAGGTCGGCGTGGGCTCGGGCCATAAAAAAACCCGCCCGGAGGTCCGGGCGGGGTGTTCGGTTTTTGCGTTTCTCGCCTAGGCGGCGCGCATCATCCGGTCCCCGCCCGCAAGGGCATGGTGGTGGTACCGGTGGTCGTAATCATGGACGCAAAGAGACCCGTCGCCGAAGCGGCGATCGCGGTCATCTGCATGCTGGCGAGGCGGTGAAGCACAGGCGGCGTCCGGTTGAAAATCTTGCCTCAAGGGTGGTGCACGACCCCGCACCGCGTCAACCCCGGAAAGGATAAATTTTTCTCATGACAACACCAAAAGCGCGTTTTCACCGACTTTCGACCACCATCGCCGCAAATGAGGTGAAATTTTCCGCTTGACCGGCGCCCTTCGCAACCGCAACGTAAGGTCACTCATCAAGACCGGCTGAGGGATTAGGCCCTTTGACGCCGGGGCAACCATCGGGTTCCGCCCGAAACGGTGCCAACTCCTGCGGGGTTCCCGAGCTTGTCTCGGGGGCCGCGAGAGATGGGTGGAGCATCGACGAGGCGAAGTTCCACGGTCTGTCACTGCATGGGTTCCTTGGCGAGCCGTTTTGCTGAGTGACCGAGACCCATGACCCTGGCCCTGATCGAACCTGTCGAAGCCGTCGAAGACCCCGCCTGTCGGCCCGCGTCCGCACGCCGTCCGTCCGAGCTACTGTCGCGCGACGGCGCCCATGACGTCTTCGTCCCCATCCCCGATGGCTTCCCGCTGGATTTTGGCGGAACCCTGAACCAGAAGCAGGTCGTCGGTCGTCTGCACGGCAAGGCCGGCGCCCCCCTGATCGTCGTGGCTGGCGGCATCTCCGCCGACCGCTACGTCCACCGCACCGAGACCAAGGGCCTGGGCTGGTGGTCGGGCGCCGTGGGCGTTCGCGCCCCCATCGACCTGACCCGCTTCCGCGTCCTGGCCTTCGATTTCGCGCCGGAATTCGGCGACGGCGTGAAGGATCCGAAAACCCCGCTGACCATCACCACCCAGGATCAGGCGCGGCTGCTGGCCCTGCTGCTGGACCACCTCGGCGTGGACAAGGTCGCGGCCTTCATCGGCTGCTCCTACGGCGGCATGATCGCCCTGGCCTTCGGCGAACTCTTCCCCGACTGGGCCGAGCAACTGGTGGTGGTGTCCGCCGCCCACCGCCCTCACCCGCTGGCCACGGCCTGGCGCGGCATCCAGCGCCGCATCCTGCAACTGGGCCTTGAGACCGGCCGCGTGGATCAGGCCGTCGGCCTGGCCCGCGAGCTGGCCATGACCACCTATCGCACCCCCGACGAGTTCGGCGAGCGCTTCGATTCCGAGGCCCCCAGCCACGCAGGGCAAGCCTATCCCGTCTGCGATTATCTGACGGCGCGCGGCCGGGCCTATCGCGACCGCACCACGCCGTCGCGCTGGCTGAGCCTATCGGACTCCATCGACCGCCACCGGGTCGAGCCCGAGGCCATCACCGCCCCCGTCACCCTGATCGGCTTCACCACCGATCGCCTCTGCCCCATCGACGACATGAAGGAGCTGGCCGCGCGCCTGCCCAACCTCTGGCGCTTCGAACAGCATCCCTCCCTCTACGGCCACGACGCCTTCCTCAAGGAAGACGTTCTGGTCGCTGACATTTTGACTTCCGTACTGAAGGACATCGACCAATGAGCCGCGCCGCCCGTCCCGCCGATCCCCGCACCATCGCCGCCCGCTCGGGCGTCGATACGGACACGGCCCACGGCGCGGTCATGCCGCCGCTGTATCTGTCGTCCAACTATTCCTTCGCCGGCTTCGACCAGAAGCGGAAGTATGACTACTCGCGCTCGGGCAACCCGACCCGCGACGTCCTGGCCGAGACCCTGGCCGAGCTGGAAGGCGGCGCCGGCGCCGTCATCACCGCCACCGGCATGGCCGCGGTCGATCTGCCGCTGAGCCTGCTCAACCCCGGCGAGCTGCTGATCGCGCCGCACGACTGCTACGGCGGCACCCACCGCCTGCTGACGGCGCGGGCCAAGAAGGGCCACTTCCGCGTCGCCTTCATTGATCAGAACGACGGCGCGGCCCTCGACGCGGCGCTGGCTGATGGCTGCAAGCTGGTGCTGATCGAGACCCCGTCCAACCCCTTGCTGCGCGTGGTGGATGTGGCCGACGTCTGTCGTCGCGCCCATGCGGTCGGGGCCAAGGTGGTGGCCGACAACACCTTCCTGTCGCCCGCCCTGCAACGCCCTCTGGAGCTGGGCGCCGACATCGTCGTTCACTCGACCACGAAATACATCAACGGTCACTCCGACGTGGTCGGCGGCGCCGTGGTCGCGGCGGATCCGGCGGATCATGCCGAGCTGGCCTGGTGGGCCAACTGCCTGGGCGTCACCGGCTCACCGTTCGACGCCTATCAGACCCTGCGGGGCTTACGCACCCTGTTCACCCGCATCGAGCGCCAGCAGACCACCACGGGCCTGGTCGCCGCCGCGCTGGAAGCGCACCCTGCGGTCAAGGCCGTCCACTATCCGGGCCTGAAGTCCCACCCCGGTTACGCGCTTGCGGCGCGCCAGCAGTCGGGACCGGGCGCCATGCTCAGCTTTGAGCTGAACGGCGGCACGGACGCCGTGCGCGAGCTGATCGACAACCTCGACATCTTCACCCTGGCCGAGTCGCTGGGCGGCGTCGAAAGCCTGATCGCCCACCCCGCCACCATGACCCATGCCGCCATGACGCCTGACGCCCGCGTCACCGCCGGCATCACCGACGGCCTGATCCGCCTGTCGGTCGGGCTTGAGCATCAGGACGATATTCTGGCCGATCTGGTTCAGGCGCTCGACGCCCTGGTGCTGCAACAGGCAGCCTGATGCGAAAAGGGCCTCTCCGGTTCGCCGGAGAGGCCCTCATCTTCACTCGCGCCAGGCTGTCAGGCCACCGCGCGCTCCAGCATCCGCTGCTGACCGCGCGCGTCCATGGCGGCGTCCTCCAGCGAGAACTGACCCATCATCCGGTCCAGCTCGCGCGCGTCCTGCGCCAGCGAGTGGCTGGCGGCGGTGGATTCCTCGACCATGGCCGCGTTCTGCTGGGTGACCTGATCCATCTGGGCCACAGCGATGTTGACCTGTTGCAGGCCGCTGGACTGCTCCTGCGACGAGGCTGAAATCTCGCGGGCGATGGCGGTCAGGCGCGTGATCTGCTCGGCGATCCGTTCCAGCGCATGGCCGGTGTCGCCGACCAGAGACACGCCCTCGCCGACCTGACGGCTGGAGGCCGAGATCAGGGTCTTGATCTCTTTCGCCGCCTCGGCCGAACGCTGGGCCAGAGCCCGCACTTCCGAAGCGACCACGGCGAAGCCGCGGCCGGCTTCGCCCGCGCGCGCCGCCTCGACGCCCGCGTTCAGGGCCAGCAGGTTGGTCTGGAAGGCGATCTCGTCGATCACGCCGATGATGTTGCCGATCTCGTTCGAGGACTGCTCGATCTCGCCCATGGCGACGATGGCGCGGCCGACCACGGCCTGGCCCTGGGTCGCTTCCTGACGGGCGCCGTCGACGACGCCGCCGGCCTCGATGGCGCCCTCGGCCGAGCGGGCCACGGTGGCGGTGATCTGTTCCAGAGCGGCGGCGGTTTCCTCCAGCGAGGCGGCCTGCTGCTCGGTGCGGCGCGACAGGTCGTCGGAGGCCTGGCTGATCTCATGGGCGCTGGCGCCGATGGCGCTGGAGCGATCGACGATGACGCGCATCGTGTTCTGCAGTTGGGCCATCGCCGCGTTGAAGTCGGCGCGCAGCTTTTCATACTCGGGCGCGAAGGCGGTGTTCAGGCGATAGGCCAGTTGGCCGTGGGACAGACGATCCAGACCGGCGGCGATGCCGTCCACGACCTGGGCCTGCTGGCGGGCCGCCTCTGCGTCGCGCTCGGCCTGGGCAATGCGGGCCTGTTCGGCGGCGGCGCGCTGGACCTCGGCCTCGGCTTCCAGACGCACCTTCTCCTCGGCGTTCTGCTTGAAGGTCAGGACGGCGTCGGCCATGTGGCCGATCTCGTCGCGGCGACCCACGGCGGGAATGGCGACGTTCAGATCGCCCGAGGCCAAACGGGCCATGGCGCGGGTCATGGCTTCGACCGGGCGGCTCAGCGCGCCGATCAGCCAGGCGATGGCGCCGAGCGCGATGATTAGCGCCACGACCCCGCCGATGGCGAAGCTCCAGTAGGCTTCCTTGTAGGCGAAGGCCTTGGCCTCGGCGTTAGCAGCGGCGACCACCGCCTCCTTTTCCTGAATGGCGCCGATGGCGGCGCGAATGTCCGACAAGCGCGCGCCAGCTTCCAGTCCGGCGATAGCCTGGGGCTGGGTGGCGGGGTCCCGGGCCAGGGCGATCAGGCCGTCGGCGCTCTGGTGGAAGGCGTCGACCGCGCCCTTCAGCGCCGTCTGCTCCTGACCATAGGCGGCGTTGACGTCGGCGGCGGCCAGGTCGGCCAGCCGCGACACCAGAACCTTGCCCGGCTCCTCGTACTTGGGAATGAAGTCAGCGTCGCGCGTCGCCACAAAGGCGCGCATGGCGTTCTGCTGCTCGACCGCGGCGGCCAGCACCAGGTCCGAGGCCTTGAACATTTCGGCGGAGGCGGCGTTGGCGGCGTCAGCGCGTTGCAGCACCGTCACGGCCCACAGGACCACCATGGTGGCCATCCCGCAGGCCGCGATCACGGCGGCGAAGGACAGCATCAGCTTCTTGGGAACGGACAGGTTTTGCAGCATTTTCTACGCTCGGGGGGAGGACTACAGCCTCTCCCTAACCGCGCGCTGTTCGCCAAAGCCTTATCGTCGCACCCCGGAAATTTACGTAGGCGAAATGGACGTTTCTCAAAGCGCCTTCAGCACCACCGACAGGGCGGTCAGCAGCAGGTAGACCGCGAAGGCCTTGCGCAGCACCTTTCGGTTCAGCCGGTGCGCCAGCCGCGCGCCATAGGGCGCGGTCAAGGCCGTCAGCAGCCCCATGATCACCGCCGCCGGGACGTTGACGTAACCCAGCGACAGCGGCGGACGCCCCGGCGCGTCCCAGCCAAAGGCGGCAAAACCCAGGGCCGCCGTGGCGCCGATGGCCAGACCGAAGCCGCTGGCCGTGGCCACCGCCTGATGGATCGGCCGACCGCACAGGGTCATCATCATGCCCCCGAAACTGCCCCCGCCGACGCCCATCATGGCCGACAGCAGGCCGATGCCTGTGCCCACCCCGCGCCGTCCCCAGCCGGTCGGCAGGTCCTTGCGCAGGGTCACATGCTCGGGCAGCAGCCCCATCTGCATGGCGATCAGCAACAGGCATACGCCATAGACGACGGCCAGCCCCTCCATCGAGGTGAAGCCCGCGATCGCCGCGCCGACCAGACCGCCGAACGCCACCCAGGGCGTCCAGGTCTTCAACACCTGCTCGTCCACCGCCCCATGCGCCCGGTGGGTCGCCAACGACCGCAGCGAGGTGGCGACGATGGTCAGCAGCGAGGTGCCGATGGCGACGTGCAGATTGCTCTCTCCGCCCACCCCCAGCACCGAAAAGGCGTAGAACAGCGCCGGCACCAGCACCGTCCCGCCGCCGACTCCGAACAGGCCGCCGATGACGCCCGCCACCGCGCCCGCCGCGATCAGGGCGGCGAACATCATCAGCAGTTCGGACAGGGGCAGAGCGCTCATGGCCTGGGCATAGCCGCAGCCTTCGCCAGCGTCATCCCGGAAAGGGCGTCAACCTACCCCGCCTTTCGTCATCCTCCGGCGTCCGCAGGGCGACCGGGGGACCCAGCGGCGCCGAAGGCGACCTTTAAAGCAGGCGTCGCGCGTGCAGCTTTCGCCCTCACGGGCGCCGCTGCCCCCCCGGTCAGCGCCGCTGCGCGACTTGCCGGAGGGTGACGAAAGTAGAGATCAGGCCGCTTCTTCGCTCTCGCCAAGCCGCGCCTGCCGCGCCTCGGCCTCGCGCACGGCCTCGACCGCGCGGTCCACAACCTCCAGCCCGGCCCCGGCCTTCACGCCTTCAACGGTCAGGATGCGGCGGAAGGCCCGCGCCCCGGCCCGACCGTGCATCAGGCCCAGCATATGCCGCGCCATGCTGGCCAGATGCGCGCCCTCGGCCAGCCGCCCGGCCATATAGGGACGATAGCGCTCGATGGCGGCGAAGGGATCGACGTCCTCGACATCCATGCCGAAGATGCGGCGATCCACCTGCCCCAGCAGGGCCGGCTCGTGATAGGCGGCGCGGCCCAGCATGACACCGTCCAACTGCACGCCGTCCGCGTCTTCCAGATGCGCCTCGGCCTGATCCAGATCGCCGATCCCGCCGTTGATGCAGATGGTCAGATGCGGCCGCTCGCGCTTCAGGCGCCGCACCAGATCATAGTCCAGCGGCGGCACGTCGCGGTTTTCCTTGGGCGACAGGCCCTTCAGCCAGGCCTTGCGCGCATGAACGATGAAGCTGGTGATCCCCACCGCCGCCGAGGCGTCCACCGTGGCGAACAGGCTGACTTCCGGGTCCTGATCGTCGACGCCGATGCGGCATTTGACGGTGGCGGGGACGCTGACCGCGCCCTTGATCGCCGCCATGCAGTCGGCCACCAGCTCCGGCTCGCGCATCAGGCAGGCGCCGAACTTGCCCGACTGCACCCGGTCCGAGGGGCAGCCGACGTTCAGGTTGATCTCGTCATAGCCGTAGGCCTCGCCGATCTTCGCCGCCTCGGCCAGTTGCACCGGGTCTGAACCGCCCAGCTGCAGCGCCACCGGATGCTCGACCGCGTCGAAGCCCAGCAGCCGCTCGCGGTCGCCGTGGATCACCGCCGGGGCCGTGACCATCTCGGTATAGAGCAGCGCCCGGCTGCTCAGGGCGCGGTGAAACGCCCGGCAGTTGCGGTCGGTCCAGTCCATCATCGGGGCGACGGACAGTCTGTGCGGCAGGTGTTGCGTCATCACTCGGGAAGTCAAGCGGCGGGGATTGGCGGCGGGAAGGCCGGCTATATAGGGCAAACCTTCCCGCAGCGCGAATGAGGCGGCTAGATCGCCCTCTCCCGTCGTTTCACCGTCCGCGCCGCGAACGTCGGCAGGACCAGCAGCGTCAGGGCCGTGGCGGTCAGCAGGCCGCCGATCACCACCGTCGCCAGCGGCTTCTGCACCTCGGCGCCCGCGCCGTGCGCCAGGGCCATGGGCAGGAAGCCGACGATGGCCACGGTCGCCGTGGTCAGCACCGCCCGCAACCGACTGGACGCCCCCTGGACCGCCGCCTCGAACGGGGCCAGCCCCGCCTCCAGCCGCTCACGAATGGCCTGCATCAGCACCAGACCGTTCAACGTCGCCACCCCCGAAACAGCGATGAAGCCGACTGCCGCCGAGACCGAGAAGGGCATCCCCCGCAACAACAGGGCCAGCGCCCCGCCGACCAGGGCCAGAGGCACGCAGGCGAAGACCAACCCCGCCTCAGTGAACGAGCCCAGAGCCATGAACAGCAGGACCCCGATCAGGACGAAGACCACTGGCAGGACCAGCGACAGCCGTTGCTCGGCTCGCTTCAGGTTCTCGAACTGACCGCCCCACTCCAGCCGATAGCCGGGCGGCAGCGGCACGTCCGCTATCGCACCCTGGGCCTCGGCGACGAAGCCGCCCAGATCGCGACCGCGCACATTGGCCTGGACCACGATGCGGCGACTGCCGTCGTGGCGGCTGATCTGGTTCGGCCCCTCGCCCGTCTGGATACGCGCCACCGTCGACAGGGGCGCGATGACCCCATTGGCCGCGACCATCGGCAGAGCTTCCAAGGCGGCGGGATCATTGCGGCCCTCGTCGGCCAGACGCACCACCACGTCGAAACGACGGTCGCCCTCGAAGACCTGACCGGCCTCGGCCCCGCCTACCGCTGCGGACACCGTCTCGCTGACATCCGCCGCCGACAGGCCGTAGTTGGCGGCGTTGAAGCGATCCACGCTGACCGTCAGGGTCGGCAGGCCCGACACCTGCTCCACCTTGACATCGGCCGCGCCCGGCGTCTGGCGCAGGCGGTCCGCGACCTGATCCGCGACCGATTTCATGACCTCGAAATCCTCGCCATAGACCATGACGGCCAGGTCGCTGCGCACGCCCGAGATCAGTTCGTTGAAGCGCAGCTCGATGGGTTGGCTGAACTCGAAGCTGTTGCCGATCTGCTGGCTGGCCGCCTTTTCGATCCGCGCAATCAGCTCTTCTTTCGACAGCTTCGGATCGGGCCAGGCCTTGCGGTCCTTCAGGATGATGACGCTGTCCGAGATGTTGACCGGCATGGGGTCGACCGCCGCCTCGGCCGTGCCCGTGCGTGAAAACACCGTCTCGACTTCCGGCAGTGCGGTGATGACGCGCTCCAGCCCCATCTGCATCTGCAACGACTGCTCCAGCGAGGCCGAGGGGACGCGCGACGCCTGCATGGCGATGTCGCCCTCGTCCAGGGTCGGAATAAACTCGCGCCCCAGAAGCGTGAACGAAATCCCGCCCAGAACCAGCGCCCCTAGGGCCGCCGCCAGCACCACCTTGGGCCGCGTCGCCGCCGCGCGGATGGCGGGCTCGACGCCGCGACGAGCCAAGCGCAGAAGGCGCGTCTCATGCTCCTCGACCCGACCGTGTGCGTCCAGATGGACCTGCTTCGGCTCACGCACCAACAGGGCCGTCATGGCTGGAACGAAGGTGAAGGAGAAAATGAAGGCCCCGATCAGGGCCAGCATGACCGTCGCCCCCATGGGCACGAAGGTCTTGCCCTCGACCCCGTCGAGCATCAGCAGCGGCGTGAAGACGAGCAGGATGATCAGTTGGCCAAAGGCCGCCGGCTTGACCATCTGACGCGCCGCCCGAACCGCGATGTCGAGACGTTCACGCACGACCAGGGCCCGCCCTATTGCACCGCGCTTCCGGCTCAGCATCAGCAGGGTGTTTTCGATCACCACCACGCCGCCGTCGACCATCAGGCCGAAGTCGAGCGCGCCGAGGCTCATCAGGTTTCCGCTGATGCCGAACCGGTTCATGCCGATGACGGCGAACAGGAAGCTCAGCGGGATCATCAGGGCCGTGATCGCCGCCGCGCGGAAATTACCCAACAGCAGGAAGAGGACGACGATGACCAGCATCGCCCCCTCGGTCAGATTCCGGGCCACGGTGGCGATAGTGGAATTTACCAGGGCGCTGCGGTCCAGAACCGGCTCGGCCAACACGTCGGGCGGCAGGCTGTCGTTGACCCTGGCCAGTTGCCGGGCCGCCGCCTGAGCCGTTGTGCGGCTGTTCTCGCCAGCCAGCATCAGGGCGGTGCCCAGAACCGCCTCGTGACCGTCTCGACTGGCGCCGCCCAGACGCGGCGCCTGGCCGATCTCGACCGTGGCCACATCAGAGACCCGCACCGTCAGCCCAGCCCGGTTGACGACCGGCGCCTGGGCCAGATCCTGCAGCGTGCTCGCCCGTGCATCGACGCGCACCACCAAGGCCTCGCCCGCGCGCTGGACATAGCCGGCGCCGGACTGGACGTTGGCCCGCTCCAGCGCCTGGGCCAGATCGGTCACGGACAGACCGTAACGGGTCAAAGCCGCTACGTCGGGCCGCACAGCATATTCCTTCACATAGCCGCCGTTGACGTCGATCCCGGCCAGGCCGGGCGTGTTCCGCATCTGCGGCGCGATGATCCAGTCCTGCACCGTCCGCAGATAGGTGGCGCGCTCCTTTGCGGTCGCCAGACGCTCACCTTCGGGCGTCAGATAGGCGCCGTCGGCCTGCCATCCGGGCTGACCTGTCCTGGCGACCTTGCGGGCATTGAACGGCGCATAGTCGACCGTCCACATCAGCACCTCGCCCAAACCCGTGGTGATGGGGGCCAGGGCCGGCTCCACGCCTTCGGGCAGGTCCGCCGCCGCGCCCCGCATCCGCTCGACCACCTGCTGGCGGGCGAAATAGATGTCGGTGCGGTCGGTGAAGACGACGGTGATCTGGCTGAAGCCGTTGCGCGACAGGGAGCGGGTGCTTTCCAGCCCCGGTAGGCCCGCCATCGCCGTCTCCAGTGGATAGGTGACCTGCCGCTCGACCTGATCCGGCGACAGGGCCGGCGCCAGGGTGGTGATTTGCACCTGCCGGTTGGTGATGTCCGGCACCGCGTCGATCGGCAGGCGGGTCAGATTATACAGGCCGAGACCCGCGATCAGGGCCGCCGCCAACACCACGAACCAGCGATGGCGGACCGAGGCCTCAATGATGAGTTTGAACATCGAACGCCCCTTAGTGACCGTGATCGGCGTCGCCGAGGCCCAGTTGGGCCTTCAGCAGGAAGGCCCCGGCGGCGGCGATCCGTTCGTCGCCGTTCAGCCCGCGCAGGATCTCCGTCCGTCCCCCCGCCTGACGTCCGGTCAGCACCGGCGCGGCGCGGAAGCCGTCCTTGGTCTGGACGAACACCACGGCGCTCCCCTCCACGGTCTGCACCGCTTCGGTCGGCACGGTCACAGCGCCCGGGGCCGCTGTGGTCGTCAGAACGCCCGTGACCGACGCCCCGGCCGGCGGCGGCTGGCCCTGGGTCGGACGGGCGCGAACGACTGTCGCGCCGCTGTCGCCGCCCGCCCCCGCCGCCACGCCAGTAACGACCGCGTCGAACGCGCCGGCCGGTCCCTGCACCTTGATGGTCGAGCCGAGCCGCGCCTGCACCGCCGCCAGCGGCGGGGCGTGGAAGACCAGATCGACGCGGGTCGGGTCCGAGACCTCGGCCACCACGCCACCCTGGGCCGCAAAGCCCCCCGGGCCGACCTGAACCGAGGTCACCACGCCCGAGATCGGCGTCGTCACGCTCAGCCGACCCGCCGCGTTCGGCGCGCCGCTGGCCGCGACCCGCGCGCGAGCCGCGCGCCCCGCCGCCTCGGCCCCCAGATAGCGGGCGTGGGCGGCCTCGACGTCCTGGCGCGCGACCACGCCCTGTTCCGCCAGACGGCTGTCGCGCTGATAGGCGCTACGGGCAGCGTCGGCGGCGGCCGAGGCCGCGTCGGCGTCGGCGCGCATGACGGCGGCGTCGCCACTGACCACCACGGCCAGAACCTGACCGGCTCGCACCGCTTGGCCGGGGGCGACCAGCACCCGCTCGACGCGCCCGCCGACCGGCGCCGCGACCGCCGCGCGAGCGTCGATCATCGGCTCGACCCGCCCGGACAGGCGCACCTCGCCGCCGCCGCCGCGCTCGACAGAGACGACCGAAATACCCGAGGCCTGCATCTGTTCGGCGGTCAGTTGGACGACGCCTTCGGGCGCTTCAGCCGCCTCGGCCTCAGCCTCGGCGGCGACCGCCTGCGCTGGCTCCGCGCCGTCGCGAGTCAGCAGAAAGGCCGCCCCGCCGACAGCGATGACGACGACGGCCGCGCCCGTCAGAAGCCGGGCGCGGTTGTTCATGAACGGACGCATCAGCGACCTCCTTCAAAGGGGGCGCGGCCCTGCAGGCGCGCCAGATCAACTTCGGCGCGCACCCGCGCCAGACGGGCCTCGACGGCGGCGTCGCGCGCCGCGATCAGGGCCGAGCGGGTCGAACGGAGTTCAAGCTGGGAGATGCGTCCCGCCTCGAACCCAAGCCGCGACAGGCGATAGGCTTCCTCGGCCGAGGTCACGCCCATGTCGCCGACCGCCACCCGGTTGGCCGAGACCCGCAGCCGGGCCAGGGCCGCGCTGCGCTCGGCGGCCTCGGCCATTCGCGCGCCCGTCACGCGGGCCTCGGCGGCGCGGTGTTCAGCCCGCGCGGCGTCGATATTGCCGCGATTGCGATCGAACAGCGGCAGAGGCATGGAGACGCCGAACGTCAGGGCCGTGGCGTCCTCGGCCTGATAGCGGGTCACCCCCACCGAAGCGCTGACATTGGGCCGCGCCTCGATCTGCTCGCGCCGGATCCGGCGCGCCGCGGTTTCGGCCTCGGCCTCGGCCACACGCACCGTCAACGAGGTCTCGCCGCTGTCTGGAAAGGTCGGAGAGGTCCGGTCCAACAGGCCGTCGCCAACCGACGTCACCGGCGTCGGCAGCATGGCCACAGCGGTCAATCGGGCAAAGGCTGCGTCGCGCTCGGCGCGGGCCTCTTCCGTGGAGATGCGCGCGGCGGCGGCTTCGGTTTCCGCCTGGATGCCGCGCAACAGAGGCTCGCGTCCCTCCTCTACCAGCGCCATGGCGGCGCGGGCATCGGCCAGGGCCAGGGCCAGGGCCTCCTCGGCCAGCGCGAAGCGACGCTCGGCCGCCTCGGCCTCGGCATAGGTCAGGGCCAGACGCGCGACCGTCTCGGCGTCCGTCAAATCCCGGCGCAGGGCGCTGATCCCCGCTTCCGCGCGGGCCACGTCGATGCGCGCGCCGCGACGCCCGCCCAGTTCCAGGTTCTGGGTGACGTCGAGACTGATCTCGGCCTCACCCCACCCCGCGTAGGGCTTGCCGCCCAACACCCCGTCGGCGCGCACGGCCAGTTCGGGGTTCGGTCGGACGCCCGCCTGATGCAGGCGCGCCTCGGCGGCCTCCAGCAGGGCCTGGGCCTCCTGACGCGCCGGTGTCTGACCGATCCGTTGCAGCAGGGTCTCATAGGCCGGCGCGGGGTCCGCCCGCGCAGGGCCGACGTCCCAGGCCGCGACGGCCAGGACGCAGCCGGCCGCGACAAGCGGCAGCCGGCGTTTCAGGGAATTCATGGTTCCTATCCCGAATGACTGACAAGAAGACGCGCCAGGCGGCGCGGCGTCTGATCAGCTTCGGGGCGGGCGCTCCAGACCGCTGGGCGCGCGCGAGATCATCAGGTCGCCGGGCACGGGCGTCGGCAGACTAGCCCCGCCAAACGCCACGGGGGTCACGCCCCCGAACGGGGCCAGAGCATTGGTGGCGTGGTGGCAATGGCCGTGGGCGCAGGCCGCGTCTCCATCCAGACCGGCGTGGTCGCCCGCATCATCCGCGTCATGGACTTCGACGATCAGCCCGTCAGCCGCCACGACGTCATGCGGCAGTTCGGGACCGCAAACCGCGGCGTCGGCGACGGGCACGAGACCGAACATGGTGACGACGAGCGCCAGAAGCGCCCCCAACACCATCGTCCTGAATCCACCCGAGACCATGACCTTCAGATAACACGGCGCGAATGGTTCGCACGACCCTGAATCATCCACGCGCCGATCCGCCGCAGCGCTGGTCCGTCATCAGAACCAGGCCTTGATCCCGACGACGAAGCGCGTCGCGTCCACGTCGTCGCCCCGCGCCCTGGCGTAGTCGGCGGTGTCACCGAACGCGCGGCTCCACTCAATCCCGACATAGGGGGCGAACTCCTTGCGGATTTCGTAGCGCAGGCGCAGCCCCGCCGTGACCGAGGTCAGACCCGAACCCATCTCCAGCTCAGGGATGTCGCTCGCCGAGAAGGCCGCCTCGATCGCTGGTTGGAGGATCCACTTCTGGGTGATGCGCTGGTCGTATTCGGCCTCGGCGCGGGCGGTCAGATCGCCCTCGGTCGACAGGAAGGCGGCGGCGCTCATCTCGAACCAGTAGGGCGCGACGCCCTGGACGCCCACGGTCAGGTGGGTCGTGTCGTCGCCGTCGGGACGGAAGTCCTGACGCACGCCGGCCTGCACGTCCCAGAAGGGGGCGACGGCGCGGCTGTAGAGGGCCTGGAGCTCGGCGTCGTGCAGCTTGCCGTCGAAGGCCCCTTCGCCCTCGGTCTTCCACCAGAAGCGGTTGATGTCGCCGCCAGTCCAGCCCTGGGCGTTCCAGCTGTAGCTCTTCTCGCCGTCGCCGAAGCTGGCCTCGAGCGTGTCGATCAGTACGGCGGTCGTGCGCACGTCGCCGTTCTCGACCAGCAGTTGCTTGCGCGACGCCGCCATCACAGCCGGGTCGAACAGCAGGTCCGCCGCATGGGCGGGCGCGGCCCGGGCGGCGGCGGGCGGCGGCGTCTCGACCATGCGGCCGCCGACGGCGTCCACGCTGGTCGGGATGTTGGGCGCGCCGCCGGTCATGGCCGACATGTCATGACCGGCGCGGGGATCAGTCTGGGTCGGCGCCATGTCGTGACCCGCGTGCGGGTCGGCGGCAGGCGTCTGAGCCGGAGCCCTCTGCATCCCGCTCATGTCATGGCCAGCGTGCGGGTCCGCCGCAGCCGCAGGAGCCGCGCTCATGGCATGACCGGCATGAGGATCGACCGGCGCCGGCTGGGCGGCGTGCCCCGCATGGCCGCTCATGTCATGGCCCGCATGGGGATCGGCAGCAGGCGTCTCAGCCGCAGCCTTCTTCATGCAGTCCATGTCATGGCCAGCGCGGTCGCTCATGTCGTGACCGGCGTGAGCGCCTTCCTGACCCGCGCAATTGGGGCAGGCGCAGGTCCTGGGCGTCGGTTGTTCCGTCGTGGGAGCTGCGGCCGCGCCCATGTTGTGACCCGCGTGCGGATCGGCGGCGGGCGTCTGGACCGGAGCCGCCTGCATCCCGTTCATGTCGTGGCCGGCGTGCGGGTCCGCCGCCGCCGGGGCCGCAGGCGCAGCAGGCCGAGGCGCGGCGACGCGCGGCTTGGGCTTGGGCGCAGGCCTCGGACGGGCTTGCGGCGGGCGCACGGGCGCGGCGTGGGCGCCGTGGCCTCCATGCTCCCCATGGCTCTGAGCGACGGCGGAGCCGGCGGCCAGCATCAGGGGCAGAACCGCGACAGCGGCGAACAGGGCGCGGCTCATCGGGCGGCTCCTTCCAGCGGACGAACCGTGACGACGTTGAACATCCCCGCATGCATGTGCATCAGCAGGTGGCAGTGGAAGGCCCAGTCGCCCGGCGCATTGGCGGTCAGGTCGAAGGTGACCTTGCCCCCCGGCGCCACGTTGACCGTGTGTTTCAGCGGCTGATAGCCGTCGTGGCCGTTGACCAGTTCGAAGAAGTGGCCGTGCAGGTGGATGGGGTGGGCCATCATGGTGTCGTTGACCAGGGTCACGCGCACCCGCTCGTTCAGCTCGAAGCGGATCGGCTCGACCAGCTCCGAGAACTTGCGCCCGTCAAAGCCCCACATGAACCGCTCCATATTGCCGGTCAGGTGGATTTCCATCGAACGCGACGGCGGGCGGGTGTCCGTGTTGGGCGTCAGCGAGCGCAGGTCGGTATAGACCAGCACCCGGTGATCAACGTCCTGAAGCCCCTGCGGGCGGTCGCCGAGACGGTTGGCGGGCGCGGGCGCGATGGCGTCCACGCCGACCCCGACGGCCATGTCAGCAGGGGCATTGTTCGGATCGCGCATGCTCATGGCGCCGTGATCCATCGGCGCGGCAGCGGCCGCTCCGGCTGCAGCGCCTCCCGCTGCACCATGGGCCGAATGGTCCATCCCGGCCATCGCGCCGTGGTCCATGCCGCCCATGCCCATGTCCTTCATGGTCAAGTTCGGCACCTTGCGCAGCGGCGGCACCTCGGCCGTCATGCCCAGACGCGGGGCCAGGGTGGCGCGGCCCATGCCCGAGCGGTCGATGGCTTCCGAGACGATGGTGTAGGCGCGGTCCTCAGTCGGGCGGACGATGACGTCATAGGTCTCGGCGACCGAGATCTGGAACTCGTCGACCTCGACCGGACGCACGTGCTCGCCGTCGGCCTGGACCACGGTCATGGCCAGACCGGGGATGCGGACGTTGAAGATCGACATGGCCGAGGCGTTGATGACGCGCAGGCGCACCCGCTCGCCGGGCCGGAACAGGCCGGTCCAGTTCTCTTCAGGGCCGTGGCCGTTGACCAGATAGGTATAGGTGGTGCCGTTGACGTCGAGGATGTCGCGCGGGTCCATGCGCATCCCGCCCCACATCCGGCGCTCGGCCAGATTCATGCCGTCCGAGCCGTCCAGCAGACCCGCCAGCGTCGTCTTCTGCATGTTGAAGTAGCCGGGGCTCTTCTTCAGCTTGGCCAGGATTTCGTGCGGATGCAGGAAGCTCCAGTCCGACAGGACCAGAACATGCTCGCGGTCATAGCCGACCGGATCGACACCCGCCGGGTCGATGACGATGGGGCCATAGTGGCCCATGGCCTCCTGCAGGCCCGAGTGGCTGTGATACCAGTAGGTGCCCGACTGCTTGATCGGGAACTCGTAGACGAAGGTCTCGCGCGGCTTGATGCCGGGGAAGCTGACGCCCGGAACGCCGTCCATCTGGAAGGGCAGCAGCAGGCCGTGCCAGTGGATCGAGGTGTCTTCGTCCAGGGTGTTGGTCACCGACAGGCGCACGTTCTGGCCCTCGCGCATGCGCAGCAGGGGCGCGGGCAAGAGGCCGTTGACGGTGAAGGCGTGGCCCGTGCGCCCGCCGACGGTGAAGTTGGAGTGCCCCACCGTCAGGTCGATGTTCGGCCCCGTCAGCGTCGGCAGGTCGGCGCGCAGGCCGGGTGATCCGGTTTGCGCCCAGGCGGGCAGCAGCCCCGAAAGACCAAGCAGCCCGCCGCCCGCGGCCGCGCCGCGCAACAGAGATCTGCGATCGAGAGCCATGCTCGACATGGAGAGGATCATCCTTCTTGTACCGGCCCGCGCCTGACGATTTCGACGCGGGCTTCACTGCTATTACGCAGCCCGGCGCAACGCCCCTTGCGACAGGACGCCACAGAGCGTCCAAGACTATCACGCCCGCCACGAGGGATGACCGCGACCGGCGCGTAGGATCATGCAGGGACGCGCCCCACAAAGGCGCAAGAGGGGGCAAACCACCGTGAAACTGCTTCGACTATCCACCCAGATCCACAAGTGGGTCGCGCTCGTCATCGGCCTGCAGGTGCTGTTCTGGGTCGGCGGGGGTCTGGTGATGACCGCCATCCCCATCGAGACCGTCCGCAGCGAACATCGCTTCCAGAAGCCGGACTACCCCGCCTTCGCCATCGACGCCCTGGTCCCGGTCCAGACGGTGGCCGCCGGCCTGTCGGCCCCGATCGACAAGGCCGAGTTGCGCCCCACCCCGCGCGGCCCAGCCTGGGTCCTCACGCCCGAGGGCGGCGAGCCGGTCATGCTGTCGGCGCTGGACGGCAAGCCCTTTGCGGCCTTCCCCCGCGCCGAGGCCCTGCGTCTGGCCCAAGCCGTCTATCGCGGCGAGGCCCGCGCCGAAAAGGCTACCCTCCTCGCCGAGGCTCCGCGCGAGACGGGCCGCGAAGGCCCGCTGTGGCGCGTCGACTTCAACGACTTCGAACACACCAGCTTCTATCTGTCGCCCGAGACCGGCGAGGTCGTGACCCGGCGCTCCGACGTCTGGCGCTTCTATGACTTCTTCTGGCGGCTGCACATTCTCGACTTCAAGAACGGCGAGAACTTCAACCATCCGACCCTGATCATCATCACCGTCCTGACGCTCAGCATGGTGATCAGCGGCTTCATGCTGCTGTGGATCAAGCTGGCGCGCGACTGGACGGTGCATCAGGCCACCCGTCGCAAGCTGGCGCAGAAGGCCTGATGTGAGCCTAGAGGGATGCCGGCGGCGCCAGCATCCCCATCGCCCCGATCAAGGCCAGGATCAGAAGACCCAGGGCCAGCTCGGCGCCGAGGCTGAGCCTCAGCCCCGCCAGACCGCCCTGCCCCCGCTCCAGAGCCGGGGTCGAGCGGAACCGGTGCAGCGCCGCCAGCCCCAGCATGGCCGCGAACGCCGCCAGCTTGACCGCCAGCAGACGGCCATAGGGCGTCTCATTCAGGCTGACGACCCGTTCGATCCCGACCAGGTAAAAGCTGTTGATCAGGCCCGTCACCAGCAGGACGGCGACACAGAGCGTCCCGACCTGGGCGAAGCCGCCCAGCGCCCTCGCCAGCTCAGTCTTCGCCGCCACATCCGTCTCGATCCGCCGCGTCGCCATGGCCACGAAGGCGAAGACGGCGCCCAGCCAGATCAGGGCGGCGACGGCGTGGGCGATGTCCGAGGCCAGATGCAGGCCATGCCCCGGCCCCTCGGTGGCCGCGCCGTGGCCGGTCCAGGCGAAGCTGGCCGCGACGACCAGACCCAAGGACAGACCGACCAACCACAGCCCGCGTCCCGGTCGCAGCGCCAGAACGGCCAACAGAAACAAGAGCCCCGCCGCGATCCGCACCACATAGGCCGCGCCCAGCGACGTGCCGCCGACGACAAAGCCCAAAGCCTCCGGGTTCAGCGCCTGATCCAGCGCCCCGGCCATCAGCCCGGTCTGCAGGGCCAGAGCCGCCGTCGCCAGCAGCGCCAGCATGGCAGCGCTCCACCCCAGGGCCGGACGCGCCCAACCGGGCGGCTGTCCTCCGAAGACCCCGCCGCCGTAGAGCATGAAGGCGGGCAACCCCATTGCCACGGTGGCCGCCGCGTACTGGGCCGCGCGCAGCCCCATCAGCCAAGCCTCCATGCTCAGCGCACGGTGAAGGGAACGGATCCCGTCATGCGGTGGCCGTCGCTGGAGGCCAGCCGCCAGTTGATCACATAGGCGCCCGCCGCCAGCGGCCGGGCCACGGGCGCGCTCAGGGTCTTGCCGTCCTCGCTGACGGTCGTGCGCACCGGGGTCTTCACGCCCGCGGCGTTGACGACCTCGAAGGTCGAGAAGGCCGGGGCCATCTTCTCGCTGAAGGTCAGGCTGATGGCGCGCGGCGAGGCCACGCTTGATCCGGCCACCGGGGTCGAGCTGACCAGACGCGCATGGGCGGCGGCGACGCCGGGCAGCATCAGGGTCGTGGCGACGGCCACCGCAGGCAGAAGGCGAAACAGGGTCATGGGATTCTCCTTGAGGAAATCAGCTCTCCCAACCTCTACGCATCGACCCGATCGCCCCCTCGAGAAGGGGCGTTGACCTTACCATGACGGGAAGGTTTAGAAGGTTCAGGCTGAATAACGACGAAAGGCTCCGCCGATGTCCGACGCCTCCCTGAAAGTCCTTGATCTGCCGGTCCTCGGCATGACCTGCGCCAGCTGTGTTGGCCGGGTCGAGAAGGCCGTCCGCGCCGTGCCCGGCGTCACCGAGGCCAGCGTCAACCTGGCCGCCGAACGCGCCCATGTGGTGCTGGACGGCGGCTCGCCCGCCGCGGTCGCCGCCGCCATCCGCACCGCCGGCTATGAGCCGATGGAAGAAGAAGTCGTCTATCCCGTCCGCGAAATGACCTGCGCCAGCTGCGTCGGTCGCGTGGAAAAGGCCCTGGCCGCCGTGCCCGGCGTGCTGGGCGCCAGCGTCAATCTGGCGACCGAGCGCGCCACCGTCCGCTTCCTCTCGGGCGCCGTCGCCTTCCGCGATCTGGCCGCCGCCGTGCAGCAAGCCGGCTATGTGCTGGAACAGCCGGAACAGACCGGCCTCGACGCCGCCGACCGTGAACAGGCCGCGCGCGCCGCTGAAATCCGCAACCTGGGCCGGGCCGTCCTGATCGCGGGCGCCGCCACCCTGCCCCTGTTCGTGCTGGAAATGGGCTCGCACTTCGTGCCGGGCATGCACCACTGGCTGGAACAGACCATCGGCACGCAGAACTGGAGGCTCGTCAGCTTCGTCCTGGCCACGTTTGTCCTGTTCGTCCCCGGCCTGATCTTCTTCCGCAAGGGCGTGCCCGCCCTGCTGCGCCGCGCGCCGGACATGAACTCCCTGGTGGTGCTGGGCGCCAGCGCGGCCTGGGCCTTCTCGACCGTGGCGACCTTCGCCCCCGCCCTGCTGCCGTCCGGCACGGCCAACGTCTATTTCGAAGCCGCCGCCGTCATCGTCACGCTGATCCTGGTCGGACGCTGGATCGAGGCCCGCGCCAAGGGTCAGACCAGCCAGGCCATCCGTCGCCTGATGTCGATGCAGGCCAAGACCGCCCGCGTCGTGCGCGACGGCGTCGAACAGGACGTGTCGATCGACACCGTCCAGGCCGGCGACATCATCGTCGTCCGCCCAGGCGAGCGCGTCCCCGTCGACGGCGTGGTGACCGAGGGCTCCTCCTACCTCGACGAATCCATGCTGACCGGCGAACCCATTCCCGTCGAAAAGAGCGCAGGGGCCAAGGTCGTCGGCGGCACCCTGAACACCACCGGCGCCTTCCGCTTCGAGGCGCAACAGGTCGGGGCCGAGACGGTGCTGGCCCAGATCGTCCGCATGGTCGAAACGGCCCAGGGCGCCAAGCTGCCCATTCAGGCCCTGGTCGACCGCATCACCGGCTGGTTCGTGCCGGTCGTCATGGGCGTGGCCGTCCTGACCTTCGCCGTCTGGTATCTGTTCGCGCCCGATCCGGCGCTGGGCATGGCCCTGGTCGCCGCCGTGTCGGTGCTGATCATCGCCTGCCCCTGCGCCATGGGTCTGGCCACGCCGACCTCGATCATGGTCGGCGTGGGCCGCGCCGCCGAGTTGGGCGTCCTGTTCCGCAAGGGCGAGGCCCTGCAGGCCCTGCAAGGGGTCGAGGTCATCGCCTTCGACAAGACCGGCACGCTGACGGCGGGCCGCCCCGAACTGACCGACCTGAACATGGCTGCGGGCTTTGCCGAAGACGACGTCCTGGCCCTGGTCGCCGCCGTCGAGGGTCAATCGGAACACCCCCTGGCCCGCGCCCTGGTCGCGGCCGCCGCCGCGCGCGGCCTCAGCGTGGCCCGCCCCGAAGACTTCGCCTCCGTGCCCGGCAAGGGCGTAGCGGGCGTCGTCGCGGGCCGCCGCATCGAGGTCGGCGCCGACCGCTACATGGCCGAACTGGGCCACGACGTCGCCGTCTTCGCTAACGACGCCGCCCGTCTCGGCGACGAGGGCAAGACGCCCCTCTACGCCGCCATCGACGGCCAACTGGCCGCTGTCATCGCCGTGGCCGACCCGATCAAGCCGACCACCGCCGCCGCCATTCAGGCCATGCACGGCCTGGGGCTGAAGGTGGCCATGATCACCGGCGACAACCGCCGCACCGCCGCCGCCGTCGCCCGCCTGCTGGGCATCGACGAGGTCCACGCCGAGGTCATGCCCGACGGCAAGGTCGCCGCCATCAACGCCCTGAAGGCCGGCGGTCGCCGCGTCGCCTTCGTCGGCGACGGGGTCAATGACGCGCCTGCGCTGGCCTCGGCCGATGTCGGGCTTGCGGTCGGCGGCGGCGCCGACGTGGCCATCGAAAGCGCCGACGTGGTCCTGACCGGCGGAGACCTTCGCGGCGCCGTCAGCGCCATCGGCCTGTCGCGCGCCACCATGACCAATATCCGCCAGAACCTGGCCTGGGCCTTCGGCTACAACGTCCTGCTGATCCCGGTCGCGGCGGGCGTCCTCTATCCGGCCTTCGGCTACATGCTGTCGCCCATGCTGGCGGCGGGGGCCATGGCCCTGTCCAGCGTCAGCGTGGTGCTGAACGCCCTGCGCCTGCGCGGCTTCAAATCCCAGATGGGCAAACCCCAGATAGAAGGAGCCGCCCGATGAACATCGGCAAGGCGTCCGCAGCCACCGGCGTCACCGCCAAGATGATCCGCTACTACGAATCCGTCGGCCTGATCCGACCGTCCGAGCGGACCGAGAGCAACTATCGCGACTTCAACGAGCGCGATCTGAACGACCTGCGCTTCATCCGCCGCGCCCGCAGCCTGGGCTTTTCGGTCGAGGAGATCGCTCGCCTGCTGTCGCTGTGGCGCGATCACAACCGGCCCAGCCGCGAGGTGAAGGCCATGGCCGAAAAGCACGTCGCCGACCTCGATGCCCGAATCAAGGAAATGCAGGCCATGGCCGACGCCCTGCGCGACCTGTCTCGCTGCTGCGCCGGCGACGACCGCCCCGACTGCCCCATCCTGTCCGACCTGGCGGGTTCGTCCGCTGCGGCTTCCCCTGTTCCTCAAGGAGTAAACCCATGATCGCCCTGACTATTCCCAAGATCCGCTGCGGGGGCTGCGTCGCCTCCGTCGAGAAGGCCATTCACTCCGTCGACGCCTCGGCCCAGATCGTCGCCGACATCGAGACCCGCCGCGTCGAGGTGACGACCCAGGCCGACCGTCAGGCTCTGGTGACGGCTCTGGACGCCGCCGGTTATCCGGCCGAGGCCGCCTGATCATGAACAGGATGAAGATCGCCACCCTCGCCTTCGGCGTCGCCATCCTCGGCGGCGCGGGCTTCTTGCTGAACGGCCTGCCGACCGTGGCTCAGGCCGCCGACATAACCGTCTACAAGAGCGATTCCTGCGGCTGCTGCGGCGGCTGGGTCGAGCATATGCGCAAGGCCGGCTACGCCATCACCGTGGTCCCGACTGATGATCTGGCCCCGGTGAAGATCCGTCTCGGCGTGCCGGAATCCCTGTGGGGCTGCCACACGGCGGTCGTCGACGGCAAGGTGATCGAGGGCCATGTCCCCGCCGCCGCCGTCGACGCCTTCCTGAAATCGCCGGGCGCCGCGCGTGGTCTCGGCGTGCCCGGAATGCCGACCGGCTCGCCCGGCATGGAGGCCCCCGGCTACGCCCCCGAACGCTACGACGTCATGCGTTTCGGGACCGGAACCCCGGCCCCCTTCATGACCTTCGAGGGCGTGAACCCGGTTCGCCGCTAAAGATCAAAGGCCCCGCCGGTTCGCCAGCGGGGCCTTCTCGTATCAGTCCCGGACCAGCCCGCCGTCGACCACCAGGTTCTGCCCCGTCACCGCCCGGCTCCACGGCGAGGCGAAGAAGAGCACCGCATCGGCGAACTCCTGCGGCGTCGTCACCGAGCGCAGCGGCGTCATGCCGGCGATCAGGTCGAACACCGCGTCCGGCGTCGCCGCGCTGGCGTCCGTGGTCCGCAGCAGACCGCCCGAGACCATGTTGACCGTGATCCCCGACGGCCCCAGGTCGCCCGCCGCCGTCCGCGTCAGGCTGAGCAGAGCGGCCTTGGCGGCGGTGTAGTCGTGATAGGGCACGACCGGATTCTGGAACAGGTTGGTGCCGATGTTGACCACCCGGCCAAAGCCCTGCGCGCTCATGCCCGGCGCCGTGGCCTGGATGACGTTCAGCGCCCCATGGATCACGGTCGAGAACTGACGCGCCATATCCTCCCACGGAATGTCGGCCATCTGCGCCCGCGCGTCGCCGTTGAAGCTGTAGTCCAGGGCGTTGTTGACCACGGTGCTGATCGCGCCGCCGAAATGCGCCCCGGCCTTGGCGACCATGGCCTCGACCGCCGCACGGTCCGTCACATCGGCCTGAATGGCGATAGCGCGCTCGCCCAGCTCAGTCGCCAGAGCCTCGCCCTGTTCGCCGCTGGCGCGCCAGTTGATGACCACCCGCGCGCCCTGCCCGGCGAAGGCCCGCGCCGTCGCCGCGCCGACGCCGCGTGCGCCGCCGGTGATGAGAACGATCTGATCGCGGATTTCCATGGCCATTCCTCAACTCGAAACCAGCTGAGCCATAAGCCGGCCCCTTATCGAAGGCCAGCCGCGCTTGAGCGAACACGGGTTGCATTTAGCAATACTCCTAATTAGCCTCTTCCCTATGAACAGCCTGTTCAAAGCCCTGTCGCATCCGGTCCGACGACGCATCATCGCCATGCTGCGCGCCGGCCCCCTGTCGTCCGGCGACATCGCCGCCGCCTTCGACATGAGCTGGCCGACGGTGACCGGACACCTCAATGCCCTGAAGGAGGCCGAACTGGTCAGCACCGAGCGCGAGGCCCAGTCGATCCGCTACCGGCTAGAGATCTCGGCGGTCGAGGAGGCCCTGGCCTTCCTGATGGACCTGAGCGGAACGGGCAAAACGGACGAGGAGGAGAAAGAGCCATGATGAAGAACCTCACCCTGGCCGACACGGTCGCCGCCATCGTCTCGCTCCTGATCCTGACCGGGGCGGCGTGGATCGCGGTCTACGGCCCCGAAACCCCGATCCCGGTGCATTTCGACGGCGCCGGGCAGGCCAATCGTTACGGCAGCCGCTATGAGCTCGCGGCTGTTCTGGCGGGACTGGCCTTGCTGAACCTGCTGGTCGCCTGGATGACCGGACGTCAGGCCGCCTCGGTCGCGGACCCGGTCCGCCGCAAGGGGCTTCAACGCGGGCAATGGCTGTCGGTCCTGATCATGGGGGCGGTTTGCACCTTCGTCGCCTGGGCCAGCCTCGGCCCCGCCGCCGCGTCCGGGGTGAGCCACCCTGGCGTCGCCATGGCCTTCACCGCCTTCATCCTGCTGATCACCGGCGCGGTCCTGGGCCGTGTCAGCCCCAACCCCTTCATCGGGGTCAAGACGCCCTGGGCCTACAAGTCGCGTCTGGCCTGGGATCGTTCCAACCGCCTGGCCGGACGGCTGATGTTCTGGCTGGGGGCGGCGGGCCTGATCGCCAGCCCCTTCATCGCCCAGCCCGCTGGCCTGATCACCCTGCTCGTCAGCGTCCTCATCGCCGCCCTCTGGTCCGTGTTCGAGAGCTGGCGCGTGTGGCGCACCGACCCCGACCGGCAAGCCTTCTGATTTCAAGACGGAGACGACCATGCTTACCCTCGCCGCCGCCCTGCTGCTCTCACCTGTTTCAATGCCCATCGAACTGGCCGCCATCCCTGCGCCCCTGCACGGAACCCTTCTGACGCCGGACGGCCAGACGCGCGCCGCCGCTGTCATCCTGCCCGGCTCCGGCCCGACCGACCGCGACGGAAACAGCCCCCAGTTCGGCATCAAGGCCGCCCCCTACCGGATGCTGGCCGAGGGCCTTGCCGAGCACGGCGTCGCCACCCTGCGTATCGACAAGCGCGGCATAAACGAGAGCGCCGCGGCCGGCGGGGCCGAGGCCGACCTGCGCTTCAACGCCTATGTCGACGACGCCCGCGCCTGGGCCGCCGAGGCGGCGGCGAAGACCGGCCGCCCCTGCGCCTGGCTGATCGGCCACAGCGAAGGCGCTCTGGTCGCCCTGGCCGCCGTCGCGAACGGCGACGACAAGGTCTGCGGTCTGGTCCTGCTGTCCGGCGCCGGGCGGCCAGCTGGGGCGGTTCTGCGCGAACAGTTGGCGAGCCTGCCCGAGCCGCTGAAGAGCCAGGCCGACGTCGCCCTGACCGAACTGGAGGCCGGTCGCACCGTCGCGAACCCGCCCCCCGAACTGGCCGCCCTGTTCCGCCCCTCGGTCCAGCCCTACCTGATTTCCTGGCTGGCGCTGGACCCGGCCAGGCTGGCCGCCGCCTATGACGGTCCGATCCTCGTCGGCCAGGGGACCACCGACCTTCAGGTCAGCATCGCCGACGCCGAGGCGATCAAGGCGGCCCAGCCGCGCGCCACGCTCGTCGTCTGGGACGGCGTCAATCATGTGCTGAAAGCCGCGCCCGTCGACCGCGCCGCCAACGCCGCGACCTATATGGACCCGGCCCTGCCGCTGGCCCCGGGCGTGGCCGAGGCGGTGGCGGACTTCGTGCTGAAGACGCGCTGAGGCGCCCTAGCCGTCCAGTTCCGCCCGCGCCTGTTCGGCCAGGCCGAAGAAGCGACGGCGGACCTCGGCGGCGTAGGGGTTGTCGTGTTCGATAGCGCGGAACACCGCCGCGCTGTCATGGCGCACCATATCGACGCCCTGCATGACGCGCTCGAAGCTGGACGTGGTCATGCGCGTCGGCAGCGGCTCCATGGCCAGCAGGACCTTGGCGATCAGGTGGGTCAGACCCTGCACCGTCGCCGCCTCGCGGTCGTGATCCTCGGGCGTGACGACGAAGACTTTCAACGCCAGCTCCTTTCTGCAGAAGGCCGCCACCCGCCACGCCGCCTTGTCGCCGCGCACCGGACAGACGGCGATGCGCAGACCGGCGATGCCGTCCTTGCCGCTCTGGGGGCCGAACAGGGGGTGGGTGCCGACGATCTGAACCGCCTCGGGCAGGCCCTCCAGCATGACCCCGGCCGGCCTCACCTTCACCGATCCGACGTCGAGGATCAGGGCGCCCGGCGTCACGTGCGGCGCGATGGCCCCGACCGTCTCGGCCAGCACGCCGACCGGCACGGCCAGCACCACCACCGGACAGGCGGCGGCTTCTTCCAGCGTCGTCAGCCGCGCCAGCCCTTCACCGTCGCTCGCCGCCGGATCATGGGCGAGGATGTCGAACCAGGACGACAAATGCAGCGCCGTCAGCCGCCCGAAGGCGCCGAAGCCGATCAGTCCGAGCGTGGGCTTGGGCGCGCTCACCCCGCCAGCGTCTCCTGGAACCGCACCGGCTGGCCGTGGGCCTTACCGATCAGTTCGCCGTCCTTCATCACCACGCGGCCGCGCACGATGGTGGCCACCGGCCAGCCCGTCGTCTCGAAGCCGTCGAAGGGCGTCCAGCCGCAACGGCTGGCCTGCTGGTCATGGGTGATGGTCTTCTTCGCCTTCAGATCGACGATGGTCAGATCGGCGTCATAGCTGACCGCCATTCGCCCCTTGTTAGCCGTGCCGAACACCCGCTGCGCCCCGCCCGAGGTCAGGTCGATGAAGCGTTCCAGCGACAGACGCCCATTGGCCACATGGGTCAGCATCAGCGGCACCAGGGTCTGCACCCCCGGCATGCCCGACGGCGAGGCCGGATAGGGCTTGGACTTTTCTTCCTTCGTGTGCGGCGCGTGGTCCGAGCCCAGCACGTCGGCCACCCCCTGCTGCATCCCCCACAGCCACAGGGCGTCGACGTGTTCCTGCGAACGGATCGGCGGGTTCATCTGGGCATAGGCGCCGAGGCGCTCATAGGCCTCGGGCGCCACCAGGGTCAGGTGCTGGGGCGTGATCTCGACGGTGGCGACATCCTTGTGGAAGCGCAGGAACTCCATCTCGTGCTTGGTCGTGACGTGCAGGACATGGATGCGGGCGCCGGTTTCCTTGGCCAGCCCGACCAGACGGCGGGTGGACATGATGGCGCTCTCGGCGTCGCGGACTTCCGGGTGGCTGGTCCAGTCGCCGGTGCGGGCCAGGCTGCGGCGCTCGACCAGTCGGTATTCGTCCTCGGAGTGGAAGGTGGCGCGGCGGCGCACGTTCGACAGAACCTTGCGCACCCCCTCGTCGTCGGCGATCAGCAGGTCGCCGGTCGAGGCGCCCATGAAGACCTTGACCCCGCAACAACCCGGCAGGCGCTCCAGATCGGCCAGATGCTCGGCGTTCTCATGCGTGCCGCCGACGTAGAAGGCGTGGTCGGTCCACATCCGGTTGTTGGCCCGCACCAGCTTGTCGGCCATGGTCTCCGGGTCAGTCGTATTGGGATTGGTGTTCGGCATCTCGAACACGGCGACGACCCCGCCCAGAGCCGCCGAACGGCTGCCGGTCTCCAGATCTTCCTTCCATTCCAGACCCGGCTCGCGGAAGTGGACCTGGGTGTCGATGACGCCCGGCAGGACCGTCAGGCCCCTGGCGTCGAACACCTCGCCCGCCGAGGCCTGGCTCAGGTCGCCGATGAAGGCGATGCGCCCGTCGATGACGCCGACGTCCGCCTTGCCGCGTCCGGCGTGGTTGGCGACTTCGCCGCCCCGCACGATCAGGTCATAGGTCTGGGTCATGGGCGCATCTCCTGAGGTCGAGCGCTTATGCGCGCCTGACGCCTCAGGGGGAACCCCCGAAGGCTCAGCCGGCCAGTTGCGCCAGCAGCTTCTTCGACGCCTTCAGCACCCGCTCATAGGGCAGGTCCATCATGTGCTGGATGTGCTGGTTCAGGCGCGGGTCCATGTCGATGAACTCCTGCAGGCTGCGCGGACCGCGCACCGCCACCCCGGTCCAGGGACGACGCAGCCCCTCATCCGAGGGACCGAACACCCCCACCGCCGGCACGCCCGCCGCCACCGCCAGCTGGGTCCACAGCGAGTCCCCGCCGATATAGAAGTCGGCCCGCGACAGGGCCGCGACCGTCTGCAGCCGCGTCAGCCGACCCTGCAGCTCGATCACTCGCTCGCGCTTGACGGCGAAACGGATCGAGTGGGCCGCGTCGCGATCCGCCTCCTCTCCGACGATCATCAACCGCCCGCCTGCCAGAGGTCCGTCCTCGCCCAGCAGGGACAGGGCCACCTTGGCGTAACGGTCGGCCGGCCAGCGCTTGCCGATCCAGTCCACGCCCGGCCCGATGGCCAGGATGGGCCCTTCGCCTGGCGGGATCAGGGCGTCGGCGGCTTCCTGCGTGTCGCGGCCCACGAACAGCTTCGGCGCCGGAATCTCGTCCAGTTGCAGCACCCGCGCCGCCTGTTCGACCAGATGGATGTCGGGCAGAACCTTGCCCTTCACCGCCCGCTTCTGACGCCGCAGCTTGCCCGACAGGGTCGAGCCGCGCATGTCGACCACCAGCCCCCAGTTGGTCTCGCGCACCTGGTTCCACAGGGCGATCCAGTCCCAGCGCCCGTCTCGGTCCAGAACGATCAGCCGCTCCAGCCGCGGCAGGTCGGCAAACAACGGCGCGCTGGCCGGCGATCCGACGACGGTGAAGGTGGCGTGCGGTATGGCTTCAACCAGATGGGCGAGCGTCCCCGACGAGAGGACCGCCTCTTCAGCGTCCGCCTCGGCGATATAGAGGATCGGGAAACGCCCATGCATGGGCCTGACCCTAGAGGGATTCTCTACGGAATTCAGCGGTGATGCGATGTCGCCCTGAAGTCCGCCTTCCTCGCTTCAAACAGCCTTCCCGTCTGCCGGCCCCAGACTGGCGGTTGGCCTGACGGTCTTGCGCTCCGACAAACGCGATGCGATCCAGCCTCCAGCTAGCGGGGGTCTTCATGAGCGAACAGGAACAGTCGGCCAAACCGACGCGGGCACAGACGGTTCACGACCTGTCCGAGGACACCCTGGGCGTTGGCTCGGTGGACCTGCGCACCGCGCGCGACCTGCTGGTTCGTCCCCGTCAGGTGCTTGAAAGCTGGATGGTGCTTGGCCCAACCGGCGGCGGCCTCTACACGCGCCCCCTTCGCCTCTATCTGGCGCTCAACGCCATTCTGATGCTGATGCTCTTTCTGAGCGGCGGGTCGGGTCACATGATCACCACCCTGCCCCCCGAAATGCTGGACCCGTTGATCGAGACCTCGGGCAAGAGCCGCGACGCCTTCGTGGCCGACGCCGACAGCTGGATGACGCTGTTCATGGTGCCGCTGTTGTCGACCCTCTACGCCCTGGCGACCGCCCCCCTGCTGCGCTGGTGGGACGCCGAGAATCTGGGCTGGCGTCGCGGCTTCCGCGCCAGCTTCGCCTTCCTCAACGCCTGGACGCTGCTGATGCTGCCGATTTCCTGGTTCCTGTACGGCCAGGGATGGCCAGCCGTCCTCGCTTCGTTCGCCATGTGGGTGATGGGCGTCGTCACCTTTATGCGCATGGGCAGGGGGCGCTGGTACCGGACGGTCGGCGCCGGCGTCGCCAAGGGTCTGACGGCTCTAATCAGCCTCTATGCGATCAGCCTCGTCGGCGGCATGGCCATCACGGCTATTGGTCTGGCGGCCGGTCTCTGGTTCTGACCTCCGATCCGCGGGCGAATTTCCGAACGTAATGGGCTAAGGCGGCGGCATGAGCCTTCCCCTTCTGCCTGACCGGACCTGCGGCGGCTGCGTCGAGTGCTGCCGCGTGATCCCGCTGAACCTGCCCGAACTGGCCAAGCCGACGGGCGAGCTGTGCGGCTATTGCATCAACGGTTCGGGCTGTTCGGTGCATGAGGTTCGGCCCCAGACCTGCCGTGTCTGGTTCTGCCTGTGGCGGGCGGTCGAGCTGTCGGACGATTGGCGCCCCGACCGCAGCGGCGTCATTATCCGCCCCGACGGCGTCGATCGGGGCGAGATCACCCTCTATGTCGTGCGCCGTTCCGACTTCCTGGCGGGCATGGACTTCTTCGCCGCCGTGGCCGGCTGGATCGCCGAGGGGGTCGAGGTGGCGCTCAGCGTACCCGGCCCGGTCGGGACCTATCCGGCCCGCGCCGTCGTCACCGACTGGCTGCGCCCCGCCATCGAGGAAGGCGATCCCGAGGACTTCGTCGCGCGCGTGATCGCCTCGCTGGACAGGCTGGCCGAGCACGACTTCCAGCCCGACGGCGTCACGGCACGGTATGCGGTGGTGTAGGGGCCTCCCCCTCCCTATCTTGGCCGCATGTCCATCGCCCGCCTCGACAGCCGCGCCCTGATCCGCGTCACCGGCCCTGACGCCCGCCCCTTCCTGCACAACCTGCTGACGCAGGATGTGGAGACGCTGGAACCCGGCGCGTTGCGCTTCGGCGCCCTGCTGTCCCCCCCCGGTCGGCTGCTGTTCGATCTCTTCCTCTGGGGCGAGGAGAACGGCGTGGTGCTGGACGTGGCGGCTGAGCGTCGCGACGCCCTGGTCCAGCGGTTGTCGATGTACAGACTGCGCTCCAACGTCGAGGTCATGCCCATCCCCGACGCGGTGTTCGTGGCGTGGAACGAGACGCCCGCAGGCTTCATCCCCGACCCCCGCCTGCCCGCCCTCGGCGGCCGCCGCTGGGGCGACCAGTGCGAAACCAACGCCACCGAGGCCGACTGGCAGGCGCACCGCCTGGCCCTCGGCGTGCCGGACCCCACGGCGGATACGCTGTTGGACAAGACCTATCCCATCGAGGCGGACTTCGACCTGCTGAACGGCATCGATTTCCACAAGGGCTGCTTCATCGGTCAGGAGACGACCTCGCGCATGAAGCGGCGCGGCACGATCAAGAACCGCATGATGGCCATCGCCTTCGACGGACCGGCCCCGGAACGCGGCGCCGAGGTGCTGAACGGGGACTTGCGCGCCGGCGAGGTCATGACCGGGGCCGAGGGGCGCGCCATCGCCCTGATGCGTCTGGACCGTCTGGAGGGCGATTTGACCGTCGATGGCCGTCCCGTACGCGTCGAAAAGCCGAGCTGGATCCCTGACTTTCAAGGCTAATTTCGGAATAACGGAAAATCTGCTTGTCATGATGTAAAAGTCGCTTGACGCAAAACACAGCGCTGGTAAAGTTCACTTGTCACAACGACAGGGGAGCTTGTCATGAACACCGCCACCAAGACCGCCGCCGCCAACAAGAAGAAGATGGACGACCTCACCGTGGGCCTGTGCGCTCTGGTCGTGGTCTCCTCCGGCCTGACCGTCGCCACGCCCTTCTGGCCCGCCCAACTGGGCAGCGCCCCGCAACTGGGCGTGGTCCTGCTGGCCGCCGCCGTCGCTGTCTTCTCCGCCATCCACAGCCTCTACTGGTGGCGCGCCCTCGATGAAGCCGCCAAGGAAGCCCACAAGTGGGCCTGGTGGTGGGGCGGAAATCTGGGCCTGGTCGTCGGCGGCGCCGGCGTCGTGGCCGCCACGCTGATGGACGTGAACCTGCTGCCGGCCTTCGTGCAGCGCTCGGACGCGGCCCTGGTCGCCGCAGGCGTCCTCGGCGTCTTCGCCGCCCAGGCCGTCGGCTACGGCATCGCCTGGTGCGGCTGGTGGATGGCCCGCCGATGACCAGTGAGTTCGTGAACCGCCTCAAGGTCTTCCGCGCCGAGCGCAACTGGACCCAGGCCGATCTCGCCGAACAGCTCGGCGTCTCCCGCCAAACTGTCCAGGCGCTAGAGAAAGGCCGCTACGACCCCTCCCTGCCTCTGGCCTTCCGCATCTCGCGCCTCTTCGGCCGACCGATCGAAGCCATCTTCGTTCAGTGATCCGACTCTAGCTTCTGGCGAGCCCCGCGCCCGCCAACTTCAAAAACACACCCACATTCAAAGGACTAACCAATGACCTGCGCCAACCGCATGGGCCAAGCGGCCAAACACGTCTCCGACTTCGCCCTGGGCGTCTGCGGAGCCCTGCTGATCTGCATCGCCGTCATGACCATTCCCAGCCCCGGCCAGGCCGCCGCCTGGTTCGACGCCCCTGCCGCCGTCACCGCTCGCTAAGCCCTCAGCTCATTTTCAGGACCAGACCCATGTTCAATCTCTACTCTTCGATCGTCGACCGCTTCTCGGGCTTCGCCCTCGGCGTCTGCGGCGCCCTGCTGATCACCACGGCCATCGAGGCCGTCCCCACCTTCAGCCACAGCCAGCCCGCCGCCGTCATCGCCACCGCCGTTTCCAACGCCTTCTGATCCAGCCTTCCAGCCCTCCCGGCTGATGCTGCCGCCGACCTGATCGGCGCCTCGAAACACTCCAGACAATCCAAGGACGATCCAATGACCCTCGCCAACCGCATGGGCCGTATGGCCAACCACGTCTCGCGCCTGGCCCTCGGCGCCTGCGCCGCCCTGGCCGCCAGCGCCGCTCTGGCCGCCTTCCCCGGCGCCGCCCACGCTGAGCAAGCCGCCGTCCCGGCCGCCGCCGTGGCCGCTCCCGCCATCCCCCGCGCCGAGGGCGCCGGTCCGCCGCTGTGGGTGGTCAAGGACGCGGACTCCACCGTCTATCTGTTCGGCACCGTCCACTATCTGCGTCCCGGCACGGCCTGGGGCTCGGACAAGGTCGACGCGGCCTTCGCCAGCGCCGAGCAGTTCTGGGTCGAGGTGGCCGATCAGGACGACCCGAGCGTGGCTGCCCGGGTGGCCCAGCAGCACGGCGTCACCCCCGACCGCCCCCTGTCGTCCATCCTGTCGGCCGAGGACTTCGCCGCCTTCGACAAGGCCGCCCAGGGCGTCGGCGCCAGCGGCGCGGCCATGGACGCCTACCGCCCCTGGCTGGCCGCCTTCATGGTCGCCGGAACCGCCCCCCTGCAGGCCGGCTATCGCCCCGACGCCGGGGTGGACAAGACCCTGATGGACCGGGCCCGCGCCGAGGGTAAGACCATCCGCGGCTTCGAGACCGCCGACATCCAACTGCGCCTGATCGCCAGCATGAGCGAGGAGGCCCAGATCGCCTATCTGAACAACTACGTCCGTCACGGCGACCAGATCGTGCCCAAGCTGGATCAGACCGTGGCCGCCTGGCTCAAGGGGGACGCCGCCGAGGTTGGCCGCCTGAACCGCCTCGACACCCGTGACATCCACCCGGACGTCCACCGCGCCGCCCTGATCGTGCGCAACGCCGACTGGACCGACCAGATCGAGACGATGATGAAGGGTTCGGGCACCGCCTTCGTCGCCGTCGGCGTCGCCCACCTGGCCGATCAGGACAGCCTCATCGATATGCTGAAGGCACGCGGCTTCACGGTCGAACGGCTGTAGATTTCGGTATCGAGCACACGAGAGGCCCGGCGGAAACGCCGGGCCTCTTTCTTTTTCGTCATCCTCCGGCAAGCCGCAAAGCGGCGCTGACCGGGGGACCCAGCGGCGCCCGCCAGGGCGAAAATCCACGCGCCACGTTTGCAGTTAGGTCGCCTTCGGCGCCGCTGGGTCCCCCGGTCTCGCTACGCTCGCCGGAGGATGACGAAGGAAGTTATTGCTCCCCCTTGCCACCCCAGAACATTCCCGCAACATCGCCCCATGACCGAATCCGACAAGGCCCCCATCGACAAGGCCAATGGCCGCTGCGGCTGGTGCGGCGTGACCGACCCGCTCTACATCGCCTATCACGACACCGAATGGGGCGTGCCCGAGTACGACCCCCGCGCCCTGTGGGAGAAGCTGGTGCTGGACGGCTTTCAGGCCGGGCTGGCCTGGATCACCATCCTGAGAAAGCGCGAGGGCATGCGCGAGGCCTTCGACGGCTTCGACCCCGAGATCGTCGCCCGCTACGGCGAGGCGGACCGCGCCCGCCTGCTGGCCGACCCGCGCATCATCCGCTCGGGCGCCAAGATCGACGCCGCGATCAACGGCGCGCGCATCTGGCTGGAGATGCGCGACAACGGCGAGGACTTCTCCGCCTGGCTCTGGTCCTTCGTCGGCGGCGAGCCCCTGGTGAACCAGTGGGGCCATTTCCGCGAGGCTCCGACCCAGACGCCGCAAAGCGTCGCCATCGCCAAGGCTCTGAAGGCCCGCGGATTCAAGTTCTGCGGCCCCGTCATCACCTACGCCTTCATGCAGGCCGTCGGCATGGTCAACGACCACCAGACGACCTGCTTCCGTCATGGGGAGGTGGGGGCGGCAACCGAGGTCTGATTCCGGGCGTAGCGCAGCAATCGGCTTTCGACCCGTTGCGGAACTTGCGTGTTAGCTCGCAAGATGGGTGTGGACTTGAATGGGGGAGCAAATGCCTAGGCTATTCATTTGGAGCGCCGCGTTCATTTGCGTTGTCAGCGTACTGGCATGCGCTCCCACGACTTCATCGGTCTGTGCACCAGCGCTTCAAGCTGGAAAGATTTCGACGACATTGAGCTACTACACCAATGGCATCGAGGTCTCGCGGGTCTACGATCCGGCCTGTCCTCAGGTCACCATCGAACTCGATCTCACCCGCCTATCGCAAGGTGAACAAGTGGCACTCTACGACTTCGCCTACTCAGAGATCGAACGGCGGTCCAACCCGGCAACTGTGCAGTTCGACGTGAGGGGCGATGTCAGACGACGCAACGACCGACTTGAACTCGCAGTAACGAAGCTCAGCAACTTCCGAGGTGTAGTCGCGCCTTCCCCGTATGGCGTTCGTTGATGCTAGCGTTCGCCAATCGGATGTCCGCTTCCCACCCTTAGCCGAAGTTCAGCGTGTCTACTTCGCGCCGCCAACCCGCGACCACCTTCCGCCCCGCACCCGTTCGTGGCACTGACGGGCGATGAAGCCGCCGAAAACCGCCCCCAAGATCGACCGCTCCTTCCCCAATCTGATGCTGGAGCTGGAGGCTCGCGCCGCCTGGAACGGTCACGTCTGCGGCGTGGACGAGGCGGGGCGCGGTCCCTGGGCCGGGCCGGTATCGGCGGCGGCGGTGATCCTGAACCCCGACGACCTGCCGCCCGGCATCGACGACTCCAAGGCCCTGACGGAAAAGCGCCGCGCCTTGCTTGAACCCGAGATCAAGGCCCGCGCCCTGGCCTGGGGCGTCGGCTTCGCCTCGGTCGAGGAGATCGACGCGCTGAACATCCTGCACGCCACCGGCCTGGCCATGCGCCGCGCGGTCGAGGCCCTGGCCCATGCGCCGGTTCACGCCCTGGTCGACGGCAACTACCGCTTCAAACTGCCCTGCGCCGTGACGCCCGTGGTCAAGGGCGACAGCCGCTCTCTGTCCATCGCTGCGGCCTCCATCCTGGCCAAGACGGCGCGCGATCGGCTGATGATCGAGATGGATGCGACCTATCCGGGCTACGGCTTCGCCAGCCACAAGGGCTACAACGCCCCCATCCACCAGCAGGCCCTGAACACCCTCGGCCCCTGCCCCGAGCATCGCCGCAGCTGGGCGCCGATCAAGGCCCTGCTGGAAACCGCCTAAAATCGACCGTCATCCCGGCCGCAGCGAAGCGGAGAGCCGGGACCGCCCAGGACGCCGCCCTCAGCATTTCCTGCAGTCCCGGATAGCGGCCGCGCCGCTTCCGGGATGACGAAATGGGGTTAGCCCCCCGTCGCGCCCGCGACCAACAGGCCCAGGATCACGACGACCGCCGCGACCAGGACAAAGAACAGCCAGTTGGGCAATCCGCTGGACGACCGACGGCGCGGCTCGGAAGGCGTGACAGGCGAACGATCGGTCGAGGCACTCATGTTGCCTGTAACCGGATCGCCGCGCCTTGGTTCCGCGTCAGGCGGCGACCGGCAGGACCAGTGGCTTTTCCGTCACGACGAACAGATGCTCGACGTTGCGCAAGCGCCCGACCGCGCCGACCTTTTCGCCCTTCAGGTTGTGGATGCCGATGCGGGCGCCGACGTAGCGGGGGCGCGGTATCTCGACCACCTGCACATGGCCGCGCGCCGACAGCATGGCGACCAGATCGTCGCGGCTCAGATAGCCCTCGTCGTTGAAGCTGACGATCAGGTTGGGCGTTTTCAGCCGTTCGACCACGGATTGCAGGGCCGGGCCAATGCCGGGACGGCTGTTGAACGGGCTCTTGCGGGTCCGCACGTCCACCCGCTTGTTGGCGATCCCGTAAGTCTCGGGCTTGTCCCACAGGATCAGGCTTTCCCAGCAGTGGTAGTTCGCCAGATAGGAGTGCTGGTTGTAGGGCGGGTCCAGATAGACGAGGTCCGCCTCGACTTGATCGGCGATCTCGACCGCGTCCCCTTGGGTGGCCCTGCACGGCCCCGCCGCCACGCCCGGCAGCAGGTCCGGCAGGCGCAGCTCCAGCGGCTTCAAGGCGCGCGGCGCCCACTGCTTCATATAGGCCATCTGCAGGCCCGCGGTGGAATCCACCCGGTCCGCCGCCTCCATCAGGGCGACCAGAACCACGGCCTTCAGTTCCGGCTCCAGCCCCATGGCCTCGATGCGGGTGCGCATGGCGTCGATGCGGGCGCCGTTGTCGGGATGGAAGAAGCGGGCGTCCTCGCAGAAGGCCTTGGTGAACCAGCCCGCCTCGGGCGTCACCGTCCGCAGCTCGGTCAGGATGATCTGGGCCTGCGTTTCCCAGCGTTCACGGTCGGCCTGGACATAGGCCGTGGCGAGCGTGTGGGCGTAGGCGTTGTGGTCGTTGGACCAGACGCGGAACCCCTGTCCCTTCAGGGCGTGGCCGACGCGGGCCGAACCGGAAAACAGGTCGCAGACCGTCCCGCCGGCCGGCAGGGCGGCGCGCACCGCACCCGTGACATGGCCCAGAAGCGCGCGCTTTGAGCCGATGTACTTGATCATTCCGTCCCGTCAGGTCTTCCGGGCGCGCTTCGCCCCTTGCGGAACATGGGCCGGAGCATGGGCCAGACGCAACAGATTCGCGGCCCCCGGCGCGCCGAAAGGCGTTCCGGCCAGGATCAGGATGCGCTGTCCGGCCTCGGCCAGGCCATAGGTCATGGCCGCTTCGACCGCATCGTCGGTCAGGCCTTCCAGCGACGACGGCTGTTCGCCCAGACGCGGCTCCAGCCCCCAGACCAGAGCCAGACGGCGCGCCGTCTCGGGCTTGGGCGTCAGGGCCAGCACCGGTTGCAGCGGCCGCTCGCGCGACATGCGCCGCGCCGTGCCGCCCAGGGTCGTGAACACTACCATGCAGGCGGTCGAGGCGGCTTCCGCGGCCTTCCTCGCCGCCGCCACCAGGGCGTCGACGTCGTGGATATCCATGCCCGCGTGCTCGGCGTCCATCAGGCCCGGCCACAGGGGATCGCGCTCCACCCGTTCCATGATGCGGTTCATGATGGCGACCGACTCCAGCGGATAGTCGCCCGAGGCCGTTTCCGCCGACAGCATCAGGGCGTCCGCGCCCTCATAGACGGCGTTAGCCACGTCGGACGCCTCGGCCCGCGTCGGGGCCGGCGAACTGGTCATGGACTCCAGCATCTGGGTGGCGACGATGGCCGGCACGCCGCGCTGGCGGGCGGCGCGCAGGATCTTCTTCTGGGCGACCGGCACTTCTTCCGGGTCCATCTCCACGCCCAGATCGCCACGCGCGACCATGACGCCGTCGCAGTAGTCGAGGATGCTCTCCAGGTCGTTCAGGGCCTGCGGCTTCTCGATCTTGGCCAGACAGGCCGCCTTGCCGTTCACGATGCGCTTCAGCTCGGCCATGTCCTCGGCCTTCTGCACGAAGCTGAGAGCCACCCAGTCGACGCCGAGGCGAAGCGCGAAGGCCAGATCCTCGCGGTCCTTGGGCGTCAGGGCCGACACAGGGATGACGGCCTCCGGCACGGCCACGCCCTTGCGGTCCGACAGCTTGGAGCCGCTCTCGACTGTCACGTCGGCCCATTCGTCTGTGCGCTCGCCGACCCGCAGGCGGATGCGCCCGTCGTCGATCAGCAGCAGCATCCCGGTGCGCAGGGCCTTGAAGATTTCCGGGTGCGGCATCTGCACCCGCGTCTCGTCGCCCAGGGCCGGGTTCAGGTCGAAGCGCATCTTATGGCCGGGCTTGATGGCGATCTCGACATCAGCGAACCGACCCAGCCGCAGCTTCGGCCCCTGCAGGTCGGCCAGAACCCCCAGCGGACGCCGCAGCGCCATCTCGGCCCCGCGCACGGCCTTGAGAGCCGCCGCGTGATCCTCATGCGAACCGTGGCTGAAATTCAGGCGGAAGACGTCCACCCCGGCCTGGGCCAGCGCCTTGACGGTTGCGGGTGCGCGGCTCGCGGGTCCAAGGGTCGCGACGATGCGCGCGCGGCGGGCTCTGTTCATAGTGTTTCCTCGGCGGCTCTGACGGCCATGCCTCCCTCAGAGGCCTTGTATCCCTTGTGCCAATGAAAAGCCGGGGGCGTAAGACCACGCCCCCGGCCGGAAACACGAGTTTATGAGCGCCGAAACACGATGTTACGGCCCTTAGCCCTATTTGGCCTCGCAACGCCCCGCGGCGAACTGCGGCAGGTCCATGCAGCGACCGTCCACTTCGTCCGTCGGCTTGACCCCGATCAGGTGGGCCAGGGTCGGTGCGATGTCGATGGTGCGCATCGGCAGGAAACGCTCCTGACCATGGGCGCCCGGCCACCAGAAGATGATGGGCACGCGGCGGTCATAGTCCCAGGGCGAGCCGTGGCTGGAAATGGCGCCGCCGACGCGTCCCGATCCGGTCAGACCCGGCTGATAGGATCGCATAATGTCCGGCGAACGCCCGGCCACCGCCGACAGGCGCAGACGCTGGCGCACGCTCAGCTCCTCGGGATTGTCCGAGGCGGGCAGCGGCTCGGCCAGCAGTTCATCGCGCGACACGGCCAGGGCCACCTGGGGCTCGGCGTTCAGCAGTTCGACGGCGGCGGCCAGGACCTGGCTGCGCAGCGGCTCAGCCAGCGACTTGTGATCGGCCCCGACCACGATCAGCCCGCCCGCCGAGGAGACCAGCGGATTGGCGTCCAGCTTGAACCGGGCCTTCAGCGCGTCATTCACGCGCGGCATCAGGGCGCGATCCACGCGGCCCGCCGCCGGATAGCCCTCGACCGAGGAGCGCTCGGGGAAGTCCGACCCGCCGTGGTCGGCGGTCAGGGTGACGATCACCCCGCCGGGGATGGTCGACAGCTTGTCGAGGAAGACGCCCAGGGCCGCGTCGAGACGCAGCATCTGCTCGCACATCTCGGGGCCCTGCGTGCCATAGCCGTGGCCGATGCGATCGGTGGCCGACAGGCTGACGCCCAGCATGTCGGTGACGCCGCGACGGCCCAGTTGCTGCTCGTCCAGCAGCACGGCGGCGCCCTGCAGCGTCAGTTCATCCAGCATCGGCGAGCCGTCGATGGTGTCGTCGGCGGGCGGCAGGGTCGAGTTGAAGGTCTGGCCGCCGATGACCCACTGGCCTTCCAGACGACGGCAAGCGTCGTGCTGATAGGTCCAGGTCGGCATCTGACGCGTGAAGCGGTCGATCATTCGCGCATTGATCGCCGCCACCGGCGCCAGCCTGGCCTCGGCCGACTGGCCCGGCTCGACATAGGTGGTGAAGCCGAAACCCTCGGTCAGCCAGAAGGCGCCGTCGGCCTTGTGACCCGCCAGGTTGATGGCCCCGCGATCCTTGCCGGAAATGCCGAAGACGCGGCTGTTGGGGCTGACCGTCTTCAGCCAGTCGCCCAGGGTCGAGGCCTTCAGCTGGTCCGGGCCGACCGGGCCGTTGTCGGTGTTCTTGCCGTGCGCCAGGGTGTTCTGCGGCGCGGCCAGGCAATAGGTCTCCTGCCCTGTCGTGGTGTCGATCCAGTCGTTGGCAGGGATGCCGCTGTGCGTCGGATGGACGCCGGTCAGGACAGTCGAGTGACCGGCGCAGGTCACGGTGACCCCGTGGGTCTGATAGCCGTTGATCGAGACCATGCCCTGATCGGCCAGGGTCTTCAGTCCGCCGGTGAACTGGCTACGGTACTGGTTGAACAGGTTGGCGCTGAACTGGTCGATCACCAGGGTCACCACCAGGGCCGGGGCCGCACGTTCGGCGGAAGCGGCGCTAGCAACCGGCTGGGCCGCCTGCTGCGCCATCGCCGGAAGGGCCGCACCCGCCATAAGGGCGAGCGCCAGGGTCGGAGCCAGTACGCGGCTAAAGATCATCTTGAACACCGGAAATACGACAGGATGCAGGGTGACTACCTCCCTAGCGCAACCGTGCCAAGACAACCGGCCGACCTTGACCAAGGCCGCCCGTTGCTCTCGGCCTCCGACACACTTGATACCCCACACACCAGAACAAATGAGAGACTCATGTTAGGCAACCAACATGAAAAAAGAATGGGTTCAGATAGTAGTCGCCGTCGCGGTTATAACCACCACAGGTGCGGCTATCGTATTCGTAGAGCGCGGTATCGACATTGGCACTCTTGGTGAATGGGTATCGGGCCTAGGCTCAATTGGAGCAGTCGCCATTGCATTATGGATCGCTGAAAGCCAGCGAAAGCATGCAACGCAACAATTTTCAGACGAGCGCGATCACGCAAATAAAGCGGTCGAGGAAGACAGGCGATACCAGGCCAAACTCGCATCTATGTCCTCAGAAAACGAAGAAAAACAGAGACGAGAATCACAATTTCGGCGCGTAAATTGGGTCGCCTCACACGTCGGAGGAGGAATTCACTACGCAAAATCCATGTTAACGGAAATCAAAAACAACACAGTGCGTTCAGAAGATATTGCTAAATTCGCACTACGTTCTCGCGCATTCAGCCTGGCATCCCAAACGCTGAGCACGGTTGGCCCCGATACATTTGACGACTACGAACTTTCATCCTCAGCCAATAACGTGGTTTCAGCATGGTTGAACATTAGTCAGCCATTTGAATGGTATATCGACAATCAAGGAGTCTCGTTTGATCAGCTGGAAGAAAAATTCGACTTCGTACAATGCAAAGCGGCTTTGGTTCGCTTTACCGCACTCGGCCTCGAACTCTTACCCGAATGGACGCCTGAAGAGGCAAACATCAGAGCCGAGAAATGGTATGATGATTTAATGGCTTAAGAGTTGGTGCGAGCGGCGGGGGTCGAACCCGCAAGACCGAAGTCGGCAGATTTTAAGTCTGCTGCGTCTACCAGTTTCGCCACGCTCGCGGCCTCAGCCCCTCAAGGCTTGGCTTCTGTAGCCGCCGAACGCAGGGCGCGGAAGTCCACATCGGAATCGGCGATGAGACGCACCAGCGCGGCCCAGGCTGCGACGTTCTGGGTCATCTGCGCCGGGTCGATCTTGTCCAGGGTGTCGTCGGCCGTGTGGTGCAGGTCGAAGTAGCGCGTGCCGTCCTGCGCCAGACCGAAGACCGGGACGCCCGCCCCGGCCAGCGGGCCGATGTCCACGCCGCCGTGCAGTTCCGGCTCGCTCGACGGCAGGACGCCGATCGGGCGCAGCACCCGCGCAGCGATCCTGGCGAAGTCGCTGCCTTGCGCACCGGGCGGCAGGCCCAGGGCGTAGATGCGGTCGGCGCCGAAGTCGCTCTCGCCGGCGATGACGTGCTTCTCGACGCCCGCCGCGCCGATGTTGCGCAGGTAGGCGCCGCCGCCGTTGCCGGTGTCGGTCGGCTGGGCCACTTCTTCCGATCCATAGAGGACCACACGCACGGTGCGGCCCGGTCGGCCCTGCTCGGCGATCAGCTTGGCCGCAGCCAAGGTTATGGCGCCGCCCGCTGCATCGTCGATGGCCCCGGTGCCCAGGTCCCAGCTGTCCATGTGCGAGCCCAGGACAATGATCTCGTTCGGACGCGTCGCGCCGACGATGTCGCCGATCACGTTCTGGCTACGGGTCTCATAGGTGTGGGCGGTGGATTTCAGGCGCAGCCGCACCGGCTCGCCCATCTTCACCAGCCGCGCGATCTGGTCGGCGTCAGGCGCGCTCAGGGCAAAGGCCGGCAGCGGCACCTTGCCCTCGACATAGCGGGTGGTGCCGGTGTGCGGCATGCGGTGCTCGTCCGAACCGGCCGAACGCATGACGAAGGCCACCGCGCCGCGCTTGGCGGCCTCGGTCGGGCCCAGACCGCGAATGCGCGACAGCGAGCCATAGCCAGAGCCGTCCTGCATCCGCACCATCTGGCCGCCGTCGACCACGGCGATCTTGCCGTTCAGCGACCCGACCGGCGCGGCCAGCAGGGCGTCGAGACCGTCGAAGAAGACCACGTCGGCCTCGATGCCGTTGGCCGGCGTGGCGATGGAATGGCCCAGGGCGGCGGCGACCAGTTTCTGCGGACGGGCGCCCAGCAGTTCGGCGCTCTCTTCACCCCGCTCCCAGCCCACCAGCGGGAACTGTTCGATGCGGACGTTCTGGAAGCCGTGAGCGCGCATGTAGTCGGCGGCCCAGTCGGCGGACGCCTGTTCCGAGCGCGACCCCGCCGGGCGGGCGCCGAAGCGGGTGGTGATCTGGGTGACGTAGTCGAGGGCGATGTTGCCCTGGAGCGCCGTGTCGCGCACCTGTTCGGCGGCGCGAATGGTCTTGGCGTCCTGCGCCAGAACCGGCGTGGCGATCAGGCCGAGCGCCAATGCGCTGGCGGCCATCAGACGGGCATTGAACGACATGGAGCGCCTCCCAGACTCACTCAAAGAGGCGGCACGTTAGCGGGAGGGACCTGTGACCGAAAGCCTCAGGTCCCCGCCAAAATCACTCGCCCTTGAGGAAGGGCTCGACCGGGCCCTGCAGCTTGACGGTCAGGGCCTTGCCGCGACGGTCGACGCGGTTGCCGACGGCCAGGCGGACCCAGCCTTCCGAGACGCAGTATTCCTCGACGTTGGTCTTTTCCTCGCCCTTGAAGCGGATGCCCACGCCGCGCATCAGCAGGTCGGCGTCGTGGAAGGGGCTGTCGGGATCGACCGAAAGGCGGTCAGGCAGGGCGTCGGACATGGAGGGCTCTCGCGAAAATCGAAGCGCGCTGAATAGCGGCGCGCGGCCGGGATGCCAACCGCGCCTTTCCGCAGGGCGCTCTTGCTACTGGACCGACTGGCGCGCGGCGGCGGGCTGTCCGGCCTCGGACGCGGGCGGCGCATAGGGGCGCGGACCGGCCTCGGCGGCGGCCGCTGCGGGCTGAGCCGCAGGGCGCGCGGCCGGACGCTGCGGCGCCGGGCGCGGCGCCGGGCGCGGCGCAGGTCGGCGCGCGGGTTGGGCTGCAGGTTGCGCTGCAGCTGGCTTCTCAGCCGCCGGCGCCGCCGTACGGGTCGGGGCTGGAGCCGCCGCCGGAGCTGCAGCCGTCGTCGGAACGGCAGCCGGGGTCGCAGGCGAAGCGCCCGCCGTCGCGGCGGCGGCGCGGGCGGCGAACTGCTGGGCCTGGAAACGCTTGGCCAGCTTCTCGGTCAGTTCGCGGGCGCCGGCGGGCGGCATCTGGGCCATGATGGCGGCCAGGGTGCGGGGGCGCATGGCGGCGGCGACCGGCAGGCGCACGCTGTCGTCCAGGGTGTTGAAGACGGCCGCCGCCTCCTTGGGCCGCATGGCGGAATAGACGGCGACCAGACGATCGGTCTCGGCCTTTTCCTTCTCGTCGACCTGACCGACCAGGACGGCGATCTCGCCCTTCAGGGCTTCCAGCGCCTGCAGCTTGGCGTCCAGCTTCTGCTCGGCGGCGACCATCAGCGGCAGGGTGGTGGCGAAGTCGGCGTCGCGGGCGTCCAGGGCGTCGCGGCGCTTGGACAGGGACTGGATGATGCGCAGTTCAGCCGGTGAAATGCCCGCCTGCTGGGCCAGTTGTTCCGGCGTCAGGGCGCAGACTGCGGGAACCGGCTTGGCGGCTGCGCCCCCGCCCTCGCCGGGCGTCTCGGCGGTGACGGCTTCCTGGGCCCAGGCGGTCGCGCCCTGGAACAGTTCCGGCGCCACGCCCGCCGCGCGCACGGCCACGACCCCGCCGATGGCGACGGCGATCAGGGGCAGAAGACGGGGCAGCTTGCTCATCGGTGGCACTCGGTAAGGCGGTTCAGACGTCGCACAGTCATAGGGGCTGCAAAAACACTTCGCCCCTCAAGTCCTCCGCGGCCGCGCCTCGGACATAGGGGCCACTCATCAAGCAGCGAAAAGATCTTCGTCCAGGCTACGACGGGCGCGGTTTAGGCTCTGTTGCGCAGCATGGTTAGCGGCCAAGGCCTGACGCACCGGGGCGAAGGTTTCGGCGGGCGCGGCAGGCGCGGGCGCCGGACGCGCGGCCGGCGCCTTCATCACGGCGCGCGCGCCCTCGATCCGCTCCATCAGCGAGGCCATGCGGCGCGCGCGGGCCTCGTCGTCCAGCAGGGGCGCGACCGACGACGCCGGAACCGTCAGCTCCAGCGGCGGCTCAGCCGGGACCTCGACCTGGGCCCGGGGCGGCAAACCGGCGGGGGCGCGGGCGATCAGCACCTCCAGTTCCTGCTTCACGGCGCGTGCCTTGATGATCCGGTCGTGCAGGAGATCGGTTTCATGGCCCGAGGCGCGCAGCGTCGCGAGAGCCTGTTCGGCGCGTCCAGCGGCCAAGTTCAGCTCGCTCACGGCCGTCGCGAAGGCCAGCTGACCGTCGCGCAGGGCCTTGAGCTTCTTCTCCAGCTTGATGCCGTAGCCGATGGCCGCGACCAGCAGCAGCATGAGGATGGAATCGAGAATGATGCCGGTCATGTCAGCGTTTCCCTCGGCTCAGATTGGCGGCGATGTCGGGGTTGATGGGTCCTTCGACCCGCACGGCGATATGCTGGCCCTTGCGGCCCATCTTGCCGGTCGTCAGCGGGATGGAACCGGCCCGTATCGACACTTCGGAATCCGGCGAGACGTTCAGCATCAGGGTGTCCCCGACCTTGAAGCTCAGCGCCTGGGACAGCGGGATCTGCTGCTCGTCCAGCACGCAGCGCACCTCGGTTTCCGTGGTCCACAGCTCGGTGGCCAGGTGGCCTTCCCAGATGTTGTCGCGGCCGAACTTCTCGCCCATGAACTGCTGCAGCAGCATCTTGCGGATGGGCTCCAGCGTCGAATAGGGCAGCAGCAGCTCGACCCGGCCGCCGCGGTCTTCCATGTCGATGCGCAGCTTGACCAGGATGGCGGCGTTGGCCGGGCGCGCGATCGCGGCGAAGCGCGGATTGGTCTCCAGCCGGTCCAGGGTGAAATGCACCGGGGTCAGAGGCTCGAAGGCCTGACGCGCGTCGTTCAGGATGACCTCGACCATGCGCTGCACCAGCACCCGTTCGATGGTGGTGTAGGGCCGCCCCTCGATACGCAGCGCCGCCGTGCCGCGACGCCCGCCCAGCAGGACGTCGACGATCGAGTAGATCAGATTGCTGTCGACGGTCAGCAGTCCGTAGTTGTCCAGCTCCTCGGCCCGGAACACCGCCAGGATGGCTGGCAACGGGATCGAGTTCAGATAGTCGCCGAAACGGATCGAGCTGATGGTGTCGAGCGAGACCTCGACGTTGTCCGAGGTGAAGTTGCGAAGGCTGGTCGTCATCAACCGCACCAGGCGGTCGAAGACGATCTCGAGCATCGGCAGACGCTCGTAGGAGACCAGGGCCGAGTTGATGATGGCGCGGATGCCGCTCCGTTCGGAGTCGTCGCCGTCGCCCATGTCGAAGCCCAGCAGGCTGTCGATCTCGTCCTGGTTCAGCACGCGCTCGGACAGGGCCGCGCCCATGTCCGCTTCACCGCCGAAGGGATCCAGTTCGTTCTCGGCCGCCAGGGTGTCGGTCATGCCTACTGCACCAGCATTTCTTCGATCAGCACGGCGTCGACCTTGCCGGGGGCGGCTATCAGGTTGACCCGGCGCAGGATCTCGGCGCGCAGCTGATAGGAACCGGCCGAACCGGCCAGGTCCTCAGGACGCAGTTCGCGCAGGAAGCCCTGGAACATGTCCTGCATCCGCGGGGCCTCGCCCTGCAGGTGCGACGCCAGCTCGGCGTCCTTCATCTCCAGGGTCAGCTTCAGCTTCAGATAGGTCGGACGACCGTCCGGCGACTGAATGTTCACGATCATGTCGGGCAGGGTGTAGAAGGTCACGCCGTCTGGGCCGGCCGCGATCGTACCCGCCGCCGGATCGGCCTCGCCGTCCTTGCCGCCGCCGTGGTCGCCGCCCTTCTTGGCCTTTTCTTCCTTCTTGGCCGGCTCCGCGTGCTCCCCCGCCTCAGCCTCGGCCGGTTTGGGCTTCATCAGCAGGAAGGCCGCAGCCCCACCGCCGCCCAGCACGACCAGGGCCGCCGGGATGATGATGAACAGCAGGGGCAGTTTCTTCTTGGCTGGCGCGCCTTCGCCGCCCTCGCCGTCCAACACCGCGGGCAGGTTGGCGTCGTCGCCGCCCGGCGCCGCATCCTTCTTCTTGCCCAGCTTCAGCTTCAGCATCCGCACGTCGCCCCGATCATCACAATCATCCTGATGAGGCGATTTTGGTTAACGAGGCGTTTACGATCGGCAAATCCTGCCGGGCGCCAATAGAGCCGGATGCGCTCAAATCCCCGCCACGACTGGATTAACCCTGTTGGCACGGTCGTTGCGACGAGATCGGCGAAGGAGCCGCACTCGTGGAAAACGCCGCCTACATCGGATTGTCCCGTCAGATGACGCTTCGCCGCGAGCTCGACATCGTGGCGAACAACGTCGCCAACGCCGACACCACCGGGTTCAAGGTCGAACAGCTGATGGTCGGGACCGAGGTCGGTCAGCGCGCCCGCAACGACAACATCCGCCCCTCGGCCAGCTTCGTGCTGGACAAGGGCGTGGGCCGCGACTTCGGCCAGGGCTCGATGAAGCAGACCGGCCGTTCGCTGGACTTCGGCATCGAGGGCGAAGGCGCCTTCTTCACGGTCCAGACCGCGACGGGCCCAGCCTATACCCGCGACGGCGCCTTCACGACCAACGCCGAAGGCGTGCTGATGACCCAGCAGGGCCTGCCGGTCCTGGGCGACGGCGGCCCCATCACCCTGGACCCCGAGCGCGGCCCGGTCACCGTCGGGCCCGACGGCACCATCAGCCAGGAAGGCCAGCCGGTCGGCCGCCTGAACGCCGTCCGCTTCGACGCCTTGTCGGTGCTGCAAAAGAGCGGCGACGGTCTCTATCGCAACACCTCGAACGCCCAGCCCCTCGACGCCCCGGACGTGCAAATCCGCCAGGGCATGCTGGAAGGCTCGAACGTCAACACGCTTCAGGAAATCACCAACCTGATCGAGATCAACCGCGCCTACGAGCGCGTGACCAAGATGATCGAAAACGCCAACGACCTGTCACGCCGCTCGGTCGAGCGGCTGGGCCGGATCAGCTAGTTAGGACGCCCGAACGATGCGCGCTCTCAGAACCGCCACCTCCGGCATGCTGGCCCAACAGCTGAACGTCGAGGTCATCTCCAACAACATCGCCAACATGAACACGGTCGGCTTCAAGCGTCAGCGGGCCGAGTTCCAGGACCTGCTGTACCAGAACGTCGAACGCATGGGCGCGCAGTCCTCGTCGCAAGGCACCGTCGTCCCCACCGGCATCCAGATCGGCGCCGGTGTGAAGGCCGGCAGCGTCTACCGCATCACCGAACAGGGCAGCCCGACCCGCACCGGCAACCCCTACGACATCGCCATCGACGGCAAGGGCTACTTCCAGATCACCATGCCCTCGGGCGAGATCGCCTACACCCGCGCTGGCAACTTCGCCGTCAACGGCGAGGGTCAGCTGGTCACCGAAGACGGCTATGCGGTCGAGCCGGCCATCACCATCCCCCAGGACGCCATCGACGTCTCCATCTCCAAGTCGGGTCAGGTCCAGGTCACGACCCAGGGCCAGACCGCGCCCCAGGTGGTGGGTCAGCTGGAACTGGCGACCTTCTTCAACGAGGCGGGTCTGGAAGCCATCGGCGACAACCTGCTGCTGGAAACCGCCGCCTCGGGCGCGGCCACCATCGGCGCCCCGAACGAGGTCGGCTACGGCCACCTGATCCAGGGCTACACCGAAGCCTCGAACGTCGACGCGGTCAGCGAAATCACCGCCCTGATCGTGGCCCAGCGCGCCTATGAGATGAACTCCAAGGTCATCACCACCGCCGACGAGATGCTGTCCGTCTCGGCCCAGGTGAAGAGCTAAATCATGAAGCGCGCCCTGATCCTCGCCGTAGCCCTCGCCGCCTTCGCCGGTCCCGTTCTGGCCGGCCCGGTCAGCCTGCTGCCCGACCCCGTCGACGACGACGGCCGCGTCACCCTGGGTGAGCTGTTCGACGACGCGGGCGCCGCCGCCAGCATCGTGGTCGGCCAGCGCCTCGGGGCCACCGCCGTCTTCGAGGCCAGTCAGATCCAGGCCGCCGCCCGCCGCGCCGGTCTGGACTGGGCCAACCCCCAGGGCCTGCGTCGCATCGTCGTGCGCGAAGGCGGCGCCGCGCCCGCTGAAGCCGCCGCCCGTCCCGCCGTCGCCACCGTGGCCTCGCGCCCCGGCGCCACGGTCGAGGTCCTGACCTACGCCCGCAGCCTGGCCGCCGGCGAGATCGTCCAGCCGTCCGACGTGGTCTGGTCCACGGTTCAGGCCCATCAGGCCCCGGCCGGCGGTCCCCAGGACGCCGATCAGGTCGTCGGTCTGTCGGCCAAGCGCGCGCTGCGCGCCGGCGCCGTCGTGACCAGCCGAGACCTGGCCTCGCCCCAGGTCATCGCCCGCAACGACATGGTCGAGGTGGCCTACAGCGTCGGCGGCGTCGAGCTGACCGTCACCGGCAAGGCCACCCGCAACGCCTCGGCGGGCGAGCCCCTGCCCGTGCTCAACGTCCAGTCGGGCCGCACCATCGACGCGGTGGCCATCGCCCCCGGCCGCGCCGTCGCCGGGCCCGCCGCCCAGATGACCCGCGCCAATCCCCAACAGTTCGCCGCTCGCTGAGAGATCCCGTCATGCGTAAAGTCCTGATCCTCGCCGCCGCCGCTTCCGCCCTCTCGCTCGGTGCCTGCTCCACCATCACGGAGACGGTGAAGGGCCCCGAACTGGCCCCGATCGGCTATCCCGCCGCCCTGGTCCCGGTCGAACAGGCCTATCTGCCGACGCCGACACCCGCATCGGCCAACAGCCTGTGGCGCACGGGGGCGCGCAGCTTCTTCGGCGATCAGCGCGCCCGTCGCGTCGGCGACATCCTGACGGTCAACATCGACATCAACGACCGCGCCCAGACCCAGAACTCGACCCAGCGCGCCCGCAACAACAGCATTTCCGGCGGGGTCACCAACTTCTTCGGCCTGGAGAACAGCCTGGGCCGCGCCTTCCCCGGCGGCTTCGACCCGGCCAAGATGGTCGGCACCGAAGGCGAGGCCAACTCGGCCGGATCGGGCAGCGTCAACCGTTCGGAACGCGTCAACCTGACCGTGGCCGCCGTGGTCACCGCCGTCATGCCCAATGGCAACATGGTCATCCAGGGTCGGCAAGAAGTGCGCACCAACCGCGAGGTCCGCGAACTGACCGTCGCCGGCATCGTGCGACCCGAGGACATCTCCTCCGCCAACACCATCGCCCACACCCAGATCGCCGAGGCGCGCATCAGCTACGGCGGTCGCGGCGACATCAGCCGGATGCAGTCCACCCCGGCGGCCCAGTCCCTGGTGGAGCGCTTCAGCCCGTTCTGATCGCCGTTCGGCGAGCGTGTTTTTGCGGTGACTCGTCACCACGGAATCGCGCTCGCTCAAGCGGAGCGGTGAACTCTTAACAAGCGACCCGCGTTTGCTCTGTCGAACGCGAGTGATTTGTAATGTTGAAGTCCCTGCTTCCCGCCGCCGCCGCTCTCAGTCTTGCCGCCCTTGCGGGACAGGCCATGACCACAGCTCCCGCCCTGCCCGGACAGGGCGCGGCAGGCTGGCATCTGCTGCATGAAGGCTCGATGGCCAAGCTGGCCTACGGCCTGCCGGATTCCGATCAGGTGGCCCTGATGCTGACCTGCTCGCCCGGCGACCGGACCGCCGTCGTCTATGGCGACACCCAACCGCGAAGCCCGGCCCTGATCCCCGCCGCCACCGGCCCGCAGTTGATCGATCCCCTCTCGGACGGCGAAGCCTTCGAGACCCGCCTTCCCCTGAGCGACGCCGCCCTGACCGGCCTGGCGCGCGGAGGCCGCATGGCGGTGCAGAGCGAGGCGGGCGAGAAGCAGTTGCGCGCCAGCCGCGCCGAACGCCGCATGGTTCAAGGCTTCCTCAGCTATTGCGCTTCCAGCCACGCCTGATCAAAGTCCCCGCGAACCCATCAGCGGGGGCTGAACCATGACCACCTTGCTCGGGCTTGCGCTCGCCCTGACGCTTCAGACCACACCGACGCCGGCCACCGAGGCCTGGACCTGGACCCTCTATGCCGACAACGGGCCGCTGGTGCTGGCCAACGAGATTCCTGACACCCCGCGCCTGCGCACCACGCTGGAATGCGCGCCCGGTTCCAGCATCGTGCGGCTGACCCTCTATGATGCTGCGCCGGCCGAGGGCATCGCCGTCATCACCTCGGGTGCCGCCTCCGCCAACGCCGAGGCCCGCCCCCGGCGCGGCCAGTTGCAGACCATGCTGCGCGCCGACCACCCGGTCTTCGCCGCCTTCCTGGCCAGCGGGAAGCTGCAGGTCGCGGTCGGCGAACAGACGTCGCCGGTAGAGATCGACCGGGCGAATCTGTCCAAGCTGCGCCGGTTCGCCGAACTCTGCACCGGCTGAGGACCACCATGCGCCTGATCGTCTGGACAGCTCCCGCCCTCGCGGCGCTCGCTCTCGCGGGTTGCGCCCCCACGCTGAAATCCGAGTTCGCCGGCGCCTCAAGCGGCGCCCCCGTCCCCGTCGCGGGCTACGACTGGCACCTGAATGAAGACGCCGAAGAGGCCAGCCTGTCCTACGGCATGGCCGAGACCGACGACGTGCCTCTGGATCTGTCGTGCCGCCCCGGCACGGGCGCCCTGCAAATCCTGCAGACCGTCGCCGAGGGGCACCCCAAGGTCATCGCGCTGGAATCCGGCGGCGACACCGAGACCTATCCCGCCCAGGCCGAGCCCTCGGCCATGCATGACGGCCTCGATCTGACCGCCGTCGCCCGCACCACCGACCCGGTCTTCCTGCGCTTCCGCAAGCTGGGCTGGCTAGCCACCTATGGTCCCGACTACCGCACCCCGCTGGCGGCGCAGCACGGCTCGGCTCCGCAGATCGACCGCTTCTTCACCCTCTGCGGCTGAGACGCGCCGACATAGCTTGACCGTCAGCGCGCGCGCCTGTCTCCTCCCTCCCGCTTGAGGGAGGACAGTATGGACAAGCAATTTCTGACGGGCCGGCTTCTGATCGGGGCGGCTCTGGCGGCCTTCATGACTGCGACGCCCGCACTGGCCGAGAACGCCCAGACGCGTCCCGCCGCCGTGACCACGCCCGCCGCCGCCGCTCTGGCCGGCGTCCTGGCCGACTATGAAGCCTATCTGCGCCGCGTCGATCCGATCAGTTCGGGCATGGACGGCGACCGCGACGCCCTGTCGCGCCTGCCCGATCCCAGCCGCGCCGGCGATCTGGCGCGTCAGGCCCCGCTCAAGGACCTCAGGGATCGGCTGGACGCCATCGACGCCGCCGCGCTCGACGCCGACGGGCGCCTGAACCATGCCTTCAGCCGCTATTTGATCAATCGCGAGCTGGAGCGGATCGCCCTGGACCCGTCGCGTCTGGCCTTTGATTCTGAAGGCGGCCCCGGCCAGACCCTGTCCTATCTCGCCGCCTCCACGCGCATCGCCAGCCGCGCCGACGCCGACGCCTGGCTGGCCCGGCTGGAAGCGGCCCCCGCCTATTACGACGCCGGCATCGCCAACGCCCGGCGCGGCCTCTCGACCGGCTTGGTCCAGGCCCGTTCCGTGGTCGAAAGCGCCCTGGGCCAGGCCCAACGCGACGTGACGCCCGGTCCCGATGGCGATGTGCTGATGAAGCCCTTCGCCGCCTTGCCCACCAACATCCCACCGGCTGACCAGGAGACCCTGCGGCAGCGCGCCCGCGCCCTGGTCGAAGGCCCCATCACCGCCCGTCGTCAGGCCTGGCTGGCCATGCTGCGCGACGACTATTTGCCCAAGGCGCCGACCGAGCCCGGCATGGTCCACCGCCTCGGCGGCAAGGACCTCTACGCCTTCCTGGTGCGCAGCGACACGACCACCGACCTGACCCCGGATCAGGTGCATCAGATCGGTCAGGAAGAGGTCGCCCGCATCCGCGCCCGAATGCAGGATGAAATGCGCGCGGCCGGCTGGACCGGCGACTTCGCCGGCTTCCTCCACTTCCTGCGCACCGATCCGCAATTCTACGCGACCAGCCGCGAACAACTGATGGAAAAGGCCTCCGAGATCGCCAAGCGCGCCGACGACGGCCTGCCCGCCCTGTTCGGCACCCTGCCCCGCCTCCCCTACGGCGTGCGCCCCGTCCCGCGCGAGATCGAGGAGACCTACACCACCGGCCGCTACAATCCCGGCTCGATGCAGAACGGCGTGGCGGGCGGCTATATCGTCAACACGTCGAAGCTGGACCAGCGCCCGCTCTATGAACTGCCAGCCCTGACGGTCCACGAAGCCGTCCCCGGTCACCACCTGCAGATCGCCCTGCAGCAGGAGGCGGCGGATCAACCCTACTACCGTCGCGGCGCCGACGTGACCGCCTTCATCGAGGGCTGGGGCCTCTATTCAGAGTTCCTGGGCGAGGAGATGGGCATCTATCGCACCCCCTACGAACGCTTCGGCCGCCTCAGCTACGAGATGTGGCGCGCCTGCCGTTTGGTGGCCGACACTGGCCTGCATTGGCTGGGCTGGACTACGGAACAGGCCCGCGCCTGCTTCCGTGACAACTCGGCCCTGGCCCCGCACAACATCGAGACCGAGCTGCAGCGCTACATCGGCTGGCCTGGTCAGGCCACGGCCTACAAGATCGGCGAAATCCGTCTGCGCCAGATCCGTCAGAAGGCCGAACGCGAACTGGGCGACCGCTTCAACGTGCGCACCTTCCACGACGCCCTGCTGGTCGACGGCCCCCTGCCGCTGGACCTGCTCGACGCCCGCATGGACCGCTGGATCGCCGAGCAGAAGGCCAAGCCCGCGACGTAACTAAAGCCCTAGTTCCGCCCGCGCCTTCTTCGTCAGCTTGCCGGCGATGATGGCGTGGGCGGACTTGATGTGGTCCGCCAGCTCCTCGTCCGCCCAGTCGTCGATCTGCGGCAGGTTCACCCACTTGGCCCGCGCCATATAGGGCGCCGGCCGCGCATGGCCGCTCTCGGTCAACACCTCATAGGCGATGTCCGAGACCTTGAACGACACGCCGCCGGTTGCCCCCACCATGACGAACATCTTGCCGCCGACCTTGTAGGCGTCGTGATCGTCTCCGAACGGATGGTCCAGCGTCGCCCCCGGCAGCGCCAGACAAACCTTGCCTACCCCCTCCCGATCCATCCTAGGCTTCCACGCCCACGCCGATCGGGCAGACCACGCCGGTCCCGCCGATGCCGCAGTATCCGGCCGGGTTCTTGGCCAGATAGCCCTGGTGATAGTCTTCGGCGAAGTAATAGGGCCCAGCCGGTTCGATCTCGGTCGTGATCGCCCCCCGCCCCGCCACGCTCAGCGCCGCCTGATAGGCGTCGCGCGAGGCTTCCGCCTCCGCCTGCTGCGCCTCGTTCAACGTGTAAATGGCTGAGCGGTACTGCGTGCCCTGATCGTTGCCCTGACGCATGCCCTGTGTCGGGTCATGGTTCTCCCAGAAGGCCTTCAGCAGATCGCCGTAGGAAATCACCCTGGGATCGAACACCACCTGCACCACCTCGGTGTGACCGGTCCGACCCGAGCATACCTCCTCATAGGTCGGGTTGGGCGTGATCCCGCCGGCGTAGCCCGCCGAGGTCACCCAGACGCCCGGCAGTTGCCAGAACACCCGCTCCACGCCCCAGAAACAGCCCATGCCGAACACCGCCGTCTCGAACCCGTCGGGATGCGACCCCTTCAGGGCATGACCCAGAACGAAATGATTCTCGTCGGTCGCCAGCGGCGTCTCGCGCCCCGGCAGAGCCGTCTCAAGGGTCGGCAGTTCGGACGCTTTCTGGAGCAACATCAGAATTCTCGCTGAATCGGGGGCAAAATCCACTTCTCCCCATATGGGGCCTCAGACAGCGCTTGCCGAGGGGGTCAGGCTGTTCTATCAGCCTCGCTCCGCTGGATCGACCGTCCAGCGGCTACACGGCGACGTCGTGGAAACGGACAGGTGGCGGAGTGGTCGATCGCGCACGCTTGGAAAGCGTGTGTAGGTGAAAGCCTACCGAGGGTTCGAATCCCTCTCTGTCCGCCACCACCATTGCATCGACAAAAACACATACACGCGGGCCAAACTTTCACACGGTTTCGACGGCGTGACTTCCGTACGGCTCCGGGCTAAAGCCTCCGCAAAACAATACCGGCTCAGGAGACTACCCATGGCGCGCATCACGCTGCGACAACTGCTCGACCACGCGGCGGAGCACGACTACGGCCTGCCCGCCTACAACATCAACAACATGGAGCAGGGTCTGGCGATCATGGAGGCGGCCCATGAGGTCAACGCCCCGGTCATCATCCAGGCCTCGCGCGGCGCCCGCAACTACGCCAACGACATCATCCTGGCCAAGCTGATCGACGGCCTGGCCGAGCTCTATCCGCACATCCCGGTCTGCATGCACCAGGACCACGGCAACGGCCCGGCCACCTGCGCCACCGCCATCCAGTACGGCTTCACCTCGGTGATGATGGACGGCTCGCTCGAAGAAGACGCAAAGACCCCCGCCTCCTACGAATACAACGTCGACGTCACCCGTCGCGTCACCGAGATGGCCCACTCGTGCGGCGTCTCGGTCGAGGGCGAACTGGGCGTACTGGGTTCGCTGGAGACGGGCATGGGCGAGGCCGAAGACGGCCACGGCTTCGAGGGCAAGCTGGACCACTCGCAACTGCTGACTGACCCGGATCAGGCCGTCGACTTCGTCAAGGCCACCAAGGTCGACGCCCTGGCGATCGCCATGGGCACCTCGCACGGCGCCTACAAGTTCACGCGCCAGCCGGACGGCGACGTCCTGGCCATGAACGTGATCGAGGAAATCCACCGCCGCCTGCCCAACACCCACCTGGTGATGCACGGCTCGTCGTCGGTGCCGCAGGACCTGCAGGACATCATCAACGCCTACGGCGGCCAGATGCCCCAGACCTGGGGCGTACCGGTCGAAGAGATCCAGCGTGGCATCAAGCACGGCGTTCGCAAGATCAACATCGACACCGACAACCGCATGGCCATCACCGGCGCCATCCGCAAGGTTCTGGCCGAGAAGCCCGGCGAGTTCGATCCCCGCGCCTATCTGAAGCCCGCCAAGGAAGCCATGCGCAAGCTGTGCATCGAGCGCTACCAGCAGTTCGGCTGCGAGGGCCAAGCCTCCAAGATCAAGCCCCTGTCGACCGCCCAGATGGCCAAGCGCTACGCCGCCGGCGAACTGGACCCGCGCATCGGCTGATCCGCTCTGCCAGCGCCAGGCTGACTGAAACGCCCGCCTTCTCGCCGAAGGCGGGCGCTTTCGTTTTCACCACACGCCGTATCGCCCGCCGATGGCGCCGATCACCGCGCGCGCCTCGATCTCGGCATAGTGCAGCGCTTCTTCGGCCTGCCTTGCATCTCGGCGCGCATCGCGGATCTCTCCGCGCACTTCGCGGATGCGCTCGCGAATGCGTTGGCGCTGCTCGTCGGTCAGGCCTTCCTGGCGCAGTTCCCGCTCCTTGGCCTCCAGCTTGTCCTCGCGGTCGTCGATGCGGCTGATGGCCGAGTTCAACGCGCTTTCCGCCGAGGACACCGCCTGCTCGACGACATAGATCCGCCGCCCGTCCTCATAGGCCGGCACGAAATCGCGCTCCTCCGCCGGGGCGCACACCCCGCCGTAGCTGCTCCCCTGACGCCCCTGTCGGAAGCCGTTCTCCCAGGTGCAATAGGCCCTCAGACCGTCCTCGCGCGACGCCAGATAGGCGCTCATATTCGGCGCCACGCCATATTTGGCGCAGGCCTTGGCGTGGTCGTCCAGACGGCTGACCAGATGTCCGGCGGCCCCGTCACGCCAGCCCTGCCCGCCCCAGTCGCCGACCAGGCACTGGTCCTCGCTCATGGTGGCGCAACCGGACAGCAGGACCACGCCCGTTGCGGCGACAGCGACGGCGATCAGAACCTTCATCTTCAGCCTCTCCCAAGGCGTTTCATGCGGCGGGCAAGGAGCGATGAAGCCTCGCCCCGCAAGCCATGCTATCTCGCCCTATGGCCGATGAACCTTTGCTGACGGAAGACGACGACACGGAAATTCTCGAGGCGCGCATCGACGCGCCCGGCGTCCGCCTCGACAAGGCGCTGGCCGCGGCCTTCCCTGCCCTGTCGCGCGCCCGGCTGCAGGCCCTGCTGGCCGAGGGCGCCGTCACCCGCGACGGCCAGCCGATCACCAGCGGCTCGGCCAAGGCGCAAGCCGGTCTCTACGCCGTCACCCTGCCCCCCGTCGCCCCGGCCACGCCCCTGCCCGAGGCCATTCCCCTGACCGTCCTGTTCGAGGACGCCGACCTGATCGTCATCGACAAGGCGCCCGGCATGGCCGCCCACCCGGCGCCCGGCTGCGAGACCGGCACCCTGGTCAACGCCCTGCTGGCCCACTGCGGCGACAGCCTGTCGGGCATCGGCGGCGTGGCCCGCCCCGGCATCGTCCACCGTCTCGACAAGGACACCTCGGGCGTCATGGTCGCCGCCAAGTCCGACCGCGCCCACGCGGGCCTCTCCGCCCTGTTCGCGACCCACGACATCGAGCGCACCTATATCGCCCTGACGCGCGGCGCCCCCACGCCCGAGAAGGGCCGCATCCAGACCCTGATCGGCCGCTCGCCCCACGACCGCAAGAAGATGGCCGTGCTCAAGGGCGGCGGACGCGAGGCCATCACCGATTATGTGGTCCAGCGCACCTTCGGCCAGCCCGCCAAGGCCACCGGCGCCCCCATGGCCGCCCGTGTCGCCTGCACCCTGCACACCGGCCGCACTCACCAGATCCGCGTCCACATGGCGTCAAAGGGTTCGCCCCTGCTCGGCGACCCCGTCTATGGCTCGGGCAGCCCCGCCGCCCCCGTCCGCGCCGCCGTCGCCGAGGTCGGCCTGACCCGCCAGGCCCTGCACGCCGCCATCCTCGGCTTCGTCCACCCGGTGACCGGCCAGGCCCTGCGCTTCGAGACCGCGCCGCCCGATGATATGCGGCGGCTCGAAGAGCTTCTCGCCGAGCTTTGATACCTTCGCTGCCACCGATTTGATTGGCAACACACACTGTGCTATTAAGCCTTCACTCGGAACGGGTGGCTTGGGAGCCACAGTCACGCCTTCGTGTGACGATCCGCCCCTACACAAGGCGGAAACCCATACCCATCTGGATCGGTTGAGGGGTGAGGCGATGGCGCACGCATGTGGTCATGGCCGCGGCGCCTGCTCTTTGCTTTCGGTCGGAGGGACCACGTCTAATGGCTAACTCGACACTCGCGGTGATGTCGCCTGAACAGGGACTGTCGCGCTATCTCACGGAAATCCGTAAGTTTCCGATGCTCACCAAGGACGAGGAATTCATGCTCGCCAAGCGTTGGAGCGAGCACCAGGACCCCGAAGCGGCCCACCGCCTCGTCACCTCTCACCTTCGTCTCGTGGCCAAGATCGCCATGGGGTATCGCGGCTACGGCCTGCCGATCGGCGAAGTGATCTCAGAGGGCAACGTCGGCCTGATGCAGGCCGTGAAGAAATTCGATCCCGACAAGGGCTTCCGCCTGGCCACCTACGCCATGTGGTGGATCCGCGCCTCGATCCAGGAATACATCCTGCGCAGCTGGTCGCTCGTGAAGATGGGCACCACCGCCGCGCAGAAGAAGCTCTTCTTCAACCTGCGCAAGGCCAAGAGCCAGATCTCGGCCTTCGAGGAAGGCGACCTGCATCCCGAGCACCTGTCAGCCATCGCCACCAAGCTGGGCGTGTCGGAGCAGGAAGTGACCGACATGAACCGTCGCCTCGGCGGCGACGCCTCGCTGAACGCGCCCCTGCGCGCCGACGGTGAAAGCGAGTGGCAGGATTGGCTGGCCGACGACAATGCGGTGTCTCAGGAAACGGCCCTGGCCGACTCTGAGGAAAAGTCCATCCGCATGAGCCTGCTCGAGGAAGCGATGCAGGAACTGACCGACCGCGAGAAGCACATCCTCACGGAACGCCGCCTCAAGGACGATCCGGTCACGCTGGAAGAACTCGCCGGCCAGTACGGCGTGTCGCGAGAACGCGTCCGTCAAATCGAGGTCCGCGCCTTCGAGAAGCTGCAAAAAGCCATGCGCGCCGCCGCTGAAGAGCGGAATCTGGTCGACGCCTGAACGCTCAAGCAGCCGACGGCGGTAGCGCAAACAGACGGATGAGCCTCAGCCCGCCCGAGACAGGCTCTCGGGCGAGGCCAGGGCCAGAACGGCGCCGATCGGTCCGGCCAGCGTCGCCTTGGTCGGCGCACCCGCCGCCAGATTCGTCTCCAGTCCCGCCGCTGCAATCGCCAGCGAGGCGTCGCCGGTCTTGATGGCCAGAGCCTTGAGCGTCTCCGCCTGCTGCTTGATGGCGCGGATCGCCTGCATGGGATCGGTATCGAACTGGGTGTGCGCCGAGGCCAGAATCCTCATCGCCTGATCCTTGACCGCCACCACTGCCTCCGCCGCCGAGGCCGGCTTGTCCGCCTTGCGCTTGCCCGGCCCGGCATAGTCGTCGGAGTTGAAGCGGCGACGGTCCGGCCCGATGTAGCCCACCGCCTCGACCCAGTCGCGCGGCTTGGTGGCCAGGTTCTCGACCCGACGGAACAGGTCGCCGCTGGTGAAGGGCTTCCTCAGAAACTCGTGCACCCCGGCGTCGCGCGCGCCCTTGATGGTGCTGGCGGTGGCCTCGGCGGTGACCATGATGATCGGCACGCGGCGGCACGACAGGCTGGACCTGCGAATTCGTCGCGCCAGAGCCTCCCCGTCCAGGCGCGGGCCCGTCCGCTCCGTCAGGATCAGGCCCGGCTCCATCTCACGCGCCAGATCAATCACCCGCGCCTCGTCGCTCTCGACCGCGACATCGCGCGAGCCAAAGCCCTTCAGCAGGTCGGACAACAGCCGCGCGGCGGCGGGATTGGGATCGACGATGAGCACCCGGCGCACGACCGGGGCGATCCGCTGCATCGTCTTGGTGTCTAAAGCGAACACGGCACGGCTCCATCTGGAGCCAAGAAGGTAAACTCAGGGGGTTAAGGGGCCGTTTCCCTAAACGGGACGCAGCCCCTGACCGAGGTCTTATCCCTGGAAGGGGTCGCGCATCAGAATGGTGTCGTCCCGCTCGGGGCTGGTCGACAGCAGGGCCACCGGCGCGCCGATCAGTTCCTCGATCCGGCGCACGTATTTCAGCGCATGGGCGTTCAGATCCTTGAAGGTCCGCACCCCGCCCGTGCTCTCGCTCCAGCCTTCCAGCTCCTCGAACACCGGCTCGGCCGAGGCCTGATCCTTCAGGCTCGACGGCAGGTAGTCCAGCACCTCGCCGTTGATGCGATAGCCGACGCAGATCTTCAGCGTCTTCAGCCCGTCCAGCACGTCCAGCTTGGTCAGGGCGATGCCGTCGATGCCGTTGATCGCCACCGACTGGCGCACCAGCACCGCGTCGAACCAGCCGCAACGCCGCGCCCGCCCCGTGTTGACGCCGACCTCGCGGCCCACGACCGCCAGATGCTCGCCGACCTCGTCGTTCAGTTCACAAGCGAACGGGCCTTCGCCGACGCGGGTCGTATAGGCCTTGACGATGCCCAGCACATAGCCGACGCCGCGCGGCCCGATGCCCGAGCCCGCCGCCGCCTGACCGGCCACGGTGTTGGAACTGGTGACATAGGGATAGGTGCCATGATCCACGTCCAGGAAGGCGCCCTGCGCCCCTTCGAACAGCACGCGCTTGCCGTCCTTCTGAGCCTGATCCAGCACGCGCCAGGCGGGCTTGACGTAGGGCAGGATCTTCGGCGCGATCTCCAGCAGTTGCGCCAGCAGGGCCTCAGGATCGATCGGCTCCAGTCCCAGACCGGCGCGTAAGGGATCGTGGTGCGAGCGCAGACGGTCGATCTTGACCTTCAGGTCTTCCTCGTTGGCCAGATCGCAGACGCGGATGGCGCGACGGCCGACCTTGTCCTCATAGGCCGGGCCGATGCCGCGACCGGTCGTGCCGATCTTGGCGCCCGGCGCGCTGGCGGCGGCCTCGCGCGCCACGTCCAGGGCCGGATGGATCGGCAGGATCAGGCAGGCGTTGTCGGCGATAGTCAGGATGTCGGGGGTGATGGCCACGCCCTGGGCCTGGATTTTTTCGATCTCGCCGACCAGGTGCCAGGGGTCCACGACCACGCCGTTGCCGATGATCGAGGGCTTGCCCTGCACCACGCCCGAAGGCAGCAGCGCCAGCTTGTAGACCTTGCCGTCGACGACCAGGGTATGGCCCGCGTTGTGCCCGCCCTGGAAGCGGACGACCATGTCGGCGCGATTGGACAGCCAGTCCACAATCTTGCCCTTGCCCTCGTCGCCCCATTGGGCGCCGACCACTGCGACGTTAGCCAAGACCGTTTCTCCGCAATCCAGAATGCGGTGGGAGCCTATAACTCCTGAATCGTCCGGAGTCGCCCCGACAGCTCAGAATTATGCGCCCAGTTCACTGACCGCCGTCTGGAACGCCCATTCAAGCCACGGCGTTGCATCGACCACGTCCGCCGTCTCGACCGTGCAGCCGCACCACAGACGCAGGCCCGGCGGGGCGTAACGGTGCGGCTCCATGTCGAACACCGCCCCCTCGTCTTCCAGCAGGGCCTTGAACCGCTTCACAAAGGCTTTCTGCCCCGCCTCATCCATCGCCGCGATGCGCGGATCGACGAACTTCAGGCAGACCGAGGTTGTCGAGCGGACTTCAGACCGGTCGGGCAGGAAGGCGACCCAGTCGGTCCGCTCCACCCATTCCGCCAGCGCGGCATAGTTCCGGTCCGTGCGCCGGATCAGTTCCGGCAGGCCGCCCGCCCCCTTGGCCCACTCCAAGGCGTCGATCCAGTCCTCGATGGTCAGGATGGAGTAGGTGTTGATCACCACCCCGTCGGCCAGCGTCCGGTCAAAGCCCTTCTTGTCGGTCAGGCGCAGCACCTTGGGGATCGACCGTTCGGGACGATAGGTATCCAGCCGCGCCACGGCCCGCGGCGACAACACCATGACGCCGATGCCCGCCTCGCCGCCCAGCGCCTTCTGGAAGCTGAAGGTGGTCACATCCAGCTTGTCCCACGGCAGGTCCATGGCAAAGGCGGCCGAGGTGGCGTCACAGATGGTCAGCCCCTCGCGGTCGTCGGAAATCCAGTCGACGTTGTCGACCCGCACGCCCGAGGTCGTGCCGTTCCACGGGAAGACCACGTCCTTCTTCGGATCGACCTGGGTCATGTCCGGCAGCTCGCCCCAGGGCGCCGTAAGCACCTCGGGCTCCAGCTTCAGGTGGTCGCGCACGTCCGTCGCCCAGACCTGACCGAAGTTCTCATAGGCCACGACCTGCACCGGCCGCTCGCCCAGCATCCCCCAAAGCGCCGCCTCGACCGCGCCCGTGTCCGACCCCGGCGTATAGAGCAGCACATAGTCCTCGGGCGGCGCCAACACCTCCCGCGTCAGCCTCAGGCCATAGGCAAACCGCTCCACCACCTCCGGCGCGCGGATGCCGCGCCCCAGCAGATTGGTCGGCAGCGCCCCCAGCGACCACCCCGGACGCTTGGCCGTCGGACCGGCGGAGAACCACGGGCGAGCAGGCTTGGCGTCAGGCTTGGCGATCATCGTCGTCGTATCCAGCTTGGGGGGAGGAGGTATGAAGTCTGCTCAGCGTCCGGGCTTGTAGGGGCGCTTGTCGCGCCACTCGGTCGCGAACCGGATAAGCTCGTCGTCGGGCGTTTCCGGCAGGGTCACCGCCAGCTTGGCCAGCAGGTCGCCGCGCTTGCCCCCGGCATAGGCGCCGCGTCCCTTGAGCCGCAGGATCTTGCCGCTGTTCGAGCCCTTGGGAATGGTCATCATCACCGCGCCCTCGGGCGTCGGCACCTGGATCTTGCCGCCCAGCACCGCGTCGGGCACCGACACGGCCAGGTCCATGGTCAGGTCCGCCCCGTCGCGCTTGAACACCGGGTGCGGCGCGATCTTCAGCTCGATCAGGGCGTCGCCCGCCTGACCGCCGCGTCCCGGCGCGCCCTGCCCCTTCAGCCGGATCACCTGACCATCGGACGCCCCCTTGGGGATGACCACGTCCAGCATCCGTCCGTCCGAGAACTGGATGCGACGCGTCGTCCCGGCGATGGCGTCTTCCAGGCTGACGTCCAGCGTGGCTCGCACGTCCTGACCCTTGCCGCCAAAACCGCGCCCCGCCGTACGCCCGCCGCCGCCGAATGCGCCGAACAGCTCCTCCAGGTCGATGTCCTCGAACCCGCCGCGTCCGCCCGACCCACCAAAGCCGCCAAAACCGCCCGAGCGACCACCGCCTGGCGGCGCGCGGAACTGCTCGCGCCCGTCGGCGTCGATCTCGCCGCGATCATACTTGGCGCGCTTTTCGGCGTCGCCCAGCAGGTCGAAGGCGGCGGTGATACGCTTGAACCGCTCCTCGGCGGCCTTGTCGCCCGGGTTCTTGTCCGGGTGCAGTTCCTTGGCCAGTTTGCGGAACGCCTTCTTGATCTCGTCCGCGCTCGCGCCTCTGGCAACGCCCAGTTCCTTATAGGGATCGCCAGCCACGTCGAGTTCGCTCCAAGATCAGTAAAGGACCAGAGCGTCAGTTAAGCCATGCGCCCCCCCGCTGGAAGGGGCAGACGTGGTTTAGAGCAAAGGCGCGACCGTCTCCGCTCCCCAGCCATAGCCCTCGCCCCACTGCGCCACCGCGACCCGCGCGCCTTCACCGACCCCGCCGGGCCAGTCCGCCGCCATCGGCTCGGCGGCGTAGACCGTCTCCAGCCCCTCGACCTCCCAGACGCGCTTCTCGACGTCGACGTCCAGCACCCGCACCCTGAACCGACGCGGATCGACCTCGACCGCCTCGGCCTCCCAGCCCTCGCCATTGACCCGCACGCGCGGCGTCCACGACAGCCGCCGCCCGCCGCCCTCGATCTCCACGCGCAGATGCGCCGGCCGCCAGGGCCGCCCCGCCCGCCCGCTCCAGACAAAATCGACCTCGCTGAAACCAGCCCCGCCCGGCGGCGCGCCGACCGGCCCCGCCCGCCAGACCCTCGGCAAGCCCCGCTCGCCCGCCGCCACCTCTGCCCGCGCCATGTCGCGTTCCAGAAACACCACGACCGCCCCGACCAAGGCCCCCGCCGCCGTCGCCTCCTCGCTCCCCTGCTGCCCGCGCAGCAGACCGCTCAGCCGCCACACCTCGCCCCCGACCAGTTCCGCGCGCCGGTACTGCACCACCTCCCAGCCCGCCGCCGTCTCCAGCGCCAATGCATTGCCGCCGCTCAACACCCCACCCGCCGTCAGGCTCTCCGGCGCCCGCCCCTCGACGCGCACCTTGATCGCATTGACCTCGTCCCAGCGCCCGACCACGCCGCGCCCGACCGCCTCGACCAGCACCCCGACTGTCGCCGGTCGATCCACCGTCGCGCGCGGCGTCAGGGCGTCGATGCTCGCGCCCCCATGCACCGCCATCGGCGTCCAGGGATTGGCGGCTGCCGCCACGACTGGCCGACCATCATCCTCGCTTCCCGGCAGAGGCGGCAGATCCAGCAACCGCAGGAAGGGCGCCCCGACCATCGCCGGCCCATCGCCGGGCCGCCAGTCCGTCGGCGCCTCGTCGGCTCGCACGATCACCACCGGCTCCAGCACCGCCGACGGCTGCTCGTCCACGTCCAGCCGCGTCACGCGCCAGTCGCCCGCCCGCCCCTCGATCTTGACCACCTCGCCCGGTTCCAGTCGCAGCGCCTCCAGCGGCCCCAGCTTGACCGTCAACCGATCCGTCTCGCCCCCGGTCGTCGCCAGAGTCCGCCGCGCCAGCGCCCCGGCCACCCCCGCCCCGCACACCGCCGGCAGCTCCAGGTCCACCCCGCCGCCGTCGCCCGCGCCGCGCACCACCACCGACCCGGTCTGATAGTCCGCCGCCTCATCGATAAACCGCACTCGCGCCGCGCCCGGCCTCGGCTCCAGCGATCGATCCGCTGTGACGCTCGCGCCCTCGTCCGGCAGGGCCAAAGCCTCCGCCGTCAGGGTCAGCCCCACCGCCGTCTCGCCCAGCACCGCGATCCGCCCGCCCCGCTCCGCCGCCGTCGCCCCCAGGGCTTCCAGCAGCGGCTCCAGTGCATCCCGCGTCCGCATCGGCCGATCGATCACATAGCCGGCGATCTCGCCGTCCAGCGCTCCGATCTCGAACGCGTCTTCTTCCAGCCCGCCGCGCTTCAGCACCGCCGCGACCAGATCCGCCGCCTCGCCGCCCATGCGCCCATTCAGCCAGTGCCCGGCCCGCCACGCTCCCGCATCGGCCCAGATCTCGCCCCGTGCCGGAAAGGCCGGAAACGGCCTCGCGTCCCAGCACCAGGCGTCGGCCCCCTCGACCATCCGCCCGCCATAGAACGCCGACACCGGATTGTTCTGCCCATCCTCGAAGTGCGTCAGCACCGCCTCCAGCGCCCGCCGCTGCATCCGGTCGTCACGCGCCCCCGTCGAATACGGCGGCAGGGCGTTCTCCGAACTCTTGGGGTCCTGAAACAGGTTGGGCGCATTGCCGCCCCGGTCCACTGCCGCGCACCCGAACTCTGTCAGCCGGATCGGCTTCATCGCCGGAACCCAGGCCGTCGGCGTCGCCGACCGCCCCCCTGCCGCCCGCTCATGGTGCGGGTTCGACCACCAGCCCTTCAGGTCCTTGGCCCGATACAGCCAGTCCTCGCCGTGCGCCCCATCCACGATCGGCGTCCTCGCCTGCCCCGCCCGATCCTCAGCGCTCGCATAGAACCAGTCATGGTTCTCGCCGCCCGCCACCTGCATGGCCAGATAGGCCGGGTCCGCCGGCCCCTCGAACGCTTCCGCATCCAGCCCGCCCTCGCCCGCACGCCAGTCGCCCAGCGGCGGATACCAGTCGATCCCGACGTAATCGATGTTCGGATCAGCCCACAGCGGGTCCAGATGAAACCGGACCTCGTCGCCCTTGTGCCAGCCGAAATACTCCGACCAGTCAGCGGCGTAGGACAGCTTCACCCCCGCCCCGACAATGGCCCGGCACTCCGCCGCCAGAGCCCTGAATTGCGCCACGGCCGGGAAGCCGCCGCCCGCGTCGCGCGTCCCCGTCAGCCCCCGCATCTCCGAACCGATCAGCAAGCCGTCCGCGCCCTCCTCCGCCGCTATCCGCGCATAGTGCAGCGCCAGCCGCCTCAGCCCCCAGCCGCTCGCCGTCCCGAACATGGCCGCGACCTCAGCCGCCGCCCCTGCGCCGTCCGTCCCCGCCACACGCCCGCGCCACGGATAGCCAGGGCAGTCCATGAAGACGAAGGGATACAGCGTCGCCTCCAGCCCCCGCGCCTTCAGGCTGCGGATCGCCTGGCGCACGCTCTCATCCGACGGCGTCCCGCCATAGGCCGGCCCGCCATCGACCTGCGACACCAGATGCGCCTCATGCCGCTCCAGCCCCGCCACGCTCCAGCGCATCGGCTTCGTCATCTTGTCGCGCCGATCCACGCCGGGTCGGATGCGGCAATGCCCGGCCCTCAGGTCGTCGCCGAACCAGCCGATGATCAGGCTGACCCGCTTCAGCTTCGGCGCCTGGGCCGTCAACTGATCCAGCGACACCTCGATGTCCGCCCGCCCCTCGGCGTTGTTGACGTTCTCGACCCTGCTGCGCGTCAGCCCCTCGCGCCGCATCACCGCCTCGGTCGCCAGACAGAACTCCCCCGCACCGGGGATCAGGCACACCCCCTCCAGCTGATCCTCCAGACGCCGCTCCACGCCTACCGGCCGACGAAACACCTCGAACGCCAGCTGCGGCGGACGATTGCCGAACGGCCCCAGCGGCAGGTCCTCGAACACCACATAGGCCGTGCCCCGGAACGCCGGTGCCCCGCCCTCCACCGCCTCGATCAGTGGATCCGGCGTCTGCGTCTGCGTCCCGCGATGCACCCGCATCGTCACACCCGTCAGGTCCAGCGGCTGGCCGTCGGCCCAGACCCGTCCCACCCCGTCGATGACTCCCTCGCCCAGACCGACCGCGAAGCTCAGCGAGTAGTCGTACTCGACCGTCTTCTGCCCGCCCTTGCCGCCCGACCGCTTGTGCCTGGTCTCCAGGAACCGCGCGGCCCAGATCACCTGCCCCGTCACCCGCGCACGCCCGAACACGCAGGCCATCGGCGCCCCGTCCGCCGACGACTGCAGGCTCAGCGCCTCCAGCCTCGGCCCCTTCTGCCGCGCCGGCGACAGGCTGGCGATCACCCGATTGTCGATAGCCCGGCCGATGGTCGACCCGATGAACTGCCCGATCGGCCCGCCCACCTGCTGGCCCAGATTGCTCAGTACGACCTGCGCCAAATCTCACTCCCCCGTCTTCACCGGCCAGCGGAAGGCCGCGACCAGTCTTCGCCGCCACCACGGCCCCACCCAGCTCTCGACCACCGCCCGCCCCCAATAGGCGTGGATCATTCTCCACTCCGGCCCGTCATCGTTGCTCAGGATGCCGCAGTGCTTGACTGGACACCCCGCACTCATCCGAAACAGCAACACGTCCCCCGTCCGCGCCATCGCCAGCGGAACCTCGACCAGCCGCCTTCGCGCCGCGTGCAACAACGTCTCCTCGCCCCCGACCTCGGCCCAGTCGGGACGATAGGCCGGCGGCGCCTCCGGCTCCTCGCCCAACACCTCGCGCCACACTCCGCGCACCAGCCCCAGACAGTCCGTCCCCTCGCCCTTCACGCTCGCCTGATGCCGGTAGGGCGTTCCCAGCCAGCCGCGCGCGGCGGCGACCACCTCCCCCCTCATCGCCGGCTCCCGCCGTCATTGCGCCCGCTCCCCGCCGGTCGCGCCGTCAGGAAGTCGTCGCCCGGAATGTCCGGAAAGCCGTGGAAGTTGACGCCGTTGCCGAACACGCCCGTACAGGTCGCCCACCGCTTGTCGCAGCCTCGCCCCGCTGTCGCCGCCGCGCTCAGGCCGCAGCGCCCGTCACCGAGAACCGCGTCGCAGGTCCGGCCATAGGTCCGCCCCACCACCCGCTCCAGCGCCGCCATCGGCCCGTCCAGATCGGCGACGAACCCGCCGTTCTCGCGCCTGATCCGCGCCAGCGTCCCCGCCCACAGGCGCACCGCCAGGTCCGGCCGCGCCCAGTCCACGCGCCACAACTCGACCCGCGCCCCGTCATAGAGGCCCGCCGCCACATCCGCCTCGGTAATCGCCTCGTCATCCAGTCCGCCCGACGCCGACAACCCGCCCGCCGACAGCCCGGCCTCACCCTCGCCCGCCCCCGCCGTCCAGCCGCTACCCGCCCGACAGACCACGCCCTCGACGCTCAGGTCCCGATCGTGATCGGTGAACCCCATCACCGCGCCGTCCGCCCGTATCAGCACCCAGGCATGACACAGCATCGCCGCCCCGCTCTCGATGCGGTCGGCCAGTTCCTCCGGTATGTCGCGCATGGCTAGACCCGCACCTCGATCAGCGGCATGGCCACCATCCGCCCGGCGCCGAAACTCTCCAGCGTCACCTCGATCCGGTCGGCGTCGAACCGCACCGGCGTGTCGAAGACGAACCCCGCCGTCACCACCGCGCCAGGGTCCGGGGCCGCCGCCAGCGTCACCTCCCCCGTCGCCGCAGCGACCGCGAATTCCGTCGTCTCCACGCTCCCCACCGCCACGCGCACCGAGCCCTCGACCGGCTTCCTGATGCGGCGCTCGTGGTCGCCGTAGGCTTTGCTCAGCCCAAACACGCGCCGCGCCCCGTTGCCGGTTCCGATTCTCTGGTCGGTCGCCGCGACCGCCTCGCCCGGCGCACAGCTCTTGAAGTCGGCGAAGTCGCGGAACCGGAACCCGTACAGCCGCCCGCGCCGCGCCTCGAAAAACGCCGTCAGCGCCGCCATGTCGTCCAGCGACCTCAATCCCGCTCCGATCAGATAGCGCCGACGCCCCTCGGCCCAGGGCGTCGAGCGCCGCTCGAACCCCGAGCCCAGGGTCGTGATCTCCGTCCGTCGCTCGACCCCGCCGGTCGAGCCGAACGCCAGCCGCGCCGGCAGACGCACCTCGTGAAAGGCCATAGGTCCTCGCTCATGTCTTGAACTGCGTCATTCCGGGACAAGCTGCGATTTGTTCGCAGAAATCTTGCCCCACGGTCACGCTTCGGGTTGTCTGGAAACCGTCGCTCGGTCATGCTCGCGTCAAAGCGGCCGGGGGCCGTTCAGAACTCAGGAGACATGCGCGTGCGCGGTGAAATTCTCAGCTATGACGACGTCTCGGGCACCGGCCTGATCAGCGGCGACGACAGCATCCGGTACGGCTTCGCCCGTTCGGCCATCCAGGCCGGCGGAACCATCCGCGCCGGCGCCCGCGTCGACTTCGTGCCCGAAGGCCTCGAAGCGACCCAGATCATGGTCCTGGCCGGCGATCCCGCCGCCGCCTTCGGCGTCGCCGCCAACTCGGCCTTCACCGCTCGCGACACCGGCGGCGGTTATGACTTCACCAGCGCCCTGTTCTCGTTTAACGGCCGTCTGCGCCGCCAGCACTTCTGGATCAGTTGGCTGATCCTGCTCGGCGCCGGCGTCGTCCTCGGCTGGATTCCCTTCCTGGGCATCATCCTGTCGCTGGCGATGATCTGGCCCAACATCGCCATCGTGGTGAAGCGCCTGCACGACATGGGCAAGTCCGGCTGGTTCGTGGTCATCCCCTGGGTCGCCAACCTCGTCGGCTTCTTCATGATCATCAGCGCCGTCGGCATGGCCATCTTCACCAACCCTCAGGCCTTCGAAAGCGAAGACCCCTCCGTCGCCCTGTCCATGCTGGGCTCGATGATGGGCGGCCTCAGCATCATGTTCCTGGTCAACATCGCCTTCCTGCTGTGGATCGGCATCTCCGACAGCCAGCGCGGCGACAACAAGTTCGGCCCCAATCCCAAGGGCGAGTAAGACGACCAAAGGGCGCTCCTCGGAGCGCCCTTTTTCTTTTGGAGGCTACCGCTCGCCGCAGGGCGGCTCGCTGCTTGAGCCTCATTGGAGGCTATCGCGAACCACGCGGCGCGCCGCCAGCCCCTCTACATCCTTCTGGCGCCCAGGGCTGTCGCCCGCGCCAGCATCCGCGCGATCTGCGCTTCGGACCGCAGCAAGCCCTGCGCCCCGCCGTCCACGCTGACATTGACCGTCACCCCGGCCCCGCCGCTAATCGCTTCAATACTGCCCGCGCCCGCCGGTCGAAACACCTCCGGCCCACGCTCGCCGACCAGATAGGCCCCGCCGCCCAGCACCGGCCCGCCCTCGGCCCGCGCCCCGCCAAAACTGCTCATCACCGCCGCGATCGCGTCCGACAGACCGCCGCCTCGGCCCGATCCAGCCGCCGCGTTGACCGCGTTCAGCACCGCCCGCGCCAGCTCGGCCAGGGTCACCTCCCCGTCCGCCGCCGCCCGCGTCAGCGACCGCGTCAGGCTCTCCCCCGCCCGTCCGAACGCCTCCTCGATCGAGGCCGCCGCTCGCTCCGCCGGCTCCTTCAGCGCCTCCAGCGCCGCCGCCGCCTCCGCCGCCTTGACCGGCACGGCGTCGATCCCGTCCGGCCTGAAACTCTCAGCCATCCGGCCACATCTCCCTCATCCGATCCAGCTCGCTCCGCCCCAAGGGCGCCGCCTGAACCGACCCCGCCGTCAGCATCCGCCATTCCTTCAGCGACAGCCGCCAGAACCCTTCCGGCCCCACGCCCATTCGCGCCGCCGCCTGCATCATCTCACCCCACGGCGTCATGCCGCCGCCGCGAACGCCCTGGCCACCGCCTCCGCCGCCTCGCGCGGATCGACCGCCGCACCCGCCAGCCCGTCTGCCAGCGCCCCCTCGCCCCCGCCGCGCAGCAAGGCCGCCAGGACCACCATCAGATCCCGCGCCGACAACATCCGCATCCGCTCGGCCAGTCCCGCCATCCCGGCCACGCCCAGCCCCGTCTCGATCTCGGCCAGCGCCCCCAGCGTCAGACACAGCCTCCGCTCCGCCCCCGCCAGCACCGCCGTCGCCTCGCCCCGCACGCCGTTAGTCATCTTGGTCTCCATCACCAGGCCGCGTCGGGTCGAGAAGGCGGAACCTTCTGACCGCGGCCCACTCAAATGCTCGCGAACGTCACTTCACCCGCGCTCGCCAAACTCAGCGCAAAGCTTGCCTCCCCCTCGTGCTCGCCGGCGTATTCCAGCGCCGCCACCAGGAAGGCCCCCTCCAGCACGCCGAAATCCGGCACGATCAGCCGCCACGTCCTCGCCGCCTGTTCAAAAAAGGCCTCGCGGATCAGGGCGTCCGAAGCCGCATCGCGGAAAATCCCCTGCCCCGACACCGCCGCCGACTTCACCCCGGCCCCCGCCAGCAGCTCGCGCCAGCGCCCGGCGCTGTCGCCGTCGGTGGCGTCCACCGTCCTGGCGTTCAGCGAAATCGTCCGCGCCCTCAGCCCCGCCACCGTGGTGAAGACGCCGGCTGCGCCCTCGATCTTCAGCAAGATGTCCTTGCCGCGTTGCGCGCTCATCTCAGATTTCCTCCGTCACGGCCCGCAGCCGCATCACCGCCCAGGCCCGTTTCAAATCCGCGCTGCGAAACACGTCGGTAAAGGTCACGCCCAGGCTGACCGCCTTCACCCCGTCCGCCTCCAGCGGCGCATCCGCCACCCGCGCCCGCACCGCCGCCGCCACCGCCCGCGCCTCTTCCATCCCCGCAAAGCGACTGGCGCAGGTCAGGGTCAGCCGATGCTCGACTCCGCCCCCGTCCGCGTTCAGTCCCCGGCTCTCGCCCTTGCCGATCAGCAGATGCGGAAACTCAGGCTCCTCCGGCGGCTGGTCCCAGACCCTCACCGGATCGCCCAGCAGCGCCTGCAAACCCCCGTCGCCCTTCAGATGCGCGATCAGCGCCTTCACCAGCGCCCCCTCATGATCCCTCATCGCGCCCGCTCCAGGTTCAGCCGCACCCGCCCTGCCGCCTTGGCATCGGCCTCGATTCCCGCGACGCCCCAGTCCGCCCCGCCGAAGCGCACGATCAGCCCCTCGGCCAGCCTCGGATCAGCTCGAACGGTGGCGCTCAGCGTCTCCACGGCGCGCGTCACGCCGCCTTCTGTCCGCTCACGCCGACGCCGTGCGCCGAGGCTTAGCCACAGCGACCCGACCGGCTCATAGCTGACGACGCGCCCGCCATAGGGCGTCTCCGCCTCCACCGCCCGCACCAGCGACGCCATGACCTTCACAGCCGCACCACGCGATAGGGCGCGATCCACCCCTCGACCGGCGCCGCCGACATCTCGCTCTCGCCGCGCTCATAGGCGCGCAGCACCAGCATCATCACCGCCAGCCGCAGCGGCGCCGCCGAGGTCGAGGTCAGCGTCAGCCCCACCTCCCCCTCCACCCGCGCCCTCGCCGCATCAATCAGGGTCTGGACCAGCCCGTCCTCCGCCTCATGCTCGACACGCAGGAACAGCTTCGCCTCCGTGAGGGTCACGGGTGCGCTCATGGCAGTCTCCATTTGAAAAAAGCAGGGGACGGCCGACGGCCGCCCCCTTTCCGCGCCTGTCAGCTCGCCGCGAACTTCATCAGCTTGATCGCGTCAAAGTTCTGCACCCCGCCGCCCACGCGCTTGGTCGTGTAGAACAGCACATAGGGCTTGGCCGAATAGGGATCGCGCAGCACCCGCACCCCCGCGCGATCCACGATCAGATAGCCGCGCGAAAAATCGCCGAACGCGATCGACAGACTGTTGGCCGCCACGTCCGGCATGGTCTCGATCTCGGTGACCGGATAGCCCAGCAGGCTCGCCGTCTCGCCCGGTCGCGTCGCCGGCGACCAGACATAGTTGCCGTCCGCGTCCTTGAACTTGCGCACCGCCGAGACCGTGCGTCGGTTCATCACGAAGCGCCCGTTCGGACGATACTGGGCCTTGGGCGCATAGATCAGGTCGATCAGCCTGTCCGCCGGATTGCTGCTGGCGAAGGCGCCCGCCGCCCCCGAGGCCACCGTGCCGATCTGGCCCCAAGTCTGCGTCCCCTCGCTCGCCGTCGCATAGGCCAGGAAGCCCTTGGGCTTGTTGACCCCGTCGCCGCTGACGAATGCCGCCGTCTCCTGCGCCGCGAAGGCGTCCTCGACCTCGGCCGCCAGCCATTCGTCCAGATCGATCAGGGCGTCGTCCAACAGGCTCTGCGTCGCTGCCGGACAGGCGTAGAGATCCGCCGACGAGAACTCCAGCAGGCTCAAGGTCGCCGGGTCCGTCTCCGGCCGCGCCGCCGTCTCGGCCACCCAGCCCGCCGTCACCCCCGCCGTCGACACCGGTTTGCGGAACACGCCCGAACCCACCGTGCGCACCGTGGCGATCTCGCGCATCGGAGACCCCGCCATCAGACGGCGCTCGATGGCCCGCTCCGTCTCCGGCGGCACGACATAGCCGGCCGAGTTCGACGCCGAAGACAGCCCCGCCTTCAGCTCCAGACCATGAGCCTGGCCCGACTTCATATAGCCGTCCCACGCCGCCTTGGCCTCCGGCGCCGCCACGACCGCCGGCGGCTCACCGCCCAAAATCGGACGGCGGCTCTCGCTCAGCGCGCGGTCCAGCCGCGCCTGCGCCCCCGCCACCGCCTGATCGATGCGCGCCACCTTCTCCTCCAGCAGCGCATCGGCCGACGCCTTCTTCTCGATCTCGTCCAGACGGGCGTCATTGGCCCCTTTGAACGCCTCGAACGCCGCCATCATCTCATGCATGGCGGCGCGCGCCTCGGGCGAAGCCGAGGCGGTCTTGGTCTCTTTCATGCTCTCTCCGAAAATGTACGCGCCCGGTTGGCGCGCCCTACGCTTCAGGCCTCGCGACCCGAACTCTTTGCCGCTTCCGGGCCCTGGCCGAACCGTGCTACCCGTCCGCCGATCTTGGGGGATTCCAGTATGTTCAACGTCATCGCCGCCGCCCTGTCGGCCGCCCTGCTCGTCCAGTCGCCCACGGCGCTGACGGCGCGCCTGACGCCGGAACAGGCGGCGGACATCGCCCGGCTCATGCCGGATGCAGCCCCCACCATGGGCACGCTCGGCGCCTGCGAGCGGCTGATGCCCGAACTGGGCCAACACCTGGCTCCCATGTTCAACTCGCCGACCGACACTGCCGACCAGGCCGCCTTCCAGGAGTACATGCGTCAGGCCTATGAGCGCGGCAAAACCTCGCCCGAAGCCAGGACCGTCACCCCGGAAGCCTGTGTGGCCGCCGCCGGAGACCTGCAAGCCCAGACGAAGCAGTTGCAACAGTCCGCCGAAGCTCAGGCCTCGGAACTGACCCCGGAACAGGCAGCTCAGGCCGAACGGGCCTTGGCGCTCGTCCTGCGGATGGTCGAGAACCTCGGTTCCTGCGAGGCCGTCATGCCTGCCGGAACCGCCGAACAGATGAGGGCTGGCTTCGACAAGGGCGGCGATCCCGAAGCCCGCCGCCTGTTGCTCGAGGCCTATGAACGCGGCAAGACGTCGCCTGCCGCCGCTGGTCGCACCATGGAAACCTGCATGGCCGACCTCGCGGCCGTCGCCGAGGAACTGCAAAGCCTCCAGACCGAGATGCAAGCGGCCTTCAGCGCGGACTGATGACCCATTCCTGGCTCAACGCCGTCGAACGCTCATGGCGGCTCAAGCTGGCCTGGCTGTGCGTGCCGTACATCCCCATCACCGCCCTCGCCATCAGCCTCCATGCCGGCGACGGCCACTCCCTCCTGATCGCCGCTCTGCCCGCCATCGTTGTATTCGGCGGCGCCGCGCTTCCCTTTCTCGTCGGCCTGCTCGCCCGGCCAGCCAAGAAGGCCCGTCGCCGCGCCCTGCCGCCGCTCCAGCGCATGCAGATGTCCGAGGAAGCCGACGCCGCCACCGTCGCCGAAGCCCTCGGCATCACCGAAAAGCCGCCCGTCGATACGCTTCCCGACTGGCTTCAGGCCGCCATCGCCCATTTCGGCGCGCCGCTCCCTCGCCTCCTTGAGCCCCTTGCCAAGGCCCTCGGCCTCCTGATTTCGCTCGCCCTGATAGCCTTGGCCTTCCTGCGCGACCCTCTGGGCCTCATGACCCGCTGGACCGGCCTGACCCTGCCGCTCGACTACTGGCCCGCCTATGTCCTGGTGCTGACAGCGGCCCTGCTCACCACCCTCTGGCATTGGCTGCGCCAGATGCACGATCACTATGTCGCCGAGGCCAAACCCACCGGCCGCCGCCCCTTCCCGGCGCTCAGGTCATGAAGCCATCCTGAACCGCGCCCCCGGCAGCATAGGAAAGGTCACCAGCGACACCTCCCACAGCTCGACCGCGCTCAGCACCCTTAAGCGCCCGTCGCGCCGCGCCCTGGCCGCCCGGAACCCGATCGACAGCCCGTCCAGCGCCCCCGCCCGCGTCAGGGCGGCGGCATAGCGCGCCTCGCCCGACCAGTCGTGGATGCGCCCGCGCACCCGCAGGCCGCGCTCGTCCTCGACCACCTCGTCCCAGACGCCGACCACGGCGCGGCTCTCGTGCTGGTGCAGCATCCGCACCCCGCCCGCGCCGGTCTTCGCCAGGCTGTCGGCGAAGGCGCCGCGCGCCACGACGTCCCCGTTCAAGTCGGCCACGCCCCACAGCGAGGCGTAGCCTTCGATGACGACCCCTTGTCCCGTCGAAGCCTCCATCACCTCTCCTCCAGCCGCCGCTCGATCCGATCGACCGTCGCCCGCACCGCCTCGCCCTGGGCCTCCACCCGCGCCAGCCGTTCGGCGACCAGCCTCTGCTCGCCCACCCTCTGCTCCAGCGTGGCGATCCGCGCCGCCGCCCCGCCCGCCCAGACCAGGCCGCCGATGGTCTGCACCAGCAGGGCCGCGATCAGGGCGACCGGGATCTTCTTCACCTGTTCCATCACGCCCCCACCCCCGCCATGCGACGCCGCTCCTCATCCGTCAGGAAGCTCGCCGCATTCAGCCGCGCCCAAAGGGCGTCGCGCTCAACCTGCAGGGCCGGAACCGCGTCCAGATCCGGCTCAATGCGACAGTCCGTAAACCGCCCGCCCAGCCAGCCCGTCATCGCCCCCGCCGCCTTCCGCACCAGCGGGATCACCGTCCCGCGCCAGAAGGCGGCGTTGGCCTCGCGATAGTTGGCGTAGGTCGCATCGCCCGGAATCCCCAGCAGCTGCGGCGGCACCCCGAAGGCCAGCGCGATCTCCCGCGCCGCCGCGTGCTTGCCGGCGATGAAGTCCATGTCGTGCGGCGTCAGGCTCATCGGTTTCCAGTCCAGCCCGCCTTCCAGCAACAGAGGCCGCCCGGCGTTGCGCGCCCCCGCATGGGCCTCGCCCAGCTCCGCCTTCAGCGCCTCGAACTGCTCGCCCGTCAGCCGCTCGCCGTCCTTCGCCCCATAGACCAGCGCGCCGCTCGGCCGCGCCGCATTGTCCAGCAGCGCCTTGTTCCAGGCCCCCGAGGCGTTGTGCACGTCGATGGCGAAGGCCGCCGCCTCCAGCGGTGAAAAGCCATAGTGATCGTCGGTCGGGTGAAACAGCTTCAGATGCATGACCGGCGACCAGCCGTCGCCATGCCGCCCGATCCGCACCGCCTGCCCGCCGACCGCATACTCATAGGCCTCGGGCCAGCCCGCGCGACCCGGAACCACCTTCACCCGGTCGGGGCGCAAGGCCCAAAGCTCGTCGGGCGCCCAAGAACTGGAATTGGCGCCGTCGGCGTCCCCCGAGGCCTCGACATAGGCGTTGCCCGCCGTCTGCAGCGCGCCGTAAACCGCCTCCATCAACTCCCCGCCCGACTGCTCGGGATTGGGCTTGGCCAGCAGCCGCGCCAGCGGGTGATCCGCCGTCCGCACCCCGCCGACCATCACCACCAGCGGCGTCGAGGCCGCCGCCTCCGCGATCATCCGCACGCAGCGGTAGGCCACGGCGTTCTTGGCGAACCCCTCCTCGGCCAGATGGGCGTAATCCCGCGGCGTCCACCGCGCCCGCCCCGCCCCGGTCAGGGCGATCAGCGGCCCCGCCCGGCTGTCCTTGGTTTCAGGCGCGCCCACGCGCCGCCGACCGAACGGTCGTCGCCAATCCATGTGGTTCTCCATCAAAATACAGCGCTAGAGCGCCCGCAGCCTCGGTTGCGTCTTCCCGGCCAGCAGCAGGTGGGTCAGAGCCCACACCAGGGCGTCCGCGCGATCAGGACTCTTCGCTCCCGCCGCCTCGCTCCCCAGCGCCATCATCTCTTCTTCCAGCGACGGAAACGCGCCGCAGTGAACCACTCGCCCCTGCTCGTACAAGGCGGCTACCGGCTCGGCCCGCGCCTTCTTCGAGCGGCTGGCGTGGACCAGCCTGATCTGAACCTCGCAGTCCGCCTGGGCCAGCAGGGTCCGCACCATCTCCCCGCCCTGATTGGCCTCGGCCAGCACCAGATCGGCGCCGAACTCCGCCGCCGTCTCCGTCACGCGTTTCGCCCATCCAGCAGGCGACAGCCCCCGCGCCGAGCGGTCCGCCAGCACGTAGCCGACCTTGTCCTTCCTCCCCGCCGCCACTATGCCGCAGGCGTCGCCGTGGGCGCTGGCCGGCGGGTCCACCGCCACCACTACCCGCTCGAACTTCGCTGGGCGATGGCCCCGCGCCCGCGCCAGATCCTCGGCCCGGAACAGGGCGCCGTCGGCCTCGACGATCAGCCCCTCCATCTCCTGCGCCTCCAGCCGCGTCCCGGCGTAGAGCGCCTTCAGATGCGACAGGAACCCCGGCGACAGATTGACCGCATTGGCCGCCGTCGCCAGCCGCGCCTTGACCACCCCGGGCTCGGCCAGCAACCGCCGCAGCGCCGCGATCGGCCTCGGCGTCGTGGTGATCGCCAGCTTGGGATCATCCCCCAGCCGCAGCCCGAACCTCAGGTTCGACAGCGTCGTCTCAGGGTGCCGCCAGGCGCAAAACTCATCGGCCCAGGCCGCATGAAACTGCGGCCCCCGCAAACTGTCCGGGTCCTCCGCCGAAAAGGCATAGGCGGCTGAACCCGACGGCCAGACTAGCCGTCGCCGCCCCGCCTCCCAGCGCGGCCGGTTGTCGCCCGCCGCCTGCGCCTTCAGTCCCGACGGCCCCTCGACCATGACCTCGCGCACGTCGTGCAGGGCCGGTCCCACCAGGGCGAAGGTCAGGTCCTTCTCCCGCGCCAGCTCGTTCAGCCAGAAGCCCCCGGCGAAGGTCTTGCCCGACCCCCGCCCGCCCAGCAGCACCCAGGTGCGCCAGTCGCCGTCACGCGACCAGAACTGGTCCTCGGCCAGCCTCGGCGCCGCCCTGATCCCGGCCCGCAGCGCCCGGATCTTGTCCTCGCGCGGCAGGCTCTCGACCCAGTCCCGCAGCAAGGGACTTGCGTTCGAACCCTGCGACAAGATGATCGACACGGGCGAAGAATTCGGCCTGGAGCCCGGCCAGTTCGGCGTCGCTGACATCACGATCGTCTTCGCTCATTTCATCCTCATCCGGGGTCTTTCGGGCGGGCCGCGAACGCAGGGCCGCCACCGCCCTGGCCGTCCGCGCCAGAACGCCCACAGCCCGCGCCCGCTTCTCGGCCCCGGCCACGTCGGCCGGAGGCTCCGCGGCGGCCACCACCGCGATCGCCTCGTCGGTCAGGGCCTTCAGCCGGTCGAACACCGCCTCCAGCCACTCGGTCTCATCCGCTTTTCCCGCCATGCCTGAACCATAGCCGAGCAGCGTCGTCAGGCTGGCGAACAGCCGCGAGCACGGATCAATCCCGGAAATTTACAGGGTTTGCGCCCGCCGATTGCGACAGCCGCCGAACGATAGCGCCAGATCAGCTCGCCAGGGCCGCCGGATCGCCGCCCGCCAGCCAGTGGGCCAGGGCCCCCGCCAGCTCCGGGATCTGGATCGGCTTGGCCAGATGCCCGTCCATGCCCGCATCAAGGCAGCGCGCCACCTGATCCGCCTGGACGTTGGCCGTCAGCGCCAGGATCGGCGTGCGATGCCCCATCCCCGCCTGCATCCGCCGGATCTCCCGCGTCGCCGCCAGCCCGTCCATGACCGGCATGTGCACGTCCATCAGCACCAGGTCATAGGCCCCCGTCTGCATGGCCTGCACCGCCTCGGCGCCGTCGCAGACCGTATCGATCTCCAGCCCCAGTCCGCGCAGGATGGCGCTGACCAGCTCCCGGTTCCCCGGCGCGTCGTCGGCCATCAAGATGCGCCCGCCGGCCATGCCGCCCGGCGCGGCCATGGCGTCCTCGCCGCCGGCCAGTCCTCCGACCGCCCCGCCCTGGGTCAGCGGCGTCTCGAACCAGAAGGTCGCCCCCTCGCCCGGCTTGCTGTCGACCCCGATTTCGCCGCCCATGATCTCGATCAGCCGCCGCGAGATCGCCAGGCCCAGCCCGGTTCCGCCATAGACCCGCGTGGTCGAGGCGTCAGCCTGCGAGAAACGCTCGAACAGAACCTCGATCTTCTCCGCTGGAATGCCGATGCCGGTGTCGGTCACCGCCACCCGCAACCGCCAGCGGCCGTCGCCCTCGGGCCGCCCGCCGACCCGCAGCGTCACCCCGCCCTTGCCGGTGAACTTCACCGCATTGGACAGGAAGTTCAGCATCACCTGCCGCAGCCGCCCGGCGTCCCCGGTCAGCACCTCGGGCATGGAGGCGTCGGCCACCACCTTGAGGCTCAGCCCCTTGGCCTGGCACTGCCCCTCGACGATGGCCGCCGCCCCGTCCACCAGGGCCGCGACCTGGAAGGGCTCGGGGTCCATCTCGATCGCGTTCGCTTCCAGCTTGGAATAGTCGAGAATGTCATTGATCACCCCCAGCAGGGCCTCGGACGCCGTGGCGATCCGCTCGACGTAGGTGCGCTCCTCGTCCGGCAGGGCTTCCGAACCCTGCAACAGGCCCGAGAAGCCGATCACACTGGTCAGGGGCGTCCGCAGCTCATGGCTCATGTTGGCCAGGAATTCGCTCTTGGCCTGGGCGGCCTTCTCGGCCCGCTCCTTGGCCTCGATGACCTCGTCTTCCAGCACCTTGCGCTGGGTCATGTCGCGGATCACCACCACCACGTCGTCGACGTGGCCGTTCTCGTCCTTCAGCGCCTTGAAAGTGCACTCGACCCAGATGACCGTGCCGTTCTTGTGCACCGCCCGGTGCTCCAGGCGGGTCGGCGTCCCGGTCTTCACCGCCTCGCCGATGGCCCCCAGCACCAGATGCCGGTCTTCGCGATAGACATAGTCCGTCGACTGGCCGCTCATCTCCTCGAAGGTCCAGCCCAGCAGTTGCTGGATGGCCGGCGAGATGTACTTGCTCGACCCGTCCATCTTCACACGGGTGATGACGTCGCCGACGTTCTCGGCCAGCAGGCGGTACCGCCCCTCGTCACGCCGCGCCCGCGCCAGAACCCGCTCCTGCTCGGTCACGTCCTGGAAGACGCCGAACATGGCGATGACCCGGCCCGTCTCGTCGACCTCGGTCTCGGCATGGGTCAGGACCCGCCGCTCCTCGCCGTCAGGCCGCACGATCTGCAACTTGGCCAGATAGCCCTCGCCGACCTCGATCCCCCGCTGGATCAGGTCCGCCAGGGTCTGACGATCGCCCTCGACATAGAAGTCCAGCGCGCTGTGCAGATTAGGGTCGAAGCTGTCCCGCTCGACCCCGTGGATGCGATAGACCTCATCCGACCACTCGACGACGCCGGTGTTGCGCTCCAGCCGCCAGTGGCCGACGCCCGACATCTGCTCGACCAGCCGCAGCGTCTCCAGACGCTCGTCGCGGATGCGCGCCGCTTCGATGCCGGCGATGATGTCGTCGGCCATCCCGGCCAACAGCCTGAGCTGCTCCAGCTCCCGGTCGCTCGGCGCCGGCAGGCTGTGGTCATGCAGGACGCTCAGCGCCCCGATCGGCAGACCGTCCGGTCCGCACACGGTCGCGGCGGCGAAGAACCTCAGGTGAGCCTCCCCCGTGACGATCGGATGGTCCCTGACGCGCGGATCCTGCGTCGTGTCCGGGATCACCAGCACCGCCCCGGGGCCCATCTCCGTCACCAGGGGCGCCAGGCTGTTCTCCCGCGGCGTCCGCGCGGCGCACAATCCGGCGTTGGAGCGGATAATGGCCTCGGTCGGCGTCAACAGGGTCACCACCGCCGCCCGGCAGTCGAACACCGTCGCCGCCAGGTCGACCAGCCGGTGGAACGGCCCGGCCGGGGCGTCGAGCGCCTCGATGCTCTTGGTGGTGAATGACAAAGGCGACCCCTCCCGTAGCCTTCCTTCTCGCCGATACGGGCGAACGAAACGTTATCAGCCGGGGTTTTTCGACCCGCGTTCGACCATCCATTCCGGCGCCTCGAAGTCCAGGGCGTCCTCCTCGGTGGCCAGGGCCGTCTCGGAAATCGTCTGCCGGCGGATCGACACGCCCGCCGTATGCACCGTCTCGGGATCGCCCGAGACCAACGGATGCCACCAGGCCAGGCCCCGCCCCTCATGCACCCGGCGATAGCCGCACGACAGCGGCAACCAGCGCAGTCCGCCGATCTTTCCGGGCGTCAGCTTGATGCAGTCCGGCACGTGCTCCTGCCGGTTGGCGTAGTCCGAGCAGGTGCAGCGGTCCGGATCGAACAGCTTGCAGTGCACCCGCGTCGGTACGATCTCGCCGGTGTTCTCGTCCTCGAAGCGAATGACGCAGCACAGGCCGCACCCGTCGCACAGGCTCTCCCACTCGGTCGCCGACATCTCCGTCAGCGGTGTTGTTTCCCAGAAGGGACGCTCCATTCAATCCTCCCCTGCGCAGCGGGGGAGGGGGACCATGCGAAGCATGGTGGAGGGGGCGGAACTGTGCATACGCTGAGCCATGAGAGCGCCGCTCCTTACAGAAAAACGCGCCCGGAGTCTGCGTCGCGCGATGACGCCGCCCGAAACCGCGCTCTGGACTCGGCTGCGTGCGCGCCGCGAAGGGCTGCCGAGCTTTCGTCGCCAGCACCCGATCGGCCCCTACATCCTCGACTTCTACTGCGCCCGCCTTCACCTCGCCATCGAAGTGGACGGCCTGATCCACGGCACAGGACAAACGCCCGTCCACGATGACCGTCGCGACGCCTGGCTGCGTTCGCAAGGGATCGAAGTCATCCGCTTCACCGCCGCTGACGTACTGAAAGACGCTGACGCCGTCGCCCATTCCATCTGGACCCTCGTCCTGTACCGCACACGTTAACCCGTGATCCTCCCCGTTCACGGGAGAGGGGGACCATACGCAGCATGCTGGAGGGGGCCGAAACGGGCAGGCGTTCAGGCAATCAGAGCGCCGCGTTCGTGGCTCGCCCCCTCCACCGCCTTCGGCGGTCCCCCTCCCCCGCTGCGCAGGGGAGGATTGAAGATTCAGTGTGTCACGCTCTTCGAGAACAGGTTGATCACCACCACCCCGCCCACGATCATCACCAGGCCAATGACGGCCGGCAGGTCCAGCTTCTGCTTGAACAGGAACAGGCCGATCACCGAAATCAGCACCACCCCCAGCCCGCTCCAGATGGCGTAGGCCAGCCCCACCGGCATCTGCTTCAGCGCAATGGTCAGCAGGTAGAAGGCCAGGCCGTAGCAAACCGCCAGCCCCGCCGTCGGCCAGGGCCGGGTGAACTGCTGCGACTGCTGCAACAGGGTCGTGCCCATGACCTCGAAGCCGATGGCGCCCAGCAGGGCCGCCCAGGTCACCGGGTTCATTCAGCGGCCCCGGGGGCAGGCGCCTCGCGCAACTGCGTCCCCGGCGTCATGAAAGACAGCAGGGCCCTGCGCTGCTCGCGCGACACCTCATGGGTGCCGAACAGGTCCGACATCCACAGGCCGTCGGCCATCAGCCGCAGCATCAGGGCGTCGTCCGCCCCCACGGGATCAGTGGGGTCGTCGGCGCTGATCTTCGCGATCCACATCTTCCAGCGCGCCGCCAGCGGGGTCCGCACGGCGCAGGCGGCCAGCACAGCCCGGCCGATGCTGACGTCGCGCGGCGTCACCGGGTCGTTGACCACGGTGCGCAGATAGGCCCGCGCATTGCGGCCATAGGGCTCCGGGTCCTTCACCGCCTCGGCCAGCACCTCATCGACCATCATCTGGCCCAGATGGTCGATCATCCCTTCCAGCAGGACCTGCTTGTTGGGAAAGTGATGCAGCAAGGCGCCCTTGCTGAACGGTAGTCGGTCCACCACCGCATCCAGGGTAAAGCCCAGCGCCCCCTTCTCGGCGGCCACCTCGATGGCCATGTCGATGATCTCGGCGCGGGTGGCCTGGGGCGAGCGGCGGCGGGTCTGAGCGTCCATAGGATTTCGATACCGTCCAGACGGTATGTTATCAAGCGATGGCTTGTCGCACCCCCTTCGGTCTATAGGGACGGCCCTTCCTCCCGCTTTACCGGTCGCATCGTCTTCATGGCTGCTCGCCCCCCTCTCGTCGCTCTCAAGGACGTCCGCCTCCAGGACGGCCAGCGCCCGCTGTTCGACGGGGTCGATCTGGCGATCGAGCCACGCAGCCGCGCCGCCGTCGTCGGCCGCAACGGGGCCGGCAAGTCGACCCTGATGAAGGTCGCCATGGGCCTGATCGAGCCGGACAGCGGCGACCGCGCCGTCCAGGCCGGCACCCGTTTCGCCTATGTGGCGCAGGAACCGGAGATCACCGGCGACACCCTGCTGGACTACGCCGCCTCGGGCGGGGCCGAGCGCTGGACCGCCGAGAGCTGGCTGACCACCTTCGGCCTCGACCCGGAAAAGCCGGCGCAGAACCTGTCGGGCGGCGAGACCCGCCGCGCCGCCCTGGCCAAGGCCTTCGCCGAGGAACCCGACGTCCTCTTGCTCGACGAGCCGACCAACCACCTAGACATCCTGGCCATCGAACTGCTGGAGAACGAGCTGGTCCAGGCCCGCTTCGCCGTCCTGGTGGTCAGCCACGACCGCGCCTTCCTGAACAAGGTGACGAACACCGTCCACTGGCTGGACAACCGCCGCGTCCGCACCCTGAACAAGGGCTTCGACGCCTTCGACGACTGGGCCGCCAAGGTTCAGGAAGAAGAGGCTCTCGCCCTCGAAAAGCTGACGAAAACCATCGAGCGCGAGACCGAGACCTTCTACCGCTCCATCACCGCGCGGCGCACCCGCAACGAGGGCCGCGCCCGCAACCTGGCCGCCCTGCGCGCCGAACGCGCCGAGAAGATGAAGGACGTCCCGCGCGACCTCTATCTGGGCGTCGATTCCGGCGCCGTGTCCGGCAAGCTGGTGGCCGAGCTGAAGGGCGTGTCCAAGGTCTTTGGGGACCGCACCATCTTCAAGAACCTGACCACCCGCGTCATGCGCGGCGACCGTCTGGCCATCGTCGGCCCCAACGGCGCGGGCAAGACCACCCTGGTCAAGACCCTGCTGGGCGAGTTGACCCCGGACGAGGGCTCCGTCCGCCTCGGCGCCAATCTGGAGCCCGTCTATCTGGATCAGTCGCGCGAGGGGCTGAAGTCGGACATGACCCTGTGGGACGCCCTGACGCCGGGCGGCGGCGACAGCATCCTCGTGCGCGGCTTCTCCAAGCACGTCGCCGCCTACGCCAAGGACTTCCTGTTCCAGGAAAGCCAGCTGCGCCAGCCGATCTCCACCCTGTCGGGCGGCGAGCGCAACCGCCTGCTGCTGGCCCGCGCCCTGGCCAAGCCCGCCAACATGCTGGTCCTCGACGAACCGACCAACGACCTCGACATGGACACGCTCGACAAGCTGGAAGAGCTGCTCGAGGGCTATGACGGCACCCTGATCCTGGTCAGCCACGACCGCGACTTCGTCGACCGCCTGGCCACCTCGACCATCGCCATGAACGGGCGCGGCGACATCGTCGAAACCCCCGGCGGCTGGCAGGACTTCCTGCGCCAGAACCCGACCTTCCTCGCCCCGCCCCCGACCCACGCCGAGAGCGCGCCAGGGGCGCGTCGGGTCGAGAAGGCGGAGCCTTCTGACCGCGCCCCCAAAAAGACAGTCAAGCTGTCCTACAAGGACGCGCGCCGTCTGGAAGAGGTCGAGAAGCTGATGGAGACCCTGCCGGTCGAGATCGCGAAACAGGACGCCATCCTGGCCGACCAGAGCCTCTACACCCGCGACCCCGCCGCCTTCGACCGCGCCATGAAGGCCGCGGACAAGGCCCGCGCTGACCTCGAGGCCGCCGAACTGGACTGGCTGGAGCTGGAAGAGAAAAAGGCGGCCCTGGCGGGGTGATCTCCCTGCCGCCGCCGCAGCGAGTCGTCAGGAGCGATGAACGTCCCTGACGACCGCCGTTTGCCTGGTTACGCGGGCTCCGACTCGGCTTCTTCCGCCCGGTATTCTTCGGCGGAGACGAAGGCGGCGCCCTCGTTGTCCAGCACCCACATGCCGATGAAGGCGGCGTGCTCAGGCTCCAGGTCTTCTTCCAGCAGGTCCCCATCATAGAGGCTGACATTGCTGTAGTCGAAGTCCAGCAGCAGTTGACCGGCCATGCCGATCATCTCTTCAGCCATGCGGCGCGAATAGCCCACGGCTTCGCTCTCATTGGCGAAATCATCGGTCAGCGTGTTGACCTCGGCCGCCTCGCTGCCTTCGGTCGCGCTGGTGGTGACGATTGTATATGCGGGCATGGTCATCTCTCTTGGGGGTGGAACCCCACCCCTAACCCGTTTGCCGTCCGAAGCCGCCTAGTTTCGGCAAACGATCCGGTGATCGCTGCAGATCAATCCCGCGAACCCCGGTTGTTCCGCTTGGTGGCGCGGTAATGCTTCTGAAGCCCCGCAAGGCGACGACGCTCAGCGTCCTTGGCCACGCGTTCCGCCCTCTCTTCGGCCGCCGCCGATTCGAGCTTCAACTTGAGGAAGTGCGCCCAGCGGTCGGGGTCCAGCGCCCCGCTCTCCAGCGCGGCCCGGACTGCGCAACCGGGTTCGTTGGCGTGGCCGCAGTCGCTGAAGCGGCAGTCCTGAGGCAGACGCTCGATGTCGTCGAACACCGCGCTGACCCCTTCGTCGGCGTCGATCAGCCCTACTTCGCGAATGCCGGGCGTATCGACGATCATGCCCCCGCCAGGCAGCAGGACCAGCTCGCGGTGACTGGTCGTGTGACGCCCCTGATCGTCGGCCTCTCGAATAGCCTGCGTCGCCATCCGGTCCTCGTTCAGAAAGGCGTTGACCAGGGTTGACTTGCCGACGCCGGACGAGCCGATCAGCACACAGGTCTCGCCCGGCTTGACCTCGGCCAGCAGCGCATCGAGACCGACGCCCTCGCGGGCGGAAACCAGCAGCACCGGGCAATCGACCTCCAGAGCAGCGATCTCGGCCGCCTGGGCCTGGGGATCGTTGCTGAGGTCGGCTTTCGTCAACACCACCACGGGCCGTGCGCCGCTCTGCCATGCGGCGGCGAGATAGCGCTGGATCCGGCGCGGATTGAGGTCGGCGTTCAGCGAAGTGACGATAAAGGCCACGTCGATATTGGCGGCGATAATCTGCAAACCGCGTGCGCTGTGCGCCGCCCGGCGAACAAAGGCTGTGCTGCGCGGCAGGATGGCGTGGATGGTGGCGGTGCGTTCCTGGGCGTTCTGTGACAGCGCCACCCAGTCGCCAACAGCCGGGTGGCCCAACTCCCTGGCCTCGTGCAGCAGGCGGCCCGAGGCCTTGGCCCGCACCTCGCCTCGATCAGTGATGACCAGATAGCCGTCCCGCTGCTGAAGCACGACCCGTCCAGGCGTGTGGCCTGCGCGCGCGTGCGGGGCAAAGGCCTCCGCCAGCAGATCGGACCATCCGTATTGCTCGATCAAGTAAGGGGCATCCTATCCTCGGGCGACCTGCCGCCGGCTGGTCGTGGCCCTTTCTATGGGCCCGTTGGCCGGCGGCGAACAGTCACCTGGCGGATGCCCTGCCAATTTCAGCGTCAGGCCACGCTGCTGAACAGCGCCGCGCCCCTCGCCTGCGTCAGCGCAGCACCTCGTTCACGTCCGCCAGCACCACGTCGTGCATCTGGTTCAGATAGGCCTCGTAGTAGCCCTTGTGCGAGGCGCCCACGAGGGTCAGCATCTTCACGCCCGGCTTCACCCCCATGACGTCGCGCATATTGGCGACCATGCGCAGGTTCCGCGTCTCATAGGCGGCCAGGTACATCCGGCCGAAGCCTTCGGGCGACGGGTCCTTCTGGGCCGCGCCGAAGTCGCTCTCATAGGCCCGGCGCATCGCCTCGGCGCTGTTGTAGTAGCGATAGAGGTTCAGCAGGCCGTCGGGCTGCGACAGCCCAGCCTCGAACGGCGCCTCCGCCGTCTTGCGCTCTTCGCTCGCCGGATTGTTCCAGACCTGGCGGATGGCCCGGACGAAGCCCTTGATGTCCGCCGGATACCGATCGGCCGAGTGGTCATCGACGCTCCACACCCGCTCCAGTCCCAGACGGGCGGCCAGGATGGCGGCGACGGAATCGCTCTCGTTGATGCTGTCCAGTTGCTTGTTCAACTGCGCGACCAGCTGGGCGTCCAGCCCTTCGCCCTCGCGGCGGTCGGCCGGGGCCAGGCGCAGCCATTGGACGAAGGCCGAGGTCGGCTCGCCCGCCGCCAGGAAGACCGCCGCCAGACGGCGACGCTGCTCAGGCGTCGGCGCCGCCGGCCATTCCGCCAGCAGGCGCTCGGCCTCGGCGTTGGCCGCCGGGACGTCCAATCCGGTCTGCTGCCCGGCGTGGCTGGCGTCCTCGCAATAGTCGCTGATCGACATGGCGTATCGCTGCGGATAGCGGCGCATGGCGTCGCATTGCAGGCCCGAGACGTTCTCGATGGCGATCACCTCGGGCGCCCAGGCCGCCAGACGATCCAGCAAGGGCGGCAGCATGTCGGCGCGCACCGCGTCGCCCATCTGGGCCAGGTGGGGCGAACCCACCACCAGCACCTGATTGAGCGGCCCCGCGGGCGGCCCCTTCAGCTGGTCCGGGTGGAAGGCGGGACGATAGGTCTGGGCGGCGGCGGCCCCCGTCAGGGCGAGGGCGACGCCCAGGGCCAGAAGGCCGGCGGAAGAACGGACAGATTTCACAGTACGCAACCTTGTAGGATCGACGGCGCCGCCCACGACGGCTCAAGCGGGACCGTTAGACGAACCCGCGTTCGCCGCCCCGTTAATTCCCGCTCATCTTTGATCGCCCGCGCCTTTCCTGTGGATGCCGCCACGCCCCTGATCCGACGTCGTGAATCGTATCGCTCCACAGCCATCAACAGGTTTGCCCACCGCGGGCGGACCACTTGCCCACAGGGCGCCGAATCGCCCGCTTGCCAGAAACCCTCGTTCGTCAGACCCTCATCAGGCCGAGGGACACGACGGCGCGGGAAGCCTGAACCAGCAATGGGACACAGGGTTTCAAGCGGGTCGGTCCGGCTCTCTGACCCAGGGTTCCGGGCCTTTTCGAAGGACGCGGAAACACCGAGGCAGGGCCACAGGCTCCCGATCTTTCAGCGCCTCGGCGCAGGGGTTGTGGAGAACCGGGCCGGGATCGAAGACGACGCGTCCCGACGACGCGCCCGACACGACCAGGAGCCGCCAGGAGACCAGCCGACGCCGCCGGGTCCGCCCGGAAGTCGAGGCCAGGCCCTGACCCATCCGGCCAGGTCCAACCCGGACTTGGCGAGGGGACGTGATCGCGGGCCTGCCTTCGGGCGGTTCAGGATCGCGTCCCCTCGCTCAATTCGGGTGTGCAGTGCGGCGCCGCCGACCTTTCCAAGTCCGCCGCCGCCCCCTAAACCGTCAGTCAATGACCTTCGACCGCCTCTCCCGCCGCAATCTGCTGCTGGGCGCCGCCGGCCTGACCGCCGCAGGCGCTCTGTCCGCCTGCGGCCGCGCCGAGGCGCCGGTCGATGAATCCGGCCGGGTGCGCCTGCGCCTCGCCGCCGGAGGGCCGGTCACCGCCGCCCACGGGGGCTTCTATCAGGCGATCGCGACCGGAGCCTATGAACGACGCGGCCTGAACGTCGAGATCCTGACCGGTGCGGCAGGCGCCGACGTCCCTGCCCTGCTCGCCGCCAGCGCCGTGGAACTGGCCGTCGGCGTCGACAGCTTCGCCCCCATGCGGCTGATCGCCGATCGTGCCCCCGTCAAGGCGGTCGCCGCCTTCCTGCAGAAGGACCCCGTGGTCCTGATGGCCCGGCCCAACCAACCGTTGGAGACCCTGTCCGCCCTGCGCGACAGGCCCATCCTGATGAGCCCCGCCGATCACGCGGGCTTCTGGAACTGGCTGCGGACACGCTTCGAGCTGGCGCCCGATCAGGCCAAACCCGGCACCCCCGAAGACAACCTCAAGGCCTTCCGCGAGGATCCCAAGTCGGTGCTGGTCGGACGGCTGACGGCGGGCGATCCGACGCTGATCGCGCGCGAGACCGGCTTTGACCCCCGTGTCCTGATCCCCGCCGACGACGGCTACCCCTCCTATTCCAGCCTGGTCCTGGCCCCCAACGCCTTCGCCCGCGACAACGCCCGGGCCCTGCGCGACTTCATCGCCGCCTCGGTCGAGGGCTGGCGCGACTACGTCCACGGCGACGGCAGCAAGGCCGACGCCCTGATCCGCCGCGCCAACCCCGATCTGAACCAGCGCCTGCTGAACGCCGTGCGCGACAGCCTGCGGACCGAGGCCGTGGTCGACGGCGGCGACGCCGCCCTCTACGGCCTGGGCACCATGACCGCCGAACGCTGGCAGGCCTTCGCCGAACAGACCGAGGCCGCCTATCCCTCGCCCCCCGACTGGCGCGAGGCCTTCACCGTCCAGTACCTGCCCGGACGCAGCTGAGCGCCTGTTAGCAGCGGATTAAGCCGTCACGGCCTAGTCTGCCCCCTTACCACCGTCTCTTTTCAGGAGGCCGTCCGTGCGACGCCCGCCGATCACCGCCATCCTGACCGCCGGGGCCTGCGCCTTGAGCGTCGCCGCGCCCGCTGCGGCCCAGGAAAGCGCGAGTCAGCGCTACCTCGCCTGGCCGACCAAGGGCGCAGGAGCCCCTCGCGCTCCCGGCGCCTATGTCGCCAACCCCGCCGCCGACGCGCCGCGCCGCCGCGCCCCGATCATCCCGCACGGCGGCTTTGGCCGAATGCCGGACACGGCCCCGGCGCAAAACCTGACGCCCGCCAGCGCCTGGCTCGGCCCCAACGCCCCGATCTATCAACCCGTCCCGCCGCCCCAGCCCTACGCGCCCCCGGCGCCGACCCCGTGGTCGCGCGACCTGACGCCGCCCGCCCCCCCCTACGCCGCCGCGATGGCCCCAGCGCCCACGGCCTACGCGCCGCCGGTTCCGACCCGCACCGCGCCGCAACCGCAGCCTCAGCCTCAGCCTCAGCCTCAGTCGGTCTACGCCCCCGCCGAACCGCCCCCTGTCGAGCAGGCCTATGCCGTCCCGGCCGAGGTCGCCCCCGCGCCGCAACCGCCCGTCGCCTATGCTCCGCCGGTGCCGATGCCGGAGGCCGTCCCGACCGCGCCCGTGACGACGCCAACCGCCTATTATGCGACGCAGCCCGAACCGGCGCCGGCGCCCGTCACGACCGCTCCGGCTCTCGCTCCGGCGTCCGAGCCGACGCCCCCCGCGCCCGAGGCCCCGGCCTTCGACCCCATGGCCCCGCGCCGCGACGCCCCCATCTTCCGCCTGCAGCGCGCCGCCCCGAGCGAACCGGTCGCCGCGCCTGCGCAGCCGCAGGCCGCGCCCGCGCCCGTCCCGCAGGCCCAAGCCCAGGCTCACGTTCCGCCCCAGCCCTCTCAGCCGGCGCCGCAGGAAGGCGCCCGCTACTATTCGCTGCATCGCCAGGCCGGTCGCCAGCCCGACGCCACGCCCCTGCCGCCGACGGTCTATCTGGATGCCCTGCCGGTCGAGCTGGCCACGCCCCCGGCCTCCGCCGATCTGGCCGAACCACCGGCCCAGCCCGCCCTGATCCGCAATTCCAGCGGCCGGCTTCAGGCCGCGCCCGACACCGAAGTCCAAGACCAGCCATGAGCGACGGCGCCCCCTCCTCACCCATCGTCGACGCCGCCTCGCGTCTGCCGGACCTGATCGCCCTGGCGCAGGAGACCTCCAGCGAGAAGCGCCGCGCCCTGTTGCGTGAGCTGACCGACCACTTCTTCGGCGCCCCCGAGCGCAGCGAGGCCGAGACCGCCCTCTACGGCTCGGTGCTCAGTGACCTGACCGACGCCATGGAGCTCGCCGTCCGCACCGAACTGGCCGAACGCTTCGCCCACGCGCCCGACGCGCCCCGCCAGCTGATCCGCCGCCTCGCCAACGACGAGGCCGAGGACGTGGCCCACCCGGTGCTGCGCGCCTCGCCGGTGCTGACCGAGGCCGACCTGATCCAGGTCATCCGCTCGCGCGGTCAGGGCCATATGCGCGCCGTCAGCCAGCGGGCCTCCGTGTCCGAGGCCGTGTCCGACGCCATCATCGAGCGCGGCGACGACGAGACCCTGGGCGTTCTGCTGGGCAACGACGGCGCCCAGTTGTCGCGCGCCGCCTGCGAAACCGCCGTCGAGCGGGCCCGCGTCAATCCAGCCCTGCACGCCCCGACCGTCGAGCGCGCCAGCCTGCCGCCCGACCTGCTGAACGAGATGTATTTCGAGGTCGAGGCCCGCCTGCGTCAGCGCATTCTGGAACAGAACGCCCGCATGGACCCGGCCCTGCTGGAAAGCGCCCTGGCCGCCGGTCGCACCCGCGTCGCCACCGACGACGGCGCCCTGCCGCCCGACTACGCCGAGAGCCTGGCCTATGTCGAGGAACTGAACGTCGCCGGTCAGCTGACCCCGCCGGTCCTGGCCCGCTTCCTGCGCTCGGGCAGCCGGACGTCGTTCCTGATCGCCCTGTCTCAGCTGGCCGACATCGACTTCCACACCGCCCGCCAGATTGTCGAGCGGCGCGAACTGGACGCCCTGGCCGTGGTCTGCAAGGCCGCCGACCTGGATCGCGCCCTGTTCCTGACCTACGCCGTCGTCCTGCTCAACACCGACGGCGACGCCATGGGCAAGGCCCGCGCCTACGCCGGCATGTACAACGACCTCACCAGCGAGGCGGCCCAACGCACTCTGCGCTTCTGGCGTATGCGCAAGGCCATGCACGCGGCCTAAAGACCAGAAGCGCAACACCCCAACAAACGCGCTCAAGCAGCCCGAAGGGCGGTAGCGCACCTAGAGTGCGCTCAGGCAGGCCGATAGCGCCTCAACAAAGCAAAACGCCCGCCCTCCTTCCGGAGAACGGGCGCTGCATCCAGCCTTGAAAGACCGGTCTTACTTCTTGGCGCGGGGCGCGCGGGCCGGTTTGCGGCCGCCCTGGCCCAGACCCATCTGCTTGGCCAGGTCCGAACGGGCCTTGGCGTAGTTCGGAGCGACCATGGGGTAATCCTTGGCCAGGCCCCACTTCGCCCGGTACTCCTCGGGGCTCATATTGTATTTCGTGCGCAGGTGACGCTTCAGCGACTTGAACTTGCGGCCGTCTTCCAAGCAGATCAGGAAGTCAGGCGTGATCGACTTGCGCACCGGAACCGCCGGTTCCTTGGGCTCGGGCTCGACTTCGACCGGCGCCGAGGAAACGCCCGACAGTGCGGCGTGGATCTGAGCGATCAGACCCGGCACGGCTTCAGCCGAGACGGTGTTGTTGCTGACATAGGCCGACACGATGTCCGCCGTCATTTCGAGCAGTTCGGGTTTTTCTTCCATGGGGGGATCGCCTGTTGCAGGAGCCAAACGCATTCGACTGATCTGACCCGACCCGTCGGTGTTCGGTTTCATACGGATGTTCCGTGATGAAAGCAATGCAAGCATAGATCATCATTGAAACGGTGAGTTTCTATACTGATCTAAAACGAGACCGACCGATCAGCTTCACCGACCGAAGTTATCCGCAAGCGCCAGCATGGCCGCCCGTTCGGGTGCGGAGTATTCGTCGATCAGCTCTTCGTCGCCCTCGCGGATCGCACGAAGAAGCGCCGGGGTCAGGGCCGACGATAGAGACCAGTTCCAGTAACGCAGCACCGTCTGCGCCCGATCCACGGCCAACATTTCATAAGTAATCTGCACCCGCTCCCAATCGGGATGGACCTCGCCGTTGGCGTCGACCTCGGGGCGGCGCATGGCCCTCCACAGGGTCTGCAGGTCCAGCCGCGTCAGGCCGGTGGCCTTGCACAGGATGGCCATGGGCTCGCCGCCGGCGTCGCCCATGATCTTGGCCGAGGTCAGCGGCTTGATCCCCGACAGGTAGCCGATCTCGCCGACCAGTTCGCGGGTCATGCCCCGGCTGGCCGCGGCGACCGCGTCCTCCAGGCCGTTATAGGGGCTCTTGTCGATGGCGGCGCGGTTGCGCTGGCGCCGCTCGATGAACTGCAGGGCCTTGCGTGTGACCGGGTCGGACCAGCCCTCGGCGGCGGCGACGGCGAACAGGTCCTCGACGCTGTCCTGCAGCACCTCACGCGACACGGCGAAGCGTTGCAATACGGCGCGGCGCTCCTCAGGCCCGCACCACCAGAACATGACATAGGCGCCGGACGGTCGCAGCTCCGGCCGCTTCAGCAACGGCGCGCACAGGCCCCGGCTCTGGCGGCTCAGGGCCACGACGCCCTCGATCGCGCCCTGGGCCAGTCGCGCGGAGGTGTTCTTCAGCACCGCCTCGATGACGGCGTCCTCGCCAAAGCTCAGCAGGGTCTCGGTCACCACTTCCGACAGGCCGCGCCGTTCGGCGATCAGCAGGCGATGTGCGATCCCTGTGTCGCGGGCGCAGCCGATCAGGTCCACGTCGGTCAACGAGGCGCACTGCTCGATCAGCGGCCCCGCCACCGACGGCTCGTCGCGCAGCATCAGCCGCGCCAGACTGTCGGGCAGCTCCGCCAGTGGGGCCAGCCGCACCGCCACGCGCCGCCGCTCCTCGACCGAAGCCAGCCGCAACAGGTCGACCAGCAGGTCGCCCGTCACCGCCCGCTCGAAGGCGTTGATCCGGCTGGCGGGCAGACAGACGACGTCCGCCAGCCGCCGCAGCAGCGTCTGGCGGGCCTTCGACGCCGCAGGCGGGACGTCGGCGTCGGAACTGACAGCCGGAATTGACATGGCTTCTACCCTAGCGCGAGCCGGTTAACCGCGCGTGAGGGGCGAAAGGCCGACCCCTTACAGCCCCTCGAACAGGGCCGTGGACAGGTAGCGTTCGGCGAAGCTGGGGATGATGGCGACGATGGTCTTGCCCGCATTCTCGTCCAGCGCCGCCTGCCGGAAGGCGGCGATCAGGGCCGCGCCCGAGCTGATGCCGACCGGCACGCCCTCCGTCCGCGCCACCTTGCGCGCCATGTCGAAGGCCTCGTCGTTGGAGACCTGTTCGACGCCGTCGATCACGGCGCGGTCGACGATGGAGGGGACGAAGCCCGCGCCGATGCCCTGAATCTTGTGCGGGCCAGGCGCGCCGCCCGACAGGACGGGCGAGGCGGTCGGCTCGACCGCGATCATCTTCACCGAGGGCTTTTTCAGCTTCAACGCGTGTCCGACGCCGGTGATGGTGCCGCCGGTGCCGACCCCGGCGACGACGATGTCCACCGCGCCGGCCGTGTCGTTCCAGATCTCTTCGGCGGTCGTGACCTCGTGGATGGCCGGGTTGGCGGGGTTCTCGAACTGCGAGGGGGTGACGGCGCCGGGCGTGCGGGCCAGCAGGTCCTGAGCCATGCCGATGGCGCCCTTCATGCCCTGTTCGGCCGGGGTCAGCACCAGTTCTGCGCCCAGCAGGGCCAGCATCTTGCGGCGCTCGATCGACATGCTCTCGGGCATGACCAGGATCAGCTTGTAGCCCTTGGAGGCGGCGACGAAGGCCAGGGCGATGCCGGTGTTGCCGCTGGTCGGCTCGATCAGCACCGAGCCGGGCTTGATCTTGCCCGCCTGCTCCAGCGCTTCGATCATGGCCACGCCGATGCGGTCCTTGACCGAGGCCAGCGGGTTGAAGAACTCCAGCTTGGCCAGCACCGTGGCCTTGGGCTCAAGCTCTTTCGTCAGATTGGGCAGCCGCACCAGGGGCGTGTCGCCGATGGTGTCGACGATGCTGTCATACACCCGGCCGCGTCCGGCCTTCTTGTGGCGGCTGGCGTCATAGGCGGTGTCGGACATGGGGAGATCTCCGTGCGGCGGTTTCGTCTAGGTGACAGTCCTTATACGCGCGAGGCAAGAGCGCGCCGCACAGGATTTCTGCCGACCGATTAAGCGCAGCTATAAATCCTCATCGCGCCAGCCCCCGCCGCGCCGGATCAAACGGCAGAACCTCGCGGATCGAGATCAGGGTCTTGAAGGCGCGCACCCGCGCGTCGTCGTTCAGCACCTCGCGCGTGAAGACCTCATAAGCCTCCATGGTCGGCACCCGGACATAGAGGACGAAGTCGGTCTCGCCGGTCACATACCAGGCGGCCTGGACCTCGGGTCGGGCGGTCAGCTTGGCGATCAGGGCGTCCAGCACGCCGGTCCCCTCGCGCTCCATCTCGACCAGGACGTGCATGGTCAGGGCGCGCTCCAGCCGCCGCTCGTCGATCACCGCCACGTCGGCGACGATGACCCCGTCGTCGCGCAGGCGGCGCAGGCGACGCGACACCGCCGATTCCGACAGGCCGACCTTGTCCGCCAGCACGCGGGCAGGCTGCAGATTGTCGCGTCGGACCAGATCCAGCAGGCGGCGGTCAAAATCGTCGAGCGTGACGGTTTCCTGCATATGTCATCTTTCTCACGCGGTTTTATTGCATCCTATCAGCAGAAATCAGCGAGAAACACAGGTGGATTTTCACTAGGTTCCGGCCCCATGTCCTCCCCGACTCTCGCCCTGCCGGCGCCGCGCTTCGCGGCCGCCCTGCCCTATCTCGCCCTGATGGGCGGGATCGTCTCCCTGTCCCTTGGGACCTCGTTCGCCAAGTCGCTGTATCCCATGGTGGGGGCGGCGGGCACGGCCTCGCTGCGCGTCGGCCTGTCGGCCCTGATCCTGTTGGCCGTCTGGCGGCCGTGGCGGTCGCAGCTGACCCGCGCCGACCTCAAGGGGCTGGCGATCTACGGCGTGGTCATGGGTCTGATGAACCTGTGCTTCTACCTGTCGCTGGCCACCATTCCCCTGGGCGTGGCCCTGGCCATCGAGTTCACCGGACCGCTGACCATCGCCCTGCTCAACTCGCGCAAGCTGATCCACTTCGTCTGGATCGGCTTCGCGGTTCTGGGCCTGGCCCTGCTGCTGCCGTTCAACGGCGACGTTCAGGCCCTGGACCCGGTCGGCTGCGCCTTCGCCGCGGCGGCGGCGGTTTTCTGGGCCCTCTACATCGTCTTCGGCAAGCGGGTCAGCCACCTGCCCAGCGGCCCGACCGTGGCCGTCGGCATGTCGATGGCGGCCCTGACGGTCGTGCCCTTCGGCTTCGCCACGGCGGGCCTGGAACTGCTGAACCCGTCCATCCTGATGCTGGGCCTGATCGTGGCCGTGGTGTCCAGCGCCTTGCCCTACACCCTGGACATGATCGCCCTGAAGGGCATCCCCAAGCGCACCTTCGGCGTCATGCTGAGCGGCGATCCGGCGGTCGGCGCCCTGGCCGGCCTGCTGTTCCTGGGCGAGCACCTCAGCGGCCTGCAATGGCTGGCCATCGCGGCCATCATCACCGCCTCGATCGGCGCGGTCCTGACGTCGCCCGCGGGCGAAGACCAGCCGCTGCAGGACCCGGCCGCCCCGGCCTGACCCTTTACGCCTGTCCCACGACGCGTCGTCAGAAGCGACGCTGAAGGCTCAGACGGACACTCCGCCCGATCGGGTCCTGCCAGTCCCGGCCATAGCCGGGCGCGGGGGCCCCGTCGCCGAGACGCGCCTCGGGCCGCGCGTCGAACAGATTGCTGACCTCCAGGCTTAGTTGCAGCCCGGCGCTGCGACGACGCGCCCCGCCTTCCTCGTCGGCGTTCGCGGCGCGAACCGAGGTCGACGTCATCTGGAAGCTGAGCTTGAGATCCACCGCCGTATAGGGCGCCGTGATCAGATCCCCTGAACCGTCCTGGCCGCTGAAACGCCGCGTCCGATAGCCCTCCTCCCACCGCGCCGAAGCATTGACGCCCCACCGCCCGCGCCGGGCGTCGAGCATCGCCCGCGCATCCTGTCGGGAGACGCCGCCTCCATCCCCTTTCAGGCGGTCGAGTTCCGGCAGCCCCGACGCCAGAGAAAGCGTGCTCCCGAGCCGGAGATTATAGTTGAGCGCCACCCGAACAACGGTCGCCTCGTTGGCGGCGACGCCGGCAGGTCGCGGAAGGTTGAAATTCAGACTGCTGGTCAGGCCTTCCGTCTGGGTCGAGCCGAGGTTCATCGGCCGGAAATCAATACTAATGAGACGTCCAGTCGCATCCCGTTGAAACCGATCGGGAAACGCAGCCTCCACATCCTCGGTCAGATCCGGCAGCGCACCTATCCCGTCGGTCGATTCCGTGCGCAGGTAGCCGAGGTTGCCGGCCAGAGACCACCGGCTGAAAGGCCCGATCGAAGCGGTCAAGGACAGGCTCTCTGTGTGGGGCGGCCGCAGATCCGGATTCCCGCCCCGGATCGGCGCGATCTCCACCGCTTCTCCGGTCCGGAAGTCGAACACGACCATCGGCGTATCGAAATAGACCGGCTCGAACCTCTGCAGGTCCGGCACGCTGTCGCTAGAGGCCGACCAGACGCCGTTAAGCCGAACACCCTTGTTCGGCGTCCAGGCGAAAGCAGCGTTCACCTCGTCGCCGCCGCCGGCGCTGGATTGCCGAACACTGCCGCCCAAGGTCGCCAGAACATCTCCCAGGCCGCTCCACTTCCCTTGCTCTTCACCTGCTTTCGACAGCGGCACCGAAAGCGAACCGCGGACCTCTCCCGTATGGAACGTCGTCGTGGTGCGGGCTTGATTTCGATCCAGAACGGAACGGGTTCCCAAGAAATTTCCGCCCAGATTGGCGACCACTGCGCCCGACGGCCATTCCATTAGCGTCCGGCCTGCCGTGCCGTTGAAACCCAGCGACTGGTTCTCGTTTCGGATATCGGCGAAGCCCTCATCTCGAGAGCGCGACGCCTGACCGTTCATGTTCCCCTGCACGGACCAGCCAAGCGCCGTTCCGCTAAGTCCGGCCGAGACCCCCAGGTTTTCGTACTGGCGACGGCCTTCGACAATGTTTGCGCCCAGACGCGAGACGGGACGGCTCTCCCTCGCCTGACCGCTCAGACTGAAAACACCGGCCCATTGGCCCAGGGAGTGCGTCAGATTGACGTTGGCCGAGACCGCGTCACTGCGCGGACGCAGGGTGATCGCCCCCGCCCCCGGTCCCTCGTTTTCATGGCCGCGCTCGCGCTCATCCGCCCGCAGGGGGCTGTCGCGCGAAACCCGGACGCCCGACTGATGCGTCTTGTCCCCCGCGATGGCCGAGCGGCGCAGATCGGCGGACAGGGACGACGTCCCGCCCTGTGTCGGACGCGATCCGATCATGCGCGCGTCATGGCTGGAGAAACGCCGCTGCAGCACCAGATTGACGACCCTCTGGCCGGGCTTTCCGCCGTACAGCCCCCCCGCCTCGGGCGGCAGCACCTCGGCGCGCACAAGGGCGTCGGGCGGGAAGCCGGAAAAGACGCTCGAATTCGCCACCCGCTTGCCGTTGATAATCACCATCGGCTCGTCGCCGACGCCCAGCGTCTCGCCGATGCGATCCAGAACCTCGCCGATGTCATAGGCGCCCAAGGCGTCGATCTCGGCGCCGTTCAGCTCGGTCTCGGGCGCCAGTCGCGCGGCGCCCCGCCGGCCGCGCACCTCGACGTCGTCCACCCGCACCGGATCATCGAGGTTGGTCAGGGTGACGACCTGGGCGGACGGCGTCATCGGGCCCGTCAGATCGGTCGAGCCTTCACCCAGTTCTGCAGCGTCCAACGCAGCGAGCAGCAGCCACAACATTACTGTAACCCCCGCCCTACTGTAACGCCCTCCTATCTACATCTACGTCAACTTCTCCACCCGTCCAACACAGAACCTCGCGCCGGGATCAAAATCCCGAGGCCCGCAACCACGCCCCCTGGTCCTGCGACGCAACGGGCGACGCCCCGTTGGTCCCCGTGCGGAAGCGTCCGACCATTCGCGCCAGCCCCTCGGCCTCGCTCTTGAGATTGGCCGCCGCCGCCGTGGTCTGTTCGACCATGGCGGCGTTCTGCTGCGTGACCTGGTCCATCTGGTTCACCGCCGCATTGACCTGGCCGAGGCCCGACGACTGTTCCTGGGCCGAGGCGGCGATCTCGGCCACCAGGGCGTCCATCTCGCCGACCTTGCCGGCGATGGCCTCCAGCGACGCGCCCGCCTCGCCAACCAGCTTCACCCCCTGCGCCACCTCGGCGCTCGAGGCCGAGATCAGCGTCTTGATCTGTCTGGCCGCCTCGGCCGACCGCTGGGCCAGCGCACGCACTTCCGACGCCACCACGGCGAAGCCGCGCCCGCTGTCGCCCGCCCGCGCCGCCTCGACGCCCGCGTTCAGGGCCAGAAGATTGGTCTGGAAGGCGATCTCGTCGATAACGCCGATGATGTCGCTGATCTGGTTCGAGGTCTGGCTGATGCCGTCCATGGCCGCGACGGCCTCACGCACCACCACGCCCGAACGATCCGCCTGGCTCCGCGCCTCGCCGGCGACGGCGGCGGCCTGACGCGCGCCCTCGGCGCTGCGCCTCACCGTCGCGGTGATTTCATCCAGGGCGGCGGCGGTTTCTTCCAGACTGGCGGCCTGCTGCTCCGTTCGCCGCGACAGGTCGTCCGAGGCGCTGGAAATCTCGTCCGAGCCGCCGCGCAGACCCGTGACCGCGTGCAGCACCTGGTTCATGGTCTGGCGTAGGCAGTCGACCGCATTGTTGAAGTCGTCCTTCACCCGCCCATGGGCGCCGCTCATCTCGCGGTCGATCAGGGCCGTCAGATCTCCGTCCGACAGCTTGGACAGACTGTCAGCCAGGGCCTCGACCAGTTCGTTCTGAGCCGCCTCGGCGTCCAACCGTGCGGCCTCACGCCGCGCCGTCTCCTGCTCGGCCTCGGTGATGTCGACCGCCAGCTTGATGACCTTGGCCGGGCGCCCGTCCGGCCCCATGACCGGGTTGTAGGAAGCCTGCAGCCAGACCTCGCGCCCGCCCTTGGCGATGCGCCGGAACTTGGTGGCCACGAAACGCCCGGCGTTCAGGTCGCGCCAGAAGGCGGCGTAGGCCGGGCTGGCCGCCTCGTCCGGGTCCATGAAGGTGCGGTGATGCTGGCCCCGGATCTCGTCCAGGGAATAGCCCATCGTCATCAGAAGGTTGTCGTTGGCGTCCAGAATGCGCCCGTCCAGATCGAACTCGATCACCGCCTGGGATCGCCCGATCGCGGCCATCTTGCTGTCGAGATCATGGAGCTTCTGCTCCGCTTCACGCTTCTGCCGTTTCCTGCCGAACATCCAGCCCGCTCCCCAGCGTTAGACTCGATTGATTGCCCCTCAAGTGTAAAATCTGAAACCTTCCTTTTTCTGCGGGGCGATATACGGGCCTTCCCGTAGGCCGGCTTCACCGCTCGTTAACCACGTTGGCGCATTCGTTAACGGGCATATTTGTGGGCTGCGGTCAGAAGGCTCCGCCTTCTCGATCCGACGCAGCCTGAGGGGCCTTCTTCTTGCGCAATCTCGTCGCCGCCGTTGAAGCGATCGACCCGCTGGTCGTCACCGGCAAGGTGGCGGGCGTCAGCGGCCTGCTGATCGAATCGCGGGGCGGCCTGTCGCGTCTGGCCGTCGGCGCCCGCGCCGAGATCGAACGGCGCGGCCAGGCTCCCCTGCCCGCCGAGGTCGTCGGCTTCCGCGACGCCAAGGCCCTGCTGATGCCCTTCGGCCCGGTCGAGGGCGTGGCCCCCGGCGCCGACATCCGCATCATCGACACCGCCGCCAGCGTGCGTCCGACCACCGCCTGGCTGGGGCGGATCATCGACGCCTTCGGCCTGCCCATCGACGGGCTGGGGCCCCTGCCGCAGGGCGCCGTTCCCTATCCCCTGCGCGCCTCGCCGCCGCCGGCCCATTCGCGCGGCCGGGTGGGCGAGCGGCTGGATCTGGGCGTCCGCTCGATGGACGTCTTCACCACCACCTGCCGGGGTCAGCGCCTCGGCATCTTCGCCGGTTCGGGCGTCGGCAAGTCGGTGCTGCTGTCCATGCTGGCCAAGCAGGCCACCTGCGATGTCGTGGTCGTCGGCCTGATCGGCGAGCGGGGCCGCGAGGTCCGCGAGTTCATCGAGGAGACCCTGGGCGAGGAAGGCCTGAAGCGCGCCATCGTCGTTGTGGCCACCTCCGACGAACCGGCGCTGAAACGACGGCAGTCGGCCTATATGACGCTCGCCATCTCGGAGTACCTGCGCGATCAGGGGCTGGAAGTCCTCTGCCTGATGGACTCGGTCACCCGCTTCGCCATGGCCCAGCGCGAGATCGGTCTGGCCGCGGGCGAGCCGCCGACCACCAAGGGTTACACCCCCACCGTCTTCACCGAACTGCCCAAGCTGCTGGAACGCGCCGGTCCCGGCCCCATCCGGCCTGACGGCACAGAAGCCGGGCCGATCACCGCCCTGTTCACCGTCCTGGTGGACGGGGGCGACCATGACGAGCCGATCGCCGACGCCGTGCGCGGTATTCTGGACGGCCACATCGTCATGGACCGCAAGATCGCCGAGCGTGGCCGCTTCCCCGCCATCGACGTGCTCAAGTCGGTCAGCCGGACCCTGCCCGGCTGTCAGACCCCGCCCGAGCGCGAACTGAACCGCCGCGCCCGTCAGTGCCTGTCGGCCTATGCCAACATGGAAGAGCTGATCAAGATCGGCGCCTATCGCACCGGGGCCGACCCCATCGTCGACCGCGCCATCGCCCTGAACCCCGCGCTCGAGGACTTCCTTGGCCAGGACAAGGACGACCACACCAGTCTGGACGAGAGCTTCGTGCGGCTGGAGGCCATCCTGAACCAGGGCATGGCCGCCCCCTAGGCCCCTCGCCGACCGCCGTTCCAAAGTATTAACCCCCGCAACCGCATCGTGACGCCATGACCGCCTGGGCCCAATCCTTGATCCGCATCTCCAACTACGAGGTCGAGACGCTGCAGAAGCGTCTGGCCGAGGTCGCGGCCCGCAAGGCCGAGGCCGAGATGCGCGTGGCCGTCCTGGACGCCGAGGTCGAGATCGAACGCCAGAACGCCCGCCTGGACCCGACCTCCGGCATGATGCTCCAGGCCTATCTCAAGGGCTGGGCCCTGAAGCGCGCCGACGCCGAAGGCGTGGTCGCCGCCGTCTCCGCCGAGGAAGAAGGCGCCCGCGACGCCCTGACCAGCGCCTTCGAGGAGCTGAAGAAGTTCGAACACGTCGCCGAGACGACGCGGCTGAACAAGCTGCTCGCCGCCGCCAAGCGCGAAACCGCCGCCTTCGACGAAATGGGCCTGAGGCGCCGTGCGGGGGGCTGACGCCTGATGATCGACCGGCGCGCGCTGCTGGCTTCGACGGTCGCCCTGACCGCCTGCGGCTCCGGCGAGGCCGCCGTCGTCCCGATCGACCGCCCTGTCCGCGCGCTGAAGTCCCTCGCCCCCTTCCCGGTCGGCACAGCCTGCATGACCGGCCAGCTGTCGGATCAGGTCTGGTTCCAGCTGGTGTCGGAGCACTTCTCCCAACTCACGCCTGAGTGGGAGATGAAGATGGAGTACATCCTCCAGGCCGACGGCTCGCTGCGTTTCGACGCTCCCGACCGCATCGCCTATTTCGCTCGCGACCTGGGCCTGCGCCTCTTTGGCCACGCCCTGATCTGGTACGCGCAGGACCATCCGTGGTTCAAAGCCCTGACCGGCGACCGCGCCCGCTTCGCCGCCGAGTACGACCGCTACATCGCCGAAGTCGCCGGGCGCTGGCGCAGTCAGATCGTGGGCTGGGACGTGGTCAACGAGCCGGTGACGCACGACGGCAAGGCCCTGCGCGACTGCGTCTGGAGCCAGGGTCTTGGCGGGACCGACGCCTACATCGTCCGCGCCTTTGAACAGGCGAAGGCCGCCGCGCCCGATGCGGTGCTCTTCCTCAACGACTACGGTCTCGAGAACAATCCGGTGAAGGGCGCCACCTATCTGCGGCTGGTGGAGCGGCTGCTGAAGGCGGGAGCCCCGGTCACGGGCCTGGGGACGCAGAGCCACCTCGACATCAGCCTCCCGTCCGGACAGGCCGCCGCCTTCATCCGCGAACTGGCCCAGTTCGGCCTGCCCATCCATGTCGCTGAACTGGACGCCTCGCTGCGCACCGGCGACCGCCTGTTCGACCTGACGCCGCGCCCACAGCGGATCGAACGCCAGACCGCCCGCGTCGCCGAACTGGCCGAGGCCTTCCTGGCCCTGCCCCGCGCCCAGCAGTTCGCCTTCACCGTCTGGGGCGTGCGCGACACCGACAGCTGGCTGCGCCGCGGGACGGAAGACGACGGCAAGGACAGCCCCCTGCTGTTCGATACGGCAGGCCGGGCCAACCCGATGTTCCACGCGGTGGCGGACGCCTTCGGCGGCTGACCCGGCGCACGAAACGTCGCTCAAGCAGGCCGAAGGCCGGTAGCGCACCTAGAATGCAAAACGCCCGCCGGTTTCCCGGCGGGCGTTTCCATCTTCAGACCCGAGTGGAGGCTCAGGCCGTCATTCAGGCGGCGACGTTGACGGCGCCTTCCGACGGGTCGCGCAGGACGTAGCCCCGGCCCCAGACGGTTTCGATGTAGTGCTTGCCGCCGGCGGCTGTCGCCAGCTTCTTGCGCAGTTTGCAGATGAAGACGTCGATGATCTTCAGTTCCGGCTCGTCCATGCCGCCGTACAGGTGGTTCAGGAACATTTCCTTGGTCAGGGTCGTGCCCTTGCGGAGCGAGAGCAGCTCCAGCATCTGGTACTCCTTGCCGGTCAGGTGCACGCGGTGGCCGTCCACCTCCACCGTCTTGGCGTCCAGATTCACGGCGATCTCGCCGGTGTGGATGATGGCCTGGGCGTGACCCTTGGAGCGACGGACCACGGCGTGAGTGCGCGCGATCAGCTCGTCCTTGTGGAAGGGCTTGGTCAGATAGTCGTCGGCGCCGCCGCCGAAGGTCTTGACCTTGGTGTCGATTTCGTGGCTGCCCGAGAGGATCATGACCGGCGTATTGATCTTGCCGACGCGCAGCTGACGCAGAACCTCAAGGCCGCTCATGTCGGGCAGGTTCAGGTCCAGCAAAATGAGGTCGTAGTCATAGATCTTGCCCAGATCGATGCCTTCTTCACCCAGATCGGTCGTATAGACATTGAAGCCTTCCGACTTAAGCATCAGTTCGATGCTCTGGGCCGTGGCGTGATCGTCTTCAATCAGCAGGACGCGCATTCATGCCCCTCCAGGCAAAGCTTTGGTTCGGCCGCCAAGGGAGCGACAGCCGGGTAACCTTGTTCCAACGTTAACGGGTCAAAACCTTAAGAAGGGTTAACGGGTCCCGATATGGAACGCCTAAGGTGATTTGCGAATCGCCGTCCAGAGTCCCGAGTCAAGGATTCGTTAATTTATTAACCACGCGGCGCGCCTTGCCCCCTTGACCTTCGCAAGATCCCCCGTCGCGCATCCATTGCTCCACAGCCGATCCCGCGCCCGGCAAGGCGAAACGACCGATTCTGACGTCAGTTAGGACAAGATTCCTAACTCACCCCTCTGCACGACACATGATGGGGACCACAGAAAAATAAGTTCGGGAGCAACTGACGACATGGAATCCTATCGGGCCGAGCCCTATCGCGTGCCGGTGACGGAGGGCGATCGCATCCGCGCCGACGCGGCCCTGCATCTGGCGGCCTATGCGTTTGGCGTGCCGGCGACCGAGATGCTGCGACGCGAGCGGACGCGCCCGCGCGCCTGCCGCGCCCGCTGGTCGGCCATGTATCTGGCCCATGTCTCCTATGGCTGGCCGCTGGAGCGCGTCGGCCACGCCTTCGGCCTCAACCGGGCCACGGCCTCGACCGCCTGCCGCTGGGCTGAGGACGAGCGCGACGACGACAGGTACGACACCGTCATGGATGGGCTGGAGACCTGCCTGCGCGCCGTCATGGAACTGCCCGCCGTCGATCTGGCTCCGGGCTCGGGAGCCAGCCGATGAGCCGCGCTCTCGAACGTGCTCGCTCCCTGCTGGACCGTCCCGGCGCCTGGCTGGATCAGGCGGGCGCCGCCTATCCCCTGCGGCTGGGCGGCGACCGGCGCGGCCGTGTGGTGCTGACCCTGGACGAGGCGGCGTTTCGCGCCCTGGTCGAGCGCCCTGGTCTGCGCCGTCGCGACGGCGGCGGCTGGCTGCCGCGTCCGACGGCCGCGCCCAACGCCTCGCTGTCCCCATCCCCGCCGCCGGGTCGTCCCGGCCTGATAGAGGGCGAACGCGCCGTCATGGAGGCCGACGGCCGCCTGACGACGCGCCGCGCCAATCTGGGCGAAAGCCCCGTCGCCTGGCTGGCCCGACGCAAGGACGCCTCGGGCCGCCCCTGGCTGAGCTCCGCTGAAGTGGCGGCGGGCGAACGTCTGCGCCGTGACGGCGAGCTCGCCCTGTCGGGCCCCTCCCTGACCATGCGCTGGGACGCCCTGCCCCGCGCGGGGGCGGGTGGTGGCGGCGACCGCATGGAACCCGGCGACCGCGCCCTGTCGGCCGCCGCCCGCGTCGAAGCCGCCCTGAGCGCCTGCGGCCCGCGCCTGCGCGCCCTGGTCGAGCACGTCTGCATCCACGGCACGTCGCTGCAGCTTGCGGAACAGGACCTCTCCCTGCGCCGCCGTCAGGGCAAGACGGTGCTGAAACAGGGTCTGCAGGCCCTGGCCGAACACTACGGCCTCGGCTGAACGAAAAAGCCCGCCCCGGACAAACCGGGGCGGGCGAAGTCGAGGGATCACACGATCCGTTGACGCGCCCTGCAGGTCAGACGCATCGAGCCGGTGCGATCAGGGTCTTTCCGGAACCCCCGATCACGTCGCCAACAAGCGCATCAATTTACTTAAATGTCAATACAATCTTCCCAGACCGCCACCAACGGCAGCCCCTGCGGTATGTCCGCTATGGGTGGTTAGCGGACATTGACAGCGATCCCTTGGCCCCTACCGTGCGAGCATGTGGCGAGCGATCTTTATCGGCATGCTAATCACCGTCGCTGGATGCAGTATGCCGCAGCCAGAGAGCAATCGGACCGTCGCTGCGTTTGAGATACCGCTTTCCTCGCCTTCTGACAGGACGGAGTTCCTTGCGGTCATTCGGCAAGTGGCCGAGGCGGAAGGCCTTCACTTGGATGCGGCGAGTGACGACCGTCTAAGAGAAGCCGCCGAGGCAATACCAGAAGCTAAGATGACAGTTCATGCGGCTGTTTGGAGAGGCACCGAGGACGATCAGTCGGAAGCGACAATTATGGACGGGCCCGATCATCTAGGGCTCGTCTGGATAATGTTTGCTCAAGGCAAGGATAGCCAACTGGCGACCCGATTTAGAGATCGGTTGATGAACCGGATCATGGGCCGCTGGCCGGAAACTACGTCGCTGCCCGTGATGCCGACAGGGTCAATTCCGAACCCGTATCAACTCATTAAAACGCCGTCCGGCTACAAACTCGATCCGGCTTACGTCTCAGAATACGATGTCGCGACTACCTCTCCCTTGGTATTCAACTCCGACGCAAACTGACCGAACGTCCGCAACGGGTCGAAAGCGGTCCATCACCCCGGTCGAGAAAGCAGACGCTGGTCCCGCCGACGCCGCCCTAGATCGCCCCCATGGCCAGGAAGGCGCGGCCGGCGGCGAAGTCGCCGGCCTCGAAGCGGGCCTCGGCCACGCTGTCGTCGCGGAACAGGAACTGGATGACGAAGGTCTCGCGCGGGTCCAGCTGGGCCAGGGCGTCGGCGGCTTCGTTCGAGAAGGTCCAGATCTCGCCCTGACGCGCGCCCTCGGGCAGCAGGCCGGGCGCGGCGGCCCGGGCCGAGGCGGCGAAGAAGGCGCGGCGCACGGCTTCCGGCGGCAGGCCGCCCCCGGTCAGCCAGACGCGCGGGGCCTGTTCGCGATCCCGCATCACCAGCCGCGCGGCATAGGGCCGGGGCCGCCCGACAAAGGACACCACCGCCATCGGCGTCGTCGCCGTCGGATGACTCCCCGCCAGACCGAAGCGCACGGGCGAGCCGCCGGTGCTGCTGTCCTGCACCAGCCGCCAGCCCATCGTCTTGCTTTCATAGCGGTCGCCGCGCCAGGCCGAGCGATCGCCGGGGAAGCTCATCCGGGCCGCGCGCGACCAGCCGGCGAAGCCCGCCTCGACCCGCGCCCGCACCCGGTTCAGGTCGCCGTCGTCACAGGCCGTGCGCGAGGCCTTGGAGCGGGCCCGCGCCGCCGCCGCCGTCAGGTCAGCCGCCGGGGTTCCCGCCCGCAGGGCCGCATTGCGCGCCTGCAGGGCCGCCGCGTCCAAAGCTGCGATCAATCCGGGCTCGAACAGGTCGCACTTCTGATGCGCGGCCAGCATGAAGGCGCGGTCATAGAAGGCGTCAGTCACCGCCGCGCGCGCCGCGCCGACGGGCGTCGCCAGCGTCATGGCGGCAAGCGTCGCGGCCAGCATCCTGCTGACGGACCGGGGAGAAAGGCCTATCCTCATGAACTCGACCCTAGGGCCGCAAGGTTCCGGTCCCGTGTCCAATCAGGGTTAGCGAATTGCTTCTATCCACCGACGTCTGGGCCGGCGCCCTGATCCGCCGCGCCGAACTGGAGGGCGCCTACGCCACTGTGGTGAAGAAGGGCGACGCCCGCGGCGGGGCCGTCATCGTCAAGGCCTACAACACCTCTGACCGCACGGCGCGGCTCTTCACCGAGGCGACGGGTCAGGACGGCGAGCCCCTGTGGATCCAGCCCGTGGTCAGCGACAGCGAGAGCGAACTGGACGCCTATATCGAACGCCAGCGCCGCTACGACCCCGACCTCTGGGTCGTCGAGATCGAGGACAAACAGGGCCGGCACTTCCTGACGGAGAAGGTGCAGGAGGCGTAGCCCCGTCCTCGCCAACCCATCCAAACCCAACGGGCCTCAAGCAGCGCGAAGCGCGGTAGGCCCAAGAATAAAGCCGGGCCTCAAGCAGCCCGAAGGGCGGTAGGTCCCACAAATAATGCCTAACCGCGCGTTCACCGCGTTCGTGAACGGGACCGCAAGCGAGTCGGTCGTAACCCTGTCTCATCGGGCCAGAAGGGCCTGGATAGCGGTGGACGGCCCATGCTGTTTCTCTTGAACGACGTCGTGTTCGATCTGGACGAGGCCTGCCCGGCCCCGAGCCATGACGTGCGACGCTTCGAGAAGCTGGACTTCGACTATGTGCTGGAGATGGGCTGCGACCTGTTCGCCGAGGACCCGATGCTGCACCGGAACGATCCGGCCCGCGCCCGGCGTCTGGCCTGGCTGATCGCGCACAAGACCGAGGGCGTGAACGCCGCCCTGTTCGCCGCCCCCGACGCCGGATGCGCCCCCGAACTGGTCGAGCCGCGCTTCTGCGCCCTGCCCGAGATGATCATGCGCCAGCTTCAGGCCCGCGCCGCCCACGGCCGCCTGAGCGCCGTCGCCGCCGACAAGGCCGTCTGGGGACGCATGGCGGCCTGACGTCGCAACCCCTTCCCTGAAACAACAACGTTCGCTATTCCTCCGGACATCGTCCTCGGGGGAAACGACGTGAAGCTTTTCAATCGCTTGACGCGCATCGTGCGCGGGGCCGCCGTCGCGTCTGGCCTTGCCGTGATGACCGCTGCCTCAATCGGGATCGCACCCGCCCATGCCGACTGGCTCAGGGCCGAGAGCGAGCGCTTCATCGTCTACAGCGACGGCGGCGAGGGCAAGCTGCGCGAGTTCGTTCAGGAGTTGGAGACCTTTGACCGTTTCCTTCGGCTACGCATGGGACTGGACGTCAACGAGGCCCCTCTGCGCAAACTGCCCATCTATCTGGTGGCTTCCCGCCGCGGCCTGCTCCAGGTCAGCCCCGATCTGGCCGAGAACGTCGCGGGCTTCTATACGGCCACCGACGAGGACATCTTCGGGATCGCCCTGCGCGATCAGACCGTGAACACCCTCAAGCACGAATACGCGCATCACTTCATGAAGCAGAACTTCGCCTATCCCTATCCGGGATGGTTCGTGGAGGGATTCGCCGAATACTACGCCACCGTCGAGATCGGGAAGTCGCGCATCCTGGTCGGCAAATACAATGAGAACCGCGCCTATGCTTTGCAGGCGGCGTCCTGGATGCCCATTGCGGAACTCCTGTCCAAGCGGCCGCTGCAAAGCGCCCGTCACCGCGACACCTATTATCCCCTGGCCTGGCTGCTGACCCACTGGTTCCTTGGCGACACCGAGCGACAGAAGACCCTCGACGTCTATCTGCGCGATGTCGGGGCCGGCGGCGACCCTGTCGAGGCCATGGAGCGCGCGACCGGCCTCGATCCGATAGAACTGCGCCTCACCCTGCGCCGCTACATGAACGGGCGCATTCCCTATCAGGGCTTGACGGTGACCTTCCCCCCGCAAGCCATGACGGTGACGCGGCTGCCGCCTTCGGCCGACGATCTTCTGCTGCTGAACCAGAGGCTCAAGATCGGCGTCCCCGCCGAGCAGCGCGCCGCCACGGCCGAAGAGGTGCGCCGCGCCGCCGCCCGTCATCCCGACGATCCTCTGGCTCTCCTGGCGCTCGGTCACGCCGAACTGCATTTCGGCGACCCTGCCGCCGCTGAAGCGCCGTTGCAGCGCCTGCTGGCGCTACAGCCGAACAACGTCGAGGCCCTGCAATATCTCGCTCGCGCACGCATGAAGGCGGCGCAGGACGCCGAAAATCTGGAAGACTCGGATCGCCTGAACACCGAGGCTCGCGGCTTGCTGGTCCGCGCCTATCGCGCCGACGACGCCAACTACGCCACCCTTCTGCTCGTCGCCGAAAACCGGAATGGAGGCGAGGGCTATCCCAACGACAACGACGTGGCGGTGCTGGAACAGGCCTTCGCCCTGGCCCCGCAACTGGGCGAGGCGCGGATCAACCTGGCCCAGGTGCTGATGTTCCGCGACCGGAACGAGGAGGCCGTGACCGTGCTGGAACCCCTGGTGAACGACCCGCACCGTCCGTCGCCCGGTGCCAGAGCGCTGTTGTTGCGCGCCAAGGGAGTCAGCGAGGTCGAAGCCGACGCCCAGGAGGCCGAAACCCTGCGCAGGGGCGAAGCCGAGGGCGAAGCGACCGAAGACTGATCGCCGCGCCCAACGCTCAGCCGCCCATCGCCAGACGAAACGGCGAAGGGCGGCTAGATCAGGCTGAACAGGATATGCACGACCGTCGCCGCCAGGGCGATCAGGCCAAAGCCGCCGATCAGCCCAATTACCGGATGCAGTTCTCGTTCACTGCGGACGGGCGGGACCTTGCCCGGATGCGCCAGAGCCATGTCGTTTCCTTTCCCTTGCGGCGACGGGCTCATGGCCCGGCGTCTCGCAGAAACGAGGATGCCTACAAAAGCCCCGCTTCGCGAAGGGTCTTTCACGGCATTGTGAAATTTCATGACAAACGACGCGCCACGCCCGCGCCTCTTTACGAAACACCGACGTTCTTTAAAGTCTCAGATCGCGTTTGCGGGGGAACAGTTCTTGAATATTGCCAAAATGCGGTTTCGCTTTGGGCTGCTGGGCGCAGTCGTGGCTGCGCTGGGCGCCAGTCTGATGGCCGCGCCCGAGGCCCATGCAGAATGGCTTAGGGCCGAGACCGACCATTTCATCGTCTATGGCGACACCTCGGAAGCGAGCCTGCGTCGCTACGCTCGCAAGGTCGAGCGCTTCGACGCCCTCCTGCGCACCTACTACCCGATCGAGACGGAATACGTCGTTCCCAAGCTCGAGATCTTCATGGCGGATGGACGTCGCGACATGAATCGCGTCTCTCCCGGCATCGGCGAAGGCGTCGCCGGATACTATGCGCCCAACAGCGGCCGGATCTATTCGGTCGTCGATACGCGCAGCGGCATGGGCGACGTGGTGGTCTTCCATGAATACGCCCACCACTTCATGTTCCAGATGCGATCGAACGCCTACCCGTCGTGGTTTGTGGAAGGCTTCGCCGAGTATTACTCGACCGCCGATGTCGACGGCGAGCGCATCCAGTTCGGTCGCCATAACGCCGGGCGGATGAATTCCCTCACCGACGGCGCCAACAGCTGGGCCCCGATGCCGGACGTGCTGAAATGGCGTCTGACGGCTTCCGGCCGCTATCCCGGCCACCTCTACTACGCCCAGGCCTGGGCCATGACCCACTACTTCATGAGCACGCCCGAGCGGACGCGCATGCTGGGCAGCTACCTTAACAGCGTCGTCGGCGGCCAGGACTCGGTCGTCGCCATGCAAGCGGCAACCGGCAAGACGGCGGAGGAACTGCAGAAGGACGTCTGGCGCTACGCCTCTGGCCCGATCACCGTCCTGACGCCCCAGATCACCCTGCCCGACCCGACCGTCACGATCACGCCGTTGACCCGCGCCGAGGCCGACGCCATCTGGCTGGACATCCGCCTCGACACGACCCCGATCGTAGAGCCTCCCGCCGATGAAGACGGCCGCACCCGCAAGTCCGAATCCCAGAAGGCCCGCGAGGCGCGCGAAACGGCGGAGCACAGGGCCGAGCTGATCCGCTCGGCCCTGGCCCTGGCGGGCACGCATAACGGAGACAAGGCCGGTCTGTTGCTCGCCGCCCGCGCCCATCGCCTGTCTGCTCGTCCCGACCTGGCGCTGGAGGTGCTCGCCCCCGCCCTGAACGATAGCCAGACCGACGCCGACATCCTCAGGGTCGCCGCCATGGCCATGCTCGATCAGGCCGGCGCCGCATCCGATCCAGACGCCGTCCAGACCCTGCGCGCCAAAGCCAGCGGCTATCTGGCGCGCGCCATGGACAACGACCCGACAGACTTCCGCGTCTACCTGGGCCTGAACGACACCCGGCGAGGACAGACACGCTACCCCACCGACAACGACATCTCGACGCTCGAGGTCGCCTACGCCCTGGCGCCCCAATCCTTCGAAACCCGAGTGCGGCTGGGCGAGGCCTATATGGCCCGCTCGCTCAATGTCGAGGCGGTGCAGGTTCTGACTCCGGTCTCCAACAGCCCGCACCGGGGCGCCTACACGCGTCGCGCCCGCGCGATGATCGCCCAGGCCCAGGCGGCCCTCGGCCAGGCCCCGACAAACTTCGATGAAAGCTCGACACAGGCGGATACCTCGGAACGCCCCGCCGAACCGGAATAGGCCGAATGCGAGCCTGCTGACCGCCATGGCGTGACTTTCGCCGCGCCTCGCGCTAGGTGCGCGCCATGTCGAAACTCACGCTCGCGGAAGAGGCCGGTCGCCGCCGGACCTTCGCCATCATCGCCCACCCGGACGCCGGTAAGACGACTCTGACCGAGCACATCCTGCTGGCGGGCGGCGCCGTGCGCGCGGCCGGCGCGGTCAAGGCGCGGGGCGACAACCGGCGGGCGCGCTCTGACTGGATGAAGATCGAGAAGGAGCGGGGCATCTCGGTCACCGCCTCGGTCATGACGTTCGAGCACGACGGCAAGATGTTCAACCTGCTGGACACGCCGGGCCACGAGGACTTCTCGGAAGACACCTATCGCACCCTGACCGCCGCCGACTGCGCCATCATGGTGCTGGACGCCGCCAAGGGCATCGAGCCGCAGACCCTGAAGCTGTTCGAGGTCTGCCGCCTGCGCGACATTCCGATCATCACCTTCATCAACAAGCTGGACCGCGAAGCCCAGGACCCGATGGCCCTGCTGGACGAGATCGCCAACCGCCTGCAGCTGGACCCCTCGCCCATCTGGTGGCCCGCCGAGAGCGGCAACCGCCTGCGCGGTCTGGCCGAGGTCGGCGGCGCGGGCCGCTTCCAGCCCTATACGAAGAAGCCTGCCGGCTCGACGGAGGACGTCCCCCACCCCGCCCCCCTGCCCCTGGGCGAGGCGGCGCAGTACTTCGAGGGCGCGGAACAGGCCGACCTGACCGACGCCCTGGAGCTGGTCGAGGCGGGCTACAAGCCGTTCAATCGTCAGGCCTTCCTGGAAGGCCACATGACGCCCGTGTTGTGGGGCTCTGCCCTGCGCCACTTCGGCATCGAAGAGCTGCTGAAGGCCATCGGCGAATGGGCCCCGCCGCCCAAGACCATGTCGGCCCGCAAGGAAGCCCCGCCCGAGACCCGCAACGCCCCGACGCCCGAAGACATCGTGGTCGAGCCGGGCCGCGACGAGGTCACCGGCTTCGTCTTCAAGGTCCAGGCCAACATGGACCCCAACCATCGCGACCGCATCGCCATGTTCCGCATGGCCTCGGGCAGCTTCAAGCGCGGCATGAAGCTGAAGGTGCAGAACACCGGCAAGCAGTTGTCGGTGAACGCCCCCATCATGTTCTTCGCCTCCGACCGTGAACTGGCCGACGAAGCCTATGCGGGCGACGTCATCGGCATCCCCAACCACGGTGTCCTGCGCGTCGGCGACAGCCTGTCGGAAACGGGTCTGGTCCGCTTCGCCGGCCTGCCCAACTTCGCCCCGGAAATCCTGCAGCGCGTCCGCGTCAAGGACCCGCTGAAGGCCAAGCACCTGAAGAAGGCGCTGGAGGGTCTGGCCGAGGAAGGCGTGACCCAGCTGTTCCGCCCCGAACTGGGCTCGGACTTCATCGTCGGCGCCGTCGGCCAGTTGCAGTTCGAGGTCATGGCCGACCGCCTGGGCGAGGAATACAACCTCGACGTCATCTTCGAGCCTTCGCCCTACGCTGAGGCCCGCTGGGTCGCCCCGGCCGGGGACGGGACCAAGGCCGATCTGGAAGACTTCGCCGGCAAATACCGCCCCCAGATGGCGGTCGACATCGACCAGAACCCGGTCTTCCTGGCCAAGTCGTCGTGGGAAACCGGCTACGTCTCCGAACGCTTCCCCAGGATCAGCCTGACCAAGACCAAGGAACGGGGCTGACGCTCAGGTCTTGCTGATCGACACCCCGCCGTCGACCAGCATGGCCGTCCCCGTCATGAAGCTGGAGGCGTCCGACGCCAGGAACAGGGCGGCGCGGGCGATCTCGTCCGGGCTCGCCATCCGCTTCAGGGCGTGCATCCCCTCGACGAAGGCGATGATCTCGGGCGTGTGGGCGAACTCGCGCCCCGCCTCGGTGTCCGTGCCGCCGGGCAGAAGGCAGTTGCTGCGCACGCCACGCGCGCCGAACTCGGCGGCGATAACCCGCGACAGGCCGACCAGCCCCGCCTTGGCCGCGCCATAGGCCGCCATGCCCGGCATGCCGATGGCGTGGCCGACAAAGGTCGAGGTGAAGATCAGCGAGCCGCCGCCTCGGCCCAACATCGCCGGAATCTGATGTTTGGCGCCCAGGAAGGCGGCGGTCAGGTTGACGTCCAGCGTATCCTGCCAGCGATCCAGCGCGATCTCCGGCGTCGGCTCATTGGCGCCGATGGCCCCGGCGTTGTTCAGGGCCACGTCCAGACCGCCGAACCGCTCCACCGCCGTGCGCACCAGATGCTCGGCCAGAGCCTCGTCACGGATGTCGCCGGGCACGGCGATCGCGCGACCGCCCTCGGCCTCGATGTCCGTGACCAGGGCCAGAAGCTGGGCCTCGCGCCGGGCGGTGACGACCACCGCCGCGCCCTCCCTTGAAAACAGACGCGCGGCGGCGGCCCCGATGCCGGAACTGGCTCCCGTGATGATGGCGACCTTGTTGGATAGAACAGGCATGACGACCTCGTGCGTGATGAAGGCGGTCTTCCTTTCATGACCGCGCGGCAGGGTCTGGCGAGGTTCGGACGCCGCATCCGCCTGCGGCCAACCGTCGTTTTGCGATTGTCATTCCCGACCGATAGGCTGGGTGCGAACGAGGGGCTGCCTATGAAGAACCGGAACAGGACGATTGTCCGGCTGTCGCGTGCACTGCTGCTGGGGGGTGTGATCACGCTCACTTCCCTTCAGGCGGCCCAGGCCGAATGGCGGCGCGCCGAGACGGCCAACTTCCTGGTCTATGGCGAGGGCTCCGAGGGCGACCTGCGTCGCCACGCCGAGCGACTGGAGCGCTTCGACGCCCTGCTTCGCCGGCAGCTCAGCGTGCCGCCGATGGAAGGGGCGCGAAAGCTGCCCGTCTATCTGGTCCACACCAACAAGGACCTGCGCCAGGTGAACCCCAACCTGGCCGAAGGGGTCGCCGGCTTCTATTCGGCCAGCGAGACCGACGTCTATGCCGCGCTGAACCGGCGCGGCGGCGACGACATCCTGTTCCATGAATACGCCCACCATTTCATGTTCCAGAACTTTCCCGGCGGCTATCCGGGCTGGTTCACCGAAGGCTTCGCCGAATTCTTCATGACCGCCGCGGTCGACAATCCGGACAAGGTGACGGTCGGCTATTTCAATCCGGGCCGGCTGCGGACGCTGAACGAAGTCGACTGGATCCCGGTCGAGCAGTTGCTGACCAGTCGCCCCCGCGACCTTGAAAACCGGCGCGCACGCAGCGCCTTCTACGCCCAGTCCTGGCTGCTGACCCACTATATGTTCATGGACGCCGACCGGCGGCGCGGGCTGGACGCCTATCTGGCCGCCGTGGCGCGAGGGATGCCGCCGGTCGAGGCGCTTCAGACCCATCTGGGCCAAACGCCCGAAAGTCTGGAGGCCGCGCTGAAGGCCTATCTGCGCGGAACCATGAACTATGCGGAGATCCGCATGGCCGAAACGGCTTCGTCGGTGCGCTTCCAGGCCCTGCCCGCCAGCGCCGATCGGATGCTGCTGGACAGCCTGAACATCCGCTACCCCAAGGACGAGGCGGACGCTCAGGTCCTGCTGACGAAGGTGCGGAGCGACGCCGGCCGCTACCCCGGAGACAGACTGGCCCTGGTCACCCTGGGGCGGGCCGAACTGAACTGGGGAGACGCCGATGCCGGCGAGGCCGCCCTGACGCAGGCCCTGGCCGTCGCGCCCGATGATCCCGAGGCCCTGCTGTTGCTGGCCCGCGCCCGCATCAAGGCCGGGGATCAGGCGCCTGACACGCGTGTGGAACGCTATGTCGAGGCGCAGGCCTATCTGGCGCGTGCGCTGCAAGCCGATCCGACCGACTACCGCATCTATCTGGCCCTGGCCCGTATCCGGCGGATCGCGGACTCCTACCCCAACGACAATGACCTGCAGACCTGGCGCCTCGCTGTCGCCTATGCGCCCCAGGTCATGGGCGCCCGCGCCCAGGCCGCCGACGCCCTGCTGCACGTCGGCCGCCGCGACGAGGCGGCGGCCATGCTGACGCCCGTGGCCAACAACCCGCACGGCGGCGAGCATGTCGAGCGCGCCCGCGCCCTGCTGGATCAGATCCGAGGCGCGACGGGCGAAGTCGCCTCAGACTGAGGGCGCAGGCTCGGCCTCGGCCTCGGGCTTGGGGGCGATCTCGAAGCGGGCCATGAACCACTGGACCAGGGGGCCGTTGGCCAGGGCGTACAGGACGGTGCCGACGCCCGCCACGCCGCCCAGCATCCAGCCCATGGCCAGGACCGCGACCTCGATCGCCGTGCGCGCCCAGCCGATCCGCCAGCCGGTGACGCGCACCAGCCCCGTGGTCAGGCCGTCGCGCGGGCCGGGGCCGAGGCCCGCCCCGATATAGGCCGCCGTCGCTGCGCCGTTCAGCACGATGGCCGCCGTCAGGAAAGCGCTCCGCAGCGCCAGCCCCTCGATGGGCGGCAGAGCCCAAAGCGCCACATCCGCCGCCGTGCCGATCAGCAGGACGTTGCAGATGGTGCCCACGCCCGGCTTCTGGCGCAGAGGAATCCAGACCAGCAGGACCAGCAGCCCGACCAGGTTGACCACCATGCCGAGACTGATCCCGGTCCGCTCCGACAGGCCCTGATGCAGGACGCTCCACGGATTGAGGCCAAGGTCGGCGCGAACCATCAGGGCCAGCGACGCCCCGTAAAGCAGAAGGCCGATCTGAAGCTGGATGAAGCGACGCATGAACATGGGGCCATACAGTCGATAATTGGCCTTGTTTTATAGAGCCGCTTTCGTGACGATGGCCTTATGCGCGACCTCCTCGTCAACTCGGCCTCCCTGTCGCGCCAGCTGAACGGCTGGCGCGGGCCGGACGGCGAGCCCGCCTATCGCCGCCTGTCCGAAGCGCTGAAATTGCTGATCCTCGACGGACGGCTGTCGCTGAACGCGCGCCTGCCCGGCGAGCGGCGGCTGGCCGAGACCCTGGGCGTCAGCCGCATCACCGTCAGCGCGGCGCTGGACCGGCTGCGGGCCGAAGGTTTCGTCGTCAGCCGCACCGGATCGGGCAGCGTCACCGCCCTGCCCGCCAGCGCCGCCTCACGTCCCGTGCGGCTGGACGGGCCGATGCAGGGCGACGACACGCCCGGCGTCATCGACATGGCGACGGCCTCCATGCCCGCCGACGCACAGGTCCACGCCGCCTATGCCCGGGCGCTGGAGGCCCTGCCCGCCCACCTGCCGGGCCGGGGCTATGAGCCGGTAGGGATCGAGGCCCTGCGCCGCGTCGTCGCCGACCGCTATGGCGCCGAAGGCCTGGCGACCTCGCCAGATCAGATCGTGGTCACGGCGGGGGCGCTGGGGGCGCTGGCCATTCTGCTGCGGGCCACAACCCGGCCCGGCGATCGGGTGGTGGTCGAGCACCCCGGCTATCCCCACGCGCTGGACGCCCTGGTGCAGGCGGGGCTGGACCTGACGCCGGTGGCCATGACGCCACAGGGCTGGGACATCGACGGGATGCTGGCGGCCATCGCCCGCGTCCGCCCGCGACTGATCTATCTGATCGGGGCCCACCAGAACCCGACCGGCCATGTCCTGTCGGCGGACGACGAGGCCGCGCTGGCCGCCGCCGCCGCCCGCGTCGGCGCCCTGCTGGTGCTGGACGACACCCTGCGCGAGCTGTGGTTCGAGTGCCCGCCGCCGCCGCCGGTCGATCATGGCCCGCACGTGATCCGGCTGGGCTCGACCAGCAAGCCCTACTGGGGCGGCCTACGGGTCGGCTGGCTGCGCGCCCACGCCGAGGTCATCGACGTGGTGATCCGCCGCCGTCCTTCGCTGGATCTGGGGGTGCCGGTCATGGAGCAGCTGGCCGCGGCCGTCCTGCTGAGCGGCGATCCCGCGCCGCTGGAGGCGCGACGTGGCGCCATCGCACGGCAGGAGGCCCATCTGCGCGCCCGCCTGGCCGAGGCCCTGCCCGACTGGAAGACCCGTCGCCCCGACGGCGGCCTGTCGCTGTGGGTCGAACTGCCCCGGGCCGACAGCACGCGTCTGGCCTTGGCCGCGCCGGACCACGGCGTGCGCATCGCGCCCGGCGTACGGTTCGGCGTCAACGGCGCCTATGAGCGCTTCCTGCGCCTGCCCTTCAGTCGCCACGAGGCCGATCTGGACCGCGCTGTCGAAGGGCTGGCCGCCGCCTGGAACACCCTGGACCGCCGCGCGCCGCGCAAGGCCGTGAAGCGCGTGGACGCCGAGCCGGTGATCTAGCCCCGCCGTTCCAGTCCGAAGGTCATGGCGAACATCAGCACGCAGACCGCGCTGGACGCCAGCAGAGCCAACGCCGCCGAGCGGTCCAGCAGGACGCCGTAGCTGAGCGGCGCCGCCGCCTGAAGGAAGCGCGCAGGGGTCAGGATCAGGGCCTGACGGGTGGCGTAGTTTTCCTTGCCGAACAGGTGCAGCGGCAGGACGCCCGAGGCCACGGACAGCAGGCCGTTGCCCGCGCCCTGCCCCAGAGACACGGCCCCGGCCAGCGACTTGCCGCCGAAGAAGGCGATGGCTGCGCCCAGCGGGTGCAGCAGGGTGGCGAAGCGCAGGACAAGCACAGGCGAGCCCTTGCCCGATGTCAGAAAGGACAGCAGCCGCACGACCACCGCCGCGCCCGCCATCAGGCTGGCAGCCACCGCCGCCTCGGCGGGTTCCAGTCCCAAGCGCCCCAGCAGACGCGGCAGGTGGGCGCTCATGGCCGTGGCGATCCACCAGGCCCCGGCGAACAGCACCGCCAGCCGGATCATCCGCCCGTCCCAGCGCACCCGCCCGGCCTCGGCTGACGGACGCGGCCCGGCGCGACCGTCCGGCAGCAGGGTCAGATAGAGGGGCAGGCAGACCAGCAGATGCAGCCCCGCCCAGCCGAAACAGGCCCCGCGCCAGCCGACCGCCTCGATCATGGCCAGGGTCAGGGGCCAGCCCAGCGCCCCGCCGAAAGCGCCGATCAAGGACACGGCGGTGATGGGCTTCTTGGCCTCCTCGCCGTGGAGGGCGACCAGAACCGCGAAGGCGGGACCATAGAAGCCGACCCCCATGCCGATCCCCAGCGTCAGGATGGAGGCGACCATGCTGACCGGCCCCTGCGACAGGCCCAGCCCAGCCAAGCCGAGCGCGAAGACCACGGAGGCGACCGCCAGGACCTCGCGCCCGCCGCGCCGGTCGACCCAGCGTCCGCCGAAGGGACTGAGCCCCGCCGAGATCAGGAAGGCCCCCGACAACCCCGCGAACACCAGTGACGGCGTGGTCCCCGTCCCCGCCGCCAGCGGCTCGGCCAGCACCCCCAGCAGGTAATAACTTGAAGCGAAGGCGACGATCAGGCCGAAGCCGAGGACGGGAACGATCAGGCGAGAAGCAGAGGACGACATAGACCGCTCTGATCCCCGCATTGCCGCCGGGGCGAAAGCGACCTATCGGGAAGGGCATGTTCGAAAACCTCACATCCGGCGCCGCCCTGCCCTCGCTGAATGCGCTGCGGGCCTTCGAGGCCATGGCGCGGACCGGCAGCGCCACCCTGGCGGGCGCCGAACTGAACGTGACCCACAGCGCCGTCAGCCGTCAGGTCAAGGCGCTGGAGGCCCAGATGGGGGTGCGGCTGTTCGAGGGGCCGCGTCACGCCCTGACCCTGACACGGGCGGGCCGCGACCTGCTGCCCGGCCTGACCGCCGCCTTTGACGGCGTCGCCGCCGCCGTGGCGAGAGCGCGCAGCGAGGGTCAGGACCTGCACGTCGCCGTCAACGCCAGCCTGTCGGTCAAATGGCTGATCCCGCGTCTGGCCGACTTTGGACGGCGGCACCCCGAGATCCGGGTGCATCTGGTCGAACTGGCGCCCCATGCGGTCAGCCGGCGCGGGGCCGATGTGGTTCTGCGCCTGCTGGACCCCGAGCGGATCGAGACGCTGAAGGCCGAACGGATCATCCCCAACGCCGTCGGCCCCGTCATCGCGCCTTCCCTGGCGGGCGAGGACCCGCGCGCGGCCGTGCTGAGCGCGCCGCGCCTGACGGCGCGCACCCACCCCAGCGGCTGGAGGGACTGGTCGACGCTGAGCGGGCGCCGCTCGACAGCCACATCCGAACGCCCGGTCGCCCACCTGCACTTCGTTCTGGACGCGGCCCTGGCGGGCTGGGGCGCGGCGGTCCTGCCCTGGGCCCTGGCGGCGGAGGCGGTGCAGGACGGACGACTGCTGGCGCCGTTCGGTTTTCACGCCGACGACGGCGCCGTCGCGGCCATTCCCGGCGCAGGCGAGGCGTCGCGGGCGCGGCGCGCCTTCGTCCGCTGGCTGGTCGATCAGGGCGCCGCCATGCCCCTGGCGCCGGGTCTCGCGCCGGCAGCGAATTGACTGCAACCTGAAGCTTTACTGAACACGTCTTTCATCCGACACACGACCGTGGTTCTCTAGGGGGATGCGGCGCCGGGTTTTCATCCTCGTCGGGGCGCCGTGGAGCTTTTGATGTTCATCGCTGTCGTCACCGCCGCGCTTGCGGTTCTGGGTCCGGCCCAGACGACCCGGCTCGTCTCCTACGACGAGGCGGTGCGGTGCGCCGGGCTGACCCAGGCGGCGTCGGAGCTGGAAGGCGGCGAAAGCCGCTACGGCCGCACCCTCTATGACGCCGCCCTCTATTGGTCGCTGGCGGCCATGCAGGCGGCGACCGCCTCGGGCCGCGACCCCGTCGCCGCCGAGAACGACCAGACCCGCGCCCGCCTCGATTCGGTGAAGCGCCTGTCGGCGGGCGAGACCGAGGCCCGCACCGTGCTCACGCGCTGCCGTCAGAAGACCCCGCGCCTGGGCTGACCGCGCCGCGGCGGACGCCGCGCCGATTTCGTCCATATGCTCAAGTCGAACCCATCCCGCGGCGCTGCGTTTGCTTGTGCATCCGCAGGATCGCCTCCGCGATCCCGAAGCGGGACGACGAAGGCCAGCGATGTTCGAATTCGGCAGAGATCTGCGACGGTTGTTCGAGAAGGCGCGCGACAGCGACGATCTCGGCTGGCTGGAGCTGATCGGCCTCGGTCTGGTCGAGGTCGAGGCCCGTCAGCAGACGGTCGACGCCGGTCGCGTCTCCTGCCCCCGCCCGCATGACGCCGCCCTGCGGGCCTCGGCCCTGTGGCGCGAGCACGCCCGCCGCTGCGGCGCCGCGACCAGTCTGGACAAGGCCGAGACCGCTGCGCGCGACGCCGCGCGCCACGCCCGCAACGACGACGAAACCATCCGCGCCGCGCTGGAACTGGCCCAGACCGGGATGATGGCGTTCGACCTGTGCGGCGAGCCCGACCGCCTGGACGCCATCCTGACCCTGCTGGCCGCCCTGCCCCCGGCCCGACGCGGCGACACCGCCTCCGTGGTCGCCGCCCTGCACGCCCGGCTGCGGGCGCGGCAGGCTTCGCTCTCGGGCGAGACGACGGCCCTACAGGAGGCCGCCGCCTTGCTGGACGCCGCCCTGCACGGCCTGAAAGGGCATCAGCGCCCGGTCGAGGACGAGCTGCGGATGGACCGCGCCGCCCTGATGCTGGAAGCCGGACTAGCCGCCCGCGACCCCCGCATGCTGGATCAGGCCGGCGCCGACCTGCGCGCCCTGGTCGAGGCCGCCACGCCGGAACAGCGCCCGCTCAGCCGCGCCCGCGCCCTGGCCCTGTGCGCCGCCGGGATGGCGGCCCTGGCGGCCATCGCCGACGATGTCCTGGCCCGCGATCAGGCCCACGCCCTGTTCGACGCCGCCGCCGACCAGTTCACCCCCGACCACAGCCCGCTCGACTGGGCCGCCATCCAGGTGCTGCGCGCCGAGCGCGAGACCCTGCCCCTGCTGGTTCTGGTTCAGGCCGAGGCCCTGACCGAGGGCGGCGGACTGGTGCTGGGCGCCCTGGCCCACGAACGCCGTGTGGCGCAAGAAGCGTCGCGCGCCGGATCGGTCGGCGACCTGCCAGCCCTGCTGGAGATCGAAAGCGGCCTGCGTCGACGCCTGACCCGTCCCTCGGTGCTGGCGACCCCGCTGGACTGGGCCTCGGACCAGATCGGCATGGCCCGGATCGCCCTGGCCCGCGCCCGCTGGACCGGCCAGACCCCGCGCGGCCTGGGCCTGATGCTGGTCGAGGCCGCCGCCACGGCCCGCGAACATGGCGCCCCGGCCCTGGCCCAGCGCGCCGAACGTCTGGCGCGGACGCCGGAAACCGCCTGAGCCCTTACGCCGCAGCGGCCTTGACCCGGCCCCATTGGGCGCCTAGCTGACGGGCTTCGCTGAAAGGCCCCTTACCGTGACCGATCAAATGACCGCTGACGCCGCCGCCGACCCCGTCCACGCCTTCATCGCCCAGACCGTGGCCGAACATGACGTGGTCCTGTTCATGAAGGGCACGCCGGACGCGCCGCGCTGCGGCTTCTCCTCGCTGGCGGTGCAGATCCTCGACCACGTGGGCGCGGCCTTCGTCGGCGTCGACGTGCTTCAGGACGAAGCCCTGCGCGACGGCATCAAGAGCTTCACCGACTGGCCGACCATCCCGCAACTCTACGTCAAGGGCGAGTTCGTCGGCGGCTCGGACATCGTGCGCGAAATGTTCCAGGCCGGCGAACTGCAGGCCCTGATGGTCGAGAAGGGCGTCGCCCTCGGCGAGGCCTGAGACCGGATGGCCCGGCCGCAGCTGGCCCCGCGCGACGACCGCGAGGTCTTCGTCGTCCCGCTGGACGTGCGGCCGGAGCACATCGACGAGAACAACCACGTCAACAACGTCGTCTATGTCGGCTGGCTGCAGGACGTCGGCACGGCCCACTGGAACGCGCGCTTCGACGAGGCGACGCGGGCCAAGTGGTCCTGGGTCGCGCTGAGGCACGAGATCGACTACCTGCGCGCCATCGCGCCGGGCGCGACCGGCGTCGTCGCCCGCACCTGGGTCGGCGACCCACAGGGGCCGCGCTTCAATCGCTACGTCCGCATCGAGGACGGCGAAGGCCGTCTGTGCGCGCAAGGCGTCTCTGAATGGTGTCTGGTGGACGCCGCCACCCTGCGCCCCGCCCGCATCCCGACGGAAATGCTGGGGCCGTTTTCGGCCTAGCCAAGGCCTGAGCCTGCCCTTTCCTCCCTGTTGCACGGCAACAGGGAGGAAAGACCTGGCGTTTCTTACAGGCTGATCGGGTTCAGCACGCGCACGTGCTGGCCGGTCGTCAGGCCCAGTTCGGCGTAGGTCCAGCTGACGGCGACGCCTTCACGGACGATGGCCTTGCACAGGTCCGGCGCGCGACGGATCAGGCTAAGTTCGGCCGGGTCCGTGTCCTTGATCTTGACCTCGAAGCTGGAGGCCTCGGTGCAGCCGTTGGAGCCGACCACGACGGTCAGACGCTGGCCGTCGAAGTCGACCTTGCGGACGGCTTCCAGGACTTCGGCCTGAGCCACGACCTGGTTGTTGATGTTGACCTTCCGCTCCCCGCCATCGCTCGAATAGATGACGCAGCCGCCCAGCAGCGGCAGCAGGGCGACGGCTGCGACGGCTGCCAGACGCATCAGTTGGCCTCGGCCGGGGTCGAGTGGATGACGCGGGTGGTCGGCTTGTCGCTGGCGATGATGATGCAGCCCGACAGCATGGGCGCGGCGACAGCGGCGACGGCGAGAGCGATGATGAGACGGCGCATAGGTGTTCCCCTTCTTTGCTGGCGGCAAACTGCCAGCGTCGCCGTTCCATATCACGTGAATAATCGGAAAGGCGGGGGTTGAACGGAACAGCCACAGTCATAGCTACTGTGACCCGCCTCCCCACCCCCTGTATCCGGGGTTGAACCGAGAGATCCAGAATGAGCCTGCTGTTCACCCCGCGCGCCGTCGGGCCGCTGACGCTGAAGAACCGCATCGTCGTCGCGCCGATGTGCCAGTATTCGGCGGTGGACGGCCTGCCCCAGCCCTGGCACGCCCAGCACATCGGGCGGCTGGCCCTGTCGGGCGCCGGACTGGTGGTGATCGAGGCCACGGGGGTCGAGGCGGCGGGCCGCATCTCCTGGGCCGACACCGGCCTGTGGAACGACGAGCAGGAAGCCGCCTTCGCGAAGATCATCCGCGACATCCGCACCTATTCCGACACCCCCATCGGCATCCAGCTGGCCCACGCCGGACGCAAGGCCTCGACCAATCCGCCGTGGATCGACCGGGGCGGCCCCGCCCCCGCCGACAAGGCCTGGGAGACGTTTTCAGCCTCAGCCCAGGCCTTCAAGCCCGACTGGCACACCCCGACCGCGCTCGATCAGGCGGGCATGGACCGGGTGGTTGAGGCCTTCGTCGATTCGGCGAAACGCGCTGACCGCGCAGGGTTCGATCTGGTCGAGTTGCACGCGGCCCACGGCTATCTGCTGACCCAGTTCCTGTCGCCGCTGTCGAACGAACGGACCGATGAGTTCGGCGGTTCGCTGGAGAACCGGATGCGTTTCCCGCTGCGCGTGGCCCAGGCCCTGCGCGACGCCTGGCCCCGCACCAAGGCCCTGGGCGTGCGCTTCAACGGTTCGGACTGGACCGAGGGCGGGATCACGGTCGAGGAGGCGCAAGCCTTCGGCGCCGCGCTTCACGCCATGGGCTACGACTATCTGCACCTGACCAGCGGCGGCAACATCGCCACGGCCCGCATTCCGGGCGACCAGCCCAACTATCAGGTCGCCTTCGCCGAGGCGGTCAAGGCGGCGGCGCCCGAGGCCAATGTCATGGCGGTCGGCATGATCGTCACCCCGCAGCAGGCCGAAGACCTGCTGGTCGAGGGCAAGGCCGACCTGATCGCCCTGGCCCGCGCGGTGCTGGACGACCCCAACTGGGGCCACCACGCCGCCGTGGCCCTGGGCCTGCCCGAAGGCCTGCCCGTCCAGTACGAACGGGCCGGCGCCGGACACTGGCCGGGCTATGCGACGGCGCGCGCGGCCTTCGCCTGAGCCTCGCCTGACGGCGCCGTCGTCACTGCGGCGGCGCCATTGGCCAGGGCGTCGGCTTCCGGCTGAGGCCGGCCCAGCAGATAGCCCTGCACCTCGTCGCAGCCCTGATCGCGCAGGAAGGCCAGCTGCTCGGCCGTCTCGACGCCCTCGGCCAGAACCGGGATCGACAGGCTTTCGCCGATGGTCAGGACGGCGCGGATGATGGCTCGCGACTGGGGCGCGGCGCCGTCCAGCTCGGTCATGAAGGAGCGGTCCAGCTTGATCTTGTCGAAGGGGAAGGCCCGCAGCGTCGACAGCGACGAATAGCCGGTGCCGAAGTCGTCCATGGCGATGGTGACGCCCAGGGCCTTCAGCTGACGAAGCACATGGGTGGTGCGCTCCATGTCACTGATCATGGCCGTCTCGGTGATCTCCAGCTCCAGCCGCGAGGCGGCCAGCCCGGTCTCCAGCAGAACCTGATGCACCAGACGCGGCAGGTCGACATGGCCCAGTTGCACCGGCGACAGGTTGACGGCGATACGATGCGGCTCGGGCCAGGCGGCGGCCTGACGGCAGGCCTGACGCAGCACCCATTCGCCGATCGGCAGGATCAGACCCGTCTCCTCGGCCACAGGGATGAAGTCCGACGGCGGGATGTTGCGGCCGTTCTCGTCCTTCCAGCGCAGCAGGACCTCGTAGCCGATGGCCTTGCCGGTCTCGACCGAGGCCTGGACCTGATAGTGCAGCTCGAACTTCTCGTTATCCAGGGCCTCGCGCAGGGCCTGGGTGACGCGGCGGCGGGCGCGCACGGCCTGATCCATGTCCGCCTCGTAGAAGCAGATGTCGACCGTCAGCGAGCCCTTGGCCCGGTACATGGCCAGGTCGGCGTTGTTGATCAGGGTCGACAGGTCGTCGGCGTCCTCGGGCCACAGCGACACGCCGATGCTGGCGCCGCACGACAGGTCGGCGTGTTCGATGGTGACCGGCCGAATGACGGCGGCGCGCAGGCGCTCGGCCACGGCCTGGGCCTCGGCGCGCGAGGCCACGGGCGCCATGGCCACGAACTCGTCCCCGCCCTGACGGGCCACGAACTCGCCATCCTTGACCGCTTCGCGCAGCTGCTCGGCGATACGGCACAGCAGCTTGTCGCCGACGGCGTGGCCGTACAGGTCGTTGACCTCCTTGAACCGGTTCAGGTCCAGGGCGAACAGGGCCAGGGTCTGGCCCGACTTGAGGGTGGCGGTCTGGCGGCTGAGGCGCTCCAGGAAGGAGGCGCGGTTGGGCAGGCCGGTCAGGCTGTCGTTGCGCGCCAGATGGGCGATGCGACGCTCCTGGGCCTGGCGGGCCCGCAGGTCGCGCACGGAAAACAGCATGACCTCGCCCTCGCTGGCGTGGTCGCGCTTGGCCGCCAGCTCGACCGGCAGGATCTCGCCCGTGAGAGTGGACAGCGACGACTGGACCATGTCTCCGTCGACCAGACGGGCGACGTCCTCGGCCCATCGCGACAGGCTCTGGCCGACCACGGCCTCGCGCTCGGCGTCGAGAAGCTTCAGCAGGGCGGCGTTCAGGGCGATGATGACGCCGTCGCGCTCGACCGCCATGCCGTCGACGCTGCCCTCGATCAGATGTTGCAGGCGCACTTCGGCCTGGCCCCGTGACTGGCTGTCCAGGGCATAGCTGGCGGCGCCGGCGCCCAGCACCAGCAGGCCGACGCCGGCCACGCCGATGGCCAGGATATGCTTGGCGTCGTCGCCCGTCAGCGCCCCGTCCAGCGGCGCGAAGGGCAGGATGGTCATGGCCGACATGGCCGTGAAGTGCAGCACCACAATGCCCAGCACCATGAAGAGAATCGCCAGCCAGCGCCCCTTGACCGTCGGCCACAGCTTGTCGGCCTTGAAGGCCAGGGCGGCGAATACGACCGAACCGACCACGGCGACCACCACATAGGGGACCGACCACTGGATCACGGCGTCGACGGCGAAGGCGCCCATGCCGATGAAGTGCATGGCGGCCACGCTCAGACCGAACAGCACGCCGCCGACCAGGCCCGATCCCGGGAAGCGTTGCGCCGCCACGAACTGGGCTGTCCCCGACCCGAGGATGGCGACCAGCAGCGACAGGCCCGTCAGGCCCGGCTCATAGGCAACGGCGATCCCCGGCTCATAGGCGATCATGGCGACGAAATGGGTGCACCAGACCGTGGCGCCGCCCGCCACCGCGCCCAGGAAGATCCAGGCGGCGCGGGCGCCGGCCCGCGTGCTGCGGACCCGTTTCAGCAGGCTGATGGTGATCCAGCTGCCCAGCACGCAAACCAGCGCGGCCAGGGCGACCAGCGCCAGGTTATGGGCGTTGGTCAGACAATCTACGATACGCATGGAATCCGAACGGAGAACGCGACAGGGGGGATCGGGTCTCTAGCGGCCCAATCCTTAATCGCCCGTCGTCCGGCATGGCTAACGAAGCCTTGCCGCCAGAACGCGGATCAGTTCGCCTTGACGTCCTGACGCATCATGTAGGGGTTGTTGACCGACACCTCGGAGCCCGGCTCCAATCCCAGTTCCTCGAAGGACCACTGCAACTGCACGCCCTCGGACTTGACGTCCGAGCAACGGTCCTCGTCGAGCCGGCGCAGGGTGATGACGGCGCTGTCGCGCAGCCGGGTGATGAAGGGTTTGACATCCGCCTTGCTGGTGCAGCCGTTCGAGCTGACCCAGAAGACCGCCGTGTCGCGCGTGAAGGCGGCCGCGTGGATCGGCTCCAGCTGGCCCGGCATCCCGGCAGTCGACACGGCGCCGGTCGAAGCGCAGCCAGACGCCAGGACGGCGACAGCAGCAAGGGCGCAGAGGGCGGCGGTTCGTCTCATCTCGGCCTTCCGGGGGCGGATCATGGTCCACCCGGTCAGAATGCGCTGCTTCCTTCCGCAAGGGAACAGCGGATGCTGAATAAGAAAGAAGCCCCGGTTTTCACCGGGGCTTCCATCAACTCTATCGTCGATCGCCTGAAATCAGGACGAGTAGTATTCGACGACCAGGTTCGGTTCCATCTTGACCGGGTACGGCACGTCGGACAGTTCCGGCACGCGCACGTAACGGACCGAGAAGCCGCGGTCGCCCAGTTCCAGATAGTCAGGCACATCGCGTTCCGACGACTGCTGGGCTTCGAGCACCAGAGCCATGTTGCGCGACTTTTCCTTGACCTCGATGACCTGGCCCGGCTTGACGCGGTACGAACCGATGTCGACCTTCTTGCCGTCGACGGTCACGTGGCCGTGGCTGACGAACTGGCGAGCGGCCCAGACGGTCGGGACGAACTTGGCGCGGTAGACGATGGCGTCCAGACGCGATTCCAGCAGACCGATCAGGTTTTCCGAGGTGTTGCCCTTACGACGACCGGCTTCGTCGTAGATGGCCGAGAATTGCTTCTCGGTGATGTTGCCGTAGTAGCCCTTGAGCTTCTGCTTGGCCTTCAGCTGCAGGCCGAAGTCCGAGACTTTCGACTTGCGGCGCTGACCGTGCTGGCCGGGGCCGTACGAACGCTTGTTAACCGGCGACTTGGCGCGGCCCCACAGGTTTTCACCCATGACCCGATCAAGTTTGTACTTGGCGCTATGGCGCTTGGACATAAGTCACTCTTCATGCTGATGCGGCCCGGCCCCTCCCCGATTGGAGCGGCGATCTCAACGGCGGTCCACGCATCGTCCGTAGTCAATCTGCGCCTCGGGCCGATACCCGATGCGAGAAGGGCGGGCTTATGAGGCCGGCAGGCCCGAGAGTCAATGTCGGCGCGGGTTCAGACCCATGCCGCACGGATCGCAGACTCCGGTTCTGGACCATTCCTCACGGTTCCGCCGCCGAACAGTGGCGAAACCGCTATCAAACTGAGCCGCGATCGTCGCACCCACGGCCTAGCTCGCCGCCCCGACACCAGTTCTTGTATCGGGGAGCCTTCCGCCCATGTCCGCCCATCGTTTCGCCGCCGCCGCCCTGCTGGCGACCACCGCGCTCTGCGCCCCCGGCCTGGCCCTGGCCCAGACCGCGCCCGCCGAGGCTGTCTCCGAGGTCGACGAGATCGTCGTCACCGGCCAGCGCGAAGCCCAGCGCGCCGCCATCGCCGTCAAGCGCCGCCAGTTCGAGGTCATGGACGCCGTATCGTCGGACGACATCGGCAAGCTGCCGGACCACAACACCGCCGCCGCCCTGCGCCGCATCCCCGGCGTCTCGATCATGGAGGACCAGGGCGAGCCGCGCTGGCCGATCCTGCGCGGTCTGGCCTCGACCTATAACCGCACCACCATCGACGGCGCCTTTGTCGGCTCGGTCGACGAAAGCGCCCGCACCGTGCCGATGGACATCGTGCCCTCGGTCATGGCCGGCCGGCTGGAGGTCATCAAGACGGTGACGCCCGAGAACGACGGCAACGCCATCGGCGGCGTCATCAACGTCCGCACCCGCAGCGCCTTCGACCGCAAGGGCCCCTTCTTCGACGGCATGGCCTCCTACGGCGTCTATGAGCGCAGCGGCGACGTGCGCAACGACGATCCGTCCTACCGTCTCAGCTTCGCCACCGGCCGCCGCTTCGGCGCCAACGACGAATGGGGCGTGGTGGTCGGCGCCTCGCACGAACAGCTGGACTACGACATCCCGCAGGTCGAGGTCGCCGCCCCGTCGGTGCGCGAGTACGACGCCGCCGGCAAGCCGGTGGACTCGGGCGCGGCCAGCGGCAACGGCATCCAGGTGCCGACCCAACACCGCCTGTTCTGGTACAACAACACCAAGCAGCGCTCGGGCCTGAACGGCAAGCTGGAATGGCGTCCGAACGACGACTTCCGCTGGGAGGCCTCGGCGCTGTGGGCCAGCATGGAGGACGACGAGGAGCGGATCGAGTTCCGCACCGAGCCCAACGGCAATGTGTCGAACCAGACCCAAACCTCGGGAACCTTCGCCGCCGGACGCAACATCGTCGGCCTGAACCAGCCGATCACCAAGCGCGAGATCGGCCTGCTGCGCACCGGCTTCGAGTGGAACGCCGCGCCGCTGTGGACCCTGGACGGCGACCTGTCGTGGTCGACCGCCGCGCTGGAGACGCCGAACACCTCGTATGAGTTCCGCACGGCGGCCAATTCCAGCTTCGGCTTCAACTACGACACCAGCGACTTCTTCCCCGTCTTCACGCCGACCAACCCGACGGCCTTCCGCGACGCCAAGCTCTACAACCTGCAGCAACGCCGGGTGTCCCTGACCGCCAGCGACGAGGACACGGTGCAGGCCCGCTTCAACGCCGCCTTCGACGACGGCGGCTTCGACCGCAACCTGAAGGTCAAGTTCGGCGGCCTGCTGCGCTCCAGCGAGCGGTCCTTCGCCAGCAGCCGCGTCGACTACAAGACCGCGCCCGGCTTCGCCTTCACCTTCGACGAGGTGGACGTCGCTGGCCCGAGCGAGCTGATCCAGGGCCGCTATGACCTGGGCGCCCGCATCGACGCCGGTCTGGCCGAGCGCTTCTTCGAGGCCAACCGCGACCGCTTCATCGCCACGACCTCCCTGCCGACCGGCGACTATGACGTGACCGAGGACGTCTACGCCGCCTATGGCCAGGCCAGCTACCGGATCGGCGACGTCACCGTCCTGGGCGGCCTGCGCTACGAGAAGACCGAGGTGGAGTCCCAGGCCGTGCGCAACACCGGCGGCGTCCTGACGCCCGCGCACAACCAGGGCGGCTATGAGAACTGGCTGCCCAGCGTCCACCTGCGCTGGGACCTGCGCGAGGACATGGTGGTGCGCGCCGCCTGGACCAACACCATCGGCCGTCCGGACTTCGGCTCGCTGGCCGCCAGCGAAAGCCTGAGCTTCGACGGCTCGCAGCCGACCCTGTCGCGGGGCAACCCCAATCTGGAGCCGCGCGAGAGCGAGGGCTTCGACCTGTCGTTCGAATACTACCCGACGGACGGCCTGGTCTCCGTCGCGGTCTTCAGCAAGTCGATCGACAACGAGATCTTCAGCCTCAGCTCCGTCCAGCGCATGGACGTGGGCCGGGGTCTGGAGGACGTTCTGGTCTCCACCCCGATGAACGCCCAGTCGGCGGAAATCCGCGGCATCGAACTGGGCTTCCAGCAGGCCCTGACCATGCTGCCGGCGCCCTTCGACGGCTTCGGCGTCAGCGCCAACGCCACCTTCCTGGACACCGAGTTCACCTTCCTGACCTCGGCGGGCGAGCGTCATACCGGCCTGTTCCAGCAGCCGGACACCACGACCAACGCCTCGATCTACTACCAGCGTGGCCCGCTGGAGGCGCGGATCTCGCACAACTATGTCGGCGGCTTCCTCGAGACCATCAACGACACCATCCCCAACGCCGACCAGTACTGGAAGGGCCGTCACCTCTATGACGCCTCGATCAGCTGGCGCTTCGACAACGGCATGACGGTCTTCGTCGAGGGCCAGAACCTGAACGACGCGGGCCGCCGCGAAGTGACCGGCCCGAACAAGGGCTATCTGCAGGAGTCCGCCGAATACGGCCGCACCTTCTGGGTCGGCCTGTCCGCCAGCTTCTGATCCCCTTCAGGCCGCCCTTCCAGACTGGAGGGCGGCCTTCCTCTTCCAGAGACCTGCCCATGTTGACCGCCGCCCTCGCCGCCCTCGCCCTGACCGCCTCCGATCAGGCCGCCCCGCCCGCCCCCGCGCCTGCCCTCGCTGGACAGATGGAAACCGTCCGCCGCTATCCGTCCGACGCGCGTCAGGGCGTGGCCGTCGGCCCCCATGACATCTACGCCGTCTCCAACTGGTCCCTGACCCGCTACGACAAGGCGACCGGGCAGAAGAAGGCCGCGTGGTCGGGCGATCCCAAGCGCTTTCCCCACATCAACTCCTGCACCCTGATCAGCACCGAACTGGTCTGCGCCAGCTCCAACTTCCCCGGCACGCCCCACGTCAGCACGGTCGAGGTCTTCGATCCGCAGGACCTGCATCACATCCGCAGCGTCGCCCTCGGTTTGGGCACAGGCTCCCTGACCTGGATCGAGCGTCACGACGGGGCCTGGTGGGGGATGTTCGCCAACTATGACGGACGCGGCGGCGAGGCCCCGCGCGACCACCGCCACACCACCCTGGTCCGTTTCGACGACCAGTGGCGGCGCACCGAGAGCTGGGCCATCCCCGCCTCCATCCTCGAGCGCATCGCGCCGATGAGCATTTCGGGCGGCGGCTGGGGGCCGGACGGTCGGCTCTACCTCAGCGGCCACGACCACCCCGAGCTCTATGTCGTCGCCTTCCCCGAGGGCGGCGGGGTGCTGGATCACGTCGAGACCCTGGGCATGGAGGCCGAGGGTCAGGCGGTCGACTGGGACGAAAGCGAACCGGGCGTCCTCTACGGCATCACCCGCCGCACCCGCGAAATCCTGGCCATGCGTCTGCCCTGACCGGTGGAAGACCGCGCATGAAAAACGGCCCCGGAGATGTCTCCGGGGCCGTTCTCTTTTGGACCGGTCGCTGTCGTCAGGCCTTGGCGGCGGCGTACAGTTCGTTGACCTTGTTCCAGTTCACGATGGACCAGAAGGCGGCCAGGAACTCGGCGCGGCGGTTCTGGTACTTCAGGTAGTAGGCGTGCTCCCAGACGTCGGCGACCAGCAGGGGCGCGCCCTTTTCCTCGGCGAAGTCCATCAGGGAGTTGTCCTGGTTCGGCGTCGAGATGATCTTCAGCTTGCCGTTCTGCACGATCAGCCAGGCCCAGCCCGAACCGAAGCGGCCCAGACCCGCCGCGTTGAAGGCCTCCTTGAAGGCGTCCATGCCGCCCAGGTCGGCGTCGATGGCGGCGGCCAGCTCAGCCGAGGGTGCGCCGCCCGTGCCGACGGGGGCCAGGCCGTCCCAGAAGAAGGTGTGGTTCCACACGCCGCCGGCGTTGTTGCGCACGGCGACCGGCAGGGTCGACATCTTGGCGAACAGTTCGTCGAACGACTGGCCTTCGACGCCGGCGGCGGCCACGGCCTTGTTCAGGTTGTCGACATAGGTCTGATGGTGCTTGTCGTAGTGGAAGCTCATCGTCTCCTTGTCGATGGCGGGCTCCAGGCCGTCGTGGGCATAGGGCAGCGGGGGCAGGGTGAAGGCCATGGGGAGCTTCCTCTTCGGCGTTTGGATTCGTCTGGCCCCTATCTAGGGCGGCGCACGAAAGACCCAAGCCTTTAGCGCGGCCTTTGTTCAGTTTTTCGCTCGAGGAGGGCCGATTGGGAACCGTACGGGCGAAATACCCGTTTCCCCAAGGTCATTCCGACGTCTTCGAGAGCCCTCCCGAAAGGAGGATCGCCATGCCCGTTCGTTCCCTCCGCCGGCCCGCTCCCCTGACCGACGCCGAAGCCGAGACTCTGAGGCTGCAACTGTTGGAGATCATCCCGCGCCTGCGCCGTCACCAGTTGCTCGACCTGGCCGACACCCTGCACGACGCCGCCCGCGAACGCCGCGGCGCCGAACCGCGCCATTTTGATCTGAGGGTGTGAGGCTGCGCTCCAACCACTATAGGGTTGAAGGTCGAAAGCGGCTGCGTTGAATGTCCGCTAAGGGTGGAAAGCGGACATTGCTTATCCTAGACATCATGGGATGCTCGACGCCCTTTCTCTTGCTGCCTTCGATCTCTGTGAGGAGGTCCGTGATGGACGCTGGGATGCTGCTCTAAAGCTTGTTTCGAACGGCCAGCCCGCCGCCAGTCTGGAAGTTCTCGAAGAACTTCGTAGCCGCTGCCCCGGGCACAGCTTCGAGGAGTATCAGCGGGCGATAGCAAAGGGCATGTTCGTCTCTCGCTGAAGAGGCTGCCTATTCAAAAAGTGGCTTCCGCTTCCTTGGCCTTAGCGCGGTTTAGCAGCACCAACTGAAGCGCGAGCCAAGGCGCGAAGGCGAGGGTTTGAAGCGTAATGGATATCCGCGCGTCTATAGGGCCGCTGGAGAACGCCAAAGGAACCGCGCAAAAAACGAACGCCACGGTGAAAGCCCAGAAAATGCGCTTTTGGGTGCGGCCCATGCGGCTGAAAATCCACATGGCGATCGTGCTGACGACCGCCGCGTACAGAAGCGCCGCCAGAGACGCGCCAAGCCAAAAACCGATATTCATGTCCGCAGGATGAAACGGCTAGCGAATGTCCGCAACGGGTCGATTTGCGAAATTGGCTACCGACCCGAAAACAGACTCGCGCGTCCAAGGCCACCCCGCCGTCGTCCCGGCCGTAGCAAAGCGGAGAGCCGGGCCCCAGGCGCCCGCTCCTGCCGCAACGGCGCTTGTGATCCGCCGCCTGGGTCCCGGGTTCTGCTGCGCAGCCCCGGGATGACGGCGGGGCGGCGATCAGCCCGCGTGCAGTTCCTGCTTCACGCGCTCGGCCAGGGTCTTGATGTCCAGCGGCTTGGGCAGGAAGGAGACGCCCGTCTCGTCCTGCAGCAGGTCCGAGAAGTCGCTCTCGGCGTAGCCCGAGATGAACATGACCGGGGCGTCGCCGAGGAAGGGCCGCGCCTTGCGCAGCAGGGACGGACCGTCCAGCCCCGGCATGATGACGTCGGAGATCATCATGTCGATCTGACCCGCCCATTCCTCGGCCAGGATCAGGGCCTCCTCGCCGTCGCAGGCCTCGATCACCTCATAGCCGCGCTGGCGCAGCAGACGGGCGGCGATGCCGCGCACGGCGGCCTCGTCCTCGACGAACAGGATGCGGCCCGCGCCCGACAGGTCGCGCGGCGCGGCCTTGACCACCTTCTCGACCACCGGGGCGGCGACCAGTTCCTCGGCCGAGGCGGCGGGCAGGAAGATGCGGAAGGCGGCGCCCGCGCCCTCGATATTCGAGACGCTGATGTGGCCGCCCGCCTGCTGGACGATGCCATAGACGGTGGCCAGGCCCATGCCGGTGCCTTCGTTGACCGCCTTGGTGGTGAAGAAGGGCTCGAAGATCTTGTCGACCAGTTCGGACGGCACGCCGGGGCCGGTGTCGGAGACCTCGATCAGGGCGATCTCGCCGGCGGCCTCGCGCCAGCCCATGTCGCGGGCCTGAGCCTCGGTCAGACGGCGGGTCTTGATGGTGACCACGCCCGCGCCCGGCTCGACCACGCCGCGCATGGCGTCGCGGGCGTTGACCGCCAGGTTCATGACGGCGGTTTCCAGCTGGCTCTTGTCGGCCAGGACCAGCGGCATGTCGCGGCCGTAGTCGGTTTCCAGACGGACGTCCTCGCGCAGCAGGCGACGCAGCAGGACGGCGAACTCGCCGACCAGTTCGCCCAGGTCCAGACGCTCGCGCCGCACCGTGGACTTGCGCGAGAAGGCCAGCAGCTTCCTGACCAGATCAGCGGCGCGGATGCCGGTCTGGCGGATCTGGTTCAGCCCGTCATAGGAGGGATCGCCGACCGGGTGACGCTCCAGCAGCTCGGACAGTTGCATCTGGATGGCGGTCAGCAGGTTGTTGAAGTCGTGGGCCACGCCGCCCGCCAGCTGGCCCACGGCCTGCATCTTCTGGGCCTGCGACAGCTGCAGCTCCATCGACTTCTGCGACGAGACGTCGAACAGCCAGACGCGGCGCTTGTCGCCTTCCGGCGCGACATAGAGGTGCAGGTGGCGGTCGGGATAGGCGCGCGCCACCAGCTCGATCGGGCCGGAAGACCCCGCGGCCAGCTTGGTCTTGGCCTCGGTCACGCCCGCCAGGTCGAACAGGTGGCCAAAGGCGGCGTCGCCAGAGGCGGCGGGGCCGGTCAGGACGGCCAGGGCCGCGTTGGAATCCTCGGCCTTGCCCGCAAACAGGTCGTCGCCGGCAATCACCGTCGAGCCGAAGGGGGCGCCGGCGGCCATGGCGCGGGCCTCGCCGCTGACCTTGGCGGGAGCGGCGACGGGGGCCGTCTGCGGCACCGGCAGGACGGCGTCGGGGGCGGCGCGGACCAGGAAACGCCCCTGCCCCGCCTGACCGATCAGGACCTCGATCTCGCGCGCGCCGATCTGGACGATGGCGCGGCCCTGATGACCTTCGCGGGCCTGGGCGAAGGCCATGTAGAGAGCTTGCGCCGACTTGCCGCGCGGAAGGGCGGTGACGGCGCCGTTCTCCTCGGCCCAGGCGGCGTTGTAGGCCAGGACCTGACCGGACGGCCAGACCAGGGCGGCGGGCTCGGCCATGGCGTCCAGCATCTCGACCGCCGTGTCGCCGTGGGCGCGGCGCACTTCGGCCCGGCCGAAGGCGAACAGCCAGATCAGGGCCGTGGCTCCCGCCGCGAAGATCAGGATCAGGCCCGGCGCCGTGAAGGCGTTGGCCCGGAACGCCGGATAGACCATGGCCGCGACCGCCAGGGCGAAGCCCAGCGCCATCACCACCAGCAGGGGATCAAAGGTCGGACGGCGCGTCGCCGCCGCCTTCGGCCGGGAAATCGTCATGGCGTCCTGCCCGCGCGAATCATTAACCATCAGCATACCGAAGCTCGTTCCAGCGCCCTAGCGGGAGAGCGATCCTCCCCTGCAACGCGGGGGAGGATCAAGCGGACGCGCCTCACCGCCGCTTCCGTCCCTGCATGACGAAGCCGATCACCTTGGCCGCGGCCTCGAAGTGTTCGCGCGGGATGACCTCGTCGACATCGACCGCGGCATAGAGGGCGCGGGCCAGGGGCACGTTCTCGACGACCGGCACGCCGCTCTCCCTGGCCAGCTCGCGGATGCGCAGAGCCACCGCGTCGACGCCCTTGGCGACGCAGATGGGGGCGGCGTCGCCCTGATCCGGTTCATAGCGCAGCGCCACCGAATAGTGGGTCGGGTTGGTGACGATGACGGTGGCGGTCGGCACGGCCTGCATCATGCGTTGGCGGCTGCGCTGCATGCGGATCTGACGCAGCTTGCCTTTGACGTGGGGGTCGCCTTCGGTCTGCTTGAAGTCCTCCTTCATCTCCTCCTTGGTCATCCGCATCCGCTTGGCGAAGCGGAACTTCTGCCAGATGAAGTCTGCCCCGGCGGTGAAGCCCAGGAAGATCAGGGCGGCGATCATCAGCGACCCCGCCAGATCGCGCGCGAAGGGCAGGATCGCAGCCGGGCTCATGGCGGCCAGGTTCTCGAACTCGCGGGCATGGGGCTTCAGCACCCACCAGCACACCGCGCCGATAGCGATCAGCTTGAGGAAGGTCTTGATGAACTGGACGATGCCGTCGGGGCCGTAGATGCGCTTGAAGCCCGACAGCGGGCTGAGCGTCGACCACTTGGGCTTCAGCTTCTCGGCGGTGAACAGGAAGCCCGACTGGGCCAGATTGCCCCCCACCCCGCCGATGATGACCGCCAGCATCAGGGCGGCCAGAAAGGGCGTCACGGCCCAGACGGCGCGCATGCCGATCTCGACCCCGGCCCCGGCCTGCAGCCCGCCGATCATGGCGTGGGGCTCGGCCAGGAAGGGCAGCATGTCCTCGGCCATCTGCTGCGAGAAATAGCCGCCGCCGATCAGCAGCACCGCCACCGCGCCCGCCAGGGACATGGCCGCCGCCACGTCCGGCGACTTGGCGACGTCGCCCTTCTTCCGCGCTTCCTCAAGTTTTCGCGGGGTGGCCTCTTCGGTTTTCGACTCGGGATCGGAACCTTCAGCCAAGGCTCCCTCCCGTGAACACCCGCGCCAGGGCGCGATAGCGGTCGATGAAGATGGTCCCCATCACGCCGAGGCTCAGCGCGAAGATCGAAAGGCCCAGCAGGACGCTGAGCGGGGCGGCGGCGAAATAGACCTGAAAGGCCGGCATGACCCGGGCGATCAGGCCCGAGGCCAGGTTGAAGATCAGGGCGAAGACCAGCACGGGCGCCGACAACTGGACCCCCAGCATGAAGCTCTGCCCCAGCGTCCGCACGGCCATCGCGGCGAAGTCCGACGCGATCATCGGCTTGGCGGGCGAGATGGCCTCGTAGGAGCCCAGGATGCCGGCGATGAACAGGTGGTGGGTGTTGGTGGCGAAGATCAGCGTCACCCCCAGCAGCATCAGAAAGGCCGACAGAGTAGAGCCCGGCGAGGCCTGAAGCGGGTTGGCCGTCTGGGCGAAACCGAGCGTCGTCTGCTGCGAAATGATCTCGCCCGCCGTGACCAGGGCCGTCATGAAGCTGCGCAGGATGACGCCGATGGCCAGGCCGGTCGCCACCTCGCGGATGATCCAGCCCACCATGCCGCCCAGGGTCGGCGGCAGGGCCGGCAGGGTCCCGGCCACCAGCGGCCACATGACCAGCGACAGCAGCAGGGCCAGCGACAGGCGCACGCGCGGCGGGACATAGCTCTCGCCGATGCCGGGGATGGTCATCAGGATCGCGCCGATCCGCGCGAAGATGAGGCCGCCGGCCCAGATCTGATCGGCGGTGGCGTAGGATTCCATGCGGCGACCTACATCCCGGCGATGCGGGCGGCGATCTCGCGCATGAAGCCGCCCAGCAGCGCCCCCATCAGCGGCAGGAACAGCAGCAGCGAGACGAAGATGGCGATGATCTTGGGCGCGTAGATCAGGGTCTGTTCCTGAATCTGCGTCAGGGCCTGAAACAGGCCGATGACCACGCCGACCACCAGGCCGACGACGAGCACGGGGGCGCACAGCTGGATCGTCAGCCAGATGGCGTCACGGCCAATATCCAGAACTTCCGCGCCGCTCATCACCACTCCCGGGAACCGGGCAGAAAATGCCGACAGGATGGTTAACAGGCCGTTTACCTCAAGCGATAGAAGCGCACTCCCCTCCCCCGTCATCCTCCGGCGAGCGGAGTGAGACCGGGGGACCCAGCGGCGCCGAAGGCGAGCTTCTCACGCCGCGCTCGGGACAGGGTCGCGCTCACGCGCGCCGCTGGGTCCCCCGGTCTGCGCCGCTGCGCGGCTTGCCGGAGGATGACGGCGATGGAAAATCAGTCGCCGTTCGCGCCGGCGCACGGTCCGTTTCGTCCCGCATCGGCCTTAACGGCTGGATTGATCGGCCGGTCCGGCTATATGGACAAGCCATGACCGACCACGCGCACAAACCCTCCGTCTCGCAGGCCGAAGCCGAAGCCGCCGTCCGCACCCTGATCCAGTGGGCGGGCGACAATCCCGACCGCGAGGGTCTGCTGGAGACGCCCAAGCGCGTGGCCAAGTCCTATCGTGAGCTGTTCCAGGGCTATGAGGTCGAGCCGCGCGAGTATCTGGAGAAGACCTTCGAGGAAGTCGGCGGTTACGATGAACTGGTCGTCCTGAAGGACATCCGCTTCGTCAGCTTCTGCGAGCACCACATGCTGCCGGTGGTGGGCAAGGCCCACGTCGGCTACCTGCCGACCGACCGCGTCGTCGGCATCTCCAAGCTGGCCCGGGTGGTGCGTGGCTTCGCGCGCCGCCTGCAGATCCAGGAAAAGATGACGTCGGAAATCGCCCACGCCATCCAGGACGTGCTGCGCCCGCACGGCGTCGGCGTGGTCATCGAGGCCGAGCACAGCTGCATGACCATGCGCGGCGTCGACGCCCCCGGCGCCAGCCTGTCGACCAGCTGCCTGCTGGGCACGGTCCGCGAAGACCCCCGGACGCGCGAGGAATTCCTGCGCCTCGTCCGGGGCTGATCCTCACGCCCCCTACCCCTTGATGAAGGCCAGCAGGTCGGCGTTGATGACGTCGGCGTGGGTGGTGCACATCCCGTGCGGCAGGCCGGGATAGACCTTCAGCGTGCCGTTCTTCAGCAGAGGCGCCGACAGCCGGGCCGAGTCGTCGATGGGCACGATCTGGTCGTCGTCGCCGTGCAGGACCAGGGTCGGCACGGTGATGGCCTTCAGGTCATCGGTGAAGTCGGTCTCCGAAAAGGCCTTGATGCAGTCATAGTGGGCCTTGGCCCCGCCCTGCATCCCCTGACGCCACCAGTTGTCGATGACGCCCGGCGACACCTGCGCGCCGTCGCGGTTGAAGCCGTAGAAAGGACCAGCCGGCACGTCGCGATAGAACTGCGCCCGGTTGGCCGCCAGGGCGGCGCGGAAGCCGTCGAAGACCTCCAGCGGCAAGCCGCCGGGATTGGCCTCGGTCTTCAGCATCGAGGGCGGCACGGCGCCGATCAGCACCGCCTTGGCCACGCGTCCGTCCGGCTCGCCGTGCCGGGCGACGTAGCGTGCGACCTCGCCCCCGCCGGTCGAGTGGCCGATATGGACGGCGTCGCGCAGGTCCAGATGCTTCGCGAGCGCCGCCACGTCGGCGGCGTAGGTGTCCATCTCATTGCCTTCGGCCGTCTGGGTCGAACGGCCGTGGCCGCGCCGGTCATGGGCGATGACGCGATAGCCCTGTGCCAGGAAGAAAAGCATCTGGGCGTCCCAGTCGTCCGCGCTCAATGGCCAGCCATGGTGGAAGACCAGCGGCTGCCCGGCCCCCCAGTCCTTGTAAAATATCTCGGTTCCGTCGTCGGTCGTGATGTAAGGCATGGTCAGCATCCTGTGGCCATGGGCCCGCAGCGGGCCCGTTGGTGGGGAGCACGCACGCGCCTGACGTCATGGACAGCAATCCCGCGTCAGGTCGAAAACTGGATATGAAAGGGCCGGGAAGGTCGCCCCGTGGGTGAACCTAGCATGGGCGGCCCCGCATCGGGCCCGCCCGCCGATCACGAATCCGCGCGGCGATGTCCCGCAAGGCGCCGCGATCTGGCCGGGTGCATGGGCCGGGACGGCTTTTCGTGCCACCCTCGGGTCTTGGCCGTTCAGGCGTGCGGCGGTCGGCGAGGAGCCTGGGATATGAAACCTGCTTCGGTCCGACTGGTCCCTCATGACCCTCTATGGTCTGAGCAGGCTCGCGCCGAGGCCCTCGCCCTGGCGGCCGCCCTCGGCTCCAACCTGCTGACCGTCCACCACATCGGCTCGACCGCCATCCCGGGAATCGTCGCCAAGCCGGTGATCGACCTGATGCCCGTCGTCGCCTCTCTGGCGGCCTTCGATCGCCAGCGGCAGGCGATGGAATCCCTCGGCTATCGATGGAGGGGCGAAGGCGGGCTTGCCGATCGCCGCTATTGCACCCGCAGCAATCCCGCGACCGGACGCCGTCTGATTCAGGCCCACGCCTATGAAGACGGCGGCGCCGCCATTGCGCGCCACCTGGCGTTTCGCGACTACCTGCGTGAACACCCCGACATCGCCGCCACCTATCAGGGGGAGAAGATGCGGTGCCGGGACCTCTGCCCCGCCGACAAGTCCGCCTATAGCGACTGCAAGGCGGACTGGATCAGACGGATCGAGGCGGAGGCGCTGATCTGGGCCGAGCGTCGCCTCGGCTGACCGGCGCCCTTCTTGCGTAGTCCTGCCTGAAGGAGGCCTCGTCATGGGTTGGAGCGTGTTTTCGTCTCATAATGAGCCGCCGCCGATCATGCGCGGCGGGTGGCTGGACGCGCTGCGCTTCATCGTGGCCGCGATGATCATCCTGCATCATTTCCAGGCCTCGGCGCCCGTGCATCTGGCCGAGGCGGTGCATCCGGTGTTCGAGCGGGGCGGCTTCCTGCTGACCAACTTCTTCCTGATCGACAGCGGCTATGTGCTGATGCGGGTCTACGGCGCCTCGGTCGCGGGCGGGCGGATGTCCCATGGCGACTTCTTCCTCAAGCGGTCGCTGCGGGTGTTTCCCGCACATCTCATCATGCTGGCCCTGCTGGTGGCCATGGTGCTGCTGGGCACGGCCATTGGCCTGCCGCCCAGCCATCCCGAGTGGTTCGCCTGGGATCAACTGCCGGCGCAGGCGGCCCTGGTCCAGTCGTTCGGCGTTTACGGCGGCCTGGGTTGGAACGCGCCCAGTTGGTCGATCTCGGCCCTGCTGGGCTGCTATCTGGCCTTCCCCTGGGTGCTGCGCGGCCTGACGCGGGTCGGGCCGTGGCTGGCGTTGGGCCTGGTGGTGGTCGGCTATCTGGCGGCCAATGAGCTGGCCTGGGCCATCCTGAAGTTTCCCATCTATCAGATGCCGCTGAACCTCGGCATCTGGCGCGCCCTGCCCCTGTTCATCCTCGGCATGGGGCTGGCCTGGTTCGCCCAAGGGGTCTGGATCCATCCGCGCGCCGCCGGCTGGGCCCTGTTGCTGGCGACGATCGGTCTGGCGACGGCGCAATATTTCGACAAGAACGCCCTGATCTCGCTGGCCTTCATCTCGATCATCATTCTGGCCGCAGGCGCGGTTCCGGTGACAAAGCCGTCGAAACTGGTCGAACAGGCGGCGGTGGTCTCCTTCGCCATGTTCATCTCGAATGAAGTCGTCCGCATCGGCTGGTTCGGTCTGGCCGAGGCCACGGCCAACCGGCTGAACCTGGGCGAGGCCTGGCGCTGGCTGCTGTGGGTCATGGGCGTCGGCGCAGCCTTCGTCTTCGCCTTCCTGTTCCACTACGGCGTCGACAACCCGATCCAGAAACGCATCCGCGCCTGGCTGAAGAAGCGCGGTCACGCCCGCGCCGAGATCAAGGAACCGGTGGTCTCGCTGGAGGGCTAACCCGTCGCGCCGACCAGATGCAGCACATTGCCGTCGGGATCCTTGAACCAGGCCAGACGCAGGGCGCCGCAGGTGTGGATGTCGCCGTCGTGCGGCAGGGCGTCATACTGTTCGAAGGCTACGCCCTTGGCCTTGAGCCCGGCCACGATGTCGTCCAGCTCGACGCCGACGTCCCAGCTGACGGCATTGGCCTGATTGGTCCCGGCGAAGTCGGATTGATAGACCGTCAGCCAGGTCGAGCCGGTGCGATAGCCCAGCATTCCCTCATTCGAAGTGTCGGCCAGGTTCAGTTCCAGCACGTCGGAATAGAAGGCCCGGGCGCGATCCAGGTCCTTCACCGCCACGATGGCCGAGGAGTTCTTGTTCTTGAGCATGAGGTCTCTCCGTGATGCGGAGAGAACCGCTGAGGGCGGGGTTCGATCCGCCCCTCATCCGAAGAGACGACAATCGCGTCAGATCGGCATCCGCATGATTTCCTGATAGGCCGAGATGACCTGGTCGCGGACGGCCATGACGGTTTCCAGCGAGGCTTCGGCCGACGAGACGGCGGTGACGACGTCGATCAGGCTGCCCTGGCCCTGGACCATCTGGCTCATCTGGGTTTCGGCGCCGCGCGTCTGCTGCGCCGTCTGCGTCATGACGTTCTGCAGCAGTTCCGAGAAGCCCGGCCCCTGCGCCGCCGAAGCGGCGCTCGGCGGCGTCGCGGTCGGCATGGCGCCGCCCTGAACCGCTGCATAGGCCTTGGCCGCCATCATGGGATTCATGGCCTAGCCCTTACTTCTTGATGATGTCGAGGGTGCGGGACTCCATGTTCCGCGCCGTCTCGATGACGTTCAGGTTGGCCTCGTAGGCGCGTTGCGCCTCGCGCATGTCCATGGCCTCGACCAGGGTGTCGACGTTAGGCCGCTGGACATAGCCCTCGGCGTTGGCCGCCGGGTGCGAGGGGTCGTATTCCACGCGGAAGGGGCTCTGGTCCGGGCGAACCTCGGCCAGGACCACGCCGGTGGCGCCGTCGACCTTGCGCGCCTGAAAGACCGGGGTCTGGCGGCGATAGGGCTCGCCGCCCGCGACGGTGGCCGTCGACTGGGCGTTGGCGATGTTCTCGGCGATGATGCGCATGCGCGACTGCTGCGCCTTCAGGGCGCCGGCGGCGACGCCCATGGCGGTGCTGCGCGGGCTGACGGGACGACCGTTGACGGGATCAGGCATGGTTCAGTCTCCCTCAGACGCCGGGCTTCTTGGCGGCCATGCGGATCATCTGCATGGACTTCTGGTAGAAGCCGATGGCCGCGTCATAGGCCATGCGGCTCTCGGCCATCTTGAGCATCTGCTCCTCGACCACGACCGAGTTGCCGTCGAGCGTGGTCTCGGAATCCGGCGCGTTCAGCGACTCGAAGCGGGCGGTCTGTCCCGCCGGCGAGATGTGGCGGGCATTGGTGGCGACCATCTTCAAACCGCCGCCGGTGCGCATGGCCTCGGCGAAGTCGGTCGGCGCCTTCAGGTCGCGCGCCATGAAGCCGGGGGTGTCGGAGTTGGCGACGTTCTGGGCGATCACGCGCTGACGATCGTCGAGCCATCCGAGACGGCCCTTGATCTGGTTCAGCAGCGGAATGTCGGTGACGGACACTCTGGTCCCCTCGAACGGTTGATCGGCAGAATTTGCCGCCTCCATGGTTAATATTCGGTGTTTCTAAACGCAGCGTTAACCACGAGCCGCGAAACGTGCGGGCGAAGCGGCGCGCATACAGGCGCCGCATTCCCGCGCCTTGGGGGCCTCGAAACCGCATGAATTTCCTCGACCTGTTCCGGGCGGTGTTCGGCCTGGCGATCACCCTGGGCCTGATCGGCCTGGCCGCCTGGGCGGCGCGGCGCTATGCGCCCCAGGTGCTGGCGAAGTTCCAGGCCGAGCGCGGGGCGCGAAGGCTGCAGGTCATCGAGACCCTGGTGCTGGACCCGGCACGGCGTCTGGTCCTGGTGCGGGTCGACGCCGAGGAGCGGCTGATCCTGCTGGGCGAAGGCCGCGAGCTGGTCGAACCGCGCGGCCCGGTGGCCCAATCGGGAGACGCGAAATGAGCCGCCCTGCCCTCTTCGCCCTCCCCTCGCGCGCCGAGCTGAAGCGCGCCGCCCTGCTGTCGCTGATCACCACGGCCCTGTGTCTGGTCTGGCCGCTGGGCGCGCTGGCTCAGGAGGTGGCGCAGAACGGTTCGGCCATCAACATCGACCTCGGGAGCGGTGCGGGCCTGACCCAGCGGGTGGTTCAGCTGGTCGGGCTGATGACCGTCCTGTCGCTGGCGCCCTCCATCGTCATCATGACCACCAGCTTTGTGCGCATCATCGTGGTGCTGAGCCTGCTGCGCACCGCCCTGGGGATGCAGCAGTCGCCGCCGAACGCCGTCCTGGTGTCGCTGGCCCTGTTCCTGAGCGCCATCGTCATGGCTCCGACCTGGCAGGACGCCTATGATTCGGGCATCCGGCCGCTGATGGATCAGCAGATGGAGCTGCCTCAGGCCTTCGATGCGGCCTCCGAACCGGTGAAAACCTTCATGCTGGCCCAGGTGGATCGCGGCGACCTCGCCCTGTTCACCCGGCTGTCGAAAATCACCCCTCCGACGGACGTGCAGGAACTGCCCCTGCGGGTGGTCACCCCGGCCTTCATGATCAGCGAGCTGAAGAAGGCCTTCACGATCGGATTTCTTCTTTTCGTTCCGTTCCTTGTGATCGATCTGGTGGTCGCCAGCGTGCTCATGTCCATGGGTATGATGATGCTGCCGCCGGTGGTGATTTCCCTGCCATTCAAACTGATCTTCTTCGTCCTGGTGGACGGCTGGAGACTGGTCGCGGGCAGCCTGGTCGAGAGCTTCCAGAAAGCGGCCGGCGGGGGATAAGTCCCCGCCCTCAGGGGCTTTGCGCGTCATGCGGGCTTGCCAAGCTGCGCCAAACACGTGTTGATCCTCAGGTCTTCGTCCGGGAATCGGACGACCACCTTTGGGAAAACCCTCATGACCACTCAAGCCGAACTGATCGCCGCCGTCGCCAAGGACGCTGGTGTCTCGCAGGCCGACGCCGGCCGCGTCCTCGACGCGATCGTCAAGAACATCCACAAGAGCCTGGTTTCGGGTTCGGACGTCCGCATCTCGAACCTGGGCGTGTTCGACACCGCCGAGCGCGCCGAGCGCGAAGGCCGCAACCCGGCCACCGGCGCGACCATCAAGATCGCCGCTTCGAAGGCTGTGCGCTTCCGCGTGTCGAAGCCGCTGAAGGACGCCGTCAACGGCTAAGCCTTCGGACCCGAACGGGTCCATGGCTCCCCGCTGCCAGCGCACTTTGCGCCAATAGCTGGGAGCCTGCTTCCCTCAAGCAGCCTTGCGCCGCGCGCAAGGCGGTAGGGAAACAAGAATGATCAGGCGGCTCCGGCCGCCTGAGGACGGGCGGGGGTCGCAGGGCGGTCTCCGCCCGTTTTCTGTCTGAACTCGGCCTTCGTCGCCGCGATCCAGCCGGCATAGGTGTCGGCGCCGGCGCTGAGGGCGGCGAAGTCCTGCGGACGGCCGGAGCCGTCGGCCCCGTCCAGCCCAGCCAGGGCGATGCGGATCGCTCCCGGCGAACGGGCCTTGTCGGCGAAACCCGCATAGTTGTTCGACAGACGGTTCAGCCCGCCCGCATCGCGCGCCAGCGAATAGCCGACCCCGGCGCGGATCAGCCGGTTCTCCTCATCCGCCGTCAGCGGAATCAGGGCGTCGCGATAGCGGTTCCCGAGCTGCTGCTCATAGATCGCGGCGGCCGCGCCCCACTGCTGCTGCTTCCAGAGGATCTCGGCGCGCACGTCGCGGGCGGCGGGCGAGGCGTCCTTGGCCAGGATCTCCAGCGCGTGGTCGTAGCGGCCCAGTTCCATCAGGGCGCGGGCCTCAAGCGCGCGGCGCTCGCTGTTCATGGCCGTGGGCAATAGAGTGGTGCGCGACGACCAGAGGGCCTGCAGGGCCTCTTCCGGCTGGCGGTTCATCAGATAGACAGCGGCCAGGTTGGTAGAGACCTGAGCCTTGGCCACGCCGTCGAGGCGGTTGTCGGCCTGATACTTCAGCAGCTCGGCCGCCTGATCCAGCAGGTCGACGTCGATCAGGCGCCGGGCCAGACGCCGCACCATCTCGTCGCCATCGGCGCCGACCGGGGTCAGTTCGCGGAAGTCGAAGAAGAGGGCCAGGGCCTGCACCGGCTGCAGGCCGTCGGCGGCGCCGTCGAGGAAGAGGGCGCGGAAGGCGTTGTCCAGATCGGCCTGTAGCTTGTCGCCGCCGGGCAGGACCACGATCTTGCGGCCCGCCGCCTTCAGCGTGGTCAGGGCCTCGCGATAGCGGCCTTGCGACAGGTAGAGCTCGCCCAGGCTGCGGATCACGGCCAGTTCGGTGCCGTCGCCGCGCCAGCGCCACTTCAGGGCTTCCAGCTGAGCAGCGGCCTGATCCGGCTTCATCGTCCCCCTGGCCATCTCCAGACGCACCACGCCGAGGCGGGCGGGGGTGGAAATGCCGTCCAGCGGGGCGCGGGCCACGGCCTTGTACAGAGCCAGGGCCTGGGCCGGCTTCTGTTCCAGCTCGAACAACTTGGCCTGAACCAGACGAGCGGTCAGCTGATCCGCCGCCGATATCCCCGGCTGGCTGAAGACATAGGCCAGCAGCTCGCGCGCCGCGTCCAGATCGCCGGTTTCGACGGCGGCGAGGGCATGGGCCGTGCCGAATCGGGCGCGCCATTCGGGGGTGAAGTTGTCGACCACGCCGGCGCCGGCGGCGAAGGCCTGACGCGCCGTGGTCCAGTCGCTGCGCTGGGCGGCGATATAGCCCTGCCAGACGCGGGTGGAGGGATCCCCCGCCAGAGCCCCGGCGGAAAAGTCGGCCTCCGCCTCGGCCAGGCGGCCGATGGAGGCGCGGGCGGCGCCGCGCAGGCCGCGCACCTCGGCCACGCCCTGCATGGCCGGGGTCTGCTTGACCAGGGCGTTCAGCACCCCGATGGCCTCGTAACCCAGCCCCTGCCCCACCAGGAAACGGGCGTAGGCCAGTCGGGCCTCGATGGGCGCGCGCGGGTCCTCGGCGGCGCGGCCGCTCTCCAGCTCGGCGGCGACCTGTAGCGCGCGATGGCGGTCGCCGAAGGTCTCGGCCCCCAGATCGGCCCAGTCGGAGATGATCAGGGCCGGGCGGACGGCGGCGCGCGGGGCCTGGGTCTGCGGCGCGGCGGCCTCGAGACCGACCGTCGGCGGCGACAGGCGCAGGCCTTTCGGTCGCGACAGGGTGACGATGTCGCCCTCGGCCTTGACCGTCAGGTCGTCGGTCGGGGTCTCGACCGCCAGACCATGGGCGGTGGGCAGCAGAGCCAGATCAACGGTGCGACGCCCGGTCCTCAGCCCCTTGCCGGGGGCCAGGGCGGTGACGGCGGCGAAACGGTCGCCGACCATGGGATCGGTCAGCCAGACGGTCCTGGTGGCCCCGGCCATGCGTGCGGTCAGGGCGGTCTGGACGCTGTCGTCGCGGCCGATGTCGATCCCGCTGGCGGCGGTGGTCGGCCCGCCCAGGGTGATGGTCCAGGCGGCCCCGTCCGCGCGGGCGGACACCCCCTGCCCTTCGGCGACCGGAATACGGATGGCGGTGAAGTCCGGCCCGGCGGCCCAGCGCGCCTTGGCCGCGTCGCCGGCTTTCGCAGCGGCGGGCATATTCATGCGGGCAGCGGCGTCGAACACCACCCAGACCGCGTCGCCGCGTCTGAAGACGGCGGCCCCGACCGGGGCGGCCCAGGTGAAGGTCAGGCGGGTCGTCGCGTCCTTGACCTCGGCGGTGACGGGCACGGCCCCGTCGGCGGGCACGACCGAGGGCCTTGTTCCCTCCGGCGCGGCGCCGGGGGCGTAGAGGTTGAGCCAGACCGCGCCGTCGGCGGCGCCGGAACGGACGCCGGCCCCTTCGGCCAGGGTCAGGACCAGTTCGGTGGCGCCCTGGACGGAGCGGGTCTCGACCTTCTCCACCCCCTTCGGCGGGTCGACGCGCAGACGGCTGACATCGGGAGCGGCGGTCGTGCCGATACGGATGATGACGGCGCGGCCGTCCTGGCGCACCCGGGCGCGCGACCCAACGGCTCCGGCGAATTCGACCTTGGTGAAGCCGGCGTTGGCGCCGACGCGGATCTCGACCGGATCGCCCGAGCGCGGTCCCGCGCCCTCGGCGTGCGGGGCCAGGGGCGCGAAGACGACGACGCCCGCCGCGGCGGCCGCCACGGTCGTCTTCAGAACGCGCTTGCTGGCGGTTGCCCCGGACATACGCGCGCACCCTCGCGCGAAGGGCTTTAATCGCGGTTAACGTCGGTTAAAGCGCCGCTGAAAAAACCTTCCTACGTGGGTAGGACAAAACACCCGCTTGCGACGCGCGCGCGAAAGGCCGACATCGGCGGTATCGACGTTACCGTCACCCCGTTCTGTCAGGCGCCAGTCATGTCCGACCCCGTTTACCCGCCCCTCAGCCCGCTGAAGACCGGCATCCGCTGCCGCTGCCCGCGCTGCGGCGTCGGCCCGCTGTTCCAGGGCTATCTGACCATCCGCAAGGAATGCACGAACTGCGGCCTGGACTACGGCTTCGCCGACCCGGCGGACGGCCCGGCCTTCTTCGTCATGTCGGCGGTCGGCGTCGTCGGCATGATCGGCTTCATGATCTTCGAGTTCAACGTCCACCCGCCGGTCTGGGTGCACTTCGTCGTCACCCTGCCGATCCTGGCCCTCATGTGCCTGGGCGTGCTGCGCCCCTTCAAGGGCTGGCTGGTGGCCGAACAGTTCTTCCACAAGGCCGCTCCGCCCGAGTTCGAGAGCGTGGGCAAGCATGGCGAGGGCTACGGCTGGCGCGGCCAGGCCGAACGCGCCGCCCGCGACGAGGCGCGCAACAAGGGGTGAGCTTCGGGCTCTGGTCTTCGAGATGGAAAGGACGCCGGGCCCGCCCCAGCGTCCTTTTTTCATGCCTTAGCGCACCACCCGCAGCGTCACGCCCACGGTGCGCGGCGCGCCGAGGAAGGCGCCCAGCGTGCCCGACTGGAAGGGCGCGCCGAAGGCCACCTGGCGGTAGTCCTGATCGAACAGGTTCTTGCCCCACAGTTCGACGCTCCAGGCCTCGTCCCTGGCGAGCGCCACCCGACCGTCGACCAGCCAGAAGCCCGGCTGGCTCTTGGCCGGATCGAGGTCCGAGCCGGTGTTGTATTCCGACGAATACTTGGCCGCGAGGGTGACACGGCCCGTCAGGCCCGCAGCCACCGGACGCTCATAGGTTCCCGCCAGCGAACCGCTCCACAGCGGCGCGAAGGCCAGACGGCGACCAGCCAGCAGCGGCAGGCCCGCAATGGGGTCATGGCCATATTCGGTCTGGGCGTAGGTCACCCCGCCCTGCAGCGACAGCCCCTCGACCGGCAGGAACATGAAGTCCGCCTCGACGCCCTTGGCCCGCACCTGCGGGATTGAGCGCACCAGGAAGGTGGTGCCGAGGAAGGTGTTGAGCTGGAAGTCCTCATAGGTCTGGCGGAAGGCGGCGGCGCCGACCAGCAGGCGACGGTCCAGCAGGACGCTCTTGACCCCGGCCTCCCAGGCGTCGGCGGTCTCCGCTCCAAAAGCACGCGAGGCGTCGGGCACGAGACTGGTCTGCCCCCGGTCCAGATTGAAGCCGCCGTTCTTGCGGCCGCGCGACCAGCCGGCGTAGAGGCGCGTGCTCTCGGTCGCCTGATATTCGGCGCGGGCCAGACCGGTCCAGGCCTCGTCCTTGACCGTGTCGGTCTGCTTCAGGCCGTTGAAGGCCGGGTTCGACCACGGCAGGCACAGGGTGGCGTTGCTCACGCCATGGGCCAGGGCGGCGGCGCAGGCGCGGCCGCCGTCGGTGTTGTCATAGGCCGCGCCCATGTCCTTGGTTTCATGGGTGCGCCGCAGGCCCCCGGTCAGGGTCAGGCGGTCGGTGACGGCATAGGAGGCCTGGGCAAACAGGGCGGCGCTCTGCGTCGTCTGCCAGTAGCGGTCGCGCTGGCCCTCGCCCTCGACGAAACTCTGGCCCACCGGCAGTCCGGTCAGGGTCGAGACATAGGTCGGATCGCCCAGCGGATTGGCGCCGTTGCGCGACAGCAGGCGGCTGACATAGGCCTCGTAGTCCGCGCCGTAGTAGAGGCTGTCGCGACGCGTCAGCTTCTCGTCCGACAGGAAGAGCCCCGCCGACCAGTCCAGACGATCGCGGCGGCCCGACAGGCGGACCTCCTGCGTCAGGGTGCGGAAGCGGTTGGACCAGCTGCCGTCGTCGGGGCGATAGGCCAGGTCGGCCGAGGTGAAGTCCCAGTCCTGACTGATGACGCCGCGCCAGTCGCGCACCGCCGTGGTGCTGTCCAGCTGGGCCCAGCCCAGATCGGCGGTCAGGTGCAGGGCCAGACCCCGGTCGCGGATGCGGGTGTTGGTGTCGCGGTTCGAGTAGGCGACGCGGCCCCACGGGTTCGGCGTGGCCGCCACTCCGCCGCCGGGGGCGAAGGTCGCCAGAAGCGGCGCCGTGCCGCCGGTGAGCAGTTGCACCCCGACACAGCAGCGCTCGTCCCGCTCGGTCCAGTCGGCGGTCAGGCGGGCGGTCAGCGCCGGCGTGGCCCGCCACAGCAGCTGGCCGCGCAGGGTGTCGTAGTGCTCGGTCTGATCGTCGGTTTCGGTGCGCGGACCGTCGCCCGTTTTCACGTCGTAGAGACCGTCGCGGCGACGCGCGGCGACGTAGAGCCGCCCGGCCAGAACCTCGTCCACGAGGGGACCGGTCAGGGAGACCGAACCGCCCCGGGTCCCGTAGTCGCCGAAGGTGGCCTCGCCCGCCAGACGCGGGGTGAAGGACGGGGCGGCGGTGACGACGTTGATGACGCCGGCCGAGGTGTTCTTGCCGAACAGGGTGGCCTGCGGGCCCTTCAGCACCTCGATGCGCTCGACCTCGCCGAGGTCGCCCAGGGCCACGCCGTTGCGCGGGCGATAGACGCCGTCGATCATGACGCCGACCGAGCTTTCCAGCCCCGGATTGTCGCCCACCGTGCCGACGCCGCGGATGCGGGCCGTGGTGAAGGTCTGGTTCGAGGTCGAGGCCACCACCAGGCCGGGCGTCAGAATCTGCAGGTCCTTGATGTCGCGCACGCCGACGTCGTTCAGCAGGGGCTGGGCCACGACCGTCAGCGACAGGGGCGTCGACGCCAGCGACGCCTCGCGCCGCTGGGCCGTGACCACGATGTCCGACACCTGGGTCGGGCTTTCCGGCGTCGTCTCAGCCAGGGCCGGGGCGGCGAAAACGAACAGGGGCAAGGCGACGGACGCCAACTGCGCGGCGCGGAAGGGGGTCGTCATTGGGGAGGTGAACCGCTTGGGGGCGCGACGGCGCGCGGCCGTATCGCGGACAGAAGCGCGCTCTAGCAGTCAGTTCGGCGGCGTGGAAGCCTCGCCGCCGGTCAGCCTGTGTTGACTTCAGGCGCGCCCGGCCATCGGCCCGGAGGCGCAGGGGGCGAAGCTGACGTCCACCCGGCTGCGATGCCCGTTCAGGTCATTGCGGACGGCGCCGCCGACCTGGCACAGGCTGTCGAGATCCTGCCCGCCGCCGGTTTCAAAGGTCGCGATCACGTCCAGCAGACGTTCTGCCTCGGCCAGCGAGCCCGGCTTCTGATCCAGCAGCCAGCGCTCCAGCCCGCTGAGATCGACCGTCAGACCGCCGGCGCGCACCGCGCCCTCGACCCGTCGGCTAGTCCACTGATGCAGCAGCGTGCGGGCTGCGCTCATGGTCCATTCTTGCGCCATCACGTCCCTCCCGGGCGAAACGTCGATCCGCCCCGGCCTCCCACACCCCGACGAAGGCCGTCAGGCTGACGAAGGTCCAGGCGACCCATTGCAAGGTGACCGCCGCCCATCCCAGTCGCTCATGAGCGAAGAAGGGGGCCAGATGACTGACCACGATGATCAGCTGAAACCCGGCGCAGGCGACCAGCCACCAGCGACGACCATGTTCCGCCAGGCCCCAGAGGGCGGCGAACAGGGCCACATCCACCAGCATCACTCCGATCCGCAGGCCGTCGATGTCCCACGGCAGCAAAAGCACCGACAGGACCTGCGCCGCGGTAAGGGCCAAAACAGCCCATCGCTCTACCGCCCCGCCCCGCCACAGAAGCAGGGTGAAGGCGATCAGGTTGGCGAGGATCAGGATGATCTGGACGGGGTGCATGATGCGACCTCAGCCCGCCCGCCGCACGTTTCCGCCTGGGGCGGCGACCCGATGCGAGCGTCCTCTCATTGACCTGTCACCCTCGACGACCTCGGCGAATTCGAAGTTCACCGCAGGCTTTCGATCGTCTCGAGAACGGGATTGACGAGGCTGGCGCCGACCGCGGCGATCACCAGCCAGGCCAGAGACCAGCCGAGGATCAGCCACAGCAGGGAGCCCCCCAGCTTCCTGGGTCGGCGCCATCCGTCCAACGCGGCATACCGCTCGTAGAGCGACCACCGCATCGTCCTGTTCCCGAACGCTGTCGAAGGCGATGCGGAGACGGGGTCAGATGGCTCAGCGGCGGCGGGCTCGGATAGGGGGATTGATCCCCCTGAGTAGAGATCACTCAGGCGACGCGCGGCTTGCAAACGGTCGGAAACGCCCAGCTTTTCGTAGGCGCGGTGCAGGTGGTTCTGGACGGTGCGCGGCGACAGGTTCAGCTGCTGCGCGATTTCCTTGTCGCCCAGCCGCTGGCCCGCCAGCCGGACAATCTCCAGTTCGCGGGGGGTCAGCTTGGGAATCTCGATTACCCGGGTCACAAGGCAGCGTTAGCGAGCAAAGCAGCATTTCGTCCAGTGATGAATATGCGCATCCCGACGTTTTACTTACGTCGTGGTTATTAAGCGTCACTTCCAATCAAACCGGCATGGCCCGATCCAGCACGACGCGGACGTCTGCACCCGCCGAAAACGCCCCGTAAAGACCGCCGCGCGGACGCAGCCGCAACCGACAGAAAGCCTCGGCGACCGGGCTATCGGCCTCCAGCAGCACCGCGGCCTGAAGCGCCGTCGCAAGGCGTTCGACGGTCCAGCGGACGTCGGTTTCAGCGGCGCCGGTGACGTCCAGATCGGCGATCCAGGCGTCATAGGCCGCGTCCGTCCCTCGCTGCGCCTCAAGGAAGGCGCGCAGGGCCTCAACCGCCTCCGGCTCGCGTCCGAAGGCGCGCAGGACGTCGAGGGCGATGACGTTGCCGGAGCCCTCCCAGATGGCGTTCAGCGGCGACTGGCGGAACAGGCGCGGCATGGGGCCGGCCTCGACATAGCCGGCGCCGCCCAGGCTCTCCATCGCCTCATAGATCATCCCCGGCGCGCGCTTGCAGACCCAGTACTTGGCGATGGGCGTGGCCAGACGGGCGAGCGGATCCTCCTGGTCAAAGGCCTGGGCCAGACGCATGGACAGGGCCGTGGCCGCCTCGCTTTCAACCGCCAGATCGGTCAGGACGGCCGCCATCATCGGCTGGTCGATCAGCCGCTTCTGGAAGGCGGTGCGGTGGGCGGCGTGCCAGATCGCCTGAGCCAAAGCCCCGCGCATCTGTTGGGCCGAGCCGATCACGCAGTCCAGCCGCGTATGCTGGACCATGCGGATGATGGCGGCGACGCCCCGTCCCTCCTCGCCGATCCTTTGAGCGAGCGCGCCGTGATACTCGACCTCGGACGAGGCGTTCGAACGGTCGCCCATCTTGTCCTTTAGCCGCATCACCCGGAAGCCTGCGTTGCGCGTCCCGTCCGGCAGCCAGCGCGGCAGCAGGAAACAGGTCAGGCCGCCCGGCGCCTGGGCCAGGGTCAGGAAGGCGTCGGACATGGGCGCCGAGCAGAACCATTTATGCCCCGTCAAACGATACCAGCCGTCCTCGCCCGTCGCCTCGGCGCGGGTGGCGTTGGCGCGCACGTCGGACCCGCCCTGCTTCTCGGTCATGGCCATGCCGAGGGTGACGCCCGCCTTGTCCGGCGCGGGCCGGACGGCGGGGTCGTAGCGGCCGCCCTTCACCTTTTCGATCCACGACGCGCCCACGCCCGGCTCGACCGCCAGGGCCGGGACCGAGGCGTAGGTCATGGTCATGGGACAGCTGGTTCCCGAATCCGCCTGCCCCGTCAGGAACAGGATGGCGGCGTGAAGGACATGGCCGTTGGCCGTCCCGTCCCAGGCGGCGGAGGCCAGCCCCGCCTCCAGCCCGAGCGTCATCAACTGGTGATAGGCCGGATGAAAGGTCACCTCGTCGATGCGACGGCCATAGCGGTCGTGGGTGTCCAGCACCGGCGGCACGCGGTTGGCCTGCACGCCCCAGTCGATGACCTCGGCTGAACCGCAGCGGGCGCCGAGGGCGGTCAATCGGGCTTCGTGATGCGCCCCGCCCGCCCAGCGCACGGCGTCGAGCAGGGCCCGGTCGCCGGTGAACAGGTTGACGTCCTCCAGCGGCGGCGGCTGGTTGGTCACCTCATGGGTGTCGAGATCGGCGACGGGACGGAAGGGCGACATGGGCGGGCTCCGTTCAGGCTGGGAGCCAGCATGACACGGCCCGCGCGCGAGCGGCTAGTCCGGCCGCTTCTGCGCCGCGCCGACGTGTTCGATCCCCAGCCGCGCCGCGATCTCCATCTGCTTATGCCGCTCGGCATAACCCTCGCGCTGTTCCTCGGTGCGCGTATCGTGGCAGCGTTCGCAGCAGACGCCCTCGACATAGAGGGGCGACAGGCGGGCCTCGGGGCTGACCGGCATACGGCAGCCGCGGCACAGGCTGTGGTCGCCTTCCTTCAGGCCGTGACCGACCGCGACCCGCTCGTCGAAGACGAAGCAGTCGCCGCGCCACAGGCTCTCAGGCTCGGGGATGGTCTCAAGGTATTTCAGGATGCCGCCTTCCAGATGGAAGACCTGTTCGACGCCCTCGGCCCTGAGGAAGGCGGTGGCCTTTTCGCAGCGGATGCCGCCGGTGCAGTACATGGCGACCTTGGGCGGGTTGGGCCGATCCAGCAGGGCGCGGCCCTCGGTGCGGAACCAGTCGGGAAACTCGCGGAAGGTGCGCGTATTGGGCTGGATCGCGCCCTCGAAGACGCCGACCTCGACCTCGTAGTCGTTGCGGGTGTCGATGACGATGGTGTCGGGATCGGCGATCAGGGCGTTCCAGTCCTGAGGCGAGACATAGGCGCCGACGCCCTCGACCGGGTCGATGTCGGTCACGCCCATGGTGACGATCTCGGCCTTGAGCCGCACCTTCATGCGGTGAAACGGCATGACCTCGGCGGTCGAGTATTTCAGCTCCAGCCGGTCGAACCCTGGCAGGGCGCGCACCCCGTCCACGACGCGGGCGACGGCGGCGTCGGGACCGGCGATGGTGCCGTTGAGGCCTTCATGCGCCACCAGAAGCGTGCCGCGCACTTCGCTACCGCACAGGTCCAGCAGATGCGCCTGCACGGCTTCGCGGTCCGCAATGGGCGCAAAGCGATAGAGGGCGGCGACGCAGACGGGCGAGGCGGTTTCAGGCGTCACGAAAGGCATCCGGGCGGGCGGCGATGAAAAGGAAGCGGCCTCTATAGGCCTCGCGGCCCCGCGCGTCACGGCGACAGCTTGTTTACAACTATGAGTTACATACCACACTCAACCTGAAGGGTACCCGCCTTGCTGGAAGCCGCGCCCGTTCGAGCCCCCCGCATTCGCGTCATGGTCGTGGACGACAGCGCCATCGTGCGCGGCCTGATCGTGCAGACGCTGGAGCGCGACCCGGCGCTGCACGTCGTGGCGCGCGCCGCCAACGGCGAGGCGGCGCTGAGCGAACTGGCGCGCACCGCCGTCGACGTGGTGGTGCTGGACATCGAGATGCCGGTGATGGACGGGCTGACCGCCCTGCCCCTGATCCTGCAGCGCCAGCCGGACGTGAAGGTGGTCATGGCCTCGACCCTGACGCGACGCAACGCCCGCATCAGCCTGCAAGCCCTGCAGGCCGGGGCCGCCGACTACGTGCCCAAGCCCGAGACGGGCGGGCTGGTCGGCGCCGAGGATTTCGCGCGCGAACTGATCGCCAAGGTGAAGGCGCTCGGAGGCTGGAGAACCGTGCCGACCGCGCCATCACCCGCGCCCGCAGCCCCTGCCGTCCGCCCCGCCTCTTTATCACCGCCCATCCGGCCTCGGATCGTGGCCATCGGCGGCTCGACCGGGGCGCCGCCCGCCTTGATGAGCCTGTTCGCCGACCTGAAGGGCGAGCTGGAACAGGCGGTGCTGCTGACCCAGCACATGCCGCCGACCTTCACCGCCATGCTGGCCGAACAACTGGAGCGAACCGGCGGACGCCCCGCCGCCGAGGCGCGCGACGGCGAGCCCATCCTGCCGGGCCGCATCTATGTGGCGCCCGGCGGCTGGCACATGACGGTGGGCCGCAGCGGCCAGGTGCCGGTCATCCGCCTCAATCAGGAAGCGCCCGAGCACTTCTGCCGGCCCTCGGTCGATCCCATGCTGCGCTCGGCGGCGGCGGCTTACGGCCCCGGCCTGCTGGCGGTGATCCTGACCGGCATGGGCGCCGACGGGGCCGAGGGCTGTCGCGCCGTGGCCGAGGCGGGCGGGCGTTTCGTGGTGCAGGACGAGGCGACCAGCGTGGTCTGGGGCATGCCCGGCGCCGCCGCGAAAACAGGACTGGCCGAGGCGGTCCTGCCCCTCAACCAGATCGCGCCCTGGGTGCGGAGAGCCTGCGCATGACCGTCGCCTATGAGGGTTTTCGCAAGCTGGTGCTAGAACGCTCCGGCCTCGTGCTGACGGCGGACAAGGACTATCTGCTGAAAAGCAGGCTGGAGCCGCTGGCCCGCAAGGACGGCTTTGACGGTCTGGATCAGATGCTGGCCCGCGTCGGCGCCGAGCCGTCCGGGGCTCTGGCCCAGCGCTGCATCGACGCCATGGCGACGCATGAGTCCTTCTTCTTTCGCGACACCACGCCGTTTGACCAACTGCGCGACGTCATTCTGCCCGACCTTCTGGCGGCGCGGGCGCAGAGCCGCACCCTGCGCATCTGGAGCGCCGCCTGCTCCAGCGGACAGGAGCCCTATTCCCTGGCCATGCTGCTGATGGAGGAGCAGGCGCGGATGCCCGGCTGGCGCATTGAGATCCTGGCCACCGACATGTCTCTGCCGATCCTGGAACGCGCCCGCACCGGCCTCTACAGCGACTTCGAGGTGAAGCGCGGCTTGACCGAGGCGCGTCTGGCGCGCTGGTTCACGCGTCAGGGGGACCAGTGGCTGCTGTCGCCGCAGGTGCGGGCGATGGTGCGGTTCGCGCCGCACAACCTGCTGGCCGGGACGGCGGGTCTGGGCCGTTTCGACCTGATCTTCTGCCGCAACGTCCTGATCTATTTCGACCGCGAGCATAAGCGCGCGGCGCTGAGCCAGATCGGTCAGGCGCTGGAGCCCCATGGGGCGCTGGTGCTGGGCAGCGCGGAGACGGTGGTGGGGCTGGAGAGCGGCTTTGCGCCGGCCGTGGGCTTGCGGGGGGTGTTCAGGCCGGGCGACTGACCTTGATCCTCCCCCTCCCCCGTCGCTGCGCGACAAGGGAGGATCAAGAGAAGCGCCCCACAATGACTCAGGGGCGAAGGCGGCAGCACGCCGTCTTCGCCCCCTCTACGCCCGTCCCGTCGCGGCCCGCAGGGGGCTCAGGCGGCGGCGAGACGATCCATTTCCGCCGTCAGGGCTTCGGCCTGTCGGGCCAGTTCGCCCGAGGCGTTGAGCAGTTCCGACGAGGCGTCGCTGGTCTGGACCGCCGCGGCGTTGACCCCGGCGATGCTGGTCGAGACCTGGCGCGTGCCCTCGGCCACCTGGGTCACGTTGGCGGCGATTTCGCGGGTGGCGGCGGACTGTTCCTCGACCGCCCCGGCGATGGCGGAGGCGATGTCGGCCACCTTGCGGATGGTGTCGGTGATGCTGCCGATGGCCCCGACCGAGGTCTGGGTCGCCGCCTGCATGGCCGAGACCTGGGACGAGATTTCGTGCGTGGCCCGCGCCGTCTGATCCGACAGGCTCTTCACCTCCGAGGCCACGACGGCGAAGCCCTTGCCCGCCTCGCCCGCCCGCGCCGCCTCGATGGTGGCGTTGAGCGCCAGCAGCTTGGTCTGGCCGGCGATGTCGTTGATCAGGGTGACGACGTTGCCGATCTTCTGAGCGGCGTCGGCCAGGGTGCGGATGGCCTCGCTGGTGCGGTCCGCCTCGCTCACCGCATGCTGCGAGATGCTGCTGGACTCGGCCACCTGCCGCGCGATCTCGGCGATGGAGGCGGTCAGTTCCTCGCCCGCCGAGGACACGGTCTGGACGTTGACCGAGGTGACCTCGGCCGCCGCCGTCACCGATCCGGCCTGGCGCGTGGTCTCCTCGGCCGTGCCGGCCATGCCCTCGGCGGTGGCCCGCATCTGCGAGGCCGCCGAAGCGACGATGCCCGATATCTCGGTCACCCGCGCCGCCACCTGCTTCTGGGCGCTGATGTCGGTGGCGAACTTGACCACCTTGATCGGCGCGCCGCGCGCGTCGAGGATGGGATTATAGCTGGCCTGCAGCCAGACCTCGCGCCCGTCCTTGCCCACCCGACGATACTGGCCGGCGTCGTATTCGCCGCGCCCCAGCTTCTCCCAGAAGGCGCGATAGGCGCCGGACTGCACCTCGGCAGGGTCGACGAACATGGAGTGATGGCGGCCGACGATTTCCTCCAGCCGATAGCCGGTGGTGCTCAGGAAGTTGCCGTTGGCGCTCTGGATCGTCCCGTCCAGGCTGAACTCGATCACCGCCTGGGCCTTGCTCAGCGCCTCCAGCATCCCGGCGTGCTTGCGCAGTTCCGTGACGTCGTTCCACTCCAGCACATTGCCGACATAGTCGCCGCCGGCGTCCAGCACCGACATGACCCTGAGCGCGAAGCGCAGGTCGCCGACGCTGATCTCGGCGATGTGCGGGCGAGCCAGCGGGTGGGCCAGCATGGCGCGCTGGTGGCTGGGATCCTTGTGGAAGACGTCGATGGAGGTGCCCACCATCCGGTCCAGCGCCACCCCGGGGAAGGCGCGGGCGAAGGCGGCCTCATTGGCCTTCAGCAGGGCGCGCGTGGCGTCGTTCAGGTCGATGATGGTCAGGTCGCGGTCGACCATCATCAGGGCGGCGGAGGTGGACCGCACCACCGCGCGGGCGAAGGCGTCGGGGTCCGGTCCGACAATCAGGTCGTCCAGCTGTTCAGCGGCGGCGGTGCGCGACATGGCAGGCTCCTTGGTGGTCCGTTCAGGCCGCGGCGGCCGGGGCGGACAGGGTGAAGGTCTGTTCGATGTTGAGGATCAGGAGGGACGCGTCGTCGTGGCGGTACAGGCCGTCGCACAGGGCCCGCCATTCGGAGGCCAGGGTGACGGGCAGAGGCTCCCTCGCCGCGCGGTCCAGCCACAGGACGTCGCCGACGTCCTCGACCTGAAGGGCGTAGAGCTCGCCTCCGCGTTCGACGATGACGCTCATGTGCGGCTGGCCGATCTCGCGCGGCGGCAAGCCCAGGCGGCGGCGCATATCCACCGCCGTGATGATCCGCCCGCGCAGGTTCAGCGACCCCGCCACCTCGAACGGGGCCAGCGGCACGCGGTCGATGCGCACCGGGGCGATCACGTCCTGAACCCTGAGCAGGGGGACGCCGATCATCTGGTCGCCGACGCGGACGGCGACCAGACCTTCCAGCGGGGGTTCGGTCGGAACGGGGGTCATGCGGCCTCCTGATCTTGTGAAAGCAACTGGGCGACATCGCTCAGCAAGGCGTCCTGCGGCGGACCTGTCAGCGATTGGACGCCAAGGCCCAGCAGCGGCGTGGCGTGCCAGGCCGAGGCGCGGCCGAAGGCGGCGGCCATGCGCCGCGCCGCCGATCCAGCGGGACTGGTGTCGGCCAGGATCAGGTCGAAGGCGGCGCCCGCGTCGTGCAGGACCAGGGCCGCCTCGGGATCCGTCGCCACCTCGACCTCGTAGCCGGCCTGGGCCAACAGGGGGCCGAGCAGCATCCGCACGAAGGGGCTCTCATCCACCACCAGCAGGCGCTTGGCGGCGCGGGCGGAAGCTACCTCGGCGCGCGGTTCAGCCAGGCCGTCGCAACGCCGCCAGTAGAAATCCACGTCGATCAATTCTGTGGCCCGGCCCGCAACCACGACGCTGCCGCTCACCCCGGTCGAGGCCCCCGCCAGTTCGACGGCGGCGGCGGCCTCAACGATGTCCACGATCTCCTCGGCCATCAGGCCCAGGCTGCGGTCGCCGCGCGAGAAGACGAGCAGCGGGCGCTTGGTCGGCGGCGCCGACGTCAGGGGCGCGCCGTCCGCGTTCAGCACCGGCATCAACCGCCCCCGGTACTGCAACAGCGACCGCCCGTCGGCCCATTCCAGCGCCGCGGGCTCCACCTCCTCGATGCGGGCCACGCCCGCCAGGGGCGCCGCCTTCAGCCCGTCGTCGGCGGCGCGGAAGACCAGCAGGGCCTCCGAGCGGTCGTCGCCGGACGAGGCCTCGGCGGCCATGTCCTCGCCGCCGTTCAGCAGGGCGCCGGCGCCCGCCTCGACCGCCATGCCCTTGAAGTCCAGGATCATGATGACCGCCCCGTCGCCGAGGATGGTCGCGCCGGAATAGAGCTTCAGGTGGCGCAGGATGGCGGCTACCGGCTTGACCACGATCTCCTCGGTGTCGAACACCCGATCAACGATGACGCCGAAGTCGAAGGCCCCGACGCGGGCCACCACGATGCAGGCCTCGCCGCGCGGCCCGTCCGGCGCCTCCAACCCCAGCAGGGCTTGCAAGGACACCAGCGGCAGCAGGCGGTCGCGCAGCCGCAGCACCTCGGCGCCGTTGATGTGTTCGATGCGGCGGCCCGCCGCGCCATTGGCGCTGACCAGTTCGATGATGCTGGCCTGAGGCATGGCGAAGCGCTCGCCGCAGCACTCGACCACCAGCCCGGCGATGATGCTGAGCGTCAGGGGGATGCGGATGGTGAAGCGTGTCCCCTGCCCCTCGACCGAGGTCAGTTCGACGGCCCCGCCGATGGCCTCGATATTGGTGCGCACCACATCCATGCCGACCCCGCGCCCCGACACCGCCGTCACAGCAGACGCCGTCGAGAAGCCGGGCAGGAAGATCAGCTGACGCGCCTCGGCGTCGCTCATGGCCGTCGCCTGAGCCGGCGTGATCAGCCCCGCCTCGACCGCCTTGTCGCGGATGCGGGCGGCGGGCAGGCCGCGCCCGTCGTCGGCCATCTCGATCAGGATGGCCCCGCCCTCGTGCCGGGCCGACAGGCTGATGCGGCCGATCTCGGGCTTGCCCGCCGCGCGCCGTTGATCCGGCGTTTCCAGCCCGTGGTCGGCGGCGTTGCGGATCATGTGGGTCAGGGGGTCGCGGATCAGCTCCATGACCTGGCGATCCAGCTCGGTCTCCTCGCCGGTCATGACCAGATCGATGCGCTTGCCCAGGTCGGAGGCCAGGTCACGCACCAGACGCGGCAGCTTGGCCCAAGCCCCGCCGATCGGCTGCATTCGGGTGGTCATCACCCCTTCCTGCAGTTCGCTGGTCACCTGATTGAGCCGGTGCAGCGGCCCGGCGAAGGGCGTCTCGGGCTGGTCGCGCAGGGTCTGGATCAACTGATTGCGGATCAGCACCAGCTCGCTGACCATGGTCATCAGGCCTTCCAGGGTGTCGACGCCGACGCGGATGGTCTGCGGTCCCTTGGCGGGTTCCGCGCGGTCGGCGCGCGATGGCTCGGCCTCGCGCTCGACGGGCGGGGCTGCGAGCAAGGCATCAACCGCCTCGCCCCCGGCTTCCAGATCGATCAGGTTCTGACGCACGGCCTGAACGAAGGCCGCTTCGTGCGAAGTCAGCGCCTCGCCGAAGGTCTCGGCCAGGGCCCGCTGAAAGGCCCCGGGCGCGGCTGCGGCGCGGGCGACGCCGCACAGGGCCTCGCGCCATTCGGCCTGCACCCGGTCCAGGTCGATCCCGGCGAACAGAGGGCCCGTGTCGGGGGCCGTGACCAGCAGGGCCAGCGCGCCTTCACAGGCGGCGTCCAGCGTGGCCTCGCCGCCGACCCGTTCCAGCAGGGGGCGCGACGCGGCGGGCGCAACCTCAGCTGGCGCGCTGTCGCCCGCATAGATCCGGTCCAGCCGCGCGATCAGGGCGCTATCGTCGCCCTCGGGCTCGACACCGGTTTCGGCCAGTCCCTCGATCACGGCCCGGACCACGTCCACGGCGTCGAGAATGACGGTGACGGAAGACGCGTCCACCGCCAGCGTCCCGTCGCGATAGAGGCCCAGCACATTTTCGGCGGCGTGGGTCACGCTCTGCAACCGCACCAGGCCGAGGAAGCCCGAGCCGCCCTTGAGGCTGTGGATCAGGCGAAAGATGTCCCCCAGCAGATCGGGGTCGTCCGGCGTCTGCTCGAAGCGGACCAGTTTGGCGTCCACCGCCTCGATGCCCTCGCGGGCCTCGGACACGAATTCGATGATGACGTCGTCCACGATCAATCACCCCCTTGAGGGCGGCGGAACCGCCCCTGTCGAATACAACCTTCAAGGGAAACCGGTTAATCCAAGCTTAAGCGAATACACCTTAAAGCTGTATCGTCACCCCTGAGGGGTCGGCGCGTCCTTCAATCACAGCGGCCTGTTCGGCCGCGCCTGTGCAACGAGGAATGGAATGGCCGCGGACAAGAGCATGAACGTCCTGGTGGTGGACGACTACAAGTCGATGGTGCGGATCGTGCGGGGCATGCTGAACCAGCTGGGCTTCGTCAACGTCGACGACGCGCCCGACGGGGCGGCCGCCATGGCCCTGCTGAAAGAGAAGTCATACGGCCTGGTCCTGTCGGACTGGAACATGCAGCCGGTCACGGGGCTGGAGCTGCTGAAACAGGTCCGCGCCGAGGAAAGGACCAAGGCCACCCCCTTCGTCATGGTCACCGCCGAGGCCAAGGTCGAGAACGTCATCGCCGCGCGTCAGGCCGGGGTGAACAACTACGTCATCAAGCCCTTCACCCTGGCGGTGCTGAAGCAGAAACTGACCTCGGTTATCGGCGAGATTTGATCATGACGCCGCAACAGATACTGGCCGAGATCGATCATCTGAGGCGCGAACTGGCGATCGCCGCCGACGACCTGTTGTCCGCCGCCGAACAGGGCCTGGCCTTGACGCAGGCCGAGCCGATGGACGCGGAGGCGGTGACCGCCAGCTTTCATCGCATCCTCGCGGCTTGCAGCTTCCAGGACCTGGCGGACCAGAGGATCGACCGGCTGCTGACGGCCCTGACCGGACGCAGGGCCCCGCCTCGCCCCGACGCCGCCCTGCTGAACGGCCCGACGCGGGCGGGCGAAACGGGCCTGGACCAGTCGGCGGCGGACGCCCTGCTGGCGAGATAAGGCCGCTTCACGGCTTGCCAAGCCGTCGCCAAAGGGGTGCACTAGGGCTTCGTTCCGCAGTCACCGTTCGGGCGCCGCCATACTGATCTTCCGCCACAGCCGGTCCGCCCCATGACCGCCCCCGAGACCGCGCCGCCTACGCGCACCGGGGCGCTGGCGCCGCTGAACCATCCGGTCTTCCGCGCCGTCTGGATCACCAGCCTGGCGACCAATTTCGGCGGTCTGATCCAGTCGGTCGGCGCCGCCTGGATGATGTCCTCCATCGCCTCGGCCCAGATGGTGGCCTTGGTCCAGGCCTCGGTCACCCTGCCCATCATGCTGTTGTCGCTGGCGGCGGGGGCGCTGGCCGACACGGTGGACCGGCGCAAGATCATGCTGGCGGCCCAGAGCTTCATGTTGCTGGTCTCGGCGGGGCTGTCGGTCATGACCTATCTGGGCCTGATCACGCCCTGGGTGCTGCTCAGCTTCACCTTCCTGATCGGCTGCGGCGTTGCCTTCAACGGCCCGGCCTGGCAGGCCTCGGTCGGCGATATGGTCCCGCGTGAGGATCTGGCCGGGGCCGTGACCCTGAACTCCATGGGCTTCAACCTGGCGCGCAGCGTCGGGCCGGCTATCGGCGGCATGATCGTGGCGGCGGCGGGCGCGGCGGCGGCCTTTGCGGTCAACGCCGTCAGCTATGTCGGCCTGCTGGTCGTCCTGTTCCGCTGGAAGCCGGACCGGCCCAAGCAGGTCCTGCCGCGCGAAGGCCTGCTGGCCGCCATGGCCGGGGGCGTGCGCTACGCCTTCCTGTCGCCGCGCGTGACGGCGGTGCTGCTGCGCGCCGTGGTCTTCGGCGTCGGGGCCAGCGCGGTTCAGGCCCTGATGCCGCTGGTGGCGCGCGAGGGCGGCGGCGGGCCTCTGGTCTTCGGCCTGTTTCTCGGGGCCTTCGGCGTCGGCGCCGTGGGCGGGGCCCTGTTCGTCGGCAAGCTGCGCGCCCGATACGAGACCGAGACCATCGTCCGCGTGGCCGGACTGGCCTTCGCCGCCGCCGCCGCCGTCATCGGGTTCAGCCCCTGGGTGGCCCTGACCCTGCCGGCCCTGATGATCGCGGGTGCGGGCTGGGTGCTGGTGCTGTCGACCTTCAACGTCACGGTGCAGATGTCGGTGCCGCGCTGGGTCGTGGCCCGGGCGCTGGCGCTCTACCAGATGGCGGCCTTCGGCGGCATGGCGGGCGGCAGCTGGCTGTGGGGGGCGCTGGCCCAGAGCCAGGGCCTGGACATGGCGCTCGGCCTGTCGTCGGGGGTGCTGCTGCTGGCGGTGGTGATCGGCCTGCGGGTGCCCCTGCCCTCAACCGCCAATCTGAACATGGACCTGCTGCGGCGCTGGACCGAGCCCCAGACGCAGATCCCCATCGAACCGCGCAGCGGACCGGTGGTGGTCTCCATCGCCTATCGCATCCGGGAAGATGACATCGACGATTTCCTGGCCGTGATGGACGAGCGGCGCCGGGTGCGTCGCCGCGACGGCGCCCGCCAGTGGCGGCTGCTGCGCGACCTGGCCGAGCCGGACATCTGGGTCGAAAAATACCAGACCCCAACCTGGCTGGACTACGTCCGCCACAACCAGCGCATCACCCAGGCCGACGCCGACATCTCGCAGCGCATCTACGCCCTGCATCAGGGGCCGGACAAACCCGTCGTGCACCGCCTGATCGAGCGCACCACCGCGCCCCTGGCGGCAAACCTGCATGAGGACCGCCACTACGGCGAACCGCTGACGGACCCGACGCGTTCGTCCTGAACATGACCCCGCCGCCCGCCCCTCCGCCCGCGTCTGAACCCTCTCGGGAATGGTGGCGGGGCGCGGTCGTCTATCAGGTCTATCCGCGCAGTTTCGCCGATACGACAGGCGACGGGGTCGGCGACCTGAAGGGGATCACGGCCCATCTGGATCACGTGGCCTCGCTGGGCGTGGACGCGGTGTGGATCTCGCCCTTCTATCCCTCGCCGATGAAGGACTTCGGCTACGACGTCGCCGACTATTGCAACGTCGATCCGGTGTTCGGGACACTGGCCGATTTCGACGCCCTGCTGGCCAAGGCCCACGGACTGGGGCTGAGGATCATTCTCGATCAGGTCTGGTCACACACCTCGGACCAGCATCCGTGGTTTCAGGCCAGCCGTCAGGACCGCACCAACTCTTTCGCCGACTGGTATGTCTGGGCCGACGCCAAGGTTGATGGCTCGCCGCCGAACAACTGGCAGTCGGTATTCGGCGGGCCGGGCTGGACCTGGGACGCGCGGCGCGGCCAGTATTATCAGCACAACTTCCTGCCCGAGCAGCCGCAGTTGAACGGCCGCCACCCGGCGGTTCAGGACGCCCTGCTGGCGGTCGGCAAGTTCTGGCTGGACCGGGGCGTGGACGGTTTTCGTCTGGACGCCGTCAACTTCATGATCGGCGACCCGGCCCTGCGGGACAATCCGCCTCTGCCGCCCGGCGGCAAACGGACCCGGCCCTTCGATTTTCAGGACAAGATTCACAACCAGTCATCGCCCGACATCCTGCCCTTCCTTGAGCGGGTGCGGGCGCTGACTGACGGCTATGGCGACCGCTTCACCGTGGCCGAGGTCGGCGGCGACCACGTCGCGCGCGAGATGAAGGCCTTCACCGCCGACGGCCGCCTGAACAGCGCCTATGGCTTCCTCTACCTCTACGCAGAGCAGCTGACGGCGGATCTGATCAAGGCGGGCGCGGCCATGTGGCCGGGGTCTGAAGGCGAAGGCTGGCCGTCGTGGACCTTTTCCAACCATGACGCGCCGCGCGCCGTGTCGCGCTGGGCCGAGGGCCGCGATCCCCGCGCCCTGGCCGAGATGCTGATGCTGCTGCTGGTCTGTCTGCGCGGCAACGTCTTCATCTATTACGGCGAGGAACTGGGCCTGCCCCAGGCCGAGGTGCCGTTCGAGCGGCTGGTCGATCCCGAGGCCATCGCCAACTGGCCGCAGACTTTGGGCCGTGACGGCGCCCGCACGCCGATGCCGTGGCGGTCGGACGCGGCCAATGCCGGCTTCTCGACCGTGGAGCCCTGGCTGCCGATCGACGCCCGCCACCCGGCGCTGGCGGTGGACGCGCAGGAGGCCGATCCGGCGTCGATGCTACACGCGACACGCCGCATCCTGGCCCTGCGCCGCGTCCATCCGGCGCTGAGGACGGGGACGATGACGATGCTGGCGACCGACCCCCTGCTGGTCTTCAGCCGCGAGGACGAGGGCGAGACCCTGCTGGCGGTGTTCAACCTGGGGCATGAGGCGCAGGCCTGGGTCGCGCCCGAGGGCTATACCGTTATCGACGCCGTCTATTCGGGCGCGGCGGGGTCTCTGCCGCCGTTGGGCGGGGTTCTGCTGCACAAACAGGCCTTCTGAGAAATATTTCCCCTCTGCACGAACCGGATACGGTCCGAACTGTTTCACGAAAGCGACATGCTGCAACGCACACGTTCCGGCAGCGCTCGACAAACGAAAAAACTGGTCTAGGGAAGCGGCGCGGGAAACTTCGCGTAAGGTCAAGACCATGAAGATCGCAGTCCTGGGCGCCGGCGTCATCGGCGTGACGACGGCTCACTATCTGGCCAAGGCCGGCCACGAGGTCACGGTGATCGACCGCCAGAGCGGCCCGGCGCTGGAGACCAGCTTCGCCAACGCGGGCGAGATCTCGCCCGGCTACTCCTCGCCCTGGGCCGCCCCCGGCATCCCGGCCAAGGCGGTGAAGTGGCTGTTCATGCGCCACGCCCCGCTGATCCTGCAGCCCCACATGAACGTGGCGACCGTGCGCTGGCTGCTGGCCCTGCTGCGCAACTGCACCTCGACCCGCTATGCCCTGAACAAGGCGCGGATGGTGCGTCTGGCCGAATACAGCCAGGAGGTTCAGACCGCCCTGAACGCTGAGCTGGGCCTGCAGTACGACCACCGCACCCAGGGCACCCTGCAACTGTTCCGCACCCAGAAGCAGCTGGACGGGATCTACAAGGACACCGAGGTCCTGCGCGAAGGTGGCGTGCCCTTCGAGGTGCTGGATCAGGACGGCTGCATCAAGGCCGAGCCGGGCCTGAAGGCCACGCGCGACCTGTTCGTCGGCGGTCTGCGCCTGCCCAAGGACGAGACCGGCGACTGCTTCAAGTTCACCAATGCGCTGGGCGACGTGGCTGTCGGGCAGGGCGTGACCTTCCTCTACGACACCGCCATCAAGGCCCTGATCACCGACAAGGGCCGGGTCAGCGGCGTCCAGACCGACAAGGGCGTGATCACCGCCGACGCCTATGTCCTGGCCCTGGGGTCCTACTCGCCGCAGATGGTCAAGCCGCTGGGCATGACCCTGCCGGTCTATCCGGTGAAGGGCTATTCGATCACCGCCCCCATCGTGAACGAGCCCGCCGCCCCCGTCTCGACCATCATGGACGAGAGCTACAAGGTGGCCATCACCCGTCTGGGCGACCGCATCCGCGTCGGCGGCATGGCCGAGATCTCGGGCTACAACAACGTCCTGCCGGAACAGCGCCGCAACACGCTGGAGCACTCGGTGGGCTCGCTCTTCCCCGGCGCGGGCGACCTGAAGGCGGCGACCTACTGGTCCGGCCTGCGCCCCATGACGCCGGACGGCACCCCGGTCATCGGCAAGACGAAGTTCGACAACCTGTTCCTGAACACCGGCCACGGCACGCTAGGCTGGACCATGGCCTGCGGCTCGGCCCGCGTCATCGCCGACATCGTCAGCGGCCAGACCCCCGACATCGAGACGGCGGATCTGGGGATTGCTCGCTACGGGTGAGTTCTTCCTTCTCCCCTTGCGGGAGAAGGGATTACGTATCCTGCCTCGCCTTTGCGGCCACCGACCGCAGACCGGCCAGCAGGGCCGCGCTGGTCGCGTCGGCCTGACAGCCCGCCGTGAGGATCAGGCGCATGGCCTGGACATGGACGGCGACCGTGGGCCAACTCCAGACGCCGCCGGTCTGCATCCGGTCGGCCACGTCGCACAGGCTGTAGCCGGCCTCGTACAGAGGGCCGGTGTCGAAGAAGCCCGCCGTGTCCAGCAGCGAAGACGCCAGCCTGTAGACCTGCGGTTCCGAACCCGGCGCGGCGGCGACGACGACCAGTTCCAGCTCGGTGATGGTCCCGGCGACGGCGGTCATGACGTCGTCGCGGTGGCGCTCCAGCCGCTCGTTGGCGCGGCGCTCGACGTCGGCGAGGGTGCGGCCTCCCGGCTGGGCCATCTGGCGCGCCAGGCTGGTCTTGATCTTCAGGGTGCGGGCTTCGGTCACTGGGCGGTACTCACAGGGCGACCCTTTGGGGCTTCATCAGCATGTCGATGTCGGACTGGTCCATATTGGCCTCGACGGCGGCGCCGACGTGGGCGGACAAGTCGTCCTTGCGCCGTCCCGCCACGCCCAGCGGCGGGCCGAAGTTGCGCACGCGACGGTCGGGTCCGACGTAGTTCTCGCTCTCGACGAACTCGCGCTCGTCGCCCGCCAGCCAGAGAATACGACGCAGCAGGACGGCGGGGGTCAGGGGCTTGGTGACGACAAAGCTGACGCCGCAGTCGCGACCTTCCTGCACCTTGGACTGAGAGGCGTGGCCGGTCAGCAGCATGATGGGAATGAAGCGCAGGGGCGCCGGTGTCTCACGCCGCAGCCAGCGGGCGAAGGCGTAGCTGTCCATCGCCGGGTCGGCGCAGTCGATGACGATCAGGTCGACGGCGCGGTTCTGGATGATGCGCACGGCCTCGACCGCCGAGGCGCACTTGATCTGCTCCTTGACGCCGAAGCCGTGAAACACCGAACTGAGCATGTCCAGCGCCTGCGGATTGTCGTCGATCAACAGGACCGTCGACTGCTCCAGATTGACCCGGTCGGTCGCGCTCATGGGATCAGTCGAACAGCAGCAGGTCGCCGGACACGGCGGCGACCGGGGCGGCGACTGGGGCGGCGTCGGACGACAACGGCTTAACCCGGAACGACATTTCGCGCAGGCGGTCGGCCATCTCGGCCAGAGGCAGGGCCGCCAGGGCCGTGTCCATCGGCTGATCGGCCGCGAGCGCCCCGGCCAGACCCGACAGGGCGTCGACGCGCTGGCTCAGCACGTCGAAGGCCTGCATCCGGGTCAGGAAGGTCAGGCGCTGCTCGGGCGGGGCCAGACGCAGCAGTTCGGACACCAGGCCGCCGGCCTCGTCCACGCCCGCCCGGATGTCGGCCAGTTCGGCGGCGACGGCCGCCAACAGGCCCTTGGCGTCGTATTCGGTCATCAGAACAGCTCCAGCGCGCCGGAATCGACGGGCGGCGGCGGCGGCGTCGGACGCGGAGCGACCGCGTCCGTGACCGCGCGTTGCAGCGCCCGACCGGTCACCGGCCAGTAGTGTAGTCGACGCCCCCCGGCGCCCCTGAGGCTGGCGCCGACGACGGGGATGCCCTCGTCGGCCAGAAAACGTTCGGCGAAATCGGCGTTGGACGTGCCCACGTCCTTCAGCGAGTCGAACATCCGGCCGCCGCCGAACAGCTTGGCTTCCAGCCGGTCGCAACGACCACCGGCCTTCAGCACGTCGTTGATCAGCAGCTCCATCGCATAGGCGCCGTAGCGGCGGCTCGCGTCGGTCCCCGCCCCCGCGCCTTCGGGCAGAAGGAAGTGGTTCATGCCGCCAACCCCGGCCACGGGATCGCGCAGGCACATGGCGACGCAGCTGCCGAGCACGGTCGAGAGCACGACATCGGGATCAGACGTCACATAGTGCTCGCCCTGCCCCACATGCACGCGCCGTTCGTTCGGCGGCTGGACGCCCGCGCCGATCATGTCAGAGGGCCGAACACGCCTTCCAGCTTCTCTTTCAGCTGGGCGGTGGTGAAGGGTTTGACCAGATAGTTGTTCACGCCGAACTGCACCGCGCGCTGCACCAGTTCACGGTCGGCGCGGCCGGTCAGCATGATGAAGGCGGTCTTGGAAGTCGGCGGGTGAGCGCGGATGGCGCGCAGCAGACCCAGGCCGTCCAGGTTCGGCATGTTGAAGTCCGAGATGACCAGATGCACCGGCTTGGTGATGATCGACCGCAGGGCCAACTCGCCGTCGGCGGCTTCACTGATCTCGCGCACGCCGATCTGCTGCAGGCTGTTGCGGATCAGGGAGCGCATGGTCAGTTGGTCGTCGACGACAAGGACGTTGAGGGCGGAAGCGGCGGGCATACGGGTAGTCCTTACGCGACAGGCTTGGAGGCGGCCGCACCGGCGGCGCACAGATCGAGAATGGCGGGGGCGAGACGGGGCAGAGACAGCTGGCGCTCCACGGCGCCCAGCTCGAAGGCGGCGCGCGGCATGCCGTAGACGACGCTGGAGGCTTCATCCTGGCCCAGGGTGCGGGCGCCGGCCTGACGCATGGCCAGCAGGCCCTTGGCGCCGTCCTTGCCCATGCCGGTCAGGATGACCCCGGTCATGGGACGCCCCAGACGGGCGACCGAGTGGAACAGGACGTCGACCGACGGGCGGTGGCCGTTGACCGGGTCGGCCGCGATCAGACGGCAACGTCCGCCCGAGACCTCCAGATGCCGCTCGCCGCCGGGGGCGATATAGACGTGACCGGGCATCAGGGGCGCGCCGTCGACAGCCTCGGTGACCGTGGCGCCGGACGCCTTGTCCAGACGGGCGGCGAAGCTCTTGGTGAAGGTGGCGGGCATGTGCTGCGTCACCACCGTCGCCGGGCAGTTGGCCGGGAAGGCCGTCAGGATGTTCAGCAGGGCTTCCACCCCGCCGGTCGAGGCGCCGATGGCCAGGACATGGTTGGCGTCGGCGCGATAGGCGCCGTCCACCGCGCGCGTCTCGCGCGTTTCCAGCGGACGGACGCGAGACCGGGCGGCGATCTTCACCTTGTCGGCCAGATCGCCGAAGGCTTCCTGGGCCGGAACGCCCGGCGCGGGCTTGGCTACGGCGTCCACGGCGCCGACCTCGAGCGCCGCCAGGGTCACGTCGGTGCCCGCCTGGGTCAGGGTCGAGACCATGACCACCGGCATGGGCCGCAGCCGCATGATCTTCTCGAGGAATTCCAGCCCGTTCATATTGGGCATCTCGACGTCGAGGGTGATGACGTCGGGGTTCAGTTCCTTGATGGCGGCGCGGGCCTCCAGCGGATCGGCGGCGGTGCCGACGACCGAGATCTCGGGATCGCGGCGCAGGACGGCGCTGATCAGGCTGCGCATGGTGGCGCTGTCGTCGACGATCAGGACGCGGACAGGATTCTGGCTCATGCCCGGCCTCCCAGACGATAGGCGGTCAGGCCGCAGGTCTGCAGCTGGGCCGTCGCCGGGCCGCTGACGCGCTCGGAGTGGCCGATATAGAGGGTGGCGCCCGGGGTCATCATCGGGGTGAAGCGGCTCCAGACCAACTCCTGGGTCGCGTCGTCGAAATAGATGACCACGTTGCGGCAGAAGATGACGTCGAACTTGCCGCGCATCGGCCAGTCGCCGATCAGGTTCAGCTCGCGGAACGACACCAGACGACGCAGGGTGTCATCAGCGCTGAAGCAGCCGGGACGGCCCGCGACGGGCTCGAAATGCTTGCGGCCCGAGGCCGGGACCGGCGACAGCAGCTCTTCGGAGTAAATCCCCGCAGCGCCCTCGGCGACCATGTTGGGGTCGATGTCGGTGGCCAGGATGCGCACGTCCAGATCCGCTGCTTCCGGCAGGACGTCCAGCACCGTCAGGGCCATGGAGTAAGGCTCCTGTCCGTTGGAACAGGCCGCCGACCACAGGCGCACGCGCCCGCCCGCCCGCGCCCGCGCCGCCAGTTCCGGCATGACGTGGTCGCGCAGGTGATCGAAGTGGTGCGGCTCGCGGTAGAAGCGGGTGACGTTGGTGGTCAGGGCCGCGGTCATGGCCTGACGCTCGTCGACACCCTCCACGCCCTCGATGAGGGCGCAGTAGTCGCGGAAGCTGCGCAGCCCCAGCACCCGCAGGCGCTTGGCCAGGCGGGAATAGACCAGGGCGGCCTTGCCCTCGCTCAGGGCGATGCCGGCGTGGGCGTGCAGGGTCTGGGCGATGTGGCGGAAATCCTCGGCGGTGAAGACGAACTCGCCTTCCACCAGGGACGTCCGCCCGGAGGCGGTGGTCATGCGGCTTCGGCTTCGCTTTCAGCCGGCAGGACGTGTTCCAGATCGATCAGGCTGATCATGCGGCCGCCCTCGACGGCGAAGATGCCCTTCACGAAGGTCTTCACATGGTCGCTGGCGACGTCGGGGGTCGGCTGGATGGTCGAGTCCGTCAGTTGCACGATGTCCGACACGGCGTCGACCAGCAGGCCGACCAGACGGCTGCCGATATGGGCCACCATGATGACGTGGCGGGCGGTCGGCTCGGTCGTGGCCAGACCGAAGCGGGCGCCCAGGTCGATGATCGGCAGGACGATGCCGCGCAGGTTTATCACGCCCTTCATGTAGGACGGCGAGCGCGGCAGCGGGGTCGCGGGGGTCCAGCCGCGGATCTCGCGGACGTTCATGATGTCGACACAGAATTCCTGCTCGCCGATGCGGAAGGCGATCAGTTCGCGGTCGGCGCCGGCGACGTTGGAGGTGACTTCGGTCATGGTGCTCAGCTCGCCATCTTCAGTTCGGGGCGGTTGGATTTACGGCGCCCGGCGATGACCAGGGCGTCGATGTCGAGGATCAGGGCGACGCTGCCGTCGCCCAGAATGGTCGCGGCGGAGACGCCTTCGACGTGGCGGTAGTGGGTTTCCAGACTCTTGATGACGACCTGGCGCTGACCGTTGATGGCGTCGACCAGCAGGGCGGCGCGCGAGCCGGCCTCGGTCTCGACGATCATGACCACCCCGCCCATCAGGGGCGTGGCGTCCTCGCGAAAGCCCATGACGCGACCCACGTCGACCAGGGGCACGAACTCCTCACGGAAGCGGATCACCGCGTCATGGCCGCCGACGTAGTGGACGTCCTCAACGCGGGGGGTCAGGCTCTCGACGATGGCCGACAGGGGGGCCACCAGGGTCTGTTCGGCGGCGGCCACCACCATGCCGTCCAGCACGGCCAGGGTCAGCGGCAGGCTGAGGGTGAAGGTCGAGCCCTTGCCCGGGTTGGAGCTGATCGAGATACGGCCGCCCAGGGCCTGGATGGAACGACGCACCACGTCCATGCCGACGCCGCGGCCCGAGACGTCCGTGATGGTCTCGGCGGTCGAGAAACCGGGCAGGAAGATCAGGTTGTCGACCTCGTCGTCGGTCAGGACGGCGTCCTCGGCGATCAGGCCGCGATCCACGGCGATGCCGCGCACGCGGGGGCGGTTGATGCCTTTGCCGTCGTCGGCGATCTCGATGACGATGCGGCCCGAGCGGTGCAGGGCGGCCAGACGGACCGTGCCCTCAGCGGGCTTGCCGGCGGCTTCGCGCTCCTCGGGGCTTTCCAGCCCGTGGTCGATGGCGTTGCGCAGCATGTGGGTGATCGGCTCGGCCAGGCGTTCGACCACGGTCTTGTCGACCTCGGTGTCCTCGCCCGAAGTGACCAGGCGCACGCGCTTGCCGGTCATCTCGGCGACTTCGCGGACCAGACGGGGCATGCGCTGGAACACCGACTTCACCGGCTGGGCGCGGATGGCCATGACGCTGTCCTGAATGTCGCGCGTCAGCAGCTCCAGGTCTTCCAGACCCAGGGCGATGTCCGACGAACGGGCCAGGCCGCTCTCCATCACGCGCTGGGCCAGCATGGCCTGCTGGATGACCAGTTCGCCGACCACGTTGATCAGGCGGTCCACCCGGTCCAGATCGACGCGGATGGTCACCGGGGCCACGGCGGCCGGCGTCGAGGGCGCGGCGGGGGCCGGAGCAGCGGGCGCGACCGGCTTGGGCGCGGGAGCGGCGGGCGCCTGAGCGGCGACGACCACCGGCTCAGGGGCCGCGACGACCGGAGCGGGCGCAGGCGCCTCGACGGGGGCGGCGGCCTTGGCCAGCAGGGCGGCGATGTCGAACTCGGGCGCGGCGGGCGCGGCGTCCAGAATCGGCAGCGGCGGCAGATCGGCCTCGACCGAAGGTGTTGCTCCGCCCAGGGCGGTGATGCTCAGGTCGCAGTCCATCTCGACGAAGTCGAAGACGTCGCGGACATCCGCCTCGGCGGCGTCGCCGGTCAGGACGATGGTCCAGATCAGGTGGGCGTCCTCGGCGTCCAGGGCGTCCAGCGACGGCAGGCCGCTGGCGTCCAGCTCGACCGAGGTCTGGCCCAGCCTCGCCAGTTCGCGCAGCAGCAGGCTGACGTCGTTGGCGCTGGCGTAGAGGCGAGGATGCGGACGGAAGACGATGCGCCAGCCGGCGGCGCTCGGCGTAACCAGGTCCGGCAGATCGAGCGACGGCAGCTCAAGGGAAGGCAGGTCCAGCGACGGCAGTTCGGCGGGCGCGCCGAAGTCGGCCAGATCCAGCGTCAGGGGCGTGAAGCCGAAATCGTCCTCGTCGGCCACAGCGGCGACGGGCGCGGCGGCGACGGCCTGACCGTGGGTCAGGACTTCCAGCTCGGCCACCAGACCGGCCGAACGCGCGGCGTCGACGGGCGCGCCGGTTCCTTGCGCGGCGGCGATATGATCGGCCAGCACATCGGAAGCGCGCAGCAGGGTCTTGATGGTGACGTCGTCGCATTCCTTACGGCCCGAGCGCAGCTCGTCCATCAGGGTCTCGAAGACGTGGGCGAAGCGGACCAGATCTTCCAGGCCGAAGGCCCCTGCCCCGCCCTTGACCGAGTGGACGGCGCGGAAGACGGCGTTGATCGTCTCGATGTCGCCCTCGCCGGTCTCCAGCGCCAGCAGATTGGCTTCCAGATCGCCCAGCAGTTCGCTGCACTCCTGGAAGAAGGTGACCTTGATGGCCTCGAACGGATCGTCGCTCATAAGTCTGGTGTCCTCAGGCCGCGACGCGACGGACGGCGTCGACCAGCTTGGCCGGGTCGAAGGGTTTGACGATCCAGCCGGTGGCCCCGGCCTCGCGGGCGCGCTGCTTCTTGGCGGCGTCGCTTTCGGTGGTCAGGACCAGAACCGGGGTGGCCTTGTGGTTGGGATCGGCGCGCATGCCCTCGATGAAGCCGAAGCCGTCCATGCGGGGCATGTTGATGTCGGTGATGACGATGTCGGGGTTTTCGGCCCGCAGCACCTCCAGACCGTGGATCCCGTCCTCGGCCTGAACCACGCGATAGCCGGCGTCTTTCAGCGCCAGCATCAGCATGTCCCGCATGGTGCGGGAATCATCGACAGTCAGGATGGTCTTGGTCACGCGAGTTGTCCTTGCGGAGCGAGGTCCGCGGCGGAGGCCCCAAAGGCGCTCCATTGCGAGGCCAGGGCCTCGGAAACATTGATAAAGGTCAAAGCCTGACCGTCGGCGCGCCAGGTCGCCAGCGCCGACAGCAAGACCTGAAGGCAGAGGCCGCCCAGACGCTCGACAGCCGAACCGTCCAGGGTCGCCTCCTGGCCGCGCACGGCCAGGAGTTGCGCCTTCAAGGGGTCGGCGGCGCGCAGATCAAGCACCGCCGGAAGGGTGATCAGGGTCGACATCAGAACTCTTCCCAACCGTCTTCGATCGGCTGCGCCTTGAGCGCGGCGCCGCCGCGACCGACGGTCTTGAGCGCAGCGATGGTCTGGGCCACCGGCTCGGGCGTGCGGGCCGGAGCGGCGGCAGGCGCGACCGGCGCCGGCTTCTTCACAGCGACCGGGGCCGCGGCATGGCCGGTGCGGAAGCGCGACACCGAGGCGGCCAGGACGTCGGCCTCCTGCGACAGCGAGTGGCTGGCGGCGGTCGACTGCTCGACCATCGCCGCGTTCTGCTGGGTCACCTGATCCATCTGGTTCACGGCGGTGTTGACCTGTTGCAGGCCGGTGGCCTGTTCCTGGGCCGAGGCCGAGATTTCCGAGACCAGGCCGTCGATTTCGGCCACGCGGCTGACGATGCGCTGCAGGGCCTCGCCCGTCTGGCCGACCAGGTTGACGCCCGCGCCGACCTGCTGGCCCGAGGCCGAGATCAGGGTCTTGATCTCCTTGGCGGCTTCGGCCGAGCGCTGGGCCAGGGCCCGGACTTCCGAGGCGACCACGGCGAAGCCGCGACCGGCGTCGCCCGCACGGGCGGCCTCGACCCCGGCGTTCAGGGCCAGAAGGTTGGTCTGGAAGGCGATCTCGTCGATGACGCCGATGATGTTGCCGATCTGGGCCGAGGACTGCTCGATGGCGTTCATGGCCTCCACGGCGTCGCGGACGATGACGCCGCTCTTCTCAGCGTCGCCGCGCGCGGACTGGACCACGCCCGAAGCTTGCCGTGCGCCGTCGGCGGTGCGGTTCACCGTGGCGGTGATCTCGTCCAGGGCGGCGGCGGTTTCCTCCAGCGAGGCGGCCTGCTGCTCGGTGCGGCGCGACAGGTCGTCGGAGGCCTGGCTGATCTCGCTGGAGCCCGAACGGATGGCGGCGACGTTGGTCACCACGACAGCCACGGCCTGTTCCAGCTGCGAAATGGCGGCGTTGAAGTCGGTCTTCAGCTGCGCCGCCTTGGGCGAAACCTCGGCCGTCATGCGATGGGTCAGATCGCCGCCCGCCATGGCCTGCAGGCCCTCGGCCAGAGCGGTGATGGCGACGCGGTCTTCTTCAGCCGCCCTCGCCTTCTCGGCCTCGACGCGGGCGCGCTCGTCCTCGGCCGCCTGGCGCTGGGCCACGGCCTCGGCTTCCAGACGGGCGTTGGCGATGGCGGCGTCCTTGAAGGCCGTCACGGCCGAGGCCATCTGGCCGACCTCGTCCTTGCGGCCCATGGCCGGAACGAGGATCGAGGTGTCGCCGCCGGCCAGACGACGCATGGCCGAGGTCATCGACAGCAGCGGCTTGCCCAGCAGGTTGGTCAGCAGGAAGGCCATGGCGGCGGCGATGATCAGGGCGACAATGACGCCGCCGATCAGGACCATGCGGGCCGACTTGGCCACCTGGACCTGGACGTCGCCGAAGACGCGGCCCTGTTCGGTCTTCTCGGTGATCAGCGAGCCCAGGGCGTCCTCGGCCGGGCTGATATACTTGTCGGCCGAGCCTTCGCGACCGACCATGGCCACGGCCTCGGCGTAGGTCGCGGGGTTGGCGGCCAGTGCGCGTCCGGCCTCGACGACGTTCTTGGCCCATTCGTCAGCGGCGACGCGGGCGGCGCGGACTTCCGCGTCGCTGTTGCGATCCAGCTGGGCGATCCGGTCCAGGCTCTTGTTGAAGTTCTCGCGGTGCGCGGTCAGGCGCTCCAGGTAGTAGGCGTCATGCGACAGCAGGAAGCCGCGATAGCTGCTTTCCTGACGCGCCAGATAGAACTGTGCGGTCTCGGCCTCGCGCTGCACCGCCGAGGCGCGGGCGCGGTCCATGCGCGCCTTCTCCATGGCGTTGACCTGCACGAAGACCGTCACGCCCATGATGGCGATGGCGGCGATGACGACGGCGAAGGCCGCCATCAGTTTTCTTTCGATCTTGAGATCGCTCAGCATGCTCATTGATCTTCTCCCCCCGGATTTCTGTTCAATCGGCTCAGAGCGCGAACGTCAGCGCGCCCACCAGGCGGCCGTCGTAGTTCTCGCCCAGGGCATGGCTGTCGGTGTCGTACCAGCGGACATCCAGCGACAGCTTGTCCGTCAGCTTGTGCTTCACGCCGAGGTTCCAGGCGGCGTATTCAGCGCCGCCGTCGGCGGTGCGGTCAGCGATGGCGACCGAGGCCTTGGTGTTCGGGCCGACCGAAACCGTGCCCTGCAGTTCGACCCACCAGGCTTCCTTGGTCGCGGCGAAACCGTCGGGCGTATAGTTGACGCGCAGGCGGGTGTTGACCGGCCCCAGCTTGCGCGAGGCGTCAGCCTGATATTCCCAATAGTTGGCGTCGACGCCGGCGCGCGTTCCCGGCAGGTCGCGGTTCACCACCGACAGGTCGAACTTGTAGCCGGCGGCCTCGGGGCGCCAGCCGATGGCGCTGACGATCTCGGCGTCCGAGCCCTGCGACAGCTTGGCGGTGGAGACGAAGACGTTGGCGTAGAAGGCGCCGGTGGAGACTTCGACCGTGCCGTTGACGCTGGGATCTCCGGCGCTCTTGCCCAGACCCTTGCCGACATATTCGCTGGCCACGCCGATCTGGGCGCTGAAGTCAGGGGCCGCAATGGCGTGCGCCTGGGCGGCGCCGGCGCTCATCACCGCGGCGAAGCCGGCGAGGAGCGGAATGAAGGTCGCGCCGTTCTGGCGCTTCAGGGTACTCAATTCGAGCATTTCTACCTCAGTGACTATGAGGTCTATCTGACCGAACAAGCGTAGATTTTTGTAAATCCGGGACTACGTAGAACTCCGCACCCCGCCAGAATTTACCCGGATAGCCATCGCCATGGTTAAGGCTTCGTTGCCGCCAGAAACCGCAGAGACTTTATCCTTAACAGCCAAAAACCATCTTTACAGTAACCGCCATTTTTTTGCCTATATACAAAACAGCTATATCAATTAAGACTGAAGCGTGGCCGCAGAACGTCATGGTTAATCCGGGATTTGCGGAATACTCGACCAATGTATAGAAGGCGCCCCTCGGCCAGATTCTGTAGATTTCACTTCCACAGCTTCACCGTCCGGCGACCAGAAGCGTGAGGAGTCCTCCCATCCCATCGGCGATGCAAAGCATCCTGTCTTTTGCGAGCGCGATATCGCGCCGACGCTGGAGCGGCGTGCTGCTGGCCATCGTCGCCGTGGGCGGGGCCGTGGGTTTCCGAACCCTGCTGGAGGGTCTGGGCCAGTTCTACTATCTGCCCATGGTGCCCGCCGTCGTGGTCACGGCTCTGCTGGCGCGCCGGCTGGCCACCGCCCTGGCGGTCGCCCTGTCCATCGCCGTCAACCTGATGCTGGTGCCGCGCGAGAGCGTGTCGGACGCCCTGACCAACGCCGTCCTGTTCGCCGGGGTCACCTGGCTGTTGGCCGAGATTTGCTGGGGGCTGAGGGCGCTGGACAGCCGCACCCGCGACCTGACCCGGCAACTGGCGGCCAAGGACGCCATGCTCAACACCGCCCTGGCCTCGGTGCCGGTCGTGACCTTGGCCTCCAACGGCGACATCCGCCGCCTGAACCCCGCCGCCGCCAACCTGTTCGCCCTGACTGAAAAGGCCGCGCGCGGTCGTCCCTTCGCCGAACTGGCTCCTGGTTTCGACATCAAGACCATCGTCGGCTCCGAGGCGCCTGGCGGTCCGCTGGACGCCAAGGACGGCCACTGGACAGGCCTGCGTCCCGATGGCGTGACCTTCCCGCTCAGCATCCAGTACGGCATCGTGCCGGGATCGTCCGACGACGAACAGATCGCCCTGTGCCTGACCGATCTCAGCCGCTGGCACGCCGCCGACGCCCAGGCCCGTGAACTGCACGCCCAACTGAACAAGGTCTGGCGACTCAACTCCCTGGGCGAGATGGCCGCCACCCTGGCCCATGAACTGAACCAGCCGCTCAGCGCCGCGGCCACCTATCTGCACGCCAGCCAGGTGGACATGGAGAAGGCCGGCCCCTTGGGCGACAGCGCCCTGCGCACTGTCGAATTGGCCAAGGGCCAGCTTCTGCGCGCCGGCAAGATCATCCGACGGATGCGCGAGCTTCTGTCGCCGGAGGCCCGTCGCCTGGACAGCGAGCGCGCCTCGTCCATGGTCGAGGACCTGGGCCCCATCCTGACGATGATCGGGTCCAGCAAGGGCGTCGCCATCCGCATGGAGGTGGAGGCCGAAAACGATCGTGTCCGGGCCGAGCGCATCCAGTTCCAGCAGGCCATGGTCAACCTGGTCCGCAATGCGGTCGAGGCCGTCGGCGAACAGACCGCGCCCGAGGTGGTCATCGTCGGCCGCCCGGCCTCGGAAACGCACTACCGCATCAGCGTCGAGGACAATGGGCCCGGCATCGCTGACGACCAGATCGACCGCATCTTCCAGCCAATGACCACCACCAAGTCCGGCGGCATGGGCCTGGGCCTGTCGGTCACCCGCACCATCGTCGAAAGCCACGGCGGACGACTGCAAGTCTCGAGAAGCGCGCTGGGGGGCGCGGCCTTCTCGTTCACCCTCAATCGAGAACCGGGCGTCGAGAACGCATGAGCCTCCACTCCGTCTTCATCATCGACGACGACCCCGCCGTCCGCGACTCCCTGCTGATGCTGTTGCGCGGCGAAGGCATCCGCGCCCGCGGCTTCGCCAGCGGCGTCGACTTCTTCAACAACCTGCCCGAGGACGCCACCGCCTGCGTCATCACCGACGTGCGCATGCCCGACATGGAGGGCGGCGAGGTGGTCCGCCGCCTGACCCAGATGCGCGGCCACGCCTGGCCTGTCATCGTCATCACCGGCCACGCCGACGTGCCGATGGCTGTGCAGATGATGAAGTCCGGCGTCATCGACTTCATCGAAAAGCCTTTCGACCCGACGCGCCTGATCGAAACCGTACGCGGCTGCCTGAACCAGTTGAACGACGTCGACCACGAGCAGGCGACCCGCGCCGCCGCCGAACAGCGCCTGACCCGGCTAACCCCGCGCGAGCGTCAGGTGTTCGACGCCCTCATCCACGGCTGCTCCAACAAGGCCATCGCCCTGGACCTGGACATCAGCCCACGCACCGTCGAGGTGTTCCGCGCCAAGGTCATGGCCAAGATGGAGGCCGACAGTCTGTCGGCCCTGGTGCGCATGGGCCTGATCCTGGGTTAGGCGTTTCGTCGTCTTGCAGCCGTGACCGTTGCGACGCGTTATGATGGCTCTCTCGCCCGCCCAAGGAGCCGCCCATGTCCGATCCCGCCCGCCTGCTGCGCCGTCAGGCCTATGTCGACGGCCGCTGGATCGACGCCGACAGCGGCGCGTCCTTTGAGGTGACGGACCCGGCGACGGGCGAGGTGCTGGCCGCCGTGCCCGACATGGGCGCCGCCGAAACCCGTCGCGCCATCGCCGCCGCCGAGGCAGCGATGAAGCCCTGGGCCGCGAGGACAGCGGGCGAACGGGCGCGCATTCTGCGCCGCTGGTTCGATCTGATGATGAGCGAGCAGGACGCCCTGGGCCGTCTGCTGACCCGAGAACAGGGCAAGAGCCTGACCGAAGCCAGGGGCGAGATCGCCTACGCCGCCAGCTTCATCGAATGGTTCGCCGAGGAAGGTAAGCGCACCTACGGCGAGGTCATCCCCAGCCATGACGCCGGCAAACGACTGGTGACCCTGCGCCAGCCGGTCGGGGTGGTGGGGGCCATCACCCCGTGGAACTTCCCCGCCGCCATGATCACCCGCAAGGTCGGCCCGGCCCTGGCCGCCGGCTGCGCCGTGGTGCTGAAGCCCGCCAGCCAGACGCCGCTCTCGGCCCTGGCGCTCGCGGTTCTGGCGGAAGAGGCGGGCCTGCCGCCCGGCCTGTTCAACGTCATCACCGGTTCGGCCTCGGCCATCGGCGGCGAGCTGACGGCCAATGAGGCGGTGCGCAAGATCAGCTTCACCGGTTCGACCGAAATCGGCCGCCTGCTGATGAAACAGTCGTCCGACACGATCAAGAAGATGAGCCTGGAACTGGGCGGCAACGCCCCCTTCCTGGTCTTCGACGACGCCGACGTGGGCGCGGCGGTGGCCGGGGCCGTGGCCTCCAAGTACCGCAACGCGGGGCAGACCTGCGTCTGCACCAACCGCTTCTACGTCCAGGCCGGGGTTCACGACGAGTTCGTCGCCAAGCTGACCAAGGCCACTGAGGCCCTGAAGGTTGGGAACGGTCTGGACGGGGGCGTCCAGATCGGCCCCCTGATCGACGAAAAGGCCGTAAGGAAGGTCGAGGAGCACGTGGCCGACGCCCTGGCCAAGGGGGCGAGCCTGCTGACCGGCGGCCAGCGTCATGACCTGGGCATGACCTTCTTCCAGCCCACCGTCCTGTCGGGCGTGACCCAGGACATGAAGATGTGCCGCGAGGAGACCTTCGGCCCCGTCTCGGGCGTCGTCCGTTTCGAGACGGAAGAAGAAGGGATCGCCCTGGCCAACGACACCATTTTCGGCCTGGCCGGTTATTTCTACGCCCGCGACCTTAGCCGCGTCTGGCGCGTGGCCGAGGCTCTGGAGACCGGCATGATCGGCATCAACACCGGCCTGATCTCCACCGAGGTCGCGCCCTTCGGCGGGATCAAGCAGTCAGGACTGGGCCGTGAGGGCTCCAGCCACGGCATCGAGGACTATCTGGAAATCAAATACCTCTGCATGGGGCTGTAAGCCCGATCAGTCCTCGGACGGCTCGGCGTCTTCCTCGGTCGTCAGGCCGGCGGCCTTGGCGGCCTTCTTGGCGGCCTTGGCCGCGGCCTTGGCTTCGGCCTTCTTGGCTTCGGCGCGTTCGCGCTCCTGCCGTTCGAAACTGTAGTTGGGCTTACGGGTCATTGATGTCCTCTCGCGCCAGGTCGCCGAACGGCGACGTCAGATCTTCATGTGGCCTCTGTCGCGCCCCGCGACAACACGGAAACGCCCAGACGTTCCAGATTTCGCACCTCGCACGGACGATAGCCGCCGTTCGACCAAAGTCGCTCTCTCCAAAGTCTGCGACCTGCTGTCACTCTCCCTTCCGACGATCCGGCAACAGGATCGCGAGGAAACGGTCGCGACACGCGGCCATACAGGAAGGGACTGCCCATGACCGACCGCACCATGAGTGCGGCGGAGGGCGCGGAGCACACGGTCGACAAGAACGACCGGCTGGTGATCCTTGCGTCGTCCGTCGGCACCGTCATCGAATGGTACGACTTCTATCTCTACGGCTCGCTGGCCGCGATCATCTCCGCCCAGTTCTTCTCGGGCGTGAACGAGACCACCGGCTTCATCTTCGCCCTGATGGCCTTCGCCGCCGGTTTCGCGGTGCGTCCGTTCGGGGCCATCGTCTTCGGCCGCATGGGCGACCTGTGGGGACGCAAGAACACCTTCCTGGTGACCATGCTGCTGATGGGCCTGTCGACCTTCGTGGTCGGCCTGCTGCCGCCCTACGCCGCCATCGGCATCGCCGCGCCGATCATCCTGGTGCTGATGCGCCTGATCCAGGGTCTGGCGCTGGGCGGTGAATACGGCGGGGCCGCCACCTACGTCGCCGAGCACGCCCCGCACGGCAAGCGCGGCTTCTACACCTCCTTCATCCAGATCACCGCCACCGTGGGCCTGTTGCTCAGCCTGATGGTCATTCTGGGCGTCCGCTTCGCCATCGGCGAGGAAGCCTTCATCAGCTGGGGCTGGCGCATCCCCTTCATCGTCTCGATCCTGCTGCTGGGCGTCTCCCTGTGGATCCGCCTGAAGCTGTCGGAAAGCCCGGCCTTCCAGCGCATGAAGGCCGAGGGCAAGGGCTCGACCACGCCGCTGAAGGACAGCTTCATGAAGTGGCCGAACCTGAAGCTGGTGCTGATCGCCCTGTTCGGCCTCGCCGCCGGTCAGGCCGTGGTCTGGTACACGGGTCAGTTCTACGCCCTCTTCTTCCTCGAGAAGACGCTGAAGGTCGATCCGGCCCTGTCGAACATCCTGATCGCCGCCGCCCTGGCGCTGGCGACGCCCTTCTTCGTCTTCTTCGGCTGGCTGTCGGACAAGATCGGCCGCAAGCCCATCATCCTGGTCGGCTGCCTGCTGGCCGCCCTGACCTACTTCCCCCTGTTCAACGCCCTGACGGGCGCGGCCAACCCGCGCCTGGCCGCCGCCGCCGCCTCGGCGCCGGTGACCGTCTACGCCGATCCGGCCGACTGCCACTTCCAGTTCGACCCGGTGGGCAAGACCGTCTTCAACAGCTCGTGCGACATCGCCAAGACCCATCTGGCCAAGGCCGGCGTCACCTATGTCAACGAAGCCGCCCCTGCCGGAACCGTGACCGAGGTTCGCATCGGTGAACGTGTGGTCGAGAGCTTTAACGGCAAGGTCCTGGCCAAGGCCGACTTCGACGCCCAGAAGAAGGCGTGGGACACCGGCCTGACCGCCGCCCTGACCGAGGCCGGCTATCCGGCCAAGGCCGACAGCGCCCTGGTCAACAAGCCCATGGTGATCGGCATCCTGTTCCTGCTGGTCCTCTATGTGACCATGGTCTACGGCCCGATCGCCGCCGCCCTGGTCGAGATGTTCCCGACCAAGGTGCGCTACACCTCCATGTCCCTGCCCTATCACATCGGCAACGGCTGGTTCGGCGGCTTCCTGCCGACCACCGCCTTCGCCATGGTCGCGGCCACGGGCAATATCTACTACGGCCTCTGGTACCCCATCGCGATCGCGGTGCTGACCCTGATCATCGGCGTGCTCTTCGTGAAGGAAGGCAAGGACGTGAACATCCACGACTGACGCCGCACAGTTCGCCAACCTGCAGGGGCGGTCCGGTTTCCGGCCGCCCCTCTTTTTGTTCTTGTCCCCCAGCCCCGCTCCGTCCCAGATGCCGGTCATGTTCAGCCTCGCGACCCTGGCCCTGGTGGCCGCCTATATGGCCGTCCTGTTTGCGGTGGCCTGGTGGTACGAGCGGCCGTCGATCAAGACGCGCGGCGGGGCGCTGGGGCCGTCGCTCTACGCCCTGTCTCTGGCCATCTACTGCACCTCCTGGACCTATTACGGGGCGGTGGGGACGGCGGCGCGGTCGGCCTGGGAATACCTGCCCATCTACATCGGCCCGGCGCTGGGCGTCACGGTCCTGTTCCCGCTGTGGAAGCGGATCGCGGCGGCGGCCCGGCGCGAGAACGTCGGCTCGATGGCCGACTTCATCTCCTCGCGCTACGGCAAGAGCCCGGCCCTGGGCGCGGCGGTGGCGGCCGTCGCCATCCTCGGGTCCCTGCCCTACATCGCCCTGCAGCTGAAATCCCTGTCCATGGCCGGGGAAATGATCACCGCCGGCACGCCGGTGGCGGGCTCCGAGAGCCTGACGGTTCTGGTCATGGCCGGGGTGCTGGCCGGGTTCGCCATCCTGTTCGGGGCCCGTCGTCCCGACTTGACCGAGCACAACCGCGGCCTGATCCAGGCCATCGGCATCGAGTCCATCGTCAAGCTGACCGCCTTGCTGGCTGTCGCCGTCTTCGCCCTGATGCTTCTGGCGCGCGCCCCGGCGGCGGCCGACGTGACCGCCAACCTCGGCGATCTGGCGCGCTGGCCTGATCTGGACGGGCGGTTCTGGGCCATCACCCTGGTGGCGACACTCGCCATCTTCTGCCTGCCGCGTCAGTTCCACGTCGCCTTCGTCGAAGGCGGCGATCCGGCCCAGGTGCGGCGCGCGCGCTGGATCTTCCCGGTCTATCTGCTCCTGACCAGTCTGGCGGTCCTGCCTCTGGTGGCGGCGGGCGGCCTGTTCGCGCCCAGCGTCAATCCAGACCTGCTGGTCCTGGCCCTGCCGCTGAACAGCGGCCAGTCGGCGCTGACGGCCATCGTCTTCGTCGGCGGCTTCTCGGCGGCGACCGCCATGGTCATCGTCGAGGCCGTGGCCCTGTCGGCCATGGTCTCCAACAATCTGGTCTTGCCTCTATTGGCCGCCGAGCGGCGGCGCCGGGGCGAGCGCGCCGGCGACATGGCGCGCTCGATCCTGAACATCCGCCGCGTGGCTATCGTCGCCCTGCTGCTGATGGCCTGGATCTATTATCAGGCAATGGACCAGTCCAGCGGCCTGGCGGCCATGGGGCTGGTGTCGTTCGCGGCCCTGGCCCAGTTGGCCCCGGCCCTGTTCGGCGCCGTGCTGTGGCGCGGCGGGCGCTCGCGCGGGGCCCTGGCGGGGCTGGCGGTCGGGATGACGGTCTGGCTGGTCATGCTGGCGGCGCCGCAGCTGGCGCCCGGCTTCGGCCTGAACATCCCGGCCATGCTGGGGCTGGCCGACCCGTTCGCGGCGGGGGTCTTCCTCAGCCTGGGGCTGAACCTCGGCGTCTTTATTCTGGTGTCCAAGCTGAGCCGTCCACGCCTGATCGACCAGGTCCAGGCCCGCGCCTTCGTCGACCGCTTGGGGCCGGACTGGATGGAGGGGCGCGGCGGCTCGGCAGGAGCCTCGGTCGGCGACCTCAAGGCCCTGGTCGCCCGCTTCATCGGCGACGAACGGGCCGAGCGCGCCTTCGCCGCCTGGGCGCGCGAGACCGAGATCAAGCTGCGCGACGCCGACCCGGCTGACGCGGGGCTGGCCCGCGCCGCCGAGCGGATGCTGGCGGGGGCGGTCGGCGCCGCCTCGGCGCGGCGCGTCATCGCCGCCGCCCTGGCCGCCGGGGGCCGCGCCCCCGAAGACGTGGTGCGGATGCTGGACGAGGCCTCGCAGGCGGTCCAGTTCAACCGCGACCTGCTGCAGACCACGCTCGACAACATCGATCAGGGCGTCAGCGTGGTCGACGAGGACCTGCGCCTGACCGCCTGGAACCGGCGCTATGTCGAGATGTTCGACCTGCCCGCCGGCTTCGTCCACGTCGGACTGCCGGTCGCCGCCGTCTATCGCCTCAACGCCGAGCGCGGCGAGACCGACCCCGGCGACATCGAGGCCTGGATCGAGCGACGGCTGGAGGCCCTGTCGCGCCGCATCCCCCACGACCACGAGCGCGAGCAGCCCGACGGCCGCATCCTGCGTTCCTCCGGCGCCCCGATCCCTGGCGGGGGCTACGCCACCAGCTATACTGACATCACCGCCCTGCGCCGCGCCGCCCGCGATCTGGAGGAGGCCAACGAGCGGCTGGAGGCCCGCGTCGCCGACCGCACCGAGCGACTGGAGGAGGCTCGCCGTCTGGCCGAGGACGCCACGGCGTCGAAGACCCGCTTCCTCGCCGCCGCCAGCCACGACCTTTTGCAGCCGCTTCACGCCGCCCGCCTGTTCATCGCCGCCCTGAAAGAAGAACCGGCCCTGGCGGCGGGGTCGCCGGGACGCGGGCTGGCGACCAACGCCGACCGCTCGATCGACAGCGCCCACCGCCTGCTGACCGCCCTGCTCAACCTGTCCAAGCTGGAGGCGGGCGGGGTCCAGCCCGCCGTGGCCCCCCTGTCGTTGGACGCCCTGTTCGCCGAACTGCGCCGCGAGTTCGCCCCCATGGCCCGCGCCAAGGGTCTCAGGCTGACGGTCGTGCCGTCGGGTCTGTGGGTCGCCTCGGACCACGACCTGCTGCGCTCCATGCTGCAGAACCTGGTCGGCAACGCCATTCGCTACACCGACCGGGGCCGGGTTCTGGTCGGGACGCGGCGCGACGGCGACACGGTGCAGATGCTGGTCTGCGACACCGGACGCGGCATCCCCGACGCGGACCGCGAGAGCGTCTTCGGCGAGTTCGTGCGCCTGCCCGGCGCCCCGGTGGATGAACCCGGCGCCGGTCTGGGTCTGGCCATCGTGCAGAAGCTGTCGGACCTGCTGCGCCACCCCCTGTCGATGGCTTCACGGGTGGGGCGCGGCACCACCTTCCGGGTCAGCGCGCCGCGCGCCGCCGCCCGCGAGGTTCCCGCCGCCCCCGCCGAGGGCGACGTCCGCCTGCCGCTGGCGGGGCTGCGGGTGCTGTGCGTGGACAATGAGCCCGCCATCCTCGACGCCCTGACCGCGCTGCTGAGCCGCTGGGGGGCGCAGACGACCACGGCGCGGTCGGTGGCCGAGGGGATCGCCGCCAAGGGACCGTTCGACGCGGCTCTGGTCGACCTGCATCTGGGCGACGGGGCGGACGGGCTGACGGTGGTCGATGCGTTGAGGGCGCGAGGCCTGCGCCGCATCGGACTGGTCACCGCTGACACCCGCGAGGGGCTGAAGGAAACCGCCACGGCGGCGGGCGCCACCCTGCTGCCCAAGCCGGTCAAACCGGCGGCGCTGAAGGCGTTTCTGTCGCGCTAGATCAACCCAGATCGATCGACTGGGCCAGGATCACCGCCTGGGTCCGGTTGTGGACGCCCAGCTTGCGGAAGACGCTGGTCAGGTGGGCCTTGATCGTCGCTTCGGTGACGCCGAGGTCGAAGGCGATCTGCTTGTTCAGCCGCCCGGCCTTCAGGCCTTCGAGGATGCGCAGCTGCGACGGCGTCAGGCTGGCGATACGGGCTTCGAGGTCACCCTCCTCGGCCCCGGCCTCGCCCACGTCGGGGGCCCAGCTGTCGCCGGACAGGATGGCCTTGATAGCCTCCACCATGACCGGCAGGGCGGCGGATTTCGGAATGAAGCCGGCGGCGCCCAGGGTCAGGGCGCGGCGCACGGTCGGCGGCTCCTCGCTGGCCGAGACCACGGCGACCGGCACCGCCGGATGGTCGGCGCGGATGCGGGTCAGGCCCGCCATGCCCTCGCTGTCCGACAGTTTCAGGTCCAGCAGCAGCAGGTCGGTCGCGGCCTCGGCCAGGGCGGTCTGAACCTCGGCCAGACTGGCGCATTCCGCAATCACGGCGCCGGGCGCGGCCTTTTCAACGGCCGATCTCAACGCCGCCCGAAACAGAGGGTGGTCGTCGGCGACGACGATGCGATCCATGAAAATCCTTCCCGCGCGCGGTTCTTTTTCGGGTCGAGGCCGCGCTGTGACGACACCATGCCGCGCCTCGACTTTGGTCGAAACTAGACCAATGGCTAATGGCCGCAAACCGCCCTCACGCGGAATGCTGCCGTCTCGAGGTTCGCATCAGATGAACCCGGGAGGAAGATGACATGGGAAGATCCCGCCTGCTCGGCGGCGCCGCTGCGGCTGCGCTTCTGTTCGCCCCCGGCGCCGTTCTGGCGCAGGACGCCAATGCGGCCCTCGAGGCGCGCATCGCCCAGCTCGAGGCCGAGCTGAACAGCCTGAAGTCCGAGGTCGCCGCCGCGCGGACGCAGCAAACCGCGCAAGCCCAGGACATCATCCGCCTGGAGACCCGCCCGGCCGCGCCGGCCCCGACGCCCGTCTCGACCGCCCCGCGCGAGGAAGGCTTCCGCATCGGCGATCACACGGTCAAGTTCGGCGGCTTCATCAAGGTCGACGCCTCGGCCTCCAGCTATTCCGGCGGCGATCCGGCCAACGGCGACCTGCTGCGCGACTATCACCTGCCCGGCTCCATCCCGGTCGGCGGCGCCGAGGAAGATGCGGCGATGGACTTCAACGCCCGTCAGACCCGTTTCTGGCTGACCACCGACGGTCTGGTCGGCGGCCACAAGGTCGGCACCCGGCTGGAGATGGACTTCCAGAGCCTGCCCGGAACCGGCGATCAGCGCATCACCAGCGCCTCCACCCCCGCCCTGCGCCGCGCCTTCGTCACCATCGACAACTGGCTGATCGGTCAGGAGTGGACCAACTTCCAGAACACCGCCGTCCTGCCGGAATCGGCGGACTTCGTCGGCGCCGCCGAGGGCACGGTCTTCGCCCGGCAGGTTCAGGTTCGTTACACGCGCGGCCCCTTCTCGATCGCAGTCGAGAACCCCGAGACCACCGTCACCCCCTTCGGCGGCGGGACGCGCGTCATCGCCGACGACAACAGCCTGCCCGACCTGACGGCGCGTTACGCCATCAGCCGCCCCTGGGGCGACCTGCAGTTCGCGGGCCTGCTGCGCCAGCTCAAGTATGAGAACCCGGCCAGCGCCATCGACGACACGGCTGTCGGCTGGGGCCTGTCGGCCTCGACCAAGATCAAGGTCGGCGCCCAGGACGACATCCGCCTGATGGTAACCGGCGGCGAGGGCATCGGTCGCTACGTCGGGCTCAACTTCTCCAACGACGCGGTGCTGGACGCCTCGGGTCAGTTGGACGCCATCGGCGTGCTGGCCGGTTTCGCCGCCTATCGCCACGTCTGGACGCCCGGCTGGCGCTCCAGCCTGATCTGGTCGGCGCAGAAGGTGGACAATGACGTGCTTCTGACCGGGACCGGCGCCAACCGGTCGGCCCAGAGCATCCACGCCAACCTGATCTGGTCGCCGGTCACGGCGTTTGATCTGGGCGCCGAACTGATGTTCGCTGACCGCAAGCTGGAGTCGGGGCTCGACGGCGACATGACCCGTCTGATCCTGTTCGCCAAATACGGCTTCTAAGAAAAAGAAACTGGGAGGAAAGCGCGCGTGTCTGATCCGGAAATCTATCCCGTCCCCGCCGACCTGGCCGCCCGCGCCCACATGGACCGCGACGCCTATGACGCGGCCCGGATCGCGGCGCGCGAGGCACCCGAGGCCTTTTGGCGCGAGCAGGCCAAGCGCCTCGACTGGATGACCTTCCCGTCCAAGATCAAGGACGTGTCGTTCGACAAGGCCGACTTCCGCATCCGCTGGTTCGAGGACGGGGTGCTGAACGTCTCGGCCAACTGCATCGACCGCCACCTGCCCCACCGCTCCGACGACACGGCCATCATCTGGGAAGGCGACGAGCCGACCGACAGCGAGCATGTCACCTACGGCCAGCTTCATGAGCGCGTCTGCCGCATGGCCAATGTGCTCAAGGCCAACGGCGTCCGCAAAGGCGACCGCGTCACCATCTATCTGCCCATGATCCCCGAGGCCGCCTACGCCATGCTGGCCTGCGCGCGGATCGGGGCGGTCCACTCGGTCATCTTCGGCGGTTTCTCGCCCGACAGCATCGCCGGGCGCATCGAGGACTGCGGCTCCACCTTCGTCATCACCGCCGACGAGGGCTGCCGCGGCGGCAAGAAGGTCCCGCTGAAGGCCAATGTCGACAAGGCCCTGGAAAAGGTGTCGGGCGTCGACGGCGTCCTGCTGATCCGCCACACCGGGGCGGATGTGGGCTTCGTCGAGGGTCGCGATCTCGACTATGAGACCGAGGCCGCCAAGGTCACGGCCCACTGCCATCCCGAGCCGATGCAGGCCGAGGACCCGCTGTTCATCCTCTACACCTCGGGCTCGACCGGAAAGCCCAAAGGGGTGCTGCACACCACGGGCGGCTATCTGTTCTGGGCCAGCTACACCCACGAACTGGTGTTTGATTATCGTCCCGGCGAAGTCTTCTGGTGCACCGCCGACGTGGGCTGGGTGACCGGCCACTCCTATGGCGTCTATGGCCCCCTGGCCAATGGCGCCACGACCCTGCTGTTCGAGGGCGTGCCCAACTATCCGACCGTCAGCCGTTTCTGGCAGGTCATCGACAAGCATCAGGTCGAGATCTTCTACACCGCCCCCACCGCCCTGCGCTCGCTGATGCGCGAAGGCGACGCGCCGGTGAAGGCGACCAGCCGCCAGTCCCTGCGTCTGCTGGGCAGCGTCGGCGAACCGATCAATCCCGAGGCCTGGCGCTGGTATCACGAGGTGGTCGGCGAAGGCCGCCTGCCCATCGTCGACACCTGGTGGCAGACCGAAACCGGCGGGGTGCTGATCTCGCCCCTGCCCGGCGCCACCGACCTCAAGCCCGGCTCGGCCACCAAGCCCCTGCCCGGCGTCGAGTTGCAGATCGTCGACGCCGAAGGGGTGGTTCTGGAGGGCGCGACCGAGGGCAACCTGTGCATCACCGACAGTTGGCCGGGCCAGATGCGCACGGTCTATGGCGACCACCAGCGCTTCTTCGAGACCTATTTCTCGACCTATCCGGGCAAGTATTTCACCGGCGACGGCTGCCGCCGCGACGAAGACGGCTACTACTGGATCACTGGCCGGGTCGACGACGTCATCAACGTCTCCGGCCACCGCATGGGCACGGCCGAGGTGGAAAGCGCCCTGGTCCTGCACGAGGCCGTGGCCGAGGCCGCGGTCGTCGGCTTCCCCCACGACATCAAGGGTCAGGGCATCTACGCCTATGTCACCCTGAACACAGGGATCGTGGCGACCGACGAACTGCGCACGGCCCTGGTCGCCCAGGTCCGGCTCGAGATCGGCCCCATCGCCGCCCCCGACGTCATCCAGTGGGCGCCGGGCCTGCCCAAGACCCGATCCGGCAAGATCATGCGGCGCATCCTTCGCAAGATCGCCGAAAACGAGATCGGCGCCCTGGGCGACACCTCGACCCTGGCCGACCCTTCGGTCGTCGACGACCTGGTGAAGAACCGGGCCGCCTGACGACCCTCCCCTGCTCTCCCCGGAGCAAGCGGCCGGCGTTCCTGAAAGGGGGCGTCGGCCGTTTCGTCATTTGAGCCTGAGCCACGGCGGCGCTAGACAGCCCCGACAGCGAACAGGAGCAGACCATGAGCGGAACCGTCCTCATCACCGGCGCCACGGCAGGCATCGGACAGGCTGCGGCGCGCCGCTTCGCCTCGGCGGGCTGGAAGATCATCGCCACCGGCCGCCGCGCCGAGCGTCTGGACGAACTGGTCGCCGAACTGGGCGCGGACGTGGTCCATCCCCTCGTCTTCGACATCCGCGACGAGGCCGCCATCGACGCCGCGCTGGACGCCCTGCCCGAAGGCTTTGGCGACATCGACGTCCTGATCAACAACGCCGGGCTCGCCCTGGGGACCGCCGCCGCCCAGGACGCCGATCTGGACCAGTGGCGTCAGATGATCGACACCAACATCACCGGCCTGGTGACCATCACGCGCCGTCTGCTGCCGCGCCTGATCGCGCGCAAGGGCGCCATTCTGAACATCAGTTCGGTGGCCGCCACCTATCCCTACAAGGGCGGCAACGCCTATGGCGGCACCAAGGCCTTCGTGCGCCAGTTCTCGCTGGGCCTGCGGTCGGACCTGCACGGCACGGGCGTGCGCGTCACCTCCATCGAGCCCGGCATGACCGAGACCGAGTTCACCCTGGTCCGCACCAGCGGCGATCAGGCGGCGTCGGACGCCCTCTATGACGGCGCCCGGCCGATGACGGGCGAGGACATCGCCGAGACCCTGTTCTGGGTCGCGACCCTGCCGCCCCACCTGAACGTCAACGCCCTGGAGCTGATGCCGGTCAGCCAGTCGTTTGCGGGCTTCCAGGTGGCGCGGGACTGAGGACTCCAGCTTCGCCGCTTCCGGGATGACGGCGAGGGGCCTAGAATGACGGCATGGCTTCGCCCGCAACCGAAACCGAGCTGAAGTTCCGCCTCGGACCAGGCGCGGTCGTGCGCCTGTCGGGACACCCGGCGCTGCAAGGCCCCCAGACCAGCCAATCCCTGCGCTCGGTCTATTTCGACACCCCCGACGGCGTCCTGCGCGCGGCCGGATGCGGCCTGCGGGTGCGGACGACGCCCGACGGCTTCGTCCAGACCCTGAAGCGCCAGACCGCCCCCGGCCAGACCGCCCGCGACGAATGGGAGGTTCCTGTCCCCACAGAGGCGCTGGACCTCGCCGCGCTCAAGACCACGCCCGCGCACAGGTTGCTGAGGGGCCGCCGCGGCGACCTGTCGCCTCGCTTCGCCACAACCGTCGTGCGCCGCATCCGCATGGTCGACTGGGCGGGTGCCCGGATCGAGGTCGCCTTCGACGCAGGCGACCTTTCGGCGGGCGAGAAACGTGAGCCCATCTACGAACTGGAGCTCGAGTTGAAGGCAGGCGAACCCGCCGCCCTGTTCAGCCTCGCCCGGAGGCTGGCGCGTGACCTGGCCATCGTCCCGGTGTTCGAGAGCAAGGCCGAGCGCGGCTGGCGGCTGGCCGACGGCGAGAGCCGCGCTCCCCGCCGCGCCGTCGCCACGCCCCTGTCGCCCGACGCGACGACGGCGACGGCCTTTCGGCGCATCGCCATGGCCTGTCTGTCCCAGGTTTCGGCCAACGCCGAACTGTTGCGGGTCGTGCGCCGCCCCGAGGCCGTGCATCAGATGCGGGTGGGCCTGCGCCGCCTGCGCGCCGCCGTCGGCGCCTTCAAGCCCCTGCTGGCCGAGCCTGAGCGTGAACGCGTCGAGACCGAACTGAAATGGCTGGCGCGCGAGGCCGACGCCGCCCGTGATCTGGACGTCTTCATCCGCGACGTCTTTCATCCGACGGCGCTGGCGGCCCCGTCGCCGGGCCTTGCGCCGCTGGGGCGTCATCTGCTGACCGCGCGGGGACAGGCCTATGACCGTGTGTTGGCGGCCATCGCCTCGCCGCGCTACGCCCTGCTGATGCTGGAGACGACCGCCTGGATCGAGGCGGCCGCCCTGCCCGACGGACCCCTAGCCCCCTTCGCCGTCGAGGCCCTGAGCCGGCTGCACCGTCAGGTCGAACATCGCGCTCGTGACCTGGCCGAACTGGACGCCGAGGCCCGCCACCACCTGCGCATCCGCGCCAAGCGTCTGCGCTACGCCGCCGAGTTCTTCGCCGACCTGTTTCCCGCCGCTCGCCGCCGCGCCCGCTATCTGAAATCTCTGGAACGGCTGCAGGACAGGCTCGGCGAACTGAACGATCTGGCCGTGGCGCGCGACCGGATCCCCGGCGAGGCCGCTCTGGACGACGCCGACATCGCCTTCGCCGTCGGGCGTGTCATCGGCCGACGTGAGCGCGACGAGGCCGCGTTGTTGACCGCCGCAGTCAAGGCCTGCGGGCGTTTCCACGACGCACGCCCCTTCTGGACCGGGCGTAAGTCACGTCAGAAACGGTCGTAGATCGCATTTTGTTCTCACGCCCCAAATGAGAACATCTTGTGAACCAGAACAAACCATGCACATAGTCCGTTTCACAGAGGGAGCGGGTCCTGGCGGGTCTCTCCCAAAGCCCAGAATGGAATCATGGCAAGGGAGAGAAAACCAATGGCACAGGCGGCATTGAAGCTCGTGGGTAAAGAAGACGGCGAAAAGCAACGCGCTCTGGAGGCGGCGATCGCGCAAATCGATCGCGCTTTCGGCAAGGGCTCGGTGATGAAGCTCGGCAAGGCCGGGCAGGTGAACGAAATCGAGAGCGTCTCGACCGGTTCGCTCGGACTGGACATGGCGCTCGGCATCGGCGGTCTGCCGGTCGGGCGGGTCATCGAGGTGTTCGGCCCTGAATCCTCGGGCAAGACCACCCTGGCCCTGCACACCGTGGCCGAGGTCCAGAAGAAGGGCGGCGTGGCCGCCTTCGTCGACGCCGAGCACGCGCTCGATCCGGTCTACGCCCAGAAGCTGGGCGTCAACCTCGACGACCTGCTGGTGTCGCAGCCCGACGCCGGCGAACAGGCGCTGGAGATCGTCGACACCCTGGTGCGCTCGGGCGCCGTGGACATCGTGGTGGTCGACTCCGTCGCCGCCCTGACGCCCCGCGCTGAAATCGAAGGCGAGATGGGCGACAGCCTGCCCGGCCTGCAGGCCCGTCTGATGTCGCAAGCCCTGCGCAAGCTGACGGCCTCGATCTCCAAGTCGAAGTGCATCGTCCTCTTCATCAACCAGATCCGCCACAAGATCGGCGTCATGTACGGCTCGCCGGAAACGACGACGGGCGGCAATGCGCTGAAATTCTACGCCTCGGTCCGCCTCGACATCCGCCGCACCGGCGCGATCAAGAACCGCGACGAGGTCGTCGGCAACACCACCCGCGTCAAGGTGGTCAAGAACAAGGTCGCCCCGCCGTTCCGCGAGGTCATCTTCGACATCATGTACGGCGAAGGCATCTCCAAGATCGGCGAGATCATCGATCTGGGGGTCAAGGCCAATGTGATCGAGAAGGCGGGGTCCTGGTTCTCCTACGACTCCACCCGCATCGGTCAGGGCCGCGAGAACGCCAAGGAGTTCCTCAAGAACAATCCCGACATGGCCCTCGCCATCGAGAAGGCCGTGCGCCAGTCCACGTCCAAGATCGCCGACGACATGCTGGGCGCGCCCGAGCCCGACGAAGGTCAGGATATGGAGGGCTGATCCCCCTCTTCTAGAGCTTCCGTCCGTCGACCCGCGACCCGCCTACCGACCCCGCGGGTCGGTCGGACGGAGACCGGCCCGCCCGAGCATCTCGGGCGGGCCTCTTTTTTGTCTGAAGCCAGGACTTCGGAGAAGCCCTACAGCGGTCCGCCGACCCGGCACTCATGGCTTATCTGGGCATCATAGTAGGGTGTCTGGTGCTGGAAGGTCTGCACCCACACGCGGCCTTCAAACTCCCAGCAAATATCACTGGAATAGCCTGCAACCGTCGTTTTCGACGCGTCGGTATAGTAGGTATAGGCATAGACATAGAGCGGCGCCTTGAGCGCCATCGCCGGCGACGCCGCCAGGGTGACCAGAAGGCTCGCAGCCGCAAGTTTGACTATTTTACGCATGCCAGATCTCCTCGAGATATCACGCCTGAAGGGCCCCCCAGGCCCACTTACATAACGACGATTCTTGAGTCTCCACCCGCTCTTTTACACCCCTGAGTTGCGTCAAACGGACCCACCCCCATGACCACCGCCACCGCCGATCTCTGCGACGCCCATCCCGAAAAGGTGAAGGTCTGCCAGATCCCATTCCGCAGCTTCGGTCGGGTCGCAGCCTTCCACGGCCCCATCCGCACCCTCAGCGTGCTGGACGACAACGCCCTGGTCCGTCAGGCGCTGGAGCGGCCGGGTCACGGCGCGGTGCTGGTGGTCAATGGCGGGGGCTCGCTCAAGCGCGCCCTGGTCGGCGACAATCTGGCGACGCTGGCGATCGACAACGGCTGGGCCGGGATCGTGGTCCACGGCGCGATCCGCGACAGCGGAGTCATCAACGCCATGCCGGTGGGCATAAAGGCCGTCGGGACCATCCCCCTGCGCGCCGACCGCGACGCCGTCGGCGAGATCGACATCCCCACCGCCTTCGGCGGCGTCATCTTCACCCCCGGCGACTGGCTCTACGCCGACGAGGACGGCGTCATCGTCGCGCCGCACCGCCTGCACGATTAGAGCCCGCCCGGCCGGAAAAGCACGCCCCGGCGCGCACGATCACGCGCGAGTGATGCGTTCGGCGCAAAATCCCTATATGACGCCCGTTCCGATATTCTCCCCGCGCGCCCGAATTCCTTAGAGCGATACGCCATGACCAGCCTGAAACAGATCCGCTCCACCTTCCTCGACTACTTCGCGGCCGACGGCCACGAGAAGGTGCAGTCGGCTCCGCTGGTGCCGCAGAACGACCCGACCCTGCTGTTCGTCAACGCGGGCATGGTGCCGTTCAAGGACTATTTCACGGGCGCCGCGACCCCGCCCTACAAGCGCGCCACCAGCTCGCAGAAGTGCGTCCGCGCCGGCGGCAAGCACAACGACCTGGACAACGTCGGCTACACCGCGCGTCACCACACCTTCTTTGAAATGCTGGGCAACTTCTCGTTCGGCGACTACTTCAAGGATCACGCCATCGAGAGCGCCTGGGGGCTGCTGACCAAGGAGTTCGGCCTTGATCCCGCCCGCCTGCTGGTCACCGTCTATCACACCGACGACGAAGCCTTCGACATCTGGAAGAAGGTCACCGGCTTCGCCGACGAGAAGATCATCCGCATCCCCACCGCCGACAACTTCTGGGCCATGGGCGACAGCGGTCCGTGCGGCCCCTGCACCGAGATCTTCTACGACCACGGCGACCACATCTTCGGCGGCCCTCCCGGCTCGCCGGACGAGGACGGCGACCGCTTCGTGGAGATCTGGAACAACGTCTTCATGCAGTACGAGAAGGAGAACGATCAGATCGTTCGCGACCTTCCCAAGCCCAGCGTCGACACCGGCATGGGTCTGGAGCGCATCGCCGCCGTCCTGCAGGGCGTCCATTCCAACTACGAAGTCGACCTGTTCAAGAGCCTGATCAACGCCTCCGAAGAACTGACCTCGACCAAGGCGGAGGGCGAACGCGCCCCGTCGCACCGCGTCATCGCCGACCACCTCCGCTCGACCGCCTTCCTGATCGCCGACGGCGTGACCCCCTCGAACGAAGGCCGCGGCTATGTCCTGCGCCGCATCATGCGCCGCGCCATGCGTCACGCCCACCTGCTGGGCGCCGCCGACCCGCTGATGCACCGCCTGGTGCCGACCCTGGTCCAGGAGATGGGCGAGGCCTATCCCGAGCTGGGCCGCGCCCAGGCCTTTATCGAGGACACGCTGAAGCAGGAAGAGATCCGCTTCCGCACCACGCTCGGCCGCGGCATGAACCTGTTCGATCAGGCCACGACCGGCTTCAAGGCCGGCGACATGCTGGACGGCCAGACGGCCTTCACCCTCTATGACACCTACGGCTTCCCGTTGGACCTGACGCAGGACGAGGCTCGCCGTCGCGGCTTTTCGGTCAACGTCGACGGCTTCGAAAGCGCCATGGAAGAGCAACGCGCCCGCTCGCGCGAGCACTGGACCGGCTCGGGCCAGACGGCCTCGGCCGGCGCCTGGCTGGCCCTTCGCGACCAGCACGGCGTGACCGAATTCACCGGCTATGACAGCGAGACCGGCGAAGGCCAGGTCGTCGCCATCCTCAAGGACGGCGCGGCTGTCGACGCCGCCGAGGCCGGCGACGTGGTCGAGGTGGTGCTGAACCAGACCCCCTTCTACGGCGAAGGCGGCGGTCAGGCCGGCGACAAGGGCGCCTTCGTCTGGGCCAATGGCGAAGGCCGCGTTCTGGACACCAAGAAGCACGCCGACCTCTTCGTTCACACGGTCCAGGTGGCCCAGGGCGCGGCCCTGACGGTCGGCGCGACGGTGACGGCCACGGTCGAGCCGGGCTCGCGTCCGACGACCCGCGCCAACCACTCGGCCGCCCACCTGCTGCACGCCGCGCTGAAGAACGTGCTCGGCCCGCACGTCGCCCAGAAGGGCCAGTTGGTCGACGCGGAGCGCATGCGCTTCGACTTCAGCCACAACGCCCCGCTGACCGACGAGGAGATCGCCCGCCTCGAGGACGAGGTGAACGCGGTCATCCGTCAGAACCTGCCGACCACCACCGAACTGATGCACCCCGAGGCCGCCATCGAGGCCGGCGCGGTCGCCCTGTTCGGCGAGAAGTACGGCGACGAGGTCCGCGTCCTGACCCTGGGCCACGCCCTGTCGGGCGACGGCGCCTATTCGGTCGAGCTGTGCGGCGGCACTCACGTCCACCGCACCGGCGACATCGCCCTGTTCAAGATCGTGTCGGAAGGCGGCGTCGCCGCCGGCGTCCGCCGCATCGAGGCCCTGACCGGCGACGCGGCCCGCCGCTTCCTGCTGGACCAGGCCAATGTCGCCCGCTCGCTGGCCCAGACCTTCAAGATCCAGACCGCCGACGTCCCGGCGCGGGTCGAGGCCCTGAGCGCGGAACGCAAGGCGCTGGAGAAGCAGGTCGCCGACCTGAAGAAGCAACTGGCCCTGGGCGGCGGCGCGGGCGCCAATGCAGCCCCGGAAGAGATCAACGGCGTCAAGCTGATCGCGCGCGTCCTGGACGGCGTGGACGGCAAGGGCCTGCGCGGCGTGGCCGAGGACTTCAAGAAGCAGATCGGCTCGGGCGTCGTCGCCCTGGTCGGCGTCACCGACGGCAAGGCGGCCATCACGGTCGCCGCCACCCCGGACATGGCCGGCAAGGTCAATGCGGCCGACCTGGCCCGCGACGCCGTCATCGCCATGGGCGGCAAGGGCGCGGGCGGCAAGCCCGACTTCGCCCAGGGCGGCGCCCCTGACGGGTCGAAGGCCGAGGCCGGTCTGGAGGCCATCCGAGCCGCGCTGAAGGGCTAAACCCCGGACCTGCCCCCATGCACTCAAAAGGCCCGCTTCCTCACGAAGCGGGCCTTTTTTTTATTCCACAATATGGAACAACGATACGTAACGCTCGACTGACAAGGGAGGGGCATCTCAGGAATGTACGATCTAGAAACCGGCCCGAGCCACGCCTGCGAGTTCTCGTTCGATCCGGCGCACCTCGCCGTCTTTGAGAGTTGCCTTGAGGCGATTGGCGGCCGAGCCGCCCCGTCTGACTGGACCGGGCCATCCTCGCCTCGCGCCTGGGCCACAAGCGTGATGGGATCGGTAAGGAACACGCTCCATCACACCCCCCAGACGCGGGATGCCGTCTTTTCCGTTTTGGCAGATCTGGACGACGAGGATGCCTGGCTCACGATCATGGCCTGGGGCGGCCAGCGTAGAAACTCCGGTCGCACATCCTGGAATGATCGCAGCCGCTGGCTCCCTATCGTCCGCGACCTGAGAATGGGCGACATCGACGCTTTGGAGGCCTACCGCCGGTTCTCCAAGGAGAACATAAAGGGGACCGGCCCTGCCTATTTCACGAAAGCAATCTTCTTCCTGCAACAACCGAACACAGGTCAAGTCGGTTACATCATGGATCAGTGGACCGCGAAGTCCATGGAGCTGCTTCAGGCACGCGCCGACTTTGTGCCAAGCGTCCATTGGGATGGATGCACCCGAAAAATCCGACGCGACGGCACCGTCAATTGGCAAGCTACTGTGTCAAGGCGCAATGGAGTAGATATCTACGAGCGATATTGCCTCTTCGTCGACGGCCTCGCCAAGTACACTCAGCGTTCATCTGAGGACACTGAAGAAGCCTTGTTCGCAGGGCAAAAGGCGGACTGGCGTAAACACATCATGCACCACTGGCGCCCCACCGCTTGAATAACATGCAGAACTCTATCCCGACTTGGACCGGGATAGTTCCCCAATGTCATTCTGGCCTGCTCAGATCGATCCCCGCCAGCTTCCAGCCGAACAGGTTGCGGCGCTTCATCAGCAGGGAGACCTGCTCGTCCGGCTGGTCGTCGCGGGTCAGGGTAACGGCGAAGGTGTCGAGATCGCTGTACCCCCAGGACTGGCGCACCTTCTTGCTCTCCGGCTTCGGGCCGACCTCCGGCTCGACCTTGGCCAGATCAGGCTTGGGCGCCTGGCCCTCCTGCACCATCATGGAAATGGCCTGCGGCGTGACGAAGGCATCCACGGCGCCGCCGACCAGGGTCGGGGCCAGCATCATGCCGAGGCCCGACAGGCCGCCCAGACGATCATCCTTGCGCATTTCGGCGACCATGCGGGCGCTCAGCTCGTCCTTCAGGCTGGCGCGGAAGGCGGGAAAGTCGACCTGGCGTTCCAGGGCCTTCTCATCGCCGCTCTTGGCCGCCTGCACCAGAGCGCGCGCCGCCAGCAAAGGCGATGCGGCATAGGCCAGGACGAAGGCCGCCACGGCGGCGCCCCCCAGTCGAATGATCAGTTTCTGGTTCATCGGCCCTCCCCTGCCTTACGAACGCGACGGGTAAGCGACATGTGCAACGACCTCGAAAACCCCCAACGACATTAAGGGCATGGTTCGAAGGGGGGCTCAAGGGCGTCATTAACCCTTGGCGGAATTCCCGGGTGCGCCCAGCAAAAAGCCCGCCGGATTTCTCCAGCGGGCCTTCATTCTTGGTGCGCTATCGCTCGCCGCGCGGCGGCTCACTGCTTGAGCGCGCTCAAGCAGCGCGAAGCGCGGTAGCGCCACTAACCAATGTGCGGCAGGGCGGCGCGCAGGTTGTCGGAGACCTTGTCGAGGAAGCCCTCGGTGGTCAGCCACGACTGCTGGTCGCCGACCAGCAGGGCCAGGTCCTTGGTCATGAAGCCCGACTCGACGGTTTCAACCACGACCCGCTCCAGGGTGGCGGCGAACTCGGCCAGCTCGGCGTTGTCGTCCAGCTTGGCGCGGTGGGCGAAACCACGCGTCCAGGCGTAGATCGAGGCGATCGAGTTGGTCGAGGTGGCCTCGCCCTTCTGATGCTGACGGTAGTGACGGGTCACGGTGCCGTGGGCGGCTTCCGATTCCAGCACCTTGCCGTCCGGCGTCATCAGCACCGAGGTCATCAGGCCCAGCGAGCCGAAGCCCTGAGCCACGATGTCCGACTGCACGTCGCCGTCGTAGTTCTTGCACGCCCAGACGAAGCCGCCCGACCACTTGATGGCCGCGGCCACCATGTCGTCGATCAGGCGGTGCTCATAGGTCAGGCCCTTGGCGTCGAACTGCGCCTTGAACTCTTCGTCGAACACCTTCTGGAAGATGTCCTTGAAGCGGCCGTCGTAGGCTTTCAGGATGGTGTTCTTGGTCGACAGATAGACCGGATAGTTGCGCTGCAGGCCGAACGAGAAGCTGGCGCGCGCGAACTCGGTGATCGAGTCGTCCAGGTTGTACATGCCCATGGCGACGCCCGACGACGGGAAGTCGAACACTTCGTGCTCGATGACCTGGCCGTCTTCGCCCTGGAACTTGATCGTCAGCTTGCCCGGACCGGGGACCAGGAAGTCCGTGGCCTTGTACTGGTCGCCGAAGGCGTGACGGCCGACGACGATCGGCTGGGTCCAGCCCGGCACCAGACGCGGCACGTTCGAGCAGATGATCGGCTCGCGGAAGACGACGCCGCCCAGGATGTTGCGGATGGTGCCGTTCGGCGACTTCCACATCTTCTTCAGGCCGAATTCCTGAACGCGGGCTTCATCCGGCGTGATGGTGGCGCACTTGACGCCGACGCCGTGCTTCTGGATGGCCTTGGCCGCGTCGATCGTCACCTGGTCGTCGGTGGCGTCGCGGTTTTCCATGCCGAGGTCGTAGTAGTCGAGGTCCAGGTCCAGATAGGGGAAGACCAGCTTGTCCTTGATCATCTGCCAGATGATCCGGGTCATTTCGTCGCCGTCGATGTCCACGATGGGGTTGGCGACCTTGATCTTGGCCATGCTCTGCCTCTGTCTCTAACTCAGGGAAGGAATATCGTGGGGGCGGTATAGCGAGACGCGCGCGCGGGTGCAAAGGCGCACGACGTCCCACGCGTCACTCCCGCGAACCCGGGGGTTGAACCGAAGCCGCATTCCGACGCTCATGGTCCTCGCCGCCTTGTCAGGACCGCTTCCAGGACCGCCCCATGACGCCTCGCCGCCTGCTGCTTCTGCCCGCCCTTCTCCTCGCCGCCTGTCAGCCCGACGAGCGGGCCGCGACGTCGCCCGCTGCGCCGGATGCGCCCGCCGGATCGGCCTCCGCAGCGGCCACGACATCGTCCAGGGCCACTATCAGGCCCGAGACCCGCAAGTTCCGCGACTGGCTGGCCGTCTGCGACAACGCCAACACCTGCGTCGCCTTCGGCCCGGCGGTCGACGGGAACGGCGGCTGGATCCGGGTGGCGCTGGACGCCGGGCCCGCCGCCCGAGCCCAGATCACCGCGGGCCTGGTCGACCGGGCGGCGGGTCCCGACGGGCTGGCCCTGAGCGTCGACGGACGCCGCTTTGCCCTCGCCGACCTGCCGATCGAAGGGTCAGAGGCCAGCCAGGGCGTCATTCGCGACGCTGGGCCCGAGGTCATCGACGCCCTCGCCAAGGGGCGTCGCCTGACGCTCGGCGACGATGTGGCCCTGTCGCCCTCGGGCGCGGCGGCCGCCTTGTTGTGGATCGACGAGCGTCAGGGCCGCCTGAACACGACCACGGCCCTGATGCGGCGTGGCGCGAAACCCGCCTCGACCGTCCCTGCGGCGCCTCCCCTGCCGGTCGTCGCGCCCGCCCCCGCCGTCGCCCAGACCAGCCTGCCCCGACCGGCCCTGCCCGCGGCCTTCGAGGCTCGTGCCGACGTCCGCCAATGCCGCGCCGACACGACCTTCAACCCTGACCTGCAGCGCGAAATCACGGTGGACCGCCTGTCCCCCGCTCAGGAACTGTGGGGCGTGCCCTGCTTCGTCGGGGCCTATAATTTCGGGCTGCGCTACTTCGTGACCGGACCGAACGGCGCCGATCCCCGTCCGGTGCGCTTCCCCACCTCGCGCGAGCCGACCGACGAAGTCGTCAACGGCGCCTATGAACCGGCCAGCCGCACCCTGAGCGCCTTCAACAAGGGGCGCGGTGTCGGCGACTGCGGCGTCGAAACCCTCTGGACCTGGACCGGACGAGACTTCGCCCTGACGTCCGAGACCGAGATGCGCGAGTGCTGGGGCGTGCCGTCGGCGCTGTGGTCGACCACCTGGCGCAGCCGCTGATATGGAAACGGCCCGGATGCGAACATCCGGGCCGAACTTCATTTGCGACAGGCGGGATCAGCCGCGCATCTGGGCTTCCAGCACCGCCAGCGGCAGCGAGCCGTTCATCAGCACCTTGTCGTGGAAGGCGCGCAGGTCGAATCCGGGGCGGCTTTCCGCCTCGGCTCGCAGCCGGGCAATGACGGTGTGGCCGACCTTGTAGGCGCAGGCCTGCCCCGGCCAGACGGTGTAGCGGTTGATCTCGCTGTTCGAGGCGTCCAGCGGCTTGGCGCCCGAAGCCGCCATATAGTCGACCGCCTGTTCACGGCTCCAGCGCTCGGAGTGCAGGCCGGTGTCGACCACCAGGCGCACGGCCCGGAACAGGTAGGACATCAGGAAGCCGACGCGGCCCAGCGGATTGTCGGCATAGACGTTCAGATCATTGGCCGCGACCGCCTCGGCGTAGAGGGCCCAGCCTTCGTTGTAGGCCGAGAAGCCGCCCGCCCGGCGCCACTGCGGCAGCTCGCCCGACTCGCGCTGCAGGGCGACCTGCAGATGGTGGCCCGGCGAGGCCTCGTGATAGGTCAGGGTCGGCAGGGCGAACTTCGGCCAGTTCCCGCTGTCGCGCAGGTTGATGTAGTAGGCGCCCGGACGCGAGCCATCCAGCGGCGGCCCCTGATAGTAACCGCCCGGCGCGCCCGACTGGATCGACACCGGCACGCGACGGATCTCGACGTGGGATTTCGGCAGACGACCGAAGACGGACGGCAGTTTCGGCTCCAGTTCGGCGACCAGCTGGTTCAGCCAGACCAGCAGTTCTTCCTTGCCCGCGTCGGTGTTGGGGAAGAGTTGCGCCGGGTCCTTGTTCAGAGCCTGAATGCGCTCGCCGACGGTGCCTTGCGTATAGCCCTGGGATTTCAGGATGAGATCGATCTCGGCGCTGATCTCGGCCACCTGTTCCTTGCCCATCCTGTGGATTTCGGCGGCGCTGAGGGTGGTGGTCGTGTTGGACTTCAGGCCATTGGCGTAGAAGGCCTCGCCGTCAGGCAGACGCCAGACGCCGGCGTCATGCGACGCCTGCGGACGGATGGCTTCCAGGGCCGCGATCTGGCGAGCCAGGGCAGGCTTGACCTTCTGGTCGACGATGGCGGCGGCGCGGGCGTCATAGCCTGACAGGTTCAGGGCGGTGGTCTTCCTCACCAACGACTTGACCATGGCCAGGTCGGCGGCGGGCGTGTCGCGCAGGGTGCGGACCTGGGGCAGCATGCGGTCGATGATGAAGTCCGGCGGGATGACGCCCAGGCCGGCGTCCTCGCGCACCTTGTCCGTCTCGCCGTCCAGCACCCCGGCGAAGGCCTCCAGCCGCGACAGGAAGGCCTCGGCCCCCGCCGCGTCCTCGACCCGGTGCTGGTTGTCCATGAAGTCCGGCGTCTCGAAATAGGCGCCCGACAGCTGGGTGACGATATAGGGCGACGGACGGCCCGGCCCCGAGCCATAGGCGAAGGCCGAGGTCTCGGCCGAAGTCTCGCGGCCGAAGGCGGCGATGGCGTAGTTCAGGGCGCCGGCTTCGCTGAGCCCCGTCTGGTCAAAGGCTCGCAGCACAGCCCAACGGCTGATGGCCTTGTCGCGGTCGTGGCGGATGGCGTCCGGGCTGATCGCCGTCAGCCTGGACGACAGGCCGGAGCGCGCGCCGCGATCCAGGCCGAGGTTGGTGGCGTATTCGGGATTGTCGTCCACGTCGGCCTCGAACCAGCCGTCCAGCAGGGCGTTCAGCCGCGCATCGGCGTCATTGCTTGCGGCGTGGGCCAGCGAGGGGGCGACCGCGGCCGTGGCGGCGGCGGTCAGCAGAAGGCGGCGGCGGTCAATCATGGTCTAAACTCCCCAGAGAGCCGGACGCGACGCCGCGCGCCCCCTCATCTACGCATACTGTCTTCGAGCCGGCGCGCCCGTGCTTCAAAAAAATCAGGCCGGCGTCCAGGCGTTCATGGTCCGCTCCAGCACGGTCAGGGGCACCCCGCCCAGGTTCAGGCCGGTGTCGTGGAAGCCCTTGATGTCGAAGCGGGCGCCCAGACGGCGCTTGGCGTCTTCGCGCAGGCGAACCCAGGTGGTGTGACCGACCTTGTAGCTGGAGGCCTGGCCTGGCCAGACGCAATAGCGCTCGACCTCGGTGGCGATGCTGGTTTCCTGATCGCCCAGGGTGTCGACCATGTAGCGGATGCCCTGCTCGCGGCTCCAACGCTTGTGGTGCAGACCCGAGTCGACGACCAGACGCGCGGCGCGGAACATCAGCGACTGCAGGTAGCCGATCTTGCCGAAGGGATCGTTCTCATAGGCCCCGATCTCGTCGGCCAGCTGTTCCGAATACAGGCCCCAGCCCTCGGAATAGGCCGAGAAGCCCATGACCTTCATCAGCAGCGGCGTGTCCGGCTGCTCCTGCTGCAGGGCGATCTGGAAGTGATGGCCCGGCACCGCCTCGTGATAGGTCAGGGTCGGCAGGGTCCACTTGGGCCATTCCGCCGTGTCGCGCAGGTTGATGTAGTAGGCGCCCGGACGGGAACCATCCAGGGCCGGCGACTGGTAATAGCCGCCCGGCGCCCCGGCCTCGATGGCCTTGGGCACGCGGCGGATGTCGCAGGGCGACTTGGGCAGGCGGCCGAAGTATTCCGGCATGCGCGCCTGCATGGCGACCATCTGGACGTTGAGTTCCTTGATCAGCTCTTCCTTGGCTTCGTCCGTGTTCGGATAGACGAAGCGCGGATCCTTGCCGAGCGCGGCGATGCGCTCGCCGACCGTGCCTTGCGTCAGGCCTTGCGCCTTCAGCAGGGCGTCGGCGCGACTTGAAATGTCGGCGACCTGCTCCAGCCCCATCTGATGCACCTCGTCCGGCGTCATCGAGGAGGTGGTGTAGTACTGCAGGCCGAAGCGGTAGTAGGCCTCGCCGTCCGGCAGACGCCAGACGCCGCCGTCGTGGGTGGCGCCGGGTCGTACGGCCTTCAGGGCGTCGGCCTGACGCTGGATGGCCGGATAGACCTCATTGGTCAGGATGGCCTCGGCCTTCGCGGCCCAGTCGCCGGGGAGGTTCTTCTCGGCCGCGCGGCGCGCCAGGGAGGTGGTCATGACCGAGTCGGCTGCGGCCGTGCCGGTGATGGCGCCCATCTGCGTCAGGGTGCGGTCGATGACGAAGTCCGGCGGCACGGCGCCAGCCGAGAACTCGGCCTGCATCCGCGTCCGCTCGTCGTCCAGCCCCTTGGCGAAGTCGGACAGGCGCGACAGATAGGCGTCGGCGTCGTCCGCCGCCTCGATGCGGTGCTGGCTGTCGAGGAAGTCGGGGATCTGCTGATAGGCGCCGCCCAGCTGGCTGACGGTGTAGGGCGAAGGCGAGAAGCCGCCGCCGTAGGGGAAGCGATCGCCCATCATCAGGGTATCGCCGAAGAACTCCAGCGAGTCGTAATAGGTCTGCTCGGTAGTCGTCAGTTGACGCTTGTCGATGGCCTTCACCGCCGACATGGCCTCCTTGAACTTGACCTTGTCGGCGTCGATCTTGGCCTGCGAGCGGTCGCTCAGCTTGAAGCGGGCCTGGGCCATCGGCCCCCGGTCCATGCCCAGCATGGTCAGGGTCTCGGGATCGGACAGGATCATCTCCTGGGCGATCTTGTCCAGCAGGGCCAGGAACTGGGCCGAGGCGGGCCCCACCGCCTGATTGGCGGCAGGGGCGTCGGCGGTCTGCGCAAGGGCGCGGGCGGCGCCCGAGGCCGCGAACGCGCCCCCCAGGGCGGCGGTCATCAACAGGCGGCGGCGATCCATCATCGAGGCTTCCTCCCAAAAGCAATGGGAGGGGACACTATCGAAGCGACGCCGCCCCGCAAGGCGTCACCGTTCCGATGCGGATGAAGTTTCGTCCATCCGCCGCCTGAGGATCAGATCAGCGCGGCTGGACGTGGGCCTTGAGACAGTCGCGGACGGCCTTCTTCAGGTCGCCCGGCGCATTGGGTTCGTCCACGCCCTCGGCGGCCAGCACCGCCTTCATCGCCGCGTCCAGACCCTTGGGCATGGCCGCGATGACCTTCTTCTGACCCTTGTCATGCAGGCAGAAGCCAACCTCGCTGCACAGGGCGGCGAACATCGCGTCGAAGTCCACGTGGGCGAAGTCGGGGGCGGCGTCAGTCATAGTCTCAGGCTTTCAGGCGGGTCGCATGGAAGGCCACGTGGTCGTCCACGAAGCTGGCCATGAAGAAGTAGGAGTGATCATAGCCCGGCTGCATCCGAAGGGTAAGCCGCTGTCCCGCCGCCTTCGCCGCTGCGACCAGCAGTTCCGGCTTCAGCTGATCGGTCAGGAAGGGGTCGGCTTCGCCCTGATCCACCAGAATGTCGTCGAACACGCCAGCCGCCGCGCCGCTTTCGATCAGGCGAGCGGCGTCGTGGCGATCCCACTGGCCGCGATCCTCGCCCAGATAGGCCGAGAACGCCTTCTCGCCCCAGGCGCAGCGGGTCGGCGACGAGATCGGCGCGAAAGCCGAGACCGACCTGAACAGCTCGGGATGGCGCAGGGCCAGGGTCATGGCCCCGTGGCCGCCCATGGAGTGACCGAAGATGGAGCGCGTCTTCGTCGTCGGAAACTCGGCGTCGATCAGGGCGATCAGTTCGTCCGTGACATAGCTCTCCATGCGGAAATGCGGCGCCCACGGCGCTTGTGTGGCGTCGACGTAGAATCCCGCCCCCTGGCCCAGATCATAGGCGGCGTCGTCCGCAACGCCCTGACCGCGCGGCGAGGTATCGGGCGCGACGATGATGACGCCGTGGTCGGCGGCGGCCTTGTAGGCCCCGGCCTTGGTGGTGAAGTTGTCCTCGGTGCAGGTCAGGCCCGACAGCCAGATCAGGACCGGGAACGGCCCCTCTCCTGCCGGGACAAAAACCGACAGGGTCATGGGCGTGCCCGTGGTCGCACTGTCGTGCTTCAGATAGCGCAGGGTCCCGCCGTGGACGGCGTGGGTCTTGGTGGTTTCCATCACTCGAACTCCAGAAATCAGTCGGGCCAGACGCGGGCCATGAAGGCGTCGTCCAGTCGGCCGCCGTCCTTCGAGAAATGTGCGTACCAGTCACGCGGGATCGGCGGGCTGGCCCCGGCGGGCGGCGCGCCGCCGCCCCAGGCCTCGAAACCGACCCCGACCAGGATCGGTCCCTCGCGCACCGCAGGCGCGGGCACGGCCTCAACCGCCTTGACCACCGCCGCGATAGTGTCGGCGTTGGGGGCCGGTTCGCCGGTGACGACCCAGGCCTTCGCCCGTCCGCCCGGCTTGACCATCAGCAGCAACATGCCCGAGGCGCCGGGCTGGACCGGGGCGGCGCGCACCGCGCCTTCGGCCGCGATCGTCGCCGCGTTGACGTAGGGCGACAGGGCCGACACCTCGACCCGCGCCTTCATGACCGGATCGGGCAGATAGAGGACCACGTCCTTGCCGACCCAGGCCTCGGCGGGCGCCTCGGCCGTCACGGGCGCGGGCTCGCGATTGCAGGCGGCGAGGCCCATGACGGCCAGAACGACCATGATCGACGCAGTCGCCGCCTTCTTCATCGCCTCAGTCCTCAGCCCGGCCGGTGAACGGCGCAGATCTTGTTGCCCGACGGATCGCGCAGATAGGCCAGGTGCATGACGCCGAAGGGCGTGCTGCGCGGACCTGCCGGGTCTTCAATCGCCGTGCCGCCCGCCGCCACGCCGGCCTCGGCGAAGGCGACGACCGCTTCGGGGCTGGCTGCCGCAAAGCCGATGGTGCCGCCGTTGGCGTGGCAGGCCGCCTCGCCGTCGCGCGGCGTGACCACGCCCAGCATGCCGCGCGGCGTCATGTACCAGACGCCGGGTCGGGGCTGATCGCTAAAGGTCCCCGGCTGATGGCCCAGAGCGCCAAGCACCGCGTCATAGAATTTGTGCGACGCCTGGACGTCGTTGGCGCCGACGGTGACGTGAGTGAACATGGTCTTCCTCCCGATGATGCGCCCGACCGGTTCGCCGGGCGCCGCAAGCTAGGCTAATATAGTTTCTTTTGGCAACGGACTATCGACGACCCGCTAGCCCGGCTTGGCGCCGTCGCGCGCATAGCCTTCCATAAGGCCCGCATAGTCCTCGACCGGCGGGAACGCGGGATAACCCACACGGGCGCCGGACTGGACCCCCGGCAGGTGATCGGCGACGCCCGTGTCCGCATAGGGCACGACCCAGGCCGCATCCTCCAGCAGGCTGGGCCGCAGGTTGACGAAGGCCCCGCCGGCGATGCCGCGCGTGAACAGCCAGTTCTTGCACGAGGGGCAGAAGTGATGCTCCGGCACAGGATTGTGCAGGCCGCCGATCTCGGTCTCGCCCTCCACCTCCAGTCCGGAGGCCGGCAGCATCAGACTGAGCGAATAGGCCCCGCCTGTAAGCTTCTGGCAGGCCCGGCAGTGACAGGCCGAGGCGAAGACCGGCGCCTCGGTGACTCGAACGCTTACCTGGCCGCACAGGCAGGCGCCCGTCCACGGCAGCTTCCAGTCACTCATGGGCCAGTCCCTTTTTGTTAGAAGACGATCACCGAGCGGATGCTCTTGCCTTCATGCATCAGGTCAAACGCCTCGTTGATGCGTTCCAGCGGCAGGGTGTGGGTGATCATCGGGTCGATCTCGATCTTGCCGTCCATGTACCAGTCGACGATCTTCGGCGTGTCAGTACGGCCGCGCGCGCCGCCAAAGGCCGAGCCCTTCCAGACGCGACCGGTTACCAGCTGGAACGGACGGGTGGCGATCTCCTTGCCCGCTTCGGCCACGCCGATGACGATGCTCTCGCCCCAGCCGCGGTGGCAGGCTTCCAGCGCCTGACGCATGACCACGGTGTTGCCGGTGCAGTCGAAGGTGTAGTCGGCGCCGCCGCCGGTCAGCTCGACCAGATGGCCCACCACGTCCGAAACGTCCTTCGGATTGACGAAGTGGGTCATGCCGAAGCGACGGCCCCACTCTTCCTTGTCGCCGTTGATGTCGACGCCGACGATCATGTCGGCCCCGACCAGCTTCAGCCCCTGGATCACGTTCAGGCCGATGCCGCCCAGGCCGAAGACCACGGCGTTGGCGCCCGGCTCGACCTTGGCCGTGTTGACCACGGCGCCCACGCCCGTCGTCACGCCGCAGCCGATGTAGCAGGCCTTGTCGAAGGGGGCGTCCTTGCGGATCTTGGCCACCGCAATCTCGGGCAGGACCGTGTAGTTCGAGAAGGTCGAACAGCCCATGTAGTGGGCGATGGCTTGACCCTTGTAGGAAAAGCGCGAGGTGCCGTCCGGCATCAGGCCCTTGCCCTGGGTGCCGCGGATCGAGGTGCACAGGTTGGTCTTGCGGCTCAGGCACGACTTACACTGGCGGCATTCCGGCGTGTAGAGCGGGATGACGTGGTCGCCGACGGCGAGGCTGGTCACGCCCGGCCCGACCTCGACCACCACGCCCGCGCCTTCATGGCCGAGAATGCTCGGGAAGATGCCCTCGCTGTCCAGTCCATCCAGCGTATAGGCGTCGGTGTGGCAGACGCCGGTCGCCTTGATCTCGATCAGCACCTCGCCGGCGCGCGGACCTTCCAGATCGACCTCGACGATCTCGAGCGGGCGTTTGGCTTCGAACGCGACGGCGGCGCGGGTTTTCATGATCTTAGATCCTCCGGAGGCCCCTATCGCTCGCCGCGCGGCGGCTCGCTGCTTGAGGGGATTTGCGCCCCTTGTACGCCGCGCCGCGCCTGGCCGAAACGGCGACAACCGCAAAACATTATTGTCCTGCTGCAACAATCATGATCGAACGTCCCGATGAGCCGCTGGGACGGGATCGACGAATTCACCGCTGTCGCCGAACAGGCCAGCTTCTCGGCTGCCGCCAAGCGGCTGGGCTTGTCCACATCCGCCGTCAGCCGCGAGATCGCGCGGCTGGAGGACCGTCTGCAGACCCGCCTGCTTCATCGCACCACCCGCCGGGTCGAGCTGACCGATGCGGGGCGCGACTTCCTGGCCCGCTGCCGCCGACTGATCGACGAACGCGACGAGGCCCTGGCCGCCGTCCAGCCCGACGATCAGGCCCCGCGCGGCCTGCTGCGCATGACCTGTTCGGTCTCCTATGGCGAACGCTTCATCGCTCCCGCCGTCAACGCCTTCGCGCGCCAGAATCCGGAACTGAGGATCGAGCTGGATCTGGATAACCGCCTGCGCGACCTGGTCGGCGACGGCTATGATCTGGCGGTGCGCTTCGGCCATCTGACCGACTCGCGGCTGATGGCGCGGCGTCTGGCCTCGCGGCGACTGATCCTGTGCGCCAGTCCCGACTATCTGGCCCGGCGCGGCGCCCCGCGCGACCTGTCCGAGATCGCCAGCCACGACGGCCTGATCGGCTCGGCCGAGCACTGGCGCTTCACCGAGGCCGGGCGTGAGGTGACGCTCCGTCCCTCCGGCCGCTGGCGCTGCAACTCCGGCGCGGCGGTGCTGGACGCGGCGCTTCAAGGGCTGGGCCTGTGCCAACTGCCCGACTTCTATGTGACCGAGGCCCTGGCCTCGGGCGCCCTCGTCTCCCTGCTGGACGAGGCCCGCCCGCCCGACGAAGGCGTCTGGGCCGTCCATCCCCATCCCCGCCACGTCCCGCCCAAGGTCCGCGCCATGATCGACTGGCTGCACGAGCGGCTGGCGGCGGCGCCCGGCCGGAAACAGAGATAGGATCAGACCGATGGCACGTTCCCACCCGGTCTATCTGAAGATCCGCCGCTGGGTGGACGTCAGGCTCTCGGACCCCGCCGTGCATGTTCAGCTCGGCCCGCTTCTCGTTCGACGCGCTCACCTGCCGGTCCTGATTGCGGTCGCCGCGTTCGCACCTCTGATCGCGCTCCATCTGCTCATTGGGCCCCTTCCCGCCCCTGCCTGGTTGATCGGCTGTGTATGGGCCGTAGCCTCCGCCGCCTTCATGGGGTGGCGCGGCTGGCGGTTGATACGGGCCAGCAGCATCAAGAGCGCGCGCGACTATGACCGGCGCGCCAAATTCGACCTGCCGCCTGAGTATGCAGCTTCAGAAAGCCTGCTGGCGCATCAGCGACGCGAACGGAGAGCCCAGCCATGAACCTCGTCGTCCTGACCGGCGCCGGCGTCTCGGCGGAATCCGGCCTGCCGACCTTCCGCGCCTCGGACGGCCTGTGGGAGGGGCATCGCATCGAAGAGGTGGCGACGCCCGAGGGGTTCGCGGCGAACCCGGCCCTGGTGCAAGACTTCTACAACCAGAGGCGGCGACACCTGGCGCGCGTTCAGCCCAACGCCGCGCACCGCGCCCTGGCCGATCTGGCGGCGCGGTGGCGGGGCGACTTCCTGCTGGTGACGCAGAACGTCGACGACCTGCACGACCGGGCGCACGTCGAGACGCCGCCCGCACCGGGGTTCGAGCTGATCCATATGCACGGCGAGTTGCTGAAGGCCCGCTGCACCGCGTCGGGCGTCGTCTGTGACTGGACCGGTGATCTGGAGGCCCAACACGCCTCGCCGCATCATCCGCAGGGGGTCTTGCGCCCGCACATCGTCTGGTTCGGAGAGATGCCGCTGGCCATGGAGCGGATCGAGGCGGCGCTGGACGCCTGCGACCTGTTCGTCTCCATCGGCACCTCGGGCGCGGTCTATCCGGCGGCAGGCTTCGTGCAGTCGGCGCGCATGGCCGGAGCGCGGACAGTGGAGATCAATCTGGAGCCGACGCAGGGCGCGCGCCTGTTCGACGAGGGCGTCTATGGCCCCGCCACCGAGGCCGTGCCGTTCTTCTTCTCTGCCCTCTAGCCGCGCGGCCCGAACAGAATGACCCCCGCTCCGACCAGGCAGACCGCCCCGCCGATCAGGTCCCAGCGGTCCGGCGTCGTCTTCTCGACCAGCGCCATCCACGCCAGCGAGGCGACGATATAGACCCCGCCATAGGCCGCGAACGCCCGCCCCGCCGTCTCGGTCGGAACCAGGGTCAGCAGCCAGGCGAAGGCGATCAGGCTGAGCACGCCCGGAACCAGCCAGACCGGCGAGCGATCCAGCTTCAGCCAGGCCCAGAAGGCGAAACAGCCGCCGATCTCGGCCAGGGCGGCGAGCGGGTAGATGAGGGCGAGCTTCACTCGCCCTTCTTCGCGTCTTCCGCCGCGCGCTTTTCGGCCAGCTTGGCCAGCACGCGGCCACGGCCCTTGGCCAGGGCGTGGATGGCGCCGCGCATGGTGGCGACCTCCTGCTCGGTGAAGGCGGCGCGGCCCAGCATGACGCGCAGGTTCTGGCTCATCGACGGCTTCTTCTCGGGCGGATGGAAGAAACCGCCGGCCTCCAGCTCGGCCTCGAAGTGTTCGTACATGCCGACCAGCAGCTCATTCGACGCGGGCGGCTCGCCCTCGCGGAAGCGCGGCGGCGGGGCGTCGAGGATCAGGGTGCGCCATTCATAGGCGTTGATGGCCACGGCCTGGGCCAGGTTCAGCGAGTGGTGGCGCGGATCGATGGGGATGGTGGTGATCCCGGCGCACAGGGCGATGTCGGTGGTCTCAAGACCGGCGCGCTCGCCGCCGAACAGCAGGCCGGTTTTCAGCCCCGACGCCGTGTCGTCATAGAGAATGCGGGCGCTTTCGCGCGGGGTGCGCACCGGCTGGCGCGTCTCGCGCGGGCGGGCGGTGGTGGCGAAGACGGTGTTCAGGTCGTGGACGGCCTCAGCCACGCTGTCGAAGACCTTGACCCCGTCCAGCACCCAGTCGGCGCCCGAGGCCGTGGCCCAGGCACGGTCCTGGGGCCAGCCGTCGCGCGGCGTGACCAACCGCAATTCCGACAGGCCGAAATTGGCCATGACGCGGGCGACCGCGCCGATGTTCTCGGCCATCTGGGACTTGTCGAGGATGACGACGGGGGGCGTGAGTTCAGTCATGGGCGTCCCCTACCCCTCCGCGCCGTCTCGCGAAAGTCAGTCCTCGCCGATCATCGAGGTCCAGGGGTCGACCGTGCCGGCCTCGACCTCGGCCACCTTGACGGCGGGCCAGCCGATGGAGGCCGTGCCGCTCTCGCGCCAGCTGAGGATGATCAGGTCGCGCAGTTCCGAGGCGCCGGCGGCCAGACGCTCGTTGACGAAGGCCGCGCCGCGCGGGTCGGCGTCACGGAAACCGCCCGCCTTTTCCAGACGGTAGAAGGGAATGACCGTGCCTAGCGTCGTCTTCAGATAGCCGGCGGTGCGGGCGCGCAGGTCCAGACCCGACACCTGAGGCTGGCTCATGGCCGCCTCGACCGTGTCCAGACGGGCGACGCGCGAGGTGAACTCGCCTTCGAAGATGGCGTGGGTGCGGCGCGAGTTGGTGAAGCCCTCGGGGTTGGGATAGTCGCCCCAGCCGTTGAAGTGGATCGACATATGGTGCGGCTGCGAGCCGTCGCCGACGTAGTGGGCCAGGACGCCGATGTCGCGCAGGATCAGGGCCTCGCGGCGCTCGCGGTCGGCGCGGTACCAGGCCTTCTTGCCGGGATCCATTTCGCGGCCCTCGGCGGCGGTCAGCACACGCCAGTAGGCGAAGTCGCGGCCCAGGTTCTGATAGGCGTCCATCAGGGCGTAGGGCAGATAGCCGACCTCGTCGATCTTGATCCCCGCCTGCACCAAAGCCGTGTCGAAGTCCGACTTCAGCCGCGGCAGGGCGTCGATCGACGGGCCGTTGGCGTTCATCGCAAAGCCGTCGTCGTCGAAATCGATGAAGTGGGCCGTGTCGCGCTCGCGGTCGTGCGGCTGACCCGCGCCCTTCCAGCGGTCGGGCTCGCGCGCCAGCTCGCCGACGTCGGCGACGGCGCCGGGCGTGCGCAGGAAGGCCGGCAGGTCGTCGCTGAGGCCGCGCATGGCTGCGACGCCGATCAGGCGGTGGCCGGTATTGCCCCAGGCGTCGACCTGAACGGCGGGGGCCGCGACCAGCATCAGGGCGGCGGCGGAGATCATCAGGCGCTTAACTTGACGCTTCATCGGGGGACACCGGCGGAAAAATTCGAAGGGAAACGACCGCTTATCCCATTCCCGGCCGCGCCTCCAGCCATGTGGCCGACGACGTGGCCGCGCGATCACGCCGCCGTTATCTTAGGCCGAAACGCAGTCTTTCTTCGCAATAAAGTGTTACATGTCCAGACTTAGGTGTTAACCGGACAGCTGATCCTAACAGTATAGAAGTCATATAGCACGAATACTGATTTCGTTGCTGCCACATATGCTGTGACATTTGGGCGATATGCTCATCGACCTGTGGACTAATCGAACGATGATCGTGATGCAGGGCCGCACCTGATCTCAACGGCCACGTTTTCGCCACAATTGGCAGCCAAAAACCCGCTGCCGGATCGTGTCGGGACCGGTGCTTCCTGAGTCTGTTCGATGCTGAACACAGCCGCTGCGCTTGCCATGTTCTGGACTATGGCCTTCTCCGGTTCCGGAGAGCCTCAACCCTATGAAGCCGTTGTCGCGATCGATACGGCTGCAATGGAAACCGCCGCGACGGCTGAAAGTTCCCTCGACACCTCCGCCCTCTCCGCCGAACAGGCCGAGCTGATGGCGGGCGATCCCGACTGGCGCGCCTCGGCCCGCCTCTATCATGCAGGCGGCGGCGGCGCGACGGGCAACGACTCGCTCGGTTGCCGTCCGATCGCCATGCGCACGGTCGCCGTCGACCCCCGCGTCATCCCGCGCCGCACCAAGCTGTTCATCCGCGAAACGGTCGGCATGCGCCTGGCCAACGGCGAGGTCCACGACGGCTACTGGTACGCCTCCGACACCGGCGGCGCGATCAAGGGCGCCAAGATCGACCTGTTCACCGGCCACGGCCGCGGTTCGATGCAGCAGGCTCAAAGCCTGAACATGAAGACCCTGACCATCGCCGACGCCGGCGACTTCGACGGCTGCCCCCCGGCCTGGGAAACGGCCTCCAAGTAAGGGCGGCGACGTCCACCGACAAAAAGGCGACCGGAGCGATCCGGTCGCCTTTTTGCTGGGCGTCACATGGTTAGAATTTCCGCCTGCCGCTCACCGTCTCGAAGAAGAGGCGGAAGTCGCCCATCAGGCTCCACAGCGGATATTGGAAGGTCGCCGGCCGGTTCTTCTCGAAGAAGAAATGCCCGACCCAGGCGAAGCCGTAGCCGACCACCGGCATGGCCAGCAGCCACCAGGCGTTCAGGGTGACGCAGAAGGCCAGGAAGGCGGCGATCACCAGCCCTGTCCCGACCACGTGAATGCGACGGCAGGTCCGGTTGGAATGTTCGTGGATGTAGTAGGGATAGAAGGCCGAAAAGGAGGCGTATCGCCCTCCGGGGTCGCGGCCAGTCTGCGGATCGCGTGCGGTCATGGCCGCAGCCTGCCCCCGGATCGAACCGGGGGCAAGTCAGCGATCAGGGGTCAGTCGAAACGCTTGCCGGGCTTGCCGGCTTTGTTGAACGGCTTGGTGCCCGGCTTGAAGCCCGGCTTGCCGCCGGCCTTGAAGTCCGCCTTGGGCTTGAACGGCTTCTTGGCGCCAGGCCCCTTGGCGAAGGCGCCTTCCGGACGCTCGGTACGCTCGCCCTCGGCGCGGGGAGCGTAGGGCTTCTTGTTGAAGGCCGGACGTTCGCCGCCGGCTTCACCCTCGCGCGGCTGCCACGGCTTCTTCTTGAACGGCGGGCGACCGCCCTCGCCGTCCTCGTCGCGACGGAAGGGCTTCTTGGCGTAGGGACGCTCGCCGCCTTCGTCACGGCGATTGCGCGTCCCGCCCTTGAACATGCCCGAATGAGGGGCCTCCGACGGCGTGATGTTCGCCTCGTTGGTGTTCATGGCCGCCAGCTTCTTGAAGGCCTCGGCATGAGTGTTGGCGATCTCGAAGCGGGTCTCTTCGGGGAAGGTCTTGATCGAGCCGATCTGCTGCTTGGTGATGCCGCCGATGCGGCAGATCATCGGGATCAGCCACTTGGGATCGGCGTTGCGGTTGCGGCCGATGTCCATGCGGAACCACGACACCTGGTCTGGCTGCAGACGCTCGAAGGGCGAGGCCCCGGCGGCGAACTTGTCGCCGGCCTCGGCCCGCGGCTTGCGCTGCGGGCCCTGGCCCGGATCGACCAGATCCTCGGGGGCCGGCAGGTCCTTGCGCAGCAGGACCAGCAGGGCGCGCGCCAGGTCGTCGGGCGTGCGCTCGGCGACCAGCTTGGCGATCAGGCCGGCGTCGTCCTCATTGCCTTCCTCGGCGAAGACCGGGGCGGCCAGCAGGCGCTGCTCGTCCTTGGCCAGGATTTCGTCGGCGGTCGGCGCGCCGGCCCAGGTCGCCTCGACGCCCGCCGAGCCCAGCAGCATCTCGGCCTTGCGGCGACGGCTGCTCGGCACCAGCAGGATGGAGGTGCCCTTCTTGCCCGCGCGGCCGGTGCGGCCCGAACGATGCAACATGGTCGCTTTGTTGATCGGCAGTTCAGCATGGATCACCAGACCCAGGTCGGGCAGGTCCAGACCGCGCGCGGCCACGTCGGTGGCGACGCAGACGCGGGCGCGGCCGTCGCGCAGGGCCTGAAGCGCGTCGGTGCGCTCGCGCTGGCCCATTTCACCCGACAGGGCCACGGTCGAGAAGCCACGCTCCAGCAGCGACGACTGCAGGTGACGCACGCTGTCGCGCGTCGAGCAGAAGACCAGGGCGCCGGGCGCCTCATAGAAGCGCAGCACGTTGACGACGGCGTGCTCGATCTCGTTCGGAGCGATGCGCAGGGCGCGGTATTCGATGTCGCTGTGCGGCTGGCTGCGGTCGACGGTGTCGATGCGCACGGCGTCGCGCTGATAGCGCTTGGCCATCATGGCGATGTCGCGGGCGATGGTGGCCGAGAACAGCAGGGTGCGGCGATCCTCGGGCGACTGCTCAAGGATGTATTCCAGGTCCTCGCGGAAGCCCATGTCGAGCATTTCGTCGGCCTCGTCGAGCACCAGCACCTTCAGCGCCGACAGGTCGAGGTTGCCGCGGTCGATGTGGTCCTTCAGGCGGCCGGGCGTGCCGACCACGATGTGGATGCCGAAGTTCAGGGCGCGGGCTTCCTTGCGGGCGTCCATGCCGCCGACGCAGGTGGTGATCTTGGCCTTGGACTCGCCGTACAGCCATTCCAGCTCGGCCGAGACCTGCAGCGCCAGTTCGCGCGTCGGCGCGATCGCCAGCATCAGCGGCGCGTCGGCGGGCCCGAAGGTTTCAGCGTCGCCCAGCAGGGTCGAAGCCGCCGCCAGACCGAAGGCCACCGTCTTGCCCGACCCGGTCTGGGCCGAGACCAGCATGTCGGCTTCGCCCTGCGCTTCCAGAACCGCCGCCTGGACGGGGGTGGGCTCGGCATAGCCCTTGTTGACGAGGGCGCGGTCTAGCGCGGGGTGGATCGCGGGAAAGGGCATATACGACCTGAAAAAGAGCAAGGCGGTCGCCGAAACGACCGCGCCCGGCCAAGGCGAACAGCCGGCCGGGCGATGAGGAGGCGGTCTCTATACACCAATAACGGCCCCGATGCGGCGGTTTTCCGCAAAAAGACCGTCGTTCACCACGCTTGTTCAGGCGTCATTGACCTCAAAGCCACGATCCTGACCGTCCGCAGAGTTCGATTTTCGTCCCGGAGACCGATCATGACGATCCCGCCCCTGAGCATCGCCGCCGCCGGAATGCAGAACGCCGCCAACCGTTTCGAGGCCAGCGCCCGGCGCACGGCCAGCGGTTCGCTGGACAACCTGGCGGTCGAGGCGGTCGAGCAGATCCGCGCCAAACAGGACTTCTCGGCCAACGCCGCCGTGGCGCGGACGGCCGACGAGATGACGGGGACGCTGCTGGACATTCTGGTCTGAGCCTGACCGGCTGAAGCAGGCGTCCGAGCCGAACCGAGAACAATCCCCGGCGCCGCACGTTTCCTCCCTGCGCCTCGCAGGGAGATCAAGCATGGCCCAGTCGCACCCCGGCCCTTCGGGACAAGCCCTCACCTTCGCCAGGGTCACCCCCTATCAGAGCCTGAGCCTGGCGATGACCTCGGACGCCGTGGACGTCGACGGCTGGATGAGCGCCGAGCACAGCCAGACGGGCGACGCGACCTCGCCGCCCCTGGCCTGGAGCGGGCTGCTGGAGGCCGAGAGCTACGCCCTGATCGTCGAGGACCCCGACGCCCCCGGCGAGAGCGCCAGCGTGCACTGGATGCTGTGGAACATCCCCGGCGACCTCACCGCCCTGCCCGCCGACATCCCGCAGGGACCGCATCCGGCCGCCGTGCCCGGCGCCGTCCAGGGCGCCAACAGTCGGGGCGAGCACGGCTGGTTGGGCATGGCCCCGCCGCCGGGGTCAGCCCCGCACCACTACCATTTCCAGCTGTTCGCCCTCGACAGAAAGCTGGAGCTGTCGCCCGAGACGTCCCTGGCCAAGCTGGTCAATGTGCTGAAGGGCTGCGCCATCGCCAAGGGCGAGCTGGTCGGCCGCTATCAGGCCGCCGGCGGCATCGGCGACGCCCCGGCCCCGGCGCGCACCGGCGCCTATGGCGTCGATCCGGCTACCGATCACGCCACCCGGGCCGAGCTCGCGGCCGGGCGCGGACCGCTGGACAGCGGCGACATCGACCGCCACGCCCCGCACGACGACGAAGGGGTGACCCGCCCCCGCGGGGGCGAAGCGCCCGACCCCAAGCGCCCGTTCAGGCTCTAGAGGTTCAGCCCGCCTTTTCCGGCAGGTGGAAGAAGTCGATGAAGCGGGCGAAGACGGTGCGGTCGCCCTCGATGCTCATGACCCCCTCGCCTTCCATCGACTCAAGCGGAACCTTGCCATAGACGGCGGCGGCCACGACCGGCGGGGCGGCGCGCACCACCACCTCGGCCTCCTCCGGCTCGCCGCGTCGGGCCTCGATCCGCCCCCCGGCCACGCTCACAACCATGCGGTCCTCGCCCAGGACAAAGCCCAGGATCATGGTCGCGTCCCCCGCGCGCGCCGGGTCGAACATGGTCTCGAATGACTGCATGATCGAGACCGCGCTGATCGGCAGGGTCGGGTCGTGCAGAGGCGAGCGCGCGGCCCAGCGGCCCAGCACCATGAAGACCGGCTTGATCTCATAGCCCCAGTCGGTCAGCTCATAGACCTGGACCGAGGCGGGCGGCGGCAGCTTGCGGCGCTGGACGATGCCCGAGGCCTCCAGACCTTCCAGCCGCTGCGTCAGGACGTTGGCGGATATGCCGCAGAGGTCTTTGCGCAGATCGCTGAAACGCCTCGGCCCCATCATGAGTTCTCGTATCACCAGCAAGGCCCAGCGCTCGCCGATCAGGTCGAGCCCGTGCGCCGCGCCGCAGGCGTCGTGGTAGCGGCGCGACCGGCCGACAGAGTCTTTAGTTATCTTTTCTAACTTCATGGTTGACTAACATAACACGGAGACGCAAGACTGCCACCATCAGAGAGGGAGAACGCCATGTCGAAGATGATCTTTATCAACCTGCCCGTGACCGACCTGCCCCGTTCGGTGGCCTTCTATGAGGCCGTGGGGGCGACGAAGAACCCGATGTTCTCGGACGACACCGCCGCCTGCCTGGTGTTCTCGGACACCATCCACGCCATGCTGCTGACCCACGAGAAGTTCTCCAGCTTCACCGACCGCGCCATCCCCGACGCCCACAAGACGGCCCAGGTGCTGATCTGCGTCTCGGAAGACAGCCGCGACGGCGTGGACGCCGTGATCGACCGCGCCGGCAGGGCTGGCGGCCAGGCCGACCCTAACGCCAAGCAGGACTACGGCTTCATGTACGGCCGCAGCTACGCCGATCCCGACGGCCACATCTGGGAGGTCATGTGGATGGACCCCGAAGCCGCCGCCGAGGGCCCCGAGGCCTTCGCCGCCCAGGTCGGAGGCGGCTGAGCCATGAGCGACCTGTTCGAACTGAGCGTCAGCCGCTTCATCAAGGCCTCGCCCGAGACGGTCTGGAAGGCCTTCACCCGGCACGGGACCGAATGGTTCACGCCCCGCCCCTGGACCACGCCCAAGGTCGAGTACGATCTGCGCCCCGGCGGGCGCGCCGACATCGTCATGCAGTCGCCCGAGGGCGAGCGGCACGAGTATCGCGGCGTGGTGCTGGAGGTGATCCCCGAGCGCCGCATCGTCACCACCGGCGCCATGACCGAGGGCTGGATCCCGCAGCCGGGCGAGATGAACTTCGTGCGCATCGACACGTTCGAACCCGAAGGTGATGGCACGCGTTACACCGCCCGCGCCCGCCACTGGGACGACAGGGCCATGCAGACCCACGCCCAGATGGGCTTCGAGCCCGGCTGGGGCGCCGCCGCCGATCAATTGGGCGAGGTCGCCGAGCGTCTGGCTTCACCGGAGACGGCGTCATGAGCGACAAGATCATCCCCTGCATCTGGTACGACCTGGGCCAGGCGAAGAAGGCGGCCGAGTTCTACGTCTCACTGGGTCTGCCCGACAGCCGCATCGATCGTGTGGCGGCCAGTCCCGCCGACAATCCGTCCAGCCCCGCAGGCTCCGAACTGGTGGTCGAGTTCACCCTGGCCGGGCGGCCCTATGTCGGCCTGAACGGCGGGCCGATGTTCCCGCAGACCGAGGCCGTCTCCTTCATGATCATGACCGATGATCAGGCCGAGACCGACCGCCTGTGGAACGCCATCGTCGGAAACGGCGGCGCCGAAAGCGACTGCGGCTGGTGCAAGGACCGCTGGGGCGTCAACTGGCAGATCACCCCGCGCCGCCTGATGGCCTTCTTCAGCGACCCCACCCCCGCCCGCGCCAAGGCGGCCTTCGAGGCCATGATGACGATGAAGAAGATCGACATCGCCGCCATCGAGGCCGCTGCTGACAAGATTGGGTGAACAGCCAAGCTAAGCCGCCCGCCCTGTCGTTTTCGACCAAGACACGATCACCGCCTGCTCCGACCATCCCCACCCGCCCCTCAAGCAGCGAGCCGCCGCGCGGCGAGCGATAGGGGCCAACAACAAAGAGGAGACCCCAAGATGGCCTATGTCACAGGCTTCCTGACCCCGGTGAAGGCCGAGAACAAGGACCGCTATATCGAGTCCGCCCGCAAGGCCTGGCCGCTGTTCCAGGGCTATGGCGCCACCGCCCAGGTGGAGAACTGGGGCGTCGACGTGCCCGACGGCAAGCTGACCAGCTTCCCCATGTCGGTGAAGTTGGAAGACGGCGAGGTCGTGGTCTTCTCCTGGCTGACCTGGCCCGACAAGAAGACCGCCGACGACGCCTGGGCCAAGATGCAGGAAGACCCCGCCATGGCGAACATGGACATGCCGTTCGACGGCAAGCGCATGATGTGGGGCGGCTTCGAGACCGTCTTCCAGAACTGACCGCCGCCCAATCCCAACCCAACCAAGGAGGCCCCATGCCCTTCCTAGACATCACCGTCATCCCGGTGCCTAACGCCAACAAGGCCGCCTATCTGGAGCATTCGGCCAAGGTCAGCCCCTTCTTCCGCGAGAAGGGCGCGACCGCCGTCACCGAAACCTGGGGCGAGGACGTGCCCGACGGCAAGCTGACCGACTTCAAGAAGGCCGTTCAGTTGCAGGCGAACGAAAGCGTGGCCGTCGGCTGGATCACCTGGCCGGACAAGGCCACACGCGACGCCGCCTGGGAGGCCCTGATGCAGGACGAACGCATGGCCGGCATGGACATGCCCTTCGACGGCAAGCGCATGATCTTCGCCGGCTTCGACCTGATCGCCGAAAACTGAGACCAAAGTAAAAAGGGCGGCTCTTGCGAGCCGCCCTATCTATTTCGTGGATCAGCTGTCCAGGAAGGACCGCAGCTTCCGCGACCGGCTCGGGTGCTTCAGCTTGCGCAGGGCCTTGGCCTCGATCTGACGGATGCGTTCGCGGGTCACGCTGAACTGCTGGCCGACTTCTTCCAGGGTGTGGTCGGTGTTCATGCCGATGCCGAAGCGCATCCGCAGGACGCGTTCCTCACGCGGGGTCAGCGAGGCCAGGACGCGGGTCGTGGTCTCGCGCAGGTTCGACTGGATGGCGGCGTCGATCGGCAGGACGGCGTTCTTGTCCTCGATGAAGTCGCCCAGGTGCGAGTCTTCCTCGTCGCCGATGGGGGTTTCCAGCGAGATCGGCTCCTTGGCGATCTTCAGGACCTTGCGCACCTTCTCCAGCGGCATGGCCAGCTTTTCGGCCAGTTCTTCCGGGGTCGGCTCGCGACCGATCTCGTGCAGCATCTGACGCGAGGTGCGGACGATCTTGTTGATCGTCTCGATCATGTGCACCGGGATGCGGATGGTCCGCGCCTGGTCGGCGATCGAACGCGTGATCGCCTGACGGATCCACCAGGTGGCGTAGGTCGAGAACTTGTAGCCGCGACGGTACTCGAACTTGTCGACCGCCTTCATCAGACCGATGTTGCCTTCCTGGATCAGGTCCAGGAACTGCAGACCGCGGTTGGTGTACTTCTTGGCGATCGAGATGACGAGGCGCAGGTTGGCCTCGACCATTTCCTTCTTGGCCTGACGGGCTTCGCGCTCGCCCTTCTGGACCGTCTGGACGATGCGGCGGTAGTCGTCGATCGGCAGGCCGGCCTCGGTCGCCACGGCGGCGATGTCAGCGCGGATCTTGGCGATCTGGGTCGCTTCATTGTCGCTGAACTTGGTCCAGCGCACGCCCATTTCCTTGATGCGTTCCGACCAGTTCGGATCCAGTTCCGAACCGAAGTAGGCCTTCAGGAACTCAGGGCGCGAAATGCCGTAGCTGTCGGCCAGACGCAGCAGGCGACCTTCCAGACCGATCAGACGCTTGTTGATCGCATAGAGCTGCTCGACCAGGGCCTCGATGCGGTTGTTGTTCAACTTCATCGTCTTCAGACGATCCGAGATCGTCTTCGTCAGGGTCTCGTAGGCCTTGTGGTCCTTGGCGTTCAGGACCTCGCCCTTCAGGCGGGCCTCGACCAGCTTGTCCTGCAGCTTGCGGAAGGCGCCGAAGTCGGCGGCGATCGCGTCCAGAACCTCCATGACGCCGTCGCGCAGCTCGGCTTCCAGGGCCGAGATCGACATGCCGCCGCCGTCATCGAAGTCGTCTTCGTCCTCGTCGTCGCTCTCAGGCTTTTCGGCCTCGCCCTCAGCCGGGGCCGCGCCCGGCAGGGCGGCGGGCGGCTGGTTGTGCGGCAGAGACGAAGGATTCAGGATGCCGTAGGTGGCGTCCAGGTCGATCACTTCGCGCAGCAGGATGCGGTTGTTGGCCAGTTCCTCGCGCCAGACCATGATGGCCTCAAAGGTCAGGGCGCTTTCGCACAGACCCGAGATCATGGCGTCGCGACCGGCTTCGATCCGCTTGGCGATGGCGATTTCGCCCTCGCGGCTCAGCAGTTCGACCGAACCCATTTCGCGCAGATACATGCGCACCGGGTCGTCCGTGCGGTCGTAGGCGGACTTGGCCGGGGCCTCGGCGACGGCCGTCTCGGCGGCGGCGGCCACATCGGTGCCGGTCGATTCCGCGGCGTCTTCCTCGGCCTCGACGACGTTGACGCCCATTTCCGACAGCATGGCCAGGGTGTCTTCGATGGCGTCCGGGGTCACTTCTTCGGACGGGAGGACCTTGTTCAGCTCCTCCATCGTGACATAGCCGCGCGCCTTGGCCTGCTTGATGAACTTCTTGACGCCGGCGTCCGTCAGATCGAGCAGGGGCCCGTCGGTATTGGCTTCGGTTTCCTGCGTCTCGGTCTGCGCGCTCATTCAGTCTGTCTCCACGACCGCTCGGGGGTGATCAGTCCCCTGCGGCGAAAATACAACGCCCGACAACTTCGTTGGTTACGAAGAAGCCGCGTCTTCCCAAATCGTTCCGGTCTTGATGGCCCGTCGCAATGCATCGCGCTCGGCTTTCACCAGGGTGAAGGCCGAGTTGTCGAACGCCTGATGGGCGCCCGACTTTGCTGACGCCAGCGCCTGCTCCAACGCCGCTACGCGGGTCAGAGCGTCGAACGCCTGCGACCACCGGATCCTCGCCTCGCCGAGGGGCTTGTCTGCAGCCAGGAATGGCGCGCCGGACTTTGCCGCCGCCTTCTCGACCTCGTGCATCAAGGCATCATGACCCGAGTGGGCCAGATGGCGTCGGATCGCGGCAGAGTCAAGGCTCTGGCCCGAAAACCGTAACCGGACCAGTTCCTGCGCCAGCCCGTCCAGCGCCGGGTCGCCGAATCCGTGCCGGGCGATGGCCTCCAGATGGTCGTCCATCCGCTCGGGATCATCGACCGCGCCATGGGCCAGGGCCGCCGCCACCGGCTCAATGGAGCGGAACAGGGCCTGCATGGCCTGGGCGCCCTCGGCCGTCTGGCCCAGCTTGGGCGGCGGACCGCGCCAGCGCCCGCCCGGACCGGGGCGTCCCCCGCCTTGCTGGAAGGCTTGGCCCTGCTGCTGTTGAGACTGACGCGGGAACAGGGCGTCGAAGCGCTCGAACAGGTCGCGCCGGTATTGCTCGGCCAGGTCCTTGTCCTGAATAGCCGAGGCCGCCTGACGCAGCCGCCCCTTCAGTCCCGCCTTGCGCTCGGGCGTGTCCAGCGGCTCGGCCTCGGCCTCCCGGCGGAACAGGACCTCGATGAAGGGGCGGGTCTCGCTGAGGGCATGACGCAGGGCCGGCGCCCCCTTGTCGCGCAGGATGTCGTCCGGGTCCTGACCCGCCTCCAGCAGGGCGAAACGGAAGGACCGGCCCGATTTCAGCAACGGCAGCGACCGCTCGATCGAGCGATAGGCGGCCCGCAGCCCCGCCGCGTCGCCGTCAAAGCAGAGCACCGGCTCGGCTGAAACCCGCCACAGCCGCTCCATCTGCTCCTCGGTCAGGGCCGTGCCCATCGGCGCGACGGCTGGCAGGCCCGCGCGCTGACAGGCGATGACGTCCATATAGCCTTCGACGACGATGATGCCCTGCTCGCCCCGGCTCTCGGCCCCCAGGATGCGGCGCGCCTCGGGCAGGCCGTAGAGGGTGGCGCCCTTGTGAAACAGCGGGCTTTCCGGCCCGTTCAGATACTTGGCCCGGTCGTCGGGGTTCATGGCCCGCCCGCCGAAGCTGACGATCCGACCGCGCGCGTCCAGGATGGGGAACATCAGCCGGTCGCGGAACCGGTCATAGGGCGCACCGCCGCTGTCGGGCGAAATCAGCATCCCCGCCTCGACCAGATCGCCGGGCCGCGCCCCGCGCTGGATCAGGGCGTTCTTCAGGCCTTCGCGGTCGTTGGGGGCATAGCCCAGGCCGAAACGCTCCCACTGGTCCTCGGGCAGGCCGCGCTTTTCCAGATATTCGCGCGCCGCCTTGCCGACCGAGCGGCGCAGATTGGCGGCGAACCATTTCTGGGCCAGGTCCATCCAGTCGGTCAGGCCCTGCTTCCTGGCCTCGCGCTCGGCCGATTGCGGGTCCTCGGCGGGAAGTTGCATCCCCGCCTCGCCCGCCAGCCGCTGCACCGCCTCGACGAAGCTGAGCCGCTCAGTCTCCTGCAGAAAGCTGATGATGTCGCCGTGCTTGCCGGAACTGAAGTCGTGGAAGAAGCCCTTGTCGTCATTGACGAAGAAGCTGGGCGACCGCTCCTTGGAGAAGGGGCTGAGGCCCACATACTCGCGTCCCTGACGCTTGAGCTTCACCGTCCGCCCGATCACGTCGGACGGCCGAAGGCGGGCCTTCAGTTCTTCAAGGAAACGATCGTCGAAACGCACGTCTTCAGACACTCCGGCGCGACGACGAGGGGAAGGGCCGCCGCGTCGTCAGACATGGCCATCCCCGGTTGTGTTTTCCACAGCCTGTGAAGATCGAGGAGAACCGCGCCACTTGCGGACGCAAGCCTACTTCCACGCCTCGCCGGTGCGCCCCAGCGCGTAGCCCAGGTCATAGACGGCCTGCATCGAGGCCTGATTGAAATCCAGGCTGTTGGCGCCGTCGAAATCCTCGGGGATGGCGGCGACGTGGAACTCAAGACCATTGCGGCTGGCGAAGGCGCGGTTGGCGGCGATGGTGGCGCGCAGCTGGCCGCCCAGAACCGCGTCCAGACTGCGGGTCAGCACCGGGATGGCGGCGTCGCGGGTGACGGCAAAGCGTGGCGCATCCTTGCCGTTGACTACGACATGGATGCGCGCGCCTTGAAACACCCCGGCCACATCGTCCCAATTCCACATGATCTGCGGCAGGGCCACGAAAGGGTTCATCACCCCGCCGTCTACGTGCATTTCCTCGAACACCGCGCCCTGCCCCTGCGAGCGGATCATGACCGGCGGAAAGGCGCCGGGAATGCTGGCCGAGGCGATCAGGACGTCGCGGAACAGCGACAGGGCTTCCGGTCCGCCGCGCTCGGCGATGGCGCCCATGTTCCAGATTACGCCGCGCTGGGCGTCCAGATCCGTGGTGGCGACCAGCAGCAACCGCCCCTTGGCGTGTTCGGCGGCGACCTCGGCCAGCAGGGCCTCATCGACATTGCTTTCGACCAGTTGGCGCAGCGGCTCGCCACTGAACACGCCCGATCCGACCAGAGCCCGCACGCCCCGGCTTTTCAGCAAGCCGGTCGCCTGACCTCCGGTATAGGCCTCCTTGAGACGCTCATCCCAACGCGGGCCGAGGAAGACGAAGGGCGCCGCCAAAGCCCCGGTCGACACCCCCGTCACCACTTCGAAATCAGGCCTCGCGCCGCTGGCGGTCCAGCCATTGATCAGACCGGCGGTGAAGGCGCCATTGGCCCCGCCGCCCGACAGGGCGATCAGGTCGAAGTGGCCGTCCGGCCCCTTGGGCACACCCTCGCCGAGTTGCTGTTCGATCTTCTGCGCCGCCGCTTCGTCCTCGATGGAGAAGCGGACATTGGGAAAGCCCACGGGCGAGGCCGCCTCGCGCTCGTTCAGGCCGAAGTCGCTGCGCGCCCCGCTGGCGCAGGCCGACAACAACAGACCGGCGCCGAGGACGGCCGCGACCGTCCGCATCAGGCTGAAACCCATGTGGATCCTCCAAGATCCAGCACCATAGGCTCAATCCATGACAGGTGAGAAAGCTCCTCGCGCGAAAAACCGCGTTAGGATTACATTAACCAAGAAGGCCGCCACCGCCCCGTCATCGTCCGAATGCGGACCCAATCCGGCGCGACAACAGAACTGTCCACACCCTGTGGATTGATTTGATTTCGGATGCTTCTGATGTTCATCGCCCGTTCGGCGGTGGAGCCCCAAGGCCTCGACGCCGTCGCCGTCCCCGGCTCTCCCGCTATCCCGCGCCTTTCGCCCCGGGCCCTGCACGCCCGCCTGCTGGAGAACGCCGCCGCGCGCCGCCGCCGCGGGTTGGAGCGCAGGCTGGCTCGCCGCGCCGACGACGCCGCCTACTGGATCTCGGCTGCGCCCATGGCGGTGCAAAAGGCCTGCGCCCTGCGCCTGGCGGACTTCGCCGCCCTGCCCTGAGACCGGGACGCGACAAAGCTCGACCTTGGTCTAGGGGCCCCGGACCCTTTCGCACCTGACGAGTTTACAGAAATATTCAGAGATCGGGCGCAGACCGACAGAACATTCCTATCCGAGTTCTAGATGCCTGACGCCGATCATCCCCACGCCGCCTTCCTTCGCCCTATTCTGGAAGTGATGGCGGAGCGATTGGGCGGCGCGGTCATCCTGCACGCCGCCCCGAGCGGCGAAGTGCTGATGGTCACGGGCGGCGTGCCCGGGCTGGCGATTTGCGACCCGATCGGCGCCCGGCCCGCCGACTACGCCGACCGCTTCCAGGTTTTCGCCCAGGACGGCTCGATCGCCCGAATCGAGGATCTGCCGGTGGTTCGGACGATGGCCTCGGGGAATGCGATCACAGATGAGGTCTGGCTGCTGGGCGGCGCCGCGGGTCCTGTGCCGGTCTTCGTCGATTCCTACCCGCTCAAGAGCGACGACGGCGCGGTCATCGGCGTGATCGCCACCGCGACCGATCCCAAGCGATGGGCCACGCGCGCCGAGCGGCTGAAGCAATCGATCTCGCTGCGCGACCGGTTCGTCGGAGGCTGAGCTTCAGCGCAGCTCCGGCAGGCGCCGCATCAGCGAATCGCGCAGCTTGCGCCGGCGTTCCGCCGAGGATTTCGGACGAACCCGTTCGCGCCGCTCCATGCCCCCGCCCCAGCGCTCGTGCATGGCGGCGGCCAGCGCCGGATGCCGATCATGCTGGTGGACGATGGGACTGACGCCGCCATCAGGGTTGACGATGCGGCCGTCGACGGCGCGCAGGTCCTCGCTCGGCGTCAGGCCCAGGGTCGCCACGCGGCCATAGTTGGAGATGATCTCGCCTTCGATCAGGCCCAGATGGACAGCCATGTTGCAGGCCGCCTGATCCGCGCCGAAGGCCCCGCCGATCTCGGAGCGTGGCACGGCGGCCAACATCAGCAAGGTCCGGCAGAAGCGCATCATGGCGTCGCGCGGTCCCATCACCGTGCCGACGCAGAGGCAGGGCTTGTCGGCCAGGGCGCGCGCCACCGCGTCGCCGCCGACGCCGCGCAGATACTTCATGTTGAAGGCATGGTCGGCCAGAACGCCGTCGGCGTATTCGTTGAAGAACTCCAGACCTTGCGGCTGGGGCTCGAACGGCGGGGCCTGGAAGACCACGTCGCGCACGTCGGTCAGCAGGACATTGCGCGCCTGGGGGCGTTCGCTCATCAGGCGGTCAAAGGCGGCGAAACGCGCCACCACCGGATGCGGGACCCAGGTCTCGACCGTCATCGGCGCCACGGCCTCGATGCGGTTGTCCGCCAGGAAGGCCAGCAGGTCAGGGTCCTGATCCACGACCAAGACCACCGCACCGTCGAACACCGCCCGCAACGAGCGCACGAACGGGGCCACGTCAGCGGCGTCATAGCCGGTGGCGTAGCCCAGGATCAGATCGCCCGCCGCCCCGGAAACCCCGGCCCCACGCTCGCCCAGTATCGCCCCGGCGAGCCAGTCCAGATAGGCCGACTTCGCCGCAGGCGCCGTCATCCTCAGGCCTTCATCGCGTCGGCGAAGCGGTTGAACAGGTACAGGCTGTCGATCGGACCCGACGAGGCTTCAGGGTGGTGCTGGACGCTGAACACCGGCTTGTCCTTCAGGGCGATGCCGCAGTTGGTGCCGTCGAACAGCGAGACGTGGGTCTCGACCACCGTGTCCGGCAGGCTGTCGCGGTCGACGGTGAACTCGTGGTTCATCGACACGATCTCGACCTTGCCCGTGGTCAGGTCCTTGACCGGGTGGTTGGCGCCGTGGTGGCCCTGCTCCATCTTCATGGTCTTGGCGCCCAGGGCGATGGCCAGCATCTGGTGGCCCAGGCAGATGCCCATAACGGGCTTGCCGCTGGCGACCAGCTTCTGGATTTCCGGCACGGCGTAGACGCCGGTCGCGGCCGGGTCGCCCGGACCGTTCGACAGGACCACGCCGTCCGGGTTGCGCGCCAGGATGGCCTCGGCCGTCGTGTCGGCCGGCACCACGGTGATCTTCAGGCCCGTCGACGCCAGGGCGCGCAGAATATTGCGCTTCACGCCATAGTCGATGACCACCACCGACTTGTCGCCAGCGACAGGCTGGGCGTAGCCGGTCGGCCAGTCCCAGGCGCCCTCGGTCCATTCGAAGGCCTGGGTCGTCGAGGCGTCCTTGGCCAGGTCGAGGCCGACCAGACCCTTCCAGTCACGCGCTTGGGCGACCAGGGCGTCAAGGTCGAACTGACCTTCGGGGTTGTGGGCGATGACGGCGTGCGGCGCGCCCTTGTCGCGGATGATCTTGGTCAGGGCGCGCGTATCAATGCCGGCCAGACCGACCACGCCCCGCGTCTTCATCCAGGCGTCAAGGCTGCCGTTGGCGCGCCAGTTGGCGGGTTCCGTCGGCACATCGCGGAAGATGGCGCCGCGGGCCGCGCGCTCGGGCGCGCCGCCGATCTGCTCCACGTCTTCCAGGTTCACGCCGACATTGCCGACGTGAGGGAAGGTGAAGGCCAGGATCTGGCTCATGTAGGAGGGGTCGGTCAGAATTTCCTGATAGCCCGTCATCGAGGTGTTGAAGACCACCTCGCCGAGAGCCGAACCAACCGCGCCGACGCCGATCCCCTGCAGGATGGTGCCGTCAGCGAGCGCGAGGACGCCAGTGGCGCCGGACAGAATCTGGGTCGTCATGGCGCAGGCTCCTAACAATGAATACGGGCAGACAAACGGCGGCGTCACTAAAGAGATGCCGGGGCGGGGTCAACCGCCCATGGACCTTTAGATCTTCTGGGATTTGCGCACCCAGACCCAGGCCAGGCTGGTCAGGGCGAAGAATCCGACGCTGGGCAGGATATAGCCGCCCGCCGCCGCCGCGACCGCGAAGGCCGAGAAGACCACGCCGACCACGGCGAGAGCCCGCCACCCGGTCTTGGTCGTCAGTTTCCACAGCGTCATCGAGCACAGAGCGTAGAGGCAGAGCGTCAGCACCGAGGTGACGCCGATCAGGACGCCGAACTGCTGACCCAGGGTCGGCTGGGCGCTGGCGATGACCATGGCGCTCATGACGACGCAGTTGAGGATGGGGTTGCTCAGCGGGGTCTTGCCCTTCTGCGCCCCGCCGAACCAGCGCGGCATCCAGCCGGCCTCGGCCGCGCCGCGCGAGGTCTCGCCCGCCAGCATGGTCCAGCCGGCGATGGTGCCCAGCACCTTGATCACGGCGCAGGCCGCGACAAGCCCGGCCACGGACGAGCCCATGACCCGCGCCACCAGATCGGCATAGGGGCTGGTCGAATGGACCAGGACATCAGCCGGAATGACGCCGAAGACGGCGATGCTGGCCGCGACATAGACGATAAAGGCGAGGGCGACGCCGCCCAGCGAGGCGCGACCCACGTCCACCGACGGGTTCTTCACCAGACTGGACAGGGCCGCGGCGCTCTCGACGCCCAGGAAGGCCCAGAAGATGATGGCCAGCGAGGCCGGAACCGTCTTCAGCAGGGGCTGATCGCCCGGGCTCCACGACGCCGCGAAGGTGTCGCCGCTGAAGGCCATGGCCCCGGCGATAATGGCCAGGACGATCGGGATGAGGCCGAGGCCCAGCGTAATGGCCCCGAACCGCGCGGCGGTCTTGGCGCCCGAGGCGTAGGCCGCCGTCGTCAGCCAGATCAGGGCCAGGTTGCTGACCGCCGCCCACAAAGGCTCCTTCAGCGCCGGAATGAAGAAGGCCAGATAACCGGTGCCCGCCACGGCGAGCGCCACATTGCCCGCCAGACAGGCGGCCCAGTAGGCCAGCCCCGTCTGATAGCCGATGAAGCGGCCCATGCCGCGCCGGGTGAAGTCCGACAGACCATCGGCGTCCGGCTGCATCCGGCCCAGACCGCCGAACACCAGGGCAAGCGTGACGGCCCCCAGACCGCAGATCAGCCAGCCGATGATGCTGCTGCTGCCCGTCGGCGCCAGGGTCGCGGGCAGCAGATAGACGCCCGAACCGATCATGTTGCCGGCCACAACGAGGGCGGCGAGCGCCCATCCGATGCGGTGCGGCGGGTCAGGCAGGATTTCCGTCTGGGTCATCTGCGCCGCATAGACCGAAATGTCGCACCCGTCGCGTGATATCGCGTCGGGCTTCCGCTAGAAGCCGCCGAAGATTCTGGAGCCTCCCCCATGACCATCACCACGGTCGGCCTCGATGCCGACGACACCCTCTGGCACAACGAGACCATCTTCCGCCTGAGCCAGAAGCGGTTCGTGGACTTGCTGGCCGACCACGCCGACGAGCCGGTGATGATGGGGCGTCTGGCCGAGGTCGAGCGGCGCAACCTGCGGCTCTACGGCTACGGCGTGAAGGGCTTCACCCTGTCGATGCTGGAGACGGCCATGGAGCTGTGCGACGGCGCCGCCCCGCCCCACATCATCCGCGAGATCCTGGCCGCCGGTCGCGAGATGCTGGCCCACCCGGTCGAGACCCTGCCCGGCGTCGACGAGGTTCTGGCCGAACTGTCCGAGAAGTACCGCCTGGTCCTGATCACCAAGGGCGACCTGATGGATCAGGAGCGCAAGCTGGCGGCGTCGGGCCTGGGCGACCTGTTCGCCGCCGTCGAGATCGTGTCCGAGAAGGACCGCTCCACCTATGACCGCGTCTTCGCCCGCCACGGCACCGGCGCGGCCGAGGCCGTCATGGCCGGCAACTCGATGAAGTCCGACGTCCTGCCCGCCATCGAGGCCGGCGCCTTCGCCGCCCACATCCCCTATGAGATCACCTGGGCCCACGAACTGGCCGACGCGCCCGAAGGCCACCCCCGCTACGTCAGCCTCAGCCGCATCGGCGAACTGCCCGACTGGATCGCTGCGATCGACCGCGCCGATTGAATCCACAAGCGCCTTATTCCGGCCCTTGCCCCCCCGGCCCCTCGTCTCTAAACGGACCGCTTAACCGACAACCTGAACGGATCGGTCGCGGGGGCTCGCCCTGCGTCCGGTTTCTTCGCGCGCGTGGAGCCCGCCGCTGACCAGCCATGAGGAAAAGGATGCTATGGTGCGCGCTGCTCTGGCCGAGCAGGGCGACAGCGGGATCACCCCGCGCCATACGCTGTTCTATTTCTATGGTGACGGCGACCACGGCGACCTCAACGAGGTGGCTCGCCGCGCCGGGTTTCTGACACGGGGCCAGGACGACATGACCGTTCTGGAGACGACCATAGCGGTCGACGAGGCGTCGTTTTCGCCTGTGTCGGCCATGATGCAATCCTGGGCCGCGGCCTTCCAGCTCGATTACGACGGCTGGGAGTGCACGGTCGTGACGAACTGAGTAGACGCCGATGCCCAAGCGCACAGACATCCAGTCCATCCTGATCATCGGCGCCGGCCCGATCGTCATCGGCCAGGCGTGTGAGTTCGATTATTCCGGCGTTCAGGCCTGCAAGGCGCTGAAGGCCGAGGGTTACCGGGTCATCCTGGTCAACTCGAACCCCGCCACCATCATGACCGACCCGGAGGTGGCCGACGCCACCTATATCGAGCCGATCACCCCGGACATCGTCGAGAAGATCATCGCCAAGGAGCGCCCCGACGCGCTGCTGCCGACCATGGGCGGCCAGACCGCGCTGAACACGGCCCTGGCCCTGAACGCCTCGGGCGCCCTGGCCAAGTACGGCGTCGAGATGATCGGCGCCAAGGCCGAGGTCATCGACAAGGCCGAGGACCGTCAGAAGTTCCGCGACGCCATGGACAAGCTAGGCCTGGAATCGCCCCGCTCGCGCGCCATCCACCACATTGAAGAAGCCGACGAGGCCCTGGCCTTCGTCGGTCTGCCCGCCATCATCCGCCCCAGCTTCACCCTGGCCGGCACCGGCGGCGGCATCGCCTACAACATCGAGGAATTCCACGAGATCGTGGAGCGCGGCCTGGACCTGTCGCCGACCACCGAAGTGCTGATCGAAGAGTCGGTGCTGGGCTGGAAGGAATACGAGATGGAGGTCGTCCGCGACACGGCGGACAACTGCATCATCATCTGCTCCATCGAGAACGTGGACCCGATGGGCGTCCACACCGGCGACAGCATCACCGTCGCCCCGGCCCTGACGCTGACCGACAAAGAATATCAGCTGATGCGCACGGGCTCGATCAACGTCCTGCGCGAGATCGGCGTCGAGACCGGCGGCTCGAACGTCCAGTGGGCGATCAACCCGGCCGACGGCCGCATGGTCGTCATCGAGATGAACCCGCGCGTGTCGCGCTCCTCGGCCCTGGCCTCCAAGGCCACCGGCTTCCCCATCGCCAAGGTCGCCGCCCGTCTGGCCGTCGGCTACACCCTGGACGAACTGCAGAACGACATCACGCAAGTCACCCCGGCCTCGTTCGAGCCGAGCATCGACTACGTCGTCACCAAGATCCCGCGCTTCGCCTTCGAGAAGTATCCGGGTTCGGAACCACACCTGACCACGGCCATGAAGTCGGTCGGCGAGGTCATGGCCATCGGCCGCACCTTCCAGGAGTCGATGCAGAAGGCCCTGCGCGGTCTGGAAACCGGCCTGAACGGATTTGACGACATCGAGATCGAAGGCGTGACCGGCGCAGAAGACGACGCCGCCATCAAGGCCGCCGTCATCCGCGCCCTGGGCAACCCGACGCCGGACCGCATCCGCGTCATCGCCCAGGCCTTCCGCCACGGCCTGACGGTCGAGGAAGTCCACGCCGCCTGCTCCTATGAGCCCTGGTTCCTGCGTCAGATCGCCGACCTGATCCGCACCGAGGGCCATGTCCGCGTTCAGGGCCTGCCCACGACCGAGATCGACTTCCGCAAGCTGAAGGCCAAGGGCTTCTCCGACGCCCGTCTGGCCGAGCTGACCGGCACGACCGAAGCCGCCGTCCGCGCCGCCCGTCGTGCCCTGAGCGTCCGTCCGGTGTTCAAGCGCATCGACACCTGCGCCGCCGAGTTCGCCTCGGCCACGGCCTATATGTATTCGACCTATGAAACCGGTGCCCTGGGCCAAGTCCCCGAGTGCGAGGCGGCGCCGTCGGACAGGAAGAAGGCCATCATTCTCGGCGGCGGCCCCAACCGCATCGGTCAGGGCATCGAGTTCGACTACTGCTGCTGTCACGCGGCCTTCGCCTTTGCGGACATCGGCGTCGAGTCGATCATGGTCAACTGCAACCCGGAAACCGTCTCGACCGACTACGACACTTCCGACCGCCTCTATTTCGAGCCCCTGACGGGCGAGGACGTTCTGGAGCTGATCGATGTCGAACGCTCCAAGGGCGACCTGATCGGCGTGGTCGTGCAGTTCGGCGGCCAGACCCCGCTGAAGCTGGCCCATGCCCTGCAAGAAGACGGCGTGCCGATCCTGGGCACCAGCGTCGACAGCATCGACCTGGCCGAGGACCGCGAGCGCTTCCAGCAGATGCTGCAAGCCATCGGCCTGCAGCAGCCGCCGAACGGCCTGGCCCGCAGCGCCGAGGAAGCCGCGCAGAAGGCTGAGGAAGTCGGCTATCCCGTCGTCCTGCGCCCCTCCTATGTGCTGGGCGGCCGCGGCATGATGATCGTCCACGACCGCGAGCAGCTGGACCGCTACGTCCATGAGGCCATGCGCGTCTCGGGCGACGATCCGGTCCTGATCGACCACTATCTGAACCGCGCCACCGAAGTCGACGTCGACGCCCTGTGCGACGACGAAGACGTCTTCGTCGCCGGCGTGCTGGAACACATCGAGGAAGCCGGCGTCCACTCGGGCGACAGCGCCTGCTCCATGCCGCCCTTCTCGCTGCGCCCGGAGATCGTCACCGAGCTGAAGCGTCAGACCACCGCCATGGCCAAGGCCCTGAAGGTGCGCGGCCTGATGAACGTGCAGTTCGCCATCGAGGAGCCGCACAGCGACAACCCGCGCATCTTCGTGCTGGAAGTGAACCCGCGCGCCAGCCGCACGGCGCCCTTCGTGGCCAAGACCATCGGCCAGCCGATCGCCGCCATCGCCGCCAAGGTCATGGCCGGCGAGAAGCTGTCCTCCTTCGGCCTGGTCGACCACGACCTGGACCACATCGCGGTCAAGGAAGCCGTCTTCCCGTTCGCCCGCTTCGCCGGGGTCGACACCATCCTGGGCCCGGAAATGCGCTCGACCGGCGAGGTCATGGGCCTGGACTGGAAGCGTGACGGCGAGGCCGATCTGGCCCCCGCCTTCGCCCGCGCTTTCGCCAAGTCGCAGATCGGCGGCGGCACCGTCCTGCCGACCGAAGGCTGCGCCTTCGTTTCGGTCAAGGACGCCGACAAGCCCTTCATCCTGGAGGCGGTGAAGTCACTGCTGGCCCAGGGCTTCTCGGTCGTCGCCACCTCGGGCACTCACGACTATCTGGCGTCGCAGGGCGTCGAGGTCGGTCTGGTCAAGAAGGTGCTGGAGGGCCGCCCCAACATCGTCGACGCCATGAAGAACGGCGAGATCCAGTTGGTCTTCAACACCACGGACGGCAAGCAGGCCCTGGCCGACAGCTTCTCCATCCGCCGCACCGCCCTGATGATGAAGATCCCCTACTACACCACCGCCGCCGGTTCGCTGGCCGCGGCCCAGGGCATCGCCGCCATCCGCGCCGGTGAACTGGATGTCCGCCCGGTGCAGTCCTACAATTGAGTCACGGCCCAGTCGTGAAAATCAGCCCCCGGCGTTCCGACGCCGGGGGCTTCTTTCATTCTGACCCGGCGGTCTCGATGACCAGAACCCGCGCCACGCCGAGCGGATGGGCCACATGCGCCTCTCCCTCCGCGATATGCAGGATGTCGCCGGGCTGCATGTGCACGCTGGTCTGGACGCCGTCCTTGCGAATCCGCATCTCGACCTCGCCGTCGAGGACGACAAAGACCTCCGGGCCGTCATTGACGTGCCAGCGATAGGGATGGTCCGTCCAATGCAACTCGACCGTGGTCGAGCCTGCGAACCTTTCGATGGGCAGCGCCCCCCAGGCCCGATCGGCCACGAACTCTTTTGCTTTCACCAACTGCATGGGTCTCTCCTTCTCCTCGAGAAATCTCATGATCGAGGGGGCGGACGCACCTTGCGGAACGACGGATTGTGCATGCACATCGCGGTATGAGTCCGGACATCGACCCCACCAACGCCAAGATCCTCGCCCTGCTGCGCGCCGATGCCCGCATGAGCGTGAGCGCCATCGGCAAGAGCGTCCACCTGTCGCGTCAGGCCGTGCAGGACAGGATCAACCGCATGGAGCAGAGCGGCGTCATCCGGGGCTACCGCGCCGAGGTGTCGGAGGCCGCGGGCTCGGTTCAGGCTGTGCTGACCGTCAAGATCGCCGACCGCCCCTGCGCGCCCGCCCTGGAATGGCTGGCGGCGCTGAGCGGCGTCACCTCGGTCATGTCGGTGAGCGGGGACAGCGACGCCGTCGCCCTGGTCAGCCTGCCGTCGCTGGACGCCCTCTCGCAGTTGAACGACGCCGTGGCGACCAGCCCCCTGATCAGCGCGAAGCAAAGCCAGATCGTCCTGCGTCGATACTAGGCCATGATCGACCTGATCCTGCTGCTCCTGCTGGCCGGCAATCTGATCGCCTTCTGCCTGTTCTGGTTCGACAAGGCGCAGGCGTGGGCCGGCGGCTGGCGCATCTCCGAACGCGCCTTGCTGCTGGCGGTCGCCTATGGCGGCCTGGGCGCCTGGATGGGTCAGCACATCCTGCGTCACAAGACCCGCAAGCAGCCCTTCGCAACCTGGCTGGGTCTGATCTTCAGCCTCTATGTCCTCGTCCTGCTGACCGCCGTCGCCCTCGTGATCCGGAACCCGTTAAGCGTCTGACCCTTGCCGCCCCCCGCGAAAGGCATAAGGTCGCCGCAGGGATCAGGGGGACATCATGAAAAAACTGACGATCACGGCCGTGCTGGCGACGGTTCTGGCGGCGGGCGCCGCGCCGGCTCTGGCGCACGACGCGGGACTGAGGGCGGCGGTCAAGGCGGACTACGACGCCAACCTCGGCGCCCTGTTCGACCACTTCCACCGCAACCCGGAACTGTCCGGCATGGAGGTCCAAACCGCCGCCCGCATGGCCCAGGAGCTGCGCGCCCTCGGCTATGAGGTCACCACCGGCGTCGGCGGCACGGGCGTGGTCGCGGTGCTGAAGAACGGCGCCGGGCCGACCGTCATGATCCGCGCCGACATGGACGGCCTGCCGCTGGCCGAGACCTCGGGTCTCGCCAACGCCTCGACCGCCCGTCAGGTCGACAGCGACGGTGTCGAGAAGCCCGTCATGCACGCCTGCGGCCACGACGTGCACATCACCGCCCTGGTCGGCACCGCCCGCCAAATGGCGGCGCGCAAGGGCAACTGGTCCGGCACCCTCGTCCTGATCGCCCAGCCGGCCGAGGAGCGCATCTTCGGCGCCCGGGCCATGGTCAACGACGGCCTCTACACCCGCTTCCCCAAGCCGGACTACGCCCTGGCCTTCCACGTCTCGGCCGACACCCCGACGGGCAAGATCGAGGCGCCGCTGGGCATCACCTCGTCCAGTTCTGACAGCGTGGACATCACCGTGCACGGCGTCGGCACCCATGGGGCATCGCCGCATCTGGGCGTCGATCCGGTGCTGGTCGCGTCGCAGATCGTGGTGTCGCTGCAGTCGCTGCGCAGCCGTGAAACCAATCCGCTGGACGGGGCCGTGGTCACCGTCGGCGCCATCCGCGGCGGCATCAAGCACAACATCATCTCCGACCGCGTGGACATGCAGCTGACGGTGCGCGCCGACAGCCCCGAGGTGCGGACCCAGCTTCTGGACGGCATCGACCGCATCAGCCGGAACACCGCCCTGGCCCTCGGCGTGCCCGAGGACAAGCTGCCGACCGTGACCCGTTCGGCGCTGGAAAACACCCCGCCCACCATCAACGACGCCGCCACCGCCGCCCGCGTCCGCGCCGCCTTCGCCGCCGGACTGGGCGAGGAGGTGCTGATCGACAAGCCGCGCGGCGGCATGGGGGCCGAGGACTTCGCCTATTTCGTCACCCCCGAAAGCGGGGTGAAGGGCGTCTATTTCAGCGTCGGCGGCACCCCCGCCGATCAGGTGGACGCCGCCCCCGGCCACCATTCGCCCCTGTTCCGCATCACGCCGGAACCGGCCGTCACCCTCGGCGTCGAGGGCTCGGTCCTGGCCGCCGAAGCCCTGATGCCCAAAGGCTGAGGGGGTCGCCATGATCGTCGTCCACCACCTGAACAACTCCCGTTCGCAGCGTGTGCTGTGGTTGCTGGAAGAGTTGGGCCTGCCCTATGAGATCAAGCGCTATCAGCGCGACCCGGCCACCATGTTGGCGCCGCGTGAACTGAAGGCGGTCCATCCCCTGGGCAAGTCGCCGGTGCTGGACGACGGCGACGTCCGCGTGGCCGAGACCGGCGCCATCATCGAATACCTGCTGGACACCTATGACCTCGAGAGCCGCCTGCGTCCGGCGCGCGGCACGGCGGACGGACGGCGCTTCACCTACTGGCTGCACTATGCCGAGGGCTCAGCCATGCCGCCGCTGCTGCTGAAGCTGGTGTTCAGCCAGTTGCCGAAACGCGCGCCCGGTCTGGTCCGTCCCCTGATCAACGGCATCGCGGCCAAGGCGCAGGCCAGCTTCATCGATCCCCAGTTGAAGGCCCATGCCGACTGGCAGGAGAAGGAACTGGCCGCCACCGGCTGGTTCGCCGGAGCGCATTTCAGCGCCGCCGACATCATGATGAGTTTCCCGCTGGAGGCCGCCGCCAGTCGAGCCGTCGATCTGGCCGCCTATCCCAACATCGCGCGCTTCCTGCAGACGACCCACGCCCGTTCGGCCTGGAAACGCGCCCTGGAGCGCGGCGGAGACTACGCCTACGCCTGAGGTCGGCGTTCGTCGATCACGGCTGCGCGAGGCTGAAACCCCGCCGGGGCGATGGCGTTTACGCCCCCATGCGCCTGTGCGTCATTTCCCTTGTCGCGGCCCTCGCCGCCTCGGTCTGTCTGGTCATCGCCTTCATCGCGGCGGGCGTGGGGGTGATCTCGGACCTGTTCGTCCTGGTCGCAGGCGGAGCCTTGGGGCTGATAGCCTGGACCACCCTGCGACGCTGGCGGGGTCGGGAACGGGGGCGTCGCCCGATGCGGCTTGAGCCGTAACGCCGCAGCTTGGCGGTGCGCCCGTCGTCCTACTTGAGTTTGGCGAACAGGCGCCCTACCCTCTTTGGCCGATCACGCGCGCCCCGTGATCGTGACTGTGCTGATTACCGTCTCTCCTTAGTCTCCGGGCGAAACAAGAAACTCACGACACAATGGAAAAAGTGCCGATGACGGCCGAGGGCTACCGTGTCCTCGACGAACAACTGAAGCAATTGAAGCAGGTCGAAAGGCCGAGCGTCATCGCGGCCATCTCCGAGGCGCGCGAGCACGGCGACCTGTCTGAAAACGCCGAGTATCACGCCGCCAAGGAACGTCAGGGCTGGATCGAGGGCTCGATCGCCGAGATCGAGGACAAGCTGTCGCGCGCCCAGGTCATCGACGTGACCAAGCTGTCGGGCAGCCAGGTCAAGTTCGGCGCCACCGTCACCTTCGTGGACGAGGACACCGAGGAAGAAGGCGTCTACCAGATCGTCGGCGAACACGAGGCCGACGTGAAGCTGGGCAAGATCTCCATCGCCTCGCCGATCGCCCGCGCCCTGATTTCGAAAGAGGTCGGCGACGTGGTCGAGGTCAACACGCCTGGCGGCGTGAAGGCCTATGAGATCCTCAAGGTCGAGTGGAAGTAAGCTCTCCTCTCCACGAGGACGCCACAGGGGCGCGCGGTTCCGCCGCGCGCCCTCTGTCCATCTGGGCGGTGTCCGACGGCCGGACCGGCATCCAGAACCAGGCTTTGGGCCTGGCCGAGGCGGTCGCCCGCCTGACCCCCGCCGATATCGACATGCAGCACATTCGCTGGCGCCCGGCCTTCGACCGCTGGCCGTCGGGGCTGAAGATTCCCGCCATGCTAGCGCCGGGGTCGTTCGATCCGCGCACGGTCGCGCGATGGCCGGATCTGTGGATCGCCACCGGCCGCGCCAGCCTGCCCCTGTCCGCCCGCGTGCGCGACTGGAGCGGCGGCAGGACCTTCACGGTCCAGACCCAGGACCCGCGCTGGAAGAACAGCGCCTACGATCTGATCGTCGCCCCAGCCCATGACGACCTGTCCGGCGACAACGTCTTCGAGATCATCGGCTCGCCCCACCGCATCACGCCTCAAAGGCTGGCCGAGGCCGCCCCGGCCTTCGCCGACCGCATCGACGCCCTGCCGCACCCGCGCGTCACGGTCATGATCGGCGGCAAGTCGAAAGCCTTTGACCTGTCCGAGGCCCACGCGGCCGTTCTGGCCGACCGCATCAAGACGGCGGTCGAGGCCGCAGGCGGTTCTCTGCTGCTGACCTTCTCGCGCCGCACGCCGCAGACCGCTCAAGCGATCATGACCGAGCGCCTGTCGGCTCTGCCCGGCTGGATCTGGGACGGGAGCGGCGACAACCCCCTGTTCGCCATGCTGGACGCCGCCGACCACGTCCTGGTCACCGAGGACAGCGCCAATATGGCCACCGAGGCCGCCTCCACCGGCAAGCCGGTCCACATCCTGCCCATGATCCCGCTGAAGCCCGCCGGCAAGTTCGCCCGGCTGCACGCCGACCTCGCCGCCCACGGCGCGGCGCGGCCCTTCGACGGCACGCTGGACAGTTGGTCCTACACCCCGCTCAACGAGACCGAACGCGCGGCCAAGGCAGTGCTGGAGGCCATGGCGGCTCGGGGCTGATCCTCAGCCCAGCGAAAGCCTCGCCAAATTCTGGTCGCCCCGACGGCACTCCGGCCCCGGCTCGGCGCGGATCGTGACGCCCGCCGCCGTCAGTTGAGCGCGGAAGGCCTCGCCCGCATTCGGCTGTGCCTCCTGACTTTCAGCCCCCGCGACGCCCGGCGCGGGGCGGCAGTCGCGCACCGCCGGGCTGGCCCGCCAGCGCGTCAGGGCCCAGACCGCCCGCGTCCTTGCGCCCGCATCACCCAGATCGACCACGGACAGTTCCTGAACCGGCGGCGTGACCCAGACATCCACGCCTTCGAAGCGCCCCCGCAGCCCCGCCTCCAGGGCATAGGCGCTGGCCAGATCCAGCCCGGCGTCGGGCCGTAGCAGGACGATGGCGCGCCGTCCCTCGGCGTCCACCATGACCGCGTCGGTAGCGAATGGCACGGCGTCGGACAGGCGGGTGCGCAGGGTCGCCGTAGGGTCCGCCGCCGAGCCGGTGCTGGCCTGAACCGCGCGCGCGGCGGCTTGGGGATCGGCGACCACGATCTGATCCAGGGTTGCCGTCACCGGCGTATGCAGGGCCGCCGACAGCCGGTCCTGCAGCTGTTTTTGCGCATCCGGCACCAGCCTTCGCGTGCTGACCAGGGTCGAGACAGTGACCCCCTTGCCCTCGCTGCGGGCGTCCAGAAGGGTGACGCGCGAATCCGCCCCGGCGAAGATGTCGGTCACCGCCGTCCGCGTCTCCGCCGTGGCCTGGCTCTCCAGCCCGATGGCCCGCAGAGAGATCACCAGCGGGATCGACAGCAGGACGAAGACCGCCAGCACGGCGATCCCCCGCCACGGCGAAGGCCGCTCCATCAGCCGGGGCCGAAAGCCATAGAAGCCCGCCGTCAGCGTCGCCGCCAGAGCGATAGCCAGCAGGTTGGTCATGAACAGATAGAAGGCCCCCACCGAGATCGACAGGTCCCCGGTGCCGATGCCGAAGCCGACGGTGGCCACTGGCGGCATCAGGGCGGTGGCGATGGCCACGCCGATGATGGTCTCGCCGCGCTGGCGGATCACCGCATAGGCCCCCGCCACCCCTGAAAAGATCGCGATCAGCAGATCGAAGAAGTTGGGCCGCGTTCGCGCCAGAATCTCGCTGGTCGGCTCCTTCAACGGCGACAACAGGGTCAGCAGGACAGCCACGGTCAGGGCCACCGCCATGCCGACCACCAGGGCGGTCAGCGACTGCTTCAACCGGTTCCAGTCCAGCAGGGCCAGCGAGAAGCCCAGGGCCACGATCGGCCCCATCATCGGCGACACCAGCATGGCCCCGATGACCACGGCGGGCGACGACAGCATCAAGCCCAGGGCCGCGATGGCCGCCGAGATCACCGTCATCATCAGATAGCGGCCGCTCAAGCCGCCGTTGTCGTAGACCGAGGCCTCGACCGCGTCCCGATCCACGCCCCGCCGCGCGGCGGCCAGAAGACGGCGGACATAGCTGCGCGTTTCACGTACCGGATCGGCGGCTGAAGTCATGGCATCACCCTGTTCCTTGAAGGAGCATGGGCCTCCATGACGACGTGCGTCAATCGCCCCCGCCGCCCCCGTCAGACCCGCCGCAGTCCATGCTCGGCGCGCAGTGGCTGCTACTGGATGTCGAAGCCCCGCTGTCCACTGCCATCGGGGAACCGTCAGCCGCCTTCCTGTTGTTCTGCACCTTCATATTGCCGAACCCCATGAGGGCCACGCCCAGCCCTGCCCCCACCGCGACGCCCAGTGAAAGCCCCAGCGCCAGATTGTCGATGGCTGTGCCGAACGCCACGCCGACAGCCAGCCCGACGCCGATGCCGATGCCGATCGGCAGAAAGGCCGCGCTCTTGTTGCTCATGATCAAATCCCCTCCATGGAAATGACAAGCTAGCATCGCGCATCGCACGACTCGCGCCTAAATAGGCGTCATGAGCACGCCCCGCACTGTCCGCCTCGCCGTCATCGGTTCCGGTCCCGCCGGCTGGACCGCCGCCATCTACGCCGCCCGCGCCTCGCTGAACCCGGTGGTCATCGCCGGTCTGCAACCCGGCGGTCAGCTGACCATCACCACGGATGTCGAGAACTATCCCGGCTTCGCCGAGACCATCCAGGGTCCCTGGCTGATGGAGCAGATGCAGGCCCAGGCCGTGCACGTCGGCACCGAGGTCATCCACGACATCGTCGTCAAGGCCGACCTGTCGCAGCGCCCCTTCCGCCTGACGCTGGATTCGGGCGCGGAACTGTTGGCTGAAACCGTGGTCATCTCGACCGGCGCCCAGGCCAAGTGGCTGGGGCTGGAATCCGAGGCCGACTATCAGGGCTTCGGCGTCTCGGCCTGCGCCACCTGCGACGGCTTCTTCTATCGCGGCAAGCAGGTCGTGGTCGTCGGCGGCGGCAACACCGCGGTCGAGGAAGCCCTGTTCCTGACCAACTTCGCCGAGAAGGTCACGGTCATCCACCGCAAGGCCGAGTTCCGCGCCGAGAAGATCCTGCAGGACCGCCTGTTCGCCCATCCCAAGATCGAAGTGATCTGGGACGTGACGGTCGATGAAATCCTCGGCGTCGTCGACGGCGTGGCCCGCAACGTCACGGGCGTGCGCCTCAAGAACGTCAAGACCGGCGACCTGTCGGAAATCCCCGCCGACGGCGTCTTCATCGCCATCGGCCACGCCCCGTCGTCGGAACTGTTCAAGGGTCAGCTGGAGATCAACTCGGGCGGCTATCTGCGGGTCAAGCCGGGTACGGCCTCGACCGCCATCGAGGGCGTCTACGCCGCCGGCGACGTCACCGACGACGTCTATCGCCAGGCCGTCACCGCCGCCGGCATGGGCTGCATGGCCGCCCTGGAGGCCGCCCGCTTCCTCGCCGAGGAAGATCACAAGGCCGCCCACAACCCCATCAGCCACGCCGAAGCTGAGAAGATCGGCGCCTGGTGATTTCTAGGACCCGCCCTGTTCCGACAGGGCGGGCGCCAACCGGGGCAGGCGCACCGTCGCCCTCAGCCCGCCTTCCGCGCGGTTGCTCAAGGACACTGTCCCGCCGCTGCGCTCGACCACCGACCGACTGATCGACAGCCCCAACCCGGCCCCGCCGGTGGCGCGGCTGCGCGAGGCCTCCAGACGGCGGAAGGGTGAAAAGACCGCCTCCAGCTGATCCGGCGGCAGCCCCGGTCCCGCGTCGTCGATGGTGCAGACGACCTCGCCTCCCTCGGACGTCACGACGACCTCGGCCCGATCGCCATAGAGCACGGCGTTGTCGATCAGATTGCCCAGCGCCCGATCCAGCTGATCCCGGTCACCCTGGATCAAATGCTCGCCCTCGGCGGTCAGCCTCACGTCCCGCCCCATCTCGACCTGTCGCGCCAAGCCCTCGCGGGCCAGATCGGCCAGGTCCAGCGGCTCCAGCGTCCAGGGCGCGTCCTCGCCGCGCACATAGGTCAGCAGTTGCGCGATCAACCGCTCCATCCGCGCGATGTCGGCCACGGCGGCTTCGCGCGGAGCCTCCGTCAGCCCTTCGACCCGCAGGCGCAAGCCCGTCAGCGGCGTCCTCAGATCATGAGCCACGGCGGCCATGATGGCGGTGCGCTCCTTCAGCGCCTCGCCCAGACGGTCGCGCATGGCGTCCAGGGCCTGGGCCGCCTCAGCCGCCTCGCGCGGGCCGCTGACGAAGGCGGCGGCGCGACGGTCGCCGCGCGCCGCCTCGGCCAGCCGCTGAAAGGGCGCGGTCAGCCGTCCCGCCCACCACAGGGCCAGCGGCAGCAGGACGCCCGCCGCGATCAGGAAGGCCAACCCCATCCGCAGCCGCTGCGGTGTCAGCCACGGCGACGGCGGCGTCACGACCGCCCAGCGCCCGTCCGGCTGACGCACCGACGCCTCGAAAGGGGCGAAGCTCATCCCCGGCGACAGGGCCATGCCCGCCAGCAGGGTCTTCACCCCCTCGGACGGCGCTGACGAAGAGGCAGGCGGTCTCCCTACCGGAACCCGCTCGGGCGTCAGCGGCCGCACCCGCACCTCGGCCATCGGCGCGTCCAGCAGGACCGCCAGACCGGCCTGGGCCACCAGGGCCTGTCCCTCGCGTGCGGCCTCGAAGGGCGGCACCGCGACCAGACGCCGCCGCCAGCCCCCCTCGCCCGTTAGCGCCGTCTGCACTTCGGCCAGCGTCACCCGTGCGGGCGGCGGCGCGGGAAAGGCCAGGGCGATGACGAAGCTGACGGTCAGGCACAGCAGGATGGCCGCGACGGTGAAGCCCGCCGCCAAGGTTCGAATGGACAGACGGCTCACCGCTGCATCAGCGCGCGGAAACGATACCCCGCCCCGCGCACCGTCTCGATCAGCGCCGCCTGCCCCGGTCGTTCCAGCTTGCGCCGCAGACGACTGACCGCCAGATCGACGGCCCGGTCGAAGTTCTCGGCCAGCGGCCCGTGGGTGTTCTCCAGAATCTGGTCGCGGCTGAGGATGCGGCCCGCCGACCGCACGAAGGTCAGCAGCAGGGCGAACTCGCCCGAGGTCAGCTCGACCACCATCCCCGTCGGGTCATTCAACCGCCGCGCCTCCGCCTCCAGCCTCCAGCCCTCGAAAGCCAGCGCGCGGTCCGTCGCCTCGTCCGCCTGCACGGGACGGCGCAGGACGGCGCGGATGCGGGCCAGCAGCTCGCGCGGCTCGAAGGGCTTGGGCAGATAATCAGCGGCCCCGACCTCCAGGCCGACGATGCGGTCGGTCGTCTCGCCCATGGCGCTGAGCATCAGCACCGGCGCCCGCCCCTGCAGCCGCCGACAGATGGACAAGCCGTCCTCGCCCGGCATCATGACGTCCAGCACGACCAGATCGGGCAGAGCCTCAGCCAGCCGGGCGTCCATGGCCGCCCCGCCGTCGGCCGTCCGCACGGCGTAACCGGCGCCCGACAGATAGTCGCCCAGCGCCGCCCTCAGGCTGGCGTCGTCATCGACGATCAGGATGTCGGCCGTCGCGCTCATGATCCCCCGGTCTTCCGCCCCTTCTGTATCTCTCTTGTGTCGGCGCGCGCCTCGCAAGCCTCCTGTTCGACATGAAGGCGATACGGACGCCGGCGAGCGTCAGCCTCCCACCTTCGGAGACGCCCATGCTCGCCCTCGCCCTGCTGCTCACCTCCACCGCGCTCGATCCGCTGTGCGCCCGCGCCCTGCAAGCGGCGCCCGAGCTCAGCTGCGCCGTCGCCGGCCGCGGCGTGGCCCTGGCGGGAACGCCGGAAGAGGCGGAACGGCTGGCGGGCTACGCCAAGGCGGGCGAGGCCCGCTTCACCGCCCGCTTCGGCCGCGACATCGCCCCCTACGCCGTCCTCTCGACCCCGCCCGCGCCGGACCGCGCCGCCCTGCGCGCCGCCGGCTTCGCCCATGTCCTGCCCTGGCCCGCGCCCCGCGCCTTCGACGAGGCGGCCCGCCGCAGCGTCGAGCAAGGCACCCGCCGCTTCGCCGCCTCGCAGAACATGAGCCCGGCCCAGACCGAGGAAGTCGTCGCCCGCGCCCTGTCCCAGATCCCCGACGCCAAGGCCCAGGCCGCGCTGGACGCGGGCATGGTGCCGCATGAGCTGGGCCACCTGTGGTTCACCGCCGCCTTCTGGCCCAAACGCCTGGAAACCGACGCGAACGCCGCCCCCCACTACGGCGGCCCCGGCCCCGACTGGCTGGACGAAGCCGCCGCCGTGGTTCTGGAGGACGACCCCACCGCCGCCCAGCGCCGCGACCAGTTCCGCGCCCTGATGAAGGGCGAAGTCGTCCCCGCCGTCGGTCCGGTCGAGGGCCGCGCTCTGCTGCTGGACCTGCCCGGCCTGCTGTCGCGCGAACACCCCGGCCTGGCGCGCGCCGTCGCCGCCGCGCCCGAGGTTGTCTCGTCCAGCGGCGGCGTCGGCGTGGGCGTCAGCTTCACCCCCGCAGGCGCCGGCGCCCGCCCGGCGGCGCTGGAACGCGTCTTCTACATCCAGAGCCGGGTCTTCGCCGACTATCTGATCCAGACCTCCGGCCGCCCGACCATCCTCGCCGACATCGCTGCGGCCCTGGCGGACGGTCGCAGCTTCGAGGCCTGGCTGGCGAACGAGGGCGCGGCGCGCGGCTTGCCGCCCTCGCTCGCGGACTTGCAGAGGGGCTGGATCGACTACGCGCGCCGGCTCTGAAACCAGCGAGCACTCGGTTTCAGGGAAGGGGATGCTCCCAGCAATCGAGCAGTCCGTTCACCATGCCGGAGCCCCATGCCGCGTAGGCGTCTGAGCCGGAAACAGACACGTCCGCGCCGCTGAAGGTCTTGTAGGAGACCGTAACGCCCCAGCCGCCGAGCGCAATGACGTTCAGCGGCAGGGGTTCGTCGCGGACAATGGTGGCGACCGGCGTCGGGGTGATGGGCGGCAATTCGCGAAATGCCAGAGCCGCCGTCTTCAAGGCCGGACAGCCATCCGATGTGATTTCTTCCTGCCCACGCGAGGAGGTCCGTACCGCATGCCAGGTCAGCGACTGCCACGCCTCTCTTGTAAGGGGCGCTCCGAGGGGCCGTGCGAGAGAAATCGCGATCGTCTGATGTGACGCTGCGCCCGGCTGACCTATCGCGACGGTCGCCAGCGCAGCTCTGTCTTCGATCTCCGGCGGAACCATACCCAGGATCAAACTGGCGACAAGCATGTTGTTCCCCCCGCAAGACGCTCTAGGCCGATTTGAGATACAGCGTCCGTCACCTTCACGGCGAGGTCAATCAGGCCGCCGGCTTGCCGACTTCCTCGACGGCCATGGCGGTGACGCCCGGCGGGGGCGGCGTCACAGCAGCGGTCGGCGCCTCGTAGGCCTTCAGCCGCTCGTTGATGGCGGCGATCTCTTCCTTGCTGGCCTGACGGCGGCCGCCCAGGCTGGCGATGCCGACGACGCGGGTCTGGCCGTCGATCTCGACGGTACGCAGCTGGTTCGGGGCAGCGCCGGCCAGGGCCTCTTCGACGCTGTCGGCGGCCAGCAGGATGCGGGGCTGGGCGAAGCGGGCCTCGTCGATGAGCGGCTCGCGGCCCGCCGACCTCTGGACGAAGGCGGCGCTTTCGCCGGGCGCGCCCTTCCAGCGATAGAAGATGTGCGCCCCGACCTGGGTGATCTTGGCCACCGTCGGCGCCCACCAGGGATGGACGTAGTCGGCATGATAATGGGTCGCCGTGCCCACCCGCGTCGCCACATGGCCGGCCAGGGCGCGCTCGGCCACGCGGGCGGCGCGATTCCAGGCCCAGGGAATAGGCGCGCGGCTCAGCGCGCCGTCGCAAGTGAAGCTGAACTGACAGCCGGTGGTCCGCTCGGCGCCCTGATAGACGACGCCGCAGACCGTGGCGGGATAGTTGGGGTCGCGCACCCGGTTCAGCACGACCTGGGCCACGCCCTCCTGCCCCTCGGTCGGCTCCAGCGCCGCCTCGTAATAGACTGCCTGGGTCAGGCAGCGCAGGGCGCGCTTACGATCCGCCTCGGTGGCGGGGCGCAGGTCGAAGGGCCTGGCGGGCTGCAAGGCGCCGAAGGCGTTGGGCATGGCCGCGTTCAACTGCTGAGCGGCGAGGCCCGAGACGCCGGCGTCCAGTGACGGCTTGCCGCCCAGGCTCAGGCTCTCCCACCCCGGCGTCAGACCGTACAGTTCGGGTTGGTTCAGCGCCGGATCGAAGCGCTGCGCGATCGCCAGCTGGCCGGGATCCAGCCGCGCCATGATCAGCTTCAGTCCGTTCGGGGTCAGATCGCCGCCGGTGGCGCGCGCCACCGCCTCGGCGGTGCGGTCCAGATCGGGACGCACGCTGGAGCTGGCCGACATGGCCAGGCCCATGACCGCCAGACTGACGGCCACGGCCATGGGCGCCACGGCGAGAGCCTGGCGTCCGGTCGTCTTCAGCTGCGGCAGTCGGCCTTTCAGCATCCAGCGTCCCATGTGCGGCGCTGGCGAGCGCCGGAGGGTGATCGAAGTGACCGCCCAATCCGGCGCTTTTCAGGCCCGAAGATTACCGTTCCGTGAGGGGTCAGCGATCACCCAGGCTGGAACGCAGCATCCAGGCGGCCTTTTCGTGGGCGGCCAGACGCTGGGTCATCAGATCGACGCTGGCCTCGTCGCCCACCTTGTCGGCGGCGTCCAGGGCGGCGCGGGCCGTGGCGATCAGCACGCCGTGGTCCTTGATCAGTTCCTTGAGCATGGCGCTCGCATCTTTCTCGGGATCGCCGTCCTTGATCGAGGTCAGATTGGCGAAGGCCGAAGCGCTCTGCGGGGCCAGTTCGCCCAGGGCGCGGATGCGCTCGGCGATATCGTCCAGCGCGGCCCAGATTTCATTGTATTGCTGCTCCAGCAGCTTGTGCAGGCTGAAGAACTCCGGCCCGCGGACGTTCCAGTGATAGCCGTGCGTCTTCTGATAGACGGCGAAGCTGTCGGCGAGGACCTTGGACAGTTCGCGGGCGACCTCGTCGCGTTCCTGGGGTTTCAGGCCGGTGTCGATGGCGGCGGTCATGTCTGCTCCTGATGCGTGACGTACGAAAGATCCAGCTCTGCAGTTAGGTCTTTTCGCACGCCAGCCAAGGGGCGGCGACGACCCGTCGCACATGAATCTTCGCTGCCGTAACGCTGAAGTCGCCGGGGCGTTGCAGGTCTGAACCCGCCATCCGCCGCTTCGGAGCACATACGGCGGAACCCGGCGTTACGCCCGGCCCCGCCGTCGGATCGGTCAGTTCAGAGCTTAGCGCTGGCGCGCCTTGCGGGCGGCGTAGCGGGCGTCGCGCGCGGCCTTCTGCTCTTCCTTGGTCAGTTGCTTGCGCTCCTTGCGGGCGGCGCGCTTGGCGGCGTCGACCTCGTCCTGGGCGGCCATTTCGGCGGCCAGGCGGGCGGCTTCCTTCTCGGCCTTCTCGCGGCGGATCTCGGCCTTCTCCAGCTCGAATTGCTGGCGCTGGGCTTCCTTCTCGGCGGCGCGCTTCTCAGCCAGCTTCTCGAACTCGGGATCCTGGACCGTCGGCTTGGGCTTGAACTTGGCCAGCAGGGCCTTCTTGGCGTCTTGCTGGGCGGAGATACGATCGTTGAAGCCGGTTTGTTTGAGGTCTCGCATGCGTAGAGGCGGTCTTCCTTGAAACTCTGATGAGGGGCGACGCCGATCAGTGGCGGCCCGGCGGGCGTGCGGATGCGCGAACGGCCCGGCGCGCTGCCAAAGCGGAATCTGGCGCAGAAATCAAGCTCTGCCGCCGCTTCGGACCCTCAAACACGCAATTTAGGGCCGAGATCGCGTCCGAACCGACAAATGGGGCTCGCGGCGCCGTCGGCAAGCGACGCCGCAGACAGCCGATCAGTGCGGCTTCTTGTCGATATGGCCGACCGCCGCCCCCGCGGCCCCGCCGACCGCCGCCCCGACCGGCCCGGCCACCACGGCGCCGGCGATGGCGCCGGTCGCGGCCTTCTGCTCGATCGTGTGTCCGCACGCGGAAAGTCCCAGGGCCGAGACCCCCAAGGCGAGAACGACGGCGGCGCGGATCGGGGAACGGGTCATCAGGCAGGGAACTCCTTGAAATGGTTGAGCTTGCAACGCTGCCGAGACCAAAAAGTTCCCACCTTGCACTCGCGCCAACCAGGCAAGTAACGACTTCATAGCCAATAGCGTTTCCACCGAAAACGGCTCCGGTTCGAAATCATCACCCCGTAATCGAATACAGAATTCGCAAGATGTTCTCAAGCAATGACCACCACTCCTCATAGACTGGAAATTCCTCGTCTATAGGGGCGCGACGAATTGCTGCGCCGCAACAGCAATTGGCGAATCAACCACATTGAGGCCATAAACGAATGGCTTAAGGCCCGCCTTCCGGAGGTCGGCCGTTCGTCGATCTCTGGTCCGGAGCGGGTTCGCGACGCGTCATGTCGCCCGGTTCCGTTGAGTAAAGGGGCGGCATCCTCGCCCTGCTGAACAGGACTACGCTTTTGAGTTCCTCCTCGCAGACGCGTGCGCTGATGCACGCCGCCCAATCCATTCGCCTGCGCCCCAAGACGGCGGCTGCGGCGTTCGGCGGCGTCGTCAGCCTTGCCGTCGGTGGAGCCTATCTGGGCGGCGTCGCCGCCCAGGCTTCAACCGTTCGCGCCCAAGCTGAACGCCTGCAAGGCGCCGGCTCCGAGGGCTATACCCAGGAAGCCATGGCCGCCGCGGCCGGCGGCCTGGACGCCAGCGCCCTGGCCATCGCCGATCGTCACGACCCCTACGCTGTCGCCGGCGCCGCCCAGCGCGACCGCCAGGCGGAGCTGCTGACCGCCCGCCTCGAAGACTCCCAGAACGGTCTGCGCCGCGCCGACCTGAGCAATCCCGCCGCCAAGCCCTTCCGCATGAGCAGCGCCCTGGATCAGTCGCGCGATCTCGATTGCCTGACCAAGGCCGCCTATTACGAAGCGCGCGGCGAAGGCACGGACGGCATGAAGGCCGTGGCCCAGGTGGTGCTGAACCGCGCCCGCCACCCCTCCTTCCCCAACACCGTCTGCGCCGTGGTCTTCCAGGGTTCGAACCGCAGCACCGGCTGCCAGTTCAGCTTCACCTGCAACGGCGCCATGCGCGGCGCGGTCAACCGCACCGCCTGGAACCGGGCCCGCGACGTGGCCTCCAAGGCCCTGTCGGGTCAGGTCTACGCCCCGGTCGGCAACGCCACCCATTTCCATACCACCGGCGTCTCGCCGAGCTGGCGTCACAGCCTGGTCAAGGTGAACCAGGTCGGCAACCACCTGTTCTACCGCTTCGGCGGGCGCTCGGGTTCCAGCGAGTCCTTCCGCTACACGCCGCGCCCCTCGACCGGTTCAGAGGCCCCGCGCATGGTCCAGGCCAGCCTCAAAGCCGAAACCTCCAGCGGCCCGGTGCCCTACAACCAACTCGCCGCGCAAACCGCCGTCGCCGGCTAACCGTCCAGCCGCGGACCAAGGCTAGCGGTCCTGCGTCTTCCACTGCGGCGTCATATTCTGCTTCAGGTTGCCGTAGCGGCCCTGTTGACCCGTGTTGACGTCCGCGTCGCCCGGTTGCCCCGACTGGGCGCCGGTGGCCAGGTCGCGACGATCCGCCATGTCCTGAACGGAGCGCGCGCCGTGGTCGGCGAAGCTGCGCTGCTCCTTGGGCACGGACGGGGACTTGGCCATGGCGGGCTCCTTTCACCGAAATGAAACGAGCCTCGACGCAAGGATGTTCCCGGCCCGTTTCTTGCTGCGAGCCGGACCGAACGCCCCAGACGTCCCGGAAGCCGCCGCATGACCCAGACCTCCGCCGCCCCCTCCCCCGCCTCCAAGACCCGCGGCGGCGCGCTGGACGCCCTGCGCTTTGTCGCCGCCCTGTTCGTGGTGGTGTTCCATTTCGGGGACACCGCGCCCATTGCGCTGCGGACCGTGCACGGCTTTCTGGAGCGCGGCTATCTGGCCACCGACTTCTTCCTGATCCTGTCGGGCTTTGTCCTGGCCAAGGCCTATGGCGCCGGCGTCGCCAGCGGCAAGGTGTCCTTGCAGCGATTTTGGCTGAAACGGCTGGCGCGCTGTTACCCCACCCACATCATCACCCTGGCCATTCTGGTCGTCATGGTGCTGGTCGCCGGCGCTTTGGGGATGCCCCCCACCAACGAGGGGCGCTTCGACCTGTCCGGCCTGCCCGCCCAGATCTTCCTGCTGCACGCCTTCGGGCTGGGCGACGACCAGTGGAACGTACCCAGCTGGACCATCTCGACCCTGCTGATCTGCTACGCCTTTTTCCCCATGCTGTGGCGCGCCATGCTGAGGATCACCAGCGTCTGGATCTGCCTGGGCCTGGCCGTCGCCATCGTCGTCGGCTCGAACGCCCTCAGCCTGGCCCTGCTGGGCCAGCAACAGTTCAACCTGGGCGGCCAATGGTGCCTGTTCCGCGCCGCGCCCCTCTTCCTGGCCGGACTGGTGCTGGCGCGGGCGGTTCAGACCGGACGCTGGACGACCGGATCGGCGCGTCTGGTCGGTTTCGGCGGGGGCGCCGCCCTGCTGGCCAACGCCTGGTGGGTCGGGCCGGACCTGATCAACATCCTGGCCATCTGCACCATCATCATCGGCTGCGGCGCCTCGCCGGTGACCAAGCCCATCCCCGGCGCCGAATGGGGGGCCAAGGTCAGCTTCTGCCTGTTCATGGTCCACACCATCACCGGGGCGATCTGGTTCGACGTGGTCGAGCCCCTGGCCGCTCGCCTGCACCCGGCGGTCGAGAGCGTGGCCTGGGAGGCCTGGGCCATGTGGCTCGGCGCCCTGGCCTTCACCGTGATCGCCTCGGACCTCTACAACCGCTTCATCGACGAGCCGATCCAGAACTGGATCGGTCGCAAATGGTTCGCCCGTCCGGTCAGCCCCCCAGCCGTCAGCGAGCGTCCAGACCCACGTCCAGCTGCGGAACAGAGTGCGTAAGGGCGCCGACCGAGATCACGTCCACCCCGGTCGCCGCGATCCCCGCCGCCGTCGTCAGATTGACCCCGCCTGAAGCCTCCAGCACCACCGAGCCGAAGGCGCTGGCTCTCACCCGGCGCACGGCCTCGGCCATGTCGTCGAGGCTGAAGTTGTCCAGCATGATGACGTCGGGGCGTTCCGGCAGGACCTCGTCCAGCTGGGCCAGGCTGTCGACCTCGACCTCGACCTTCATCAGGTGGGGTGCAAAGGCCCTGGCGCGGCGCACCGCCTCGCCCGCTCCGCCGCAGACGGCGACGTGGTTGTCCTTGATCAGGATGGCGTCATCCAGACCGAAACGATGGTTCAGCCCGCCGCCGCAGGCCACCGCGTGCTTCTCCAGCGCGCGCAGGCCGGGCGTCGTCTTGCGGGTGTCGGCGATACGGGCGCTGGTTCCCGCCACGGCCTGCACATAGGCCCGCGTCAGCGTGGCGATGCCGCACATCCGACCCAACAGGTTCAGCGCCGTCCGTTCCGCCGCCAGCAGGGCGCGGGCGTCAGCTTCGGCCTCGACCAGCACGGCTCCCGCCTCGAAGGCCTCGCCGTCGGCGACCTTGATGGTCACCTTGGCCTGCGGGTCCATCGCGTGGACCGCGATCCGCACCACCGCGCCGCCGGCCATCACCCCGGCCTGACGGGCCGAAAAGATGGCGCTGAAACGGGCGCCCTCGGGGATGCAGGCCTGAGCCGTCACATCGCCCGTACGACCCAGGTCCTCGGCCAGGGCCATCCGCACGACAGGTTCGATCAACAGGTCCGGCAGGGTACGGGTCACGCAGGCGTCCTTTGAAGTCAGATGGTGGCGGCGAGCGCGGCGATGACCGCCGCCTCGTCATCGTCGGTGCGGACGGGCGTCAGCCGCATCCGCGTATGCTCCGCCGTCGGCAGGCTGTCGGGATAGTCGGAGCGGAAATGCCCGCCCCGGCTCTCGCGCCGGTTCAGCGCGCCCTCGGCGATCAACCGCGCGGCGGTCAGGACCACGGCGTCGGGATGGGCCTTGGCCAGCCGGTCGATGACGGCGATCAGGGCGCTCAGCCCCTCCTCGTCGCGCACCACGCCTGCGAACCGGGTCATGGCGGCGCGCAGCTCGGCCATGGCTTCAGACGGCAGGTCCTTCGAGGCTCGCGCGGGTCTCAGCGCGACCTTGGGCGGCTGAACTTCCCTTGCCGCCGCTCGGCCCGCCCGCCGACCGAAAGCGCCCGCTTCCAGCAGCGAGTTGGAGGCCAGACGGTTGGCCCCGTGCACCCCGGTCGCCGCGCACTCGCCGATGGCGTAGAGGCCGGGCACGCTTGTCCGCCCCTCGTCGTCGGCGGCGATGCCGCCCATGTGGTAGTGGGCCGCCGCCGCTACCGGGATGGGGCTGACGCGCGGGTCCAGCCCGGCGCGCATGCAGGCGGCGAACACCGCCGGAAACTCGTGCGGGAAGGCCTCGCCCACCGCCTTGGTCGCGTCCAGAAACGCCCCGCGCCCGTCGGCGCGCGCCGCATGCACCACCCGCGCCACGATGTCCCGAGGGGCCAGATCGGCGTCGGCGTCTTCGCCCAGCAGATAGGCGCCGCTCCCGTCGATCAGCCGCGCCCCCTCGCCGCGCAGGGCCTCGGTCGCCAGCGGAGCCGGGTCGAGTCCGACGTCGATGGCGGTCGGGTGGAACTGCACGAACTCCGGGTCGAGGATTTCAGCCCCCGCCAGCCAGGCCAGGGCCAGACCCTCGCCGCGCAGGGCCGAGGGGTTGGTCGTCACCTCATAGAGGCCGCCGACGCCACCGGTGGCCAGCACCACGGCGGGGGCGAAGACCTCGTCCACCCGCCCGCCAGATCGCTCGATCAGAGCGCCGCGCACCCGACCGTTCACGTCCTGGATCAGGCCGCGCAACCGCCCGTCTTCCCAAATTTCGATATGTCTGGAGGCCCGCGCCGCTGCCACCACCGCCGACAGGATGGCCCGCCCGGCGCCGTCGCCGCCGACCCGCGCCACGCGCGGCAGGCTGTGCGCCGCCTCCAGGCTGACGGAGAAACCGCCCACCTCGTCCCGATCGAAGGGCGCGCCCAGCGAGGCCAGCCACTCCACCGTCTCGCGCCCGCGCTCGGTCAGGGCGCGCGCCGCCTCGGGTTCGACCAGACCGGCGCCTGCGCCCTCGGTGTCTTTCGCGTGCAGGACCGCGCTGTCCCTGGGCGACAGGGCCGCCGCTAGCCCGCCCTGGGCCCAGGCCGAGGAACAGGCGTTCAGCAGGGGTTCCGGCGTCACCACCAGAGCCTTCGCCGGTGCCGCCTCCAGCGCGGCCGACAGGCCCGCCAGTCCGCCGCCGATGATCAGCGGCCCGTCATGCCGGATGCGCGCCATGCCTCTAGCGGCCTCCCACGCCGATGAATCTCAGGCCCATCTCGAGGGCCGGTTCCACCGCCCCGCCGGTCAGGGGCAGCAGGGCGCCGATGGCCGCCGCCGCACAGATCGCCGCCGTCGCCAGATAGAGCGCCAAACTGCGCCCCGCCTCAGGCCAGCTCAGCCGCCCCCAGGCCGCGCGCCAGACGCCGCGCTTCATGTGGCCAAAAATCGCGATGGCGAGAAAAATGGCCAGAGGCCAGCGTCCCGTCGACAGGCCCCACCAGACGGCCAGACCGCCGACGGCCAGAAGCGCCACCTGCTCCAGTCGCGGATGCACCCGCGTCAGCACCGGCCCCAGCGCCTTGGACCCATCCAGCGGCGGGGCGGGCAGCAGGTTCACCAGATTGATCATGGCGATGAAGAAGGCCGCCATCAGCCACTCGGGCGACCGCAACCACAGACCCGCCGCCACAAAGGGGATCATGGCGATCAGGCCGAAGGCCGGTCCCGCCAGCGAAACCAGTACGCCGTGCCATTCGCTCTTCGGCTCGCGCTGCCCCTTGGCCATGCCGCCGAGGAAGGGAATGATGTAGATGCGCGCCGGCCCCATGCCGAGGCGGTTCATAGCCAGCACGTGTCCGTATTCATGCACGAACAGGCCGAACAGGACGCCCCCCGCCACCACCACGCTACCCGTGACCCACCACAGGAAGCCCGCCATCAGCAGGGTCGATGCGATGGCCCAGCCCGGATGCTGGCCCTTGTCCTCCAGCGGCGCGGCCTTCACCGCACGCACGGGTTCGGGCCCCGCCTGTTCGGGCGGCAGATCCCAGGGACCAGGACGACGAGTGGTGTGGTCAGTATCGCTCATGGCGTCGAACTGGGCGCGCGGCGAGCAGCCCGCAACGGGCCGCATCGCCGCAGGACCTCAGATCAGCTCCACATCGACGTGGTGCTTGGCCTTGATCAGGTCATAGCGCGCCGGGACGGCCGGCGGCGGCAGGTCGATCATCCGCTGCACGGCCAGACGGCCGCGCTCGGCCATGTCGGGCTCTACCGTCACCTCGAACTTCATGTCGCGCAGGCAGTCGCGGATGTTCTCCAGGGTGATGCGCTTCATATGCGGGCACAGGTTGCACGGGCCGATGAAGTCGACGCCGGGCACGTCGCCCTTGACGTTCGAGGCCATCGAGCACTCGGTGATCATCACCACCTGCTTCGGCTTGCGGTCGACCACATAGTCGATCATCGCCGCCGTCGAGCCGGCGAAGTCCGACGCCGCCAGCACCTCTTCGGGGCATTCCGGGTGGGCCAGAATCTCCGCGCCCGGATAGGCGGCGCGCATCTCGGCGATGTCGTCGGCGGTGAAGCGCTCATGCACCTCGCAGCGGCCCTTCCAGGCGATGATGCCCACGGTCGTCTGCGCCGCGACGTTGCGCGCCAGGAACTCGTCGGGGATCAGGATCACCTTGTCGACGCCCCATTCCTTCGCCGCCCATTCCACCACCTGAACGGCGTTGGCGCTGGTGCAGCAGATGTCGGTCTCGGCCTTCACGTCGGCGGTGGTGTTGACATAGGTGACGACCGGCAGACCGGGGTAGCGCTGCTTGATCAAGCGCACGTCCGCCCCCGTGATCGACGAGGCCAGCGAGCAGCCCGCGCGCAGGTCGGGGATCAGCACCGTCTTGTCGGGCGACAGGATCTTCGACGTCTCGGCCATGAAGTGCACGCCCGCCTGGACGATGACCTTGGCGTTCGAGCGCGCGGCCTCCTTGGCCAGACCCAGGCTATCGCCGACATAGTCGCCGACCCCGTGAAAGATCTCGGGCGTCATGTAGTTGTGAGCCAGAATGACGGCGTCGCGCGTCTTCTTCAGCGCATTGATCTCGCTGATCAGCTTGGCCTGTTCCGGCCACTCCAGCGGCGTCACCAGACCCTTGACCTTCTCCCAGACGGGAGCGGTCTCTTCCGCCAGTTCCTTCGACAGACCGAAAGCGCCGTCCGCCATCGCCTCTACTCCCTTGCGGCCGTCTGCGCGGCCCCGACTTATGCTCAAAGTTAGCATAAGCAGGCGCAATGTAGGCTGTTCCGCACACGGCGCAAGGGAAAAGGGCGTGAACGCCGCCTACAGCAGTTCTGCCTCCAGCCGTGCGGCCCACAGGGCGGCGCGCTTCTTCAGCTCATCCTTGCGGGCCATGTCGGACAGGTCGGGGGCCAGTCGGTCCAGTTGCTCGAAGCGGAAGCTGTCGGCGCCGTGGGCGGTCCATTCGGCCTGAAGCGACTTGAAGGGACTGCTGCCCAGCTTAAGCGCGAACCACAGGCCGTTCTGCTGGGTGTCTATGTGGCGGCTCTGTCCGACCCAGGCGCGGCCGCTGGCGGAACAGATGACGGCGAACACCCCGGCGATGGTTTCCCGGTCCTTGTAGTCGGCGATCATCGCCTTGCGGTCTGTGGACGTCATGGACGCCTCCTATTGTTTTACCCGGATCAAATAGCTCAAATTATTACCCGGGTAAATATAAACGATCCACGCGCCCGCCTGCGCAAAACCCTTTCCCCAGACCCGACTCCTGGCCTAGACGAGAGGTTGATTGATCCTTCCTGTCGCGTCGCTTCGAGAATTTCGTGCAAGACACCGTCCGCCGCATCCTGACCGCCCGCGTCTATGACGTGGCCGAAGAAACCCCTCTGGACCCGCTGAAGCGGCTGTCGGCGCGACTGGAACGCCCGGCCCTGCTCAAGCGTGAGGACCTGCAGCCGGTCTTCTCGTTCAAGATTCGCGGCGCCTACAACCGCATCGCAAGCCTGAGCGAGGCCGAACTGGCGCGCGGAGTCATCTGCGCATCGGCGGGCAATCACGCGCAGGGGGTGGCTCTGGCGGCGGCGAAACGCGGCGCGGCCTCGACCATCGTCATGCCGACCACCACGCCGGGCATCAAGGTGGCGGCGGTCAAGGCTCTGGGCGGCCATGTCGTGCTGCACGGCGAGAGCTTTGACGACGCCTACGCCCACGCACGAAAGCTGGAACAGGAGACGGGCGCCACCTTCGTCCACCCCTTCGACGACCCTGATGTGATCGCAGGTCAGGGCACGGTGGGGCTGGAAATCCTGCGCCAGCACCCCGATCCCGTCGACGCCGTCTTCGTCCCGATCGGCGGCGGCGGTCTGGCGGCGGGCGTGGCCGCCATCGTCCGCTTCCTGCGCCCGGAGACGAAGATCATCGGCGTCGAACCCGCCGACGCCCCGACAATGAAGAGCGCGCTGGACGCCGGCCATGTAGTGACCCTGGATCAGGTCGGCCTGTTTGCCGACGGGGTGGCGGTGCGCCGGGCGGGCGACGAGACCTTCCGCCTGTGCCGCGACCTGCTGGACGAGATCGTCCTGGTCGACACGGATGCGATCTGTGCGGCGGTGAAGGACATCTTCGACGACGTGCGCGCCGTGGCCGAGCCCTCGGGCGCCGTCGCTCTGGCCGGCCTCAAGGCCTGGGCCGCACGCCATCCCGGCGGCGGCGCCCTGGTCGCGATCAACTCGGGCGCCAATGTCAACTTCGACCGCCTGCGCCACGTGGCCGAGCGCGCCGAGATCGGCGAGGGCGCCGAGGCCCTGCTGGCCGTGGCCATGCCCGACCGCCGCGAAGACTATCACCGCTTCCTGCAGAGCCTCGACGGCCGCTCGGTGACCGAGTTCAACTACCGCTGGTCCGGCGACGGCACCGCCCAGATTTTCGTCGGCGTCTCGCTGAAGAACGGCGCCGAGGAACGCCACGCCCTGATCGAACGCCTCCGCGCGGACGGCTACGCCGTCGAGGACATGAGCGACAACGAAACGGCCAAGCTGCATGTCCGCTACATGGTCGGCGGGCGCACCATCGGCCTGCCGCACGAGCGGCTGCTGCGCTTTGAGTTCCCCGAACGCCCCGGCGCCTTCCTGCGTTTCCTCAACAGCCTGCAGCCCGCCTGGACCCTGACCCTGTTCCACTATCGCAACCACGGCGACGACGTGGGGCGCGTGCTGGCCGGGATCAGCGTCCCGCCGGATCAGGCGGCGGCCCTGACCGCCGCGCTGGACGGTCTGGGCTATCCCTATGTCGACGAGACCGACAATCCGGCCTGCCGCCTCTTCCTCGACGGGGCGGCTTAGGCCTCAAGCCTTGCTGATGGCCTCGGCCACAGCTTCGGGCGGGCGGCCGGTCAGGTCCTTGGGGATTTCGCCCACCAGGCGTTCCTCCAGCGCCTTGTGCCAGTGCTTGCGCAACTGACCCAGGGTCTTGGGCGCGGCGACCACCGCCAAGGCCTCCAGCTTGTTGGTCAGAGCCATGTGATTCAGCGCCTCGGCCACGCCCATGGCGAAGCCGTCCTCGGCCTGGGTGTCGTTGTCGGGGTTGGCCTCGCTGGAGCGACGTCCCGGGGCGCCCGACAGGCGTTCGGGGATGACAGGGGCCTCGACCAGCTTCAGCTGAATGTCCAGCAGATGGCCGGTGTTGCGGAACAGGCTCAGTTTCGCGCCGTCGACGACAGCGACGAAAGCCCCATTGGGCAGGTTCATCATCATGGCTCCGGGAGCGCGCCGGTGGAGTGACGCCCTAGTCTAGCGCAAAGGCGCCCTGCTCCGTTCCCGCCCCGGCCTTTTCATGGGCCAGCAGCCAGCGCTTGCGCTCCAGCCCGCCCGCATAGCCGGTCAGGGTTCCGTTGGCCCCGACCACGCGGTGGCAGGGCACGATGACGCCGACCGGATTGGCCCCGTTGGCCAGACCCACGGCGCGCACGGCGCTGGGTTTACCGATGGCGCTGGCCAGTTGACCGTAGGACCAGGTCTCGCCCGCCGGAATGGTGCGCAGGGCCGCCCAGACCGAACGCTGGAAGTCGGTGCCGCCGGTCCTGACCGGCAGATCGTCCAACGCCGTGGCGTCGCCGCCGAAATAGGCGGCGATGGCGGACCGCACCGCCTCCGGCGCGCGGCCCTCAGTCAACACGACCTCGCCGTAGTGACGGGCCAGCAGCTTTCGCATCCGTGGCTCATAGTCCGCGAAGTCGAAGGCCCGGACCGCACCGTCGCCGTCGGTGACCAGCAGGACCTCGCCCACCGGGGAGGCGATGCGGTCGAGGGTGAAGGTTTCAGGCTGCGTCTTTTTCATCGTCGCTCTCCGTGATCTGCGCGCCGTCGATCCCCGCTTCCTGCAGGTGCAGCGCGCCATAGGCCCGCCAGGGCCGCCAGTGCTCGGCCCGAACCGCGAGCCGTTCGTCTTCAAGTCGGTCGCTGGCCATGTCGGCGGCCTCGTCGATCCAGTCGCCGGGCAGGCGCAGGCCGGGCCGCGCCCGCAGCAGAGGCGCCAGCACAGCGTCCGCCGAAAGGTCGCGCTGGATCGCGTCGGGGTCAGCCGACAGGTCGAACACCCGCCGCACCCGCGCCAGGACGCCGGGCAGGGCCTTCAGGTCCGTGGCTGCGACCGAGACCGCCAGCCGGTCGCCGGCCTCGAACCGGGCCGAGACCTCGCCGGTCGCGCCGTCCACCTCGGGCGTCAGGTCGCGCCGCCAGACCCCGCCCTCGACCATGTCGCCGCGCGTCTTCAGCGCCTCCAGCATGGCCTCGACCTCATAGGGCGCCCGGTAGGGCAGGCTTAGTCGCACGCCGCCGTCGCCCGGCTTCTCGGCCCGGCGTCGCAGGGTCGAGGGCGGGCGTCCGTACAGGTCCTGAAATGTCTCATTGAAGCGCCGCACGCTGCCGAAGCCCGAGGCCAGGGCCACCTCGGCCATGGCCAGATCGGTCTGGTGGATCAGAGCCTTGGCCAGCAGCACCCGTCGCGTCTGGGCCACGCTGACCGGGGCCGCGCCCAGATGCTGGCGGAACAGGCGGCGCAGGTGCCGCTCGCCCACTCCCAGCCGCGCGGCCAGAGCATCCACGTCGCCCTCATCCAGAGCGCCCGCCTCGATCAGCCCCAGCGCCCGACTGACGGTGTTGGAGGTGCCGCGCCAGGCCCCCATGTCCGGCGCCGTCTCGGGCCGACAGCGCAGACAGGCCCGGAACCCGGCCTCTTCCGCCGCCGCCGCCGAAGCGACGAAGGTCATGTTCTCGCGCCTGGGCGTTCTTGCAGGGCAAACCGGGCGGCAATAGATCCCCGTCGTCTTCACGCAGGTGAAGAACCGCCCGTCAAAGCGGGGGTCGCGCGTCAGGACGGCGCGGTAGCAGGCCTCCTGATCCAGACTGTCGCGGCCGATTTCCATGCCCGCACAATGGTCCCTCGACGCCGCCCTGTCTCGCGGTTTTCGGACATGACGGCGCCAGGGCCGCAAAGGGGCTTAGTCTCGGAGCGTCGCCATCCGCCACATCTGCCGCATGATGTCGAGCACCAGAGCCAGCATCATCACCACCAGGACCCAGCTCAGCACCGTCGACAGGGTCATGGCCGTATCGAACACCCCGCGCCCGGCGTCATTGACGGCGCGCAGGGCCTCGAAGCTGACATTGGTCGGACCGCCTTCCACGCGAGCGACCTGATCGCCCTGAGTCAGGGTGAACCAGTGACGGGCCTCGAACAGGCGCCAGCCGATCCACAGCCCGCCCATGGAGACAGGGATCTTGAGGAAGGCGCGCAGCCGCGCCGCCTGGGGCTGGATCAGGCCCAGGGCGTCCACCGCCGTCCCCGCCACGGCCCAGGCCAGGATGGGAGCGAACAGGGCGCTCCAGATCGGGGCGGCGGTCACCGCCACCTCGCCGCTGCGCAGACCGAACTGGCTCAGCCCCGGAACATGCAGGACGCCGATCCACCACAGGACGAAGACCGTGCCCGCGATCAGCGACCACAGGGCCTCAGAGGCCTCGCGCCCCTCCAGACGCCCCGCCCAGTTCCTGACCTCGGGCGGACGAGCCGGCTTGCCCTTGCCCTGGCCCGAACTCGACATGGCCGCGCCCCACTTGGCCGGGTCCGCCAGGCCATAGGCGGGCAGGTCGCCGACCCGCCATTTCGTCAGCCAGGCCGGCTTCAACCCGTAGTGCTCCATGATCGCCCCGGCCAGGGTCAGGGCCCCGAGCAAGGTCAGGGCCCCGGTGAAGAAGCCGTGGAAGCCCTGGGCGATGGCCTGGCCGAAATCGGTTGGGTCGCCCACCACGCGCAGCATCAGCACCAGCAGCTGAAGCCCGGCGACGACGATCAGTCCCGCCTTGGCCCCGAACAGCCAATAGGGAAACAACTCGGGCCCGATCAGACTGTCCGGCCCCTTGCGATAGCGGGCGGCGACGACCAGCGGATGGCCGATCTCGTGCAGGATCGCCTCCTTCTCGTCGTCGGTCAGGGCGCGGCCCAGCTCCTCCTCGCGCGCCTCGACGCGGCTCAGGATCAGGTCGCGCAGTTCGGCGACGATGTCCTCGCGATCCTCGGTCGACAACTGGGCCGCCACGGCCTCCAGATAGCGTTCGATCACGTCCATTTTCGCCTCCCTCCCCCGAGAGTTCACAGCATTCGATCCAGCGAGGCGTTGATGCCGCGCCATTCCTCGGTCAGGGCGGCCAGCAGGGCCTCGCCCTGCGGCGACAGCACGTAGAAGCGCTTTTTCCGCTTCTCCTCCTCGCGCCATTCGCTGGTCAGCAGCCCCTGCCCCTCCAGCCGACGCAGCAGCGGGTAGAGGGTGGATTCCTCCATCTCCAGCCCGTCCGCCGCCAGGGCCTGACGCAGGGTGTAGCCGTAACGTTCAGTCCGCAGGCAGGCGAGCACCGCCAGCACCAAGGACCCCCGCCGCAACTCCAGCCGCATCGCCTCGAACAGCGCCCTATCCACGCCCGCCTCGCTTAACCTGTCGCCACATAGTGTATGACACACAGTGTATGAAGCATACTATACGATCCTGTCAACGACCGCCGATATCAGAATTTGCCAGGACCACTTGGTGCCGGCTCAACCACTTAAGAACGGCGCAAATTAAGAATTATTCGCAACAGTCGACAAGAAGGTGTTCGCGACTGGCTCGAACCCTAAAAGAGCACCACCTTGACCCAACGCGCACCGCGGGCTGCACGGTGGGGTCAGATCCACCGCTTTTACCTCTAAGCGGCGGTTGAGAAGGTCCGCTTGGCCTACTCATTTATTTCTGGATGTTGGCGCCTCTGACGACTTCGTCGAGTTGGCAATACAGCCGCGCCGCGCGTTGCAGGGAGCGTCTGTCGAGCGGCATGATGTCTTGCCTGACCTTGGCCTCGTCGCCTGCAAGCGTCAGAACCCAGTAGCCGTCCTGGCGCTCGATCCAGCCGCGCTCGGCCATGGCGACGAGCTTGCGGCGAACGGTTTCGCGAGGGATGCCGGTGACGTCCGCCAGGCGGCAAGCGGTCATGCCCCGGCGTTCTGCCGGCGTGTCCTTCAGGTCGCCGCCGCTGTCGCGGGCTGCAGTGGTCGCCTGCAGGGAAACCTGTCCGATATTGGCCAGGATGACCGGGGCATGCATGTCGCCGTTGAAGGTGCGACTGACGTCCGCCAGATGCTCTGCCAGGAACTCGACCAACCGGTACTGGTAGCCGAGGTAGTCCGCCTCGAAAATCTCCGCCACTTCCGATGCTGCGGGTCTGCGGTTTCTGGCTGTCTTCGCCCCTGGGCGTGCGGGGTTGTCATACATCCAGAACTCCACTGCATTCATGCGGCAAGATAACATTACAATCGCTCTATCAATGCACTAACTCGCCGCTGGATCCGCTGCTGCCCAAAATGGGCGCCCGGAGCGTTGTCGTCTGCGGTGATGCGCCAATAGTCTGAATGACGTTCCGCCAATGCGGCGGGCGTTGATTTGACTGTGTCTGGCGTTATGGCCGCGCATGATTGCGGCTTCTGCATCATGATCTGTTTCTCATCTGATGATGATGGAAACGGGTCGTTGATCTGTTCAGGCATTGCATAAAGGGCAAGTGACCTGATGATCTCCTCACGCCAGTCGGCGGCGCGTACCCGTCTCGCTATCGGCGCCTCTGTCGCCCTGCTCGGCGCCGGGGGCTTCCATTCAGTTCAGGCCCAGTCGGGCGGCGGCGACGGCGTGACCGGGGCACGGATCGGCGCGGTCGAGGTCGTGGCGGTCAATCCGTCGGCCGATACGGCGGTGAACGGACGCGCGACGGACTGCGTGCGGCGGGCGGTGAACCTGTTTCCGGGCGATGTCTATTCGGAGGACCGCCTGTCGTTCGCCCTGGGCGCGGCGCGGCGCTGCGGCATGGTGGCGAATGTCGCGCGGGACCTGGAGTTTGGGGCCGACGGCCTGACGATCCGGCTGAACGTGACCCTGGGGCCTGCAGCCGAGCGGATGGACCGAGGCGTCTTCCTTCAGGGCGGCGTCGACGACTTCCCGCTTCTGTACGACCGCAACGGGGTCGTGGTGAAGGCCAAGCTGGAAAGCACGGCCATGTACTACGCCAATAACAATGCCTGGTACGGCCAGCCCGACGCCATGCTGAACGGCAATCCGCTAGTGCAGGGCAGTCCCGCGGGGCGTGGGTATGACGACTGGGTCGAGGGCTTCGTCCACTATGGCCTATACGGCATCGCGCCAGTGACGGACGAGCTCTATGTCTACGGCGGCCTGAGCGCGATCACCTCCGGATCATCGGGCCAGGAACTGTTCACTGACAGGACCCGCAGCCATACGGGGGTCGAGGACGCCTATGTCGGCCTGGTCGCTGGACGGACAACGGCTGCGGGCGACCGCTATGTGCTGAACCTGTCCGCCGGTCGACAGAAGTTCACCCTGGCCAACGCCTTCCTGATCGCCAATACGGCCGCCAACGGACATGACCGCGCGGCCTTGCAAGCCAACGCCCGCTGGGCCGCCGATATGGTCGGCCTGGCCCAGTTCAGCGTCAACAACACCAAGCTGGAGGTCTTCTACGTCGATCCCGACGAACTGCCCGTGCTGGACAGCAAGACGCGCATCGCCGGGCTGAATGCGGAGTTCGCGCCCGTCGCGGGCCTGATGCTCGGCGCCAGCTATCTGTTCGTGCCGCAGTCGAACGCCGCCTATTTCGGCCCGGCCGGCACGCCGATCGGCACGCGCGAAGGCCTGCGTCTGTACGACCTGCGCTTCACCTACCGACCGCGTCCGGCGGGCGCGTCCGGGCCCTTCTTCGGCGGCGAGTTGGCGCTACAGACCCATGACGACATCAGCATGCGAGCCACCGCCGGCTATGGCGAAGTCGGCTATGATTTCGCCGGGACGAAATGGCGGCCCTCGATCAGCTACCGCCTGTCGCACTTCTCGGGCGATGATCCCTCGACCAGCCGTTACGAGCGCTGGGATCCCCTGCTGTCGGGCGGCACCGGCGAACAGTGGGTCCAGGGCGCCAACCACTTCAAGGTGGTGCAGGATTCCAACGTCACCGCTCACCGTATCCAGCTGCGGCTGCGGCCTTCGCCGAAGTTCGAGATCGTGCCCCAGCTGTGGGCCTTCCGCGCCGACACCTTGAACAACATCGGCGGCAATCCCGCGCTCAGCGTCATGACCGACCGCGAGTACGGCTACGAGGCCAATGTGACCGGCAAGTGGTTCGCCTCGCGCAACGTCTATGTCCACGGCCACGTCGCCTACACCCGACCCGGCGACGCCGTTGAGGCGGCCCTGAACGGGCAGGCGCGCGACTGGCTGAGCGTCATGGCCTTCGTCCGCTACGCCTTCTGATTTCCCCTTTCGAAACGGAGACATGCCGATGCTTGACCGTCGAAACATGCTGAAGACCCTCGGGGCCGGAGCTACCGGCGGGCTGACCCTGACCGGATCGGCCGAGGCGGAAGCGGCGCCCGCCGCCGCCCAGGCGTCCGAGGCCCTGGGGCCCTACGCCCGTCCCTGGAGCCCGCCCAACGACAAGGACCCGCGCGCCCAGAACATCGTGGCCGTTTCCGACGACTACTTCGTGCCCGGCCGCTTCGCGGGCAAGACGGTGATCGTCACCGGCTGCGCGCGCGGCATGGGTCGGATGGCCGCGATCCGCCTGGCGCGCGAGGGCGCCAATGTCGTGGGCGTGGACTGGCTGGCGGACGAGGGGCGGGCGGTGATCGACGGCATCCGCCGCGACGGCGGCAAGGCGGTCTTCGTGTCCGGCGACGTGTCGGAAAACGCGGTCTGCGATCGCATGGTGACGACCGCGGTCGAGCAATACGGGGGTCTGGACGCGGCCTTGAACAACGCGGGGGTGATGGACGCCATCTATCCCGGCGATCCGATCGACTACGACAAGCAGAAGAGCCTGATCATGGCGCGCATTGATCAGGCCTCCGACGACTATTGGGACGTGGTGATGCGGGTCAACGCCACCGGCGTCTTCCGCTGCCTGCGCGCCGAGCTGCGTCAGATGATGAAGCAGGACCGCGGCGGGGCCATCGTCAACGTCGCCTCGGTCGCGGGTCTGCGCGGCTTTGGCGGCACGCCTTCCTATGTCGCCAGCAAGCACGCGGTGAACGGCCTGACCAAGAACGCGGCCATCGACTACGCCCCCTACGGCATCCGGGTGAACTCGGTCTGCATGGCGAACACCGCCACCCCCATGGTCGAGCGCGCCATGCAGATCCTGCGCGAGCGCGCCCGCGCGACCGGCGAGGGCGGCGGCATCGGCATGATCAAGACCAAGAGCCTGCTGCAGTATTCCGATCAGCAAGGGCGAGATTCGACCCCGGCCGAGCAGGTGGCCGTGATGCTGTTCCTGCTGTCGCCCGAGTCTTCGAACCTGACGGGCGCCAACTACGCCACCGACGGCGGCTTCACCGCCTACTGAGGATAAAAGCTATGAACAGACGCGATATTCTGCTGGCCGGGGCCCTGTCCGCCGCCAGCGCGACGACGGCTGCAGCGGCGAGCGCGCGTGAAGCGGCGCCCGACGACCATTTCCCCGGCCGGTTTCGGGGCAAGACCCTGATCGTCACCGGCTGTGCGCGCGGCATGGGGGCGGGCGCGGCGATCCGGGCCGCCAAGGAAGGCGCCAATGTCGTCGGCGTCGACTGGTTGGGCGATCTGGGGCGCGAGACCGTCGCCCGGATCGTCGCCGACCGTGGCCGCGCCGTCTTTGTGGAGGGCGATGTGGGCGATCCCGCGACGTGCGAGCGCATGGTCCGCACGGCGGTCGAGACCTATGGCGGCGTCGATCTGGCGCTCAACAACGCGGGCGTGATGGACGGGGTTTTTTCCGGCGCGGCCATCGACTACGACCGTCAGAAGCCGCTGATCTTCGCGCCCTTGCACGAGGCGACCAACGAATACTGGGACAAGGTGATCCGCACCAACGCCACGGGTGTCTTCAACAGCCTGCGCGCCGAACTGAAGCAGATGATGGCCCAGGGCCGGGGCGGGGCGATCGTCAACGTCGGCTCCATCGCCGGGATGACCGGCCTGGCCGGCAATCCGGCCTATGTGGCCAGCAAACACGCGGTGAACGGCCTGACCCGGAACGCCGCCGTCGACTATGCGCCCCACAAGATACGCGTGAACTCGGTGAACATGGCGGCGACTGACACCCCGATGGTCGAGCGCGCCGGGCAACTGGTCGCCGCCGCGATGCGCGCCAACCCCACGCCTCCGGGCATGGCCAACATGGGGAGGGCCAAGACCCAGTCCCTGCAAGCCTACGCTGATCCCGAGCACAAGCCCGCGACCGTGGTGGAACAGGTGGCCATGATGCTCTTCCTGCTGTCCGACGAAGCCAGCAATTTCACCGGCGCCGTCTACGCGACGGACGGCGGCTGGACGGCATACTAACGATGGACCGGGGCGGACCTGCTCCAGCAGCGAGGTCCGCTTTTTCGGCTCGCGGATTGCGCCGTTCTTAGGTGGTTCTTGGAGAGATTGGGCCGATTATTCTCAGCCAGTCAGCTCCAGGGGCCTGAAGGAATGACTGCGTTGAGCCCAGGAGCCTAGCTGCTGGGTCATAGGTGAGAGGTTCGGAGTTTGACGTTGGCTAAAGCGCCGGTTTTCCAAGGATTTTGATGTCCCAGCGGGTTGACTTGAAGACGGTTTGAAAAAGGACCCTAAGGGCGGGTTTCCTCTGTGCTGAGCGCCAGAAACAGCGTTTTCGACAGCCGGCTCCGGTAACGGGACAACGCCGCTTCATCGAGGGCGCCCCAGAGGTCCTTGGTAAAAGCCACGCCGATGATCACGGCCACCGCCACTTCCACCCGGTCACCGTCGATCCCTTCCAGCGCGCGCTGAAGCGGAGCGACAAAGGAGGCCATGATGCTCTCCCGCTCCGCCTTGGAGACGACCGGCGACGAAAGCGCGCGCGCCACCACCATGACCCCGTGCAGCCCGCCGGGACGAAAAGGATCCGTCAGCAGGGTCGCGATCTGACGGCTCACGGCCTCGGGCGTGCCGGGCGTGAGAATGTCGGGCTCGATCGAGTAGGACAGCGCCGCTGCGAAGAGTTTGGCCTTCGAACCGAAATAGCGGCTGACCAGGGCATGATCCACGCAAACGTCCGAGGCGACGCTTCGCAGACTGGCGCCGTCAAAGCCTTCACGTGCGAACCGGACCTAGGCCGCCCGCAGAATGGCGTGCCGGGTCGCGCTCGCATTGCGCTTGTGAGACGAAGAGTCGCTCTTAACGACCATCACTCTGTCGGGGTTCTGACGCGTTCGCCGCATCAGACCCCCCCCCTGTCCAGGCGCAAAGCTAGTGCCCCCCGGTCGTGTCTATCGGTCCCTGCGGCTTGGGCGCCAGCCAGATGAAGACGGCCGACAACATGAACAGAATGGCGATGGCGCCGAACATGTTCAGGGTCGCCAGCGTCAGGCTCTGGCTCTCCACCAGACGTGAAAGGCTGAACACGGCCGCCTCATGCGAAGCGCCTCCCGCCGTCATCTCGCGGATGACGTGGTCGCCGTTGGTCATGGCCCCGGCCAGTTCGGTCTGGTTCTCGCGCTGGGCGTTGCTCCATCCTGTCTGGACGACCGAAGTGGCGATGGCGCCCGCCAGGGTCCGCATGAAGTTCGACAGGCCAGCGGCATTGGCCATTTCGTGCGGCTCGACGCTGGCCAGGGCCAGGCCGGAAACCGGAATGAAGAACATCACCATGAAGATGCCGGACAATATGGTGGGCCACATCATCTGCAGGAAGGTGACGTCGGGCGAGAAGGCCATCCGCCAGACGTGCAGCAGTCCCAGCCCCATCAAGCCGATGAAGACGACCATCCGTGGGTCGAGCCCCTTCTCCAGCGACTTGCCGACGGCCGGAGCGCAGAACATCGCCAGGATGCCCATGACCCCGGTGGCGTAGCCGGCCCAGGTCGCGGTGTAGCCCATGTTCTGCTGCAGCCAGAGCGGCAGGATGACCACTGAGCCGAAGAAGGCGGCGAAGCCGAAGCTGTAGGTCAACGACGACACGGTGAACCCGCGATGCCGAAAGATCCTCAGGTCGACGATCGGGTTCTTCGCCGTCAGCTCCCAGATAACGAAGGCTGCGAAGGCGACGGCCGCGATCACGGCCAGAAGCTGAACCTCATGCGAGGCGAACCAGTCCAGATTCCGACCCTCGTCGATCATAATCTGGAAGGCGGCGACCCAGAGGACCAGGAGCCCCAGGCCGACATAGTCGATCGTCGCCTTCTCCAGCCTGTCCTTCACGCCTCGCAAAAGGATCCAGCACATGACCCCGCCGATCGCGGCGACGGGCACCTTGATGAAGAAGATCCATTGCCAGCCGACCGTGTCGGAGATGATCCCGCCCAGGATGGGTCCCGCGATCGGGCCGATGATGGTGGTCATGGCCCACAGGACGTTGGCCAGCATCGCCTTGTCCCGGGGGAAGACGTAGATCAGCATCATCAGCGACAGAGGCATGATGGGGCCGCCCGCCAGACCGAGCAGCACCCGTCCCGCGATCAACTGACCGAACGAGAAGGCCAGGCCGCACAGCAGTGACAGGATTCCGAAGGCGAAGTAGCAAATCAGAAAGACCCGCTTGGCCCCGAACCTCTTCGTGAGCCAGCCGGTCAGGGGCACGGTGATGGCTTCCGCCACGGCGTAGGCGGTGATCACCCAGGTGCCCTGGGTCGCTGAAACGCCCAACGCCCCCGCGATGGTGGGCACCGAGACGTTGGCGATGGTCGTGTCCAGCACGACCAGAAAGTTGGACATGCCGATGGCCAGGGCGGCGATCAGCAGCGCCACCCCGGTCAGCGGTTTGGGCTCCGCCGGGGCCTGGGTCCCGGCAGAGGCGTCGATGGCGGCGCTGGACATGGTTCCTGCCCTTATTTGGAGACGTCGATGGCGACGTCCATGGACAGCCCCACGCGCAGCGGGTGTTCCTGAAGCTGCTTCGGGTCCAGGGCGATGCGGACCGGCAGGCGCTGGACCACCTTGATCCAGTTGCCGGTCGCGTTCTGGGCCGGAACCACGGCGAAGGCCGCACCCGTGCCGCCCGAGAAACCGACGACGCGGCCCGTATACTCGACCTTGCCGCCGTAAAGATCGGCCTTCAGCGTGACGGGCTGCCCCGGCCGCACCTGGGCCAGTTGCACCTCCTTGAAGTTGGCGTCGACATAGGCGGCCTGGATCGGCACCACCATCATCAGCGGCAGACCCGGCTGGACCCGCTGCCCGACCTGGACCTGGCGACGCGAGATCACCCCGTCCAGCGGCGCGCGAATGACGGTACGCTCCAGGTCCAGTCGGGCCTGATCACGCGCCGCGCGCGCCGCCAGGACGTCGGGGTGGGTGTCGATGGTCGTGCCGTCGATCATGGCCGTGGAGGCCTGACGCGAGCTGACAGCGGCGTTGCGGTTGGCGGAGGCCAAGGCCTGGGCCGCTTCGGCGGCCTGGACTTCGGAACGGGCCGCCACCACGGCGTCGCGCGCCTGGGTCAGTTCCTCGCCCGAGACCGAACCCGACGCCGCCAGGGCCTCGCGGCGTTGCAGGTCGATGCGAGCCTTGTCCAGACCCGACCGCGCGGCGGTCAGTCGGGCGGAGGCCGAGGCCTGATCAGCGGCGCGGGCGGCGACCTGGGCGCCAAGGCCGGCGTCGGTCGCGACCAGGCCGCGCACCCGGCGCTCGGCCGCGGCGAGCCCAGCCTCCGCACGGACCAGGGCCAGGCGAGCGTCGCTGTCGTCGAGCACCACCAGGACCTCGCCCTTCCTGACCGCCTGGGCGTCGGCGACACGGACTTCCCTGACCGGACCGCCGACCAGGGGCGTGACCTGGGCCACGTCAGCGCCGACATAGGCGTTGTCGGTCGTCACCGTCTTGCCGCCGAAGACGGCGCCATAGGCCATGGAACCGCCGCCGATCGCGACGATGGCGACGCCCAAAGCCAGGAAGGCCTTCTTGCGGGCAACGCCGCGCCTGGCGTCCGCCTTCGGATCGGCGGCGATTTCAGTTTCATTCTGTTCTGTCATGGTCATCTTCCGATCAGGATTGGAAGCCGCCGCCCAGAGCGCGCACAAGCGCGACGTCCAGGGCGAAGGCTTGGGTGTCGAGCAGGGCCGAGGCGCGGCGCGAGGCGATCAGGGCGTCTTCGGCCGTCAGCACGTCAAGGTAGGTCGCCAGCCCCCCCTCGTAGCGGTTGCGGGCGACGATCCAGGCCGCCTCGGCGGCCACCTCCGCCTCGCGGGTGCGAGCCAGTCGAGCGGCCAGGGCGGTCTTCGACGCCAGGGCGTCGGCGACGTCGCGCAGCGCCTGAACCACGGTCTCGTCATAAGCGCCGACGGCGTCGTCGTAGCCGGCCTCGGCCCCGCGATACTGCGCCCGCAGACGCCCGCCCTCGAAGATCGGCAGGCTGACAGCCAGACCGGCGGCGCCCATCTGGGCGTCCGCCTCGGCGAAGTTCTTCAGGTTCAGCGACTGGAGACCATACAGGCCGACCAGGTTGACGTTCGGATAGAAGGCCGTCCTCGCGACCTTGATCCGCTTGGCGGCGGCCTCGGCGCGCAGACGGGCGGCGACCACGTCGGGACGGCGGCCAAGCAGTTCGGCCGGAAGCGTCGCCGGCGCGCCGCGCGTCGCCAGGGCGGCGATGTCCGGCTTGCCGACGCCGAGGCCGCGATCAGGGCCCTGGCCCATCAGGGCGGCGATCGCATGCCGGGTCAGGGCCAGGCTTTCCCGCGCCCGCGCCAGTTCGGCCTCGGCCGCCGCCTTGCCAGACATCGCCCGCTGCACGGCGCCCGCGTTCTCAAGGCCGCTGTCGTGGCGGTGCGTCATCAACTCCAGCGTCTGGGTGCGGACCGTCACCGCATCCTGCGCCGCTTCAAGTTCCGCGAAGCGAGCGCCCAGTTCGGCGTAGGCGGAGGCGATGGTCGTCGACAGGACCAGGCGCACGGCCGACGCTTCGACCCGGGCGGCCTCGGCTTCCGAGGTCGCGGCGGCCAGCGCGGCGCGATTTTGGCCCCAGAAGTCCAGGGTCCAGTTGAAATCCAGGGCGGCGCGGCCGTTGTCGTCCCAGCCCTGCGGGACCGGCAGGCCCAGATTATAGCTCTGGCGCGCCGCCTGCACCGCGCCGCTGGCCGAGACCGACGGGGCCAGACGCGCCCCGACCTGGCGGGCCGCCGCCTCGGCCTGACGCAGGCGCGCATCGGCGATGCGCAGCGTGGGAGCCGAGGCCACGGCCTCTTCGATCAGGACCGTCAGTTGCGGGTCGCCGTAGCCGGCCCACCAGTCGGCGGCGGGCCAGGCGCTGTCGGCGACGGCGATCGACTGATCGAAGTCATAGGCGGAAAGATCGGACGGATCCGGTCCCACCGAGGATTTCGGCAGGGCCGCGCAGGCGCCGAGCGCCAGCAGGCAGGCGGAAATCAGCAAGGGCTTCGACGCCGCGACCGCCCGCGCTGATGAATAGAGACGCGGGGCGTTCATTTTCTGGGAGACTCCATAACTGGACCGATCAGTCCATTATGAAAGCGCCTTGGTTTCGTCAAGCTAAAAGTGTACTGATTGGTCCAGTTATGATCGACCCACCGGAGGACGCCATGAGGGTGAAAACCGACGAAAAGCGCCAGGAGATCATGGACGCCGCGAGCGCCGTCTTCGGCGAAATGGGCTATGAAAAAGCCGGCATGGCGGCCATCGCCCGCCGCGCCGGAGCCTCGAAACAGACCCTCTACAGCTACTTCGAGTCCAAGGAGGATCTGTTCTCCGCCGTCATGATCGAAGCCATGGAAAGCCAGGCCGACGCCCTGTTCGGTCTGCTGGACGGCAAGGCCGAGGACCTTGAAGCCACGCTGGAGGCCTTCGGCCGCGCCTACATCGATTTCGTGACCTCGCCCGAGGTGCTGAACCTGACGCGGGTCGCGGTGACCGAAGGGGCCCAGGGCGTCCTGGGCCCTCGCCTCTACTCACGCGGACCCATGCGCGGCTGGGCGGCCATCGCCGCCAATCTGGAGCGCTGGGGCCGCGAGGGCCGTCTCGTCGTGGATGACCCCGAGGTCGCCGCCCTGCATCTCAAGGGCCTGCTCGAGGCCGGCCTGGTCGAACCCCGGCTCTACGGCGCGGCCGCCGCCGTTTCGAGGGACCAAGCCGCCCGTCAGGGCGTCAGGGTCTTCCTCGCCGGCTACCGGCCGCCGATCGGCTAAAGCGCCCCCTCCTCCGGAACGCACCTGCGCTTTCCAGATGTCTTGAACTTGTCGTCGTTGGCACGGCGCCCCTGTCGTCGAACGCGCCCATCAGGCGCTCCAACGCGCCCAGGACCGTCAGGAGCCACGATGGATCCCTTCTACTGCCTCATCCACACGCCTGAAGCGATCACGCCGGAGCTGTGCGTCCTGGCCGCCCGCACCGAAACGGCGACCTTCCCCGAACTTCGCCGCATCGCACAGGAATGGCCCAGGCTTGAGCGCCTGGAGCTCTATCGCGGCGACGCCCGGATCGGCAGCTTCTCCTTGAACGAACTGGTTGCTCCGGCGTTGAGACAGGCCGCCTGAGCGAGCCTTTCCGCTCGCTCTTACGCGACGCCATTGCGCCAGAATCTGCCGAGTTTCGCGACGCTGAACGGACCCCAGAGCTTGAGGATCGTCCCATGACCGAGCCGAAAACAGCCGCCGAAACCATCCTGATCGACCTGCCCGGGATTCTGCCCTCGCTCGAAATCGCCTACAAGGATGTCCACGCCCATCCCGAACTGTCGATGCAGGAGACGCGAACGGCCGCCCTGGCCGCCGCGCATCTGACCGCGCATGCCTATGAGGTGACGAGCAGCGTCGGCGGCACCGGCGTGGTCGGTCTGCTGCGCAACGGCGAGGGCCCGACCGTCATGCTGCGCGCCGACATGGACGCCCTGCCGATTCAGGAGGCGACTGGACTGGAGTACGCCAGCACGGACTCGGCGACGGATTCTTCGGGGGCGACAACGCCGGTCGCCCACGCCTGCGGCCACGACATGCACGTCGCCTGGCTCATGGGCGCCAGCGCCCTGTTCGCCGGCGCGCGCGACGCCTGGAAGGGAACCCTCCTGATCGTCTTCCAGCCGGGCGAAGAGACGGCCCAGGGCGCCCGGGCGATGATCGACGACGGCCTGCTGACGCGGTTTCCCAAGCCCGACGTGATCCTGGGCCAGCACGTCATGGTCGGGCCGTCCGGCACGATCGCCGGCAGCGCCGGTCCGATCACCTCGGCGGCCGACAGCCTGCAGATCCGCCTGTTCGGACGCGGCGCGCACGGCTCCATGCCCCAGGCCAGCATCGACCCCGTCGTCATGGCCGCCGCGACCGTCCTGCGTCTGCAGACCATCGTCTCGCGCGAGGTCGGGGCGACCGAGGCGGCCGTGCTCACGGTCGGCGTCCTCCAGGCCGGAACCAAGGAGAACGTCATCCCCGACGAGGCCCTGATCAAGCTGAACGTGCGGACCTTCGACGACGGGGTGCGCGCGCGGGTGCTGGCGGCCATCGAGCGGATCGTCAACGCCGAAGCCCAGGCCTCGGGCGCGCCGCGCCCCCCCGAAATCACGCCCCTGGACCGCTACCCGCTCAATGTGAACGACGAAGCGTCGAGCGACCGGGTCGCCGCGGCCCTGCGCGCGCATTTTTCGACCGATCGCGTGCGCCATGTCGGCCCGGCCCCCGCCAGCGAAGACTTCGGCTGTTTCGGAACCGAATGGGAAGCCCCCTCGGTCTTCTGGTTCGTCGGTGGCACCGATCCGGTCGTGTACGAGAGGGCCAAGGAGGCGGGCCGCCTCAATGAACTGCCGGTCAACCACAGTCCGAAATTCGCCCCTGTTCTGCATCCGACGCTCGAAACCGGGGTCGAGGCCATGGTCGTGGCCGCCCTGGCCTGGCTCAGCCGTGACGCCGGGGCGCCGGCCCGTCCATGACCGACCTCGAGGCGTCCGCGGAAGTCCAGCGCGCGCTTGTGCTCGTGCTCGACCTGTGCGGGACCTTCGCCTTCGCCATCAGCGGCGCCCTGGCGGGCGTGCGTCGACGCCTCGACGTGTTCGGCGTCCTCGTGCTGTCGTTCGTCGCCTCCAGCTTCGGGGGGATAGGCCGGGATGTCCTGATCGGCGCCACGCCACCCGCCGCCCTGGTGGACTGGCGCTATCTGGCCGTCTCTCTGGCGGCCGGCCTGGTCACCTTCTTCTGGTGGCCTCTCATCGAACGCCTGCAGACGCCGGTGCGGCTTCTGGACGCCGTCGGCCTGGCCTTCTTCGCCGTCGCAGGGGCGGAAAAGGCCCTGGCCTTCGGGCTGAATCCGGTGATGGCCGTGCTGCTCGGCATGCTCACCGGCATAGGCGGCGGGATGGTCCGCGACATTCTCCTGGCGGAAATCCCCGGCGTCCTCCGTTCCGACCTCTACGCCGTCGCCGCCCTGCTCGGCGCCGCCATGGTGGTCGGCGGCCATCTGCTGCACCTGCCGGTCGTCGCGACCGCCCTTGTCGCCGGCCTCGCCTGCTTCGCCCTGCGCATGGTCGCGATCCGCCGCGGCTGGGGCCTGCCGGTCGCCGGAGTCGGCAAGAACTGATGGCGAGAGGCTCGCCGAACCGGCTCGGCTCAATCTCCCGCGCCTGCGCCCAACTGGCCCGTCTGGGCTTCGATCCCGCCGCCCTGCCCTGCATCATGCGGACAGCCGTGGCGGCGCGCCTCGACCTCAGGTCGGTGCGTGATCCTGAATCTGCACTTCCGCCACGGCGTCAGGCCGATCGACAAGCCTTTCCTTCCTCGCAAAACGACGGTTAAGCTGTCCGCCAGTAGGGGGAAGTTCTCATGTCACGTCGTCGTATCGCCGCGCGTCCGCTGCTCGCGCTCAGCCTGGTTCTGGCCGCCGCCGCCAGCCCCGTTCTGGCCCAGCAGAGCCCGCCGACCCAGGACGCCGTCCTGGGCCATGCGCCAGGCACGCGCATCACGCGCCCGGCCGAGGTGCGCCGCTACTTCGAGGCCCTGCGCGCCTCGGCGCCCGACCGTATGGTCATGGGCGACTACGGCACGACCTGGGAAGGCCGCCCGCTGTTCTGGGCCGCCGTCGGCTCGCCCCGCAACATCGCCCGCCTGGAAGAGATCAAGGCCGCGACGCGGGCGCTGGGCGATCCGCGCCGCACCTCGCCGGAGCAAGCCCGCGCCCTCATCAACGACACCCCCGTCATCGTCTGGATGGCCTATTCGGTGCATGGCAACGAGATCAGCCCCGCCGACGCCGCCATGGCCGCCGCGCGCCGCCTGATGGACGCCGCCGACGCCGAGGCCCAGGGCTGGATGCAGAACGCCGTGGTCGTCTTCGTCCCGACCCAGAACCCCGACGGGCGCGACCGCTTCATCGACACCTTCGAGGCCGGTCTGGGCGCCCAGCCCAATCCCGACCCCCTGTCGGCCGAACGCTCCGAGCCCTGGCCCTCGGGCCGCTATAACCACAACCTGTTCGACCTGAACCGCGACTGGTTCATCCAGTCCCAGCCGGAGACGCAAGGCCACGCCGCCCTGATCCGCGACTGGCGGCCCCAGGTCCTGGTCGACTCCCACGAGATGGGCACGGACTCGAGCTTCTTCTTCCCGCCCGAGGCCAATCCGCTGAACCCGTGGATCTTCCCCCAGATCCTCGACGCCCGCGAACGCTTCGGCCGCAACAACGGGGCGCGCTTCGATCAGGCCGGGCTGGCCTATTTCACGCGCGAGACCTTCGACGCCTTCTATCCCGGCTACGGCGACGGCTGGCCCGCCTATTTCGGCGCGGTCTCCATGACCTATGAGCAGGGCTCGTCGCGCGGCCTGATGGCGCGGCGTCGCACCGGCGAGGTCATCACCTACGCCGACACGGTCAAGGGCCACCTGACCGCCAGCCTGTCGACCATCGAGACGGCCGCCCGCGACCGCGAGAAGCTGCTGAACGACTTCTACGCCTTCCACCGCGACGGGATCGCGGGCGGACGGGGCGCTTATGTCATCTCGCGCTCCGGCGCCGCCGACCCGGCCGCCGCCGACAAGCTGGCGGGCCTGCTGGTGCGCTCCGGCATCGAGGTCGGGCGGGCTGCAGCCTCATTCTCGGCCTGCGGTCAGACCTATCGCGCTGGCGACTATGTGGTGAACCTGTCCCAGCCCCAACGCCGCATGGCCGAGGTGTTGCTGGCCAAGGACGTGCCGCTGGATCCCAAATTCCTGGCCGAACAGGAGGCCCGCCGCGCCCGCGGTCTGGGCGACGAAATCTATGACCTGACCGGCTGGTCCATGCCCCTGCTGTTCAACGTCCCGACCCAGAAGTGCGCCGGCGCGCCCTCGGTCCAGACCACGGCGGTCGGCCCTGAACTGATCCGCCCGGTCGCGGTGGCGGGTTCGGATGCGGCCTATGGCTATGCGGTCAATCCGGGCACGGCGGGGATGCGCTTCCTGACCGCCGCCCTGAAGGAGAACCTGCCGGTTCGTTCGATCGAGGAAGCCTTCACCCTGGACGGCAAGGCCTATGCGGGCGGTGCCTTCATCGTGCCGCGCAGCGGCAGCCCCGCCGACCTGGACGACCGCGTGCGGCGCATCGCCGCCGCCAGCGGCGCCGAGGTCACGGCCCTGGCCACCTCCTGGGTGTCCAGCGGCCCCAATGTCGGTTCTGACGAGGCCCGGACCATCAAGGCCCCGCGCGTCGCCATGGCCTGGGACGACCCGACCGACGCCGAGTCCGCCGGCTCGATCCGCCATATCCTCGAACGCGAATACGGCTGGCCGGTCACCGCGGTCCGCACCCGCCGCCTCGGCTCGGCCGACCTGTCGCGCTATCAGGTGCTGATCCTGCCCTCGGGCGGCAACTACGAGAAGATCCTGGGCGCGGACGGCGTCGCGTCGCTGCGCGCCTGGGTCCAGTCGGGCGGCGTCCTGATCGGCGTCGGTTCGGCCAGCCGCCTGCTGACGGACCCCGACGCCAAGCTGCTGGACAGCCGCCGCGAAACCGCCGTCGCCCCCGAGGGCGACAAGGCTGAAGGGGGTTCAGGCGCCACCGTCCCCGGCGTCGAAATCCCCTCCGAGGCCGACTATCTGGACCGCACCAACCACCACGGCTCGCCCGATTCCGTGGCCGGGGTCCTGGCCCACGCCGTGGTGGATCAGGAGCACTGGCTGGGCGCGGGCGTCGCGCGCGACCTCAGCGTCATGGTGCGCGGCTCGGACATCTACACCCCCCTGACCCGTGAGCAGGGGACCAATGTGGTGCGTCTGGCCGGCCCGGACAGCGTCCTGGCCTCGGGACAGCTCTGGGCCGAGAACCGCCGCCAGTTGGCCTACAAGCCGGTGGCCATGGCGTCGGAACTGGGCCGCGGCCAGGTCGTCGCCTTCACCCAGGACGTGACCATGCGCGCGTTCCTCGAAGGGCTGAAGCCGCTGTTCCTCAACGCCGTCTTCCGTGGCCCGGCCCACACCTCGGGCGGCAACGGCGAAGACTGATGGAGAGCCGCTGATGAATCACGGCCCCGCCGCGCCCCATCCGCCCGCCGATGAAGGCGACTGGACCCTGCTGCAAAGCCGGCTCGACCGCAGCTTCTGGCAATGGGACCGACGCCTTGGTCCGGACACCCCCGTCCTGACCCGCTTCGTCATCCTGCGTCCGCCCGAACGCCTCGACTACGACGACTTCGACGAGGCCGAAGCCATGTTCGAGGCGATGGAGGGCTAGGCGCCTAGGCCGCGCGCGTCGCAAGCGGAGGCGCGGCCGTGACGGCCTGGACCTCAGGCGTGACCAGCGGCGCCTTGCAAGCCGCTTCGATCACCTTGCCGTCCTGCGTCCTGTATCGCACCGGGAGCGACTCGGCGCAGCGCGCCTGAACGGCATGGAACATGGCGGTGGCATCGCCAAGAGGATCATGCCCCTCGATCGCGGCCAGCAAAGGGTCGCCAGACAACGGCCCGCACTTGTCGCCCGTGTCGAGCTTGATCCCCTCTTCGACGCGATAGAAGCCGGTTCCGCCCCCGGCGCAGTTCTCGTCGTTCAGATGGAACAGAACCGCCATCCGATAGTCGTCCGCCTCGGGCCTGTCTTCCAATGCTACGCCCAGCGCCGTCAGCCTTGCGTCGAGGCTCGCCCAGCGCGTCGCCCCTGCTCCGTCCAGCAACACGCCGACCGCGCTGTCGGGCTGCAACAACGCTCGAAAGTCAGTGACGCCATAGCCGCCGCCGACGCGCGCAGCGTCGAGCAAGGCTTTCCACAAGTCTAGAATGTCGCGCGCGCCGCCCGACGCCCGGCGCGCCTCCAGGTCTGCGATCCACTGCACCACGACGCCGCAGTGGTAGATTGACGCCCCCGAACGCAGTCGGCGGGGATCATAGTCTGCGTCGCCCAGCGCCTTGCGACAGCCGTTCAACCGTTGCGTCAGCGAGGCGCGCGCCTGATCCTCGTCAATCACCCCGCTCGAAACTGCGGCGACCAGGGCGCCGTATTCGGCCCCGCCCTCGTGCAGCCAGGGAGCCGTATCGCCATCCTTCAACTCCACCCCGTGCCCGTTCCACAGGTGCAGACTTTCGTGCCACACGAAGGTGCCGAGCGGCACGGCCACGTCTGGCGGCGGCGAGGCCCAAATATCGCCGTGGAAACGCAGCGAAATGAGGCCAGTGTCGGTCACATCCCCACGGAAGCCGGTCGGCCCCGGGCTGTCGGTCGAAATGATCAGCGTCGGTTCGTTCGGCAAGTCATGGCCCAGCCGCGCACCATAGAATTTCTGTGCGGCGAAGAAGCCGTCGCGCAGCAGGGCGGTCAGGGCTGGCGGCGTCGAAGGACTGGTCACCACCGCCGCGCCGTCGCGACGCAGCAGCGCCTGCTCCGGTCCCAGGTAGACGTAACCCTTCTCGGCCTCCGTCGTCGGCACGGCGACCTCGCTCGCGACAGGCCGCGCCGTCAGCGTGGCGTCCATGCCCTTCAATTTGAGGGCCGGACCATAGAGGACGTGACCAGCCCCGGCCTTCGACAGGCCCATATAGACGCGCTCCACCTCGGCGGCGTCGGGAACGATCCTGATTTCAAAATTCCGGAAAGGCTCGACGCCTTCGACCGCGCCGTCCTTCAGTGTCAGGCCCGGCGTTGTCACCGTCCAAAGGTCGCGGATCACGCTGTCGGCCAGAAAGACCACCCGCGTCGTCGGCTCGGCCAGGCGCCATGTCACGATCACGCCGCCGGGCGCGGTGCGCGCCTCGATGATCGCAGCCTGTTGGGCCAGAACAGGCGCCGGTGCGGCGCAAGCCAATGCAAGGGCCGACCACGCGCCCCAACGTCTCTTGTTCATGATCTCTTCCCTCCGTCATCGGAAGGAAGCTGGGCTTTAATGGCGAAATTTCGTCAACCGCAGGTCAATCAACCTCTGACTCCTCTCCGCCCTGCACTATCCGCGCCACGGCCATGTCGGCGGTGACATTGCCCAGGGTGCGGAAGATGTCAGGAATGACCTCGACCGCCAGCAACAGAGGCAGCATCTCCAGGGGCACGCCCATGGCGATGCAGATGGGGGCGATGGAGGCGAAGAAGCTGGCCTGACCGGGCAGGCCCACGGTGCCGATCGAGATCAGCACCGCCGTCAGCATGGCGGCGAACAACTGGCCCGCCGAGGGTTCGATGCCGAACAGATGGGCGCAATAGATGGCCACGCCCAGGTTGGCGACCGGGCTGGTGATGCGGAACACCGCCACAGCCAGCGGCAGCACAAGGCCCGCCGTGGCCCGCTTGACCCCCAGCATGTCCACCGAGCGTTCGACCATGACCGGCAGGCTGGCGAGGGACGACTGGGTCGAGAAAGCCACCACCTGGGCGGGCGCCGCCGCGCGGGCGAAGCGCCCCAGGCTGACCCGACCGAAGATGACCGCCAGCGGATAGAAGATCAGGCCGATGCCGATGCAGGCGAGCGAGATCAGGGCCACATAGTGCAGCAGCACGCCCGCCGCGCTGGCGCCCGCCATCAGCCCCACCCCGATCGACAGGGCGAAGACGCCCAGCGGCGCCGCCAGCAGCACCCAGCGGACGATGGTGATCATGGTCTCGCCGACCGCCTCGAAGAAGGTGATCAGCGGGACGCGCAGCCGGTCCGGCAGACCCGAGGCCGCGAAGCCGAAGAAGACGGCGAAGACCACCATGCCCAGGATGGCGTCTTCGGCCGCCGCGCGGATCGGGTTGGCCGGAGCGATGGTTTTCAGGAACTCGCTGAACGGCGCGCCGGCGCTCAGGCCTTCCGCGCCCTCGGGCTTGATGGCCAGCAACAGGCGCGCCCCCTCGGGGTCGATGGGCCACAGGGCGTGCAGGCCATAGGCCGCCCCCACGGCGTAGATCGTGGCGAAGACGATCAGCCCGCCGAACCAGGCCACGGCCCGCATCGCCAGCCGCCCCGTCCGCGCGGCGTCCGCGATAGAGGCGATGCCGGTCACCAGCAGGCTGAACACCAGGGGGATGATCGTCATCCTCAGGGCGTTGAGCCACAGCTGGCCCAGGGCCTGGATGAAGTCCGCCGTGGCGTGACCGCCCGGCAGGCCCCACTTCTGCGCCGCCGCCCCGGCCACAAGGCCCAGCACAAGCGACAGCAGCACCAGGGTGCTGAGGGAGGTCAAAAAGGAACGCGCCGTTTTCATAACGGCGACGCTATCAGCGCCCGTGAAACACGCCAGAGGAAATCAGCGGCGTTCTAATGCGGCGTGCCCGAATTGGCCGGGTCCAGCGGCAGGCCTGCCGCCTGACGCCCCTTCATCACCCGCAACCAGCCGTGCATGGCCTCCGAATCCAGCCCGTGCATCATCAGCCGATAGCCCGCCTGCAGCGTCGACAGGGCCACCAGCGGATGGCCGTTCTTGACGAAGGCCATGTGGTAGCTCGTGCCCAGGATGCGGGCGATATAGATGGCCATCACCTCGTCCAGTTGCAGCGAACTGGACGCCCGCACGAAGTCGTCGCGCGGCAGCATCAGGGCGTAGATGGGGGTGTAGAACTCCACCGCCGTCTGCACGTCGACGAAGTTGTGCCACTTGCGCGGAAACGCCTCGAACGGCGGGAATTCATCCGAGATCATCGAGAAGTCGATGCGTTCCGGCGGCGTCAGCTCGCGCCCCTCGGCCCGCAGGACGGTGTTCAGTTCGATGACGAAGTTGAAGATGTTCAGGTCGTGCTGAAGAAACAGATCCGGCTCGATGTCCTTCAACCGCGTCGGCGTCAGCGGCCACTTCGTCACCTTGTCGCCCACGCCCGCGTTCTCACGCACGAAGGCGGTCAGCTCGGACCCGACGTGAAAGTGGCGCAGGATCACCCGGTTGGCCTCGGGTGTGGCGAAGGTCCGCAGGCCCCAATGGATGGTCTTGTGCAGCAGGCCGTTCAGGTTGGGATGCTTGGGCGAGATGACCCGCAGCACCTTCACCAGGCAGAAGAAGACGAAGACCAGAGGCCGCGCCACCGGGAAGAACCAGCGCCGCGACCGCGACCGCGCCCCCAGCAACAGATCGCGCTTGGCCCCGTCGTCGATCGGCAGGCTGTGGTCCAGATAGAGGGCCATCCACGGATCGGGGTCTTTCGGATCGAACCGTGCCGGGTCGAACGGGTCCTCATGCGGCTTGAAATACCTCACGCCGCGATCTCCTCGATCTGCAGGGCGTAGAGACGGGCGGTGACCTTGGCCGTGACGACAATGCGTTCGGCGACGAAGGGGTCGGGCAGGACCATGCCCAGCATCTCCTCGAACTCCTTCATGTGCTCGGCGTCGTTGTCGCCGTGATAGAGCAGGAAGCGCACCGCCTCGTCGGGCAGGGCCAGCCGCTCCTGCACCTTCAGGCCCCAGGGCCGCGCCTTGATCGAGCCCAGCCCCTCGATGACGAACATGGCGCCCAGCAGGCCGAACGGGTCAGGCTTGGACGCCTCATGGAACATCCAGGCCGACAGGGCCTCGGACCCCACGTTCTTCGGCGCCGACTGGATGTCCTCCAAGGCCCCGCCCGAGGCCACGAAGTCGGCCTCCAGCAGGCGAAAGTCGCGATGCTCGGTCACCGCGTGGCGCATCAGGGTCGAGCGCAGCTCCAGATGATCCTCACCGATGTTGGACGCCGCCCGGCTCATCCATAAAGCCCCGTCCTTCACCTGCTGGCGCAGGTTGATCAGGAAGGCGTGGTAGTCCCCGATCTCGAACCGTCCGCGCGTCAGCTTGCGGATCAGGGGCGTCGCCTCCAGCCGCTGCTCGAAGTCGGCGAAGACGACCGCCAGCTTTCTCAGAGTGTCGGCGACAGCCGCCTCGGCCTCACGTTCCGCCATCAGACAATCTCCAGCATCATGAAGCCGATCATCGCCCGCCCGCTCTCGGGCACGATGCACAGCACCCTGTCTCCGCGCCGTCCGCGTCCCGATTTCAGGAAGGCGTCCAGCATGACCCAGATCGAGGCCGAGCCGACATTGCCGCTGTCGGGCAAGGTCGTGAACCACTTCTCCTCGGGGATCATGGCCGCGGTGCTTTGCAGCAGGCCGACGATCTCCTGACGCAATGACCGCGCCGAATAATGGCACAGCAGGTGGTCGACCTGATCGGGGACGATCCGCCCGGCGTCCACCTTCTCCAGCCAGACGCCGATCCAGGCGCGGATGACGATCTTCAGCAGGTCGAAGTCCTGCACCAGGGCTACCGCCCCCGCCGCATGGGCGGCCACAGGGCCTGCGTGGCTCCAGGCGCTGGTCATGTCGGCGCGCGCCTGCGGCGTTGATCCGGCCCACATGCAGGGATCGAAGCGCCCGGCCAGCGAGGTCATGTCGACCCACTCGACCTTGAGGCTCAGGCCGTCGGGTTTCGGCCTCGGCTCCATCACCACGGCGCCCGCCCCGTCCGACAGGGTGAAGCGCAGGAAGTCCGCCTCGATCCGCGCCCGGCCCTTGGCGTCCACCAGGGCCGTGTCCTCATAGAAATGCGGCCGGAACCAGCGGGAAGAGAACTCGCCCGCGCAGGCGGCGGCCACATCCGCCTCGCCCGCACGCACGCTCAGCCACGCCCCCTTGGCCGCCATCAGGGCGCTGGCGCAGACCGACTGATAGCTGAACGCCTCCAGAGGCCCCGCCGCCAGCTCAGCTTGAACCGCGCTGGCGTGGCCGGGCACCAGATAGTCGCCCTGGGTCGTGGCGGCGCCCAGATGCTGTAGGTCGCCCAGACTCAGGCCCGCCTCGTCCAGGGCCGCTCGCACCGCCTCGGCGCACATGGCGGCGTTGGACTGCAGCGGCGTCCCGTCCGGCGTCAGGGCGTAGTGCCGCCCCTCGATGCCGTTCCAGCGCAGGGCGCGCCGGCCCACGGCGGAAGGCCGCCCGCCGATGCGGCCGATGAAGTCCTCCATCCGGTCATTGCCGACCCGCTCGCCCGGCAGGACGGCGCCGGTCCCGGTGATGAAGACGTCACGAAGCATACTCATGGCGCGGACCTTGGCCGTAGGGTCGGTCCGGCGCAAGCGCGGAAGCGCCGGTTGCTGAACACGAAAAAAGGCGGACCGGATGGCTCCGGCCCGCCCTTCAATATCGTCAGCCAGTAGGCCGGTGGATCAGTATTTGACGCGCAGGGTCGCGCCGTAGGTACGCGGCTGGCCCATGAAGGCGTTGTAGGTCTGGGTGTCCAGCGTCGGGTTGAAGTAGGTCCCGTTCGGCTGAACCGTCGACTGGAAGGCGGAGCCTTGCAGCGGGGCGTTGATGGCCACCTGCTTGTACTCTTCGTCCGTCAGGTTCTGCGCCCAGATGTCCAGCGCCCAGCGATCGTCTTCCGTGCCCAGGGTGATGCGGCCGTTCACCAGGGTGAAGGCGTCCTGCATCTTGTAGGGGAGCAGGTCAGAGCCGGTGTTGTACTCGGTCGAGTACTTGGCCGACAGATTGAAGCCGACCTTGAGGCCCGCGCCGATCGAACGGTCGAAGGCGACCGATCCGGTGGCCGACCATTCCGGAGCGAAGGAAGCTCGCGCGCCCGGCAGCAGCGACAACTGCGGGAAGTTGCCCGGGTTGGTCATATCGGCGGCGGTGAAGTGGCCGTACTTGGTGTCGGTGTAGGTCAGGCCGCTGGTGAACGACAGGCCCTCGATCGGGGTGAACCAGACGAAGTCGGCGTCGAAGCCCTGCGACTTCAGCTCGGGAATGGATTCGACCACGAAGGCCGTGCCCAGGAAGGTGTTGAGCTGGAAGTCCTCGAACGTCTGATGGAAGTAGGTCAGGTTCAGCAGGACCGTGCGGTTGAACAGGGTGTTCTTCAGACCCAGCTCATAGCTGTCGACGGTTTCAGCCGGGAAGTAGAGCGAAGCCGTCGGCGTGACGCCGTTTTGAACCCGATCCAGGTTATAGCCGAACGACTTGTAGCCGTGGGCGTAGGAGCCGTAGGCCATGACGCTGTCGTTGAAACGATAGCTGGCCTTGATCGTCCCGGTGAAATCGCCGCCGGTGTTCTCTTCCGAGAGACGGCGGTTGTCGTACAGGGGGTTGGCCCAGGGCAGGCAGATGTTGCCGATCAGGCGCGGGCCGATGGCCGCGCCGAACACGCCCTGAATGGCGGCGGCGTTGGCCAGGGTGCCGCCGCAGGCGGCGCCATTCGTGCCGACATTGTCCTGGACCGCCAGCAGACTCTTGTGATCCTGCGTGTAGCGAAGACCCAGAGTCAGATCCAACTTGTCGGTCAGGTGCACCGTGTTGTTGGTGAAGAAGGCGAAGGACTCGGTGCTCTGGCTATAGTGATCGCGCACCCCCTCGCCGACGCCGAACCCTGGTCCGGTCGCCGCGGTCGGGCCCGAGGGGCTCATCCCGCCGGTGGCGAGACAGCCGCCAAGGCCTGCGGCGGACTGGCCCGGCCGGCTGAAACAGCCAATGACGTTCGGGCTGACCGGCAAGGCCGGATTGGCCGCATTCAGCTGCGACGACAGCAGCAGCGACAGGAAGGGCGTGTAGGCGGCCCCGTACCAGTAGCTGTCGGCCCGGCTGATCTCTTCCTTGGTGAAGAAGGCTCCGAACAGCCAATCGAGACGATCCGTCGCTCCGGCCAGACGGAACTCTTGGGTCAGGTTCTCCAGCTGGAAGCCGTAGTTCCCGTCATTATTCCGATAGAGCAGGTCCGCGGTGGTGTAGTCGAGGTCCATGCCGTTGACCCCCTCCCAGTTCCGCCAGGAGCTGATCGAGGTGAAGGTGGCGTTCCACGACGGAATGTCGATATTGGCCTCGGCCGAGAAGCCCATGTCTTCCATCGTCTGACCAGTGCCGCGGTTGGCGTAGGCCGTGCGCGAGAAGGGCAGCGGACCAAAGCCGGGCGCCGGCGCAGCCTGCTGGCCGCCCACCGCGGTGATGGCGCCATAGGTCGGACCCGTGCGGATCTGGGTCGAGACGCAGCAGTATTCGTCGCGCTTGGAGTAGTCGGCGATCAGGCGGACCGAGACTTCGTCCGAGGGCAGGATCAGCAGTTGGCCGCGAGCGGTCCAGAAGTTCTGGTTCTGATCGTCTTTTTCAGTGCGCGGACCCGCGCCGGTGACCACGTCATAGAAGCCGTCACGCTCGCGCTTGGCGACGTAGAGGCGGCCGGCGATCTGGTCGGTGATCGGGCCGGTGACCGAGCCCGCCACGCCCCAGGCGTTGAAATTGCCGTAGGTGGCCTCACCGCTGAAGCCCGGCGTGAAGGAGGGCGCCTCGGTGATGATGTTGATGACGCCCGCCGAGGTGTTCTTGCCGAACAGGGTGCCCTGCGGCCCCTTCAGCACCTCGATGCGGCTCAACTCGCCCAGGTCGCCGAAGCCGACGCCGTTGCGCGAGCGATAGACGCCGTCGATGACCACGCCGACCGAGCTTTCCAGGCCGGGGTTGTCGCCGACCGTGCCGACGCCGCGAATACGGGCCGTGGTCGAGGCTTCCGACTGGGTCGACGTGACCGTCATGCCCGGCGTCAGGATCTGCAGGTCCTTGATGTCGCGCACGCCGGCGCCGTTCAGGGCTTCCTGAGACAGGGTCGTGACCACGATCGGCACGTCCTGCAGGTTCTGTTCACGCTTCTGGGCGGTGACGATGATGTCGTCGATCGTGGTCGGCCCTTCCTGGGCCGAGGCGGCGCCGGCGAAGCCGAAGGCGACCGCGCCGACAACGGCGACGGACGCAGTGCAGCGAAGGATAGTGTTGAAACGCATAAGGCGGCTCCCCGGCTCTATGCCCGGTCGCCCGCGGCGACCGTGGCGATTCCTGTCCCAGTCGATCCACGCTCATTGAACGTCGTGAATTCGCATTTCCTAGGCGTAAGCCAGGGTCGTGACAGCGACAAGCAGGCGTGAGACGCGGGAACGGCGATTTCGTCCAACATCGCTCTATATGTGGCGAGAAAGCGACAAAATCCGATGACGCAAGGTCAATATTACCAGCGTTTACTTCAGTTTTCGTGCGACAGCGGCGTCTTCGCGTTGCTGTTGATGCCGCCCGGCCAGGTTGAGAATCACCGCCGCCGCCAGCGCCGAAAGCACCGAGCCGCCGATCACGCCCAGCTTGACCTCGATCTGCTCGGGTGAATCCACCGCGCCGGGGAAGGCCAGGACGCCGATGAACAGGCTCATGGTGAAGCCGATGCCGCACAGCAGACTGACGCCGTACAGTTGCAGCCAGCTGGCGCCGGAGGGCTTGTCGCCGACCTTCAATTTGGCCGCCAGCCAGGCGGCGCCGAAGACGCCCAGCTGCTTGCCGATGAAGAGGCCCAGAGCGATGGCGATCACCAGCGGAGCGAAGGCCTGCTCCAGGGACAGGCCGGCGAATGAGACGCCCGCCTTGGCGAAGGCGAACAGCGGCAGGACCAGGAAGGCGACGTAGGGGTGCAGGTCGTGCATCGCCTCCTTCAGCGGGCTCTGCGAGGTCTCGGGACGCGGCTCGACCGGCACGATCATGGCGAAGGCCACCGCCGTCAGCGAGGTCGACAGACCGGACAGGACGGTCAGATACCAGACCGCCCCGAAGCCCAGCACCCAGAAAGGCCCGGCCAGACGGCGGCGACCCAGCAGGGCGAAGGCCGCGAGCAGACCCGCCACGCCCAGCAGCGGCAGCCACTGCACCCCCTGGCTGAACAGGACGGCGATCAGGGCGATGGCCCCCAGGTCGTCGACGATGGCCAGGGTCAGCAGGAAGACCCGCAACGACGACGGCAGCTTCTTGCCCACCACCGCGAAGACGGCCAGGGCGAAGGCGATGTCGGTGGCCAGCGGAATGGGCCAGCCCTGCGACGGTCCGCCCAGAATCTGAGCCACGATCAGGTAGATGACGCCCGGAACCGCCATCCCGCCCACGGCGGCGATGATCGGCAGGGCCAGCTTCTTGGGATTGCTCAGCTCGCCCTTGAGGATCTCGTATTTGATCTCCAGCCCGACCACGAGGAAGAAGACCGCCATCAGGCCTTCCTTGATCCAGTTCGAGATCGTCTCCTCCAGCCGCAGCGGCCCGACCTGAAGCACGTGGACGCTCTTCAGCCAGGCGAAGTAGTCGCCGGCCCAGGGCGAGTTGGCCACGATCAGGGCGGCCAGGGCGGCCAGGCCCAGGGCGGCGCCCGAACCGGCTTCGGTCTTGAGGAAGGCGAGGGTGGATTTTCTGGCCACGGCGGTCTCCGAAATCAAAAGGACTGTCGTGGCGTCAGGTTATCGACGGACGCCGGACCGGATTCACTCTGATGGAGCGCCAGCCTGGCCCCGACGCGCATGGGCGACGCGGGACCTGATCTCTGCGGTTGAAAATACGCAAGCCGACCGGAGGTTCAACCCCGGCTTCGCGGTTGCGAAACGGGTTGCGAACGCGCATCTGCCGCTTCATGCCCGTCTCCCCCGCCTATCGTCCCGACCCGCGCTTCTTCGATCTGGGCCCCGAGTTCGGCGATCCGGTGCAGGCCGCGGACTTCCCCCAGACCCTCCTGCGAGTGCGCAACGACCGCGCGGCGGCGACCGTGGGGCTGGAGACGCTGACGGATACGGAATGGCTGAGCCACTTTGGCCGCTTCGCCCCCCTGCCCGGCCAGCCCGGCCCGGTCGCCATGCGCTATCACGGCCACCAGTTCCGCACCTACAACCCCGACATCGGCGACGGCCGCGGGTTTCTGGCGGCGCAGATGCGAGAAACCCCTCAAGCAGCCTCCCTCCGCGAGGAAGGCGATAGGGCAAGCAAAACTGGTCGGCTTCTCGACCTGGGGACCAAGGGTTCAGGCCAGACCCCATGGTCGCGGCACGCGGACGGACGGCTGACGCTGAAAGGCGGGATGCGCGAGGTCCTTGCCGCCGCCATGCTGGAAACCCTTGGGGCGCCGACCTGCCGCATCCTGTCGCTGGTCGAGACCGGCGAGGCGCTGGAACGCCACGACGAGCCCTCGCCCACCCGCTCGGCGGTCATGGTGCGGCTGTCGCACAGCCACATCCGTTTCGGGACCTTCCAGCGCGCCGCCTATTATGGCCGCAAGGACCAGATCGAGGTCCTGCTGGAGCACGCCCGCAGCCTCTATCATCCCTCGGTCGCGCCGGGCGACGCGCCCGGCTTCCTCGCCGCCGTGGTCGAGGCCTCGGCCCGGCTGACGGCGAAATGGATTTCAGCCGGCTTCGTCCACGGCGTGCTGAACACCGACAATCTGAACGTGACCGGCGAGAGCTTCGACTACGGTCCGTGGCGCTTCCTGCCCCACTATGACCCGGCCTTCACCGCAGCCTATTTCGACACCTCGGGCCTCTACGCCTTCGCCCGCCAGCCCGAGGCCGTGTTCTGGAACCTGACCCAGTTGGCCGGTTGTCTGAAGCTGATCGCAGAGCCCCAGGTCGCGGCCCTGACCGAGGCGCTGAACGGCTTCGGTCCCGCCTATATCCGTCATCTACGCGCGGCCTTCCTCAACCGTCTCGGCGTCAAGAGCCTGAGCGAGGCCGCCGACCAACGCCTGCTGGACGCGGCCCTGGCCCTGCTGCGCGACAAGGGCGAGGCCCTGCGCTGGGAACCGCTCTTCTTCGACTGGTTCGGCGGCTTCAGCTCCGGCGCGCGGGCGCTGGGCGGCGTGCGCGGCAAGACCTATCAGGGTGAAGCCTTCGACGCCTTCCGCTTCGCCCTGCTGGAACACGAGCCTGACCGTCCCGAGCGGCTGGAGCACCCGATGTTCGCCAAGCCGGAGCCCGAAGAAATGCTGATCGACGAGGTCGAGGCCATCTGGTCGGCCATCGACCAGGGCGACGACTGGGCGCCGCTGCACGCCAAACTGGCTCGGCTGGACGCGGCGCGAAGCGCCTGGGCGCTTTAAGTCATCAGTTGATGTCATCAGGCGTTGACAGGCCGCTTCGCGCGGCCTAATGCCGTTTGACGATCACCGTCGGATTACGGGGAATTGTGGTTTCAGCCACGCCGCCGCCGCAGGTCGCGCCTACCCCGGTTCACAGATTGTTACAGTTCCTTGACGTCGGAGCCCCGCAATCTGATCTAGCAACTGTTACCAATTCAACCTCCCCGGTTTCGGCCATGACCTCCACCACCTTGACCCCCCGCTCCCGCGCAAAAGCCGATTATCTGAACCTGACCCTGTGGACCTTCCAGGGCTGGATCGCGATGTTCTACATCGCCGCCGGCTATGCCAAACTGACCGAGTCGATGGAAAATCTGACCGTGCTGATGCACTGGCCCGCCATGGCCAGCGCCAGCTTCGTGCGCGGCCTCGGCGTGGTCGAGATCGTCCTGGCGGCGATGATGCTGACCCCTCTGATCTCCTGGCGCTTCGGACGTCCCCTGCTGCTGACCGCCAGCGTCGGCCTGCTGGCGCTGCAGAGCATCATGCTGATCCTGCACGCCACGGAACTGAACATCGGCCTGGCCCTGACCAACCTCTTCCTGATCGCCATCACGGCGCCAGTGTTCTGGTTCCGCCGCCACTAGACCACCCCGACAGTTTCCTCCCCGGATCGGCCGCGGCGGGTGCAAGCTCGCCGCGGCCGATTTGCGTTGGCGCGCCCCGCTGTTCACAACTTGTCGAGGGGCTGCGCGAAAAGCTTCCCTTTACGTCCGCGTCAAGTTATGTGTGACGCATGGCGACCGCTGACGATCACCGCACCTATTCCATCCGGCACCTGTGCCGTGAGTTCGGCGCGACCGCACGCGCCCTGCGCTTCTATGAGGACAAGGGCCTGCTGACGCCGGCTCGCAAGGGCCAGACGCGGGTCTATGACAGCCGCGATCGCGCCCGGCTGAAGCTGATCCTGCGAGGGCGCCGCATCGGCTTCACCTTGCAGGAGATCCAGGAAATGCTGGATCTGTATGACCGCAAGGATCACAACGTCCATCAGATGGCCGTGGCCCTGCGCCGTCACCGCGCCCAGGTCGAGGCGTTGAAGCAACAACTCGAAGACATCGAGGGCGCCATCCAGACGGCCGAAGAGGCCTGCGCCTGGATGGAGTCCAAGCTGGGCGAGCATCGTCCCGACCTTCTGCCGGGGGCGGACGAATACGCCAACCTGCTGAGCGAACGGCTCAACCCCGACAATCAATTCCAGCCCTTCAAAGCGAGAGCCTGATCATGGCCTACAAGGCGCCTGTCCGCGACCTGTCCTTCGTCCTGCACGACGTGCTGGAGGTCGAACGCTACGCCAACCACTTCGCCGACGCCGACCTGTCGCGCGACCTGATCGACCAGATCATCGAGGAAGGCGGCAAGTTCGCCGAGGAGGTCATCGCTCCGATCAACCGTCCGGGCGATCAGGAAGGCTGCCATATCGAGGGCGACGTCGTCACCGGGCCGAAAGGCTGGAAGGAAGCCTATCATCAGATGGTCGAGGCCGGCTGGACCAGCCTGGCCTTCGGCACGGAATACGGCGGTCAGGGCCTGCCCTCGATCGTGTCGATGGCGGTGGGTCAGTTCACGGCGGCGGCCTCGGCGGCCTTCTCCATGTATCCGGGCCTGACGGCGGGCGCCTATCACGGCATCGAAGCCTCGGCCTCGGACGAACTGAAGCAGACCTACCTGCCCAAGATGGCGACCGGCGAGTGGACCGGCACCATGAACCTGACCGAGCCGCAGTGCGGCACCGACCTGGGCATGGTCCGCACCAAGGCCGTGCCGAACGGCGACGGCTCCTATTCCATCACCGGTCAGAAGATCTGGATCTCGGCGGGCGAGCACGACTTCGCCGACAACATCATCCACACCGTGCTGGCCCGCGTCGAAGGCGCGGTTCCGGGCATCAAGGGCCTGTCGCTCTTCGTCGTGCCCAAGTTCCTCGTGAACGAAGACGGCTCCATCGGCGAGCGCAACGGCGTGTCGTGCGCCGGCCTCGAGCACAAGATGGGCATCCACGGCAACGCCACCTGCGTCATGGCCTATGAGAACGCCAAGGGCTGGCTGATCGGCGAAGAAGGCCGCGGCATGAACAACATGTTCGTGGTCATGAACGAGGCCCGCCTCGGCACCGGCCTGCAGGGCCTGGCCATCGGCGACGCCGCCTACCAGGCCGCCGTCGAGTTCGCCAACGACCGCCTGCAGGGCCGCGCCCTGACCGGCGCCAAGAACCCGGACGGCCCGGCCGACCCCATCATGGTCCACCCCGACGTGCGCCGGATGCTGCTGGAGTCCAAAGCCTTCGTCGAAGGCGGTCGCGCCTTCATCCTGTGGACCGCCCTGCAAGCCGACCTGCAGAAGTCCTCGGACGAGGCCACGGCGACCAAGGCCAAGGACTACATGGGCCTGATCACGCCTGTGCTGAAAGCCTATCTGACCGACAAGGGCTTCCATGTCGCCTCGCTGGCCATGCAGGTCCACGGCGGCTCGGGCTATACCGAGCACTTCCCCGCCTCGCAGTATCTGCGCGATGCGCGCATCACCATGATCTATGAGGGCACCAACGGCATTCAGGCCCTGGACCTGGTGGGCCGCAAGCTGCCGTCCAACGGCGGCCGCGCCATCATGAGCTGGTTCGCCGACATCGACGCCTTCGTCGCTGAGAACGGCGCCGACGAGGCCATCAAGCCCTTCGTCGACGGCCTGGCCGACACCAAGAAGAAGCTGCAGGAGGCCACCATGTGGCTGATGCAGAACGGCATGGCCAACCCGGACAACGCCGCCGCCGCCTCGACCGACTACCTGCACATCTTCGGCCTGACGGCCCTGGCCTATATGTGGGCGCAGATGGCCAAGTCGGCCTCGGCCAAGATCGCCGCCGGCGACGCCGATCCCTACTACGTCACCAAGCTGCAGACCGGGCAGTACTTCGTCGAGCGCATCCTGCCCGACGCGGGCGCTCACCTGGCCAAGCTGAAGACCGGCGCCGAGGTGCTGATGCAGATGCCCGCCGAGGCGTTCTGATCCACGACCGACCCACAGGGCCTCTCTCGCCGGCGCGAGGGAGGCCTTTCTTTTTCATCTGCAAGCTGGCCGTCAGAGCCGGCGCACGAGGGGACCGCTCATGAACGTGCTCAACACGCCCGAACCTGATTTCATGCAGGACGAGGACATCGTCCTCTTCTCCGACAGCGTCGCCAAATGGGTCGACGAACACGCCCCGCCCGAGAAGTTCCAGCAGTGGATCGCCGCCTCTTCGGTGCCGCGCCAGTTGTGGAACGACGCGGGCGACGCCGGCCTGCTGGGCCTCAGCCTGCCCGAGGAAGACGGCGGCTTCGGCGGCGACTATCGCCACGAGGTCGTGCTGATGCGCCAGCTGGGCTGGAAGGGCGCGGACCACTTCGGCATCTCGCTGCACAACGCCATCGTCATGCCCTACATCTGGCACTACGGCACGGCCGAGCAGAAGGCGCGCTGGCTGCCGCGACTGCAATCAGGCGAACTGGTCGGCGCCATCGCCATGACCGAGCCGGGCGCCGGCTCCGACCTGCAGGGCGTCAAGACCACCGCCGTCAAGCAAGGCGACCACTATGTCCTGAACGGCTCCAAGACCTTCATCACCAACGGCCAGCTGGCCAACTTCATCATCGTCGTCGCCAAGACCGACCCTGCCGAAGGCGCCAAGGGCACTTCGCTGATCGTGGTCGAAACCGATGGCGCCGAAGGCTTCGAGCGCGGCCGCAACCTGCACAAGATCGGCATGGAGGCCAACGACACCTCCGAGCTCTTCTTCAACGATGTAAAAGTGCCGCTGGAAAACGCCATCGGCGGCGGCGAGGGCCAGGGCTTCGTTCAGTTGATGCAGCAACTGCCGCAGGAACGCCTGAACATCGCCGTTCAGGGCGTGGCCGCGGCCGAGCGGGGCCTTGAGGCGACGCTGGACTACGTCAAGCAGCGCAAGGCCTTCGGCAAGCGGGTGATCGACTTCCAGAACACCCAGTTCAAGCTGGCCGAGGTCAAAACGAAACTGACGGTGGCCAAGGTCTTCGTCGACCACTGCATCGGTCTGCACCTGAAGGGCCAGTTGGACGCCGCCACGGCCTCCATGGCCAAGTACTGGGTCACCGACATCCAGGGCGAAACCATCGACGAGATGCTGCAGTTCTTCGGCGGCTACGGCTACATGAACGAGTATCCGATCGCCCAGCTCTACAAGGACGCCCGCGTCCAGCGCATCTACGGCGGCACCAACGAGATCATGAAGCTGCTGATCGCGCGCACGCTTTAGGTTTGAATTTAGTGGCTCTCCGCCGATGGGCGGGGAGCCTCCCCCGTCTCCCAGCAGGAGTTCAGACCGAGGCGAAGGCGATCAGCCCATTCGTAGAGCGACTGCGGAAGAGGGGTGATGGACACGTTCGCGTCCTCGAACGTCCTCCAACTCATGCGATAATCCCACCCGTCCTTGCGCGTGGGCGGGATAGGGATGGTCGCCGCGTTTTCATAGTCCAGACTGAAGTCCGGCCCGCCGTTTGCCGGGGCCGGAAAGCCCCGGAGCACGACCTTCAGTTGCGGACACCGATCGCTATTGATCAAGGATGTCGCGCCGTCCGCCATAAACTCGCGCCTGGCGACCCAGACCAATCGCCGCGCCTCTCCTGAGCCTTTCAGCTCCCTCGTCACCGTCAGCAACTCAACCTGACTTTCGCCACCGCCCGGCAGGTCGGACCAGACTTCCAGCATCAAAACCGGCGAAGCCTTCGCAACCATCGGTCCAGCAACAAGCATCGCAACCGATGCACTCAGCAACAGTAGTGTGCGCATCCCTCTCGCCCCTTGCTCAGCGTCCATCATGACAGGCTGACCGTCGAAGTCACTTGAGTTGGGCATGGCGCTCCAAGCCGTCCTTGGACCGCGCGGAGCCCGGCGGTAAGGAAGGCGCATGATCGTCCGCTCCCGCCCCGGCCCGCTGCAAATCCTGTTCGCCATCAACGGGTCCATCCTGCCGCGCGTGGTCGGGCGGCTGGCCCTGACCGCCGTCATCACCGTGGCGGCGGTCATGCTGCACCGAGAACGGCCCGATCTGCCGGTGCATCTGGCGGCGGCGCCCTTCGCCCTGATCGGGCTGGCGCTGTCGATCTTCATGAGCTTCCGCAACAACGCCTGCTATGACCGCTGGTGGGAGGCGCGAAAGCTGTGGGGCGAGCTGATCATCGCCGTCCGCTCCTTCATCCGCCAGACAACCCTGCTGCCGGCTGAGCGCCGCGCGCCCATGCTGGACGGGCTCGGCGGCTTCGTCTTCGGCCTGGCCGCCCGCCTGCGCGACCGCGACGAGACGGGCGAGATCGCCCGCTGGACGCCCGTCGAGCCCGCGCCCCACGCCACCGACGCCGCCCTGACCGGCGTGGGCCGCCAGTGCGCCGAACTGGTGCGCGACGGCCTGATCGACCCGATCCGCTATTCGGTGCTGGAGTTGCGGTTGACCGAGATGAGCCATGTCCTGGCCGGCTGCGAACGCATCAAGACCACGCCCCTGCCCTTCGCCTATGCGCTTCTGCTGCACCGGACGGCCCACGCCTTCTGCCTGATGCTGCCCTTCGCCCTGGCGCCGGCCCTAGGCTGGTGGACCATGGCGGTGTCCCTGCTGGTTGCCTACACCTTCTTCGGTCTGGACGCCCTGGGCGACGAACTGGAAGACCCCTTCGGCGACGATCCCAACGACCTGCCGCTGGACGCCATGAGCCGGATGCTGGAGCGCGAACTGCGCCACGCCCAGGGACAGACCGGCCTGCCCCCCGCCTGGCCCGCCCAACGCGACCGGCTGACCTAGCTCAGCGCGTGACGCAGCCGCACGCGCCCGCTAAATCCCTGCCATGATCCGTTTGCACGTTCAGGGCGATCTCGCCCCCGGCCACGCCGTCGCTCCGACCCTCGACCAGTCGCGCTACCTGACCCAGGTGATGCGGCTGAAGGCGGGCGACGACCTGCTGGTCTTCAACGGCCGGGACGGCGAATGGCGCGCCAGCGTCGCCGAGGTGCTGAAGAAGGGCGTCATCCTGCGCGCCGAGGAGCAGGTGCGCGAACAGACCCACGGCCCCGATCTGGAGTTAATCGTCGCCGTGGTGAAGAAGGCGCGGATCGAAACCATCGTCGAGAAGGCGACCGAACTGGGCGCCGCGCGCGTGCGTCTGGTCCTGACCCATCGCACCAACGCCGACCGGCTGCGGCTGGACCGTCTGGACGCCATCGCCGAGGAAGCCGCCGAGCAGACCGGGCGGCTGGACGTGCCCCTGGTCGATGATCCGATCAAGCTGGACGCCCTGCTGGACGGCTGGGAGGCCTCGCGCCGCCTGATGTTCTGCGACGAGACCGGCGGCGCGCCCGCCGTCTCCGCCCTGACCGCTGCGGGCGGGGGCAAGTGGGCCATCCTGATCGGTCCCGAGGGCGGTTTTTCGCCCGAGGAAGGCGAGCGTCTGCGCGCCCTCCCCTTCACCACCGCCGTGTCGCTTGGTCCGCGCATCCTGCGCGCCGACACCGCCGCCATCGCCGCCCTGACCCTGTGGCAAGCGGCCATCGGCGACTGGGATCGATAGAAGTTTCTCGCCTTCCCTCTTGAGCGGGGCCGTATCCTCGCCCATCTAGCCGCGACAGCAGGGGTTACAGATGACCGACACGGCGCCGCTTTCCAGAGATCAACTGATCCACGCCATGTCGAAGGGCGAGAAGCCCAAGGACCAGTGGCGCATCGGCGCCGAGCACGAGAAGTTCGGCTTCGACAAGTCCACCCTGCGCCGCCCCACCTATGAGGGCGACAACGGCATCCTGGCCATGCTGACCGGCCTGCAACGCTTCGGCTGGTCGCCGGTCGAGGAAGCCGGCCACGTCATCGCCCTGGAGCGCAAGAACGCCGAGGGCTTCACCGCCTCGATCAGCCTGGAGCCGGGCGGCCAGTTCGAGCTGTCGGGCGCACCGCTGCAGACCATCCACGACATCTGTTCGGAGACCGGCCAGCACCTGATGGAGGTCAAGCAGGTCGCGGACCAGCTGAACCTCGGCTTCCTCGGCGCCGGTTTCGATCCCCTGTGGCGGCGCGAGGACGTGCCGGTCATGCCCAAGGGCCGCTACGGCATCATGCGCGCCTACATGCCGAAGAAGGGCTCGCTGGGCCTCGACATGATGCTGCGCACCTGCACCATCCAGGCCAATCTCGACTTCGATTCAGAAGCCGACATGGTCATGAAGTTCCGCACCTCGCTGGCGCTTCAGCCCATAGCCACGGCTCTGTTCGCCTGTTCGCCCTTCACCGAAGGCAAGCCCAACGGCTTCCTGTCGGCGCGCGCCAACGTCTGGACCGACACCGACCCCGACCGCACCGGCATGCTGGACTTCGTCTTCGCCGAGGGCTTCGGCTACGAGCGCTACGCCGACTATGCGCTGGACACCCCCATGTATTTCGCCAAGCGCGGCGAGACCTATGTGGATCTGTCGGGCCAGTCGTTCCGCAAGTTCATGACCGAGGGGCTGGACGCCCTGCCCGGCGAGCGCGCCACGGCCAAGGACTGGGCCGACCACCTGACCACCCTCTTCCCCGAAGTGCGCCTGAAACAGTATCTGGAGATGCGCGGCGCCGACGGCGGACCGTGGAGCCGCATCTGCGCCCTGCCCGCCCTGTGGGCCGGCATCCTATATGACGCGCCGTCGCTGGCCGCCGCCTGGGACCTGTGCAAGGACTGGGACATCGCCGACCACGAGCGCCTGCGCCGCGACGTCACCCGTCTGGGCCTCAAGGCAGAGGTGGCGGGCCGCAGCGTGCGCGACATCGCCGTCGATCTGGTCGAGATCGCCAAGCACGGTCTGAAGAACCGCGCCCGTTTCAGCGGCGGCATGGTCGATGAGCGCGGCTATCTATCGGAACTGGAAGACATCGCCGACAGCGGCGTGACCCCGGCCGATCGCCTGCTGGAGCTCTATCACGGCGAGTGGCAGGGCGACGTCAGCCGCATCTATCGCGACTTCGCCTACTGAGGCAGCGGACGAAAAGGCGGCCTTAACCGTCTTGGTCTAGGCATGGCGTCCAGTACGCAAGGATCGCCCATGACCACCGCCCAGGCCTCAGCTCTACCAGAGATGGGACAGCGCGACACGGCGGCCGATCTGGCGACCTTCTTCGACGTCTCGCTGGATCTGCTGGTCATCCGCGACCTGGCGGGCTTCATCGTCCGGGTCAGCGCCTCCTGGGCCGCGACCCTGGGCTATGATCCCGACGACCTGGTCGGGCGAGCCATCCTGAGTCTGGTCCACCCCGACGATCTGCCCGCCACCCTGGACAGCGTGGCCGAGGTCGAGAACCGCCGCCCCGACGCCCCGGTCAAGGGGCACATCAACCGCTACCGGCACCGCGACGGCCACTACGTCACCCTGGAATGGCGGGCGCAGAAGTTCGGCGACCGCATCTACGCCGTGGCCCGCGACGTCACCGCCAAGATCGCCGCCGAACAGGCCCTGATCGAGGCCAAGGCCGCCGCCGAAACCGCCAACCGCGCCAAGTCCGACTTCCTCGCCAACATGAGCCACGAAATCCGCACTCCCCTGAACGGCGTCATCGGCATCGTGGACGCCCTGTCCCGCACCGATCTGGCCCCCGAGCAGGCCGAGATGGTGGGGCTGATCAGCACCTCGGGCGTCACGCTGGAGCGGCTGGTCTCGGACATGCTGGACGTGTCGCGCATCGAGGCGGGCAAGCTGGAACTGGAACTTCGGCCCTTCGACCTGGACGAAGCCCTGGCCGCCCCGCTGGACACCCTGCGGATGCGCGCCGAGGACAAGGGCCTGGGCTTCCGCGTCGAGCGGGCCGAAAACGCACGCGGCGCCTTCATCGGCGACAGCGTCCGCATCAGCCAGATTCTGGGCAACCTGCTGTCCAACGCCGTCAAGTTCACCCATGAGGGCGCCGTCACCGTCCGTTTCGCCCTGTCCGAAGGCGACGGGGCCCCGACCCTGCTGAGCTTCGAGATCGAGGACACGGGCGTCGGCTTTGACGCCGATCACGCCGCCCAGTTGTTCCAGCGCTTCAGCCAGGCCGACGCCTCGATCACCCGGCGCTTCGGCGGCACGGGCCTGGGCCTGTCGATCTGTCGCTCGCTGACTGAGATGATGGGCGGGCGTATCGAGGGGACCTCGACGCCCGGCGTCGGCAGCCTTTTCCGCGTCGAACTGCCCCTGCCCCGCGACCGGAGCCTGAGGGACTATGACGCCCGCGACGCCGCCGCCGGAACGCAACCGTCACGCCTGCTGCGCGTGCTGCTGGCCGAGGACCACCCGGTCAATCAGCGCGTGGTTCAACTGATCCTGGCTGGCCATGTCGCCGAACTGGTCACCGTCGATGACGGCGCCCAGGCCGTCGCGGCCTGCGAAAGCGGAACGTTCGACGTGGTGCTGATGGACATGCAGATGCCGCGCATGGACGGGCTGAGCGCCACCCGCGCCATCCGCGCCATGGAGGCCGCACGACCGACAGCGCCGCGCACGCCGATCCTGATGCTGAGCGCCAACGCCATGACTGAGCACCGCGAGGCCGCCCGCGACGCCGGCGCCGACCTGCACCTGGCCAAGCCGGTCACAGCCCGCGACCTGCTGACCGCCCTGACGATGCTGGCGTCCGACCAGACGACCTAGCTGAACCAGCCGGTCACCATGACCCGCAGCGGGTTGGCCGGGTCGGACAACAGCCGCGCGGTGATGGCCAGGGAGATGATCACCAGCAGAGGCCGGATCAGGCGCGGCCCGAAGCGCATGGCCGCGTGCGAGCCCATCCGCCCGCCGATGAACTGACCCACGGCCATGATGCCCGCCAGCGCCCAGACCACATGGCCGCCGACCGCCAGCACGACGATGCCGACGACATTGCTCATCAGGTTCAGCGCCTTGGTGTGGGCCGTCGCCCGCGTCAGCCCCATGCCCAGCAGCATGACCAGGCTGAGGGCGAAGAAGGACCCGGTGCCGGGGCCGAAGAAGCCGTCATAGAAGCCGATCCCACCCGCGACAAAGGCGTAGGCCAGCGGCGTCAGCCGGGCGTGGGCGTCTTCATCCGAGGCCTTGGGGCCCAGCAGAAAATAGAGGGCGATGCCGATCAGCAGGACCGGCAGGACGATCATCAGCCAGCGCGTGTCCACCAGGGTCACGGCGAAGGCGCCCAGCCCGGCCCCGACAGCGACCAGGGCCAGAGGCCAGCGGATCAGTTTGAAATCCACCCGCCCCTTGCGCCAGAAGTTCCACAGGGCGCTGGCCGTGCCGACGCTGCCCTGCACCTTGTTGGTGGCGATGGCCGCGACCGGGTTCAGCCCCACCGACAGCAGGGCCGGCAGAGAGATCAGCCCCCCGCCGCCCGCGATGGCGTCGATGAAGCCGGCGATGACCGACGCCAGGCCCAGAAGGGCGATGATTTCAGGCGTCAGTTCCGACACGCGCAATACTCCTGCAACAGCGGCGCTATAGACCCGGTCGTCGCCTTGCGCCACCGCAGGGACAGCTTGACGGAAGGCGCCGTCGCGCAGTTCATGCGAGGTCGTCGGCTCGGCCGGTTTGCAGGGGAATGCTTGATGAAGAAGACCGTGGTCGTGGGCTTCCCCATGGGGATCGTCATCGGCGTCATCTTCGGCGCCCTGATCGACAACATGGCGATCGGCATCCTGCTGGGTCTGGCGCTCGGCTTCGGCGTCATCAAATTCGGCGGTGGCAAGAAATCGACCGACGAGGGCGACGCCGTGGCACCGAAGACAGATGATATAGACCCAGAAGCGCCCAAGCCCTGAACGAGAGGGACGGGACACCGCACGCGCGCATTCACGGAGGCTCGGCCATGACAGGTTCCATCCACATCGGCGTCGGCGGCTGGACCTTCGAGCCGTGGCGCGGGGTCTTCTATCCCGAGGGCCTGACGCAGAAGCGCGAGCTGGAGTTCGCCAGCCGAGCGCTGACCAGCATCGAGATCAACGGCACCTATTATTCGACCTTCAAGCCCGACAGCTGGATGAAGTGGCGCGACGAGACGCCCGACGGTTTCGTCTTCGCGGTCAAGGCCAGCCGCTTCTGCACCAATCGCAAGGTTCTGTCGGAGGGCGGCGAGAGCTTCGACCGCTTCCTGTCACAGGGGCTGACCCTGCTGGGCGACAAGCTGGGGCCGATCAACTGGCAGTTCATGGGCACCAAGAAGTTCGACGCCGAGGACTTCGAGGGCTTCCTCAAGCTGTTGCCTAAGGAGAAGGACGGCGTGCGGCTGCGGCACGCGCTTGAGGTCCGCAACCCGACCTTCGCCTGTCAGGAGTTCTATGACCTGGCGGCCAAATACGGCGCGGCCATCGTCTATGCCGTCGACGACGAGTCCCCGACCTGGCCCCAGATCGACGAAGCCACCGCCGACTTCACCTACGCCCGCCTGATGTCCAGCCGCGAGGACGAGCCGACGGGCATGACGTCCGACGAACTGGACGCCGTGGCGGCGCAGACGCGGGCCTGGGCGACGCGCGGCGACGTCTTCGCCTACTTCATTTCCGGGGCCAAGGTGCGCAACCCGGCGGCGGCCCAGGCGCTGATCGCGAAGCTCAAGTAGGCGGCGAAGCGCAGCATTTGTCTCTGCAGGCGTCCGCTTTTCGGCAAGGTGACAATGTCGGCTTCCGACCCATAGCGGACACTAGCGGGGTATGCTCTCCTCCGCCCATGACCCAGAGCGAACAGGCCCGGGAAAACATTCTTGAACACGTCGTTGGCGTGTTGCGCGGCGTGACTATGTCCGAGGGTGAGGCCGTCACCGAGGCGACCGAGTTGTACTACGATCTTGGGCTCTCAGGCGAAGATTTGGCTGATACTATCGATGGGATAAGAGCGCCTTATGGGACCGATTTCAGCGGAATCGACCTGCGCCGCTACGCACCGGGCGAGGGCTATGATCCCGGTTTCAATATCCTTCGCGATTTCCGCGAATGGCGAGGGAAACGGACTTATCGCAGCCTGACTGTAGCCAGCTTGATTGAGGCAATTCAGGCTGGTTCGTGGAGCGACCGCTAGCCACCCTTAGCTGACTTTGACGCCGACCGCTTTTCGGCCCAAGGGCCAACGTCCGCTTTCGGCATCGAAGCCCAGGACCGAAAACGACCCTTAGCGGACATGCAGCCTAATAGGTTATCGGCCTGTCGCTCGATGACAGATTGGGCCGTATAGCTCCGGCCCCTGATAGGCGACGAAAGGGGTCGCCGATGCGTCAGGGGTGTTTAGAAATGCCTGCAAACGAGGCACCATGTTTGGGTCTATGCCTGATCGCCACAGGCTCATCGTGATCGCGGACGCGCAACCACAGAACTCGCTATCGGCAGATTTGCCGTCGTGCTTCTCCGCGCAGTCCTGCCTGATGACGCTGTCGATTTCCCTAAGTCTAGGGAAGCTCTGGTATAGCGTCTCTGCGCCTTGTCGTGCGGTAGAGACCCTCTCACGAGCGGCACGCGGTGAGATCGTCTGCGCCTCTACGGTTGATGTGATGCAGGCGAATGAAAAGGCCATGCACATCGCAGCCTTCGGCCAAGCTAATCGTCTCATGGTCCCTCCCGATAACGCCGATCACCCTACACGTGGAGCTTCCGCTTTCCACCCATAGCTGACCTTCGCGAGGACCGCTTTCCGTCTCCCCTCCTCGTGGACCGCCTTCGATCACTTGCCAAGGTGCGGAACCCGGCGGCGGCCCAGGCGCTGATCGCGAAACTGAAATAGCGGCCGGGTCGTCTTGCGACGATGCGGGGCGCGTCCCATCTGCGGCGCGCCTTCCCGCCCAGCTTGAGGACGTCCCATGCCGATCGCCACACGCGCCTTCGCCGCCACCGCTGCTGACCAGCCTCTGGCGCCCTACAGCTTCGACCGCCGCGATCCGGGGCCGGACGATGTGGCCATCGCGATCAAATACTGCGGCGTCTGCCACTCCGACCTGCACGTCGTGCACAACGACCTGGGCGGCACCCGCTATCCCATCGTGCCGGGCCACGAGATCGCCGGGGTGGTGACGGCCGTCGGGGCCAATGTCACGCGCTTCAAGGAGGGCGACCGGGTCGGCGTCGGCTGCATGGTCGACAGCTGCCGCACCTGCCCATCATGCCGGGCGGGCGAGGAGCAGTACTGCGTCCCCGGCATGACCCAGACCTACGGCTCGCACGACCCCAAGGGCGAGGCGGTCGGCCAGACCATCACCCAGGGCGGCTATTCCGACCGGATCACGGTCGATCAGGACTATGTCCTGTCCATTCCCGAAAGCCTGCCGCTGGACGCCGCCGCGCCCCTGCTGTGCGCCGGCATCACCACCTACAGCCCCCTGCGCCACTGGAAGGTGGGACCGGGCTCCAGGGTGGCGGTCGTGGGCCTGGGCGGACTGGGTCACATGGCGGTCAAGCTGGCCGTGGCCATGGGGGCGGAGGTCAGCGTCCTGTCGACCTCGGACCGCAAGAAGGCCGACGCCGAGCGCATGGGCGCCAAGCACTTCCTGATCAACTCCGACAAGGCGGCGATGAAGGCGGCGGGCGAGACCTTCGACCTGATCATCAACACGGTGTCCGCCACGCACGAGATCGCCAGCCACCTGAACCTGCTGGCGCGCGACGGGACCATGGTCATGCTGGGCCTGACCACCGAGGGCCTGCCGGTCTTCGCCATGCCCCTGTTGTGGCGTCGCCGCAGCGTGGCCGGCAGCCTGATCGGCGGCATCCGTGAGACCCAGGAGATGCTGGATTTCTGCGCCGCCCACGGCATCGTCTGCGACATCGAGACCATCGCCCCTCACCAGATCAACGAGGCCTATGCGCGGATGGAAAAGTCCGACGTCCGTTATCGCTTCGTCATCGACATGGCCCAGATTGATCAGGCCGCATAACGACGCCTTCTCCCTCGCCCCTTGCCAAGCTAAGGCTTGTTCCCGAGGGTAGGACGACGTCGATGCGGCGTCGTCCAGACAGGGGAGCGGATCATGACGCGTGTGGCTCTGGTGACCGGGGGAACCCGGGGTATCGGCAAGGCGATCGTTCAGCGGTTGCGGGAAGACGGCATGGCCGTCGCCGCCGGCTATTCCGGCAATGACGAGGCCGCCGCCGCCACGGCGCGCGAGCTGGGCGTCATGGTGGTCAAGGGCAATGTCGGCTCGTTCGAGGACTGCGCCCGGGCCGTGCAGGAGGTGGAGGCCGAACTCGGTCCCATCGACGTCCTGGTGAACAACGCCGGCATCACCCGCGACGGCTTCTTCCACAAGATGAGCGCCGATCAGTGGTCCGACGTGATCCGCGTCAACATGGACAGCGTCTTCAACATGACGCGTCAGGTGATCAACGGGATGCGCGACCGGGGCTTTGGCCGCATCGTCAACATCTCCTCGATCAACGGCCAGAAGGGCCAGATCGGCCAGACCAACTATTCCGCCGCCAAGGCCGGGATGATCGGCTTCACCAAGGCCCTGGCCCTGGAAAACGCCCGCAAGGGCGTCACCGTCAACTGCATCGCCCCCGGATACATCGACACGGAAATGGTCGGCGCCATGGACCAGAAGGTGCTGGACAGCATCATCGCCCAGATCCCGGTCGGCCGCCTGGGCAAGGGCGAGGAGATCGCCGACATGGTGTCCTGGCTGTCGGGCGAGCGTGCCGGATATGTCACAGGCTGCACCCTCTCGTTGAACGGCGGACAGTACCTGGTTGGCTAAATCCGCTTTGCCCAAAATCCGCCGTTCGGGCGTTCCACGACTGCTCTCATGATGGCAGGGCTTGAGGTTGAGGCGGAGAATCCGCCGCGCTTCGCCGCCGTGGCGCCGCGCGCCGCGACGGTTGCGGGCCTGCGCCTGGACCTGGCCGCCCTGATGCTGCTGACCGCCTGCCTGTCGGCCAGCCCGGCATCGGCCCAGTTGCGCTCCAACGTCCAGGCCGAGCAAAGCCGCACCATCCGCGACCAGACGGTGACGCGTAGCGTGCCGCCGCCGGCCCGCTATGTTTCGGAAGCCGGCCAGGGCTTCGTACTGGACCGGGCCGGGTCGCTGACCCTGCTGCGCTTCGACCGCTCGAACGAGACCTGGGCCCTGCGCCCCTCCTCGGCCCCGCGCGGCGACACCATCTATCGCAACGACGCGGGCGAACAGGTGCTGCGCGTCACCCCCAGCGGCGGCATCACCGTCTATACGACTCGCAACCCGGGCGGCTCGCCCGTGTCCCAGGCCGGCCCCCCTGTCAGCCTGCAGCCGACCAGCCTCGGCCCGGTGCAGATGTTCAACCTGATGACCCGCCGCAGCGGCATGGTCAGCGAGGCCATGGGCCGGCTGATCCGCATCAACCTGTCGGGCGAGGAATCCGAGGCCCTGTGCATCGAGGCCCTGATCGTCACCACCGACGCCGTGGTCCGCATCGCCCGCTCGCCCAGCGCCCGCCCCTTCCTCGACCGGCTGCGCAGCATCACCGTGGTCGAGGGCTCCCGCGCCTCGGTGACCTATTCCGGCGGCGACCTGCGCGTCGTTGTCGACCCCAAGCGCGGCATCGCCGGCCGCCCCTCCTCGGCTCGCGTAATCCGCGCGGTGATCCCGCAGGACTGACCGGCGGCCAGCTCTACCCCCACTAAGTGAACCGCGTTATTGTCACAGTGCATTCAGCACTGGGGGACATGTGCGCAACTTTAAACGAAACGGCGTCGCTCTGGGCGGCTTGATGGCGCTTGCGTTGAGCTCGTCGGCACTGGCGCAGAACGCCTGGATTAAATGTGACGGCTACGGCGCCGCCAACCCCAGCGGCGACGGCATGACCGAGTACGCGCTCAGAATGGGCCTCTTCGTTCATCCCGGTTACGGCACGACCGTTCGATCCCCTGCCGCGCACGGGCGAGAAGGGGTTACAGCTTGCGACGAAGCGCTGCAGGAACTCCCCGACACTCATTGGCGACGCAAGGTGAACCTGCTTCAGGCGCGCGCGCTGCACCGGCTGGAATCCCGTCAAGCCGACGATGCGATCGCTGACCTTGACCAGGCCCACGTCGCCGCCGCACCAGGCCTGAACGACCCGCTGTTCCAACGCAGCCAGCAACTGGGACTTACGCTGGTGCGCGCCCTCGCGCTTCAGCACCAAGGCTCGAATGAGGAGGCAAGAACACTGCTGAATCGCGCGGCTGAGCAGCGTCCTTATGACTCTGGCGCAATATCAGCCGTTCACTCCGTCGCTAGCTTTGCCGGATACGACGATGTGACCCAGTCGACGCTGCGGCAGACTGCACGATTTCTACCGCAGGTACGCATCCGCCTGGCCTGGCAAGATTTCGATCAGGGGCGTTTTGAAGACTTCCTCAACTTGCACCCGCATCTCTCGCCCGCACTCCGTGCCGCCGACAACAGCCTTCTGCCGATCGAGACCGCCCTTCGGAATCTGGCCAACCACGAAGCCTCCGCCCAGTTCAAGGTCCACTCCGCCATCTACCGGGCCTACGCCCTGACCGCTACGGGACGTCATGACGAAGCAGAAGCGGCGATGGATGAGGCCCGCGCAGTTTTGCCGGCCCACCGTCAACCGCCGTCGCCGCCCCGCCTGCGCGGCCCAGCCCTTGAACAGTACAATGAGGAACTGCCCCTCACCCTCGCGCGCATCGAAAAGCAGGACGCCGCAATCGCCGACATGGCCGACGCGATCGCTAGACGGCGCCAGGCTGGCGAGGGAAAGATCAGCCGCTTGGCCGATCTGTTCGACGCAAACGCCATACGCCGCGATGGCACCGGCGCCGACACGCTTATAGCGACAGCGGAATTCCTGCCGCCTGCCGAAGCAGAGCAGGCTCGGAAAATGGCCGCCGACCTTCGCGTCGAACTCGCCCGTGAAGCGCTGAAAACGACCAGCTTCAATGCGGAAGCTTTCCTGGGCTCCCTGCCGTCGCCTGAAACGCCGAACCGATTGAGCCCCTGGAAAGAAGCCAAACGCCCCTTCCTGGCCGCCACGGGATCTTACGAAGACACCAGCTCTGTGGGCTACCGCGACTGGAAAACGGATTCTGGCTTGGTCACGGTACGCTACCGCAGCTCGAAAACAGGAACGCGAGCCATAGCAGAGGAACTAGCCCTGCTTCGAGCAGCCGATCTGGCACGTCAATCAGGACACAAGGGCTTCTTTATCGCCGCGCGACGAGACACAACGCTAACATACAACACCTACCACCTCGGACAGATACTCCGCTCCGACCCTGATGGTTACGAAAGCGAATTGGACATCCGCTTCGTGGACGCGGACCATCAGGGCGCACCCGCGCTGCTCGTGTTCGACGCGGAGCAAGTCTATGCGACCCTGGCCCCCATCTACATTCGGACCGAGTAGGGCAGGCGCCCCGTGACCTCCTCCTTCGGTGAGGCGATATTGACATATTCGACCGCCAGAACGCAGCGTCCCACCGCATTTCTCGGAGACTTCAATGGCGAGTGATTTTCCGCAGGGCGTCGTCCATGAAGCGGGCGCGGACATGCAGACGGCCTTGCAGGCGGATCCCGAGGTCTTCGCCCTGTGGTCAGGCCTGACGCCGCTGGGGCGCAATGAGTTCATCTGCTGGGTCGAGGACGCCAAACAGCCGAAGACGCGCCAGCGCCGGATCGAGCGCACGGCTGAGGAACTGCTGGAGGGCAAGAAGCGCCCCTGCTGCTGGGTCGGCTGCATCCACCGCACCGACAAGGCGCCCAGCCCCTGGCAACAGGCCGTCCTGATCGACGGGAAGGCGAAGGACCGCTCCTAGCCCCCGGACGGCGAAGTCGCCCACGATCAGGACAGGCGGTCGCGGAACTCCGTCCAGTCGAACTCTCTGACCATGCGCAGCTCGTCCGTGGCGCTGTTCCACAGGGCGATGGACGGCAGCGGGACGCCGTTGAAGGTGTTGGTCTTCACCATCGAATAGTGGGCCTGATCGAGGAAGGCGAGACGCGTTCCGGGCACGGGGCGCGCGGCGAAGACGTAGTCGCCGATGATGTCGCCGGCCAGGCAGGACGGGCCGCCGAGGCGCACTGTGACGCCGTCCTCGGGCTCATGCAGCATGGCGGGGCGGTAAGGGGCCTCGATCACGTCCGGCATGTGGCAGGTGGCCGACAGGTCGGTGATGGCGATAGGCATGCCGTTGTCGAAGACGTCCAGCACCTCGCCGATCAGGATGCCCGCGTCCAGGGCCACGGCCTCGCCCGGCTCCAGGTAGGCGGTGACGTCGTAACGCGCCTGAATGTCGTTGAGGAAGGCGACCAGGTCTTCGATCTGATAGTCGGCGCGGGTCACGTGGTGGCCGCCGCCCAGATTGATCCACTTCACGTCGCCCAGCAGTGGGGCCAGCTTCGGCTCGACCGCCGCCCAGATGCGCGACAGGGGCGCGAAGTCCTGTTCGCACAGGGCATGAATATGGATGCCGTCGATGCCGACCATCTTTTCCGGCGTCAGTTGCGACACCGGGTAGCCCAGGCGCGAGCAGGGCTGTGCGGGATCGTATTTGGCGACCTCGCCCTCGGAATGTTCGGGGTTCAGCCGCAGGCCGATCTCGAAGGTCTCGCCAGCCGCGCGGGCCTCGGCGATCAGGTCGGCGAAGCGCGCCACCTGATCGGGCGAGTTGAAGATGACGTGGTCGGACAGGCGCAGGATCTCCGGCAGATCCTCGGCCTTGTAAGCGGGCGAATAGGTGGTCAGCTCGCCCTTGTAGAACTCGCGCGCCAGCCGCGCCTCCCACAGACCGGAGGCGCAGACGCCGTCGAGGTATTCCCCGACGACGTCCGCGAGCGACCACATGGAAAAGGCCTTGAGCGCCAGCAGCACCCGAGCATTGCCCCGGTCGCGCACGTCCTTCAGCACGGCCAGATTGCGCCGCACCGCGGCCTCGTCCACCACGAAGGCGGGCGAGGCGACACGGTTCAGGTCGAAGTGCGCAAAGGCGCCCGGATCACCGGCCTGGGTCTCCATGTGTCTTGATCCCCAGTCTTAGAAGGCCAGCGGAGCGTCCAGCTCCTCGACCGTCCAGGGCAGGCCATGCTTGTTCAGCATGTCCATGAAGGGATCGGGGTCCAGCTGCTCCATGTTGAAGACGCCGTCGCCCTTCCACGTGCCGGTCAGCATCATGGCCGCGCCGATCATGGCCGGAACGCCCGTGGTGTAGCTGACGGCCTGGTTGCCGGTTTCGGCATAGGCGGCTTCGTGGTCGCAGATGTTCTTGACGTAGAAGGTCTTCTGAACGCCGTCCTTCTCGCCGGTGGCGATGGTGCCAATGTTCGTCTTGCCCTTGGTGATCGGACCCAGCGAGGCCGGTTCCGGCAGCAGGGCCTTCAGGAACTCGATCGGGATGATCTCGCGGCCCTGGAACATCATCGGCTCGATCGAGGTCATGCCGATGTTTTCCAGCACTTCCAGGTGCTTCAGGTAGCTGTCGCCGAAGGTCATCCAGAAGCGGATACGTTTGATTTCCGGGTAGAACTTGGCCAGCGACTCCAGTTCCTCATGGTACATGAGGTACATGTTCTTCTGACCGACGCCCTCGAAGTCGAAGGCCTGCTTGTGCGACAGGGCCGGGCCTTCGACCCACTGGCCGTTTTCCCAGTGACGCGAGTTGGCGGTCACTTCGCGCAGGTTGATTTCCGGGTTGAAGTTGGTGGCGAAGGGCAGACCCGTGTCGCCGCCGTTGCAGTCCAGGATGTCGAGCGTGTCGATCCGGTCCAGCAGGTGCTTCTTGGTGTAGGTGGCGAAGACCGAGGTCACGCCCGGGTCGAAGCCCGAGCCCAGCAGCGCCATCAGGCCGGCTTCCTTGAAGCGCTCCTGATAGGCCCACTGCCACTTGTATTCGAACTTGGCTTCGTCGCGCGGCTCATAGTTGGCCGTGTCGAGGTAGTTGACGCCGGCGGCCAGACAGGCGTCCATGATCGACAGGTCCTGATACGGCAGGGCCAGGTTGACCACCAGGGCCGGCTTGACCGACTGGATCAGGGCCGTGGTCGCGGCGACGTCATCGGCGTCGATGGCCGCCGTGTCGATGGTCACGCCAAAGCGCGACTTCACGGATTCAGCGATGGCGTCGCACTTGGACTTGGTGCGGCTCGCCAGGGTGATGTGCGAGAAGATGTCCGAATTCATCGCCATCTTGTGGACGGCGACCGAGCTGACGCCGCCTGCGCCGATAACCAGCACCTTGCTCATGTGTGGCTTCTCCTGAGAAGTCTGAAAAGGCTTTGGCGACACCGCCGCCGCTATAAAGGGCGGGGCTCTTAACACGATGATGACAGGATCGCTAACGGTCGCGTGTCGCAGGGGTTGCGAGGTCGCTCCGCGCGAAGCGACCTCGCCTTGAATCCTAGCCCCTGAAGCCGTCCTTGGCGGCGCGGCGGGCGGCGAAGTCGGCGGCGTCGGCGGCGCGCAGGAAGGGGTTGAAACGACGCTCAACCCCGACCGTGGTCGGCACGGTCGGCTGGCCGCGTTCGCGGGCGGTGAAGACGGCCTCGGCGTGGACCTGCATCTCGGGCCGGTCGTCGATACTGAGGGCGAAACGGGCGTTGGACGCCGTGTATTCATGGGCGCAGTACAGCGTGCTCGTCTCGGGCCAGGCGGCGATACGGCTCAGACTGTCCCACATCTGCTCGGCCGTGCCCTCGAACAGACGGCCGCAGCCCAGGGCGAAGATGACGTCGCCGACGAAGGCCAGATCGTCCTCAACCGACCGATAGACGACATGGCCCAGAGTGTGCCCCGGCACGGCCGTGACCTCGAAAGCCGTCCGTCCCAGCATGACCACGTCGCCGTCGACCACCACGCGGTCCAACGGGGCGGCGCGGCGGACTTCTTCCGGGCCAACGATCTCGCAGCCGGTCTCGGCCTTCAGCCGCTCATTGCCGCCGGTGTGATCGGGATGCCAGTGGGTGTTGAGGATCAGGTCCAGCCGCCCCCAGCCCGACGCCTCGATCTCGGCCAGGATGGCCTCCGCGTCCGGCGTGTCCACGGTCGCGACCATGCCGGTCGCCCCGTCCCGGATCAGGAAGCCGTAGTTGTCGGACAGGCAGGCGAACTGGCGCACGGTCAGGGTCATGGACGCATCCTAGCAGCGAGGGCCCTGCAGGGACTATAGTGGTCGCAAGTGAGAGCCAAGCTCGACCATGCTGCCCAAAGCCCGACTGGGCGTCGGCGATCGTTCGCCGCCCCCACGGAGCGATGAGCGCAGCGAACAGAGCGTGAGTGAGAGAAATGCGCCGCAGCATTGACGATCTTCGCACCTTCTACGGCGAGCCGACCGGCGCGCTGGTGCGGCGCGTGCTGGCGCGGAGGCTGGAGGACGCCTGGGGAGAGGCTGAGGGCTGCGACGTCCTCGGCCTGGGCTACGCCACGCCCTGGCTGGACGGCTTCGTCGGGGCGCGGCGGGTCATCGCCGCCATGCCGGGCGGACAGGGCGCCGAACAATGGGCGACGGCGGGACGCAACCGCACGCTGCTGGTCGACGAAAGACGCCTGCCCTTCGCCGCCGGCGCCTTCGATCGCATCCTGCTGGTCCATGCACTTGAGGAAGCCGACGATCCCCGCGCTCTGCTGACTGAGGCGGTGCGCGCCCTGGCCCCTGCCGGGCGCATCATCCTGGCCACGGCGGCGCGCGGCGGAATGTGGGCGCGGGCCGAGACCACCCCCTTCGGCCACGGTCGTCCCTTCACGCGCGGCCAGCTGGAGCGACTGGTGCGCGAGGTCGGACTGGAGCCCGCCGCATGGTCGCAAGCCCTCTATGTCCCGCCCTGGCGACCCCTGCTGCCGATGGCGGACGGGATCGAACAGGTGGGCCGCTGGGTGCTGCCGGGCGCCGCGGGTCTGATCATGCTGGAAGCGACACGTCAGTCCTATGCCCGCATCCGGCCGCAGGGTCTGGCCCAGGCGGTGCTGGCGGGGCGCCCCGCCCTGACCCCCTCGCCGGCCTCGCGCGACCATGGGCCGCCCGCCCATGCACTGGTCGTCGAGCGCAAACGGCCTTAAGGCGAGCCCATGCAGCGACTGATCATCATGCGTCACGCCCAGGCCGAGAAGAGCGCGCCCGGCGGCGACATCGACCGCCCACTGTCCAAGCACGGCCGCCACGACGCCCGTGCCATGGGCCGGGCCCTGGCCGAGCGCGGTCTGCGTCCTGACACGGCCCTGGTGTCCAGCGCCCGGCGCACGCATCAGACCTGGGACGAGGTCAGCGAAGCCATGGGCGACGTCGAGGTGCATCTGTCGCCTGCCCTCTATAACGCCTCGTCGGACGTGCTGCGTCGCGCGGTCGAGGCCGCCGAGGACACGGCCGGCTGCCTGCTGCTGGTGGCGCACAATCCGGGCGTGCATCAGTTGGCGGTCGAATATCTGATCGAGAGCGCCGCCTCGCCGGGCGTCATGGACAAGATGAGCGGCGGCTTCCCCACCGGGGCGGCGGCCATCTTCACCGTCGATGTCGCCGGACGTCCCTCCTACGAAGGCTGGCTGACGCCGCACGATCTCGAAAAATGACCGACGCCCTGCCGACCACCGCCTTCAAGATCCTGAGCCGCGCCGACTGGCGGGCGACCCTGGCCGAGGGCGCCTATGACGGTTCGGCCGTCGATCACGCCGACGGCTATATCCACCTGTCCGCCGCCGACCAGTTGGTCGTCACCGCCGCCAAGCATTACGCGGGGCAGAGCGACCTGATGCTGGTCGAGGTCGACCTGACGGCCCTGGGCGAGGCCCTGATCTGGGAGCCGTCGCGCGGCGGCGCCCTCTTTCCCCATATCTACGGCCCCCTGCCTGTCGCGGCGACGCGGAGCGTCCGCGCCCTGTCGGTGACGGACACGGGCGACATGATCCTGAGCGAAAATCCATGAGCCTGACCGACCTCGGCGCCGTCATCCTGCGCCAGATGGACCCCGAGACGGCGCACCGCCTGGCCATTCGCGCCCTGCAGGTCATGCCCCTGCCCGCGCCCAGCGCTGATGATCCCATCCTGAAGACCCGCATCGCGGGGCTGGAGATGTCCAATCCCGTCGGTCTGGCCGCCGGTCTGGACAAGAACGGCGAGGCGCTGGACGGCCTGTCGCGTCTGGGCTTCGGCGCCGTGGAATGCGGCTCGGTCACGCCGCGCGCGCAAGCGGGCAACCCCAAGCCCCGCCTGTTCCGTCTGTCCGAAGACCGGGCCGTCATCAACCGCATGGGCTTCAACAACGAAGGGCTGGAGCCGTTCGCCACGCGTCTGGCCCACCGTCCGAAGCGCACCGCCATCGGCGCCAATCTGGGGGCCAACAAGGACACCGAGGACAAGGCGGCGGACTATGTGGCGGGCCTGAAGCGTCTGGCGGGTCTGGCCGACTATTTCACCATCAACATCTCCTCGCCCAATACGCCGGGCCTGCGCGCCCTGCAGGGCCGCGAGGCGCTGGACGACCTGCTGGGCCGGATCAACGAAGCCCGACCCGCCAACGGCGCGCCGGTCTTCCTGAAGATTGCGCCAGACCTGATCGGCGAGGAGATCGGCATGATCGTCGAGGCCTCGCTGGCGCATCACATCGACGCCCTGATCGTGTCCAACACCACGCTGGAACGGCCTGCGTCTCTAAAGTCGAGCTTCGCGGGCGAGGCCGGGGGTCTGTCGGGTGCGCCGCTCAAGCCCTTCGCCCAGAAGGCGCTGGAAGCCGCCGCAGAGGCCGCGGCCGGACGTCTGCCGCTGATCGCGGTGGGCGGCATCGCCAGCGGCGCCGACGCATGGGCGCGCATCCGCGCGGGCGCCTCGGCGGTGCAGGTCTATTCGGCCCTCATCTATGACGGTCCGGGTCTGGTCGGCGCGATCAAGCGTGATCTGGCCGCGCGTCTGCGCGCCGAAGGCTTCAGCCACATTTCTGACGCGGTGGGTTCGGGCCGTTGACGGAGCATTAGGGCAAGCGGCCCCATGATCTGACCGATAGGCGAATTCGCCTGCTCGGAAAGTCGCATGACGCAGATCGCCGCCGACGCCCAAGCCATCTGGGCGCCCGCTATCCGACAACGCCGCAAGGCCATGCTGCAGCGCCTCGTCATGGGCGCGGCGACCGCCTTGGTGTTCAGCCCCATGCTGGGCTGGCGCTTCAGCGCGACCTGGATGGTGATGTACGCCCTGATCCAGTTCCTGGAAGCCGAGGTCTTCGCCCCAGTCGTTGCGGGGCGCGTCGATGCCCCGGTCGGATGGCGCGGCGTCTATGGCGATCTGGTGCTGATTCTGAACGCGGGCTTCTTCGGTCTCATCGCCATCCCCCTATGGATCGTCGGCGGACCGATGGGCGGGATCGCCAGCGCCGTGCTGCTGTCGGCGGGGATGATCAACTCCGTCATCATGTCGGCGGGCTCGATGCGGATCTTCGCCTGCACCGTCCTGCCCCAGTTGGCGATCTTCGCCCTGACGCCGCTGTTCATGGCCCAGATGGGCGCCCCGCCCCACGTCGTCACCGCCGTGGCCGTCGGCATCCTGTCCTACACCGTCTTCTGCCTGAACACGCGGCGGACACTGTTCCGCGCCAATCGCGCCGAGACCACGGCTCGCCTTGAGGCCGATCGCAAGCGCGAGGAGGCCGAGACCGCCATGGCCAGCCGCAGCGCCTTCCTGGCCGCCGTCGCCCATGACCTGCGTACCCCGATCAGCGCCATCCTGACCGGCGCCGAGGAACTGGACCGCGGCGGCAAGCCTGGCTCGGCCCGCCAGCAGGTGGCCCTGATCACCGACGCCGGGCTGATGATGAAGGAGTTGTTGGACGACCTGCTGGATCATGCGCGGCTGGACGCCGGGCGGATGAGCGTCGACAGCCGCGACTTCGACCTGCGCCTGCTGCTGTCCCAGACCGCTCGCCTGTGGGCAGGCCCGGCCCGCGCCAAGGGGCTGCGCCTGCGGCTGGAGGGCGCCCGCACCCTGCCCCAGATGGTGCGCGGCGACGCCATGCGCCTGCGTCAGGTGCTGAACAACCTGATCTCCAACGCCATGAAGTTCACCGATGCCGGGACCATCACCCTGCGGCTGAACGCCTGGCCCGACGAACACGGCGCCCATGTCCTGCTGATCGACATCGAGGACACCGGAGCCGGGATGACGGCCGCCCAAATGGGTCGCCTCTTCACCCCCTTCGACCAGACCGCCGAGGGCGTGGCCGCCCGCTTTGGCGGCTCGGGCCTGGGCCTGGCTATCAGCCGCGATCTGATCGAACTGATGGGCGGCCGCCTGACGGTGCGCAGCACGCCGGGTCAGGGCTCGACCTTCACCCTGTCGCTGGTTCTGCCGCGCGGCGCGGCGACCGAGGCCCCGCCCGCCGGCCTGGCGCCCGAGGCCCGCGCCACCATCACCCGCGCCCTGAGCCAGCCCGTCGTCGCCGCGCCCAAGCCGGCGCCAGAACCTGCGCCTGCGCCCGACCTTGAGCCCGAGATCGCGCTGGACGCCGCTGCCGAAACGTCTGAGGCGCACGAAGACCAGGCTGAAGCGCCGCTGCGCGTTCTGGTCGTCGATGATCACGCCATCAACCGCCGCGCCATCCAGCTTATTCTCCAGTCTGTGGACTGCGAAATCGCCATGGCCGAGGACGGCATGGCCGCGCTGGAGGCCTGTGAACGGGCCGAGTTCGACGTCGTTTTCATGGATGTGCGGATGCCGGAACTGGACGGGCGCGAAACCACGCGTCGCCTGCGCGCCGGCGGCGGCCTCAACGCCGCCGTGCCGGTCATCGCCGTCACCGCCGACACCGCGCCCGAGGACATAGCCGCCTGCACCGCCGCCGGAATGAATTATTTCGTCTCCAAGCCCCTGACGCCCGGCGCCTTGCTGGGGGCCCTGTCTCAGGTGCTGACTGAAGCGGCGGAGGCCGCTGAGGCGGCGGAGAGCGCGGCGGCCTGACCCCGGACCTGGGCCACCAGTTCCTCGGCGAAGCCCGGTTCGCGCAGGGCGCACTCCCACACGGTCAGCACGCGCCAACCGGCGGCGGTCAGTTCCGCCGCAACGCGCGCGTCACGGGCCCGATTTCGCTCGATCTTGTTGCGCCAGTAGTCGGCGTTGGCCTGGGGCTTTCGCGCGCCGCGCGGACAATCGTGGCCGTGCCAGAAACAACCGTGGACGAAGACGGCGAGCTTGCGCCCCTTCAGCACCACGTCGGGCCGTCCGGGCAGGCCGCAGCCGCCCAGACGGTAACCGATCCCGGCGGCGCGCAGCATCCGCCGGACTTTCCATTCGGGCGCAGTGTCGCGCCCCTTCACCCGGCGCATGACCGCGCTGCGCTTCGAAGGGGTGAAGACGTCCGTCATGGATCAGACCATGACAGGCGGGATCAGAGCTGGGCCAGCAGGTGCTCGGCCGAGGACACCTTGAACTCGCCGCCCTGCTCAATGTTCAGCTGGTCGACCACGCCGTCCTTGACCAGCATGGAGTAGCGCTGCGAGCGCTCGCCCATGCCGAAGCCCTTGGCGTCCAGCGCCAGGCCGACGCTGCGGGTGAAGTCGCCGTTGCCGTCGGCCAGCATGACGATGTCGTCCGTGCCGTTCAGGTCGTTGGCCTGGGCCCAGGCGCCCATGACGAAGGCGTCATTGACCGACAGGCAGGCCACCGTATCGACGCCCTTGGCGGCCAGATCGGCGCGGTTGTCGACATAGCCCGGCAGGTGGCGCGCCGAGCAGGTCGGGGTGAAGGCGCCAGGGACGGCGAACAGGGCGACCGTCTTGCCGCCGAACAGTTCAGCCGTGGTGACCGGTTTGGGGCCGTCGGCGGTCATGGTGGTCAGGGTTGCGTCGGGGATGCGGTCGCCGATCTGGATGGTCATGCAGGGTCTCCGGGCTAAAGGCCCGGGACATCCGGGCGGCGTTCAACACCTCAGATAGAGAGCGCGACGGCAATCGCCAAGGCGGCTTCGTCTTCTCCCGATATGCCGCATCTTGCGTCGAGGCCGCCCGCCCCCGATGATAGGGGCATGACCGCCTTCTCCTCCCTGACCGGGCGTCTCCTTGTGGCCATGCCGGGCATAGACGATGACCGTTTCCGCCACGCCGTCATCCTGATCTGCGCCCATGACGACGAGCACGCCATGGGCCTGCGGCTGGACCAGCCGGCGCCGGGCGTCACCCTGTCTGAAGTCCTGAAGAAGCTGGACACGCCGGTTTCCGATGCGATGTCGGAGCGGTCGGTGCTGATCGGCGGGCCGGTCGAGCGCGAGCGCGGCTTCGTCCTGCACACCGACGACTGGACCAACGAAGACATCACCCTGAGCTTCGGCGACGGCCTGGCCGTGACCGGCACCCGCGACGCCCTGGCGGCGATGAGCGACCCGGACGACGGACCGGCTCGATCCGTCCTGCTGCTGGGCTACGCCGGCTGGGGCGAGGGTCAGTTGGAAGAGGAACTGGGCGAGAACGTCTGGCTGACCGCCGACGCCGATCCCGATCTGATCTTCGACGCGGACTATCAGACCAAATGGGCCCGCGCCCTGGCCGGTCTGGGCGTCGACGCCGCCCGCCTGTCGGCCCAGAGCGGGCGCGCCTGACCCCCTAGGCCGAGCGCGCCTTGATCGGGGCGGTGCCGTCGGCCAGTGACTCGTTCAGATAGACCTCGGCCTCCACGGCCGGCAGGGCCGGCGCATAGCCGAAGCCCTGACCGTAGTGGCAGCTGGCGTCCAGCAGCAGGCCGGCCAGTTCGGCGTTCTCGACGCCCTCGGCCACGACCTCCAGCGACAGGTCGCGACCCAGGTTGACCACGGACTTGACGATCTTGGCCGAGCCCTCGTCCTTGTTCATCGTCAGAACGAAGTAACGGTCGATCTTCAGCGTGTCGAACGGCAGGCGCGCGAGATAGGACAGGGACGAGAAGCCGGTGCCGAAATCGTCCAGCGCCAGGCTGGCCCCCGCCTCGCGCAGTTTCGTCAGCACCTCGGCGGCGTGCGCGGTGTCGCGCATGATGTCGCCCTCGGTGACTTCCAGCTTCAGCGCGCCGCGCGGCAGGCCGGTCTCCTGAATGATGCGGGCCACGTCCTCGACCAGATGGTCGCGCTCGATCTCGCCGACCGACAGGTTGACGCTGCAGAACAGCTTGCCCGCACCGGGGTGGCGATGCAGCCACTCGGCCAGCTGACGCGCCGCCTGGGTCATCATCAGCAGACCCAGCTCGTTCATCAGGCCCATTTCATCGGCCAGGGTCAGGAACTCGTCCGGCGGCACCAGTCCGCGCTGCGGATGACGCCAGCGCACCAGGGCCTCGAAGCCGGCGACCGCGCCCGTCTTCAGGTTGACGATGGGCTGGTAGAAGGGCTCGATCTCGCCGCGCACGAAGGCGTTGCGCAGGTCCGACTCCAGCGCCAGCCTCGACAGGCTGTCGGACTCCAGCGCCCGGCCATAGGCCGCCGCCCCGCCCCGCCCCGCGGTCTTGGCCTGCTCCACCGCCAGTTCGACGCGGCGCAGCAGTTCCGCCGGATCAGGCGCGTCCGGCCCGCCCTCTGCGGCGACGGCGCCGATAGAGACCGTCGGATAGATGTCAAAGCCCGCCACGCGGAGCGGCTGTTCCAGCGCCTCGCGCATCCGCTCGCTGGCGCCCGTGGCCCCGCGGGGAGCCAGGACCGCGAACTCGTCCTCGCCGATGCGGGCTGGCGAACAGTCCTTGGCGAAGGCCCCTGCCAATCGCGATCCGAGGGCCGAGAGCACCAGATCGGCGCGCTCATGGCCCAGCGCCTCGTTCAGACGGCGCAGACGATCCACGTCGGCTACGACCAGCTCATAGTCGCCCGGCTGGGCCAGGGTTTCCGCCACACGGACCAGGAAGGTGCGGCGATCCAGCAGGCCGGTCAGCGCATCCCGGTCGGCCCCGGCGAACTTGGTCTCCAGCGCCACGACGCCCGCCGCGCGCAGACCATCTTCCAGCCAGACGCCGCGCCACAGGCAGGTCTCGCAGCCGCGCATGCGCAGACGCACGGCGATCTCGGTGCCCTCGGCCTGGGGCTTGAGCAGGCGGTCGGCCAGGGCCCGGTCCTGCGGCATGGCCAGGGCGGCGAAGGCGGCGCCCGAACATTCGGGGGCCAGAGGGCCGAGGCCCAGCGAACGGGTCGCACCGGTGAAACGAATCTGGTCGTCGGCGGGCGTCCAGATCCACAGCGCGGCATCGGCGGCGGCCAGCGCCTCGATCGCCGTCGTCGGGTCCCAGGCCAGGGCTCTGGATCGTGTGGTCAAAGCGAATCCCGGGTGGAAGGACTGGGCACGTCCGGGTCCGGGACAAACTCGTCCTCGATGACGCCGAACAGCAGATGATCTGCCCATGCGCCGTTAATTTTCAAATAAGCTTTGGCTAGTCCTTCGTGCCGAAAGCCCGCCTTTTCGAGAACCCGGCGCGAGGCATGGTTGGTCGGGACGCAGGCCGCCTCGACGCGATGCAGCTTCAGCGAGCCAAAGGCGAAGTCCAGCATGGCCCGCGCCGCCGCCGTACCCGCCCCCTGCCCCGCATAGGGCTGGCCGATCCAGTAGCCCAGGGTGCCGGTCTCGGCCACGCCGCGCCGGATGTTGGACAGGGTGATGGCCCCCATCAGCCGTTCTTCCTCGGGATCAAAGACGAACAGGGGCCAGGCCGTGCCCAGTTCCATCTCGCGGGCATAGACGCTGAGGCGCCGCCGAAAGGCCGCGCGGGTCAGGTCGTCCTCGGCCCAGGCAGGCTCCCACGGTTGCAGATAGTCGCGCGAGCCGCCGCGCAGTTCGGCCCATTCCGCGTGATCGGACGGACGCGGCGGACGCAGCAGGACCCCCTGTCCGCGCAGGACCGGTCCGGTCGCCTCCGCCATCCAGTCGAACAGGGCCATGGCGGCAGATTACCGAGAAGCGCCGGCGACGCCAGCCACGACTTAGCGGGCCTGAAGTCGTGCCGTGAAGGCGGCGCCAGCGGCCCCCGCCGCCTTGGGCCCCAGCACCGCCGTGGCCGAACGCCCGGCCTCGATCATGGCCCGCCCCACGGCGCGCAGATCATCGGCGCTCTGGGCCAGGATGCGCGCGGCGCTGTCCTCGGACGAAACCGGCGCGCCGAAGATCAGCGTCTGGGCCGCGTTGCGCCCCGCGCGGCTGGCGGGGCTTTCGTCGGCCATCCACAGCGTCGCGTTCAACACGGCCTTGGCGCGCGCCAGCTCGGCGTCGGTCGGGCCCTTCTCGGCCAGGTCCAGCAGTTCAGCGGCGCTGACCTCTGCCAATTCGACCGCACGCTCCGCGGCGGCGCCGGCGTAGATGCCCAGGAGCCCGGCGTCCTCATAGGCTTCCTGATAGGCGTCGATGGCGTAGGCCAGACCCCGGTCCTCGCGCGCGCTCTGGAACAGGCGCGAAGCCATGCCGCCGCCAAGGATTTCGGTGAACAGCCGCAGCGCCGGCAGACGCGGGTCCAGCGCCCCCATGGTCGGCAGTTGGAAGACCAGGTTGGCCTGTTCGATCTTGCGGGACAGTTTCGCCTCGCCGCCGACGAAGACGGCGGGCGCCAGAGGGTCCAGCGGCTTCGCGCCTTCCTGACCGAACCAGCGCTCGGCCAGGGCCAGCAGTTCGCTCTCGTTCACAGCCCCCGAGACGGCGACGACCATGCGGTCAGGCGAATAGAGTCGGGCGCGCCAGTCGGCCACGGCGGCGCGGTCGGCGGCTTTCAGGCTCTCGACCGTGCCGAGGATGGGCCGACCCAGAGCCTGGCCGGCATAGGCCCGCGTCTGGGCCATTTCGAAGACGTGGTCGTCGGGGGTGTCGAAGGCCTCGGCGATTTCCTGGGCCACGACGTCCTTCTCGCGCACGATCTCGGCGGGGTCGAGCGTGGGACGGAAGACCAGATCCGAAACGATCTGCATGGCCAGAGGCAGGGAGCCGTGCAGGGCCCGGATCTCGAAACTGGTGCGCTCATAGCCGGTGGCGGCGTTGATCGAGCCGCCCTCGGCCTCGATCCGTTCGACGATATCGCGCGCGCCCATGTCGCCGGCGCCCTTGAACACCAGATGCTCCAGCAGGTGCGACCAACCGGAGCGGGCCTCGTCCTCCATCCTAGCCCCGCCGCGAACGGCGACCGTCAGGGCAAAGGTCCGCAGACCGGGCATGGGGTCGCAGACGACGCGGACGCCGTTGGACAGGGTGTGGAGGCGAGCGGTCAGGTTTCTGTGTCCTTGCGGGTCATGCGGCGGCGCAGCAGCACCACGTAGAAGGCGATCAGGGCGGCGGCGAGACCGAACCAGGTCAGGGCGTAACCCAGGTGGTTGTTCGTGAAGGCGGCGGGCGGCGCCGAGGGCTTCAGCGCGACCCAGTCGGGATTGGTCGAGGTGAGCGCGAAGACGGTGAAGGGCGAGATCGGCCCCTCGACCTTCAGCACGCGAGCCATGGCCTCGGCGTCGCGACCGTAGAAGCGGCCCTCGGCCGGCGGCGGGGTCAGGGCGCTGGGGGCCGGGGCGCGGCGCAACACGCCGGTGATGACCACGGGCATGGTGTCGTCGGCCTTGACCGGCGGACGGCTTGAGATCTCGGCGGAGACGAAGCCGCGATCGACCAGCAGGGTCCGCCCGCCTTCGACGGCACAGGCCGAGACCAGGCGGACGCCCGCGTCGCTGTGCTCAATGGACTGCAGCTCGACATAGGGCGCCGCCGACAGACCGCGGCAGGTCAGCAGGACGCGACGGAACTCGGGGTTCTCAAGTTTCAGCGCCTCGGCGAGCGGCAGCGGCGGCTGGCCGGCGGCGGCCTCGGCCCCGTCCATCAGGCCTTCCTTCCATTGCATACGTTGCACCTGCCAGGTCCCGAGGGCCAGCAGGACGCCCAGCAGCAGGACGGCGAGGACCGTCAGGACGACGGGGAAACGGGGACGGGCGGCAGCAGTCATTGGGGGTCTCGGGTTCTCAGCATCTGCAGGGCGGTCATCAGCCCCTTGCCGGGGCGCATCAGGCCCAGGGCCAGGGCGGCGACCAGCGGCAGCCAGACGATCAGGTGCAGCCAGATGGGGGGATGCCAGGCGATCTCGACCGCCAAGGCCGAAAACCCGACCAGGAAGCCGGCGATCTGCATGATGAAGGTGGCGGCGCCGTCGCCGGTCTCGACCGAGGCCAGGTCGAAACCGCAGGTGTCGCAGGCCGGGCGGACTTTAAGGAACCCTTGGAAAAGGGGCCCCTGTCCGCAGTTGGGGCAGCGCCCGCGGATCCCGGCCAGAACGGCCTGTCCCCCAAGCAAATCGGCGCGGGACTGTTCGTCCCGCGCCGTTTGAAGTGCAGAGGCTGGTTGGCCCGTCTTCACCCGAAGGTGACGTAGACGAAGGCGAACAGGAACAGCCAGACCACGTCCACGAAGTGCCAGTACCAGGCGGCGGCTTCGAAGCCGAAGTGCTTCTGCGGCGTCATCTGACCGGCTTGCAGACGCAGCAGGCAGACGGCCAGGAAGATGGTGCCAACCAGGACGTGGAAGCCGTGGAAGCCGGTCGTCATGAAGAAGATCGAGCCGTAGAGCTTCGAGTGGGTGGCGGCTTCGTTGAAGAAGAAGCCCTCGTGCAGGATGTGGTGATATTCATAGGCCTGAACGCCGGTGAACAGCACGCCCAGCAGGACGGTGATCAGCAGACCCAGCTTGGCGGCCTTGCGGTCGCCGACCTGCAGCGCATGGTGCGCCCAGGTCACGGTCGTGCCCGACAGCAGCAGGATGACCGTGTTCAGCAGCGGCAGGCCCCAGGGGTCCAGCAGCTCGACGCCCTTGGGCGGCCAGGTCTTCCAGGCGGCGGCGGTGTCGGCCCAGTTGCCGATTTCCGGCGTCAGGGCGCGCGATTCGCTGAAGATCGCCATGTCGAAGAACATCCAGAAGAAGGCGACGAAGAACATCACCTCCGACGCGATGAACAGGATCATGCCGTAGCGCAGGCCGATCGAGACGACCGGGGTGTGGTCGCCCTTCTTGGATTCCTTGATGACGTCCGACCACCAGCCGTACATGGCGAACAGCACGCCGGCCAGACCGGCGAAGAACAGCCACTTGGTGCCTTCCGGCAGGCCGAACAGGCCCTTCATCCACATGACCGCGCCCACGAACATGACCACGCAGGCCATGGACGAGATCAGCGGCCAGGGGCTCGGGTCCACAAGGTGGTAATCGTGATGCGGTTTCGCGTGCGCGTCGGCCATTCCAGGGTCTCTGAATTAAGGCGAGAGATCGTTCTTATGCAGGGGCTATAGCGTCCGCTATCCGGCTTTGCCAGTAGCTGATTGACCGGAAGCGGCCTGCTCGAAGCCCTTGGTGGGGAAGAAGGTGTAGCTGAGCGTGATTTCGCGCACGCCCTTGGACTCGGCGTCCGTCGCGATCTCGGGCGCGACGAAGTACTGGACGGGGAATTCCTTGGTCTCGCCCGGGCCGATTTCCTGGCCCTCGAAGCAGAAGCACTGCAGCTTCTGGAAGTAGGGGCCGGCGCGTTCCGGCACGACGTTGTAGGCCGCCGTGGCGTGGATCGGCTGATCCGAGGTGTTGGTCACCTTGAAATAGGCCATGCCGGTTTCGCCGATTCGCACCCGCTGGCTGACCTGCTCGGCCTTGAAGTCCATCGGCAGGTTGCGGACGTTGGTGTCGAAGCGGATCAGGACGCTCTGGTCGAGAATCTGCGTCGGGGCGGCCTCGGCCTTCTTCACCGTGCCGTCGAAGCCCGTCACCTGACAGAAGAGACGATACAAGGGCACGGCGGCGAAGGCCGCCCCCGTCATGCCCATCACCACGGCCGCGCAGATCAGCGCGACCATGTTCTTGCGGTCCTTCACTGGGTCGGCTCCGCGGCGGGCGCGGACAGAGCGGGGTCGGCGCGCTCCAGCGTGGCCGCAGCCGCCGCCTCGGCGGCCTTGCGGGCCTCGGTGTTGCGCTGAAGGTTCACCACGGTGACGACGAAGACCAGGACGATGAAGCCGACCAGGCCCAAGGCGATGGCCACGTTGCGGCGCTTGCGTGCGCGCACTTGTTCGTCAGTCAGTTTGATGAAGTTAGGACGGGTCACGCGGTCAGGCTCCCAGGCCCGGCAGCTGTTCGACCAGCAAGGCCGAGAACAGCGCCATCAGATACAGGATGGAGAAGGCGAACAGGTTACGGGCCGGTTTGGCCTCGGCCCGGACGTCATACAATGCGGCCTCTCGCCCCACCGCCTCGGCCTTGTCAGGCTGGTCGCCGGCGCGTGAGCGCCACAGGCGGATCGCCAGGGCCAGGAAGAAGAGGCCGCCGGCCACCGATACCGCCAGATAGACGACGCCGCCGAGGCCCAGGAAGGCCGGAGCAATGGCCACCGGCACGAAGATCAGGGTGTAGATCAGGATCTGCAGACGGGTCGACTTGGCGCCGCGCGCCACCGGCATCATCGGGATGCCCGCCTTGGCGTAGTCGCCGGCCGAATAGAGGGCCAGGGCCCAGGAGTGCGGCGGGGTCCACAGGAAGATGATGGCGAACAGCAGCCAGGCCTGCCACGGCGCGTCGCCTGTCACCGCCGCCCAGCCGATCACCGGCGGGAAGGCGCCCGCGGCGCCGCCGATGACGATGTTCTGGGGCGTCCGGCGCTTGAGCAGCAGGGTGTAGAAGCCGGCGTAATAGACGATGGTCAGGGCCAGCAGTCCCCCGGCCAGCCAGTTGGTGGTCATGCCCAGCAGCATGACCGAGAAGATCGACAGGACGACGCCAAAGGCCATCGCATCATTTTTGCGGACGCGGCCCGCCGCGACGGGGCGGCCACGCGTGCGGCGCATCAGGGCGTCGGTCTCGCCCTCCAGCGCCATGTTCAGGGCGCCGGCGGCCCCTGCGCCCACGGCGATGCACAGGACCGCGATGGCGGCCAGCAGGAAGTTGGGCTGCCCCGGCGCGACCACCAGGCCCGTCACGGCGGTGAAGACCACCAGCGACATGACACGCGGTTTCAGCAGCTGGAAGAAGTCCTCCGGCTGGGCGGTGGTCACGAGGGGAGCTTGGCGGTCGGTCATGGTCATAAAAAGCCGAAGGCCGCCCTTCCGGTTGCGAAAGGGCGGCCTCTCCAGGGTTATCCGGATCGGATCAGTGGTTGTCCGCCTTGACCACCGGCAGTTCGTTGAACTGGTGGTGCGGCGGGGGCGACGACAGGGTCCACTCCAGGGTGGTGGCGCCTTCGCCCCACGGATTGGCCTCGCCCTTGCGGCGACGGATCGCAGCTTCAGCCAGCATCACCAGGAAGACGGCGACGCCGACGATGGTGATCAGGTAGCCGATCGACGAGACGTGGTTCCAGTAGGTGAAGGCCTCCGGGTAGTCGATGTAACGACGCGGCATGCCCTGCAGACCCAGGAAGTGCTGCGGGAAGAAGACGAGGTTCACGCCGACGAACATGATCCAGAAGTGGGTCGCGCCGAGGAACTCGTTGTACTTCACGCCGAACATCTTCTCGAACCAGTAGTAGAAACCGGCGAAGATCGAGAAGACGGCGCCCAGCGACAGCACGTAGTGGAAGTGCGCCACGACATAGTAGGTGTCGTGCAGGCTGTAGTCGATGCCGGCGTTCGACAGGACCACGCCGGTCACGCCGCCGAGGGTGAACAGGAATATGAAGCCCATCGCCCACAGCATGGGCGTCTTGAAGGTGATGGAGCCGCCCCACATGGTGGCGATCCAGCTGAAGATCTTCACGCCGGTAGGCACGGCGATGATCATCGTGGCGGCCACGAAATAGGCGCGCAGGTTGATGCTCATGCCCACGGTGTACATGTGGTGCGCCCACACGATGAAGCCGATGAAGCCGATGGCAACCATGGCGTAGGCCATGGCGAGGTAGCCGAAGATCGGCTTCTTCGAGAAGGTCGAGACGATGTGCGAGATGATGCCGAAGCCCGGCAGGATCATGATGTAGACTTCGGGGTGACCGAAGAACCAGAACAGGTGCTGGTACATCACCGGGTCGCCGCCGCCGGCCGGATCGAAGAACGAGGTGCCGAAGTTACGGTCCGTCAGCAGCATGGTGATGGCGCCCGCCAGAACCGGCAGCGACAGCAGCAGCAGGAAGGCGGTGATCAGGATGCCCCAGGCGAACAGCGGCATGCGGTGCAGGGTCATGCCCGGCGCGCGCATGTTGAAGATGGTCGTGATGAAGTTGATCGCGCCGAGGATCGACGAGGCGCCGGCGACGTGCAGCGAGAAGATCGCCAGGTCGAACGACGGGCCCGTGTGGCCCATGGTGGAGAGCGGCGGATAGGCCGTCCAACCACCGCCGAAGCCCATGCCCGGTCCGCCGTCGACGAACATCGAGATGACCAGCAGCATGAAGGCGGCGACCAGCAGCCAGAACGAGATATTGTTCAGGCGCGGGAAGGCCATGTCCGGCGCGCCGATCATGATCGGCGTGAAGTAGTTGGCGAAACCGCCCATCGTCGCCGGCATGACGACGAAGAAGACCATGATCAGGGCGTGGGCCGTGACCGTGACGTTATAGCCGTGCTTGGAGGCCTCAACGATCCCCAGTTGCTGGATGATCGTGCCTTCCTTGAACAGCTGGATGCCCGGCTCGGCCAGTTCCCAGCGGATCAGGCCCGACAGGGCGCCGCCCACCAGACCGGTGAAGATGGCGAACATCAGGTACAGCATCCCGATGTCTTTGTGGTTCGTCGACAGGAACCAGCGGGTGAAGAAACCCGGCTTGTGATCGTGATGATCGTCGTGTGTTGCGGCAGCGGTGGCCATGATCGTTGGGCTCTCGCGTCTCTGTTACTGGGCGGCCGGCGCGGCGGGCGCGGCAGCGGCTGCGGGGGCCGCGGGAGCGGCGGCGGCGGTCGGGGCGGCGGCGTCAGCGGCGGGAGCAGCGACGGCGGCGGCCGGAGCAGCTGCGGCGGCGGCCGCAGCGGCTTCGTCAGCCTTCTTCGTCATGGACCCGCCCTTGGAGGCGACCCAGGCGGCGAATTCGGCCTCGGTGACGACGTTGATCTGCATCGGCATGAAGGCGTGGTCGACGCCGCACAGCTCGGAGCACTGGCCGTAGTAGATGCCGGTCTTCTCGGCGTTGAACCAGGTTTCGTTGACGCGGCCCGGGACGGCGTCGGTCTTCAGACCAAAGGCCGGCAGAGCCACGGCGTGGATCACGTCCGAAGCGGTGACCAGCAGGCGAACGGTCTTGCCGACCGGCACGACCATCGGCTCGTCAGCGGCCAGACGGTAGAGGTGCGGCGGCGCCTTGTCCTCGGGTGTCATGTTCGAGATGTACTCGGCCACGCCCTGGTCGGGATATTCATAGGCCCAGTTCCACTGGTTGCCCGTGACCTTAACCGTCAGGTCGGGGTCAGGCATGTCGTGGTAGGCAAACAGCAGGCGGAACGAGAAGAGCGAGACGCCCACCAGGATCAGCACCGGCACCACGGTCCAGATGATCTCGATGACCGTGTTGTGGCTCCACTTGGCCGGAACCGGGTTGGCGCGCTTGTTGTAGCGGACAGCGATCCAGATCAGCAGGCCCAGCACCAGCAGGGTGATGATCGTGATGACCGGCATCAACACCACGTCGTGGAAGAAGATCGCTTCGTGCTTCAGCGGCGCAGCAGCCGGCTGCAGGCCGAGACCGCCCGGGGTCGGTTGCCCCATCAGATCCTGCGCCCATGCCGGCGCGGCGACGAAGGCGGCAAGAGCGGTCGCGGCGACACCGCCTCCGATCCGCGCCATGGCTCGCGTGCCCATCCCCATTCGATTCCTCATAAACCGTTTCGCAGCCGATACTTGCGAGCAATTCGCAAACACCCCCGGGCCCTGACGGACCTCGGCGTTTCAGGGCCGGTCCTTATCGGCTCGGCTTGCGCTTGCCAAGCGATCAAGACGCGCAAGTGACGGGATGAGGCGAAACTTCGGCGGATTAATTCGCTGTCATGTACCGACAGCTACCTTGCAGCGCACGATACCTTGCGATACCCATTCGTCATCACCGAAGGGAACGCCATGCCCGACTCCATCGACATCCAACTGAAGAAAGGCGTGCTGGGATTGTGCGTGCTGGCCCTGCTGGCCCGCTCCGACAGCTACGCCTACGAGATCGCCAGCCGCCTGTCCGACGCTATCGGCATGGGGGAAGGCACCATCTATCCGCTGATGCGCCGCATGCAGAGCGACGGCCTGGTCGAGACCTATCTGGTCGAATCGCCCAGCGGCCCGTCGCGCAAGTATTATCGGCTGACCACCGCCGGTCGCGCCGCCCTGGAAGGCCAGACCGCCGAATGGCGGGCCTTTGCCCAGGCCGTCGACGCCCTGGTGGCGAACACCGCGCCGCACAGCGACGCCATAGCGGCGGGCGCCCCGGTCGAACCGGCCGCCCTCACGGACCAATCCGCAGACGCTCAACGGGGAGCTGAACAATGAACCGCGCAGAATTTCTGGCCCGCCTGAAACGCGGACTGGTCGGCCTGCCGACCATCACGGCCAACGAGATCGTCGCCGACTATGAAAGCCACTTCGCCGACGGCGCCGCCGCTGGCCGCACAGAGGCGCAGGTCGCCGAGGCCTTGGGCGATCCCGATCGTCTGGCCCGTGAACTGAAGGCCGAGGCCAGCGCCAAGCGCTGGACCCAGGAGCAGTCGCCGCCGGCCGCCGCCGGCGCCATCTTCGGCATCCTGGGCCTGGGCGCGATCGACATCCTGATCCTGCTGCCCATCGCCCTGCCGATCTTCGGCACCGTCCTGTCCATGCTGATCGGCGGGATCGGGGTCTTCGTGGCCGGCGGCTTCGTCATGGTGGCCGGGTCCTTCATGGGCCTGCCGGGCGGCGCCCTCGCCGCAGCCTTGCTGGGCGTCGGCCTGATGGGTCTGGGCGTCTTCATGGTCGCCCTTATGGCCCTGCTGACCAAATGGCTGATCGACGCCACAATCTGGTACGCCCGCCTTCACTATCGCGTCCTGAAACCCGCCCTCGAACCGCAAGCCTGAGCCAAGGGAGAATAATGTCATGATCCGCAATCTGCTCATCATCTCCGGCGCCGGGCTGATCCTCGCCATCGTCGGCATCGGCGGCGCCTTCGCCGTCGGCGGCCGCGACCTGGCCCGCCACGACTGGACCTGGGTGGTCACCGACGACGAGCCCGGCGACGACGGCTTCACCATCGAGCGCGGTCAGGTCTCGCCCGAGATCACCCGCTCGATCACCTGGGTCGACGGCCAACGTCTGGCCATCGATATCCCCGCCAACGTCACCTACGATCAGCAGGCCGACTCGCCGGGCATCACCATCTCCGGCGCCGAAACGGTCGTGAACCGCGTCCGCTTCTCCAACGGCCGACTGACCCTGGACGAAGGCCCGCGCGGCGACCGCAGCTATGTCCGCTGGACCCGTACCGGCATCCGCGGCTGGAGCGAGACCGACGCCCTGAAGATCGTCATCAAGGCCCCCTCGGTGAAAAGCTTCGACCTTTCCGGCCCCACCGAGCTGAAGATCCGCGGCTATGACCAGCCGACGCTGGACCTGACCCTGACCGGATCGTCGGACGTCAAGGTCCAGGGCCGCGCCGATACGGTGACGGTGGACGTTTCCGGCGCCGGCGACGCCCGTCTGGACGAGCTGATCGTCAAGGACGCCAAGGTCAGCGTCAGCGGCTCGGGCGACGTACGGGTCGGCCCCAGCGGCAAGGCCGACGTCGACGTCTCGGGCAGCGGCGAGGTGCGCCTGACGCGCCGCCCCGCCGAACTGCGCCAGTCCGTCAGCGGCTCGGGTGAAGTCACGGAAGACTGATCCGCGATCCAGAAGTCGTCGTCACGGCCCCTTTCGCAGCGCGAGAGGGGCCGTTCCCTGTGCGGAACACGTGACGCAACTCGTGACGCGGGGCGGTCGAGCCCCTATCTAGCCTGCATGAGCACCGTCGCCTCCCCCTCCCCTATTCTCGACGCTTCCGGCGTGGCCCCGGACGAGGCCCTGTCCATTCTGCAGACGGCCCTGGCCGGCGCGGACGACGGCGAGCTGTTCCTGGAAAAGACCGAGAGCGAATCCCTGGTCTTTGACGACGGGCGGCTGAAGGGCGCCTCCTATGACGCGGTCGAGGGCTTCGGCCTGCGCGTCGTGGCGGGCGAGACCGCCGGCTACGCCCACGCCAACGAGATTTCCGCCGCCGCCATCCGCCGCGCCGCCGACAGCGCCGCCCTGGCCAAGCGTGGCTATGCCGGTTCCGCCGCCGAGGCCCCGCGCGCCACCAATCAGAAGCTCTATGACGAGGTCGACCCCCTCGCCTCGCCCGGCTTCTCGGACAAGATCGAACTGCTGTCGGAAATCGACGCCTGGGCGCGCGCCCGCGACCCGCGCGTGGTCCAGGTCTCGGCCTCCATCATCGGCGAGCGCCGCGCTGTCGAGATCCTGCGCGCCGACGGTCGGCTGCTCAGCGACGTGCGCCCCCTGGTCCGGCTGAACGTCTCGGTCACGGTCGAGCGCGACGGCAAGCGCGAGAGCGCCTCGTCCGGCGCCGGCGGCCGTGCGGGCTTCGAGGCCTGGATCGCCCCCGACCGCTGGCAGGGCCAGATCGACGAGGCGCTGCGCCAGGCCCTGATCAACCTCGACGCCGTCGACTGCCCGGCGGGCGAGATGGACGTGGTCCTGGGCGCCGGCTGGCCCGGCGTCCTGCTGCACGAAGCCGTCGGCCACGGCTTCGAGGGCGACTTCCACCGCAAGGGCTCCTCGGTCTTCAGCGGCAAGATGGGTCAGCGCGTCGCCGCCCCCGGCGTGACCGTGGTGGACGACGGCTCCATCGCCGGACGTCGCGGCTCGCTGTCTTTCGACGACGAAGGCACCCCGACCTCGCGTACCGTCCTGATCGAGGACGGGATCATGGTCGGCCTGATGCATGACCGCCTCTCGGCGCGTCAGCTGGGCGCGAGCGCCACCGGCAACGGTCGTCGCCAATCCTTCGCCCACATGCCCATGCCGCGCATGACCAATACCTTCATGGAAGGCGGCAAGGATTCGAAGGCCGACATGATCGCCTCGACGAAGCGCGGCCTCTACGCCGCCAACTTCGGCGGCGGCCAGGTGGACATCACCAACGGCAAATTCGTCTTCCAGTGCACCGAGGCCTATCTGATCGAGGACGGCAAGATCACCGCCCCTGTGCGCGGGGCCACCCTGATCGGCGACGGGGCCACGGCCCTGACCCATATCCAGATGATCGGCGACGACTTCGCCTTCGACCCGGGCGTCGGCACCTGCGGCAAGTCGGGTCAGGGTGTTCCCGTCGGCATCGGCCAGCCCAGCCTCAAGATCGGCGGCCTGACGGTGGGCGGCACCGCGGTCTAGGGAAGCGCCGCCTCGACCGGCGCAGGCTTCCACTCCGGGCCCTCGATCTCATAGCCCTGAGCCGCCAGCGTATCGAGCACGCCGTCCGGTTCGGCCAGGACGCGCAGCTGAGCCACGGCCATGGTCACGCCCGGCTCGCCCAGAGCCGTCTGCACCGCCTCGGCCCACTGGCGACGCAGCAAGGGCGCGATCTCGGGATCGCCCCAGGGCCAGCACAGGCCCAGGGCTTGCTCCAGCGGCTGGGCCATGACCTCGGGCACACGGCGGGCACGCCAGTCGTTGATGCGGATGGCGCCGCCTTCCGGCCCGGCCTCGGCGGCGGCCAGGGCGCGCTCCAGACAGGCGGCATAGGTGGCAGGCGGGGCGGAGATCAGACTCTCGACGATTTCATCGCCGCGCACCGTACCGACAGGGCGCACCGGGATGCGGGCGTCGCGGGCGACCTTCTTGATGACGTCGGCGGCAGTTCGGGTGCGGCCGCGCTCATAGCCGGCCTGCTCGCTCATCAGGTCCATGCTGAGGATCATCAGGCTGTTGGTGCGCCAGTTGTCGTTCCTCTGATCCGCCATCACCGTCTCCAGCCGCGCCTGCACCGGCGGCGACAGATAGTCGGCGGTCGTGGTCCCCCTGGGCAGGGTCGCCACGGTGCGGATACGCCAGATCAGGCGAATGACATCGGCGACCGAGGCGCGCCCCTCCTGCGGAAACAGAATGCGCTGCGAACGGCGCGTCGCCGCCTCCAGCGCCTCGGGCCGCCATTCAACGTCGCGGGGCACGCCGCTGATGGCGCCGACCAGGATCAGGGTGCTGTCGCCGCGCGTCACCTGCCAGATGGGCGCCTCGGCACGGCGGGCGCTGACGATGACCTCGTCCACCGTGGTCACCGGCGCGGGCGACGCATCCTGAGCTCGCGCGGCTGCGCCTAGCGACAGGGCAAGAACAACGACAGAGACAGTCAGGAAACGAGGCGCCATGCCTGACTGATTAACAGTAACTAACCAGACTGTAATCTGACTATTCGGTAATGCTGTCCGCGATGTAATCCACCTGTCAGGCTTGTAACTGGAGAATGGAGGTCGCTGCCGTCAAACCAGCATCCAAGAAGACGGAGAGGGACGACGCCATGAACAAGACCATTCTGCTGGCCACAACCGCCATCCTGCTGGGCGCCGCCGCGCCCGCCCTGGCCGACACGGCGCGCGCCCCCCAGACCGCCGAGGCCCAGGATCAGGGCGTGCTGGTCTTCAATCCCGACTTCTTCAGGGACGCCCGCCCGAACACGGCGCTGGACATGGTCAATCGCATCCCCGGCTTCTCGGTCAACGACGGCGACGGCGCCCGCGGCTTTGAAGGCGCGGTCGGCAACATCCTGATCAACGGCTCGCGCCCGGCGTCGAAAAACGACACCGGCTCCAACGTCCTGGGCCGCACCGTCGCCGCGCAGGTCGAACGCATCGAACTGGTCCGCGGCGGCGCCCCCGGCATCGAGATGCAGGGCTATTCGGTCGTCGCCAACGTCATCCTGAAGACCACCTCCAGCCGCGAACACATCCTGACGGCTAACGCCAGCCTGTTCGAAGGCGGCCAGGACCTGTTCGGCGGCACCTATCAGTTCACCGCCCGCGAGGGCGAGCGCACCTGGGGCGTGACCCTGGGCGACGGCATCTCGTCCAGCGACTCGAACGGCGCCGGCTACGTCGTGCGCACCGACGCCAACGGAAACATCCTGCGCAACGAGCAGTACTACAACGACGGCTATGGCGGCGGAAACTCGATCCGCGGCAACTATTCCAGCCCCTTCATGGGCGGTAAGATCGACCTGACGGCCCGCTACGGCATCAACGACTGGCACAACATCAACCGCCAGACCGCGCCGGGCGTCCTGCGAGAGAGCTTCTATGACAATGACGGCAAGAGCGGCGAAGTGGGCGTGGTCTATACGCGCCCGCTCAGCGAGAAGCTGAAGCTGGAAACTCGCTTCATTCACGAGTTCGAAGACTTCGACAACGTCTCCACCTCGCGCAACCGCGACGGCGCCGTCGTCAGCCCCGAACAGCTGTTCGCCTCTAACGGCAACGGGTCCGAGACCATACTGCGCGGCCTGGTCCGCTATGAGCGGTCGCCGGCGATGGACTTCGAGGCCGGGGGCGAGGTCGCCTACAATATGCTGGAGACCGAGCAGGCCTACTCGGTCGGCGGCGTGGCCGTCCCCCTGCCCTCGGCCTCGGTCAAGGTCGAGGAGACGCGCGGCGAGCTGTTCGGCAAGGGCACCTGGCGGATCAATCCGAAATGGACGCTGGAAAGCGGCCTGCGACTGGAATCCTCGACCATCAGCCAGTCGGGGGACGCCTCGCAGGAGAAGAGCTTCTTCTTCGCCAAGCCGCGCCTGCTGGCGACCTGGACGCCCATGGGCAACACCCAGGTGCGCGCCCGTTTCGAGCGCACCGTGGGTCAGCTGGACTTCGACGACTTCGCCGCCTCGGCCGAGTTCGCCGACGAGAACGTCTTCGGCGGCAACGTGAACCTGTCGCCGGAATCACGCTGGGTCAGCGAACTGACCTTCGAGAAGCGCTTCTGGGGCGAGGGTATCGTCAGCCTGGGCCTGCGCCACGATGAGATCACCGAGGCCATCGACCTGATCCCCCTGGAGGGCGGTCTGGCGGCCGTCGGCAACATCGGCGACGGCACCCTGGACCAGCTGTCGCTGAACGTGACCATCCCCACCACCAAGCTCGGCCTGTCGGGCGGCAAGTTCGGCTTCCGCAACACCTGGAACAAGACCGAGGTCATCGACCCGACCACGGGCGAAACCCGCCCCATCTCGGGCGTGCGCCCCACCCAGGCGACCGTCACCTTCCAGCAGGACATCACGTCGTGGAAACTGCAGTGGGGCGCCGCCTGGATCCCGCTGCTGGGTCAGAAGCACTTCCAGCCGGATCAGGTCTCGGGCTGGCGCGGTCGAGACTATTACGAACTGTGGGCCGAGTATAAGCCCGCCCCGACCCTGTCGATCCGCGCCCAGGTCAACATCTGGAACAACTTCGACCAGGAGAGGATCGTTTTCGCCGACCGCGAGACCCGGCCCGTGGCCTTCATCGAGGAACGCTTCGTCGATCCCCGGACCTTCTGGCAGCTGCGCGTGCGCAAGACCTTCTGAGAATCAAGAGCAAGAACCCGCCCCTTCCCGGTCACTCCACATCGGGAAGGACAGGGCGGGCTTCCCCCGGAACAACTGAATAGGGCGGCGCCTCTTGCGAGACGCCGCCCTTTCCTTGTCAGACGAAGATGTCAGGCGATCAGTGGATGCCCGCCATGCCCTTCTTCAGCAGCGGCGACAGCACCAGCAGCACCACGCCGACGACAACGCCGGTCCAGCCGATGGTGCCGAAGATGGAGCCATAGGTCTGCAGCGCCAGTTCGGGGCTGGTCACCACGCCCGCGACCGTTTCGGTCGAGGTCGCCTGGGCGATGAAGCCGGCGGCGATGTGAGCCACCGAGCTGGACAGGAACCAGACGCCCATCATCAGACCCACGACGCGATCCACCGACAGCTTGGTGATCATCGACAGGCCCACCGGCGACAGGCAGAGCTCGCCCATCGTGTGCAGGAAGTAGGTCAGGAACAGGAACAGCAGCGGCACGCGGAAGTCCACGTTGGCCTGGGTCGCCGACGCCCAGGTCAGCAGCAGGAAGCCTGCGCCGACCAGAACCAGGGCGAAGGAGAACTTGACCGGGGTCGAGGGCTCCAGGTTGCGCTTGCCCAGCCACACCCACAGGGCGGCGATGATCGGGCCGCCGATGACGATGATGCCCGGGTTGAACATCTGCGTCATGGGCGCATTGAACCATGACGGCATGGCCGTGGATTGGTCAGCGAACAGGGTCAGCGACGAACCGGCCTGCTCGAACAGGGCCCAGAACAGCACCGAGAAGAAGATCAGGGTCAGGGCGACCAGCATGCGGCTGCGCTCGGAACCACGCAGCTTGAACACCACGTAACCGACCACCGAGGCGAAAATGACGCCGGCCAGCCAGGGCAGGGCCGTCTCGATGAGGTGGTGACGCTGCATCAGCAGCCAGACCGGGAAGACCGTGACCAGGCCGCCGATCCAGAAGATGGCTTCGAACGGCAGGCCAAAGACCTTGCGGGTCTTGAGCATTTCCGGCTGCGGCGGGCCGCCGCGGCCTTCCAGCCAGCTCTGGCCCAGGATGAAGGTCATCAGACCCAGAAGCATGCCGATGCCGGCCAGGCCGAAGCCATAGGCCCAGCCGTACTTGATGCCGAGGTAGGAGCAGGCCGCCGTGGCCAGAACCGAACCCAGGTTGATGCCGACGTAGAAGATGGTGAAGCCGCCGTCGCGACGGGGGTCGTTCTCTTCATAAAGAGCGCCGACGACCGTCGAGATATTGGCCTTCAGGAAGCCGACGCCGACGATGATCAGCGACAGGGCGAAGAACAGGACCGGCTCCCCAAAGCCGAGGTCCCGAACGGTTTCCAGCTTGTAGCCGCCCGTGGCGGTGAAGGCCGGGAAGCCCGCGGCCTCTGCGACAGCCGGAGCCGCAGCATCGGCGGCGACCGCCGCCGCCGGCTCGGCGCCGACCCGCGAAACGCCTTCCGGCGAGATGGTGATCTGGGTCCGCTCGTCGCCGTTGACGGCGAAGATGGAGCGGTTCTGATCGCGGCCTTCGACCTGAAGCTCGTAGGTCGTGGCGCCGATGGTCAGGTTTTCACGACCGCCGGTGCCTTCGAAAGCCATCATGAAGTGACCCGCGACCAGCAGGACCGCGCCGATGATGACCGCCTTGCGCGAGCCCAGATACTTGTCGGCGATCATGCCGCCGATGACCGGCATCAGGTAAACCAGGGCCGCATAGGCGGCGTAGATGCCCTGAGCCTCCTTCGGACCGAACAGGAAGTGCTGGGTCAGATAGAGGACCAGCAGGGCCCGCATGCCGTAGTAGGAAAAGCGTTCCCACATTTCTGTGAGGAACAGGACCACCAGCCCCCGCGGGTGTCCCAGAAACGTCTTGCGAGGCGTCGCCGACAGCGCGCCCCCCCCATCCGTCGTGCTCAACGGCGTTCTCCCAAATGCCACGCCCTGACTGGCGCATTAAGCCGGGAGAAACAGCACGCCCGACGCCTTGTAACAAGCGTTAACGCGCCGCGACTTCGCCGCAGTCGCCTGATTTCACAGCTTAGGGTTGATTTTACACTTGGCGCGCAACTTGCTTCCAGTGACGCAAGGGCGGTTCGGTCGCCCTGAAACGGGAAGGATGGACAGAGGTGACCATGCGGCCTTTTCAACTGACCGATGTTCCCGACGTGAACCGACTGCATCAGCAGGTCGGCTGGCCCGTCCGTTCGGTTGAGGGATGGCGCTGGCTGGCGAGCAATCCGGCCCGGCAAGCAGAGGCGCCGCTGGGCTGGGTGAGCGCGGACGCCGATGGCCGGGCCGCCGCCTTCGTCGGGAATTTTATACAGAGGTTCTGGCTGAAGGAGCACGCCGTCCAGGGCGCCGGCGGCTTCTCGATCATTGTCCCGCCCGCCCAGCGCGGCGCGGCGCCGCGCCTGATCCGCACCCTGATGCGGCAACCGGACTGCAGCTTCCGATACACGCTTAACGCCAATCCCAAGGCCGCCCGCCTCTATCCCCGTCTGGGCCTCACCCCCTGCCCCGAGCGCGGGCACGAAGTGAAACTGGCCTGGATCATCGATCCGGTGACCTGCGGCTGGGGGCGGTTTCTGCGCAACGCCGTGGAGCGCTCTCCCGGCCTCGCCGGCCATCTGGGCGAGCGGCTGATGTCACGACACGCCGCCCAGGTCGGCGGGCGGTCTCTGCATGACCTTCCCCTGCCCGCCGGGATCCACTGGATCAGCGACCTGTCGGACGTCTCAAGCCTGTCGACGCTCTGGAGCGAGCTGCGCGGTCAGGGCCGTTTGATCGCCGACCGCAGCCCGGCGATGCTGCGCTGGCGCATGGCGGACCCGGAACTGACCGTCGCCCCCCTGCTGCTGGGCTGCGAACAGGACGGCCGCCTGATCGGCTACGCCCAGGCGGTCATGAGCAAGGGCAGTCCCATCGAACCGCCCGCTCTGGAAATCATCGACCTGATCGCGCTGGACCACGCTCAGCACGCGGTCGCGGCGCTGATGAAGGCGATGCTGGATCTGGCGCCGCGTCTGGGCGCCGCCCGGGTGCGGCTGCAGGTGGTGAACGGCGCCCTGCTGGACGCCCTCGGCCCGCTGGCGCGCGGCGCGCGGCGCGAGGGAGGCTGGGGCCACTGCCATGCCCAATTCGATCCGGAGCTTGAAGCCGCGGGCCGCGACTGGCGCCCGACGCCCTATGACGGCGACTACGCCTTCTGCCTTCGTCCCCTGCCCATCGGCGGGCGCATCGCATCGGCTCGAACCGAGCGTGACGCCGCCTGAAACCAGCGTGGTCGGCTTTTAGGGCCGCGCCTTCAGTTCGTCGCGGATCTCGGCCAGCAGGGCCTCGGTCGGCGTCGGCGCGGCGGCTTCAGCAGGTTGCTCGCGGCGCATCTTGTTGATGCCCTTGACCAGCAGGAAGACCACGAAGGCCACGATCAGGAACTGAATCAGGGTGTTGATGAAGGCGCCGTACTGGATGGCCACCTTCTCGACGGTCTCGGTCGCCGGATTTTCAGGCACCAGGACCCATTCCAGCTTGGAGAAGTCGACCTTGCCCAGCAGCAGGCCGATCGGCGGCATGATGACCTGATCGACCAGGCTGGTGACGATCTTGCCGAACGAGGCGCCGATGATGACGCCGACCGCCAGGTCGATGACATTGCCGCGCGCGGCGAATTCACGAAACTCGGTCAGCAGGCTCATTCAGTTCAGTCTTTCGTTCAGGCGTCGCCAGAAGCGTTCAGGCGCTCGCGAAGTTCCTTGCCGCTCTTGAAAAAGGGCACCGCCTTGGCGGGCACTTCCACAGTCTCGCCGGTGCGGGGGTTGCGGCCGACGCGCGCCGGACGGCTGCGCACCGAAAAGGCGCCGAAGCCGCGAAGCTCGACCCGTCCGCCGTCGGACAAGGCCTCCGTCATCTGCCCCAGGATGACGTTGACGACCCGTTCCACCTCGGCGTGCGTGAGGTGGATATTCTCGGCCGCCAGCTTCTCGATCAGTTCAGACTTGATCATTCAGGCCCCCGCCCGTGGCTGTTTCAGATGCAGTCGCTTCCGTTCAGGTCCGCACCCTAACCGCCTGACGCCACAGGAATAAAGAGGGCGCGTCAGATTAAGAGCGATTCTCAAAGGCTAGCCTCGCCATTGGTGAGGCTTCTGGCCCGAGGCGCAAGAAAAAAGGCGGCTGGATTGCTCCAGCCGCCCCATTTTCTGGTCGATTTGGACGATTAGTCCTTCGAACCGGCCTTCTCGCGAAGCGCGGCGCCCAGGATGTCACCCAGCGATGCGCCCGAGTCCGACGAACCGAACTGTTCGATGGCCTCGGCCTCGTCCTTCATTTCCAGCGCCTTGACAGACACCGAGACGCGGCGCGTGGCCTTGTCGATGCCCGTGATCATGGCGTCGACGCGATCGCCGACGGCGAAGCGTTCCGGACGTTGCTCGTTGCGGTCGCGCGACAGGTCCGACTTGCGGACGAAGGCCGTGACCGGCGCGTCGTCTTCACCGAACTTGACTTCGATGCCGCCGGTTTCAACCGCGGTCACCGTGACGGTGACTTGCTGGCCACGCTTGTAGACGTCGCCTTCCATCGGATCGCCGCCCAGTTGCTTGACGCCCAGCGAGACGCGTTCCTTCTCGATGTCGACGTCCAGCACCTTGGCCTTGATCGTTTCACCCTTGCGATAACGCTGGATGGCTTCTTCGCCCGACACGTTCCAGTCCAGGTCCGACAGGTGGACCATGCCGTCGATGTCGTTGTCCAGGCCGACGAACAGGCCGAACTCGGTAGCGTTCTTGACTTCGCCTTCGACGGTCGAACCGATCGGGTGAGCTTCGACGAAGGCTTCCCACGGGTTGTTCTGGGCTTGCTTCAGGCCCAGCGAGATACGGCGCTTGGCGCTGTCGACGTCCAGGACGATGACTTCCACTTCCTGCGAGGTGGAGACGATCTTGCCCGGGTGGACGTTCTTCTTGGTCCAGGACATTTCCGAAACGTGGACCAGGCCTTCGACGCCGGCTTCCAGCTCAACGAACGCACCGTAGTCGGTGATGTTCGTGATGCGGCCCGTGTACTTGGCGTTGACCGGGTACTTGGCTTCGACGCCGTCCCACGGATCCGACTGCAGCTGCTTCATGCCGAGCGAGATGCGCTGGGTGTCCGGGTTGATCTTGACGATCTGGACCTTGACGGTGTCGCCGACGGCCAGGACTTGCGACGGATGCGAGACGCGCTTCCACGACATGTCGGTGACGTGCAGCAGGCCGTCGATGCCGCCCAGGTCGACGAACGCACCGTAGTCGGTGATGTTCTTGACGACGCCTTCGCGGACTTCACCCTCTTGCAGCTGGCCGACCAGCTCCGTGCGCTGTTCAGCGCGGGCTTCTTCCAGGATGGCGCGACGCGAGACGACGATGTTGCCGCGCGGACGGTCCATTTTCAGGATGGCGAAGGGCTGTTCCTTGCCCATCAGCGGACCGACGTCGCGCACCGGGCGGATGTCGACTTGCGAGCCGGGCAGGAAGGCCGAGGCGCCACCCAGGTCGACGGTGAAGCCGCCCTTGACGCGACCGACGATGGCGCCGTTGACCGGCTGACCTTCGGCGAAGACGACTTCCAGACGGGTCCAGGCTTCTTCGCGGCGAGCCTTGTCGCGGCTGATGACAGCTTCACCCAGAGCGTTCTCGACGCGTTCCAGGTAGACTTCGACGTTGTCGCCGACCTTCGGGATGACGGCGCCTTCGCCGATGCCGAATTCGCGGGCCGGGATACGACCTTCGGTCTTCAGACCGACGTCGATGATGATGATGTCTTTCTCGATGCCGACGACGCGGCCGTGAACGACCTGGCCTTCGCCAAGGTCGCGACCCTGCAGTTGTTCGTCGAGCAGCGCGGCGAAATCGTCACGCGAGGGGTTATGGGTGTCGGTCATGTAGCTCTGGGGTTGAGGCGCGCGACCGGATGGTCCCGTGCGGGTGGATAAAGAGGAAAGGAAAAATCAGGTCGTCAGGACGCGAGGCCGGCGCAAGGGGCGCAAACAAATAAAGCCAGTACGCCCGCGGCAGCCGAGGTCAGGAGCGTTGGATTTGTCCGTCAGCCCTAGAGACCATACCGGACGCGCGCCGCCTCGACGATACGGCGGGCCGCATCGAAGGCGGCTTCTATACCCAGATCGGTCGTGTCCAGCAAGACCGCGTCGTCGGCCTGGACCATGGGGGCGGAATCCCGGCCCGAGTCCCGCTCGTCGCGCCGCCGGATGTCCTCCAGCATGTCATTGAAGGCGATGTCCTGGCCCCGCGCCGTCAGCTGTTTCCAGCGCCGCTCGGCGCGGACCTCGGGCGTGGCGGTGACATAGAGCTTGGCCGTGGCGTCCGGCGCGATGACCGTGCCGATGTCGCGCCCGTCCAGAACGGCGCCGCCGGGCCGGGCGGCGAAGTCCTGTTGCAGCTTCAGCAGGGCGGCGCGCACGCCCGGATGGCTGGCGACCCGACTGGCCGCCTCGCCCGCATGACGCTCGGTCAGGCGCGGATTGTCCGACAGGCCGGCGAGGTCCAGCGACAGGGCGGCCGCCTCGGCCGCAGCCGAGTCGTCCAGATCCTGCCCCGCGTCCAGCACCGCCAGACCGACGGCGCGATACAGCAGGCCGGTGTCCAGATGCGGCAGGCCGTAGTGCGTCGCCAGACGCGTGGCGATGGTGCCCTTGCCGGATGCGGCGGGGCCGTCGACGGCGATGACGAGCGCTTGGGTCAGGAGTTTGTCTTTCTTGTCACGTCACGAAGAGCGATCAGCAGGCAGAAGACGGCGAATCCGCCGCCGACCAGCACCGAGACCCCGTAGAAGCCGCTCAGGCCCCAGAAGACAAGCGGCTTGTCGCTGAGCGCGACATCCGGCCCCTTGCCGTGTAGCAGGATACCCACCTGCCAACTGCGCCACAGGAAGCGCGCGCCCTCCAGACTGCACCAGCCGATAAAGGCGGCGGCGAGGACGAACTGAAGCCAGGACCCGAGCCCGGACTTCTTGCCCGCTTCAGCCGCCTTCAAGACTGCTGCTGCCGACGTTGGGCCAGCCCCGCCGCCGTCATCGCAACCCCAAACACGCCCCCCATCAGGGTCATGATCCCATATCGCGCGATCAACGCGGCCCTAAATCCCTTGGGGTCAATCTCGCGGCTTTCGACACGGTTCCTGACGCGCACCTCCCCGTCCGAAGCGTCCCAAGCCCCGGCCATGACGGCGAGCAGAGCGGCGGCAAGCATGACAAGACCCCCGCGCAAGAGGTCAGGTGCCTTGTCCCCAACTGGCGTCATTCCGCGAGGATGTCCGCCCCCAGACCCTTCATCATCTCGACGAAGCCGGGGAAGCTGGTGGCGATCATTTCCGGGTCCAGCACCGAGACGGGCTGTTCGGCGGCGAGACCCAGGATCAGGTGGCTCATGGCGATGCGGTGATCATGGGCGGTGGCGACGGTCGCGCCGCCGTGCACAGGCCCGCCGGTGACGATAAAGCCCTCGGCCTCTTCTTCCACCGCGACGCCGCAGGCGCTCAGGCCGGCGACCATCAGGGCGATCCGGTCGCTCTCCTTGACCCGCATCTCGCCGATGCCGCGCATGATGGTGCGGCCTTCAGCATAGGCGGCGGTCGCGGCCAGGATCGGATATTCGTCGATCATGGAGGCGGCGCGGTCTTCCGGCACCGTCACGCCCTTGAGCGTCGAGTAGCGGGCCGTGATGTCGCCCACGTCCTCGCCGCCGCTCATACGACGGTTAGAGATGGTCAGGTCGGCGCCCATCTCGATCCAGGTATCGAACAGGCCGGTGCGCTGCGGGTTCAGCATGACGCCCTCGACCGTGACTTCCGACCCCGGAACGATCAGGGCCGCCGCCAGGGGGAAGGCCGCCGAGGACGGATCGCCCGGCACGGCCACGGCGGTTCCGGTCAGCGCCTGCCCGCCCTTCAGGCGAATGCGCCAGCCCTCGCCTTCCTCGGTCACGTCCACCACCGCGCCAAAGGCGCCCAGCATCCGCTCGGTGTGGTCGCGGCTCTTTTCCGGTTCGACCACGATGGTCTCGCCCGCCGCGTTCAGCCCGGCCAGCAGGATGGCCGACTTGATCTGGGCCGAGGCCACCGTCTGCACATATTCAATGCCCTTCAGACCGCCGCCGTGCAGGGTCAGGGGCACGCGGTCCTCGGCCGCGTTCCAGTCGAAGCGGGCGCCCATGTCGGCCAGGGGACCGGTGACGCGCTTCATCGGCCGTTTGCGCAGCGAGGCGTCGCCGTCGAAGGTGGCGCTCAGATCATAGCCGGCGGCGGCGCCCATCAGCAGGCGCACCCCGGTGCCGGCGTTGCCGCAGTCGATGACCGAGCCCGGCGTCCTGAATCCTCCTTGCCCCTCGACCCGCCAGCGGCCCTCGCCGATGCGTTCGACCTTGGCGCCGAAGGCCTCAACCGCGCGGGCGGTGGCCAGGATGTCGTCGCCTTCCAGCAGGCCCTCGATCTCGGTCACGCCCTCGGCCATACCGCCGAAGATGAGCGAGCGGTGCGACATGGATTTGTCGCCCGGCGCGCGAACGGCGCCCTTCAGGGATGCGGAAACAGGGCGCGCAGTAAGGGTCGAAGAGGCGGTCACCTGGCCAAAAACTCCGATTGTTCAGGAACAGCCGCGCTGAGCGGACAAGAAGGCTTTTGACAGCGGCCCCCTTGGGTGGCAAGGGAGCCGGCCTAATTCCGAAATTCAACTCCTGCCGAAGGTTATCCCGTGGCCAAACCCGAACTGGGCCAAAAGCAGGTCTGCCCGAACTGCCAGGCCAAATTCTACGATCTGAACCGTCGCCCGGCGCACTGCCCCAAGTGCGACGCCGAGTTCGATCCGCTTGAAGAAGCGCTGCGCAACCGCCGCGTCCGCGGCCGCGCCGGCCCCGGCTTCGCCGCCGACGACGAGGCCGAGGATCAGGTCGCCGACAAGTCGGCCGACGGCGACGACGAGGAAGAGGACGCCGAAGCCTCGACCCCCGAAATCGACGAGGAAGGCCACGAGCCGATCCTGACGCCCGACGATGACGACGACGCCGAACCCGGCGCTGACGACGCGGGCATGGGTTCGTCGGACGGCGACGATGACGACGCCCTGGGCGACGACGACGATGACTCGGTTCCCTTCATCGAAGACGAAGACGACGACAATCTCGACGACGACCTCGTCAAGCCGTCGCGCGACGACGACTGATACCAAGGGTCGGAAAAATAAGCGGAAAAAAAGTTGTCAGGGCGGCTTGATCTCTCAAAGGCCCTGACATAGTTTCCGCGCCTCGCTGGTGACGACAACGTCTCCGGCGAGGGCCGACCGAAAGGTTCGGGGCTTTAGCTCAGTTGGTAGAGCGCTTGCATGGCATGCAAGAGGTCAGCGGTTCGACTCCGCTAAGCTCCACCATTCGTCGATACATACCCAAGCCGCAAGGCGCGGGGCTTTAGCTCAGTTGGTAGAGCGCTTGCATGGCATGCAAGAGGTCAGCGGTTCGACTCCGCTAAGCTCCACCATCAAAGGCCTCGCGGAAGCCCCGCGGGGCCTTTGTCCTATCTGCTCTACGGTGATCCCGCATTAACCCTCCGGGGCCTACTGCCGACGGCAGTATGCGTTTCCAGACCTTTGCCGCCGCCCTCGTCCTGATCCTGCTTTCCGCCGCCTGGCTGACGCTGGACGACGACCGGGGCAAGACCGCCGCCTATGCGACCGCCCCGTCCCTGGCCCGCCCCCCTGCTGACGCCGATCTGTCGTGTCAGGTCGCCTATGTTCACGACGGCGACAGCCTGAGATGTCAGGACGGCATACGCATCCGCCTGCACGCGGTGGCCGCCCGCGAGAAGGACGAGACCTGCGCTCGCGGCCACCCCTGCCCGGCCGCCTCGGCCGCCGCCGCGACCCTGGCCCTCAAGCGCCTGACCGAAGGCCGGGACCTGGCCTGCCGCTCCATCGGCCGCAGCTATGACCGCGTGACCGCCATCTGCTGGACCCCGGAAGGGACCGAGGTGAATTGCGCCATGATCCGCAGCGGCACGACCGAGATCTGGCCCCGCTACGACCGGCAGACGCCGATCTGTGCCTGAGGGCGGCGCCGGACTGCCTTTTTCCAAAGATAGGGGGTATGGAAGCCGCCATATTCCCATTCAGAGGCATGATCCGCCCGTGAGCTCATCGCTGACCGCATCCTCCGCCGAGGACAAGACCAAGACCCGCGCCATCGTCCCCGTGTCGATGCAGGGCTATGACGCCGACTTCCAGGCCTTCGCCGACGCCCTGGGCGCCTCCTTCTCGCGCTACGGCTTCGCCGTGATCGCCGACCACGGCCTGGACCAGGGCCTGATCGACGCAGCCGTGACCGACGCCAAGGCCTTCTTCGCCCTGCCCGAGGACGTGAAGCGTCAGTACCACCAGCCGGGCACCGGCGGCGCGCGCGGCCTGACCCCCTTCGGCGTCGAAGCCGCCAAGGGCGCCGCCGCCGTGGACCTGAAGGAGTTCTGGCACACCGGCCGCGAGCTGCCGGAAGGCCACGCCTATCGCAAGTACATGCGCGACAACCTCTGGCCGACCGAGGTCGCGGGCTTCCGCGAGCACGTCTACGGCCTGTACGAGGGCCTCGACGAACTGGGCCGTCGCGTGCTGAAGGCCATCGCCCGCTATCTGAAGCTGGATGACGACTACTTCGAGGACAAGGTCCAGTTGGGCAACAGCGTGCTGCGCCTGCTGCACTACCCGCCGGTCCCGGCCGACGCCCCCGGCGTGCGCGCCGGCGCCCACGAAGACATCAATGTCATCACCCTGCTGCTGGGTGCCGAAGAGGCCGGCCTGCAGTTGAAGGACGCCGATGGCGAATGGCTGGACATCGCTCCGCCTCCCGGCGCCCTGGTGGTCAACATCGGCGACATGCTGCAGCGGCTGGTCAATCACGTCCTGCCGTCGACAACGCACCGCGTGGTCAATCCGGCCCCCGAGCGTCGCGGCTTCGCCCGCTATTCGACGCCCTTCTTCCTGCACTTCAACCCGGACTTCCCGATCGAGACCCTGCCCTCGACCATCACTCCGGAAAACCCGGACCGCTATGCGGGCAAGACCATCCTGGCCGAGGACTTCCTGACCGAGCGCCTCAAGGAGATCCGCCTGATCTGATCGATCGGCGCATCCCCGCAAAAAGAAAGGGCCGGCGGAGCAATCCGCCGGCCCTTTTTGCTGGTCCGCCTCTTTAGCGGGAGATGCGCAAGCGGGTGATGTCCTGGCCGATCTCGGCGAAGTTCTTGCTCAGGTCGTCGCCGGTCTTGGGCAGATAGGCGCGGTCTTCGCCCGAGGCGCAGCTCTTCAGAATGGCCGCTGCATTGGCGTCGTCGATCTGGAAACCGACCGTATAGACGATGACCCCGTCGGCCTTCATGTTGTTGCACAGTCGGGTCGCCTGGGCGAAGGGGTCGCCGTTCGTGGCGCTGCAGTCGATGTCGCCTGTGTTTACGCCCGAACAATGGGCCACGTTGAACTCGCCGTCGGTCATCAGGATGACGGACTTGATCGTTTCCGCGGCGTTCTTCGGTCCCGCGAACTGGGTCGGCCACAGGCTGTTGAACGACTCCGACACCGTGTACCAGCCCCAGGCCAGCCCGATCTGGCCCGCCGTGCCGCCAGTCGCCTTGAGCCCGTCGATCAGATCGGTCAGCGTCTTGCGATTGGACGTCAGCGGCTGGATCACCGAAGCTGGACAATCGCTGAGATCATATTTGCGGCCCACCGGGTTCGCGCCCGGCGACGCATTGGTATAGGCCGCGCCGCCGATCCGTTCAGAAACGCACTTCGTGATCTCGAACGAGGTCAGGCTGGAACTCGACCCCCTGCGGAAGATGCGCCATTCGCAACCGTCCTGCCCGCACCAGCCCTTGCCGGTGCCGCTCTTGTAGGCGCCGTAGCCCGCGCCGTTGACGCCGATCGAGTAGCTGTCGTTGGTGACGTGGCCGATTTCATAAGAGCCGTTGTTGATCTGGGTCATGCCGCCCACGTCGGTGATGCGCACCGTGGAGGGCCGCACCTTGCCGACCGCATCTGGATCTGTCGTGGTCGCGGGCATGCCGTGGTTGGGCGAGGTGATGACCACCGAACAGTCGGACACCAGGCATTTGCGAATAATGCCGCCGGAATAGGGTTGGATGTAGTTTTTGGTGCTCACCGTCGACCAGCTGGAGCCGTTGAAGCTCTCGATTGAGAAGCTGTCGTTGGTCTTGTTGGCGACCCGATAGGCCCGATTGTTGAGCTGGCTCATGCGCTCGGAATTCTTGCCGCTGTTGGCGACAATGTCGCTGATCCAGACAAAATCTCCGTTCTGGAACCCATGGGCGCTCGAGCTGACGACGCCCGTGTTCGCCCGGGTGATCGAACTGATCGATTTCTGGCTTCCAGTCGTCCAGGCCGCCCCGGTGATCGCCTTGGAGCCGGTCGGCGCGCCGCGGGCGTCCGTGACATAGCGCCCCATATTGACGCTGGTCGAATAGGGGATGATCGCCATGCGCGAATAGAAGCTCGACTGGTCGTCCTGGACCACGATGGTGACGAGTTGCTTGGCGGCCGCCTGCAGGGCTTGCAGCTTGGACTGTGGCGGGCAGTCGCGTCTGCAGTTGTCCATCGATCCGGTGATGTCCAGCACCAGGCCGACCTCGACGTTGCGCGACGAACGGTCGACCTGAGACTTGGTGGTGACCGGCAGATAGTCGTCTAGCAACTTGCCGTACGGCGGCAGGAAGATGTTGGCGACCAGCACCTTCACCTGCACGCGCGCCTCGGCCACGACCACCTTGTTGGCCAGCACGAAGCTGGCGTGGTCGCGGATGAGCTCGCCCTTCTCATTCACCTCGAAGTAGTCGGGCATGTTCGCCTTCAGCGCCGCCATGCCGATCGCGGTGATCGTGTCGGCGTCCGCCGCGCTGGAGCGCGCGGCGGCCAGGGCGGCGGCGTCCAGGGCGTCCTGCAGATTGGCCCGGACCTTCGAGGCCTGGTGGATGTCGATGGCCCCCAGGGTCATCATCAACAGCACCGGCAGGGCCAAACCGAACATCATGGCCACATTGCCGCGCGTGCCCTGGGCGAAACGCACGGCAAAGCCCCGCGTCGCGCGCGCCAGTCGGTTCACCCTGCTTGTCAGCCCGTTCGTCACCGTCTCGGCCCCTGAATTCCGCAGCGGACGCAAGCCCGCATTCTGGCGGATCGTGACGCGGTTCGGTTAAGGCTTGGCTCTATGCTGACGGTTAACGTCGCCTTAGCGGTCGACGCAGCGGTCCAGCCCGGCCTCGCGCACCGTGCCCATGGCGGCCTGGATGCGGCTGGCGCGGCGGCGGACATAGGGGCCGGGCGACGCCGCCTTGTAGCGGCGCGGGCTGGGCAGAATGGCGGCCAGGCGAGCGGCCTCGCGCGCGGTCAGGTTTTCGGCGCTCTTGCCGAACCAGTGCTGCGAGGCGGCCTCGGCGCCATAGACGCCCGGCGCCCACTCGGCGACGTTCAGATACATCTCCATGATCCGGCGCTTGCCCCAGACCCCTTCGATCAGGCCGGTGTAGCCGACCTCCAGCCCCTTGCGGACCCAGTCGCGGCTGGGCCAGAGGAAGACGTTCTTGGCGGTCTGCTGGCTGATGGTCGAGGCGCCGCGCCTCTTGTCCGAGCCGCGCTGCTCAGCCCGTTCATTGGCCTCCATCGCCTTCTGGATGGCCTCGACGTCGAAGCCATGGTGCTGGCAGAAGCGGGCGTCCTCGGCGGCGATCACCGCCTCGACCAGTCGCGGCGAGATGTGGTCCAGCGAGCGCCAGCGATAGTCCATGCCGTGACCCGCGACCGCCTGCTTGACCATCAGGATGGTGAAGAGGGGCGGCACGAAACGGTGCAACACCACCCCGCCGACCGGGATCAGGGCCAGGATCAGAAGCAGGGTCAGCAGCGGGCGCCGCTTGCGGGTCTTCGCACGGGTCATGACGCCATCCTGCCGGGCTCAAGCTTCAGCGCAAGCGCGATCTCAGAGCGAGACCACGCCGGTCTGACCGTCCTCGTCGGCCCAGGCGACACGCGCCGCGCCCGAACTCATGGCCAGGGCGACGATGGGCGCGCCCTTGTCCTTCTTGATGAAGTCCAGCCCCTGCCCCGCCGGGTCAGCCCACCAGACGCGGCCGTCCTCCAGACCCGCGGCCAGACGGCCGTGCGCGGGCGCAGCAGCGACCTGGGCGATCAGGGTGGATTCGTCGAAGCCGATCTCGGTCGCTTCGCGGCCCATCGGACCATTGGCGCCGATGAAGGGCCACAGCACCACGCCCTGGGCGCCGGCGGTGGCCAGAAGCTGGCCCTTGGCCAGGAAGGCGAAGCTCTTGATCTTGGACGGATAGCCGCCCATCCGCATGTTCTTCTGATCCTTCAGACGCCAGCCGTGCATCTGATTGTCCTGCATGGCGGTGACGACGAAGGCGCCGTCCGGCGAGAAGCCGACCGCCAGGTGCGAGCCCGCCCAGGCCATCTTGACCGGCTGCTGCTGCTCGATGCGCGCGTACCACAGCCAGGCCCCGCCATAGGTCGAGGTGGCGATGCGGCGGCCCTTGGGATCGAAGGCCACGCCCGAGACAGTACGCTCATGCTGGAAGTCGCGGCGGAAGGCGGCGTCCTTGCTGTCGATCACCGACAGGGTGCGCCCAGCCGAAAAGGCGATCAGGCCGCTCTCGGCCGAGGCGGCGATGGAGTCGATCCATTGCCCCTTGGCCGTTGCCAGCAGCACCGCCTCGCCCTCGCGGCTCCACACCACCTTGCCGTCGTCGCCGCCGGTGACGATGCCCTCACCCGAGGGGTGAACGGCTGCGCACAGGACGGCCCCGTCGTGGACCTCGCTGCGAGCGCCGTTCTCGAAGCGCACCGAGCCGTCGCCCAGGGCGAAGATCGCGCCCGTCTTGTCGAACAGGGCGGCGGTGACCTGGGCGTCGAAGGAGAAGGTCGGCATGTCGGCTCACGCAAGGCAGGGAAAGTCAGACGCCTCATAGCCTCCTGCGTCGCGTCTGTCGCCGGTCGGGCCTATAGAGACGTCCATGACCCTGCTGCTCATTCCCGGCTTCATGGCCGACGCCACCCTGTGGGACGCCCTGACCGACGACCTGGCCCCCTTCGGGCCCCTGGTCACCACCGACCTGAGCCGGGGCGAGAATATCGAGACCATGGCCGCCGCCATCCTGGCAGACGCGCCGGATCGCTTCGTCGCCGTTGGCTTTTCCATGGGCGGCTATGTGGCACGCGAACTGGCGCGCATCTCGCCCGAACGGGTGACGGCCCTGATCCTGATCGCCACCTCGGCGCGCGGCGACACCGACGAGCTGATCCGCCAGCGCCGCTCGGCGCTGAAGGCCGCGCCGAAGTCATTCAAAGGACTGAGCCGCCCGGCCATCGCCTCGTCCCTGCATCCCGATCTAGCGATCGACGAGGCGATGATCGCCCGCGTCCGCGACATGGGTCTGAGACTGGGCGGCGAGGTCTTCCACCGCCAGTCGGCCATGGCGCGCGCCGGCGACCTCGACCGGCTGGGCGATATTACCCAGCCGACCCTGATCGTGGCGGCGGACGCAGACCGCCTGCGCGGAGCGGACGAGGCCGAGGAGTTGCATCGGGGGATTGCGGGTTCGACCCTGGTTCACGTCGCGCACAGCGGCCACATGATCCCGCTGGAACAGCCGCAGGCGCTCGCAAAGGCGATGACGGACTGGCTGGCGAGCCTGCCCGTCACCTGATCCTCAGCTCTTGTGCGTCTCGACCCAGCGCTGGGTCATCAGCGCGCCCGAGGCATAGGCCTCCTGCAGTTCCACGCTCCAGTAGTTGAGCATGTCCAGCGGGATAGCCGCGCCCGAGACGGCGCAGCGCACATGGTCGCCGCCCTTGACGATCTCGAAGTCGGGCGTGCCGTAGATCAGCCTGGCCTCGACCCGCGCATGAGGCGGTGGGTTCATGCCGCGCAGGCCTCGAAGCCGGCCTTGAGCTCAGCCTCGTTCAGATCGCGGCCGATGAAGACGGCGCGGCTCCAGCGGCGTTCCTTGTCGCCCCAGGGCTTTTGCAGGTCGCCTTCCAGGATCATGTGCACGGCCTGGAAGACCAGGCGGCGGTCCTCGCCGTCCACGTCGATGATGCCCTTGGCGCGCAGGATGTTCTGACCCTGCTCGCCCAACAGCTTGTCCAGCCAGGCGGTGAACTTGGCGCCGTTCAGGGGGCGATCCAGCGTCAGGGAGATCCCCTTGATGTCATCGTTGTGGGCGTGGCCGCGCGGGCCATGCGCGTGATGGTCATGCCCGTGATCGTGGTCATGACCGCAGTGCTCGTCATGCACATGGTCATGATCGTGGTCGTGATGGTCGTGACCGCAATGCTCGTCGTGGACATGGCCCTCGGCCCCGTGGGGCGGGTTCACGAAGTCCGGCTTGACCTCAAGGATGCGCTCCAGATCGAAGGCGTGCAGGCCCAGCACCTGATCCAGCGGCACGTTCGACCGCTCGGCGCGGACGATGGGGGCCAGGGGGTTGAGGGCGCGCAGGCGGGCCTCGACGGCGGCCAGCTGGGCCTCGTCCACCAGGTCAATCTTGTTCAGGATGATGCGGTCGGCGAAGGCCACCTGCTCGCGGGCTTCCTTCGAGTCATCCAGACGCGCCATCACGTGCTTGGCGTCGACCAGGGCGGTCACGCTGTCGAGCTGGGTCTTGGCCTTCACCTCGTCGTCGACGAAGAAGGTCTGGGCCACCGGACCGGGGTCGGCCAGGCCGGTGGTCTCGACAATGATGGCGTCGAAGGCGGGCTTGCCGGGGCGCTGGCGCTTCATCAGGCCGTTGACCACCCGGATCAGGTCGCCGCGCACCGTGCAGCAGACGCAGCCGTTGTTCATCTCGAACACGTCCTCGTCGGCGCCGACCACCAGGTCGTTGTCGATGCCGATCTCGCCGAACTCGTTGACGATGACGGCGTAACGCTTGCCGTGGTCCTCGGTGAGGATGCGGTTCAGCAGGGTGGTCTTGCCGGCGCCGAGGTAGCCGGTGAGGACGGTGACGGGAGTCTTCTGGGTCATGGGCGGCTAGATGGCGGCTAGATGGACGGAAGGGAAGAGGCGCCGACCGCTTAACAGCTCGGGCAGTCCGGCAGGGCGCCGCTTTCCAGCTGGAAGGTGGTGTGGCCGATGTCGAAGCGGCTGCGCGCCACGGCCTGGGCCTCGGCCAGCAGGGCCTCGGCGTCGGGTCGATCGTGGACCAGATGCGCCGTCAGGGCCGTGTCCGTGGTCGACAGGCCCCAAACGTGCAGGTCGTGCACGGCACTGACGCCCGGCAGGGCCAGGAAGGCGGCGTTGATCTCGGCCACGTCCAGACCGTTGGGGGCGGCGTCCAGCGCCAGATTGACCGAGTCCTTCAGCAGGCCCCAGGTCCCGGCCATGATGACGGCGACGATCAGCAGGCTGACCACGGCGTCGATCACGGCCCAACCGGTCAGCAGGATCACCGCCCCGGCGACGACCACGCCCAGCGAGACCCCCGCGTCGGCCATCATGTGCAGATAGGCCCCGCGCACGTTCAGATCCTTGTGCTGGTCCTTCATGAACATCAGGGCCGTGCCCAGGTTGATGACGAAACCGATACCCGCCACGATCATGATGACGCCGGACGCCACCGGCGCGGGCTCGGCCAGACGGCGCATGGCCTCAAAGGCGATGGCCCCGCAGGCGAAGATCAGCAGCAGGGCGTTGCCCAGGGCCGCCAACACCGTCGCCTTGCCGAACCCATAGGTGCGCTTGGCCCCAGCCGCCCCGTGCCGTCCCTTGCGCGCCAGCCAGGCCGCGCCGCCGGCCATGGCCAGGCCCAGGACGTCCGACAGGTTGTGGCCCGCATCGGCCATCAGGGCCGCCGAATCGGCCCAAAGGCCAGCCCCGAACTCGCAGACCACGAAGGCCAGATTGACGATCAGGCCGACGGCGTAGCGCCAGTCGCCGGTATCCACCGGACCATGATGGTGGCCGCCGATACCGTGGGAATGGCCGTGCCCATGATCATGCGAATGATCGTGACCCGCATGGGAATGGTCGTCATGGTCGTGTGCGTGATCGTGCGCCATGGATTTTCTCTAGGCCCGCTTCCCGCACGGCGTCAACGACGCGGAACTTAAGTCATTGAATGTGAATATATAACCTAGCAGCACCCCAATGATCCGGCCTAGTGCTGATGAGTCATCACCAAGAAGCCGATCAGGATCAGGGCGATCCCCAGAATAGCGCCCTCATAGCGCGCCCAGCGCTCCAGCCGCAGGATGGAGTAGCCGGCGCTGGCCAGGGCGGCCAGCAGGGTCATGCCCAGCACGGTTCCTGCGGCGAAGGCGAGGGTCAGCAGGGCCAGGGCCATGACCCCCTCGGTCGCTGACGACAGATAGATGGGCAGCAGCACCTCGCCCGGCGTCACCGCCATCATCAGCACCAGACCCCAGAAGGCGGCGCGATCCGACACGGCCGGCTCGGGAACCTCGGCCTCGGGTCCGGTCGCCGTGATCGGCTTCTGCAAGGAAGCCCGAGCCAGATAGAAGGCGCCGAAGATAAAGAGCAGGGCCGCCGACAGATGCGGCAGCAGACCGCCGATCCAGGCGTTCAGCGCCAGCCCCGCCGCCACGATCAGCGACCCGACGATGGCCGTCGAGGCGATATGGGCCAGCCCCGCCGTCACCGCCACCGTGATGACCCGCATCAGACTCCAGCGCTGCGCGCGCCCGACCAGAACAAAGGGCAGCCAATGGGTCGGCAGGGCGGCGTGCAGGAAGGCCGCGACGAATCCCCCGCCCAGAAGCGAGATCAGTACGGGCTGCTGGAGATCGGGCGGCGACATTCCGGCCGCTATATCGTGTTACTTTGTAACGGTCGAGTGCCTGAGTGAGCGAATCTGCCGCGAATCCCCCTCCCACGCGGGCGTTCTTCCTATTGCGAAAGAGCGACAAATCAGGCCACACATCGGCTGCAACGCCGCCTGCACACGGGTTTTAGCCCCAAAGGCCGCCCTTTCGCGTTGACTCTGGCTCGCCCTTCCGTATATGTCGCCGCTCTTCGCCCGCAGGGTTTCCTGACGGGCGCATTCTTTTTTGCGTTCACGCTGAGGCTTCCAAATGTACGCGGTGATCAAGACCGGCGGAAAGCAGTACCGGGTTCAACCGGGCGATGTGATTGTTGTCGAGAAACTCGACGGCGACGCTGGCGCTGCCGTCAATTTCGGTGAAGTCCTCATGCTGGGCGGCGACAAGGGTGTTACGGTCGGCGCTCCGCTGATCGACGGCGCCGCTGTCGCAGCCACGCTGATCGAGACCCGCAAGGGCGAGAAGATCAAGATCTTCAAGAAGATCCGTCGTCAGGGCTATCGCCGCACGAACGGCCATCGCCAGATGGAAACCGTCCTGCGCATCACCGGCATCGAAGGCGCCGGCGAGAAGGCCAAATGGGACGGCAAGGTCGACCTGATGACCAAGGCCGAGATCAACGCTCGCGCCCGTGGCCTCGCCCCGCGCGTGGAAGCTGCTGAAGCTGCTCCGGCCAAGAAGGCTCCCGCCAAGAAAGCCGCCAAGGCTGAAGGCGCCGAAGCCTAAGATATTCACCGGCGCTGTCGCAGCGCCTAGCAGGACGAAGGTCGCGCTCAAGCAGCCCGCAAGGGCGGTAGCGCACCAAGGAAGAGGAGCAGCAAGATGGCTCACAAGAAATCCGGTGGTTCGTCGCGTAACGGTCGCGACTCCCATTCCAAGCGCCTTGGCGTGAAGAAGTACGGCGGCGAGAAGGTTCTGGCCGGCAACATCCTCGTGCGTCAGCGCGGTACCACCTTCCACCCCGGTGAAAACGTCGGCCTCGGCCGCGACCACACCCTGTTCGCCACCGCGACGGGCGCAGTGAAATTCACCACCAAACGTGGCGGCCGTTGTTACGTGTCGATTCTCGCGGCCAACGACGACGCTCAGGCTATGGCCGCCGAGTAACGCGAACTGGACCAAAATCCGGGATCGCGTTGCTCAAGAAGCCGCGATCCGGACCAGGGAAATTTTCCGCGGGGAGTCTGGATCACCAGGCTCCCCGTTTGCGTTTCCCCGCCTCGCTGACCGCCCGAGCCCTGATGAACAAGGACGGCGGTCGCACGAAAGGGGCGCGACCCATGTGCGTGATTGAAACTTCTCCCGTCGTCGAAACCCGGCGTCTCATCCTGCGTGCGCCGGGCGCCCAGGACGTCAGCCGAATCGCGGCCATGGCCAATGACCGCGACATCGCGCGCATGACCAAGCGCATGCCCCACCCCTTCCAGGTCGAGGATGCCGAGGACTTCGTCCTGCACGTCGCCTCCCAGGATCCCAAGCGCGCCAACACCTTCGTCATCGAGCACGAGGACCTGGGGCCCGTCGGGGTCATCGGCCTGTTCGAAGGCGAGGATGCCGTGCCCGAGGCCGGCTACTGGATCGGTCGCGACTTCTGGGGCCGCGGCTTTGCGACCGAGGCCCTGGAAGGCGCTCTGGTCTGGGCCTCGAAGCGGTGGAAGCGCCGCGCCCTGGTGGCCGGCCACTTCGCCGACAACCCCGCCTCCGGGCGCGTGCTGGAGAAGGCCGGCTTCCTCTATACGGGCGAAACCCGCCCTGCCTTCAGCCAGGCGCGCGGCCAGATCGCCGACACCCGGATGATGGTCTGGTTGGCCTGATAGAACGCTGATTTCACGGGAATTTCGGTCAACAGTGCAGTTTTTTCAGAGATCGGAAAAAAGGCTGTTGACCGCCCGGAAGGTCCCCCCTATTAGATCGCTCCTCGGCGGGGCGACCCACCGGGCCCAGATGGCGGAATTGGTAGACGCGCTGGCTTCAGGTGCCAGTGACTTAACGGTCGTGGAGGTTCGAGTCCTCTTCTGGGCACCATATTCTCAAACGGCGTCGCATCCGATCGGATGCGGCGCCGTTTGTCATTTCAGCCCCCTGCTTTCATCATCCATAACGGCGAAGGTTGGCGCTGCGTCCTAGCGATAGCGCGCGGTTCGTCTATGTTGTGCCCCTGAACGACGATCCGAGTTTCTGCCCATGACTGTCTACCTGCACGAAGGCGACCTGCCCGATGGCCTCGACCTCGGCCCCGAGGTCGCGATCGATTCCGAGACCATGGGCCTGCGCTTCCGTCGCGACCCGCTGTGCGTGGTGCAGCTGTCCTCGGGCAACGGCGACGCCCATGTCGTGCGCCTGAGCCGTCCCGACTATGACTGCCCCAACCTGAAGGCGCTGCTGGCCGATCCCAAGGTGCTGAAGCTCTTCCACTTCGGCCGCTTCGACATCGGCATGTTCGACCTGCACCTCGGCGTCGAGACCCGTCCGGTCTATTGCACCAAGATCGCCTCCAAGCTGGCCCGCACCTATACCGACCGTCACGGCCTGAAGGACGTGGCACGCGAACTGGCCGGGGTGGACATGTCCAAGGCGCAGCAAAGCTCGGACTGGGGCTCGCCCGTCCTGTCGCAGGCCCAACTGGACTACGCCGCATCCGACGTCCTCTATCTGCACGCCATCAAGGCGAAGCTGGACGTCATGCTGGAACGCGAAGGCCGCGCCGAGTTGGCCCGCGCCTGTTTCGATTTCCTGCCCACGCGTTCGCGTCTCGACCTGGCCGGTTGGGACGAGATCGACATCTTCGCGCACGCCTGAGGAAGACATGAGCGACCGCGACGCCCAGGAAGCGCGCAAGCGCGCCGACGAGGCCCGGGTCGCCCAGGCCGGCGAGCGCTGGCGCGCGCGCTCGCGCCGGGTCAAGCTGTACCGCCGCATCCTGCCCATCATCATCCTGATGCTGGCGGGCGGCGCCCTGACATGGACCGTGTTCCGCACCGTCATGTCCGGCGTCGAGCGCAAGGCCAGTGAAACGCGCGAGATCCGCCTGGACAACCCCATGTTCCACGGCCAGGACGCGCAAGGCCGGTCGTTCGTCATCGGGGCCCAGGGCGCCATCCGCGATCCGGCCACCGGCTATTTCCGCCTGGTCGGCCCCCTGCTCCGCCTGAACCTGGGCGGCCGCAAGGTGACGGAACTGACCGCCGACGGCGGCACCTATATCGAGACCAGCCGCAAGGTGGTGATCGGGCCAAACGTCAAGATCTCGGACGGCGGTTCCGGCTTCGTCCTGACCACGCCGGAAGCCGTGGTCGACACCAGTACGGGCGTGGTGACAGGCGACAAGGGCGTCCAGGGGCAAGGACCTCTTGGAACGATCAATGCTTCGTCCTATGCCATCTACGATCAAGGCCAACGGGTCGTCTTCAGCGGCCAGGGCGACAACAAGATAAGCGGCACCATCAAGCCCGCGGGATCCGACAGATGACCATGTCCAAGTCGAACACCATGATCGCAGGCGCCGCCCTGCTGCTGGCCCTGACGGTCCCCGCAGCCTCGGGGGCGCAAGTCCGCGCCGACGCCTCGAAGCAGCCGGTCCAGTACGGGGCCGACGGCGGCGAGTACACGCCCAACGGCTTTTCCCTGCGGGGCCGGGCCGAGTTGACCCAGGGCGGCAACCGTCTGCGCGCCGACGCCATCACCGGCGTCACGGCCAACGGCGACCTGAGCCGGGTCGAGGCGACGGGCAACGTCTATTTCGTCACCCCGGACCAGAGCATGCGCGGCGACCGCGCCGTCTACACCCTGAGCAACGCCGAGGTGGTGGTGACGGGAGACGTCATCCTGACCCAGGGCAAGAACGTTCTGACCGGCAACCGCCTCGTCTACAACGTCCGCACCGAGACCGCCCGCATGGAAGGCGGCAACGGTCGCGTGCAGGGCGTCTTCTATCCGCAAGGGAACTGACCCCGCTTGGCGCGCAAGGAACTCTCAGCCCTCAACCTGGATCAGGTGGACGCCGACGACGCGCCCGCCCCTGAGGAGGCGCGCCAGACCGGCCTGCGCGTCGAGCACATCGCCCGCAGCTTCGGCCAGCGCCAGGTGGTCAAGGACGTGTCCCTGACGGTCCAGCGGGGCGAGGTCTGCGGCCTGTTGGGACCCAACGGCGCGGGCAAGACGACCTGCTTCTACATGATCACCGGCCTGATCCCGGCAGACAGCGGCTCGATCTGGCTCGATGGCCAGGAGATCACCCAGCAGCCCATGTATCAGCGCGCCCGCATGGGCCTGGGCTATCTGGCTCAGGAAGCCTCCATCTTCCGCGGCATGACGGTCGAGCAGAACATCAAGGCCGTGGTCGAACTGCGCGAGAAGACCGCCGCCGGCGTGCGCGAGGAAACCAGCCGCCTGCTGGAAGAACTGCGCATCGACCATCTGCGCCACGCCCCGGCCACCGGCCTGTCGGGCGGCGAGCGTCGCCGCGTCGAGATCGCTCGGGCCCTGGCCGCCCGCCCCAGCTTCATGCTGCTGGACGAGCCCTTCGCCGGCATCGACCCCCTGGCGATCGCCGACATCCGCCACGTGATCCGCTACCTGTCCAGCCAGGGCATCGGCGTGCTGATCACCGACCACAATGTCCGCGAGACCCTGGACATCATCGACCGCGTCTCGATCATCTCGGCCGGTTCGGTCCTGTTCGAAGGTACGGCCGACGAGGCCGTTCGCGACCCCGAGGTCCGCCGCGTCTATCTGGGCGAGATGTACGGCTGACGCCCTGCGACCATCGGGCGAACGCGCCGTTCGCCAGACGTTAAACTCTCTGCCCCACGATCCCAGCAAGAACCGGGCCAAAGGCTCGCGGGAGGGATTGAAACGACGTGATCGGTCAAAGGCTTGAGGTCAGACAGGGTCAGGGGCTGGTCATCACGCCCCAGCTGCAGCAGGCGATCAAGCTGCTGCAACTGTCGAATCTCGAGCTCGAAGCCTTCGTCGAGGGCGAGCTGGAGCGGAACCCCCTGCTGCAACGCGACGAGGGCGATCCGAGCGGCGAAGGCTCAGTCGAGCCTGTCGAAGCCTCCGCGCCCGGCGAAAACGCCGAACTGCAGTTCACCGAGCCCTCGGGCGAGGCCGAACGGGCCATGGATGCCCGCACCGAGGATCTCTACGATGATGCGCCCGGCGAACGTGACGCCGAACGCAAGCGCGATGCAGGCGAGGCCGGCGAACAACCCGGCCTGTCCGAGTGGTCGCGCGCCGGCAGCGGCGGTGCGCTGGACGGCGACGACATGGAGCGCCCCGACACGCGTGACCTGACCCTGTGGGAGCACCTGCAGGCCCAGGCCTCGTCGGCCGGGTTCAGCGCCGCCGACCACGCCATCGCCCTGACCCTGATCGACGCCACCGACGAGGGCGGCTATCTGCGCGGCGAGCTTCAGGAGATCGCCGACCGGCTGGGCGTGGACCTGGCCCGCATCGAGGCGGTGCTGGCTGTCTGCCACGGCTTCGAGCCGACCGGCGTCATGGCCCGCTCGGCGCCCGAGTGCCTGAAGCTGCAACTGATCGAGCGCAACCGCTTCGATCCGGCCATGGAAGCCCTGCTGGACAATCTGGAGCTGCTGGCGCGACGCGACCTCCCTGCCCTGCGCAAGGTCTGCGGCGTCGACGCCGACGACCTGAACGACATGATCGCCGAGCTGAAGGCCCTGACGCCGCGCCCCGGCGCCGGCTTTGGCGGCGAGCCGGCCCAGACGGTCGTGCCCGACGTCCATGTGCGCCCCGATCCTGCCGGCGGCTGGCGGGTGGAACTGAACAGCGACACCCTGCCCCGCCTGCTGATGGACAAGCGCTATCACGGCGTGGTCGCGGCCGGCGCCCGGTCAGAAACCGAAAAGGCCTATGTCGCCGAGTGCGCCGCCCAGGCCAGTTGGCTGGTCAAGTCGCTGGACCAGCGCGCCAAGACCATCCTCAAGGTCAGTTCCGAGATCGTGCGCCAGCAGGACGCCTTCCTGGCCTTCGGCGTCGAGTTCCTGCGCCCGCTAAATCTGAAGACGGTGGCCGACGCCATCGGCATGCACGAATCGACGGTCAGCCGCGTCACCTCGAACAAGTACGTCGCCACCCCGCGCGGCGTTTTCGAGCTGAAATTCTTCTTCACCGCCGCCATCCAGTCGTCCGACGGCGGCGCGCTTCACTCGGCCGAAGCCGTCCGTCATCGGATCAAGACGATGATCGATAACGAGGCGGCCGACGGCGACGTGCTGAGCGATGACCGTATCGTCGAAATTCTTAATGAGACCGGCATCGACATCGCCCGCCGCACCGTGGCGAAATACCGGGAAGCCCTTAGAATTCCGTCCTCTGTCCAGCGTCGACGGCTGCTGAAGGCCGGCTAATCACGCTGCGGCGAAGCGTCACCACAAATCGGTGATCGGCGTTGACACCAAACGCAACCCGTCGCGTTCTATGCCTATGCAGATCCAAGTCAGCGGCAAGCAAGTGGATGTCGGCGAAGCGCTAAGCTCGCGCATCTCCCAGGAACTCGAAGAGGGAATCGGCAAGTATTTCGCCCGTGGCGGCGATGACGCCGAGGTCGTGGTGTCCAAGGACCGCCACGGCTTCCGCGTCGATTGCTGGGTCCGTCTGGCCTCCGGCCAGAGCCTGGTCACGACCGGATTCGGCGGCGACGCCCAGGCCGCCTTCTCGGACAGCCTGGACAAGCTGGAGAAACGCGTCCGCCGCTACAAGCGCCGTCTGAAAGACCACCACATCGGTCCCAGGGGCCTTTCGCCCGAGAAGACCGAGGACGCGGCGCGCGAAGTCGCCGCCATGACCGTCTTCCGCAACCCCGACACCGTAGAGGACGAGGCCTTTGGCGACGCCGGGGCAGCGGATGAGCCGCCGCCGGTGGGCATGGTCATCGCCGAAACCGAGTCGGAAATTCGCACCATCACGGTCGGCCGCGCGGTGCTGGAACTGGACATGACCGGCTATCCGATCGTGATGTTCCGCAACGCCGCTCACGGCGGTCTGGCGGTCGTCTATCGCCGCCCGGACGGCAATGTCGGCTGGATTGACCCGGAGCGGACGCTCAAACCGGCGGCGAACGGCTCAGGATCGTAAGGCTTCCACGCGGAGGGCGAAGGCGCTAGAAGACGCCCGCCCTTCCGCAATGTCGGGTTCGAGCTTCGGGGTCATCATGGACATCGCTGATTTGCTGTCGTCGGGCGGGATCGTCCTGCGAGGCGGCGTCTCATCCAAGCGCCAGGCGCTTCACACCGTGGCCGAGGCCGCATCCATCGCCCTGGGCATCGACGAAGGCCGGGTGCTGGACGCCCTGCTGGAACGCGAAGCCCTGGGTTCCACGGGCCTGGGCTCCGGCGTCGCCGTGCCCCATGCCCGGGTTCCCGGCCTGGATCGGGTCTGCGCCGTCTTCGTGCGGCTGGAAACGCCGGTGGCCTATGAGTCGCTCGACGATCGCCCGGTGGACCTGTTGTTCGCCCTGTTCGCCCCGCTGAACGCGGGCGCCGAGCATCTGCGGGCGCTGGCGGCGGTGTCCCGCGCCATGCGTTCGCCGGAACTGCGCGAGCACCTGCGTCAGGCCCGCACCATCGACGCCGTCCGCGCCCTGTTCGTCAAGGACGTCCCGGCCAGCGCCGCCTGAGCCAGGCGGCGCCCTAGCCAAGCGCCGAACGCGCGCAAGCAGGCCAATGGCCGGTAGCGCACCAAAATCGCGCTCAAGTAGGCCGAACGGCCGATAGCGCCCTAAAACTAATGAACCGAGACGGGCTCCAACTCGTGCGCCGCAGCAGCGGCGAAGGCCGTCTCGCGATCCAGCATGACCGCCAGCCGTTCGCCGTCCGCGCCGTGGACCGCATAGAGAATCTGTTCAGGATCAATGTCGATGCCCGGGGCCTCGATGTGGGCGTCCACCATCACGTCCGAAGCGCGGATCGCGCGCACATAGACAAGATCGGGCGCCCCCAGGCCGGCGAAGTCTTTGTTGGTCATAACAGGCGTCATAGGACCGCCTCCTTACGCTTGACTAAACGCCCGGCGCGCCGAGCGGTTCGACGGCTGACTCAGCCCGTCGTAATGGGAATTCGACGAATCTGCCGGTCCTGTTCGGGCCGGACCATGTCCACGTGAAGCAGGCCATGTTCGAGGCGCGCCTCGGCCACCTCCAGCCCATCCGCCAGAACGAAACTGCGGACAAAGCCACGCGCCGCGATGCCGCGATGCAGGAAGGCCTGCTCGCCCTTGCCGGCGTCGTCGCGCTTGCCCGCGATTGTCAGCTGGCGGCCTTCAAGGGTGACAGCCAGTTCGTCTGGCGCGAACCCGGCCACAGCCAGACTGATGCGCACCGCCGCTTCGCCGAGTTGCTCGACATTATAGGGAGGATAGCTCTCCGCCGCCGCCTTGGCGGCGCGGTCGATCAGGGCGCGGGTATGGTCAAAGCCCAGCAGAAAGGGGCTGTCGAACAGGATGGTGCGTGTCGTCATGGGGCCCTCGCAAACAAGCGACCTCAGCCGTCTGCGCCCTCCCTGAAGCGGCAAGGACGCCCGACCGTTTGCAACAAATGGTTATCCACGACGGATCGGTCAACAGCCCGGCTGGCTCCGGCCATTGTTCACGTGACATACAGGTAGGAGCCTTCACTTTGAGGCCCGATTTTAGCGGTCTGTCCGCTCCTCCAAAGGATAATTCATGCGCGCCAAGCTCATCGTCGTCAGCGTCAGCCTCGCCGCCCTGCTGGGCGCTGCCGCCTGCACCACGACCGATCCCTACAGCTCGACCCCGAACCGTAACAACACCGCGACCGGCGCCATCGCCGGCGCTCTGGGCGGGGCCGTTCTGGGCTATCTGACCAACACCTCCAGCGGCGAACAGGGCCGCAAGAACGCCCTGATCGGCGCTGGCGTCGGCGCGCTCGCAGGCGCGGGCGTCGGCCAGTACATGGACCGTCAGCAGCGCGCCCTGGAAGCCGAACTGTCGGGCACCGGCGTCGGCGTGGCGCGCCAGGGCGACGTCCTGGTGCTGCGTATGCCGTCCGACGTGACCTTCGCCACCAGCCAGTCGGCCGTGGACAGCCGCTTCCTGCCCGTCCTGGCCGACGTGGCGCGTGTGCTGAACGAATATGATCGCTCGATGGTCGACGTCATCGGCCACACCGATTCCTCGGGCGGCGACGCCATCAACCAGCCGCTGTCCGAGCGCCGCGCCTCGTCGGTAGCCGCCTACCTGATCGACAACGGCGTGATCCGCGAGCGCCTCTATGTCGCCGGCAACAGCGCGCGCAACCCGATCGGCGACAACAGCACGGTCGACGGCAAGGCCAAGAACCGCCGCGTCGAAATCCTGATCCGCCCCTTCACGGGCTGATCCGGCGGCTTCGGCTGAAACGGCAAAGGGCGGCGCGATGCGCCGCCCTTCTTTGTTGCGGTCGCGCTTAGCGGGCGCTCTAGGGCCGCCCGATGGATGAGTAGCGGAAGCCGCGCGCCTTCATGTCCTCAGGGCGGTAGACGTTGCGCAGATCGACCATGACCGGCTGTTTCAGCAACAGCTTGATCCGGTCCAGGTCCAGGGCGCGGAACTGGTCCCACTCGGTCAGGATGACCACCACGTCAGCGCCCTCGACCGCGTCATAGGGCCCGTCGCGGAAGATCACCCCGTCCAGCAGCTTGGCGGCTTCATGCATGCCCTCGGGGTCGAAGGCCTGAACCGTCGCACCCTTGGCGATCAGGGCCGGGGCCACATCCAGCGACGGGGCGTCGCGCATGTCGTCGGTGTTCGGCTTGAAGGTCAGGCCCAACAGGGCGACCGTCTTGCCCTTCAGATCCGCGCCGCCTAGCGCCGCCGCAACGCGATCGGCCATGGCCTTCTTGCGCGCATCATTGACCTCGACCGTGGTCTCGATCAGGCGCAGCGGCGAACCCGCGTCGGTCGCCGTACGCACCAGGGCCAGGGTGTCCTTGGGGAAGCAGGAGCCGCCGTAGCCTGGTCCCGCGTGCAGGAACTTCGACCCGATGCGGTTATCCAGCCCTATGCCGCGCGCCACCTGCTGCACGTCGGCGCCCAGGCTTTCGCACAGGTCGGCCATCTCGTTGATGAAGGTGATCTTCAGCGCAAGGAAGGCGTTGGCCGCGTACTTGGTCAGCTCCGACGTGCGACGGCCGGTGAACAGGATCGGCGTCTCGTTGAGGTTCAGCGGGCGATACAGTTCGGCCATGACCGGGCGGGCGCGCTCGTCCTCAAGCCCGACCACGACGCGGTCCGGGCGCTTGAAGTCGCCGATGGCGGCGCCCTCGCGCAGAAACTCAGGGTTTGAGACCACGGCGAAATCGGCGTCGGGGCGGCGGGCGCGGATAATGCGTTCGATCTCGTCGCCAGTGCCGACCGGAACCGTCGACTTGGTGACGATGACGGTGAAGCCTTCGATCAGATCGGCGATCTCTTCGGCGGCGGCATAGACGTAGGACAGGTCGGCGTGGCCGTCGCCACGCCGCGAGGGCGTGCCCACGGCGATGAACACCGCGTCGGCCTTGCGGATGGCCTCCGCGCCGTCCAGGGCGAAGGACAGCCGCCCGTCGCGCACGTTGGCGGCGACCAGATCCTCGAGCCCCGGCTCATAGATCGGCATCTGACCGGCGTTCAACTGATCGATCTTGCCCGCGTCCTTGTCGACGCAGGTCACGACATGGCCGAAGTCGGCGAAACAGGCCCCTGAGACAAGGCCGACGTAGCCGGTGCCGATCATTGCGACGCGCATGCGCTCATCCTCTTGATGCAGTCAGGCCGAAATAGCGTTCAAGCATGACCATTTCCAGTCGACCGCCCAAGCCCTGGGCAAAGAAAAAGGGCGGTCGACCCGAATGGATCGACCGCCCTCAATCTAATCGACCTTCAAGGTCATCGGGACCAGTCGGAACCGGTCCCTCTGAGACTTAGAAGTTGATGTCGATGGTGGCGCGACGGTTCAGCGGCTCACGCACGCCGTCAGCCGTCGGCTTGGCCAGGTTGGTTTCACCCTTGCCGTCGAGGGCGATCACGCCGCCGTTGACGCCTTGAGCGACCAGAGCGTCAGCGACGGTGCGCGAACGACGGTTGGACAGACCCAGGTTGTAGGCCGGCGAACCCGAGGTGTCGGTGTAGCCGACGACCAGAACGCGGGTCGGAGCGCCCGACTTGGCGTAGTTGGCGGCCTGCGTCACCACCGAACGGGCTTCAGCCGTCAGGTCCGAGCGATCCCAGTCGAAGTAGACCACGAACTGACGCGCAGCCGGCTTGGCCGGAGGCGGCGGAGGCGGCGGAGGCGGCGGCGGCGGCGGCGGCGGCGGGGGCGGGGGGGGCGGCGGCGGCGGGGGAGCCACCGGCTCGGCGCCGAAGGCGTAACGCAGACCCAGGGTCACGGTGTGCGACTGGTCATAGTCGCCCGACAGTTCGCCGAACTGGATGGCGCCCGCACCCGAGGAGATCGTGTTGAACGAGGCGTCGCCCGTCAGGTAGCGGTAGGTCAGGTCGATGTTGGCGCGGTCCGAAACGGACCAGGCCAGACCGGCGATCGCCTGAGCGGCGAACTTGGTCGAGCTGTCGTCAGCGACGAAGCTGACCGCCGGGGTGGCGCGCAGACGACCGGCGGTGTCGACGTTGACGTGGTTCACGCCGACGCCCAGACCGACGAAGGGACGGATGCCCCAGGCCGAATAGCCGAAGTCATAGATGACGTTGGCCATCACGGCGGTCGACTCGATGTCGCCTTCCGGGGAATGGCAAGGGCCGGTGGCCGGCGTCAGGTTGCACAGGCCCTGCGTACCCGAGACGGCGCGCACGGTGCCGATGTCGCCCGAGCGATAGCCGCCTTCGAGCTCGACGCGCCAGTTGGGGTTGAAGCGATAACCGAGGCGAGCAAACGCGGCCCAGCCGTCGTTCACTTCCCAGTTCCAGTTGGCGCCGTTGGTCGAGGCTTCCGTGTTGATGTCGTCGATGATGTGGTAGCCGGCGTCGATGGCGCCGTACCAGCCATCAGGCTCAGCCGAAGCGGCGCCCGCCGACAGGGCCAGAGCCGCCGCCGCGCTGGATGCCAGGATCAAACTCTTGACGCGCATATTTGCGGCCCTCCGAGATCTGTTGTTCGAAGACGACGGACACGTCGCCTACCCGGTCCTTATCAGCGTTGCCGTGGGCGGTCGAGCCGCAAACGTTGCCTTTACCAAAGGTTGCATCTCGACCGTGGCCGGAGCGCTACACAAGCCTTATCAATAGACAAATTCTGTTAACCTAATGGACCAACCCCGTCCGTATCTGTGTCAAGTAAATGTGAGAATTCAGCCAACTGCACGAACCCTGACACAATGTGATACAAGGAACTGGCGGGAGCCTCCTCCTCAACAAAACTTCCGTTCTGAAGCTTCTTATCGCGCCAAAGCCCATCCGGGGTGAGATACATCCAAAGCGCTCTCAAGGCGGCGGCGGCATCCCCCATATAGGCGACGCGATCCGCCTCGCCGGCTTCCCGCGCCATGAACAGCGACGCCTTCAACCATTCCGTCTGCGGCCATAGCCGAGCCTGGCTTATCCGCACGGAACCATCACCGTTCAGCGCGTCGATCGCCACGTCGTAGCGCTGACTGACCCCATCACGCCCGGAAACATACAGACGTCGTGCGACGTCCATCCCCGCCTTTTCTCCTCGAAGACGAGCATGACGGGCCAACAGCCAGGCCCACTCAAACTGGTGGCCGGGCTCGATACGTTCCCCACTCTCCAGCCTCCACATACCATCGAGAAGTTCACCCAGCCGGCCAGTGGTCGGGTCGATGAAGATTGTCCGCGCCAATATCGCCAGACGATCAGCCAGCGCCCCCCAGGCAGGATCGTCGCTGACCTCGTCCCAAGCCAGAGCCGCTTCAAGGAGATGCATATGGGCGTTGGATTGGAACGGAAACGCCCCAGCCTCCCTGAACGCCCCATTTTGCACGGCTCTGGTTTCCAGGGCGTCGCGAACCGCTACACCGCGCGCGGCCGCCATCTGCCCATCAATCGCGCCGGACTTCGCCGCCGTCGCCAGCGCCAGAAGATAGAAGGCCTGATCATAGACCATCGCCGCCTCGTCTAAGGGACGATCTTGTGCGTCCAGCAAGGTGCGCATCAGACCATCTTCGCGAAGGAAATCTGTTTCCAGACTCGCCATGCCCGAGCGAACCGCGCGCACCCATGGCCCCTGCCACCCCATGAGGCCAGCCTGAGCAAACACAAAGATCTGGCGAGCCTGCACCCGTGCGCGCCGAGGAGCGGGCAATCGCCGGCCGTTCAGCCCCAGCGCCTCCACGAAGGCGCCGTCTTCGCGCTGCCCTAAGGTCGCCCACGTTGGCAAGGCCATGCGCCGCAACCAGTTCTGAAGGCGCCGGGAGCCAACATCTAGCGGCTCCTCAGTGCGGCGCGCGAAATCCGCATGCTGCGGCGACGACACCCGAATGCGCTCGACGACCTTCTTCACGTCTTGAGAGCGGCTCAGATCACAGACAAGCACTGCATCAGGCTCGGCGATAATCGCCAGATTCTGCACGCCAACCGCCGCAATCAGCATACCATCGGCAGCTCGTGTCAGGCAGCCGTCAACATCCTCCAGAATGAGTTCGCCCGCTTCGCCTTGCCCGCTTGCAGCAATGGCATCCCAAGCGCCGAGGTCCGACCAATTGAAGTTGACCTCAAGAACCGATGCCAGCGACGTCTTCTCCATCAAGGCATAGTCAATCGAGACCTTGGGCGCCTGCCGAAAGGCGTCGCCCAGAACGCCAACCGTCCCACGCCCCAAAGTCTCGACCGCATGCCTGACCGCCCCTTCGATCTCAGGCGCATGGGCCCTCAGCTCAGACAGCAACACATTGGACGCGACGATGAAGTTGCCGCTGTTCCAGAGATAGCCGTCGCGGATATATTGTAGCGCTTGTTCCTGCTCCGGTTTCTCTACAAAGGCGGCGATCGGAGACAGTCCCTGTCCAGTCGGCGCGATATAGCCATATGCCGAGGACGGCTCGTTCGGCTTAATCCCCAGTGTGACGATGCGAGCCTGCCGTGCACCCTCAACAGCGCTGAGCACCGCGGCCCTGAACCCTTGATGATCGGGGATATGATGATCCGAAGCGATAAAGACATTGACCCCGTTCGGATCACGATCGTGCGTCCAGATGGCCGCTGCCGCCATGGCTGCGGCAGATTCGCGCGCCTCAGGCTCCAAAAGCACCTGGGCGTCGGCCTCGATCTGTTCCAGCTGATCAAGGATCCACGCCTTGTGGTCGACGCCGCCGACCACAATCACGCGACCGCCGCCGTCCGCCAAGGGGACAGCTCTCAGCACAGCTTCCTGGAAAAGCGAATGATCGCCCCCCATCGACATGAATTGCTTCGGGCGGGAAGGTCGCGAGACCGGCCAAAGACGCGTGCCAGCGCCGCCGCACATGATCACCGGATAGAGAGTCATGCCGCTTGGATAGCCGACTTCACCGCGATTGAAAGCGATGTTTTGGCTACATCAAGAGCGAGATTCATGCCCCGGCTTGGAGGGAAATCGTGACTCCGCTTCCCTTCGCCGCTATCGAGCGCCCATCATGCAAGAGACTGAACGGCAATCCGAGGAACGCAGCTGGGAAACGGCGAAGACGCTCGCCGAGGCCCTGCCCTATATCCAGGTCTATGATCGCGAGACCGTGGTCATCAAATACGGCGGCCACGCCATGGGCGAAAGCGCCGTGGCCAAACAGTTCGCCGCCGATGTGGTGCTGCTGAAGCTGATGGGCGTGAACCCCGTGGTGGTCCACGGCGGCGGGCCGCAGATCAGCGCCATGCTGGACAAGGCCGGCGTGAAATCGGCCTTCGTCGACGGCCTGCGCGTGACGGACAAGGACACCATGCAGGTGGCCGAGATGGTCCTGTCCGGCGCCGTCAACAAGGAGATCGCCCACTGGATCACCGTCGCCGGCAAGGAAGCCGACGTGCGCGGCGTCGGCCTGTCGGGCAAGGACGCCGGCCTGCTGACGGTCGAGAAAACCAAGCGCACCAAGCGCGATCCCGACAGCATGATCGAACACGAGGTCGACCTCGGTTTCGTCGGCGAGCCGACCAAGGTCGACCCCAAGCTGATCAAGGGCCTGATCGCTTCGGAGACGGAAGACTGGGTGCCCGTCATCGCCCCCATCGGCGTGGCCGAGGACGGCATGACCTATAACGTCAACGCCGACACGGTGGCGGGCGCTGTGGCCGGATCTCTCGGCGCCAAGCGGATGCTGCTGCTGACCGACGTGCCGGGCGTCAAGGGCGCGGACGGCGAGATCATCCGCCAGATGAACCTGGAAGAAGCCCAGGGCCTGATCGACACCGGCGTCGCCAACGGCGGCATGATCCCCAAGCTGGAGACGGCCATGGCCGCCGTCCGCGCGGGCGTCGAGGCCGTGGTCATTCTGGACGGGCGCCGTCCCCACGCCATGCTGGTCGAACTGTTCACCGAGTTCGGGGCCGGCACCCTGGTGAAGGCCCAGTGACGTCAGAGGTGAGCACCTCGCCGCTGGCGGCGAGCACCGAGATCGGCGCAGACCTGCGCCACGTCCGGTCCTGGGTGTTCGACCTCGACAACACCCTCTACCCGCCGGAAAGCCTGTTCCTGAAACAGGTCGAGCAACGCATCAACCAGTACGTGGTGCGCACCTCGGGCCTGGAATCGGCCGAGGCTCTGGCGGTGCAGCGCGGCTACCTGCACGACTACGGCACCTCCCTGGCCGGGTTGATGATGCACTACGAGATCGACCCGCACGACTTCCTGGCCGAGGTCCACGACGTGCCGCTGGACGTGCTGACGCCCGATCCCGGCCTGCATGCGGCGCTGGAACGACTGCAGGGTCCGCGCCTGATCTTCACCAACGGCTCGATCGGCCACGCCCGGCGGGTGATGGAGAAGCTGGAGCTGACGCGCTTCTTCGACGGGGTCTTCGCCCTGGAGGACGCCGACCTGATCCCCAAGCCGGACCCGCGCACCTTCGACAAGATGCTGACGCGGTTCGGTGTCGACCCGACCACCGCCTGCTTCTTCGAGGACACGCCCAAGAACCTGGAGCCGGCGCACGCCATCGGCATGACCACGGTTCTGGTCGGCCCCAAGGCCTTCACGGCCGAGGGCGACCATATCCAACACCGGGCCGCGACCGTCGGCCCCTTCCTGACCACCGCCATGCTGGACGGAGATCCGCAATGACCGACCTGACCCACCTGGAATCCGTCATCGAAGCCGCCTGGGAGGCCCGCGCCGAGGTCTCGGCCGCGACGCGCGGCGAGGTCCGTGACGCCGTCGACACCGCCCTGGCCCTGCTGGACGCCGGCCAGGCCCGCGTCGCCACGCGGGGCGAGGACGGTGTCTGGACCACGCACCAGTGGCTGAAGAAGGCGGTGCTGCTGTCCTTCCGCCTGAACGACAACGTCATCATGCGCGCTGGTCACGCCCCGACCCTGCCGCTGTCGGCGGACCACCCCGCCGCCGTCGGCCCCTTCTGGGACAAGGTGCCCAACAAGTTCGGCGACTGGAGCGCCGCCGACTATCAGGCCGCCGGCTTCCGCTCGGTGCCGGGCGCCGTCGTCCGCCGCGGCGCGCACATCGCGAAAAACGTCGTGCTGATGCCCTCCTTCGTGAACATCGGCGCCTTCGTCGACGAAGGCTCGATGGTCGACGCCTGGGCCACGGTCGGCTCCTGCGCCCAGATCGGCAAGAACGTCCACCTGTCGGGCGGCGCCGGAATCGGCGGCGTGCTGGAGCCCCTGCAGACCAACCCGACCATCATCGAGGACGGCTGCTTCATCGGCGCCCGCGCCGAGGTGGCCGAGGGCGTCATCGTCCGCGAAGGCGCCGTCCTGGCCATGGGCGTCTACCTGTCGGCTTCAACCAAGATCGTCGACCGCGCCACTGGCGAGATCTTCCGCGGCGAGGTTCCGGCCTATTCCGTCGTGGTGCCAGGCGCCCTGCCCGACCCGAACGGCGGCCCGTCGCTGTACTGCGCCGTCATCGTCAAGCGCGTCGACGCCCAGACCCGGGCCAAGACCGGCGTGAACGAACTGCTGCGCGACTGATTTTTCGATACTCTCAACGCAATAACCTTCCGGTCAAGTTCGGAAACGGGCTCGCCAAGGACGCGAACTATGGCCTAATGGCGCCCTGATTTTGGGGGAGGCGACCGTGGGTTTCACGCGTCTGCGCAGCGTAGCGTTTTCAATCGGCGTCGTCAGCCTTCTGGCCCTGCCTCTGGCAGCCTGCGGCGGTGGGGGTGGAGGCGGCGGTGGAACGGGCGGTGGTGTCGTGACGCCACCACCACCACCGCCGCCACCGCCGCCGCCTCCTCCTCCGCCTCCTCCCCCACCGCCGCCGCCGGCCATTCCGTCGGCGACCTCGTCGGAATATCTGCGCAACTACGGGGTGGCGAATACCGGCGCCATCGCCGCCTGGCAGACCGGCGCCACCGGGCGCGGCATCACGGTCGGGGTGGTCGACAGCGGCATCAAGCTGGACCACCAGGATCTGGCGGTGAACATCTCGCCGCGCTCCACGGACATCATCGCCGGACGAAACCAGGTCCAGGGCAGCGATTCTCACGGCACGCGAGTCTCCAGCGTCATCGCCGCCCCGTTCAACAATTTCGGCACCGTCGGCGTCGCCTTCAATTCGACCATCCTGTCGATCCGCGCCGACGTCAGCGACTGCACCAAGCCGGACAGCACAGTCTGTTTCCGCGGCGCTGACCTGGCCAATGCCCTGGACTACGCCGTCGCCAACGGCGCCAAGGTCATCAACCTGTCGCTCGGCGGCGAAGGCGCCCTTGGCTCCGCCTTCGAAGCGGCTCTGCAGCGCGCAATCAACGCCGGCGTCGTCTTCGCCATCGCCTCGGGCAACGAAGCCGGAGCCAATCCCGAATGGCCGGGCCGCTACGCCAGCGACCCGCGCTTCATCGGCGGCATCATCGTCACAGGCGCCCACGACGCGAACGATGTAATCGCCGACTTCTCCAACCGCGCAGGCGTGTCGCAGTCCTGGTTCCTATCGGCGCCGGGCGTGAGCGTCCTCGTCGACTGCGAGGACACCAGTTGCTGGCGCGTCAACGGCACCTCCTTCGCCTCGCCCGCCGTGGCGGGAGCCCTGGCCCTGCTGCTGGAAGCCTTCCCCAATCTGACAGGTCGCCAGGCTGTCGACATCCTGCTGCGCACCGGACGCGAGGCTGGCGATCTGGGCGTCGACGCCGTCTATGGCCGCGGCCTGCTGGACATCGCCAAGGCCTTCCAGCCAGTCGGGACGACCTCCTCGCCGCAAGCGACGGGTGCGGCGGTGAATGTCGCCATCGAACCGGGCGCCTATGTCGGCGGGCCGTTCGGCGACGCCATGGGCCGCACCGGCGCCCTGGGGACCATCGGATATGACGAATACCAGCGCCTGTTCCGCATCGACATGGGCGCAGCCTACCGCATCGCCCCGCGCCGCAGCTACCAGCCGGAAAACCCCACGCCGATGCGCCAGTCGCAGGTGACGATGGACGGTCCCGGCGGGGCGAAGTTGTCGCTGGTCGCCGCTGTCCCGGTCGAGACGCCCGAGCCGATCCTGAACCGCTACACCCCCTTCGACGCTCCCTGGCTGGGCGACGAGGTCAAGCAGGAGGCTCTGTTCGACATCAGCGCCGGGCGCATGTCCTTCTCCGCCTGGCAGGGCAAGGGCGGTTCGCGCTCGCCCTTCCGCACCGGCTCTGGCGACAGCTTCGCCGCCCTGGCCCAGGCCGACCATGCCGTGCGCGGGGCCATGGTGTTCGACGGTCTGGGCTTCGGCCCCCTGACCCTCAGCGCCGAAACCGGCGCCGGCGACCGCCGCGCCCCGCTACGCTCGGTCGAGCAGGACGTCTCCTCCTATGCCCGCGCGGCTCTGGACTGGCGCGGCGAGCATGGCGGCCTGTCGTTCAGCATGGGGGCGCTGGACGAGAAGATGGGGCCGCTGGGCGCCTATATGCCGACGCGTTCGGACTTCGCCCTGCCGTCGCGCACCCGCTTCGCGGCCTTCGGCGGCGACCTGTCGCTGGGTCATGGCCTGGTGCTGAGCGGCGAGGCGGGCTTCGGCCGCACCGAGATCGAGGGCCGGTTCCTGAACCTGTCCAGCGCCGCGATCAGTTCCACCTGGCGCATGGCCCTGCAGTCGGACTGCCCGTCCTGGGCGCTCGGGTGCAGCCGTCTGACCTGGGAGGTCTCCCAGCCGCTGAGGATCGAGAGCGGCACCTTCAGCGCCTTCCTTGCCGACGTGCCGCTGGAGTATTTCGACGCCGTCACCTTCTCGGAGCGCCGATTCTCGGCCAGCCCCTCGGGGCGCCAGATCGACTTCTCGGTGCGCAGCCTGCACCCCCTACCCGGCGGATCCATGTTGCAACTGGAAGCCGTGGCCAGCCGCGACGAGCAGCACCGCGCGGGCGCGCCTACCGGCTACGCCCTGCTCGGCAGCTGGCGGCGCGGTTTCTGACCCCGCGGTTCCAGACATGAGAAAGGCCGGCGGAGCGATCCGCCGGCCTTTTGCTTTTCAGCCTGTGAGACTAGCGCCTAGCGCTCGACGCACATGGCCACACCCATGCCGCCGCCGATGCAGAGGGTGGCCAGACCTTTCTTGGCGCCCGAACGCTTCATCTCGTGCAGCAGGGTGGTCAGGACGCGGGCGCCCGAGGCGCCGACCGGGTGGCCGATGGCGATGGCGCCGCCGTTGACGTTGACCTTGGTCGTATCCAGACCCAGCTCCTTGACCACGCAGAGCGACTGGGCGGCGAAGGCTTCGTTGGACTCGATCAGGTCCAGATCAGCGACGGTCCAGCCGGCCTTCTCCAGCGCCTTCTTCGAAGCCGGGATCGGGCCGGTGCCCATGATCGACGGATCGACGCCCGCCGTGGCCCACGAAGCGATGCGGGCCAGCGGCTCCAGACCGCGCGCCCTGGCTTCATCAGCCGACATCAACACCAGGGCGGCGGCGCCGTCGTTGATGCCCGAGGCGTTGGCGGCGGTCACCGAGCCGTCCTTGACGAAGGCGGGCTTCAGCTTCTCCATCGCCTCGAGGGTGGCGCCGTGGCGGATGTATTCGTCCTGATCCACGACCACATCGCCCTTGCGAGTGGCGATGGTCACAGGGGCGATCTCGTCGACGAACTTGCCGGCCTTCTGGGCGGCCTCGGCCTTGTTCTGCGAGGCGACGGCGAAGGCGTCCTGGGCGGCGCGGTCGATCGACCACTTGTTCGCGATGTTCTCGGCCGTCTGGCCCATGTGATAGCCGTGGAAGGCGTCGATCAGGCCGTCCTGCAGCATGCTGTCCTTGAAGCCCAACTCGCCCATCTTCTGGCCGTTGCGCAGTTGGGCCGTGTGGGGCGACTGGCTCATGCTTTCCTGACCGCCGGCGACGACGATCTTCGCGTCACCCTGGACGATCTGCTGATAGGCCAAGGCCACGGCGCGCAGGCCAGAGCCGCACAATTGGTTCAGGCTCCAGGCCGGGGTTTCATTGGGCAGGCCGGCGCCGATCGAGGCCTGACGCGCCGGGCCCTGCCCTGCGCCCGCCTGCAGCACCTGACCCAGGATGACCTCGTCGACGTCAGCGGCGGCCACGCCCGCGCGTTCCAGCGCGGCCTTGATCGCGACCTCGCCCAGCTTGGAGGCCGGCAGGGTCGACAAGGCGCCTAGGAAGGAGCCCACCGGGGTGCGGGCGGCGGAAACGATCACTACGTCAGTCATAATATTCACTCCGGGGAGAAATTCTGATCGAGGTTGTGCCGCATTGCACACTCCGCGTCACCTCTCGCAAGTGCGAAGTTCAGCACTTCGTCATCATGAGAGCGTATTCTGACGGGAACGATACGCCCGACGGATGCTTTTCAGGGGGGTGATGCTGGTGTGGCTTAAATCCTTTGCGGCCCGGGTCTGGACGCCCGATGACCTCGACATGATCGAGCACTATCAGTCGCGCGCCGAGCGACTGGCCGACCTGTGGGTCCATATCGTGGGTCTGGGGCTGGCGGCGGTCGGCGGCGTCGTCCTGGCGGTTCTGGCAGGGATCTACAGCGGCGTCAGCGGCGTGGTGGCCACCGCGATCTACGCCGTCTGCCTGCTGGCCATGCTGACGGCCTCGACCATCTACAACCAGACCCACCCCTGCGCCGCCCGGCCCGTGCTGCGGCGCCTCGACGAGGCGGCCATCTTCCTGATGATCGCCGGCAGCTACACCCCCTTCACCACCCAGAGGTTCGAAGGCGCCTGGTCGATCGGCTTCACAATCGCCGTCTGGGCCATCGCCCTGTCGGGGGTGGCGGTGAAGATGTTCGCGCCGCGCATCTCGGACATCTTCTGGAGCGCGGTCTATGTCCTGTTCGGCTGGGTGGCGATCTTCGCGCTGAAGCCGATGATCGAGACAGTGCACCCCCTGGCCCTGGGCCTGCTGGTCGCGGGCGGGCTGATCTACACCTCGGGCGTCTTCGTCTTCATCAGCCAGAAGGTGAAATTCCGTCGCGCCATCTGGCACGGCTTCGTCGTCGCGGGGGCGGGCGTTCACTGGGCCGCCATCCTGATCGGGGTCGTCCTGGCGCCCGGCGCGGCCTGACCTTGCGGCGCCCTCTGGTCTTCGCGTCCGCAACGCGTGATAGTGCGGCGTTGCAACAACGCGAGAACAAGCGTGAACGACAAGAAATCCGAGGGCGGAAAAACCCGTGACGGCGTCGTCGTCATCAAGAAGTATGCGAACCGGCGGCTCTATAACACCGCCACCAGCGCCTATGTGACGCTGGAAGACCTGGCGCAGATGGTGCGCGAGGGGGTCGAATTCGTTGTCTATGACGCCAAGACCAATGATGAGCTGACGCGTCAGATCCTGACACAGATCATCTTCGAGGAAGAGAGCCGCGGCGAGGCCCTGCTGCCGGTGCAGTTCCTGCGCCAGCTGATCGGCTTCTACGGCAACTCGATGCAGTCGGTCCTGCCCTCCTATCTGGAGATGTCGCTGGACAGCTTCACCCGCCAGCAGGAGCAGCTGCGCAGCCAGTTCAGCCGCGCCTTCGCCGGCACGCCCGGCGGCGGCCTGATGGAAGAGGCCGTGCGCCAGAACATGGCCATGTTCGAGCGCGCCATGAAGATGTTCCCCGGCATGGCCGCCTATGGCCGTCCCGAGGTCGAGCCGGAGAAGACGCCCGAGCCTGCTCCGACGGCCAAGGCCGATCCGGCCCTGGACGAGATGCGCCGCCAGATGGACGAAATGCGCGCCCAGATCGACCGTCTGGCCGGCGCCGGCAAATGACCGACAGCGTGCGCCCGGTCGGCCCTCTGGAGGGACCCACGGTGCAAGAACGCCGCGAGGGCGACCGACGCGGCCGTGACCGTCGCGCGGCCAAAGCCGAAGAGGCCTCGCGCGCGGTCGTTCCGGCGGAAGAGCGGGTCGATCATGCCGCCTCCCCGGCAAAGCCTGCCGTGTCGCCCCTCGCGCCCCCTGCGCTGTTCGCCGCTCAGGTGTTGGGCCAGAAGGGACAGAAGCGCGGTCTGAAGGGCGGCCCGCCGGTGCTGGACGCCGCTCGCTCGACCTATCTGGGCGCGGAATACTCGGGCAAGCGCGACCGGCGTCCCCGCGTGGGCAAGGCGGCGCAGACCGAAATCTAGGCCCCTCCGGCCGATGGCACGGCGTTTGCGACGGCTCCGACGTCTTCGACCGGAGTTTGCCCCTTGGCCGTCCTCAACCTCGCCGCCCGCCTGTTCGACGTGACCGTGGTCGCCCTGGTCTTCGTCGCCTTCAGCTAATCCTGCGCTAGCGTGGGTTCAGGTCGAAGTCGCGCCGCGAGGCGATGATAGTGACGATGAAGCCCGCCAGCACATCCAGCAGCACCATGGTCAGGATCAGGAAGAAGACCGAGCCTGCAAACCCCGGCAGCAGCAGGAACTCAACCAGGCAGATTACGAACAGCGCCATCGACAGGGCGTGATTGACGATGGCGACCCGCTGGCTGGAGGTCGATTTCAGCAGTTCGACAAACAGCAGTATCAGCGACAGGAACAGGATCAGGTCGCCGATGCTGATGCTCCACGTCGCGCCCGAGGTCATGGGCACGCGGAACAGCACCTCGCCCAGCACCGACGTCGGCCCGAGCAGCGGATCAGCGCCCGCTCCGCCGAGCAGGATCACCAGATTGTAGATCACGACCGGCACGATCAGCAGCGGTATGGCGATCAGCATGGGCGTCCCCTCCAGATCGCCCTGCTTAACCCTGTTTCCGTCGCACGACCATATGGCCCCAAAGACCAGAATGGTCCGATCAGAACTCGCTGATGGCGCCCGGGCGGCGCGAGCGCGACTTCAGCCACATCACGCCCAGCAGGTCCGAGAAGGACGCCCGCAACCGGCCCCAGTTGGTGTATTTCGATTGACCCGTCTCGCGATGGCGGTGATCGACGTCGAGGTAGCGGTTCTCGTACCCCTCGCGGATCATCAGGGCCGGCAGATAGCGGTGGATGTGATCGAAGTAGGGCAGGCGCAGGAAGACGTCGCGGCGGAACGCCTTGAGCCCGCAGCCGGTGTCGTCGGCGTCGTCGGACAGCAGCTTCTTGCGGATGCGGTTGGCCCACAGGGAAGCCTGACGCTTGGCGTTCGTGTCCTGGCGCTTGGCGCGAACGCCGCCGACCAGGGCGACGTTGGCGGGGGCGGCGATCAGGGCGTCGGCCAGGCGCGGCGCGTCGGCGGGCGGGTTCTGGCCGTCGCCGTCCAGGGTGACCACGATGGGCGCGCGCGCCGCCAGGACGCCGGTGCGCACCGCGCGGCTCTGGCCCGCGTTGGTCGAATGCGACAGGACCCGCAAGGCCGGCAGGTCCGCCATCGCCGCCTGCAGCTCGGCCAGGGTGGTGTCCCGGCTGGCGTCGTTGACGAAGATCATTTCGTAGGACCGACCGGCGAAGGCCTCGGCGATCTCGCGCGCCAGAGGCACGGCGGCGCCGGATTCATCGTGCACCGGCACGACCACCGAAATATCGGGGACGGAAATGTCAGGCGTGGAAGCAGGGCTGTCGATCATCCGTCGCTCTGTAGCGCATCGGCGGGGTCGAGGAAAACGGGCGCCGCGCGACGGATGCAAAGCTGAAGCTTCCGGGGGGCGTCGTCGGCGTGGTACGACAGCGCCATGAACCGCCCGAACCTGGATCACCTCATCGCCGGCTGGCGCGGCCCCGTTCTGGCGGCCCTGCTGACCCTGATCGCCGGCCTGCCCAGCCTGATGCTGCTGCCGCCGCTGGACCGCGACGAAAGCCGCTTCGCCCAGGCCACTGCGCAGATGCTGGAAAGCGGCGACTATGTCGACATCCGCTTCCAGGACGAACCGCGCTGGAAGAAGCCGGTCGGCATCTACTGGATGCAGGCCGCCGCCGTGGCCCTGACCTCGGACGTCGAGGACCGCAACATCCAGCCCTATCGCCTGCCGTCGCTGTTCGGAGCCATGCTGGCCGCCTGGGCCGTGGCCTGGGCCGGCGCCGCCCTGTTCGGCCACCGCGCGGGCTTTTTGGCGGGTGCCATGCTGGGCGCGACCTTCCTTTTGTCGTCCGAGGCGGGCATCGCCAAGACCGACGCCATGCTGTGCGGCCTGACCACCCTGTCGATGGCGGCGCTGGCGCGAATCTATATGGCCACGCGAGCGGGCGAGAAACCGGTGCGGTGGCACAAGCTGCTGTTCTGGCTGGGCATCGGACTGTCCATTCTGATCAAGGGACCGATCGGGCTGCTGGTCGTGGTCCTGTCGATCATCGCCCTGTCGGTCTGGGACCGGAACATCAGGTGGCTGGGGCGTCTGGGTTGGGGCTGGGGCCTGCCTCTGGTGGCCCTGCTGGTCGGGCCCTGGGCCATCGCCATCACCATCGCCACCGACGGCGGTTTCTGGCGTGAGGCCATCGGCGGCGATCTGGCGCCCAAGCTGGCAGGCGCCCACGAAAGCCATGGCGGCTTCATCGGCATGTACGCCCTGCTGTCGCCCCTGCTGCTCTTCCCCGTCACCCTGATGCTGCCCGCCGCCCTGTCGACGGGCTGGCATCGCCGCGCCGAGCCGGCCATCCGCTTCGCCGTCTGCTGGCTGGTCCCGGCCTGGCTGATGTTCGAGATCGCCCCGACCAAGCTGTGGCATTACACCCTGCCCACCTTCGGCGCGATCGCGCTTCTGGCCGCCGCCGCCCTGACCCAGCCGATCGGCAAGGTCTCGCGCATTTCCGGCGCTCTGCTGGGCCTGTTCGCCGCCGTGATCATCTGCGCCATCACTGTCTATGGGCTGACCGAGTTCGGGCGCTCGACAGCCCAGACCTGGGCCACCGTGACCATCGTCTTCGCCGTCATGGCCGCGGCGGTCGGCGGCTTCCTGCTGGTCAACCGGGCGGCGATCACCGGGGTTCTGGCCGCCATCCTGTGCGGCGTCATCGCCCACGCCGGTCTGGCCGGGACCATCCGCCAACTGCGTCCCCTCTCCATCGCCCCGCGCCTGGTGAAGACGCTGGAGTCCGCCGAGCTGAGCCCCGCCCAGGGCCGCTATCCCGGGCCGGTGGCCATCACCGGCTTCCATGAGCCCAGCTTCGTCTTCCTGACGGGCCGCGACACCCAGCTGACCGACGGTCCCGGCGCCGCCCGCGCCCTGGCCGAAGGCCGCCCCGCCATTGTCGAAGCCCACGACGACGAAGAGTTCCGCCGCGCCCTGGCTGATCTGGGCGCCGCCGGACGCGCTGTCGGCGTGGTCAGCGGCCACAACTATTCCTCGGGCGACGACGTGCGCCTGACCGTCTACGCCCCCGCCGGGGCCGGCCAGCGGAGCGCGCGCTGATGGGACGCTTCATCCAGATCGTCGAGGTCGGGCCGCGCGACGGCCTGCAGAACGAAAAGGCCGTGCTGACGCCCGCCGTCCGCGCCGACTTCGTGCAGCGTCTCGAAGCCGCGGGCGCCAAACGGATCGAGGCCGTCAGCTTCGTCCACCCCAAATATGTGCCGCAGATGGCCGGGGCTGAAGAGGTCATGGCCGCCCTGCCCCCCGCCGAGGGTCACAGCCGCATCGGCCTGGTCCTGAACGGCAAGGGCTATGACCGCGCGCTGGGCACCGCGGTGGACGAGGTCAATGTCGCCATGTCCGCCACCGACGGCTTTGGCCTGAAGAACCAGGGGCTGAACGTCGACCAGCAGGTGCAGATGCTGTCCGACATCATGGCGGGCCGCGCCAATGCTGAAAGCGTGCCCGGCGCGACGCCAAAGCTGACCGCCACCCTGTCCTGCGTCTGGGGCTGCCCCTTCGACGGCGAGGTCTCGGTCGAACAGGTCAGCGAACTGGTCGCCCGCATCGCGGCCCTGGGCGTCGAAGAGATCGCCCTGGCCGACACCATCGGCGTCGGCGACCCGTGGAGCGTCACAAAAAAGGTCGAGGCCGCCCGCAAGGCCGCGCCAGAGGCGACCCTGCGCCTGCATTTCCACGACACCCGCAACACCGGCCTGGCCAACGCCTATGCCGGGGTCGAGGCCGGGATCGACATCCTCGACGCCTCCGTCGGCGGCATCGGCGGCTGCCCGTTTGCGCCGGGCGCGACCGGCAACATCGCCACCGAGGACCTGGTCTACATGCTGGAACGCGCCGGCTTCTCGACCGGCTACGACCTCGACAAGCTGATCGAGAGCTCTTACTGGATTAGTGAAAAGATCGGCAAGCTCGGCCTCAGCGCATTGAGGAGCGCTGGGGGATGGCCGCCCTCGGCAGCGTAGGCGGCTATTTTTTCGACTGCGCACATCCCTCCTTTGCGTTGCGGTTTCAATCGAAATGAGTGCAATTCCGAAGTGTCGTTTGAAGATCTCCTGAAGACTTCGGCTAAAGCCGCGCGGCCTTCCGTGTGTATCGACGGTTTCAACCTTGCCCTTCCCAAGGGCTCGGGCATCGCGACGTATGGCCGAAATCTGGCGCACGCCCTGCGCGTCGGCTTCTCGCCCCAAGCCCTGTACGGCCCGGCGAGCAAGCGTTCGGACGATCCCCTAGCCAATCTTGCAGCGATCGCTGACGGACCGCCGCCGAGGCATCGGATCAACAAGAATGAGCGTTGGCGGCGGACGCTTACGTCGCGCTTTGGTCGGACCGCTTTCGCCGTCGAACCCAGCGACCAGGTCATCTGGCCGGCAGCAGGCGGGGGACGGCCGTCGGTCGATCTTTTTTGGTCTTGTCCGAACCTCTTCACCTTGGCGAACAGGGCGTTCGACAAGTACGGAAGCCTCACCCCAGTCTCCTTCGAGAAAGGGACCGCGCCTCCGGCAGTCATGCACTGGACTTGCCCCCTGCCAATCTACGCCCGCGATGTCCTTAATATCGTCACGGTTCATGATCTGATCCCGTTGCGCCTGCCGCACACGACCGTGGATGACAGCACCGCCTATGCAACGCGGCTCCGACGGTCGCTCGACCGCGCCGATCATATCGTCGTGGTGTCCGAACAGACCAAGCGCGATTTAGTTGAGTGGATGCACATCGACGAGCACCGGATCACCAACACCTATCAGGCCGTCAGCATCCCGCCCGCCCTCGCCGGACGCGACGAGAACCTCGTCGTGGCCGAAATCGAAGGGGTGCTCGGCCTCGAATGGAAGGGTTATTTCCTCTATTTCGGCGCTGTTGAGCCCAAGAAAAATTTGGCCCGCATCATAGAAGCCTATCTGGCGTCAGGCGTGACCGCGCCCCTCGTCATCGTCGGCGGGCGCGGCTGGCTGGACGATGACGAAAACAACCTGTTGGCGAACCTCTCGGCTCGCGGCGATGATCGCGTACGCCGGTTCGACTACATGCCTTTCAACCTGCTCATCAGCTTGATCCGAGGTGCCCGGGGCGTGCTGTTTCCCTCTCTGTACGAGGGGTTCGGTCTGCCTGTTTTGGAAGCCATGCTGCTAGGCACCCCCGTCCTCACGTCCCGCCTAGGCTCTCTACCGGAGGTCGCCGGCGACGCCGCTCTGTTCGTCGACGCTTATGATGTGGACTCCATCAAGGCTGGCATTCAGTTGCTCGACGCGGATGAGACGCTGAGAAGCGAATTGAGCGAAAAGGGAGCACAACACGTCAGCCGCTTCGATATGGCGTCCTATCAAACTAGGGTCGCCGACCTTTACCAACGACTCGGAATCTGTTCTGCGTAGCCGGCGCCGCCACATCCATGCTTGAACAGTTTTCTGCACTCTGGATCTTGATTTCGTGAATGCGCTGAAGAATGAACGCCGCTCCAGCCTGTCGAAGCGAATCGCACGGTTTCGCAGGGCACTGGCGGAGCCACGCTCGCCCAGAGACATAGAGCTTATCCGCGCAAGCGGGCTCTTTGACGCCCAATGGTATCTCCAGAAATACCCCGACGTCGCTAAGGCGGGCGTTGATCCCCTGTCGCACTACATGACACACGGCGCTCGTGAAGGACGTAAGGCCAGCGCTCGCTTCGATGCGCGCTGGTATGTCAACACCTATCCCGACGCCGCCGCTTCCGACACCCACCCGCTTCTGCACTATATTCAAAACCGGCAGGGCCGCGTTGGCACCCTGTCCGACGTCAAGGCCCTGACGCCCGAGCAGAAGTCGGATGCAACCCTGCTGCTTGCGAGCGCCCATTTCGATGCGGCTTGGTACGCGGAGACGAACGGCCTGGGTAAGGCCGGCCGCCAAGCCGCCCTTCATTATCTACAGTTCGGTGCAGCCAAAGGTTCGGCGCCCAGCCCGTCATTTGACGGCGATCGCTACCTAACGGCCTATCCAGACATCCGCGAAGCCGGCGCCAATCCCCTCATTCACTATATTCGCCACGGTGAGCGTGAAGGTCGACGGGCGTTCGCTCTCGATGATCCCGGCCCCGCAGTGCTCAGCTTCGCTGCCGAAGCGTCGAACGCCCTCCCGGCTCATCCTGTCACTTGGACCGCTGCTTCGCAGCTCGTCGGCGAAGCGACGTCCGCCATCCTCACACTCGGCAAGCAGCCTGCGGGCCTCATCGCCCGACACGCGGCCGGCTCTGGTCTGCCGGGACGCCTGGGTCATGCCGCGGAAATCTTCTGCCGCGTCGGCGGACGCGCTGCGGACAACCTGGCAGGGATCAAGGGCAGCCGTAGACGGGTGAAGCTCGTCGCCGGCGAGGCGCCCGATCTGAATGCACTGCACGCCCCGGTCGACGACGCTTGGTTCGTGAGCGACAATCTACTGACGCTACGCCTCAAGGCCTTGCGAGGCGGGAAATCCGCGACTGGTCATGTGCTCCGGGCGTTCCAGTTCGTCGCCCAAGGCAACAGGCTTGCGCCTGTGGGCGAAGCCTGGGTCAGCGCGCAGGGCGGCTTGGTCGCACTGGCGTTGGAGAACCCGTTCCAGCCGGTTCTTTGCGTCGTATGCAGCCGCGCGGGCGAGGTTCTGGATGGCTTTGTGCTGGCTTTTCCCTCGCTGTATCGCGGCGGCGCGCACGCCGCTGAACTGCAACTGCTGGGACGTGGATCCGAGGGCAGCAGCCGTATCCGCGACTACAGCCGCGTCCTGACACAGGAATTGCTTGGCTGGCCTGACGCGCCGCCGCCGGTCCTTTCCGAAATTCAGGTCGACCTTAGAGGCGCAACTGGCAACGAGCGAATCTTCGGCCAGAACGCGCGCACGTGGCTAGCGGAGGCGGGCGTCGCCGTCACGCCCCGGAACGCCCAGGCGCTTGACGCCAGCGTGCAGTCTTATCTCGCCGCGGCCGCGACGCTCGAACCGCGGCTCTTCCGGGGAGGCCAGGCCGTGCTGCGCTTCTCGGCGGACGCCCTGCCGAGCCTCTGCGTCATGATTTCGCGACGAATGACGGACGGCGCCGGGTCCTATGTCGTCTGCGCCGAAGAGGCTGCGGAACCGCACCTGTCCGTCAGACTTCCACCTATGAGCGAAAGCTTCGCCTCGCTGCAACCTGTCAACCGCGGCCAGCCCTACCCTAGCCTGAGCCTGACTGGCGCGTCCGATCAAAAGCAACAGACCCGATCACGACTTCTGGCGATCCGCTTCATGCAGGCTTCGGCACTGTCGCCGTCCGCCCTGGCGTTTCCCGTAGATGAGTCCGTCGCAACGCCGGTTCTGGAGATTGGCTCGCTGTCGCTCCCGTCGCGAGAGCGCATCACGGCCGTTATCCGGGTCTCGAGCCCAAACAGTCTGCGTCCTCTGCTACGCAGCCTGGCCCGGCAAACCCTCGCCTCGCGCCTAGACGTTCTGCTGGCCATCGACAGCGACATCGAGGTTCCGGCCGATCTCGACGATGCCTTTTCCGGCACTCTCCTTCGCGTCGATTGCCCGCGAGGCATGACCCCGTCCGCCGCGCTGAATTATGCAGTCGAAGAGGTGAGTTCCCCGTGGATGCTGCTGCTGGATCAGCACGTCGTCCTGCATGATTTCAGAACCCTGGAAACCATCCGGACCCTCGCAACCTATCGCCGTGCAGCCACCGCGTCATGCATGCGAATTCATCAGTCCGGCTTCCGCGACGGCGCACCGCTGGCGTTCCATTCCGCAGGGATTTTCCCCTCGCACATCGACTTGCTGGCCGGCCCCAGCCTAGCCTTCGCCACGCCCGTCACGACGGCGGCTTTCCCCTGCATGACCTATCCGGTCGTCGCCAACGGCCTTGAGTTCGCGCTGGTATCCCGAAAAGCCTGGGACGAGATCGGCGGGCTTGATGACGACGCCTATCCGTTCGACGGCTACGGCCTCGATTTCTGCCTGAAGGCGATCCGCGCCGGCTGGACCCATCTCAACACGACCGGGATCAGTGCGCTCGATACGGTTCGTCGCCCGCCAGAGCGCACGGATGTTCTGGGCGCCGACTTGGTCTCCATGGAAGAATGGGGACAGATATTGGCCCGCACCGCCCAGATCAGGCGCCTGGACTGATGAGGATCGCCGTCGTCCTGCTCACGGAAGGTCACACGGCCCTGGCTGGCACGCGCATCCGCTATCAGAGGATCGCTCCGCAGCTACAGGCCCTTGGCTATTCGCTCGACCTGGTGCCGATTTCTCAGTTCTCCGCGAAACTGGCGCCGGATCACGACCTCTATCTCTTCAGCAAGTGCGAAGATGCGCGAAGCCTCGTGCTTGCCCGTCAGTTGCGGCTTCTGGGCCGCCACGTCGGCATCGACGGGTTCGACGACTACTTCAGCCAACATCAGGACAGCCGCCACGTGCGTCACCGCGAGTGGCTCCGGGCCATCGCGCCGTACTGCGACTTCTTCCTGACGTCCACGCCCAGAATGCGGGAGGTGTTCCAAACATATATGCCCGGCGTTCAAGGGCACGTTCTAAACGATCCATTCGACGATTTCGATGAAGAGGCGATCGCTGAACTTGTCGACGCAAAGTTGCAGGTCGCGCGCGCCGAGCGTCGGATCACCTTCGCCTGGTTTGGCGTCGGAGACCACCCGAGCTTCACCGTTGGACTGCCCGACCTCAGCGCCCACGCTCAGGCCTTCAGAATATTGCAGCGACGAGGTTACGAGGTTCGCCTCCGCGTCCTGACCAATCGTCGCGCCCTCACGCCCGGCGGGCTAGCCCTGCTGAGACGACTGGACATTCCGTTCACCGTCGATGAATGGAGCCTTGCGGCGGAGAGCGCGGCGTTGACGGAAAGTCTCGCGGCCTTCATCCCGGTGAGTGCCCAGCCCTTCAGCATCGCCAAGTCGCTGAACCGCTCCGTCACGGCGCTGACAGGGGGCGCCCAGGTCCTGTCACCTGCCTATCCGCTGTATGAACCTCTGGGCGACTTTATCTACTCCTCGGCTGACAGCTTGGCCGACGACATTCGCGACGGGCGGCTCAAGGCCAGCAGGCCGCATATGCATGTCTTGGCGAAGACGCTCGGGCGGTGGGGCAACCCCGCGCAGGAGGCCGCTCTGCTAGCCAGATTCCTCAAGGACCTCACACCTCTGAGCCGTGACGAATCGGAACCTTGGAACAAGGGCCGCGGCGGCATCATCCACGGCTATGTCAGTCCAAACGTCTGCTCCGACCTAGCGAAATCCATGAACCATCTCTCGGTCACCGCGCCCTTCAGCGAAAGCCGCAAGACCGACGACCTTCGCTTCATCAGAAAACCGAATGGCCTTCAGATCCGCATCTCGCCCGCCGGCGAGGCCTGTCTGGCCGCCGGAGTGAAAGAGAAGTGCGTGCAGTTTGGGGAACGTCTCGAGCGTGGCGGTTTTCAAGTGCCGCTCAACGACATTCTGCCAGGGAACCCGTTGGAATCCTACATCGCCGAGCATCCGCTCGCCGCAACGCCGCTCCTGTCCGGCTACGCCGAAGGCATTTCCATCTTGCGTGAAGTCCTGGCGCAACTGACGCCGGGCGTGGTCTTTTTCCTTTCGGAGAAGAGCGCGCCGTTCAAAGAGGCGCCGGCCCAGTGAACCGCCGAAGGATCGTATTCCTCTTCAACCTGTTGCAAGACGTCAACGTCATTCGCCCCGTGGCGCTTCTGGCGCGCGAAATGAATGTCGACGTCCTTTTCCTCTGCTCCCAAAAGTTCGCGCCGCGCGACAAGCAGAAAATCTGGGTGCCGGCGCTGCAAAAGCTTGCGGCCGAATGCGGGACATCGATCGCCGAGTACGATAGCCCGTTCGCCGCCTATCGCCTGCTGCAAGACGGTTACGGCGCCATCGTCACAGCCAGTGAATCAAACCTGCCCGCGCACACCGAAACGCACGATGTCTTCCGGGCCGCGCCCAGCGGCTATACACGCGTCACCCTGCAACACGGATACGAGTGCATTGGCTTCCTTCAGAACCGGGAGCACGACCTTGCGCACGGCAGGAACGTGCGCTTCGCGGCGGACATCCTGGCCGCTTGGGCGCCCGCCGACCGCCTGACGTCGATGGCATGGTCCGAGCGGGACAAGGTCTTCACGACCGGACCCGGCTTACTGTTGCAGCAACCGACCGGACGCGCCAGGTCCGCGGAAGGGATGGTATGCGAAAATCTACACTCCGTCCGCCTCAGCGCCAGCGGCGATTTGCGCCAAGGCTTCATGGCTGACTTCGGGCATTTCTGCACTCATCTCGCCGCGCGTAACGAGACGGTGTGTCTGCGCCCCCATCCGGGCGGACAGTTTCTCATGCGGAACGGCATCGCCCCTCCGACAAACGCGAGAATGGACGCGCGGCCGATCTATGAGGTCGATCTCGGCGCGTTCGCCTATGGCGTTTCGGCTCCCTCCAGCGTGCTGTTGGACATGGTGCTGGCCGGCCTGCCCACCGCCGTCTGGGCCGACCCCGAAGGCGTCATGGACATCGGCAACTACGAGGGGCTGACGGTCATCCGCCGCCCCCGCGACTGGCTTGCGTTCCATCGCGATGTGCGGCTGCGCCCCGCCATGATCTTGGCGCGGCAAAGGCAGTTCACGAAGCAGTTGGCGATGCCGCTCGGCGCCGATCATGTCAGGCGACGTTTTGTCGAGTTGCTGATGCTCGCCTCTCATCGCTTCGATACGCCGGCGGCGCCGTCCCGGATCGGCGGCTCGACATGCTGACCTCCCGCCGTATCCTGATCCTGTGTGACGCCGTCGGCGCAACACAGACGATCAGCTTCAGTCAACCCCTGGCCGACGATGTTGCAGCCGGGCGCGTTCACCTCCAGATCCTGGCGCACGACCCCGCCTGGGGCTCAATCACCGAAGCCCAGGCCCTGGTCGACCGCATCCGACCCGACATTCTGGTGCTGTCCCGCTACACGTCGCCCGGCGCCTTGGGCCTAACGGCCGCGGCGAGAGCTCTGGGCGCGGCCGTCATCTTTCATCTGGACGACGACCTTCTGGCCGTCCCCGAAAGCCTCGGCCGCGCCAAGTATAACTACTACAACCAGCCGGAAAGGGTCGCCGCCCTGAGAGCCGCGTTGAACGCTAGCGATCTGGTCTACGCGTCCACGCCGGCCCTGGCCGACCGTCTGGTCGAGCATGACGTGACCGTCCCGATTACGGCCGGCGACATCTATTGCTCTGTCCAGCCCTCGACTCTGATGGAACCGTTGCCGTCCACGGGCCCGATCATCGGCTACATGGCAACCGGAGGTCACGGCGCGGATCTTGATCTGGTCCTGCCAGCGATCGAGCAACTCCTCGAAGACATGCCGGATCTCCGGTTCGAGACCTTCGGCACTATCCCCCCCCCCGAGAGGCTGGCTCCCTTCGGCGAGCGCGTCGCCCACTTCCGCGGAGAGCCTAATTATTCGGCCTTCCTGACGCGATTGAACGAGTTGGGTTGGTGGGTGGCCATAGCCCCGCTTGAGGACACGCCCTTCAATCGCTGCAAGGCCGATACGAAGTGGATCGAGTACGCCTTCTGCGGCATCCCCGCCGTCGTTTCCGACCTGCCCGTCTACCACAAAGCCTGCGCCGAAGGCGCCGGAGCGCTTGCCGCCACAAGCGAACAGTGGCTCAAAGCCCTGCGCCTGATGCTAGCGGATCAGCAAGCGAGGCACGACATGCTGACCACCGCGCGACAGCGACTTGGCGCCCGCTACGGGCGAGACGTCCTCAGCCGGCAAGTCAATGATATTTTCGATCTGGCCGTCGCGCTGGCGACCCGGCAGAAATGCGAGCGGAGTTGAATTAATGGCGCCCCTGCAAGGCAAACGAATCTTTATCACCGGCGGGGCCGGCTTCATCGGCTCACGACTAACGCGCGCCCTGGCTGACGCCGGCGCCTCGGTCGTGATTTTCGACAATCTACTGGAACAGGTCCACGGTCCTCAGCCGCAACTCGACCTGGCCGGCGTACTGATCAAAGGCGACGTGCGCGACGCCGCCGCACTTTCGACCGCCGTCCAACAAGCCCGCCCCGATATCGTCTATCATCTGGCTGCCGAGACCGGCACCGGCCAGTCCGCCGACGAACCCTCTCGTTACGCCGCGGTGAACGTGGTTGGCTGCGCCAATCTGATCGAAGCTCTGAAAGCCTTGGAAACGCCTCCGCAGCGGGTGGTTCTGGCGGCCACGCGCGCCGTCTACGGCGAGGGCGCCTATATCGACGCCGAGGGTCGCACGGCCGCCCCCGAGCCTCGTTCGGTCGCGTCCATGGCCAACGGCGTCTTCGACCTGTTCGACGATCAGAACCGTCCCCTGACCCCCGCCCCCACACACGAGAGCCTCCCCCCGCGCCCCGGATCTGTTTACGGCTCGACGAAGCTGATGCAGGAGTACTTGCTGCAGCAGACGCCCGCGCCGTGGGATGTCGTCATACTCCGGCTCCAGAACGTCTATGGTCCCGGTCAGTCCCTGCGAAACCCCTACACCGGCGTGCTGTCGATCTTTTGCCAGCAGGCGATGGCGGGCCGCCCCCTTGATATCTATGAAGACGGCGAGATCTACCGCGACTTCATCTTCGTCGATGACGTGGTGGCCGCATTCGTCGCCGCCGCCCTGCGGCCTGACGCTGGGGGGTCACTGTTCAATGTCGGCTCGGGCGAGGCCTCGTCGATCCTGGCCGCCGCAGACATGATCCTCGAAGATCTGGAGCTGAAGAGCCAAGGCCGTCGCATCAGCGGCGCCTATCGGGCCGGCGATATTCGACATGCCGTAGCTGATGTCGCCAAGGCCCGCGACGGGCTGGGCTGGTCGGCGCAGGTGCCATTCCGTGACGGCGTGCGGCAGCTGGTGAAATGGGCCCAGACCAACCAAGCTATTGCCCCAAATGGAGCGGAATCATGACAACGGCTTTTCCTCGTCACCTTCACGGCGGCGTTCAGTACCTCGAGTTCCTGGGACGTTTTGCACCGGCCTGCGGGGCCCGTTCCTACTTTGAAATCGGCGTGAACATCGGCAAGAGCCTGAGGCGGATCGATCTGCCGAGCATAGGCGTAGATCCGAAGTTCATGTTCCGCGAAGACATCATGAGCGCGAAGCCCGAACTTCACCTGTTCCAGACCACCAGCGACGACTTCTTCCAGACGCGCAGCCTGAAGGCTTTCTTCCCCGAGGGCGTCGATCTAGCCTTCCTGGACGGGATGCATCTTTTCGAATTCCTGCTACGCGATTTCATCAATACGGAAAAGGCGATGGGGTCCGACGGCGTCATCTTCATGCATGATTGCTTGCCCCTGAACGCGGAGATGACCGAGCGGGAGCGGCGCCCCGGCCAACGCCGCGATGTGGAACTGAAATCCTACTGGACCGGCGACGTGTGGAAACTGGTTCCGATCCTGCAGCGTTACCGCCCCGACCTGGAAGTCACCCTCATCGACTGCGCGCCGACGGGCTTAGTCATGCTTCGCAAGCTTGACCCCGCCTCGCAGATCCTGAGCGCGAGCTATGACGAGATCATGGAACAGTGGATGGAGGTCGAGATGACTGACGCTAGCTTGGAAGACTTCTACAAGGGGCTGCCGATGTCTGCCGCCTCGGAGGTCCTGAGCCAAGTTGGCGCCTGAAGCCCCCCCGCATCGCAGCCACAAGGTCGGCGAAGCCCTCGTCGTCTTCGAGGGGATGTCGAACGCACGGATCAAAGGCATCCTCGACGCCGCCAGCGCCATCGACCGCGATGAGGCGCCGCTTCAACACGTCGTCATCCCCGCCAGCATCTTCCCCCTGACGGCTCGGGCCGGCGGCGTTTTCACAGGGGGGGTGCGAGCGGAAGACGGGGCAGCGGTCGGCTTCGCCCAGGTCCGGCGTCACGACATCCCAATGGTTGTGACCCCCCCGGAGCCGGAGACGACAGCACCGGCCGCGCCAGGGCTGGACGAAGCCATTTTCGGCGGCGTCCTGTTCAGCGGGTACGGCCATGTTCTGCTCGAGTCGCTCAACCGGCTCTGGTACGCCGTCGAACGGCCTGAACTCGACATCCTCTTCGCCGGGCTGCCCGGCCGTCATGTCGACGCATCCTGGAACCTGCTCAAGGCGTTCGCAGACCTGCTGCAGATCGATCAGAACCGTTTGAAGCTGGTTGTCGAACCGACCCGCATCAGGCGACTGCACGTGCCGCAGTCCGGCCTGGAACTCGGCCTGCGCACCTCAATGCCTTACGTTCGCTTCTTCCGTTCGGCCCTACGGGCGAGGTCTGGGCACATCCAAAAACGCCAGCGGGTCGCCTATATTTCCCGATCGCGGCTGAAGGGCGCGGTGCGCCGGGCCTTCGGGGAAAACGCGCTGGACCATGCCTTCGACGCGTCCGGCAACGCCGTCTACTGGCCGGAAACGTTGTCGCTGGATGATCAGATTCAAGCGTTCAACGCCCATTCCGCCTACGTCGGTTTTATCGGATCGCACCTTCACAACCTGATGCTGCGCTATGCTGAGGGCGACGTCGATTGCGTCTATCTTTGCAGCGAGGCGCCCAATCTGAACTTCCTGCAGATCGACATGCTGTTTCCGGGGCGGAGGACGTATTGTGCCTGCGCGCGCTACGAGCCAGTCTTCGAATTCGGCAACCGAGCACCGTTCCGCATCGATCGGGAGGCTGCAGCGCAAGCATTCCTTACCGCTGGGATCGATCTGCCCCTGCCCCCCTTAGACGGCACCGACGACACGACCTTTATCGAAGAGTGGGCATATCTTCTCTTCTTCTACAAGGTCTTCCGCCCGCTTGACCTTACATCGGAAGCCCAAGGGACGGGGGCTGCCGGGCGCGCGTTCCACGACGGAATCTCGGGACTGCTCAGGCGTTTGACCCAGCAGAACGCGGACCTCGACGCCCTGCGTCCCGCCTTGCTGAACGCCTACGACCGGGTCGCCTCAGCTTACCGACGCTTGGATCAGAATATCGTCCGGGCTGGCCGCGCGCTGCTCGAAGTATAGAAGCCCCCAGTGTCCGCTTTGCGAAACACTCGCAGAAAAACTAAGAATTCCTAGCAATTAGGGGAGCGCTTTCATACACTCAGCTACCCCCGAACTTCGAGACGCCAGATGCTGAAGATCTATGTTGGCTACGACTCGCGCGAAGACATCGCTTGGGAGGTGTGCCGCTACTCGCTACTTCGCCACGCCGTCGGCGAAGTCAGCATCTCTCCCCTAAAGCAGCCCCCCCTTCGCGAGCTGGGCCTGTACAGACGCCCGGCGGACAAGACAGCCTCGACCGAATTCTCGCTGACACGCTTCCTGACGCCTTTCCTAGCCGACACGGACGGCTGGTCGATGTTCGTCGACTGCGACTTCCTTTTCACGGGGGATATCACGGCCCAGATCGCCAGCCTTGACCCCTCGAAGGCGGTCTATGTCGTTCAGCATGAGTATACGCCGCAGCAGACGGTGAAGATGGACGGCAAGACCCAAACCCATTACCCGCGCAAGAACTGGTCCTCCATGATGCTCTTCAATGGCCGTCACCCCGATGTTCAGGCTCTGAGACCGGATGTTGTGAATACGGCTGAGCCTGCGCACCTGCACCGCTTCAACTGGATCAGGAATGCAGCCGACATCGGCGCGCTAGACCTAGACTGGAACTTCCTCGTCGGCGAATACGAGGTGCCCGACAAGGTGCCGACGGCCATCCACTATACCAACGGCGGCCCCTGGTTCCCGAATTGGATCGATGTCGATTATGGTCAGTTGTGGACTGAGGAACGCGACCGAATGCTAGCGGAGCATGACGCGCAGGCAGCCTGATCCCGCGTAGCAGAGGCGGTATCTTTTGGACGTTTAAGCCTGCCCATGCCCCATTCTCAGCCCCCTGCATTAACGCCGACCATATTGGGTTCGGTAATGGCGGATGAGGCTCCGTTAGCGGCGACGCGGTCAACAGATGAAGCCCTGATCATGCTGGGGGAGATGGAAAGAGGCGCGCTATCGGTTCTAGCGCGAGGGGGCCTGCCCGATGTCCAGGGCCTTACCGGCGAGATGCCCCAGAGGCGCCGTGGACTCTTTTGACCACTCCCTCGATGGTTGAAGAGCGCTGGCAAGAGATCCTGACCCGACCGCCCGACGCCGGCTTTCACTATCTGAAGCTCTCCGACGTCGCCCGCGCGGAGCGGCCGGACGTCGCGGAGGTGCAGTCCGCGGCGGCGGTTCTGGATCGGTCGGACGATCTGCGGGCCCTCCTCACCCGCCCCGGTGAGGAGGAAACTCAGAATGACGCCTTGTTGATGTTCTGGCCCACTGTCGAACTGACGAGCGTCCTGTTCGCCGGCAACGGAGACAAGGATCCGATCCGCGCCAATGCCCGCCGTGCGCTCGAATGGGAAACCTGTCGCCGCGAAGCCTTACGCCTCTGGGAGACTTCGCCCGGCCTCTCGCCCCGAACTACAGCCAAGCTGGTGGTGGAGCGGCTATGCCTGTCAGAATCGCACCATTCTGTCCGGCGACGGCTCATCGGTCACCGGCCGGAGGCCTAAACTCCACAGCGGCGGTCAGCCAGTCGAGCGCCTCCTGCACATCGGGTTGGCGCAGGCCGTCGAAAGGCCTCGGCGAGGGTGTGCGCCAGTGCGGATTGACCGACGGATCTTGCCTCAGCGCCGTTCCCCAGCGTTCCACTAGTGCCGTGCGCTCGGCCTGATCCCAGGCGATCCGCGTGCGGGTGACGTCATGGCCGCGCGTGCGCGATTCAAAATGGGTGGCCTCGATATCACCTGCGTAAATGACAGCGAGGCCGCGCCGCCGCACCGCCAAGCAGTAGTCGACGTCATTGTATGCGATCGCCAAACCACGCGCGTCAAAGCCGCCCACCGCCTCAAAGACCTCGCGCCGCGTCGCGAGAAAAGCCCCCGTCACCGCCGCCGCCTCACGGGGACGCCGCCAGCGATCCAAGGGACCGCCCTTCAGCGCCCTCTCACCCACGCCTTCGTGGCGAGGCGATCCCTCGCCCATGCCGAGCACCAGGCCCCCGTGCTGCAAAGAGCCGTCAGGATAGAGAAGGCGCGCGCCCACCGCGCCGACCCCCGGCCGCTCGAGCAAATCCAGCAAGCGGCTATCCCACCCCTGTGTCAGGAGTTCGGTGTCATTATTGAGGAACAGCAGGGCTCGTTCCGTGGTTCGAGCCCCAGCAAGATTATTGAGGCGCGACCAATTGAAAGGTTCATCGACCGCGAAGGCTTCAAACCGTCCTTGATGCACCCCCTCCGCCAGGAAGCGCGCCGTCGAAGCCTCTACGCTGCGATTGTCGACGATCGTGATGTGAACCCGCTCAGAACGATCGGCCCGAGACAGAAGCGAGGCGATGCAGGTCCCCAACATGCCTGCCTGGTCGCGGGTGGGAATGATCACCCGGATGGGTGTGTCGGAAGGCTCCGCCCGCCACGTTGCGGCCGGCGTCGGGGCCGCCTCCAACCACCCCGGCTTCGTATCGCCGGGCTCCGGCAGGCCAGACCGAGCCGTCTGGGGCAGCCGCATTTCGCTGGAAAGAAGAAAGGGCAGATGGGCCGCCTTTCTGTGCGTCGCCGCAGCAACCAGGTCCGCCCGCGCCTCGCCATGCGTATGCCGCCATATCACCGTCGGCAAAATCGGCGTCGTCAGAAGATCGATCGTCGACGGCGCCGGGAAGAAGACCGGATCGTCGAACACTTCCCCGTCGTCGCCGGCTTGCATGAGGTGGTCATGATCGGCGTAGACTACATCCGCATCCGTGCGCTTCGCCGCGTGGGCGAGCCAGGCTAGGGCCAACGGGTGGAGCACGACGCCGGCCTTCATGACGATCTGCGGGGCGTCCGCATTCGGGGCAGCCGAAAAGACGATTCGGGGATCCACGGCCGCGATCGATGCTGTCGGATGCTCGGCCACAGCCCCGGCCCCTGCGACCACAGCGCGCCATTCCACGCCCTCTTGGCGCAGCAAGGACTGCAGGGTGCCCCGCAACCGGAAAGGCGCGGCGCCATCAGCCTCGACCCGCACTTGCACGACCCCGCCCGCCGGATCGACGGGCGGCGCTTCCAGGGCATAGGCCTTACGCCATACGCCATAGTCCGCCAGCGCGGTGATGTCGGCGCGCCGGACGGCGGCGAGCGTCGCCTCGGCTCCGGCAATTGCGCGCTTCAGGGCCGAAAGGTTTCGTCTGGACGGCAGCGTCCCGACGTGGGGCAAACGCTCACGCGCGCCAGCGAGCACCAACCCCTCGCGGCCGTCCTCCCGGTTAGGGAAACGGTTCAGGACTTCCTCAAAAAGTTCGGCGGCTTCGTCCAGCCGCCCCGCGTTCAAGGCCATATAGCCCAACTGGATCAACGCTTCCGGCCCGCGCCGAAGCGCTAGACTCTCCCGATAGGCCGCCTCGGCGCCTGCGGCGTCTCCCGCCTCCTTCAGCATATTGCCGAGTTGTAGCCGACTGCCCGCCCGTTCTGGGCGCATAGCGACATGCCGACGGTAGTGATGCGCCGCCTCGCTCCATCGTCCTTCGGCCTGAGCTGCCTGCGCCAGACGCAGCACTTCGTTTGCAGTGTCGCCGGCCCGCCCGAACTTGAGAAGCTTGGTGAAGATTGAACTAGCCATGAGCGCCAGTCCCGCACGTCGGCATGTTCCGCAGCGCGGCGTCCCTTACATCCGGGTGGTCCGGCGCATGATCGCGATCCAGCGACAGCAGCGGACTGTAAAAGGGGTCGCCCTTCTCAATCATCATCCGCCATCGCGCGGCGAACCGAGCTGCATCATTCGGATGGCGCACCTCTCCGGCCGGGCGCCGCGTGGCCGATTCATGGTGCGTCAGCAGGCTGAAGCCGTCGTTGAGCACCGCAAGCCCTCGCTCTCTCAGCCTCAGACAAAGGTCCGTGTCGTTGAAGCCGACAGGTAGGTCCTCGTCAAAGCCAGCGACCGCATCAAAAACGTCCCGTCGCATCATGAGGCAGGCCCCGGTTACCGCTGACCATTCCCGTGTCGCCACCAGACCACAATTGTAGCCGGGATTGCGTCGACCATTCAGATTCAAAGGCGCGAATTTGAAGGCGTGCTCCGCATAGCCGCCGGGCCCCACGATGACGCCCGCGTGCTGAACACGTCCATCCGGATAGAGCAGTGTCGCCCCCACAGCGCCGACATCGGGCAAGGCGGCCAGAGCGCGCAGGCGTTCCAGCCAGCCCGCTTCCCTCGCCTCGATATCGTTGTTCAGAAACAGCAGGAACTCCCCGCCCGGCGGTGCGGCGGCAACCGCGAGGTTGTTCATCCGGGAATAGTTGAACGGCCCCGAGTAACGCAGCCTCGTCACGCTGTCGCCCAACTCCTCGAGGTAGGCCGCCAGCGCGGGCTCGTTGGAATCATGGTCGATCACCACGATGTCCAGGTCTTCGAAAGGCGCCGTCGCCTTTAACGAGGTGATGCAGGCGCGCAGCAAATCCGCGCCGTTGCGAGTCGGAATGATCACGCGAACCCTGCCGCCGGGGTCCTGGCGGTCGATCCTATAGGTGTTGAAGACCGGTCCCGGCACGGCTTCCCCTGCCTCCCCCACGCGCGCCAGATGCCGATTGATCGCGCCAATGGTCGCAATGGTGGTCTGGGCCGATCGAACGTGCCCCGCGCTGCCCTCATGCGTCCGCCAACGATAAAGAACCGCCGGCACGTGGGCCACGCTGCCGGCCCGTTCGATCAGCCGCAGTATCAAATCTACATCAGCCGAAATGAACAGGGCTTCATCCAGCCCGCCGACCGCCTTCACCAGTTCGCGCTTCGCGACCACGGGGTGCACGAAATAGGGATGGCTGAGGTAGTAATGCCGCGAGAAGGCCGGGCGCGCCACTATGGCGCGCAGGTCCGCCGTGTTCTCGCCCGTGACGACCTCGTCCGCGTAGAGCAGATCCGCCGCGCCGAGATGGGGCGCCAGTCTGGCCACGGCGTCAGGCTCCAGCCGGTCGTCGTGGTCCATGAAGAGAACATGCTCCGCCGTCGCCAGCGTCAGCGCCTTGTTGGTGGCCGCCGCGACACCCAGGCTTCGGGCATGAGCGTGCAGACGGACCCTGCCGCTCTTTTCGGCGGCGGCGGCCAGGATCGCCTTGACCGCAGGCGATGCGGCCCCGTCGTCGATGCAGACCAGTTCCCAGCGCCCGTCGCTCTGGGCGAACACGCTGGAAAGCGCTTCTTCCAGCCAGGCGGGTCGCACGTCATGGACCGGCATCAGGATGCTGAGAATTGGCGCTTGCGTCGCATCTGGGGCGGCGACCGCAGGGGTCGGACGCGACAGCCACCGCTGCAGACCGCGGGTCGCGCTGAGATCCAGCGGCGAGCCCGCCAGATCCCGGGCGTCATCCGCCCGCCGGATGCTGACGACGCCCGCCAAAAGTCCGGCGGTCAGCAACGGCCCGATCTCGAACCGGAAGCCCGCCTCGGGCGGCGCTAGCCCCAGCGCGGCCAGATCGTCGCGCGGCAGACCCGTGTAGGTCCGCGCCAGTTCCTGTCCATCGGCCAGCAGAATCAGCTCGAGCCGGCGCTGGGGCGCTTCCACGTCGAAGGCCCAACCCTCGATGGCCAGATCGCGAAGCCCATCGACTCCGCCGTCCACGATGGGAGCCGACCTACCTTGTTGGTGCGCAGCCAAGAAGGGCATGATGTCCGGCCGCGTGAGTGCTGCGCCGGCCTGCCTGTCGCGGTTCAACGCCCAGGCGGCGGCGTACCAGGCGACGGCCCGATCCGGGCGGCCCTGATGAACCTCCAGTTCGGCACAGGCCCGCAACGCCTCGGGATCCCGAGGCCGGGCGGTCGCCAGGGCCTCGAGCACAGCTCGCGACGACGCATAGTCGCCCGCTTCCTTGTACATGTTGCCCAAACGCAGCCGGACGGCGGCGTGCTCAGGGTGTCGCGTCAAGTACTGTCGGTAGTGCGCGGCCGCCGTCCCCCAGTCGCCCCGGTCTCGCGCAGCATCCCCGGCGCGCCGGTCCGGATGCGAACCGCGGCTCCCCGCGCCCAGAAGACGACGCCAAAACGAAAACAGTCGTGCAGCGGACAAGGATTTCCTCACTGACAAGCCACGCGCACCATCACATCGTGCTAGTCGGCGTGGACAGATACAGCAAGCCTGCCGTTGACGCCTCCGGAACGGTCAACGCACCGCGCCGATGAGGGCGTCGCAAATCGCCGCGCCCCCGTCGCCGGTCCGCACCGAACGTGCCAGGAAGGCCGCCTGGCTGCTGGTGTCGTACTGGCCCGACGCCACTTCCGCGACAAAGGTCCGCCACGCCTCCCATCCGTCCAGTATGCCCAGGCCTTCGTACAGGTCAGCGCCCTCGGTCGGAATCAGAACGACCGGCCGGTTCAGCCAAGCCGCGTCCAGCGCGATCGTGGAGGGGGTGGTGATCACCGCACTCATCCGGCTGATGACGTCGAAGGCGTCGTACCGGCCGATATCATCATCAGGATCGAACATCTCGATGTTCGGGGGCCAGCCGCTTTCGCCGAAACGCGGCAGCCAGCGGCCGCCGGGATGCGGCTTAACGACGAAGCGGACGTCAGGAAAGGCCGCCGCCGTCTGTCTCAGATTGCTCTGGAAGGCCTTGCGGAACCGGTCGTCGTACAGGTTCCAGTGCAGGTTCTCGAACACCCCGATCCGCAGTTCCCGCCCGCCCTGCATATCAACAGGTGAAGCGGGGAAAGCCCGCCCCGTGTGGACCAGGCGCGGCCGAAGCGCGGGCGCGCATTGCGCCGGAATGTGACTGTCAGGGAACCAGACGCAGATGATATCCGTCTCGATGACATAGGCAGCGCTGCTGCCGATGTCATGCGACCTCGATATACCGACGTTGTCGAGACCGTGCTGCATCGTCACGGTGGCCAGTCCCGCCACTCGCGCCTGGCGTATAAAGCGCTGAGCCAAGGCGTGACGAGGATGGTTGGACACCACCGGCGCCAGCGCAACATCAAAATTCGCCAAGGGAACATCGTCCACCGATGCGCTGGCGAGCACCGTCGCTCCGTGACATTCCACAAGTCGTTTGGCCATATGGGGCCGCCCCTGCGCGAAGGCGGGCGATAAAAAGGCCGAAAGGACGAGATCGCCGCGCGTCTCCGCCCGCTGGATCACCGGAAGCACCGCCTCGACCTCGCCCGGTTGATCGAGCAGGAGCGCGACGCGGACGACGCCGCTGAAAGCCGGCCGAGCAGCGCTGGACCTCAAGGCCTCGCGTCCTTGGCCGCCAGATACTTCTGCGCGTTTTCCTTGCGGCTGATCTTGCCGCTGGTGGTCTTCACCAGCCAGCCCGGCTCGACGACCAGGACGGTCTGGAGCGTCAGATCCAGTTGGGAGAAGACGCCCTCCTTGATGGCGCGCTTCAGCGCCGTCCAGGTTTCGGCCGAACGTTCGGATTCCACGACCACATAACCTTCCTCGCTCTGGGTGCGTTCGCTGTAGAGCGCGAAGGCCACGGCCCGGCCCGGCTTGACGCCTTCGATGCGGTTGACGGCCTCCTCGATGTCCGTGGCGTAGTAGTTCTTGCCATGGACGATCAGCAGTTCCTTGCGTCGGCCGCAAATGTAGAGCTCGCCGTCAGCGAAGAAGCCGACGTCGCCGGTCGTGTACCAGCCGTCGTTGAGCGCCTCCACCGTCGCTTCGGGATTGCGGTAATAGCCCGAGAACAGGCTGACGCCGCGCACCACGATGTCCCCGGTCGCCCGACTGTTCGCGGCCGGCGACCAGAGCAGGCGCCCCTCGGCGCTGTCGATGGCGATCTCCAGCCCCTCGATAGGGCGACCATTGCTGACATAGGCGCGCCCGTCGGCCTCGCTCAGCCGCACCCGCTGGGTCCGATCCAGTTCGTCGCCGTCGACACGGCGAATCGCCGGCGGCGTATCGAGATTGGACTGGGTGACGGCGAAAACGGTTTCAGCCATGGCGTAACAGGCCTGGATCGACCGGGGCGTGACGCCGCAGTCGGCGAACCTGTCGGCGAACTGGGCGAAGGTCTCTTCCTTGCACGGCTCGGAACAGGCGATGAAGGCGCGCATCGACGTCAGATCATAAGACGAGCCGGACGGCCTTAACCGGGCGATATGATTGAAGGCGAAGTTGGGCATCCAGCTCAAGGTGCCGCGGTGGCGCTCTATGGCCTCGAGCAGCATGGCCGGCTTCGACACCCATTCGAAGGCGTCCAGCGAGACGATCGTCGCGCCTAGCGCCAAGGGGATCAGGAAGCTCGAGAGCAGCCCCATGTCATGATAGAGCGGCAGCCAGCTGACGACGACGTCGTTCGCGTCAAAATCGATGGCCTTGGCGTAGCCCTCGGTCTGGGCGGCGATCTCGCCGAAGGTGAGCATCACGCCCTTCTTCAGCCCCGTGGTGCCGGAGCTATGCTGAAGCAGGGCCACGCGGTCGGCCGCCGGGTTCAGCCCGGCCTCTCGCGGTTGGAAATCGGCGACCCGCCGCACGTCCAGGACTTCGGCCTGCAGGCCGTCCAACGCCTCGCGCAGGGGCGCGATGTTTTCGGCGTAGGTCAGGACCAGCCCCGGCTCGACCCGACGAAAGAGCTCCCGATGGCTCGACCAGTACAGGTTTGCATCCTGCTTCGGCGTGGGGAACGGCAGGAAGGACGGCGTCAGCCCCGCATACATCGCGCCCAGGAAGGTAGAATATAGCTCGGCCTGATGGCGCAGCACGATGAAGACCACCGAGCCCGCTTCAAGGCCCAAACCGTCGAACATCGCCGCCGCACGCAGGGCCTCGGTGCGCATCGACGCATAGGTCTGCGGCGTGGTCTCGCCTTGCGTGACGAAGTGGACGCACGCCTTGTCGCCCTTCTCGACGGCATGACGGTCCAAGGCTTCCAGGAGGGTGGACGCAATCAAAACAGCACCTTGCTTCACTTCAGAGAAATTTCTGCATGATCTCGCGAGCGAAAACAGCGCTGCTATCGGGGTAAGCCTCGGCATAACGATCTGCGATGCGACGCGCGGCGGCCGATCCGCTCAATTTTTGCAGATGAGGCAAGGCAATCCCCAAGGTCCTACCGCGAGAGTCGTCAAACGCCAGGCGATGGAAAAGAACAATCGCGGCATGCATCAACTTGCCGCGCGTCATCAACGCGCCGACAATGTTACCTGCCCATCGTAGATAGAACTTGTCCGCCTTGTACAACTGCACGCAAGTCAGAAGGTCGGCGATATTTTTCGTGGCGTGATAGGCTTTGAACTTTCGATCAAACAAAGCGTAAGCGACCACGCCGTTGTCCGGAAGCTGGATTTTCATCCCATTTCTCTGTCCAGCAGCAATGACCTGCGCCGACAAATCTTCAGCCGTCCACGTCATCCCCATGGCTGCCATCACGCGCGGATCAGGCAGAGGCCGCATAAGATGACCCACGCCGGCATCCTGGCGCACGGCGGAGAGGAAGGCATCGAAACCGCCCGCCCCAAGCGATTCATCAAGAGCGGACCCGCGCATCAGGCTGAACAACCGCGCGAAGACTTCACCGGTATAGTGGGAATGGCTATAGAAAGCAGGCTCAGCGCGAAACGCCTCCATGACGTAATCGATATCGGATGCATCCCGCCCCGCCGCGATCGCCCCCATCTCGTTAAAGATACGATCCTTGCGGACTTCGAGCCGAATAGACTTTGCTGCCTCGTCAGTTCCGGGAAGATTACTTAACTCGAACGCACCAAATCTGAGGAACGGAACTTTCACCAAGTCATGCTCAATACCCATCGAAATCCATTTTTCCGACAGATAGTGCTTTCCAGGCGTCGCCTGAACGATGAAAATCGGCCGCTCTTTGGCCTCCCGTATCCATCGAAGCCCTTGGTTTAGATCGGTATAGTCCGCCGTTGCACCACCAAAATGAATCGGCCCGTCATAGGGAAGGCCGGCGACACGCACCTCATGGTTTGTCGTAGCCTTCAGCGCCGCGCCGAGATACTGGGCGTGACAATTGCCGCGAATAAGAATTCGACGCGATGTCATTGATCTGCGGTCACGCTGGCCTTGCGGGCCACCTCGATGAGGTCGCCCACGTTTTCACACTCCATCACCCGAGCTATCGGCAACGGATGATCGATTTCTTCCTCGATCAGAAGAATAAGCTCGGTATGCGTTAAAGAATCCCAGCCATCAACATCCATAGCTACAGTATCATCCGAAATTTCTGCGGCCGGAATTTTAAACAGAGATGCAATAACACCCACTATCTTGTTAGAAAAATCATCCATATCCATCACCCCATACTCGTCGATTTCAGGACGAAAAATTAACTGACCCGAAGGTCTGGCGACGCCCAACGCCGTCGTCGCGATCAGCCCTTGATAGCCGACCTAAGGTCCGACTTCATACGGTTGATCGCGCTGGTCAATTCCAGAAACTCGATGCTCGGGAGAATCGCCTGCGCCAGATCGGCCTTTGATACTCCGCCCGAGCGCCAGTTTCTTCTCAGGATCGCCCGCAGCTTTTCGGGTTCGAAAGGCTTGAGGAAACCGGTCTGCATCCGATACGCGTCGGGCCGCTGCAGCAGGTCGTCATAGGCCGCTGACAGGCTGAGATCATCGACGAACGGATGCACAGTCCCCATGATCGAAACCGCCCCCTCCATCGAGACGGGCGCGTAGAGCAGCGTTGGCTTGGCGTACATCTCGAGCTCAAGCACCACGGACGACAACGACGACACCGCCCGCGAACAGCACCGGATGAGCTCCAGCGTCGTCGTGCCGGCCATGGCCTCCTTGGTCAGCAGATGAAGATTCGCGCCGACCTCACTCATGAGCGGCGCATAGAGCGGCTCCAGCTTGCGCTGGAGTTCCGACTGATGCGGCTTCCAGAAAAATTTGGTGCCCCGATGCTTACGCACCAGCCGAGCGACACCCTCATAGAAGAGACGCCGCTCGACTTCCGAGAAAACCGACCGATGCAGATTCGAAAGGATCAGCACATAGCCGTCGTCGGATGCAGGCTTCAGGTCATGGAACTGCGGCAAACCGATCCCGTCCTCACCGGACCAGCCGATCAGGTCGTCGCGGAAATTCCTCGCGGCCGCCCCCATGGCGGCGCTCGGGAAACCCGAGCCTGGCGTCTTGGACACCTCGACGAAGGCGACGCCCAGCTGGAAAAGACCGTGTTGCAGCTCGAGCACGGGAATTCCCAACCGGGAGCAGGCCGTGAAGATCTGCAGCCCTCTGAGGTGCGCCCGATGGGGCGTGGCCAGGGTCGTCAAACAGACAGCAAAATCGTCCATACGCAGCAGGACATCGGTCATATTGCCGATCAACTGGACGTTTGACGGCGCCGCGAGCGCGAGAGGTGCCAAGGCCTCGCCGGGTGCCTCGAAATAGACCGTCCAATCGATCTCAGGCAAAGCCGTGAAGACGCTGGCGTACATATCAAGGTGCCAGGGCCCCTGCGCCACCAACAGAACGCGCCTTGCATTCAATTCCGCGGGATGAAAGGCGCGCGAATAAGGCGTCGCAATCACGTCGGCAGCCTCCGTCCCTGACGCCTCGCCCACCGACAAATCCTCTTGACGCCGCGCCGCGAGCGATTGTCCTCCGTCGCCTGCGCCCACTGTCCGACCGCGGCGCGACGGAGCTCCGCCAGTTCCTCAGCCGTGCGATTGTAGAGCAGCCTGAGCTCGCGATTTTCCGCGACCGCCAACCGCGACGTCTCCTGAGCGCTCTCCAGAACCCGCTTGTCGCCAAGCGCGACCTCCAGGGCGGCGTTGACCTCGGACAGCCGCGTCCGGGCGGCTTTCAGGGCGCGTTCCAGTTTATCGTTGGTGAGCAGCTGAGCCGCAATACGGCGCTCGGTCTCCCTGTCCTTCTCCATCCGCATTTCAATGGACTGTGGAACCATCCAGCTTGCAGCCGCCATCGCCTGGGCCGCATTGCTCGCGGAGATCAATCGCCAGGCAATCTTGCCCCGGGCGGCCAGCAAGGCCGGGATCAGGCGGTTGAATTGCTCGCCCACATCCAAAGTCCGGCGCTGGCTGACGATGTCGTACGAGGACGCCAGGGCAAACGCCGCCTCGCCCCGGAGCCAGAAGGCCGAATGGGGACCATGGAGATTGCTCGCTCCGTCCAGATCACGAAGGCCCAAATCGGCGGCCATGCGACGAATTTCAAACCTGTTTTTCGTCCAGAAAAGGTCGTCCCGGCCCTCGAGATAGGGGCTGGCGGGCGACATCACCATGTCGATCGAGGCGTCCTCAAACTGACGCGCGACGGCGTCCAGCACGCCGTCTCCGGCAACGAGATTGTCGACGTAGAACGAGAGGCGATTGTCGAGCCAAGCGTTTATCCGGCGTCCGCCCGTGAAATCGCCCAGCGACAGCACGAGATCGAAGCGGCGGAAGTCCACCTCCTCGGACCATGAGAACAGCGCAGCCACGGTCGAGGTCGGCGCGCCGACACGCACCACCGCCGCATCTCCACCGACGACCCGCCGCACCTCCGCTTCCATCTCGGCGGATGGAATCCGGACAAAGAGCGTCACCGTGCCTCGGGCGGCCAGGGCCGACAGGACGGGCGCTAGGCCCTCCAGCGCCGCCATATCAACCACGTTCAGGAACAGGCCCACCGCGCCCAGCGGCGTGATCTCGCTCGTGGCCTGCGGCGCAGCGACCGTCACCGTTTGCATGTTGGCGGCGAACGCCGCGGGAGACATGCTCCGAACCAGATGATCGACAATCAGTCGGGCGTCATAGTCCGTGTGCTTGCGAATATGCTCCAGGGTTCGCGCGGGATAGGGCGCCTCCCGGTGGCGCAAGCTTTCCAGCGAGAAGGTGAAGGCTCGGTATTTGAGCGTCGGGCAGCCATCCGCCATCTGCTGGATCGGCGAGGCGATTGTGACATTGCCGAACTCGCCCGCCTCGGTCGGAAATGCCACGTCCCAGGAAAAGCCCTTGGCGGCGAAGAAGGCCGTGAACGCCTTCTCGTGGTGCTCGATCGAGTCATCGATCGACATGATCGTAGGCATGGCGGCCCAGTAGTCGGCAAACGCCTGGCTCCCGGTCAGTCGGGATCGCGCCGCAATGAAATAGGACTGGACGAAGTTCTGCTTCGCATCCTTGAAGTTCGTCACGCCCCAGAAATCGACGCCGGACGCGTCCATCCGGTCGAACATGGCTCCCAGATCGCCCAAGGGCGCGTAAAAAGTATAGTTCAGAAGCACGAATTCGTCGTAGGCCGCGATGGCTTCGACGCCCAGGCGATCAACGGCGTACTTGTAGCCGCCGACGTCAAAACCCGTGTTCTCGCGATACCAGACCTCGTCGGCGACAGCGGCCAGGGCGTCCTGCCCCTCCCTGTCGACCTGGCCGTTGACCACCACGATCAGGTTCTCGAAATAAGGACGAACCGCCGCCAGCGAGACCTTGACGTAATCCTCGACGGTTTCGCTCGGATCCCAGAACAGAAAGACGCCAAGCCGTCGCACAGGCGCCGCCGCCCTCGGAGAAACGTGCTCAGGCGATGCGTCAGGCGATAAGAGCTGTGCTGTTCCAGACGGCCTGGCCATTGGCGGAACTCCTTCAACCTGCTGTTTCAAATTACTCGACCCCGGGAAGCGGAATCAGCGCGCCAGATAAGTGACGTCGGCGTGCAAGAACTCGAATGAGCCGACAAAATGGGCGGCCGCCGCCCAAACCCGCAACTCGGCCGCAACAGGCCTGTCCCAACGCTTTGTCAACTCGACTTCGTAAAGACCCGCCGCCTTGAGCTGAAGCTCCAGGTGTTCAAAATCATCCGTGCCGCCCCACTCGAATCTCAGCGGAGATTCGCGATCTTCGGGGTCCAGGTGAAAGCGCAGCCGGATCCGCCACTCCCCCGATGGCAGCGAAAAACGCGGGCCATGGAAAATAACCCGGGCGCGCCCGGTCAGATCGACTTCAGGAGGCGCGACCAGCGAGCGAGGCGTCGTTCGGAAATTGAAGAGGTCCCAGGGCCAATTCGTTTTGTGCCCGGGCTCCGGTCCTCTCGTAGAGGCTCCGCTGAACATATCGAGCGGGCCCGGATCGAGCGTCGCTGCAGACGACCCCACCTCGATCGAAGCATTGCCGAACACCCTGCCGATCAACGGCAGGTCCGCCTCCGCAGCCGCCCCCTCAACCAGGCAAGCGCCTTCCCGGACCAAGGTGACCGCCGCCGCCAACCGCTCGGCCGCCACGGCATAGGCCTTGATCGTCTTACCTGGGTAGAGCGCCGCCACCGCCAGGCAGATTTCGTCCAATGGATCGCTGATGACCACGCAGGCGTCCAGCGACGGCGCCATGGCGAGGGCCTGTGCGCCGTCTCGCAAGAGAATGACCATGCTATGCCCAGGGCAGTCGTTCGTGGGAGGGACGTCCGCCCCCTTGACCACGCTCCAACCCTTCGCGCGAGCAGCGGCCTTCAGGCCGATACGCCAGCCGGACCCGCGCAATGACGGCATCTGCAGGACGCCCAGTCGCAACGCTTTGCTCACGCCGCTCTCAGCCATGTGTAGATGTCGATCGCCTCGTGAACGTCCGTGAACATCTTGGCGCGGCCGCCCTCGATGATGAGCGCGCGGTCGCAAACGCGGCCGACCGTCCGCATGTCGTGAGACGCCATGACAAAGGCGCGCTGCGCGCGGCGTTCAAAGAGTTCTTCGTTGCACTTGCGCTGAAAACGGGCATCACCGACGGCGACTAGTTCGTCGATCAGATAGCAGTCGAAATCGATAGCCAAGGAAAGACCGAACGCCAGTCGCGCCCTCATGCCCGAAGAATAATGCTTTACCGGCATTGTCATCTTTGAGCCCAGCTCAGCGAAGCCGTCGACAAGCCCCATCAACTCCTTGAAGTCCCGCCCATAGATGCGGGCCAGGAAGCGCACATTGTCCACGCCGGTCAGACTGCCCTGAAAGGCGCCGCTGAAGCCGATCGGCCACGAGTTGGTCATACGCCAGTTGACCCGTCCCTCGGTGGGCGCCAGCGCCCCGCCGAGAATCTTGATCATCGTCGACTTGCCCTGGCCGTTTCGCCCCAGGATCGCCAGACGATCGGACCGACCTACCGTGAAGTTGAGATTTCGGAAAAGCGGCGGCGCACTGGCAGTTCGAGCATAGGTCTTGCCGAGATTGGAAACCTCGAGCCCAATGTCCTCCGTTGACAACGAGGTCAAAGTTGCCGGTGCTCCCTGAGGCCTGCCCACAAGAGGCCGCCCACGCCATACAGCAGCAGCGTCGTGACCAGCACGGCCATAATGCCGCGCCAACGCCGAGGTTCCGTCGCCTTATCAGGAAGATTAGGACTTACCACCCGCTCAAGATAGAGCTTTTGGCGACGCGCAGAGTCCCGGGCGGCGTCCAGCGCCGTGCTGGCGGCGGTAAGCGCGCGATCGGCCAGTGTGCGTTCGAGCATTAGCGCTTCGTATCCGCTGACCTTGGTGGCCAGGGAATCGGCGTTGCCCGCCACCTTGGCCCGCTCGATGGAGAGTTGCTGCTCATAGGCGCGAATCCGGGCGTCAAGGGCAGGCAACTGCGGGCTTTGCGGCGCCTGGCTCGCGAGCAGCGCTCGGTCGGCGCGTAGGCTCGCCAAGGTGCCCTGCAACTCAGCTAGAAAGGCCGCACCTTCCTTGGCCGACGCTTCCGGATCGAGCATGCTTTCGCGATTGCGATAAGTGGTCAGGCGCTGCTGGATAGCGCCCAGGCGCGCCTCGGCCTCCATCACACTGCGCTCCGCATCCTCCACGTCCTGGGCGGCAGAGCGTTCGTTCAGCCGGTTGACCAGGGCTTCACCACCGTCAAGAAGTGCACTGGCGACAGCCTGAGCGTCACGCGGCGTGAAGGCCTGCACCCGCAAGGTGCTGATGCCGGTCGTCGTGTCGTAGCCGACCATCACGCGACGCTGAAATGCCTTGTAGAGGTCTTCCTGGGTAGCGCCCTGCCCGGGCGCCGGGAAACGAGAAAAGGCGTCGACGCCCGATCGCGACAGCATGGCCCTCACGTCGAGATGCGACTGGAGCGCGGTGAGCGCGTCGCGCGAACGGATGTACTCATGGACGGCGAATGAATCCGTCGAATTGGTCGACAGACCGACCCCCTGCAGCGCGACGCCAAGGCTGGACGGCTGCTGCTTGGACGCACTCTGGACGACGAAGTGCGCTTCCGACACGTATCGCGGCGAGGCGATGAACAGGAAGTAGATCGCCGCCAGCAAGGTGGGCAACAGGACCACAACGCCGAAGGCGATCGCTGTGGGCTTCAGGAGGAATGGGCCCGACCCGGCGCGCGCCTGCTCGCCTTGGGCTGCCCCCCCCAGAGCCGCCCCACCCAGAAACGTAACGCGAGAGTCGCTCATTCAGTAGTTTCCTCGCCCTTGGCTCAGGCGCGTCTGAGGTCTAGTCGGCATCAATATGTTCCTTGGCTCTCGAAATCATGATCAAGCCCAGGACGGCAAGCAGCCCCCCCCAGAACAGGGGATAGAGCGGGTCGTAGTGAGTTTCAACAAACTCGCCAAAAATGGCGGCGCGCATCATCTCGACGGTGTGAGGGATGGGGACGGCGAGGTAAACTTCGCGGTACTTAGCAGGCAACCAAGCCGCCATGGTGAAAGCGCCGGAGAACGGTAGAACCGCGTACATGAGCACCGGGACAATACGTTCAACGACATCAAATTCCATGGCGAGCGCACTGACCACGAGGGCGATGCCGATCGATAGGATGAAGAGCGATATCCAGCCGTAGTAAAGCAGCAGGGGGTCCATCGGCCAGGTCACCTGACCGAAAGCCATCAACACCGCGTAGACGATCAGGAAGGCCAGCGTCGTCCCGCCCAGTTCCAGAAAGAACCGCGCCAAGTAGACGTGCAATATTTTGATTTTCTGGTGAAAAAGAAGGCCTAGGTTCCCCGAAATCGCCCCCATGGAATAGCTCACCATGTGTCGGAACATGATCAGCGCCATATAGCCCGTCATGACGAAGGGGGCGAGACGAACGCCGTGCTGATAAGGTGCCTTGATGAACGACCACAGGAGGATAACCGCGCCCGTGAACAGCAGCGGCTCGCCGATCAGCCACAGAAAGCCCAGCCCGCGTCGGCCGTAGCGCGTGATGATCTCCCGCAACATCAGGGAGATCACGATCGTCACGTTTTGGGAAATCGATTTGAACATCATCACCTTGCCGCTTTCACGCCGCCGAAACCCGCGTCATTGCAGGCGAGCGCGCCAGGGCTGTTTTGGCTCTCGACCCTAGACGCTGTCCGCGCCGATCAGCAACGATGGTGCAGCCGATCAGACTGCAAGCGGAAGAAGCGGTCGCCCGTCGTAGGCGAAATCAACATCAAGCTCATCCAGGCTGGGAAGGACGGCATCCTTGTCGGACAGCACCGCCCCGCTCGCCGGAAGGGGCCATTCGATGGCGAGCTTCGGATCGTTCCAGCGCACGCCGCCGTCGCAGTCCGGCGCATAGACGTCCGTCACCTTGTAAGCGATCTCGACGTCCGGCTCGAGCGTGGCGAAGGCGTGCCCGAAGCCCACGGGAATATACAGCTGCTCGCCACCGTCAGCGCTGAGCCTGATCGAAACCCACCGCCCGAAGGTCGGCGACTGACGCCGGAGATCGACGGCGTAATCGATCAGAGACCCGCGCACGCACCGCACGAGTTTAGCTTGAGCGTGGGGGGGGCGCTGAAAGTGAATACCGCGGACGGTGCCCGTCTGTCGCGAGAAAGACTGATTATCCTGAACAAAGGTCTCATTCACTCCGAACTTCGCCATCGACGCCTGCGAATAGGTTTCAGAAAACCAACCGCGCGCGTCTTCAAAGCGACGAGGCGTCAGCAGGAATACGGGCGATTCAGTCATGAATTGAGGTCTCGTTCAGTAGCGCCAAAGAGCGCTGCAGCTTGACATGATCGGCTTCCTTCTAGGATGGCGCGCGGACGGCGGCAAGGCGTCGAGGTGACATTGAGCCACTAGGCAGTTGCGGAGCGGCCGATCTTTGCCCAGAATCATTGTCAGGCTGATCGTCCTTTCCTGACAAGCGATCGTCCAACTTGCGAGTTTTCATGAAAATTCTGGTCACCGGCGGCGCCGGTTTCATCGGCTCAGCGCTAGTGCGGCGATTGATTGAACACACCGATCATGAGGTTCTGGTCTTTGACAAACTGACCTACGCGGGTCTGCTCAGCTCGCTGGAACCCGCCGCCGGCAGCAACCGCTACACCTTCGTCCAAGCTGACATCTGCGACGCCGAGATGGTCGCTCGAACCCTGCAGGGGTTTCAGCCGGACGTCGTCGCGCATCTAGCTGCGGAAAGCCATGTCGATCGTTCGATCGACGGGCCGGGCGAGTTTGTGCAGACCAATCTCGTTGGCACGTTCGTCATGCTGAACCAGACGCTGGGATATTGGCGCAACCTTCCCGAAGCACGGAAGGCGGCCTTTCGCTTCCACCACATTTCGACGGACGAGGTGTTCGGCTCGCTGGGCGAGGAAGGCTTCTTCACCGAGACGACGCCTTACGATCCTCGCTCGCCTTACTCGGCGTCGAAGGCAGGCTCGGACCATCTGGTGCGCGCCTGGGGTCACACCTACGGCCTGCCGGTGCTGGTGACCAACTGCTCGAATAACTATGGCCCGTATCACTTCCCGGAAAAGCTGATCCCCCTGATCATCATCCGGGCCCTGAACGGCGACCCCCTGCCCGTCTACGGCGATGGGAGCAACGTGCGGGATTGGCTGTTTGTGGATGACCACGCGCGCGCGCTTCAGGCGGTCTTCGAAAAGGGCCAGCCGGGTCAGACTTACAATGTCGGCGGGAATGCCGAGCAGAAAAATATCGATGTCGTGACAGCCATCTGCACAATCCTGGACCAGCTCCGCCCGCGCGGCGACGGCCAGGCCTACGCCAACCAGATCACCTACGTCGCCGACCGCCCGGGCCACGATCAGCGCTACGCTATCGACGCTTCCAAGATCAGCGCGGATCTGGACTGGGCGCCCTCGGTGACCTTCGAAGAAGGCATCGCCCGGACCGTGCGCTGGTATCTCGAAAACCAGGGCTGGTGGCAGGATATTCTGGATGCTCGCTACGCGACCCAGCGCCTGGGCGTGGCCAATGGCTGACCCGATCCACATCCTGGTGACAGGCGGCGCGGGTCAGGTCGGACTGGAGCTCGCCGCCGCCGGTTGGCCAGAAAACGTCGTCCTGCACACGCCCTCGCGCGACGATCTGGACCTGGCGAACATCGATTCGGTCAGGGCGGCGTTCGCCCGAACGACCTTCGCCGCCGTCATCAACTCCGGCGCCTACACCGCCGTGGACAGGGCGGAAACGGATGTCGCCGCAGCCTTCGCCGCGAACGCCATGGGCCCGGCCGTCCTGGCCGAGGTGACGCGCGAGGCCGGCGTGCCGCTGGTGCAGGTCTCGACCGACTATGTGTTCGACGGCGCTGGAGAAGGCTTCTACGTCGAAGAGGATTCCGTCGGCCCGCTCGGCGTGTACGGCGCCTCCAAGCTGGCCGGCGAACTGGCGGTCCGCAGCGGCAACCCCCGTTCGGTGGTGCTGCGCACGGCCTGGGTGCTGAGCGTCCATCGCGCCAACTTCCTCAAGACAATGCTCCGCCTCGCTGCGGACCGGCCCGCCCTGAGGGTCGTTGAGGATCAGTTTGGCTGCCCGACGTCGGCCCGGGACATCGCGGCCGCGCTAAAGACCATCACCCTGCGGATGATCGACGACGAACAGGCGCCCGTCGGCATCTTCCACTTCGTCAACGCCGGCGAAACCAGCTGGGCTGGGCTGGCGCGTGAAATTTTCGCGACCAGCGCCGCAGCCGGCGGCCCGTCGGCCGCCGTCGAGGGCATCCCGACCGCCGACTATCCGACACCGGCCCAACGGCCGGCCAATTCCCGTCTGAGGACTACCAAGCTGACTCGCGATTATGGCGTGGCTCCTCGCGCCTGGCAGGATGCTGTCGCGGAGATCGTCGCCGAACTCAATGCCGAAAGGACCCTCGCATGAAGGGCATTATTCTCGCCGGAGGATCGGGCACACGCCTGCACCCCATGACGCTTGTCACCTCCAAGCAGTTGATGCCCGTCTACGACAAGCCGATGATCTATTACCCGCTGTCGACGCTGATGCTGGCGGGCATCCGCGAGGTGCTGATCATCTCCACCCCGCGCGACACGCCTCATTTCCAAGCCTTGCTCGGCGACGGATCCCAATGGGGCATGGAAATCCAGTACGCGGTCCAGCCTAGCCCCGACGGCCTGGCCCAAGCCTACATCATCGGCGCCGAATTCGTCGGAAACCGCCCCTCCGCCCTGATTCTGGGCGACAACATCTTTTACGGCCACGGCATAACCGAACTCTTCACCAGCGCCATGCAGCGACAGGAGGGGGCGACGGTGTTCGCGTATCACGTTAATGACCCCGAACGGTACGGCGTGGTCGAGTTCGACGGGAAAATGCGCGCGCTGTCCATCGAGGAAAAGCCGACTGCGCCCAAGTCCAATTGGGCCGTCACGGGACTCTATTTCTACGACGGCGACGTTGTCGATATCGCACGCGACCTGAAGCCGTCGCCGCGCGGCGAACTGGAGATCACTGACGTTAATCGCGCCTATCTGGAACGCGGCAAGCTGTCAGTCGAGATCATGGGGCGCGGCTACGCCTGGCTGGACACCGGCACGCCCGACAGCCTTGTCGAGGCCGCCGAGTTCGTCCGCGTCCTTGAAAAGCGTCAGGGCTTCAAGATCGCCTGCCCGGAGGAAATCGCCTTCACCAAGGGCTTCATCGACGCCGAGCAACTGGAGATGCTGACCCAGTCGCTCGGCAAGAGCGCCTATGGCCAGTATCTCCGAGGCGTGATGCGAAGCGCGCTCTAGGCGCGTTCCTCTCTTACAGGTTCAGCAGCGCCGGATCGCCGCCCTGGGCGGCGATGTTGACGCTGATGGCCTTCTCTGCGGCGTAGCGGATCAGGCTGTTGGGGCCGCCGGCTTTCGGGCCGGTGCCGGACAGGCCTTCGCCGCCGAAGGGCTGGACGCCGACCACGGCGCCGATGATCGAGCGGTTCACATAGACATTGCCCGCCGGGACCAGACGCACGACCTCGTCGGCGAAGGCCTCGATGCGGCTGTGAACGCCCAGGGTCAGGCCGTAGCCGCGCGCGGCCAGCTTGGCGGCGACCGACTTCAGGTCCTTCGAGTCATAGCGATAGACGTGCAGGATCGGGCCGAAGACCTCGCGCTCGAGGAAGTCCGGCGTGGGGATTTCGGCGATGGTCGGGGCGAACAGGTCGCCCTTTTCCGAGCCCGGAGCCAGTTCGGCGCGGGCGACGATCCTGGCTTCTTTCGACAGGCGCTCGACGTGGGCTTCCAGGTTGGCGCGGCTTTCGGCGTCGATGACCGGGCCGATGTCGGTCTTGGGATCGGTCGGGTCGGCCACGACCTGGGTCGCCAGCGCGCCCTTCAGCCCTTCGATCAGGGCGTCAGCGGCCTCCTTGGGCGCGTAGAGGATGCGCAGGGCCGAGCAACGCTGACCGGCCGAGCCGAAGGCCGACAGGATGACGTCGTCGATGACCTGTTCCTTCAGCGCCGTGGTGTCCACGAACATGGCGTTCAGGCCGCCGGTCTCGGCGATGAAGGGGATGATGGCGCCGGGGCGCGCGGCCAGACCGCGGTTGATGGCGCTGGCCGTGTCGGTGCCGCCGGTGAAGGCCACGCCGTCGATGCCCGGATGGGCCGTCAGGGCCGCGCCGACGATCTCGCCGCGACCGGGGACCAGAGCCAGCAGGTCAGGGTTCAGGCCGGCCTTGTAGAAGAGGCGGACAGCCTCGGCGGCGATCAGCGGGGTCTGCTCGGCGGGCTTGGCCACCACGGCGTTGCCGGCGGCCAGCGCGGCCGCGATCTGGCCGGCGAAGATGGCCAGCGGGAAGTTCCACGGGCTGATGGCGGCGAAGACGCCGCGACCGTGCAGCACCAGTTCATTGGTCTCGCCGGTCGGCCCCTTGAGGGTCTGACGACCGCCGAAGTCACGCTCGGCCAGCAGGGCGTAGTAGCGGCAGAAGTCGGCGGCTTCGCGCACCTCGGCCACGCCGTCGTTCAGGGTCTTGCCCGCTTCGCGCGACAGCAGGGCGACCAGACGGTCCATGTCGGCTTCCAGCACGTCGGCCATGGCGCGCAGGACGGGGGCGCGACCGGCGCCGCCGATGCGGTCCCAGGCGACCTGGGCGTTGGCGGCGGCGTTGACGGCGGCGTCGACGTCCTCGACCGAGGCCTCGGAGACATGACCCAGAACCTGCGAGCGGTCGAAGGGATTGGTCACGTCCTGCGGGTTCACGCCGGCCTTCAGCTTGCCGCCGATGATGGGGCCCGACGTCAGCTTCTCGCTATCGACCCGCTCCAGGGCCTTGGCGTGGCGTTCACGGTCGGCGGCCTGCGAATAGTCGCGGCCGAGGGAGTTCTGGCGATCGCCGTAGATGTTCATGGGAACCGGAATCCTGGGGTGACGGTCGGGCTGGGCCTCGACGGCGGTGATGGGGTCGGCGGCGACAGCGGCCGCGGGAACGCGCTCGTCCAGCAGGGCGTGGACGAAGGAGGAGTTGGCGCCGTTTTCCAGCAGGCGGCGCACCAGATAGGGCAGCAGTTCTTCGTGACCGCCGACGGGGGCGTAGGCGCGGACGATGACATGCTCGTCGGCCCAGGCCTCGTGCGCGGCGTCATAGAGAGCCTCGCCCATGCCGTGCAGGCGTTGGTGTTCGATGGTCACGTTGCGGTCGCGCGCCATGCGCCGCACCGCCGCCAGGGTGTGGGCGTTGTGAGTGGCGAACTGGGCGTAGATGTAAGGCGAGGCCTCGATCAGGGCCTTGGCGCAGACCAGATAGTTGAGGTCGGTGGCCGGCTTGGTGGTGAAGACCGGGTAGTCGGTGCGGCCGTTGACCTGGGCCAGCTTGATCTCGGTGTCCCAATAGGCGCCCTTGACCAGACGCACCATCAGGCGTCGGCCCGAGGACCGGGCCAGTTCGGCCAGTTTCTGCACCGTCTCGGTCGTGCGCTTCTGATAGGCTTGGACGGCCAGACCCAGGCCCTTCCAGTCGCCCAGCTCCGGCTCGCGCGCCAGCCGCTCCAGCAGCTTCAGCGACAGGGCCAGACGGTCGGCCTCTTCGGCGTCGATGGTGTAGTTGATGTCGTACTTGGCGGCGATCAGGGCCAGACGCAGAATGCGGGGATAGAGCTCCTCCCAGACGCGGTCTTCCTGCACCGCCTGATAGCGCGGTGACAGGGCCGACAGCTTGACCGAGACGCCGTGACCGGCCTCCGGACCCTGGCCCTTGGCGGTCTTGCCCACGGCTTCGATGGCGTCGGCGTAGATCTTCTCATAGCGCTCGGCGTCGGCGGTCGTGCGGGCGCCCTCGCCCAGCATGTCGAAGCTGCACAGCCAGCCCTCGCGATCCGAACGCTTGAGCGCCGCCTCGATGGTGCGGCCGACCACGAACTGCTCGCCCATGATCTTGACGGCGGTGGCGACGGCTTGACGGATGACCGGCTCGCCCAGACGCCCGGCGATGCGCTTGAGGAAGCCCGACAGGTCGGTCTTGGCTTCTTCGTCCACGTCGACCAGCTTGCCGGTCAGCATCAGGCCCCAGGTCGAGGCGTTGACGAACAGGCTGTCCGACTGCCCCATGTGCGAGGCCCAGTCGGCCGAGCCGATCTTCTCGGCGATCAGGCGGTCGCGGGTGTCGGCGTCGGGGGTGCGCAGCAGGGCCTCGGCCAGGCACATCAGGGCCAGCCCCTCCCGGGTGCCCAGTGAAAACTCCTGCAGGAAGCTCTCGACCACGCCCTGCTTCTTCTGGCTGGCGCGGGCCTGATCGACCAGAGCGATGGCGTCGCGCAGCACGTCGGCGCGCTCGGCCGTCGTCAGGCCAGGCTCAGCCAGCAGCTCGGCGACCACGGCGCGTTCGTCGCGGAACTTGTTGTGGTCCAGCTCGTCCCAGTGCTTCAGGTCGGTCGGCGTCATCATCTCACCCTGGGATCAAACCCTTCGATTTACGGCGTATATGGCGGACTTGGCCGAATGTGCATTGTATGATCGAAGCTTGGACCAGCGATCCTTCGGCAATAGGGCTCATTCGCCATGCAAACTCTCGACGATACCGACCGCCGTTTGCTGCGCGTGCTGCAGACCGACGGCCGCATCTCCAACGCGGAACTGGCGCGAAGGTGCAATCTGTCGCCCGCCGCCTGCTTCGAACGGGTCAAGCGGCTCAAGGACCGCAAGGTCATCACCGGCTATGCGGCCCTGATCGACCCGGCCAGCGCTGATCGCGCCCTACTGATCTTCATCGAGGTCCTGCTGGACCGGACCACGGGCGACGTCTTCGACGCCTTCGCCGACGTGGTGCGCCGCCAGCCCGAGGTGTTGGAGTGCCACATGGTCGCCGGCGGCTTCGACTATCTGATCAAGGCGCGGGTGGCCGACATGGACGCCTATCGCGTCTTCCTCGGCGATATCCTGGTGCGGATGCCCGGCGTGCGCGAAACGCGAACCTATGCCGTTCTCGAAGAGGTGAAGTCGACGACGGTCCTGCCTCTGTAGCCTAGCTTACGGCCTGCCGCTCTTCTCACGCGCCAGCACCGGACGCTCCCTGGCGACCACCAGATCGCAGGGCAGCAGATCCAAAAGTTCACTGGCTTCTACGTGCACCAGGTCGTCGCTCTTCGTAATTTTCCAGAACAGGAAGCCACGGCCCGTCAGCCAGGAAATGAACTCCTCCGGCTGGACCCTTGAGCGCATCTGGATCAGGTCCCATTCAATGCAAAGCACTATGTCCGGCCTGTCCAGGAGCTTCTCACCTCCACGAAGGATCAAAGGTTCAGAACCTTCTGCATCGATGCGGATAAGCTTGATGTCGGCCAGCTCAAGATCATCGAGCCGAACGCCTTCAACCTCGATGATCTCGGTATCAGCGCCCAGCGCGCCATCCCAGACATAGAGATGACCTCCGCCTGCGAACTGGCGAGACACCGCAAAGCGAAGACGCCCAGTCACGTCCGTCACAGCCTGCTGGCGAATATCGACCCTGCCGCCGTAGCCGTTCATTCGCACTGACCGACGGGATAGGGCAGCCAACCTTGGATTGGCTTCAAAGGTCGTCACAGACCCTGTCGCCCCAACCTTCTGGGCCAGACCTAGGGTATAATAGCCGACATGACCTCCAACCTCGAGCACATGGTCGCCCGGTTGGACCAGGCTGAGCACCACGTTCCTCACGTTCGCCTCCCACTCGCCACGGGCGATCAGGTGTGAGCACACACTCTCCTCCAGGGGGTCGACGTAGATGAAGTGCCCGCATCTCAGACGCGTAAGCGCTAGAGATTCGCCGAGGTAGTAGTACGGCCGCGCAGCGGCCAACTGCCTTCCCTGCCTCTTGCGACGCCCTCCGAAAAGCTGCGAAATGTATCTCATTGCGACCTCTCACAGCGACGTGATGGCTCGGGTTTTTGCGCCACAGCCAAGCTGGCGCAGGCTAGTCCACATAACGCGCATCCAAACAAGCCTGAAGCGCTGTTTTGAGAAACTCCAAGGCGGTCTGATCCGGCACGTTTGGCGACAACGTCGGTGAACGACACACACCGAGATCGGAAACCTGTCTCGCCTTCGTCATGCGAAACGTCTAGTACTTCCAGTTCAGCGAAACGGCCCGGGGCCCACTCGATTTCAATGCGCATCGTCCTGGTCACCGACGCCTGGGAGCCTCAGGTCAACGGCGTCGTCCGCACCCTGACCCGCACCGTGGCCGAATGCCGCGCCATGGGTCATGAGGTGGAGGTCATCGAACCCAGCCAGTTCAAGACCATCCCCTGCCCCACCTATCCCGAGATCCGGCTGGCTCTGGGCGCCGAAGAAGAGATTCGCGAGCGCCTGCGCGCCTTCGAGCCCGAGGCCGTCCATATCGCCACCGAGGGACCGCTGGGCATCGCCACGCGCCGCATCTGCGTCGAGTGGAAACTGCCGTTCACGACCAGCTATCACACCAAGTTCCCGGAATACGTCTCGGCCCGTTTCCCGATCCCGGTTCAGGTCGGCTACGCCTACATGAAGTGGTTCCACAAGCCGTCGGGACGGCTGATGGTGGCGACCCCGACCCTGCGCGACGAACTGGTCGAGCACGGCTTCCGCAACGTCTCGCCGTGGACGCGCGGCGTGGACACCGACCTGTTCCGCCCCGACCTGGAGCCCATCTACAAGGAGATGGGCGGCGACGCTTGGCCCCGCCCCTTCTTCCTCAACGTCGGCCGCGTGGCGGTCGAAAAGAACATCGAGGCCTTCCTCGAACTGGACCTGCCGGGCACCAAGATCGTGGTCGGCGACGGCCCGGCCCGCGCCGAGCTGGAAGAGAAGTACCCCGAGGCCAAGTTCCTGGGCGCCCGCTTCGGCGCGGACCTGGCCCGCTGTTTCGCCGACGCCGACGTCTTCGTCTTCCCCAGTTGGACCGACACCTTCGGCCTGGTGATCCTGGAGGCCATGGGCGCCGGCACCCCGGTCGCCGCCTATCCGGCGCACGGCCCCATCGACATCATCCCTGGCTCCAACGCCGGGGTCATCGACGACAATCTGACGACCGCCTGCCTGGAAGCCCTGAAACTGGATCGCAAGGACGTGCGCGCCTACGCCGAGAAGTTCAGCTGGCGCGCCTCGGCCGAGCAGTTCGTCGAGAACCTGCAGCCCTATCCCGAGCCCGCGCGCGGCCGCTTCTGGCGCCGCCTGCGCCGGATCGCCCGGCTGAGGCGCAGGGCGGCGGCGTAGAGCCTCCTCGTCGGATTTCAGACAGCAAAACGCCCCGGACGATGATCGTCCGGGGCGTTTGTTTTTCTGCGATCTGACGCCCTTAGTTAGGACGGGCCATCGAGGTCATGGCGGCGGCCTTGGCGCGTTCGGCCGTCAGCTGGTCGGCGGGCAACGGCACCAGGCCGCGGTCCTGCAGGTAGCCGCCGCGGCCGGCGGAGCCTTCCGACATGAACTCCTGGACGAACTGCTCCAGACCCGGCGTCACGCCCACATGGGCCTTCTTGACGTAGATGTAGAGGCTGCGGGCCAGCGGGTAGGTGCCGTCGGCGATGGTCTCGGCCGAGGGGGCGACACCGTCGATGGTCTCGGCCTTCACCGTGTCCATGTTCTGCTCCAGGAAGGAGAAGCCGAACACGCCCAGCGAGCCGGGGGTGCGGGTCAGGGTCTGGACGATGGCGTTGTCGTTCTCGCCCGAATCGACCCAGGCGCCGTCTTCACGCAGGGTGTGGGTCAGGGTCTCGAACCTGGTCTTGTCGTCCTTGAAGGCGGCCACCGCAGGGATCAACTTGCCGCCCGGAGCCATGCCCAGTTCCAGGAAGGCGTCGCGCGTGCCCGAGGTGGGCGGCGGGCCGTAGACCTGAATGCGCTGGTTCGGCAGGCCCTTGTTGACGTCGCTCCACGTCTTGGTCGGATTGGCGATGAAGGTTCCGTTCGGGCCGGGAACCTCCTTGGCCAGACCTTCGTAGAGGTCGTTCAACTCGAAGTTGAAGCTGTTGCCCGTGCGGGCCGTGGCGATGACAATGCCGTCAAAGCCGATCTTGATCTCGACAATGTCGGTGACGCCGTTGGCGACGCAACGATCGAACTCGCTCTGCTTCATCGGGCGCGAGGCGTTGGCGACGTCGGGGGTCGAGGGGCCGACGCCGGCGCAGAAGGCCTGAATACCGCCGCCGGTGCCCAGCGACTCGATGCGCGGCGCGGCCGTGCTGCCCGAGGTGCGGGCGAAGTTTTCAGCCACGCGGGTGGCGAAGGGGAAGACGGTCGAGGAACCGGCGGCCCAGATGCCCGCGCGAGCCTTCTGGCTGCCGGGGGCTCCGCCCTCGTTGTTGCCGCAAGCCGCCAGGGCCAGCAGGGCCGCTGCACAGGCGGAAATTTTCAGGGAACGGATCATTGGCCGGACCTCTCCAGACGTCAGTTGGAGACGCTTAGAGCAGCGAAGTGTGACGGTCCGGCCAGACCTTTGTGACAGTCAGGGCAAACTTGCCCCGACCGGCTTCGGTTACAACAGGCGCTTGCGCATGACCTGGGACAGGGTGTCGATCAGGGTCACGGCCACGACCACGATGATGACGATGGCCGAAACGGCGCGGAAGTCGAAGGCGTTCATGCTGTCGAACAGCACCTGACCAATGCCGCCGGCGCCGATCAGACCCAGGACGGTGGCCGAACGGCTGTTGGACTCGAAGCGATAGAGGGCGAACGAGGTCCACAGCGGAGCCACCTGCGGGATCACCCCCCAGACGATTTCGTGCAGCTTGGACGCGCCGGTGGCGCGCACGCCCTCGACCGGGCCCTTGTCGATCGACTCGACCGCTTCCGAGAACAGCTTGGCCAGGACGCCCGCCGTATTCAGGGTGATGGCCAGAACACCGGCCAGGGGGCCGAGGCCCACGGCGGTGACGAACAGCAGGCCGATCACCAGATCAGGCACCGAGCGCAGCAGATTCATGACCCAGCGCACAGGGGTCACGACCCAGGCCGGCGCCATGTTGCGGGCGGCGGCGAGACCCAGGGGAATGCCGAACAGCACGGCCAGGAAGGTACCCCACAGGGCAATCTGGACCGTTTCCCACATCTTGCCGACGAACATCTTCCATTGGGAGAAGTCGGGACGCATCAGGTCGTGGACGAACAGCCGCGTGCTGTCATTGCCCGAGAACAGGCGCGAGATGTTGCCCAGATCGACGGCGTCGATGCTGTACAGCAGGACGGCGATGACGCCGCCCCAGACCAGGACGTCCATCGCCCAGGAGACGGCGGACTTTTGCGGCGCGGCCGGAACCGCGGCCGGCGTCAAGGGAGCAGAGGTCAAGGTTGGACCTCACGCAGGCTGCGCAGACGCTGAAGTTCAGCGGCGGCGGCGGCGGCCCCGGCCTTGTCGCCCTTGGCTTCGGCTTCGCCACGCTTCTGGTCGGCGATCATCTCGCGGATCGGATTCAGGTAGCTGTCGTCAGCGGCGGCGAAGCGCGAGTATTCCAGACCGGCCAGAACCTTGCGCTGACGCTCGGCTTCGGGGCCTTCGCCCTGGCCATAGGTCAGGAAGAAGCTGCGGATCTTTTCCTTCAGCGCCGGGTCAAGGTCTTCACGGACGACAATGCCGCTTTCGGGGATCGGCGGCGAGACCCAGATCTCTTCGATCTGATCGGCCAGCTGCGGGTTCTCGCGACGGATGAAGATGGTGTTGACGCTGTTCGAGGTGGCGACGTCGATCACGCCCGTGGCCACGCCGAAGGCGTTGGCCTGATGGTTGGCCGAACGCACCGTCTTGAAGCATTGCGACGGCACGACGCCGCGCGCGTTGAACAGGAAGGTCATGGGCGCCAGGGTGCCCGAGGTCGACTGGGCGTCGCCGATGCCGAAGTTGTACTGCTTGCCGCAGGCCAGCACCTTGTCCAGCGTGATGCCCGAGCCCTTCTTGACGATCAGGGTCGACTGGTAGCTGTCCAGGCCTTCACGGTTGACCGTGCGGGCGATGACCTCGGCCTTGGCGCGGTCGATGGCCTCGACCTCGGGCTTGGCCGAGAACCAGCCCACTTGGGTGTGGTTGCCGCGCATGGCCTCGACCAGAACCGTGTAGTTCGAGCCGAAGTAGGGCTTCACCGGCACGCCGATGGCCTTGGACATGTCGTCCAGCAGCGGCTGCCACAGCGGGCCCGACGAGGCCTGGCCTTCCGCCGACAGGATGGAGAAGGTGATCTCGGTCGGGGCGGCGCCCGGCGCCTTTTCTTCGCCCTTGCCGCAGGCGGCGAGGCCCAGGCTCATGGCGAGGGCGGCGACGCCCAGAAAACGGCGGGTGATGGGGGTGCGGGTCATGCCTTGGCTTCCCAGAACGCGTCCTCGTACTCAGGACCGTAAATTTCAATCAGGCGCTTGGAATCGAGACCGGTCGAGGGCCCATCGTAGACCACCTTGCCCTTCTGCAGGGCGATGACGCGGTCGCAATAGCGGATGGCGTAGTCGACCTGGTGCAGGGTGACGATCACGCCCATGCCGTCGCGCTTGTTCAGCTCGACCAGCAGTTCCATGACCTTGCGGGCCGAAACCGGGTCCAGCGAAGCGACAGGCTCGTCGGCCAGGATGGCTTGCGCGCCCTGGACGATGGCGCGGGCGATGGCGCCGCGCTGCTGCTGGCCGCCCGACAGGGTGTTGGCGCGCTGGGCGGCGTATTCCGACACGCCGACGCGGTGCAGGGCCGCCATGGCCCGATCCTTGTCCGCCTTGGGCCAGACGCCGAACAGACCGCGCCAGCCGGGCAGACGCCCGAGCGCGCCCAGCATGACGTTGGAGAAGAGCGACAGACGCCCCACCAGATTGAACTGCTGGAAGATCATGCCCAGCTTGCCGCGCGCCTTGCGCACGGCGCCGGTGATGCGGCCGTTCTGCTGAACGGTTTCACCGAACACCTGGATCGTTCCCTGACCGGGATCGATGGGGTGCAGTCCGGTGATGGATCGCAGCAGGGTGGACTTGCCCGATCCGGACGGACCGATCAGGGCGACCATCTCGCCGGCGGCCACTTCGACGGACACGCCGTCGAGCGCCTTTCTGGCTCCGTAGGTCTTTGACACATCCCTTACGGACGCGACAGCGGCGGTTGAAGAACTCATGAACCCGTGGGTGGCGGTTGCAACAGGGGGCGCCGCATGACGCGCCACGCGCGTTTCGACAAGTCTTAATGGCACGCCTGCGTCGTTTTCGTCCAGTGCGCGGGGCCTTTCCGCCCGTTCCCCTGTGGATCAGGTCATGAAATTACCGCTTTACATGACGGTCGAGCATCCCTACATCGCGCGTTCCGGCGGACCCCGTGGTCTAACCGTTAAGCGCTGCTAACGCCGGTCTGGGTTAACAATTAGCAGGGGGTTACGTGAATTGCGCACGTACCAACTTCCCCTGGACCTGGTCCGTGAGCGGTCCCCTGAACGTCCCGTCGCCCTCGTGCGACCGCGTTCGGTTTCCGTAGCGGCGCGCTGGTTCCAGGACAATTTAAAAGCCGACGTCTTCTATGCAGTGAAGGCGAACCCTTCGCGCTGGGTCATCGAGACCCTGGTCGAGCAGGGCGTCAACGCGTTTGACGTCGCGTCTCTGGCTGAGATCGAGCTGGTTCGCTCGGTCAGTCCGAACGCGCGCCTGGCCTTCATGCACCCGGTCAAGAGCCGCGGCGCGATCCGTGCCGCCTACGCCGACCACGGCGTGCGCACCTTCGTGCTCGACAGCCATGACGAACTGCAGAAGATCATCGAGGCCACCGACAACGCCGACGACCTGAACCTGGTCGTGCGCATGGCCGTCTCGGCCGACGGCGCGGCCTATTCCCTCTCGGGCAAGTTCGGCGTCTCGCCGGATCAGGCCCCCGCCCTGCTGCTGGCCGTGCGCCAGGCGGTGCAGGACGGCCTGATGGGCGTGTCGTTCCACGTCGGATCGCAGTGCATGCGCCCGTCGGCCTATGAAGCCGCCATGTCGCAGGTCGGCCGCGCCATCAAGAAGGCGGGCGTCTTCGTCGACATCGTCGACGTCGGCGGCGGCTTCCCCTCGGTCTATCCGGGCATGGTCCCGCCGGATCTGCAGGAATACGCCGACGCCATTCACCGCGGCTTCAACGAGATGCCGGTGTCGGAGACGACCGAGTTGTGGTGCGAACCCGGCCGGGCCCTGGTGGCCGAGTCGTCGTCGGTTCTGTGCCGCGTGGACCTGCGCAAGGGCGACGCCCTCTATCTGAACGACGGGTCCTACGGCTCGCTGTTCGACGCCACCCACTCGCGCTGGCCCTTCCCGACCAAGCTGGTCCGGGACGGCGAAGCCACGTCGGAGCTGAAGCCCTTCCGCTTCTATGGCCCGACCTGCGACAGCATCGACCATATGCCGGGCCCGTTCTGGCTGCCGGCCGATGTGCAGGAAGGCGACTTCATCGAGATCGGCATGCTCGGCGCCTATGGCGTGGCCATGACGACCGGCTTCAACGGCTATGGCGAACACGAGATCGCCGTGGTCGAGGACGCCCCGATGGGCTCGATGTACGGCCTGGCCCCGCGCTCCATCCCGACCGTGCGCACCACGGCCGAGGAAAACGCCCGCAAGATCGTCCGCCTGTCGCGCCCCAAGGGCAAGGCCGGCGTGCGCAAGCGCAAGCGCTGATCGCCTGACCCAATAGCGTCTTCGGACGTTGATATGAGATCCGCAGCGGCCCGTCGCTCCGTCCGGGCCGCTGCGTATGCTTGACGACGGGCGCTCATATCTCAGGGAAACCGCCGAAATGAACGCTCCCGTTCAGTCGAACCAGAAGGCTGCGCTGCTTCAGAACACCGTCGAGCACGTCGACATGACCAGCTTCGACGCCCGTCCGATCATCGACAGCATGCGCAAGATGTCCTTCAGCTCGCGCGACACGGCACGCGCCGCCGACATTTTCAACATGGCGCTGGAAGACAAGGCCTGCTCGCCCTGGCTGATCCTGGCCGGGTCGACCTCGGCCGGCGGCTGCATGCACGTCTACCGCGACATGGTGAAGTTCGGCATGGTCGACGCCATCGTCGCCACCGGCGCCTCGATCGTGGACATGGATTTCTTCGAGGCCCTGGGCTTCAAGCACTATCAGGCCGCCGGCGAGGTGGACGACAACGTCCTGCGCGACAACTACATCGATCGGATCTACGACACCTACATCGACGAGGAAGAACTTCAGGCCTGCGACCACACCATCCTGGAGATCGCCAACCGCCTGGAGCCGCGCGGCTATTCCAGCCGCGAGTTCATCTGGGAGATGGGCAAGTGGCTGTCCGAGGGCAATGCGAAGAAGCCCGGCTCGCTGATCCAGACCGCCTATGAAGAAGGCGTGCCGATCTTCTGCCCGGCCTTCGTCGACAGCTCCGCCGGCTTCGGCCTGGTCAAGCATCAGAAGGAGCGCGCCGCAGCCGGCCTGCCCTATCTGATGCTGGACGCCATCGCCGACTTCCGCGAACTGACCGACATCAAGATCGCCGCTGGCGTCACCGGCCTCTTCATGGTCGGCGGCGGCGTGCCCAAGAACTTCGCCCAGGACACCGTCGTCTGCGCCGAGATTCTGGGCGTCGAAGCCGAGATGCACCGCTACGCGATCCAGATCACCGTCGCCGACGTGCGCGACGGCGCCTGCTCGTCCTCGACGCTGAAAGAGGCCGCGTCGTGGGGCAAGGTCCAGACCACGCACGAACAGATGGTCTTCGCCGAGGCCACGACGGTCGTACCGCTGATCGGCTCCGACGCCTGGCACCGCGGCGCCTGGAAGACCCGCGAGAAGCGCCGCTGGAACAAGCTGTTCGGGAAGTAGGTGGCGCTCGACCGAGCGGACGCGTGCCTCAAGCAATGCGACGCGCGCCAGGCGTGAACAGAATGAGGGCCGGCGGATCTCTCCGCCGGCCCTTTGTTTGATCGCCTTCTCTTGTGGAACCCCCTGCCCGCTCCTCCGCGTTGTTCACGCAACAAGGAGACGATCATGGCCTGTCCCGAGAGCGAGAACGAAGAAGCCCGCGAGGCCGCCGACATGGGCGAAAAGCCGGATCGCGGCCATGCCGTCGACGCCTTGAAGAAGGCGCTGGAAGGCACGGATTCGGGTTCCGACACGCGCGCGGGTTCCTTGCGCGGCGGCTCCGCCTCGGGCTCGGAGATTGATCCGGATCAGGACGTCATCAACGAAGCCCTGGCCACCGAAGGCATGCGTTTCGCCGATCATGCCTCCAAAGCAGCCGAAGGACGCCCATCGACGGACAAGCCCGACGACGAAGTTGACGCTCCGACAGGCTGAACCGCCTTGCTGCGGCCTCACGGATAGGCCACGGTGTTCAGCAAGTTGAACAGTCTCAAGGACGTAGGCGGGATGAAGCGTAGCGTGGCAGCCGTCGCCGTGGCCCTCACGGTCGGTCTCGTCGGATGCGATGAGCGCAGCGAGGCTGCGCCCGAGACCAGCCTGCCGCCGCCCGCCGACGCTCCCGCCAAGATCGCGCCGGTCGCCGCCGCCCCTGCGGCCGAAGCCGCCGCCGCACCGGCCGCACCCGCGTCGATCGACGGCGCCCCGGCCTTCGCCGCCCTCTATCCCGGCGCCCAGGCCGACGGCCCCGCCACAGTCGCCAACGGCCCGACCGGACCGGGCGGCCTGATCACCTTCACCACCGACGCCGCGCCTGACGCCGTCGTGGCCTTCTATCGCCAGCGCGCCGAGGCCGCCGGTCTGGCCCCCGTCATGGCCATGAACCAGGGCGAGGCCCGCGCCTATGGCGCCGCCGCCCGCAAGGCTGACGGCGCCACCCTGCAGGTCGTGGCCTCGCCGGGTGAAGGCGGCCTGACCTCGGTCCAGCTGACCTGGAGCGCCGGGGCCTGATGAACCGCCGGGGGGCCCTCATCATCGCTGCAGCCGCCTTGCTGACGGGCTGCGCCGGCACCCCCGCCGCCCTGCGCCCTCAAGCCGCCAAGGCGGTCGAGACCAAGGGCTATCTCAGCGGATCCCTGATTCAGGCCCTGGCCGACGCGGTCCCGCCGCCGCCCGTCGCTGGTTCGCCCGTCGATCTGACCGACAAGGCGCGCTCCGCCCGGTTCAAGGCGCTGGAGGACGGCGATCGCTGGCTGCTGGCCACCGCCCATGCCGAGCTGCGGCCGCCGCTGGCCCTGCAGCATTTCGACTGCGCCCTGGGCGTGCGCCTCGGCTCGGCTGCCACGCCCAACCTGAACCGGCTGATGCAGCGGCTGTTCGACGATTCCGACGCGGCGGCCGAGCTGGTCAAGGCGCGCGGCTTCCGCGCCCGCCCGGTCGGCGACGATCCCGAGCGCCGCCCCTGCCAGCGCGTCACCGAGGCCGGGCGCAAGACCGCCTCCTACCCCTCGGGCAGTTCGACGGTCGCCACCGTCTATGGCGAGGCCTTCGCCGCGCTGGAACCCGAACGCGCGACCGAGGCCCGCCGCATCGCCCACGAAATGGGCCTCAGCCGACTGGTCTGCGGCATGCACTATCCCAGCGACGTCGCCGCCGGCGAGGTGCTGGGCAAGGCGGTGTTCGACGCCGCCGCCGCCACGCCCGGTTTCGACGCCGATCTGACCGCCGCCCGGGCCGAACTGACCGCCGTGCGCGCTACCGGCCTGACCAGCCCCGGCTGCGCCTCCGAGCGCCTGGCCCTGGCCACGCCCCTGCCCTGATGGCGGCCTGGCTGGCGGCCCTACTGCTTGGTTCCGCCCCCGATGCCTGGGCCCTGCCCGCCGCGCGCCCCTGCACCGCCGCTGAACTGAGTGAGCTGACGGCGGACGCCGCCACGCCTTACCGCCTGACCTGCCGCGCCGTCCTGCCCCGGAGCCAGCGCATCCTCCGTCCCATCCTGATCGAAGGCGCCGAGGCCTCCGGCGCCGGACTCGACTGTCAGGGCGGCGCCATCGGACGCCCCGGCGCCGCCGTCACTACGCGCCAGCCCACCATCGCCATCTGGTCGCGCCGCATCACGGCTGAGCACTGGAGCCGCCCCACCGACATCCGCATCGAGAACTGCACGATCCACGGCGCCGTGCGCGTCTGGGGCATGGGGGCGGACGGCGGCTATGACGACCTGCGCGCCTCGTCGCGCACTGCCGAGCATACGGCCACAACGCAAGGCGCGGCGCCGTCGCACATCGAACTGGACCGGGTGGCCATCGTCGGGACCGGTTCCATCCCCCTCTATGTCGGGCCGGGCGTGACGCGGCTCAGCCTGACGAACTCGACGCTGACCGGCCGCAGCGACGCCACCGCCCTCTATCTGGACGCCGAGAGCGCCGACAACCGGATCGAGAACAACACCATCGCCGTGGCGACTCGCCGCGAGGCCGTCGCCGTCGACGGCTCGGCCCGCAACCGCATCACCGGCAACCGCTTCAATCTGAATGGACGCCCCGGCGTCTTTCTCTATCGCAACTGCGGCGAGCGCGGCGTGATCCGGCACCAGACGCCGTCGGACAATCAGATCGCGGACAATGTCTTTTCCCGCGCCGCGCGCCTGCGGCCCCAACTGGTCGTCGTCGGCGCGCGCGAAGGCCGTCGCGCCTATTGCAGCGCCGATCGCGGCTATCCCTTCGGCAGCAGCGCCGACGACGGCGACCGCGCCACGAACAATGTCGTGGCGCGCAACACGCGTCGCTGACTAGACCGGACGGCCCGTGGCCAGGGCGCCGTACAGTTCGGGACGACGGTCGCGGAAGAAGCCCCAGGCGGCGCGGTACTGATCCAGGAAGTCGAGGTCGAAGGTGTGGACCAGCACGCCCTCCTCACCCGTCAGGCTCTCGACCAGATCGCCGCGATGGTTGGCGATGAAGGAGTGGCCGTAGAAGCTCTGACCGGCCTCGGTCAGGGTCTCATGGCCGATGCGGTTCGAGGCGATGACCGGCATGGCGTTGGACACGGCGTGACCCTGCATGGCGCGCTGCCAAGGGGCGGCGGTGTCCAGGGTGGCGTCATGCGGCTCCGAACCGATGGCGGTCGGATACATCAGGATGTCGGCGCCCTGCAGGGCCATGGCGCGGGCGGCCTCGGGGTACCACTGGTCCCAGCAGATGCCGACGCCGATGCGGCCGAAGCGGGTGCTCCAGACCTTGAAGCCCGTGTCGCCGGGACGGAAGTAGTACTTCTCCTGATAGCCGGGGCCGTCGGGGATATGGCTCTTGCGATAGACGCCCAGAGCCTCGCCGTCAGCGTCCAGCATGACCATTGAGTTGAAGTAGTGCGGGCCTTCCTTCTCGAAGATCGAGACGGGGATGACCACGCCCAGTTCCCTGGCCACCGGCTGCAGCTGGACCACGGCCGGATGCTCGCGCCACGGATAGGCCGAGGTGAACCAGTGCTCCTCCTGCGTCACGCAGAAGTAGGGCCCCTGGAACAGCTCCGACGGCAGGATGACCTGCGCGCCCCTGGCTGCCGCCTGACGGATCAGGCCGATGGTCTTGTCGATGTTCGCCTGCATGTCCTCGCCATACGAGGTCTGGAGGGCGGCGACGGTGACGGTGCGGGTCATCTTTACGCGGGCTCCTGCTGGCTGATGCAGTGGAAGGATCCGCCGCCGGTCAGGACGGCGTTGGACGGCGACAGGACGATCTCGCGGTCAGGGAAGACCGTGGCCAGGGCCTCGCCCGCCAGACGGGCGGCGACATCGTCGCCATAGGTCGGCACCACGATGGCGCTGTTGGCGATCAGGAAATTCATGTGGCTGGCCGGGATCGGACGCTCGTCGGCGTCGAGCACCAGACCCGGCGACGGGACGCGCAGGACCTTGAGCTTGCGGCCCGTGGCGTCAGTCGTCTCCATCAGCAGGCGCGCGGTCTCGTCATAGACCTCGGCGTTCGGGTCCTTGCGGCCAAAGGCGATGGGGCAGGCCACGACGCCCGGCGCGACGAAGCGGGCCAGGTTGTCGACGTGGCCGTCGGTATGGTCGTTCAGCAGGCCGTCGCCCAGCCAGACCACCACCTTGGCGCCGACCGAGGCGGCCAGGGCGGCCTCGGCGTCGGCCTGGGTCCAGCCGGTGTTGCGGTTCCTGTTCAGCAGGCACTGGCGCGTGGTCAGGACCGTGCCCTCACCGTCGTGGTCCAAGGCGCCGCCTTCGAGGATGAAGTCATGGCGGGTGGTCGGCACGCCGGAGAACTCGGCGATCTGATCGGCGACCTCGTCGTCGTGGGGATAGTCGTACTTGCCGCCCCAGCCGTTGAAGGCGAAGGCCTGGGCCGTCTTCGAGCCCGCGTTGAAGATCGGGCCCGTGTCGCGCAGCCAGATGTCGCCGAAGCGCGCGGCCACGACCTCGACGCCGTCGACGCCGTCCAGACGCGCACGCGCGCCGGGCAGGGCCTCGTCATTGCCGACCATCAGCTTGACCTTCTCGCGGCCCGAACCGGCCAGAGCGCGGACCAGGGCTTCGACCTCGTTCTGGGCCTGCGCGAAATACTCGCCCCACAGCTCGGCATGGCTGGGCCAGCCAACCCACATGGCCCGGTGCGGCGTCCATTCGGCGGGGATGGGTTGGGTCATGGGCGAAGTCGATCCGAACGGGAGAAAGGCAGACCGCGCCAGATAGGCCGAGACGCCCCCCGGTTCAATGTTTGCGGGCGATAGGCCGCAGCCGGCCTCGAGTAGCGCGAAGCGCGATAGGCCTACAAACAAAGAAAGGGCGGCCCGTTGCCGGACCGCCCTCCCCTGTCTTGATGCCGGCTCTTCTTAGAAGGAAGCGCGCAGCGAGATCATGGCCGTGCGCGGGGCGCCCAGCTGGTATTGGGCCGAACCCGTCGTCGAGGTCGAAATGTCGCCCAGGTACTCTTCGTCGAAGAGGTTGATGACGTTCAGCTGGATGTAGGAACCGCCAGCGCCGACCGAAGCAAGGTTGTAGCGGACGTCCAGGTCGAAGGTCAGGTAGTCAGGCGCGACTTCCGTGTTGATGTCGTTCGAGAAACGCTCGCCGACATACTTGCCCTGCAGACCCAGGTCGAACTTGCCGATCGTGTAGGCGGCGCGAGCGCCGAACTGCCAATCAGGGGTTTCGACCAGTTGGTTGCCGGCGATCTTGATGAAGATCGGGTTGCCGGTGACCTTGTCCGTGCCGTTCGGCAGGTCGTTCTTCACTTCGCTGTCGGTGTAGGTGAACGAACCGGTGAGGTTCAGGTTCTCCATCGGCGACCAGCCGATCTGACCGTCCACGCCCTGCAGGGTCACGTCGCCGACGTTACGCGTCAGGAACAGGCCGGCGGCTTCGTCGAAGGTGCGCACGATGCGATTGGCGTAGTCCGTCTTCCACACGGCGACCGAAGCGATGACCGAACCCGACTGGAAGCGGTAGCCCAGGTCATAGGAGTTGGTGGTTTCCGGTTCCGGGTTCACGTCGACGACGTCGTACAGGTCGTCGGTGCGCGGCGCCGAGAAGCCTTCAGCATAAGAGGCGTAGACCGACTGGTTCGGGGCGAACTTCCAGGTCACGCCGGCGTTCGGCAGGAAGGCGTCGTATTTCTTGTCGAACGAACGCGGCTTGCCGTATTCCAGCGGCTCCGGGTTCGGATTGGAAGCCGACGGCTGGGGATTCGGGTTCATCGACGACGTCGGGAAGGTGACCAGACCGTCGCCGTCCGCGTCAACGCCAACCTGCGTGGTGCAGTAGGCGTTGAAGGTGTCGCGCTGGTAGCAGTAGTTGTTCAGTTCGCGGTCGAAGAAGGGAGCGCGGGCGCCCAGGGTCACGTCGACCGTGTCGTTGAAGAACGAGCCGCGGTATTCGGCCGCGATCTGGTTCAGCATGGCGTAGGACAGACGGTCGCGGCGGCGCAGGATGGTGCCGTCGGGCAGCTTGACCGGGCGACCGTTACGACCCGCGAACGGATCTTCCGGGAAGCCGTTGGCGTCGATGTAGCCGAACTGGCCGGTCTGGCGGTGGCGGCCCCAGTCGAAGGTGTAGGCCAGGCGGAACTGGTGATCTTCAGCCGCGTCCCAGATCAGCGAGCTGGTGACGCCGTACCGGTGCGTGTTGGTGATGTTCGGGCGGAACAGGGTCACGGTGGTCGCGCCGTTGATCACGCCGTCGCCGTTCAGGTCGACGCCGGCGGCCGACGAGTTGCCGATCAGCTGCGGATCGGTTTCGCGCATGTTCTGCGTGCCGCCGCCGTGCGCCAGGGTGTACTGGAACGACGGGTCGACCGTCAGCTTCAGCGTGTCGCTCAGGGTGAAGCGCGACTGGCCGCGGATGTTGCCGGTGTTCGACGGATTGATCGCCGTGGCTTGCGAGCGGACCGTGTTGTAGTTGTCCTTCTCGTAAGCGCCGCCCGCCTTGAACTGGGTCAGCGTGACGCGCGGCATGAACTCGTTGCGGTTCTCGTTGTAGTGGGCGGTCACAGCCATGAAGTCGCCGTTGTCGCCCAGCGGCTGATAGATGCGGCCGTTCAGCTGCATCTTGTCGACGCCGCCGGCGCCCACGAAGTGGTCATAGACGGTCTTCGAGGCCGCGAACCAGGCCGAGGTGCCCCACGGACCGACTTCGCCGGTGTCGAGCAGGGCGAAGATGCGCTTGTAGCCGTACTCGCCCAGCGAGGGCTGCAGGATGACGCCGAAGTCCTTGGCCGGACGACGCGTGATGTAGTTGACGGTGCCGCCGGTGGCCGAAGCGGTCGGGCTGTCGACGTCGGTCGTGCCCAGGTTGACCGAGGCGCGCTGGATCAGTTCCGGGTCCAGCTGCTGGTTCGAATAGATGGCGTAGTTGCCGGTGTCGTTCAGCGGGATGCCGTCTTGCGTCAGCGAAACGCGCGCTGCGTCAAAGCCGCGGATGGTCAGGTCGCCGCCGGCCGAGCCGTAGGCGTCATTGTTGGTGAAGTTGACGCCCGGCAGCAGGTTGATCGAGTTCAGGATCGTCTGGCCAGCGGCCTGGGTGCCAATGAAGGCTTCCGTGATGGTCGCGCGCGACTTGGGATTGTTTTCAGCGACGACGCCTTCGATGGCGCGCGGGCCGCGCGGGCCGGTGACGACAACGTCGCCGACTTGCGTGGCGCGCTCTTCAACAGCTTGCGAAGCGGTCGACTGGGCCGAGGCGGCGCCGGCCATGAGAACGCCGCTCACGAGGGCGGTCGTCGCCCAGAACAGCTGTTTACGGGTGGTCATCTGTCTGTATCCCCAGTGATGAAGGCATAGCGCCCTGCGGCGGCCTTTTGGCTGCCGAGATGGGGCTGGGCCTTAAGGCCGCTGCGGGAAGTTTGGGCGACAATGGTGTGACAGTGATATGACAACGCCCGAGGGTGGCCATATCGCCACACCCCTGTGGATTGTCGGAATCAGTCCCGCGGCGGGCGCGGCCGACCAAAGGCGTCGGCGATGGCCGAGGCGGTCCAGACCATGGCGCGCGGCTCGTGATAGTTGCCGTTGATCTGGGTGCGGGCGATCACATGCGCGCGGAACCGCGTAAATAGCGCGGCGTCGGCGGCCACAGGCGCACGCCAGAAACCGTCCAACGACTGCTGGTCCGTCATGCCCGCGAAGTCGAAGAAAGCCTGCCCCAGAACCTTGACGGGCGTCCGGAAGCCCAGCGCCGACAAGGCGGCGCTGGAATTGTTGACCACCATCCCGCAAGAGGCCCGGCACAACTGGGCCAGATTGCCGCCGTCAATGAAATCGACCCGGCCCGTCAGCCCGCGCTCAGCGGCCAATCGACGCGTGACGGCGGCCAGGTTGACCAGTCCAGGGTCCAGCGGGTGGTTCTTGACTACCAGTCGACGATCCGCAGGCGCATGGCGGGCGAAGCTGTCCATCACCTCGGCCAGGAAGCCGGCGTTGTCGGCGAAACGAGAATAACGCAACAATTGGGCGTCCCCCTCGCGCTGAAGGCAGGCGATGAAGAATGGGCCACGCGCCGCGATGACGTCCGCATTCAGCTGGCGCCGCGACTGGAAGACCAGCCCCAGATAACGGCCGATATGGCCCAGGCACTGAAGCCAGGGCGCAACCGAATACGGCGAGCGATATCGGGGATAAAGAGGGCGTCCTAGCCAGGCTGCAAAGTGGTAAAGGCTGATGTTGATGACATGGTGCGGCAGGATCTTGCCGATCGGCCGCGTCACCGGCAGCGGCGGCGTCGGGTCCGCATAGCTCTCGGCCTGACGCGGCAGAACACTGGAAGCGTTGACGCCGTTGCGCTCCACCGTCACCCAGTCCGGACGGAAGTATCCATTTTCGAGAACCCAGACGACGGCGCCCAGCCGATCGATCTGGGTCAGCACGCCCTGATTGTAAGGACCACCCTCGCCAAAAACGATGATGTCGGTGAAGTCGCGCGACAACTCGAGCAGCCGTTCAGGCCAATGGCTGGCGCTCTGGTCGAAAACCACGGCGCTTGGTTGCCGCCATCCCGCGGCATCGCCAGCATTGAAGATCATGCGGCTGACGTCGGCGCCTCGACGCCGGAGCGCTTGCGCCAGAACACGGTCGAACCGGCCGAAGGGGGCGGTTACGATCAGGAAACGACGGCTTTGCAAAGACGCACTGACCGATGGGTCGGCGTTCTGCTGATCAGGATCAAATGGCGCAAGCAAACGCTGGGGTTCTTTCCTAGGGACGCGCCCCTCTCCTAGAGCCAAGGCTGTATAGATGACAAGGTAGGCGGGCGCGATGATGTTGATCCGCACAGCTGAAAAAGAATAACCGCCGACTCGATTTGGGCCGACGGTTAGCTTTTTCGACCTTCCAGCCCCGAGAAGCCGAGTGCAAACCAGGGTCGCCCTCGGCCTCTCCTCTTTGGGCTAGAAGTTGATGTCGATGGTGGCGCGACGGTTCAGCGGCTCACGCACGCCGTCAGCCGTCGGCTTGGCCAGGTTGGTTTCACCCTTGCCGTCGACAGCGATCACGCCGCCGTTGACGCCTTGGGCGACCAGAGCGTCAGCGACGGTGCGCGAACGACGGTTGGACAGACCCAGGTTGTAGGCCGGCGAACCCGAGGTGTCGGTGTAGCCGACGATCAGCACGCGGGTCGGAGCACCCGACTTGGCGTAGTTGGCGGCCTGCGTCACCACCGAACGGGCTTCAGCCGTCAGGTCCGAGCGATCCCAGTCGAAGTAGACCACGAACTGACGCGCAGCCGGCTTGGCCGGAGGCGGCGGCGGGGGCGGCGGCGGGGGCGGCGGCGGAGGCGGCGGCGGCGGCGGAGGCGGCGGCGGCGGGGGCGGCGGGGCCGACTCGGCGCCGAAGGCGTAACGCAGACCCAGGGTCACGGTGTGCGACTGGTCATAGTCGCCCGACCATTCTCCGAACGGAATGGCGCCCGCACCCGAGGTCGTCGAGTTGAACGCGGCGTCGCCCGTCAGGTAGCGGTAGGTCAGGTCGATGTTGGTGCGATCGCCCACAGCCCAGGCCAGACCGGCGATCGCCTGAGCGGCGAACTTGGTCGAGCTGTCGTCAGCGACGAAGCTGACCGCCGGGGTGGCGCGCAGACGACCGGCGGTGTCGACGTTGACGTGGTTCACGCCGACGCCCAGACCGACGAAGGGACGGATGCCCCAGGCCGAATAGCCGAAGTCATAGATGACGTTGGCCATCACGGTGGTCGACTCGATGTCGCCTTCCGGGGAATGGCAAGGGCCGGTGGCCGGCGTCAGGTTGCACAGGCCCTGCGTGCCCGAGACAGCGCGCACGGTGCCGATGTCGCCCGAGCGATAGCCGCCTTCGAGCTCAACGCGCCAGTTGGGGTTGAAACGGTAACCGAGGCGGGCAAACGCGGCCCAGCCGTCATTCACTTCCCAATTCCAGTTGGCGCCCGTGGTGGACGATTCAGCGTTGATGTCGTCGATCATGTGGTAGCCGGCGTCGATGGCGCCGTACCAGCCGTCTGGTTCAGCTGACGCCGCGCCAGCTGCGAACAGCCCTGCGGCGGCGACACTGGCGAGAAGTTTCAGCTTCATGGTGTCCTCACACTTCAAGTTGATCCGAATGCCGACGCACAAGGGCGGTAGCGCTCGAAGGGCCGAACGGCATGGGATCGCTCAGGTTCCGCCATTCTTCGCGGGATTGCGGCGACTGTGGCGCCGTTTCAACACAAAACCCCGTTTTGCACCCCATTCTCGCCTGCTACGACCGTCTTGAAACAAAACGGAGACGCAGGATGAGCATCAGGTTCGACGGCCAGGTGGCGATCGTGACGGGCGCAGGCGGCGGCCTGGGCCGCGAGCACGCCCTGGCGCTGGCGGCGCGCGGCGCCAAGGTGGTGGTCAATGATCTGGGCGGCGCCCGCGACGGCTCGGGCGGCTCGGCCACGGCGGCCGAGGCCGTGGTGGCTGAAATCGAGGCCGCGGGCGGCGAGGCCATGGCCAATGCGGCCTCTGTGACCGACGCAGCCGCGGTCGACGCCATGGTCGCCGAGGTCATGGCCCGCTGGGGTCGGATCGACATTCTGGTGAACAACGCCGGCATCCTGCGCGACAAGAGCTTCGCCAAGATGGAGCTGGCCGACTTCCGGCTGGTCATGGATGTCCACCTGATGGGCGCTGTCCACTGCACCAAGGCGGTGTGGGACATCATGCGGGCCCAGAACTATGGCCGCATCGTCATGACCACCTCGTCGTCGGGCCTGTTCGGCAACTTTGGCCAGGCCAACTATGGCGCAGCCAAGATGGCCCTGGTCGGCCTGATGCAGACCCTGGCCATCGAGGGGGCCAAGAACGACATCCGCGTCAACGCCCTGGCCCCGACCGCCCACACCCGCATGACCGAGGACCTGCAAGGCCTGCCGCTGGAGGCTCTGGGGCCGGAACTGGTCTCGCCGGGTCTGCTCTATCTGGTCAGCCGCGACGCCCCGACCCGGGCCATCCTGGCCGCCGGCGCCGGCGGCTTCGAACGCGCCTATGTCACCCTGACCCAGGGCGATTTCGCCGCAGGCCCGGACGCCCCGGAACAGGTCGCCGCCCGCTTCGACGCCATCTCGGACCGCACGAACGAGATCGTGCCGGACATGGGCGCGGCGCAGGGCATGATCGAACTGACCAAGGCCCAGAAGCATCATGGCTGAAACGCTGTCCCCCGGTGATGTCTTTGAACTTATGATCTCCGATGAATGGAATCCGAGGTTCGAGCCCGAGCGACCTGTCATATTGGCCTACAAGGGGACGATCGGCCCGCGTGATCATCGGTTCGATATAATCAGCGGCGGGATCAATGATAGGCTGACCGGCACGCGTTTAGCGACGCTGTCGGTTTTCCCATCCAGCGGTCCGGACGCCGTCGGACACCTTTCCGGGGTCAAGATCGGCGCCGGGGGAATACCCGTGGGACGCGCCAACATCCGTAAGGAAGGCGCGCCCCTTCCCCCCTTGCGTTGACCCGACGTGAGGCGCCTATCCTCTCTCTGTTAGGCAGGAAACGCGCTTACCCAGCGCGCGTCCGCATCGCCAGCGATAGCGCCCTCTTCGGCGCTCAAGCAGCGAGCGACCGCGTCGCGAGCGATAGCGCCCCAAAAAAGAGAGAACTTCTCGATGCGTGAAGCCGTCATCGTCTCCACCGCCCGCACCCCGATCGGCCGGGCCTATCGCGGGGCCTTCAACGACACCCAGGCACAGGCGCTCGGCGCCCATGCCGTCAGGCACGCGGTCGCCCGCGCCGGCGTCGATCCCGCCGAGATCGAGGACGTCATCATGGGCGCGGCCCTGCAACAGGGCTCGACCGGCACCAACGTCGCGCGTCAGGTGGCGCTGGCCGCGGGCCTGCCCGCCTCCGTTCCCGGCATGAGCCTGGATCGGCAATGCGCCTCGGGCCTGATGGGGATCGCCACGGCGGCCAAGCAGGTGATCTTCGACAACCAGAAGATGGCCGTCGGCGGCGGACTGGAGAGCATCTCCCTGGTCCAGAACCAGCACATGAACCTCTATCGAATGAAGGACGAGGCGCTGCTGAAGCTGTCGCCTCACATCTATATGTCGATGCTGGAGACCGCCGAGGTCGTGGCCCGCCGCTATGACATCAGCCGCGACGCCCAGGACGAATACGCCCTGCAATCGCAGCAGCGCACGGCCGCGGCTCAGGCCGCCGGTCATTTCGACGCCGAGATCGTACCGATGACCACCTCCATGCTGGTCATGGACAAGGCCACCGGCCAGACCTCGTCGCAGGAAGTCACCTTGTCCAAAGACGAGGGCAATCGCCCCGAGACCACCCTGGAAGGCCTGAAGGCGCTCAAACCCGTCTTCGGCGGCGGCGAGGAAATCCAGCAGGGTGAGTTCATCACCGCCGGCAACGCCTCGCAGCTGTCGGACGGGGCCTCGGCGGCGGTCGTCATGGAGGCGGGCGAGGCGGTGAAGCACGGCCTGCAACCGCTGGGCGCCTATCGCGGCATGGCGGTGGCGGGCTGTGAGCCCGACGAGATGGGCATCGGCCCCGTCTTCGCCGTGCCCAAGCTGCTGAAGCGCCACGGCCTGACCGTCGACGACATCGGCATCTGGGAACTGAACGAGGCCTTCGCGGTGCAGGTCCTCTATTGCCGCGACACACTGGGCATCCCCAACGACCGGCTCAACGTCTCGGGCGGCGCCGTCTCCATCGGCCACCCCTATGGCATGTCGGGCGCGCGGATGACCGGCCATGTGCTGATCGAGGGCAAGCGGCGTGGCGCCAAATACGGCGTCGTCACCATGTGCATCGGCGGGGGCATGGGCGCGGCGGGCCTGTTCGAGATCTACTGAGGCCCGCACTCGGCGGCCCGCCGCGCCTCCATCGCCGCGAACCAGCGCTGGCGCAGGACGGCGGGCCGGCCGGGGTAGCGGTCGTCCAGAAACTCGGCGTCGACCACCCGGTCGGCGCGGAAGCTGCGGAAGTCCTCGCGCGTCTCGCACCAGGCCAGCAAAAGCCGCGCCCGCTCGTGATAACCGATCAGGAAGGGCCAGATGACCCGCGTCGTCTCGCGCCCCTGCTCGTCGGCGTAATGCAGCCGCAGTTTGCGCCCGGCGTGGATCCAGGCCCGCACCTGGGCCAGGTCCACCGTCTCGATCTTCTGCTCCCACGGCGGGGGCGTGGCCACCGAGGGCTCCAGCACCACCGGGCGCAGACGTTCCGGCACGATGGCGGCGATCTTGGCCGTCAGGTCGCGCGCCGCGCGGGCCAGGGCCGGATCGCCGCGCGCCGCCACCCACTGCGCCCCCAGCACCGCCGCCTCGATCTCGTCCGAGGTCAGCATCAGCGGCGGCAGGTCGAAGCCTCCGTCCAGCACATAGCCCAGCCCCGCCTCGCCCCGGATCGGCACCCGCTGGCCCAGCAGGGCGGCGATGTCGCGATAGATGGTGCGTTTGGAGGTCTCCAGCTCGGCCGCGATGGCGTCGGCCGTCACCGGACGTGTGGCCCGGCGCAGCACCTGGATGATCTGGAACAGTCGGTCGGCGCGTCTCATGTCCCCACCCTGGCCGAAGACTGCTGACAGCATGGTGGCAGCAGGCTGGCAGTAGTCAAGACGGACCGCCGCCGACGCCCCGTCACGGCGCGATATCTGGGAGGATTATCGATGCTGTCCCTGTTCCATGCCCCTTGGTCCCGTTCCTCGCGCCTGGTCTGGCTGGTCGAGGAACTGGGGGCCAACTGCCGCATCGAGTATTGCGACATCCGTCGCATGGACGGGGCCGGCGCCGCTGATCCCAAGAACCCCCATCCCGACGGCAAGGTCCCGGCCCTGCTGCACGACGGCGCCCTCATCACCGAGTCAGCGGCGGTCGCCCTCTACCTGACCGGTCTGCATCCGGAGGCAGGCCTGAGCTTCCCCCCGGATTCGCCGCAACGCGGGCCCCTGCTGACCTGGATGTTCTGGGCCTCGGGCGAACTGGAGCCGTCGCTGTGGAACAAGATCACCGGCGCAGTCGACGCCGACGCCCATGCTCGTGCGCGTTACGACGCGGCCGTGACCCGGCTGCTGGAGGCCCTGTGGGAAGGCCCCTGGCTGATGGGCGACCGCTTCACCGTGGCCGACGTCCTGATCGGCAGCACCGTGGCCTGGGCGCGCGACCACCTGCCGGACAGCCCCCTGCTGGACGCCTATGTCGAGCGGCTGGCGGCGCGTCCCGCCCACGCCCGCGCCATCGCCCGGGACGGGGCGCCGCCGCAGTTCGCGAAAGCCAGCTAGGCGTCAGTCCGCAACGATGTCGTCGTCGGCGCGGACGGCGACGTTCTTCAGCGCCCCGACATAGCTGTCGCGCCAGATGGCGACGTCGGTGTCCCGCACCACCTGCATCAGCGCGGTCCATTTGCGGATGCGCTCCTTCAGCGGCATGGTCAGGGCCTTCTTGATGGCTTCTGACAGCTCCTCGCGGCTGAAGGGATTGACCAGCAGGGCCTCGCCCATCTGCTCGGCGGCGCCGGCGAAGCGCGACAGGATCAGCACGCCGGGATCCTCCGGGTTCTGGGCCGCCACATATTCCTTGGCCACCAGGTTCATGCCGTCGCGCAGCGGCGTGACCAGACCGACCTTGGCGGCGCGATAGAGGCCCGCCAGCTGGTCGCGGCGGAAGGTGCGGTTCAGATAGCGGATCGGCTGCCAGTCCATGTCGGCATAGGCGCCGTTGATGCGCCCGGCCAGGGCGTCCAACCGCCCGCGAATGTCCTGATAGGCATCCACGTCATCGCGCGAGATGGGCGTGACCTGCAACAGGAAGACCTCACCGCGCATGTCTGGATTGTCTTCCAGGAACTGCTCGAAGCCCAGCATCCGCTGCTCAAGCCCCTTGGAGTAGTCGAGCCGATCCACGCCGACGATCATCGACCGAAACGCCGCCGAGGCCGCCATCCGGTCATAGGTCTTGTTGCCCAACACCGAGTCGCGCGCGGCCAGGAACCCATCCACGTCGATGCCGATGGGGAAGACCCCGCCCTGAACCCGGCGGCCGAAGGCCTCGATCACATGGTCGGACGACACCCGCCCCCGCGCCTCGACCTCGACATAGCGTTCGAACAGACCGAGCCATTCCTTCGTGTGGAAGCCGATCAGGTCGAAATAGAACATCGCCTCCACCAGCCGCCGATGGTGCGGCAGGGTCACCAGCAACTGACGCGCCGGCCAGGGCGTGTGCAGGAAGAAGCCGATCCGGTTCTTCACCCCCAGACGGCGAAGGTCCCGCGCCATCGGGATCATGTGATAGTCGTGGATCCAGATGATGTCGTCGGGCTGGATCAGAGGCTGCAGCACCTCGGCGAAGCGGCGGTTGGTGCGCTCATAGCCCTCGCCGTAGGACCGCTCATAGGCGGTCAGATCGACCCGGTGATGGAACAGCGGCCACAGGGTCTTGTTGGCGTAGCCGTTGTAATATTCGTCGACGTCCTGCGGCTCCAGGTCGACGGTGGCGACGGTGACGCCGGCCCGTTCCTCGATGTTCAGTTCGCCGGTGAACTGCTCCACCGTCTCGCCGGACCAGCCGAACCACAGGCCGTCGTATTTCCGCAGCGCCGCCGACAGGGCCATGGCCAGCCCTCCGACCGAGCCAGAAGCCGGGTCCTTCGGGGCCGAAACACGGTTGGAAACGACGATCAGGCGGCTCATCGCGCGTCCTGCCACGAACGACTGAGCAGGACGGCGCAGTTGATGATCCCGACCAGGGAATAGGTCTGCGGGTAGTTGCCCCACAGCTCGCCGTCCTGAAGCGCGATGTCCTCGCTGAGCAGACCCGCATGGGTGCGACGGCTGAGCATCTCGTCGAAGATGGCCCGCGCCTCCTCCGTCCGGCCGTTCAGATGCAGGGCCTCGATGAACCAGAAGGTGCAGAAGTTAAAGGCCGTCTCCGGCTCGCCGAAGTCGTCGGGGTGGATGTAGCGGAACAGGTAGGGACCCTTTTTCAGGTCCCGTTCGACGGCCTCGAAGGTCTTGACCTGACGCGGGTCGCGGGCGTCGAGGAAGCCCAGATCGGTCATCTGCAGCAGGGAGGCGTCCAGCTCGGTCCCGCCAAAGCTGGCGGCGAAACGGCCCTCGTGCGGCAGGTAGGCCTCGGCCTCGATCCGCGCCCGGATCAGGCGGGCCCGCTCGTCCCACAGCTCGCCACGCTCGGTCAGCCCCAGGTGCCGCGCCGCCTTGGCCAGCCGGTCGCAGGCGGCCCAGCACATGACCGAGGAATAGGTGTGGACGCGGGCGATGGTGCGGAACTCCCAAAGCCCCGCATCGGTCTGATCGTGCATGGAGAAGGCGCGATCGCCGACCTTCTCCAGCGCATGGAAGTCCTCGATGGTGCCGGGGCGCAACAGGCGCTCGTCGAAGAAGGCCTGCACCAGGGGCAGGACGATCTGGCCATAGACGTCGTGTTGCAGATGCTCGTGCGCCTGATTGCCGACGCGCACCGGCTTCATGCCGCGATAGCCCTCGACGGTTTCGACGACGCTCTCGCCGATGTCCGCCTCAAGCCCCACGCCATAGACGGGCTGGACATGGCCGCCCTGGGCGTCGTCCACCAGGTTGCGCAGGTAGCCGAGGTAGTTCTCGAGGATATCGACAGCGCCCAGCCGGTTCAGCGCCCGCACCGTGTAGTAGGCGTCGCGCACCCAGCAGAAACGATAGTCCCAGTTGCGCCCGCTCTCGGGGAACTCGGGCACCGAGGTCGTCATGGCGGCGACGATGGCGCCGGTTTCCTCATAGACGCAAAGACGCAGGGTGATGGCGGCGCGGATCACCGCCTCCTGCCAGTCCAGCGGCACATAGAGGGTCCGCGTCCACAGCTTCCAGTGCAGGATGGTCAGGTCCAGCGCCGCCGAAACGCCCGCCGTGACCGACTGATCATAGCCCTCGTCCGGGCCGAGGAAGAAGGCCAGTTCGCCCTCCAGCCGGAAGGTGCGCTCGTTCTGGACATGGGTGACGGGGCAGTTGGTGGTCAGCCGCAGCGTCAGGTCGGTGCACAGATAGCGGATGTGGTTGGAGCCCGAGGTCTGTTCGGCCCGGCGCGCGCCCCAGTCCGCTGAAGGCCGCAGCCGCACGGTGATGCGCGGCGCCCCCGACAGGGGCCGCACCACCCGGGCGAAGGCTATGGGACGATAGATGCGCGAATGCTTCAAATGGCGCGGCGCGAAGTCGAGGATCTCGACCGAGGCGCCGCGTTCGTCGGTCATCACCGTGCGCAGGACGGCGGTGTTGCGAACATAGGCCTGTTCGATCGAGGCCATATCGGCCAGCTCGATAGCCCAGAAGCCGTGCTCGGGATCGTCGCCGTCCATCAGGGCCGAAAAGACCGGATCGCCGTCGATGCGCGGGGCGCAGGCCCAGACGAAGCGGCCCGTCCGGTCGATCAGGGCGCTGACCGAGCAGTTGCCGATGGGGGCGAGGTCGAGGTTGGGTCGGCTCATGCGGGGCCTCCTTCGATCTGATCCAGCCAGTCGAGCACGGTGGCGACGTCATCCAGCCTATAGCGGGCGGCGGTCGGGCGGTCGGGGCCCACCAGAACGCCGAACCCGCCCAAGGCCTCAGCCGCCTCGAAACCGTGCTCGTCGGTCAAATCGTCGCCGACCATGATGGGCAGCGCTCCCCTGAACGGCGCCTCGGCCATGAAGGCGGTCAGGGCCGCGCCCTTGTCCGTGCCGGGGGTCTTCAGTTCCAGCACCATCGAACCGGGCTGCAGGGCCAGGCCCGTTTCCTTCGCCAGCGACGCCGCCAGGGCCAGGGCCTCCGCCGAGACGCCGGGTGCCTGGCGATAGTGCAAACCCGCCGCCAGGGTCTTGTCCTCGACGATGACCCCCGGCCGTTCGGCGGCGAAGGCGTCGAAGGCCGCGACCACGCGTCGCACCGCCGGGTCCGGCGTCCGGTTAGCGAAGGTGCCGTCGCCGCGTCGTCTTTGCAGGCCGTGCACGCCCGAGGCGGCGCGGGCCGCGCCGTCGCTGATCCGGTCGATCTCGCCCAGGGTGCGCCCGCTGACGATGGCGACGCGGCCCTCCAGCCGATCCGTCAGCCGCTTCAGCACCTCGGTGCGCCGGGCGTCCGGCCCGACCGCGTCCGGCGTCGGCGCCAGGGGCGCCAGAACACCGTCCAGATCCAGGAAGAGGGCGGGCTTCTTCAGTTCAAGAGGCGGTTTGGGCAGGCGTGAGGCGATCGCCCCGGAGGCAGACAACATAAGGTCCGGACTCGTTTCGATGCTGTTGTCGAGACTGTTGGAAACGCGCCGAGGCCGGGAAGGTTGTCCGTCGAGGTGACAATTCCGTCGCAGCCTCGCCATTGTGCGAACAATCCAGATGGGGCAATTCGCGGATGCGCCACGAAGAACCGCTGCGACGGTCCGGCGTTGAGGAGCCTGCCCATGCCCGATTCCGTTCACTCGTCGCCGGAGCAGATCGCCGCGATGACCGACCGAGCGCGCGAGGTCGTGCGACTGAACATCGAGGCCCTGGAGGCGCTGGAGCGCTCCATCGACGTCTCGATAGCCCGCGCCTGCGACATCATCCTGTCGCGTCCGGGCTATCTGGTCGTCACCGGCATGGGCAAGTCGGGTCACATCGGCGGCAAGATCGCCGCCACCCTGGCCTCGACCGGCACCAACTCCTTCTTTGTCCACCCGGCGGAGATGAGCCACGGCGACCTGGGGATGCTGCGGCCTGACACGACCCTGCTGGCCATCTCCAACTCAGGCGAGAGCCGCGAACTGCGCGACCCCCTGCTCTACTGCCAGCGCAACAACATTCCGGTCATCGGCATCACCCAGCGGGCCGGCAGCTTCCTGGGCCGCCATTCGGCCGTCAGCCTGACCATGCCCAAGGTGGCCGAAGCCTGTCCCAACGGCCTGGCGCCGACGACCTCGACCCTGATGACCCTGGCCATCGGCGACGCCCTGGCCATGGTGCTGATGGACCGGCGCGGCTTCACTCGGGAGGACTTCGGCCTGCACCACCCGGGCGGGGCCCTGGGCATGAGCCTGCAGAGCGTGCGCGAATGGATGGGCGACAACGCCGCCACGCCCGCCAGCGTGCCGCTGGACGCCAGCTTCAGCGAAGTCGTCTCGGCCATCAGCGCCGGTCGCAAGGGCGCGGTCGCTGTCCTGCACTCCGACGCCAGTATGGCGGGCGTCATCACTGACGGCGACATCCGCCGCGCTTTCTCCAGCGACATCACGACCATCCGCGCCGAAGACATCATGAGCCGCAGCCCGATCACGGTCGATCCCGACGCCCGCATGAGCGACGTGGTCGATCTTCTGAGCGCCAACAAGATCGCCAACCTGTTTGTGGTTGAGAACAACCGTCCCGTGGCTGTCATTCACATCGCCGAACTGATGCAGGCCGGCTACGTCTCCTGATGACCCAGGACATCCTATTCGACGCCAGCCGCCTGCTGAGCCGTACCGATCGCAGCGCGCCGACCGGCGTGGATCGGGTCTGCCTGGCCTATGCCGAATGGCTGATCGATCACCCGGATTACCGGATGGTGCCTGTGCGCTCACGTCACGATCAGTTGGCGGCGGTGGAGCAGCAGTGGTTCCGCGACTGCATCGTCGAACTTCGCCGCCGCTGGACCGGTGGCTCGACCGACCGCCCCCTCAACGCCCATGAGCGTCGTCTGTTCGCCGCCCTGGAAGCCGAGACACCGACCGCCTCTGTCATCGGGGAAGCGCCAGACCCCCATCAGCCAAAAAAGAAGCGCAAGAAGGCGCGGGTCTGGAAACAGTATTTTCGTTCGCGTCGGGTCGCCGCCCCGCCGCCAGCCAGGCTCTATTTCAATGTCGGCCACACCAGCCTGAACACGCCCGAGATCCTGACCAGTCTGGGCGCGCAAGGCATCGAACGCGTCGTGATGCTGCATGACCTGATCCCCGTCACCCACCCCGAGTTCTGCCGGCCTGGCGACGGCGACAAGCACCGACGGCGGGTGCTGACCACCCTGCAGTACGCCTCGCGTATTCTGGTCAACTCCCAATACACCGCCGACGAAGTGCTGGCCTTCGCCGATCGCGAAGGGCTGAAGGCGCCGCCCGTCGAGGTCGCCCACCTGGGTCTGGAGCCGATCTTCCTGAAGGCCGATCCCGGCGTCCGACGTCGTCCATACTTCGTCCATGTCGGCACCATCGAGGCGCGCAAGAACCTGGCCTTCCTGCTGACGGTCTGGCGTCGCCTGCAGGAAAGCATGGGCGACCAGACCCCGCGGCTGGTCTTGATCGGGCGCTATGGCTGGGAGAACGAGGCGGTGCTGGATCACCTGCAGCGCTCGCCCAATCTTCAGGGGTTGGTGCATCAGGTCGAGAACCTGCCCGACACGGCCCTGGCCGACCTGATGCGCGGCGCCCAGGCGGTGCTGGCGCCCTCGTCGGTCGAAGGCTTCGACCTGCCGGCGGTCGAGGCCTGCGCCATGGGCGTGCCGCTGATCGCCTCCGACATTCCGCCTCACCGCGAACTGGTGCCACAGGCCGCTCTGATCGACCCGCTAGACGGCCTGGGATGGCTGAACGCCCTCGAGACCGCCACGCGACAACGCCCGATCGCGCCAGCCTACGAGCCGCCCACCTGGCCGGCGCATTTCCAACGGATTGAGGATCGTCTTCTCGCGCCACTGGCGGCGACGGTCGCTGCCGGGTAAGCATCAGTCGAACTTGAAGCAGAGCTGCAATGACCCGTACCGCCGCCAGTCTGATGATCGTCGCCCTTCTCGCCGGCTGCTCGACCCTGCCACGGGACGGGCCCTCGGGCGTGGGCGTGGTCAACCGCGCCAGTAATGCTGAGCGCCAGGGCGACTACGCCCTGGTCAACCTCGACTTCGCCCTCAGCGAGCGGCTAAAGGCGGCGCCGCAGCGGTCGTTCTCCACCCTGGCCCTGGCCTCCAGCGAAGCGCCGACCGACATCATCGGAATCGGCGACACTCTGGCCGTCAGCATCTTTGAACCCGCCGGCGGCCTGTTCGGCGGCGGAGCCAGCCGCAATACCGAAGGCGGCAATCAGACCCTGCCGCCGCTGATCGTCGATCGCAATGGCGCGGTGGCTGTGCCCTTCGCAGGTTCAGTCTCCGTCCAGGGCCTGACCCCCGCCCAGGCCTCGGCCGCCGTGCGCCGCGCCCTGAGCGGCAAGGTCGCCAACCCCCAGGTCATCGTCACCTTGGTCGGCAACACCTCGAACGCCGTGACCGTGCTGGGCGAGGTGCGCAATCCCGGCCGCCAGCCCCTGGCGGCCAACCACGACCGCATTCTGGACGTCATCGCTGCAGCCGGCGGCTCCTCGCGCTCTGTCTATGACGTCACCGTCCGCATCCAGCGCGGCGGCCAGACCTATGCCGCTCCGATGTCGATCGTGACGACCGCGTTCAACGAGAATGTCCGACTGCAGCGAGGCGATCAGGTCAATCTGGTCTATCAACCGCGCCGCTTCAGCTCGTTTGGCGCCTTTAACGCCGTGGCCCGCACCGACCTGCCGCCCGGCCCGCTGACGCTGGCCGAGGCCTTGAGCGGCGTCGGCGGCCTGGATTCCAACCTGGCGGACGCCAAGTCGGTTCTGGTCTTCCGCTTCGAGCGCCCCGAAGTCGCCGACGCCCTCGGCATCCAGCAAGCCCCCACGCAGCGTGGTGTGCCGGTGGTCTATCGCCTGAACCTCAACGAAGGCTCTGGCTTCTTCATCGCCAGCAATTTCCAGATCGAGCCGGACGACATCATCTACGCGCCCCGCGCCAGCGCCGCCGAGGCCCGCAAGTTCTTCGAGTTCGTTCAGAGCGTGACCCGTGTCGTCTATGACGTCTCGGTCACCAGCACGATCAATCTCGACTGAGCCATGTTCCTGCGCCCTCCTCGATCACGGCCAGCCGTCGAGGAGGCGCACGGCGACGCCGCCAGTCCATTACTGACACCGGAAGAGAGCGACGATCTGCGCGCCCTGCTCGACGAGGTCGATGCAGCCGCCTTGGCCGTCTACGCCCTTCACGACCTGCCCAGCGCGCCCGGCCATTATCGACAGGCCCCGGACAGCGGCGCCTGGGAGCACCTCGGCGGCGCCCTTTCGCCAGCCGAGAAGTGGGACTTGCTGAACCAGCATCCCATAAACCACGGCTGGCGCTACGCCTCGCTGGAACGGCTGGGAGCGCGCTCCACAATCCCAGACGTGCGCTACGCCTCTGGCCTGTTGGCCGCCTGCCAGGGCTTGCGCCTGAGGCTCGACACGCACATGGCGCTCAGCTCTCAGGACCTGGCGGACGCTATCCGCCTGGGGGCAGCCTGGAGACGCCTGACTGAGGGCGTTCGGAGCCGTTCTGATCTGACATTTACGGCGCCGGACGAAAGCTGAAACTCAGCCCTGCCCGACCGCCTGCGCCAGAAGTTCAAGCGACCGCACCCGCGCCGCCGGATCCCAGATCTGGCTGGTGACCATCAATTCATCGGCTCCGGTCTTGGCGATGAAGGCCTCCATGCTGGCGCGCACGGTCTCAGGCGAACCGACGGCTGAGCAGGCCAGGGCGGCGTCGATCATGCCCCGCGCGGCGCCGTCCAAAGCTTCATAGTAGCCCGCGACCGGGGCAGGCAGCTTGCCGGGGCGACCCGTTCTCAGATTGACGAAAGCCTGCTGAACAGAGGTGAACAGCAGACGCGCGGCCTCATCCGTCTCGGCGGCGAAGACGTTGTAGCCCAGCATGGCGTAGGGCTTGTCCAGATGTGCGGACGGCCGGAAGGTCTGGCGATAGATGTCCAGGGCCCGCATCATCTCGCCGGGCGCGAAATGACTGGCGAAGGCGTAGGGCAGCCCCAGATGGGCCGCCAGCTGCGCCCCATAGGTGGACGACCCCAGGATCCAGATCGGCACGGCCTGACCCTCGCCGGGGTTGGCGATAATGCGCTGATCCGACGTCGCGGGCGCGAACCACTGCATCAGTTCCATCACGTCCTGAGGGAAGGCGTCCACGTCGCCTTGCAGCGTACGGCGCAGCGCCCGCGCCGTCGCCTGATCCGAGCCGGGCGCCCGGCCCAGACCCAGGTCAATGCGGCCGGGGTAGAGGGCGTTCAGGGTGCCAAACTGCTCGGCGATGACCAGGGGCGCATGATTGGGCAGCATGACGCCGCCGGCGCCGATGACGACCGAGGTCGCGGCGCTGGCGATGCCCGGCATGTTGTGATGCTCGGCCAGCCAGTAGCGCTTGTAGCCGAGACGCTCGGCGTGACGGGCCAGGTCGAGAGTGTTGGCCAGCGACTGCGAAACGTCGGAGCCCTCGGGCACCGGGGCGAGGTCGAGAATGGAAAGCGGGATCATCTGACCGATATGGGGCCGCTTTTCAGCGGCGCCATATCGGCCGAAAGGATAGCGGCGTTCTCAAGTCGCAGGGCAGTCGCCTATGCGCTCGGCGGTCATGGTCATCTTGGTCTGAGCCATCTGCGGCGTGGGCGGCGGCGTCAGCTTCGTCGTCACCTCGGTGACGTAGCGGCTGTTGAAGTCGCCCGTGACGCGGATGGTCGAGTCCATCTTCATATTGCCCGGCAGGGTGCAGGCGGTGGCCGCGACCATGGCATCGCCCTGACGGGCGAAGGCCTGGGTGGTGCAGTCGGCGCCGGGCTGCTGGGCGTTGGCCGGCGGCTCCAGCTTGGCCTCGGTGACGCAGACCTCCTGCGGCGGGATGGTCGCGCCGCCGGGCGCCCCCTCCATGGCGGTCGAGACCCGCCACAGGCCGGGCCGGGGCGCGTCCAGAGCCGCCTCGATCGAGCCAGGGGCCTTCTTCGCCGCTTCGCCCGCAGGCGCCTCGGTCTTGTTGTTGTTTCCGCAGGCCGACAGACCCAGCAGGCAGGCGACGGCGACGCCGCCGATCAGTACTGAACGCATGGAACGCTCCCCTCTCGTTGAAACCGAGGGGTCAACGCGGTTCAAGCGTCGCGGTTCATCCGCAGACGACGATCAGTCCAGCGTCACGCCCGTGGTGCGCATGATCTCGGCGCGCAGTTCAGGGATGCCGAAGCCCTTTTCGGACGAGGTGACCAGCACCGCCGGATAGGCGGCGGGGCGCTTGGAGATGGCCTTCAGCGTCGCCGCCTGAACCTTCTCGGCCTCGCCCTTCTTCAGCTTGTCGGCCTTGGTCAGGACGATCTGATAGCTGACGGCGGCCAGGTCTAGGGCGTCCAGCGCCTCGTCGTCGACCTTCTTGAGACCGTGGCGGGCGTCGATCAGCAGATAGACCCGCTTCAGCGTCACCCGGCCGCGCAGATAGTCGCGGCCAAGGTCCTGGAACTTCTTGACCGTCGTCTTGGACGCCTTGGCCCAACCGTATCCCGGCAGGTCGACTAGACGCATCCGGCCGTCCAGATCGAAGAAGTTGACCTCGCGCGTGCGGCCCGGCTCGTTCGACGCTCGCGCCAGCTTGTGCATCCCCACCAGGGCGTTGATCAGGCTGGACTTGCCGACGTTGGACCGGCCCGCGAACGAGATTTCCGGCAGGTCGGGGTCAGGCAGTTGCTCGATCTTGGCGCAGCCCAGGACGAAGGTAGCCTGACGCGCGAACAGCACGCGGGCCGCCTCGATCTCGGCGTCCGAATATTCTCCGACCTTGGGCTCGTCCGACGGATGCTCCAACGGATCAGGCCTTCTTGAAGCGGGCGAGGAAGGTGTCGATCGGGTTCTCGGCCTTGAAGCGGTGCATGATGACGTACTGCTGCGCGATCGAGAGGATATTGTTCCAGGCCCAGTAGATCAGCAGACCGGCCGCGAACGGGGCCATGATGAAGGTGAAGATGAAGGGCAGGAAGGCGAAGATCTGACGCTGCATCGGATCCTGGGCCGGCGGGTTCATCGACTGCTGCAGCCACATGGTCAGGCCATAGATGATCGGCAGGACGCCGAGGTGCAGCGGACCGTTCAGCAGGTTGCCCAGCAGCGGCAGGCTTGCGGGGTCCCACGGAATGGCGCCGAACAGGTTCCAGATCGTCGACGGGTCGCGGGCCGACAGGTCCTTGATCCAGCCATAGAAGGGCGCGTGGCGCATTTCGATGGTCACGAACAGCACCTTGTACAGGGCGAAGAAGACCGGAATCTGCACCAGGATGGGCAGGCAGCCCGCCAGGGGATTGATCTTCTCCCGCTGATACAGGGCCATCGTCTCCTGCTGCTGCTTCTGCGGGTCGTCCTTAAATTTCTTTTTGATCTCCTCCATCTTGGGCTGGAGGGTCCGCATCTTGGACAGGCTCTCGTAGGACTTGTTGGCCAGCGGGAACATGACCAGCTTGACCACGACAGTCAGGGCCAGGATGGCCAGGCCGAAGTTGCCCAGGACGCCGTAGAAGAACTCCACGATCATGAAGATCGGGCGGGTCAGGAAGAAGAGGTGGCCCCAGTCGATGGCGTAGACGAAGCGCGGCAGGCCCAGGCTCTTCTCATAGCCGGCCAGGATCTCGTTGCGCTTGGCGCCGGCGAACAGACGCTGGGTCTCCTCGATCTGGCGGCCCGGCTGGATGGTGCGGGTCGCGCCCAGCATGGCGGCTTCGTGGACGTTCAGACCTTCAGGATCGCGGACGGCGAAGCGGCCCTCGATGGCTTCCTTCTGGTCCGGGATGAGGGCGGCCATCCAGTACTTGTCGGTGATGCCCAGCCAGCCGCCGGTCGACTGCTTCTCGATGCGCGGTTTCTTGGCCCAGTCCTTGTACTTGACCTGTTCCGTGGTGAACTTGCCATTGGCGCCGAAGGTGCCGATGGCGCCTTCATGCAGGATCATCTGCTTGCCCAGATCAGCGGGCACGCCCTGGCGTTCGACGCGGCCATAGGGAGCGATGGTGATCGGCTGGCCGCTCAGGTTGGCGACGGTGTCGGTGACGGTGAAGACATACTGGGCGTCGATGGCGATGACGCGGGTGAAGCGCAGGCCGGCGCCGTTGTCCCAGGTCAACTCGACGGGCGTGGTCGGCGTCAGGGTCGCGCCCTTGGTCAGGGTCCAGGGCGTGTTCGGGCCGGGGACGCCGCCGGCGACATTGGGGCCGCTCCAGCCGAACTGGGCGAAGTAGGCGTGCTCCATGCCCTGCGGGCGGAACAGCTCGACCGGCGGCGAATTCTTGTCCAGCGTTTCCTTGTAGTCGGTCAGGTACAGGTCATCGATGCGGGCGCCCTGCAGCGACAACGAGCCCTTGAGCTTGGGCGTCTGGATCGGCACGCGGGCCGCCGTGCCCAGGGCCTGGGCGCGGTCGGCGACGAAGGCGGCCGGAGCGGCGGAGCCTGACGTCAGACCGGCGTCGCTCGCCGTGGCGGCTTTCTGCTCCGCAGCCGCGACCTGCTGCTGGCGGCGCATCTCGGCCTGGGGACGCATCACCATGAAGTAGTACACGCCCATGATCAGGGCCGCGCACACGAAGAAGATGATGGTGTTGCGCGAATTCTCGTTCTGCATCGGGGTCAGCGGTCCTGGCCGGAGGGGCGCGAATCGTCAGAGGCGCGGGCGGGCGATTTCGCCGCATCTCCCATATCGGGAGCCGCACGCGGGGTTGCGAGCCTTGTAAGGGCCGATTTCACATCGTCAAGCAGACGGTCCCAGTCGCGGTCCGCCGTGCCCATGCGGGCGATGAACACATAGTCGCAGCCGGGACGCCCGTGCAGGGGCGCCAGCAGGCGCGCGGCCTCGCGCAGGCGGCGTTTGCAGCGGTTGCGCACCACGGCGCCGCCCACCTTGCGGGTGGCGGTGAATCCCAGGCGGATCGTGGTCTGTCCGTCCTGACGGTCCAGTTGCTGAACCACCACGGCGCCGCGGGCCTGAGAAACACCTTTGGCGGCCGCCAGAAACTGGGGCCGCCGTGTCAGGCGATCGATTTTCATCGGATCGGTCATGCGCCCGCCCAAAGGGTAATGGGCGCGTGACGTTAGGCCGTCAGGCGCTTACGGCCTTTTGCGCGACGACGCGCAACAATCTTTTGACCGTTCTTGGTGGCCATCCGCGAACGGAAGCCGTGACGGCGCTTGCGCACGAGTCGCGACGGCTGATAGGTCCGCTTCACGTTCGGCTCCAGGGCTACAGGGTTTAGCAACGGACACAGTCATCCGATGCAGGAGGCGGGCGTATAAGCGGCGGCGACGGACGAGTCAACGCCGACAAGCGATCCAGACCGCTGCAACCGGCCTGAATCTTCTAGGGAAGCTGCACAGCGTCGGTTACGGAGCAGGAATGAACCGGGTCAAACGTTTTCTGCCCCTCGCCGTCCTGCTGGCGGCGATCGCCCTGATCTTCGGCATGGGCTGGAACCGCTACCTGTCGCTGGACACCCTGCGCGAGCACGGCGCGGCGTTCCAGGCCCTGGCGGACGAGCACTATATCCTGACCCTGCTGGCCCTGATGCTGACCTTCGCCCTTCTGACCGCCAGCGTGGTGCCGGGCGTGGTCTTCATCACCGTGACGGCCGGCTACCTGTTCGGCCCCTGGGTCGGAGGGGTTTCCACGGCCTTCGCGGCCACCGTGGGCGCACTGGCCATATATTATGTAGGCCGCACCGCCCTGGGCGAATCCCTGCGCCGTCGCGCGGCCCAGGACACCGGCCTGCTGAACAGGGTTTGCGAGGGCGTGGACCGGAACACCTTCTGGTATGTCCTGGTGGCGCGTCTGGTGGTCTCGGTGCCCTTTCACCTTATCAATGTAGCGGCGGGCGTCATGGCCGCGCCCCTCCGCCCCTATATGATCGCCACCTTCATCGGCCTGTTGCCGGCGCACATCATCTATTGCTGGATCGGGTCCGGCCTGAACGAAATCCTGATCCGCGATCCGAACCCCGACCTGCAGAGCCTGTTCGCCCAGTTCATGTGGCCGCTGATGGGCGTTGGTTTCCTGTCGATGCTGCTGCCCCTGGCGCTCAAATTAGTGCAGAAATGGCGAGGTCGGCACGACGGCATGGACGCTGCATGACGGAACGGAACGCGATCGAGACTCGACTGCCCACACGCCCCCGAAATGAGACGGGCCTGGTCGCGCGCCTGTCGGCCGTTCGCCTGCCTCCGGTCTGGCGTGAGCGCCTGACGCCGCGCGCCCCCGACGGCCTATCCAGCCGCCTGCTGCTGTTGACCGTGGCCTTCACCCTGGCCGTCGCCGCCCTCATCATCGTGCCCAGCGCCGCTTCCTTCCAGGAGCGCTGGCTGATGGACCGGCTGCAGGCGGCCGAACTGGCCTCGGTCGGTGTCGAGGCCCTGCCCTATTCCGCCGTCGAGGACTCCACCGCCGAACAGCTGCTCAGCATCGGCGGAGTGCAATCCGTGGTCGTCGGCGAACAGGGCGTGCGGCGCCTGCTGCTGCAAGCCCCCAACCTGCCCCGCGCCCCTGATCTGATCGACCTGCGCCAGCGCAATGTCGGCGCCCGACTGCTGGACCCGTGGAAGACCCTGTTCGGCCACCCCGACCGCTCGCTGCGGGTTCAGGCCAAGCCGCGCTATCGCTCGGGCGACTTCATCGAGATCCTGGCCCCGGCCCAGCCGCTGAAGACCGAGCTTAAAACCTTCCTGCTGAACAGCCTGATCATGTCGCTGCTGATCGCCGTGGTCGCCGGCGGTCTGCTCTACGCCAGCCTGTCCTTCCTGGTCCTGGCCCCGCTGCGCCGGGTGACGCGCTCGATCGAACGGTTCGCCGCCGACCCCGAAAGCCCCGCCGAGACGCCGTCCGACCGTCACGACGAGATCGGCCGGGTCGAGCGCGAGCTGGCGCGGATGCAAGAGGAAGTGCGCCAATCGCTGCGCTCGCGCGCCCGTCTGGTGGCCCTGGGCGAGGCGGTGGCCAAGATCAACCACGACCTGCGCAATATGCTGACCTCGGCCCAGATGGCGTCCGAGCGTCTGTCCAGCTCGTCGGACCCCCTGGTGGCCAAGGCTCTGCCCCGGCTGGAGCGGGCGCTCGGCCGCGCCGCCGCCCTGGCCCGCAACGTGCTGGAATACGGGAAATCCGAAGAGGCCGCGCCGCAACTGCAGAAGATGCTGCTGGCCCGTGTCGTCGCCGTCGCCGCCGAGGACGCAGGACTGGAGGAGGACGGCGTGCGCCTGGTCCGCAACCTGCCCGCCCGCCTGACCGTCAGGGCCGACAGCGACCAGATGCATCGCATCCTGGTCAATCTGATGCGCAACGCCCGCCAGGCCATCGAGAGCGACCCCGCGCGCGAGCGGAAGGGCCGGATCACCGTCCGCGCCGAGGCCCGCGACGGCCTCGTCGTCCTGCACGTCATCGACGACGGCCCCGGCATTCCCGAACGCCTTGCCGGACGGCTGTTCGAACCCTTTGTCAGCGGTCGCGCGTCAGAAGGCACCGGCCTGGGCCTGACCATCTCGCGCGAACTGGCGGCCAACCACGGCGGCGAGCTACGGCTGCTGGACACCGGGCCGGAGGGCACGACCTTCGAACTGCGCCTGCCGGCCTGACCGCTTGCCTGACCGCCGGCTTGGCCCCGGGCTGAGGATCGCCGCTCGCCATCGCAGAAGGCCGCAACCATAGGCCGCCGGAAGGCCTTGGTGTAGTTAGCGTCTGAACGTCACGTCGACCCGCGCCAGGAGGGCGCCGCCATGACCCACCGCCTGCTTCGCACCGCCTTCATGGCCCTCACCGCCGCCCTGGCGGCGCAGACCGCCCTGGCGGCGCAGACCGCCCTGGCGCAGACCGGCGACAAGGCCGCCAAGCCGGGCGCTTCTGCGCAGATCGCTCCGAGCGACCCTGTGGCCGACCTGTTGCGCCGTCAGGGCGAGCGCTATCACCGCGCCCCGGATTCAGCCCAGGATCCCGACGAGTTGCGCCAGACCCAGGCGATGAACGATGAAATCGTCGCCCAGAACGATCTGGCCGAGAGCGAGGACCGCGCCAACGCCGCCGCCTACGCCCGCGGACAGGCCCGCTATCAGGCCGAGCTTGAAGCAGCCGAGGCTGAGCGTCTGCGCTATGAATCCGATTTGAGCACCGCCGCCCGAGCCCAGGACGACTACGAGCGGCAGATGGCTGACTGGCGCGCCACGGTCGCCGCCTGCGAACGCGGCGACCGGAGGCGCTGCAACGCCGGACGTCAAGCTGCGACGCCGCACTAGGCCTGGTGAAAGGCCCCCGAGAGGCGTGAACGCCCGTTGGGGCCTTCGCCCGCCGCAGTCCTCGCGGCCAGGAGAAGGGCGCACACAGGGCGGCTTCGATGGAGGCGAAGACGTCCCATCAGCCTATGCCTCGAGACAGGCAGCCGTACTCGCATGCCGCGCCCTTCGCCGGCGCTCGGCTCCATCTCGCTACAGCATGTGCGTCGCCCCGCGACGCCTGTTTCAACGCCGCCAGCGGACGCGAGCCGCCAAGACCGTACAGAGGCACAACCCGCACAAATGAAGAGTGGCGACAATGATTGCCGCCACTCCATTAGATTAAAAGTATAAAAAATTTAGATCAGCTGCACGTTCGAAACAACGCTTCCGCTGACAACATAACAACCGGTCGGCGTACCGCCAGCATAAGTCCCATCGATCAGCTCATCATTATCAAAGATGATTTCCGAGCCGCCCGATGGCAGATTAACAACGTCAGCAACAACCCAACCCTTGCATGGCGTGCCAATGATCGTATTGGCGCCAAGATAGATAACAATCTGGTTGTAGTTTCCGGGAATGGTTTCCGCATGCCAGGTCGAGTACGGCGTAACAGCCCACCCACACGTAATGCTGGGACCGGGAGAGAACGTCTTGGACGTAATATTGATAAGCGACGAAGAAGCGATAGTTCCGCCAAGGCTAACGTTACAAGTAGCGCCCGCGCTGTTCAGCAACGCAACATTACCGCTCGCGCTAAAAGAGCCAGACGAAGGAGAAAAACTTTGAGCAGATACAGAACCCGCTGCCGCCATCATGGCCACAGCAGCAACAACCGTGGATAGCATCTTCATAACAAATGTCCTTCCAGTCATTGAGAAACCAAATCTATAATTAGATAAGGCAGCAAACGATAACACCAGAGGTTGAAGTCATGCAAATTATAATTTTACACGACCTGCAATTTAAAATTTCTTGGTTACTGAAAACCCATAGAAACGCGGATCAAGAGTAAACACATTTGTAGTTAATCCTGTGTCATCACTATTAATAAAAGCATCCGTGATAGGCGCATCATCAAGAGCGTTCTTTACGTATGCCTGCAAGACAACGTTACTGTTAACGTTTTCAACGGTCAGAGATAGATTAACATTATCCCAAGACCGGATGACGTCGTGATGCGTATTAAAGATGCGGAAATAGCTGTCATCCTGCCAATAGTAGTCAGCCCTCAGGGTCGCATCCCAGCCGCCGGCCGAAACGGTATACTGAGTGCCTATATTTGCCGTCCACCGCGGGGAATTAGGCAGCTCATTGCCGCTGAGATCGGCGTCAAAGCCGCGGCCGAAATTCGGCGCATCCACAAATGGATCATATTGGAAGCCGAACCTCTGCCAGAGCGGCAGAATAGAAGGATAGTTGGGACTGAAGCTGCCCGATCGCGCAGACCCGCCACATAGCGCCTGCATATAGAGCGCCGTCTGCTCGCCCAGATTGCCCGCCAGAACGGTTTCCACATGCTTCGCGGGCGCGATGCAATTCGACGGGACCTGAAGCCACGGCCGCAAGACCACCCAGTCACTATTCCCCTGGGTCCGGTCCATCACATCTATAGATTTCTCACCATCTGCAATCTTGGTTTTCAGATACCCAAGATTGGCGTCGATGCGCCATGCATGCGTTATATTTGCCGACAGTTCGAACTCAGCCCCCCAGATCGTTGCATCGAAATTCTCATTGAGAGAAATTCTGTCCACAATCTGAGAAACTTGATAATCCTTGTAGTCATAATAGAACGCGGTGGCGTTTAACCTTACTCGTCCATCATGAAGCGTGTTTTTCGTGCCCAACTCAAAGGCATTGACGTACTCAGGCTCGAAGCTCTCAGCGAGCGGCATATACTGAAGAACCTTGGGGTTGATATCCACGCGAGGCGGATTCATCCCACCGCCCTTATAACCCCGCGAGTATGAGGCATAGACCAGCGTATCATCAGTAAAGGAAAGCTCCGGCTTCCAGTCTACGACAAAACGACCCGTCACAGCCTGCCAGGACTGCTTGACCTTTTCAGCCTCAGGATAACCCCTGCTGACGTAGCCGCCAGAAATTGGCCCCGAGGCGCCCGACGCCAGCGCGCCCAGCAGAAGCTGGCTCGGGATAGGCGTGGTCTCCTTCGCATCGTCGGTATACCGGAGCCCCGCCGTCAGGCGCAGGCTGGGCGCAACCTGCCAGTAGGCCTCGCCAAAGACCCCATATGAACGAATGCTCACCAGGTTTCGGCTTCTGAAATAATTGTGCCCGTCCCCAGCCAAGTTCGAGATCGACGAGGTATCGACGTAGACGCACTCCCTATTCGCAGGGAAGGCGGCGTCACACGGGAGCGTAGCCAAGCCCTTGGTCGCCAGAACAGTCAGATTCTGATCTCTATTGTAAAAATACTCTGCAATATACGAAAATAGATTGCTGAATACGTAATAGTTATCCTCAGTTTCAAAATCTAAATAGTTTGCACCTATATTGAAATTGAACACTCCGTCAAATTTTGACGACGCCCGGAATTCCTGGCTGAATTGATTGTTATCCGACTGACTCAGGTCAGCAGAAAGAAGGCGATTAGACAGACCGAGCTGGGGGTCATTATAATATCCGCCAGGAGTCGTGTAGTTCGTCTGCAGAGGTTGACCGCTCTGCCTTCTCAATGGCGTCGTCGAGTCTGCGAAAATTGGATTACTGACAAATCTATTGTAATCTTGAGTCGAGAAATAATCATCTTTCGAGTATGCCGTCTGAGAATACAGAGTCACACCATCAGTCAACTCGTACTCCAAGTTCAGCTGCACAACATCATTTGATGCTTTGAACTTGGGATCGTAAGAGGTGGATATTTCTCTCAAATTTCGCGACTGAACAATGCCAAGATACGGGTCCTTCGCATAGTCGACCGCCATAAGAAGGACTTTGGGATCGAAGTTGGAAACCCCCTGACGGTTCCCAAGGCTAATTTGTCCAGCCTGGAAAACATGCGCAAATGACCCGCCATTCGGCGCACCATAGGCGGAGTCTCCATAGAGCCCCCCAGGCAAGCACCCTTGGCTGAGGCGGTTTTGCGTCAGGACGTTAGGCACATTCTGCGCCCCGACGCGGCTGAGGCCCGGATCGCGATTACACAACTGCTTGCCCGTACGGGACCGATTGTCGTCTTCGCCAAAATGCTCCCAGATCAGGTTGGCGCTGAATCGGTCACTGGGCTCCCACGCCGCCGACAGACGGGTTGAGTAGAGATCACGACCATTCACCCGGGTATCAAGGAAGGTGTTGTGGTCGAAGCCGTCACGCTTGGTCAACGACGCCGCCGCCCGCACCCAGAAGGTGTCGGTCAGCGGGATGTTGACCATCATCTGACCCCGTACCGATCCGTAGTTGCCGGCCTCAGCCTTCAACATGGCGTCAAAGTCTGGCCCAGGCAGGTTGGGGATCATGTTGACGACCCCTGCGGTGGCGTTTCGGCCATAGAGCGTGCCCTGCGGGCCCCGCAGGACCTCAACCCGGTTCACGTCCAGGTACTCCTGCTCGAACAAACGATTTCGGATCAGCGGCGTATTGTTGAAGCTGACCGCCACAGCCGGGTCGGACGACGCCGAAACCGCCTTGGTCCCGATCCCGCGGATCGAGAAGTTGTACATGGAGAAGTTGTTCTTGGAGAAACTGACGTTGGGAATGGCCCGCATCAGCTCCGAACCGCCATCGATCTTCATCGCATCCAGGGTCTCGGCCGAGAAGGCGGACACCGCGATCGGCACGTCCTGAATAGATTCCTCTCGCTTCTGGGCTGTGACGATGATGTCGTCGACTGCTGTGGCAGAGCCATCCTGAGCAGTCTGGGCCAATGCCGGCGCCGCGATGCACAAGGCCAGAAGCGACACGGTTGCAGCCAGCCGCGCATGAACGACGGATGTCGCCATTGAGAACCCTCCCCAGGGTGCGGCCCGTTCCCCAACGGGTTCCGCAACGTTTCCACGCCGCCGAATAATTCCGCGAGCCGGGGCGGCGCCGGCAGCGGTTAGTCTCAGACGATCACGCTACTCACCTACCTGTCAATACATATTAACACGCGTGTACGCCAAGGAAACCCTCGTTTCATACTGACATTCATGTTAGCTATGCAGCAGCAGCGGAGCTATAGGTATGGACGCGGACGTCATTGTAGTGGGCGGGGGACTGGCGGGACTGGTCGCCGCCAATGAACTGGTTCAGGCCGGCAAGCGAGTGGCCCTGGTCGATCAGGAGAATCCTGCAAATCTCGGCGGACAGGCCTTCTGGTCCTTCGGCGGGCTTTTTCTGGTCAACTCGCCGGAGCAGCGGAAGCTGGGCGTGCGCGACAGCTTGGACCTGGCCTGGCGCGACTGGCGGGGCAGCGCAGGCTGGGACCGGCTGGACGGCGCCATGGCCGAGGACGAATGGGCGGTGCGGTGGGCCCGCGCCTATGTCGAGTTCGCCGCTGGCGAAAAGCGATCCTGGCTGAAGCAGCACGACATCAGCCTGACCCCCATGGTCGGTTGGGCCGAACGCGGCTGCGGACAGGCGTTCGGGCACGGCAATTCCGTGCCGCGCTTCCATGTCGCCTGGGGCACTGGAACCGGGGTATCGGAGCCCTTTGTGGATCGCGCACGGGCGGCAGCCAGGGACGGACGCCTGACCTTCCACCACCGTCGCCGGGTCGATCAGCTGCTGGTCGAGGGGGGACGGGTCACAGGGGTAACCGGCGCGATCCTGGCCGCCGACGAGGCGCCGCGCGGCGCACCCTCGAACCGGCAGGTCATCGGCGATTTCACCCTGAGGGCCGGAGCGGTCGTTCTGGCCTCGGGCGGCATCGGCGGCGACCATGACAAGGTGCGGCGCTTCTGGCCCGATCGCCTTGGGTCGCCGCCCAGGTCGATGATCACGGGGGTGCCCGCCTATGTTGACGGACGGATGCTGGACATCTCAGCCGAGGCCGGCGCGCGGCTCGTGAACCGCGACCGTATGTGGCACTATGTCGAGGGGGTGCAGAACTGGGACCCGATCTGGCCCCGGCACGCCATCCGCATCCTGCCCGGCCCGTCGCCCCTGTGGCTGGACGCCCTCGGGCGGCGGCTGCCGTGGCCCGCCCTGCCCGGCCATGACACCATGGCCACGCTGAAGCATCTGCGGACGACGCCGGATCTGGCCGAGCATGACCACTCCTGGTTCATCGTCAGCCAGAAAATCCTGGAAAAGGAATTCGCCCTGTCGGGCTCCGAGCAGAACCTCGACATCACCGAGCGCAAGCTGCTGAAGGTGCTGATGTCGCGACTGGGCAAGGGCGCGCCGCCTGCGGTGGACGCCTTCAAGCACAAGGGCGCCGACTTCGTCTTCGCCGATGATCTGGAGACCCTGGTCGCCAGGATGAACGGCCTGACCGAACGCCCCCTGCTGGACCCGGCCCTGGTCCGCCGCCAGGTCGAAGACCGCGACGCCCAGATGGACAATCCCTACGCCAAGGATTTCCAGATCATGAGCATCCACAACAGCCGCCGCTATCTGGGCGACAGGCTGGCGCGGACGGCGACGCCGCATCGCCTGCTGGACCCCAGGGCCGGCCCGCTGATCGGGGTCAGGCTGCACGTCCTGACCCGCAAGTCCCTGGGCGGACTTCAGACAGACCTGTCGAGCCAGGTGCTGAAGGCGGACGGCACGCCGTTCGAGGGACTATACGCCGCAGGCGAGGCGGCGGGTTTCGGCGGCGGCGGATTACATGGTTACAATGCGCTGGAAGGCACCTTCCTCGGCGGGTGCATCTTCTCGGGCCGGGCGGCGGGACGCGCTCTCGCCGGTCGGGTTTGAGGGTTCTCGGGGGAGGAAGAGACCATGGATTCACCCTTGGCCATGATCGGTCTGCCGGTCGCGCTGGGCGTCATCATGTTCGGGCTCGGGCTGGACCTGACGCCAGGCGATTTCGGCCGCATCGGCAAACGGCCCAAGGCGGTCGCCCTGGCCCTGGCCTGCCAGCTGCTGCTTCTGCCCGCCGTCTGTTTCGGCCTGGTGCTGCTGTTCCGCCTGCCGCCGGTTCTGGCGGTGGGGATGATGCTGCTGGCGGCCTCGCCCGGCGGGACCACGGCCAATCTCTACAGCCACCTGTTCCGAGGCGACGTGGCCCTGAACATCAGCCTGACCGCGATCAACTCGGTCATCGCGGTCCTGACCCTGCCGGTGATCGTCAACCTGTCGATCGCCTGGTTCCAGCCGGGCGACATGACGGTAGGGCTGCAGCTGAAGAAGACCATCGAGGTCTTCATGATCGTGCTGGCGCCGGTCTGTCTGGGCATGCTGGTGCGCGGCTTAAAACCCGGCTTCGCCCGCGCCATGGACAAGCCGGTGCGGCTGGCCTCGGTCGTCATCCTGACCCTGGTGATCGCCGGGGCGGTCGTGTCCAACTTCGCCGTTCTGAAGGACGACTTCATCGCCCTGGCCGGCATCGTCGTCAGCTTCTGCATCCTCAGCCTGGGCATAGGCTTCATCGTCCCGCGCCTGTTCCGCATCAACCGCGAACAGTCGATCGCCAGCGCCTTCGAGGTCGGCTTGCACAACGCCACCCTGGCCATCGTCATCGCCGAGTCGGTGCTGGCGGTCCCGGACATGTCCCTGCCGGCGGCGGTCTATGGCGTGCTGATGTTCCCGCTGGCGGCGGTGTTCGGCCTGCTGATCTCGCGCAAAGGGGCGCTCAAGACGGCCGTCGCCGAGAGCTGAGACTTCACGACCAGGGTGGTCTCGGCGGGGTTCACGTCTAAAGTCCCGCTTCGCACGACCACCGCCGAGAAGCCGATGTCCCTGCCGCACGCCCTGCTGACCGCCCTGACCGAACACCCCGGTTCAGGGTCTGAGCTGGCCGGCCGGTTCGACCGGTCGATCGGCTACTTCTGGCAGGCGACGCACCAGCAGATCTATCGCGAGTTGGCCCGGCTGGAGGCCGCCGGCTGGATCGAAGCCCTGCCGGTCGAGGGCGCACGCGGGCGCAAGCGGCGCTATCGTGTGCTGGCGGCCGGCCGCGACGAACTGCAACGCTGGGTGGCCGAGCGCCAGGACGTCCTGCCGATCCGCGACGAGCTGATGGTCCGGTTGCGCGCCGAAGCCATCGTCGGCCCCACCGACCTGGTCGAGACCCTGGAGCAGCTGGCGGCCCAGCATCGCCAGAAGCTGACGACCTATCAGGCCATCGACGCCCGCGACTTTCCCCGTGAACCCGAGGCCAGGGGCCAGAAGCTGCAGCATCTCGTGCTCAAAGCCGGCCTGACCTACGAAAGCCAGCGCCTCGCCTTCTGCGAAGAAGCCATCGCCATCCTGCGCGCCGGCTAGCGTCTCGGTTTGCAGCGCGCCGCTTCATGGCGTCTTATGCCCGCCTGTACATTCCTGGGGGTTTTCACATGAAACATCTGCTCGTCGGGCTGTCGGCCCTGTGCATCGCCACGCCTGCGCTGGCCCAATCGGTCGACCGGGTCGCCATCAACGGCATCATCGATCAGGGCCTGAACCACAGCGAGGTCATGCAGACCGCCGCCTATCTGACCGACCGGATCGGCGGGCGGATGACCAACTCGCCGCAGATGCGTCAAGCCGAGCAGTGGAGCCAGCAGCGCTTCCGCGACTGGGGCCTGTCCAACGTCCGCGCCGAAGGCTTCGAGTTCGGACGGGGCTGGTCCATCGTCCGTTCCAGCGCGCGCATGACGGCGCCGCGCCCGATCGAACTGCGCGCCATTCCGGTGGCCTGGACGCCCTCGACCAATGGAACCATCAGCGCCGTCGTCGTCGTCGCCCCGATCACCAGGGTCGAGGACTTCGACAAGTGGCGCGGCAAGCTGGCGGGCAAGATCGTCATGCTGTCCCGGCCCGACACGGGCTCCGAGCCGACCGAGCCGGCCTTCCGTCGCTGGACCGACGCCGAGTTGCGCGACCGCAACACCTATGTCCAGCCGCAGCATTCGCCGGCCTCGGCCGAACGCCAGCTGAAGACGGCTGATTTCACCGCCCGCCTCGACGCCTTCCTGGCCGAGGAAGGCGCCCTGGCCTGGGTGAAGATGTCCCAGCGCGACGGCGGCCTGCTGCACGGCACCGGCTACACCTACCAGGTCGGCGCCACGCCCAAGCTGCCGGGCATGGAGATCGCCGCCGAGGACTATCGTCGCCTCGCCCGTCTGGCCCTGACTGACACGCCGCCGATGCTGTCGCTGCTCAGCGAAGTCCAGTTCCATGATGAAGACGTCAACGCCTACAATATCCTGGCCGACATTCCCGGCTCGGACCGCTCCGGCGAATACGTCATGGCGGGCGCCCACCTCGACAGCTGGGTCGCCTCGGACGGGGCCCAGGACAACGCCGCGGGCAGCGCCGTCGTCATGGAGGCCGCCCGCATCCTGTCGCAGCTGAAGGTCAAGCCCAAGCGCACCATCCGCTTCGCCCTATGGAACGGCGAGGAACAGGGCATCCTGGGGTCGCTGGCCTATGTCGACCGCTATCTGGCCACCCGCGCGCCATCGTCGGACCCGGCCCTGGCCGCCCTGCCCAACAACCGCACCTGGCGGAACCGCTGGCCGGTCGAGCCGCGCCCCGGCTATCGCGACCTGGTCGCCTACTTCAACCTGGACAACGGCTCGGGCAAGATCCGCGGCATCAACGCCGAGGGCAATGTCGCTGCCGCCCCCATCTTCCAGGAATGGCTGGCCCCCTTCGCCAGCATGGGCGCCACCACCGTGTCGCTGCGTCCTTCGGGCGGCACGGACCACGTCTATATGCAGACGGTGGGCGTGCCCGGATACCAGTTCATCCAGGACCCGCTCGACTATTCCAGCCGCATCCACCACACCAGCATCGACAGCTACGACCACCTGAAGCCCGAAGACCTGCGTCAGGCGGCGGTCATCCTGGCCAGCTTCCTGCTGAACGCGGCCAACCGCGACACGCCCCTGCCGCGCATGCCCCTGCCCACCCAGCCGACACCGACCGATCCGTTCGAATATCCGGCAGCGGACTGAGGCTGATCCCCAACGCAAAAACCCCGCAGCAGAAGCTGCGGGGTCCATGCCTGATCTGAAGTCGCGGCTCAGTACTTCAGCGCCAGCTCCAGGCCGAAGGTGCGCGGCGTGTTGAAGTTGCCGTAGTCGCCGATCGTCGCCCGGTTCGACGGATCGCGGCGATAGACATACTGCTCGTTGAGCAGGTTGCGCGACCACAGCGACACCGTGGCCAGAGGACCGCCGGGACGCGTGGCGATGTCGGCCAGGGCCAGACGGGCGTTGACGATGAAGGAGCTGTCGTTCTTCAGCTCGAACTGGTCGAAGGCCTGTGTCGCGTCCGCGTAGTTGGCGTCCACATGGGCCTTGAAGGTCGCCCCGAACAGCGGCGCCGTATAGTCGGCGGCCAGGTTGAAGGCGTTCTTCGGGGTGAAGGCGATGAAGACCTGCTGGACCACGCCGTTGAACGGGTTGCGCGTCGGCGGCACCTCGGCGTCCGTATAGGCGTAGGAGGCCGACAGGGTCAGGCCGTCAGTGACCTGCATCAGGCCTTCCAGTTCCACGCCCTTGATCTTGGTCGTGCCGGGAGCGTTGATCGTTTCCAGCGTGTTGCGCGTCGAGGCGCCGGTGACAGTCACCAGGCTGAAGTCGATCTGGCTGTCTTCACGCTCCGAGTAGAAGGCGGCGGCGTTCACGCGCAGGCGATGTTCCAGCCAGTCGCTCTTCAGACCCAGTTCGTAGGAGGTCAGGTCTTCCGGGCCGAACGAGCGATAGGTCAGCGAGCGCGAGCTGGCGCCGCCGGCGCGGTAGCCGGTGGCGTATTTGGCGTAGACGTTGACGTCATTGCTGACGTCATAGGCCACGGTCACCATCGGGTTGAAGCGTTCGTTCTTCTCGTTGAAGGTGAAGTTGGTCGCGGCGTTGTTGACCTTGGACAGGACGCCCGACTTGTCGTCCCAGGTGAAGCGACCGCCGGCGGTGATGTGCAGGGCGTCGCTCAGAACCGCGGGGGTCCAGGTCGCCTGACCGTAGACAGCCTTGGATTCGGACTCGGCGCGGCTGGCGCGGTCGATCGAGCGGAAGCCGCGGATGGTCGGGGTCGGGTCCAGGATGGTGTAACCGGTGCCGTCCGCGTTCCACCTGTTGGTCGACGGCGTCGCGGCGTCGTCCGAGGCGGTTTCCTTGAAGTAGTAGAGGCCGCCGACGTAGTCGATGCGGTCGCCCAGCGAACCGACCGCCTGGAACTCCTGGCTGAACTGGTGCTGCCACAGGCCAGCCAGCGAGTAGCGGCTGAAGTTGGCGTTGGGGCCAACGACCGGCGGACGGTGGGCGCCGGCGATGTTGTCGTACTGCTCGACGTCGACTTCGCGGTAGGCCGTGATCGAGCGCAGTTCCAGATTGTCGTTCGGACGATACGACAGGTGCAGGTCCACGCCGCGGGTGTCGTCGACGCTCCACTGCTGCGGCGTGCCGATATCGGCCCGCTTCATGATGCTGTCGCCGTTGACCTGAACGATCGGGGCCAGGGCGCGGATGCTGCCCTTGGGCACGCTGGTCGAGGCCCAGGGCACGACGGTCAGGCCGTCGGGATTGAAGTTCAGCAGTTGGCTGTAGAAGGGAGTGTTCTTGTCCTTGCCGATGTCGGCGGCCAGGTCGGCGGTGAAGCGATCGTTCGGGGTCCAGCGGACCTGGCCGCGCAGGCCGCGACGGTCATAGGCGCCGAAGCCTTCCTCGCCCGGAAGGATGTTCTTGGTGACCGGCCCCTGGACCGAGATCACGCCGTCCATCTTGATCGCGAAGTCGCCGATGGCGTCGAAATCGACGTGCAGTTCGCTGTTGTAGGCGCTCAGGTTGCCGACGCCGGCCTTGGCGCGCATGCCGAACTCGCCCGTCGGCTTGCGCGTCACGAGCGACAGGGCGCCGCCCTCGGTGTTGCGGCCGAACAGGGTGCCTTGCGGGCCCTTCAGGACCTCGATGCGCTCGACGTCGAGCAGGGCGGCGCCGAGGCCGTGCTGGCGACCCAGATAGACCCCGTCGACATAGACGCCGACGCCCTGTTCGCGGGCGGGCTGGTTGGCGTCGTTCGGCACGATGCCGCGAATGCCGATGGTCAGGGCCGACTGGCGAGCTTCAAAGGTCGCGATGCGCAGGCCGGGCACGGCGCCGTCGGCCAGGTCCATCAGGCTCTGCACGTGGCGGTCTTCCATCGCCTCGCTGTTCATCACCGAGATGGCGATGGGCGTCTTCTGCAGGTTGGTGGCGCGCTTGGTCGCCGTCACCACCACGTCGGGCAGCTGCGTCTCGGACAGGGCGCCGGCGGCGGCCACGGCCTCCGGGGCGGGCTCTTCAGCGCCCGGCGCACCAGCCTGGGCCTGTCCGGCGAGAGCGAAGGAAAGCGCAGCCAGCGAAACGGCCGATGCAAAGCGTATCATGTGGGATCCCCTCCTCGCGCTTCGTGCGTCGAGTTGATGGGGCGTTTAGTCGCACTCGGTGAAGCGCCCGCGACCGATGGGCGGCGCCGACGCGACAGCTTGGCGGCGGTTTCACTACGATCGATCCGCTCACGGACAGGCGCCGGCGTCCGTCAGCCTGGGGCGCCGAGCACTCACCCACCGGACGACATCATCGGGGTCCATTAGAGAGCGAGGAAGCGAATTTTACGGCTTGCCGGAGGCGCCATTCATGGGCGACGACGGAACGAAGTCTTCTCAAGGATCGCCCGCATGACGACCGCCCCTCTTTCGCTCAGCCACTGGATCGACGGCGAAAAGGTCGCCGCTGACCGCCCGGCCGAGAGCCTGAACCCGTCCGACGTGCGCGAGGTCGTGGCGCGAACGCCGCAGGGCGGCGTAGCCGAGGTCGACGCAGCCGTGGCCGCCGCCAAGGCGGCCTTCCCCGCCTGGTCCGAGGCCTCGCCCGAGGTGCGCTCCGACGTGCTGGACCGGGCCGGAACCCTGCTGATGGAGCGCCGCGAGGCGGTCGGCGAACTGCTGTCGCGCGAAGAGGGCAAGACCCTGGCGGAGGGGATCGGCGAGACGGCGCGCGCCGCTCGCATCCTGAAATACTTCGCCGGAGAAGCCCTGCGTCTGCACGGTCAGAACCTGGCCTCGACCCGCCCGGAGGTCGAGGTGCAGACCTATCGCCAGCCGGTCGGGGTGTTCGGCTTGATCACGCCTTGGAACTTCCCCATCGCCATCCCGGCGTGGAAGGCGGCACCCGCCCTGGCCTTTGGCAACACCGTGGTGCTGAAGCCCGCCGGCCACACCCCCGCCACCGCCGAAGCCCTGGTCGCCATCCTGCATGAAGCGGGCCTGCCCAAGGGTGTGCTGAACATGGTCGTCGGTCGCGGCGACGTGGGTCAGGCCATCGTCGATCACCTCGACGTCGACGGCGTCAGCTTCACCGGCTCGCAGAACGTCGGCGCGGGCGTCGCGGCAGGCGCCGTCGCGCGTCAGGCCCGCGTGCAACTGGAGATGGGCGGCAAGAACCCGCTGATCGTACTGAACGACGCCGATCTGGAGCGGGCCGTGGCCATCGCTCTGGACGGCAGCTTCTTCGCCACGGGCCAGCGTTGCACAGCGTCCAGCCGCCTGATCGTACAGGACGGCATCCACGACCGCTTCGTCGCCCTGCTGGCCGAACGGGTCGCGACCCTGCGCGTCGGCGGCGCGCTGGATCCCAACACTCAGATCGGCCCGGCGGTCAGCGAGGACCAGCGTGAGACCTCCTACCGCTACATCGACATCGCCCGCTCTGAAGGCGGCCGGATCGTCGCGGGCGGCGAGCGCCTGAACCTCGATGCGCCCGGCTGGTACGTCCAGCCCACCCTGATCTCCGACACCGACGCCTCGTCACGGATCAACAACGAGGAAGTCTTCGGTCCCGTCGCCTCGACCATCCGGGTCAAGTCCTACGAAGAGGCCCTGGCCGTCGCCAATGGCGCCGAATTCGGCCTGTCGGCGGGCATCGTCACCCAGTCGCTGAAACACGCCCGCGACTTCCAGCGCCGCGCCAAGGCCGGCATGACCATGGTCAACCTGCCGACCGCCGGGGTCGATTATCACGTGCCCTTCGGCGGCACGAAGAAATCCAGCTATGGCGCCCGCGAGCAGGGCTTCGCCGCCGCCGACTTCTTCACCCAGATCAAGACCAGCTACAGCGCGGGATAGGTTTCCCTGAGGTCGTTGACCACCTGACCTGCGACGCCCGATGCCGATGCCTCAAGCTTACCTGTCATGGGCAGGAAGCAGGCGTCCGCTCGCCTGGCCCACCGGACTCGTCCTCACCGCACGCGAGGGGGCTTCCGGCTGCGGCAAGCAGCAAGCCCAACCGCCAAGCGCGGCTTGCCGCATTTATTATATATTATAATGAATCAATAGCGAGCGTGTGGAAATTGATATCTATTATTTATCTGAAAATCGCTCGACCGGCGACCAGAGGCATAAATGATAGATAATTTAGCAACGGATGCGCAAGCGATCTACAATGCTCCCTTCATGGAGTTGCTCTACCGCGCCCAGACGGTGCACCGGGCCCACTTCGAGCCCAGCACGATCCAGTGCTCCAAGCTCCTGTCCATCAAGACCGGGGGCTGCCCCGAGGATTGCTCCTACTGCTCGCAGTCGGCGCGCTACGACTCGGAGCTGTCGGCGTCCAAGATGATGGAGGTCCAGCGGGTGCTGGACGAGGCGCGCAAGGCCAAGGCGGCGGGCGCAACGCGCTACTGCATGGGCGCCGCCTGGCGCTCGCCCAAGGAACGCGACATGCCGGGCGTCCTGGCCATGATCCGGGGCGTCAAGGACATGGGTCTGGAGACCTGCATGACCCTGGGCATGCTCAGCGACGATCAGGCGGCCAAGCTGCAGAAAGCCGGTCTGGACTACTACAATCACAACATCGACACCTCGGAACGCTACTATTCCGAGGTCATCACCAGCCGCACCTTCGCCGACCGGTTGAACACCCTGGACCGCGTCCGCGCGGCGGGGATCAACGTCTGTTCCGGCGGCATCGTCGGCATGGGCGAAACCGCTGACGACCGCATCGACATGCTGCGCACCCTGGCCTCGCTGGAAGAGCCGCCGGAATCCGTGCCGATCAACATGTTGATGCCGATGAAGGGCACGCCGATGGCCGACATGGCTCCGCTGGACCCGATCGAGATGGTCCGCACCATCGCCACGGCCCGCATCCTGATGCCGCGCGCCTATGTCCGCCTTTCGGCTGGGCGTTCGGAGATGAGCGACGAGTTGCAGGCCATGTGCTTCTTCGCCGGCGCCAACTCCATCTTTGTCGGCGACACCCTGCTGACCGCCGACAACCCCGGCGAGGACAAGGACGCCCTGCTGTTCAACAAGCTGAACCTGCGCGCCGAGGCCGCCCCGGTCTGCCTCAAGCCCGCCCAGGAGCAGACCCGGGAGCAGACCCAAGAGCAGGCGGCGTGATCACCCACCCGCGCCATCGCGCCGGCCTGGACGCCCTGGCCGCGCGCGATCGGCTGCGGGCGCGAGCGCCGGCGGTCGGACTTGACTTCGCCTCCAATGACTATCTGGGACTGGCCGGGTCCAACCTGCTGAGACAGGCCGCGCTCGACGCCCTGAACCGGGGCGTGCCGGTGGGCTCGTCGGGGTCGCGGCTGCTGCGCGGCAACCACCCGGAACACGAAGCCCTCGAGCGCGAAGCCGCAGCCGTCTTCGGCGCCGAGGCCGCCCTCTTCATCGGCGGCGGCTTTCAGGGCAATCACGCCCTCTTCTCGGCTCTCCCCATGCAGGGCGATCTGGTCCTGTATGACGCCCTGATCCACGCCAGCGCCCACGACGGAATGCGGCTGGGCCGGGCCGAAACACGCGCCTTCATCCACAACGACGTCGCCGCCGCTGAGGCTGAAATCCTCTGCTGGCGCGCCGGAGGCGGAACGGGCCGCGTCTGGCTGGCGGTCGAGAGCCTCTATTCCATGGAAGGCGATCTCGCCCCGCTTGAGCAATTCTCAGAACTGGCTCGTCGCCACGACGCCGTCCTCGTGGTGGACGAGGCCCACGCCACCGGCCTGTTCGGCCGCATGGGCGCAGGCCGCGCGCTGAGCCAGTCGCACGACCCGAACCTTCTGACCCTGCACACCTGCGGCAAGGGACTGGGCGCGGTCGGCGCCCTGATCTGCGGCGACGCCGTGTTGATCGAGACCCTGGTCAACAAGGCTCGCCCCTTCATCTTCGCCACCGCCCCCTCGCCGCTGGACGCCGCCATCGTGCGCGCCGCTCTGGCGGCCCTGCGCCATCACCCCAGCATCCGCGAACGCGCCTGGGCCCGCATCGCCCACGCCCATGCCGAGGCCCGCCGCCTGTGCGGTCTGGAGGGCTTCAAAAGCCAGATACTGCCTGTGCGCATCGGCGCAGACGGCGAGGCCCTGGCCCTGGCCCGGGCGCTGCAATCGCGCGGCTATGACGTGCGCGCCGTGCGCCCGCCCACGGTGCCCAAGGGCACGGCGCGCCTGCGCATCTCGCTCACCGGCGCCGCGGATCAGGCCGCTGTCACGGGCCTGTTTGAAACCCTGTCAGACGTCGGATCCGCCTACCTATGAACACTGTCATCGTCACCGGCACCGACACCGGCATCGGCAAGACCGTCTTCAGCGCCGGACTGACCCGCGCGCTCGGCGCCACCTACTGGAAGCCGGTCCAGTCCGGGCTGGAAGAAGCCACTGACAGCGCGACCGTGGCGCACCTGTCGGGTCGACCGGTCCTGCCCGAGGCCTATCGCCTGCAACTGCCCGCCTCACCCCACCTGTCGGCGGAGGCTGAGGGTGTCGAGATCGACATCGCCCGCCTGACCCCGCCCCCGGTCGAGGGGCCGCTGGTCATCGAGGGCGCCGGCGGGCTGATGGTGCCGCTGACCCGTCAGCACCTCTTTCTCGATGTCATCGCCGGATGGACGGCTCCCGTGGTTCTGGTGGCGCGCACCAGCCTGGGCACCATCAACCACAGCCTGCTGTCATTGGCGGCTCTGCGAAGCATGGGCTGCACGGTGGCGGGCGTCGCCTTCGTCGGCGACGAGATGGCCGACAGCCGCCGCGCCATCACCGAGATGGGCCAGGTGCGCGATCTGGGCCGACTACCCTTCCTCGCCGACCTGACCCCTGGCGCCCTGGCCGCCGCCTTCGGCGCCATCGACATAGCTGCCATCCGCGAGACCCTGTGATGGACGACGCCATCACCTTCGACCGTCGCCACCTTTGGCGCCCCTACGCCGGGATGCGCGAGCCCGGCCCGGTCCATCACGTGGTCGAAGCCGAGGGCGTCTGGCTGAGCCTGGCCGATGGCGCCCGCATGATCGACGCCATGTCCTCCTGGTGGTGCGCCGCTCACGGCCATCGCCACCCGCAGATCGTCGCCGCCATGACGGCCCAGTTGAACCGCATGCCGCACGTCATGTTCGGCGGCCTGACCCACGATCCGGCCATCGATCTGGGGCGACGGCTGGTCGCGATGTTGCCCGAGGGGCTGAACCGCATCTTCTATTCCGACAGCGGCTCTGTCGCCGTCGAGGTGGCGCTGAAGATGGCGCTGCAGGCCCAGGTGGCGCGCGGCTTTTCCGCCCGCACCGCCTTCGCCACCGTGCGCGGCGGCTATCACGGCGACACCTGGAAGGCGATGAGCCTGTGCGACCCCGACACCGGCATGCATGGCCAGTACGGCCGGGCCCTGCAGATCGAGCACTTCGTCGCCGCCCCGCCGATCCCCTTCGACGCCGACTGGGACGAGGACCCGGGCCGCAATGGCCTGTCCGAGGTGGCGCAGCTGTTTCAGGACCACGGCGACCGGATCGCCGCCTTCATCCTCGAGCCCGTGGTTCAGGGCGCGGGCGGCATGCGTTTCTATCACCCCGCCTATCTGACCGGCCTGCGCGCCATGTGCGATGCACACGGCGTCCTGCTGATCTTCGACGAGATCGCCACGGGCTTTGGCCGCACCGGCCGGATGTTCGCCATGGATTTCGTCGACGTCGTTCCCGACATCCTCTGTCTCGGCAAGGCCCTGACTGGCGGCCACATCACCTTCGCCGCCACCGTGGCGCACGAAGCGGTGGCCGAGGCCATCTCGGCCGGATCGCCGGGCGTGCTGATGCACGGGCCCACCTTTATGGCCAATCCCCTGGCCTGCGCCGCGGCCAGCGCCAGCCTGGACCTGCTGCAAGACGACGCTTGGCGGGAGAACGTCCGCCGCATCGAGGCTCAGCTTCAGACCGAACTGGCCCCGGCCCGGTCGCTGGCCGGAGTGCAAGACGTCCGCGTCCTCGGCGCCATCGGGGTGATCGAGATGAAGGCTCCACTGGACACGGCCCGCGTTCACGCCTTCGCCCGAACCTCCGGCGTCTTTCTGCGCCCCTTCGGTCGGCTGCTCTACGCCATGCCGCCCTATGTGACCCGAGCCAACGAGCTGACGTGCATCACCACCGCCATGCGCGACATCGCCGGGTGGAGCGTATGAAGCCCCAATGGCTGCAACGCGACGGCGCCGACGCGTTGATCCTGGTCTTCGGCGGCTGGGCCCTGGGCGCCGCCCCCTTCGCCCATCTCAGCGGATCAGCGGACGTGCTGCTGCTAAGCGACCATCGCAACCTGGACTTCGACCTTGAACCGTTGCGCCCCTACGCCCGGCGCAGCCTGATCGCCTATTCCTTCGGCGTCGCCGCGGCGGGACACGTACTGGCCGCGACGACGCTCGACTTCGACCGAAAGGTCGCCGCCTGCGGCTCGCTACATCCCGCCGACGAGCGCCTCGGCATCCCGCCCGAGCGGGTGCGCCAGACCGCCGACCAGTTGGCCGAAACGAGCCTGCGCCAGTTCGTCCGCCGCGCCGGCAGTCCCCCGCCCGAAGACTGCGACCTCCCCGCCCTGCAAGAAGAACTCCTTGCCGTCATCGCGCGCGGTCCTGCTCCCGATCCCGGCTTCGACCGCGTCTGGCTGGGCCGCAACGATCGCATCTTCCCACCCGAGAACCTCACGGAGGCCTGGCGCAAGCAGGCGGATCAGGTGCGCTGGCTCGAGACCGGCCACAATCCCTTCCCCGCCTTCGCCGACTGGCGCGACCTCCTGGCATGAGCGCCGCCGCCCGCGTTCAGCGCAGCTTTCGCCGCGGATTCGCCACCTATGACGACAGCGCCCTGGTCCAGAAGCTGATCGCCCGAGGCCTGATTCGTCGCCTGCAGCGTCACGCCGTCGGCGCCCGCCTCGCCCACGTCTTCGAAGCGGGCTACGGCACCGGCCAGCTTACTCGCCTTCTATTGCAACGCCTGCCGATCGAGGCCCTGCACCTGAATGATCTGGCTGCCGAGCCTTTGGCCTTTGCGCCGGAGGCCGACTATCGCCCAGGCGACATCGAGTTCCTGTCCCTGCCAGAAGATCTCGACCTGGCCATCTCGGCCTCGATGATCCAGTGGATCGCCGATCCGCAGACCCTGATCCGCCGCCTGTGCGACGCCGTCCGACCCGGTGGCTGGCTGGCCCTGTCCGGCTTCGGCCCCGATCATTTCCCCGAGCTTCAGGCCCTGGGCAGTCAAGCCGCCGCCCCCTCGTTGCTGTCGGCTGACGCCATGGCCGGCCTTCTGCCGACCGGCTGGACCTTGCAGGAAAAGGGATCGCGCGCGCGATCTTTATGCTTCGCCTCGCCATGCGAGGCGCTGCGCCATCTACGCGACACCGGCGTCAACGGCCGCGCCAGCCGTCCCTGGACCCGCCGCGACCTCGACGCCTTCTGCCATGACTATGACGCGCAGTTCGGAAAGGCAGGGCGCGTCCCCCTGACCTATCAGCCCGTCTGGCTGATCGCGCAAAAGGCCTAGACCGCCCGTCCCAGATGGCGCTCGGCCGTGGCCAAAGCCGCCTTGACGTCGCGCGTGCGGATCGCCGCCATCAGGGCGCGATGGTCGGCGTCGGGTCGCGGCCTCCATCGGTCCTTGTATTGAACCAGCATATAGCGCGAGCCGTGCAGCTGCAGATTGCCGACGTCTTCGAGCAGCCTCGGCATCCCGCACGCCGCCATGGTCCCCAGATGGAAGGCGCGGTTGGCCGCCTCCCAGTCATGGATGTCAGCCGCCGCGTCACAGGCCAGCCGCAGGGCCTCCAGCCGCCCGATCTCATCCTGCGTCAGATTGGGCACTGAATGCATCAGGGCCAACGGCTCCAGCGCCGCGCGCATCAGCTTCACCTCGCGCTGCGCCGCCTGATCCAGCGGCGCGACCCTAACCCCGACATTTGGCTTGCTGACGGCCAGCCCCCTGGCGACCAGGCGCAGAAACGCCTCGCGCACCGGGACATGGCTGACCTGAAACTCTTCCGCGACATGGTCCTGCCGCAGCTTGGCGTCCGGCGCGAGATCTCCACGCACGATCCGAACCGTGAGCGCATCGGCGATAGCGTCAGGCGACAGGCCCGGAGTCTTTATGGTCACGCTGCTCAGCACCAAGGATTATCTATAATACAGACCCATCATTTATCGGCGATCGCACAAGTCACGCAAGACACCGATCGGGGAGCGGATCCCACGCCACTGACGGCGCGGCCTGGGATGAGCCGCGGCAAGCCCACGATCCCATTATCGAACACCCGGCGCGCCCGACCCTAACACGCGGACACCCCCGCCCCAGCCGCAGATGGTTAAGAAAACATTAATTTCACTTGATTTGAAAAGCCAAATTCGATCAACGGTGTCCCAAAATGGAATGGCTCAGCTTTTGAAAGCGTCATTTCTGAGATGTTCGCCGTGGGGGCGTTCGGTTGATTTGGGGAACAGGGCTTGTTCGCACGCTTCTGTAAATTGGCGACAATGTGCGTCGCCGCGTCGGCCTTCGCCGGAATCGCCTGCGCCCAGTCGACGGGCGGCGTCGAGATCGCGGTGAGCGCGACCGTGGCGGAGCGCTGCGGCTTTGCGCCGGGCGCCGCCTCGACGCTGGACGTCTCCGCCGACCTCGAAGGCGCACACTCCCAAAGCCTGGCTCTACGCCTCGACTGCAACACCCCCTTCCGGATCACCGCCAGATCCGAAGACGGCCACCTGACCAACCGCTCGGCCTCGGACGATCTGTCGGGCTACGCCTTCGCCAAGGTTTACGGCTTCAGCCTCGAACTCGACACCGACGCCGGCAAGGTCCGCAGCGGGCGCTGCCTGTCCTCCACGCTGATGGACGGCGGGAACTGCGTCCTTGCCCAGCCCGGCGGCCTCGGCTCCGGCGACGGCGTGGCCATCGGCCGCGACGCCACCCTGACGGTGGACTGGCCGTCCCAGACCTCGCTCGGACGCCGTCTGGCCGCCGGTGACTACAGCGACACCATCACCATCACCATCGCGGCGCGCTCTTGATGACGCCGCGGCCTCTCCATTCGCGCTGACGCCCCGGCGTCAGTCGAACCCTTCGGGACAGACCTGGCGTCTGGCTCGAGTATCCCGCCGGCCAAGGCCGGCTCTTATGTTCAGGATCCTACAATGAACCGCATCGCTTTCGTCGCCGCTTCGGCTGCCGCTCTCCTCGTCGCCGGCGCCGCTTCGGCCCAGGACTCGCAATCGGTCGCCATCAACGCTTCGGTCGCTCCGAAGTGCGGCGTCTCGGCCCAGCAAACCACCGTCACCCTGGCCGCCGACCTGACCGACGCTGACGCCAAGGTCCGCAGCGGCGTCACCACCGAAATCGCCAACGCCCTGAACGGCGCCCGCATCATCGCCTTCTGCAACGGCGTGAACAACAGCGTCGAAGTGAAGCGCGCCGTCCTGGCTCGCACCGGCGCCACCGGCAACGGCCTGGCCGACGGCGGCTTCGCCCAGTTCATCCGCTACAACCTGGACGCCTCGCTGAACGGCGTGGCCCTGGACTCGACCAGCACGGAGGGCGCCTCGACCGTCGCTTCGCGCTTTGGCGGCCACATCAGCCTGTCTGACTCCAACACGCACGTCCGCTTCGCCCAGGCCGCCAGCAGCGGCGCTCCGGTCGCCTCGTCGAACGGCTCGACCCCGACCGCCACGAACTGGTCGTCGCTGACCGACCGTCGTCTGGCCGCCGGCGCCTACACCGGCTCGGTCGAAGTGATCGTGACGCCGGGCGCCTGATCCAGGCCCGTTAATCCCGGTTTCACATGACCGGGATATCGCCGGACCGGCCAAGCTTGGCCGGTCCGGCGTCTTCTTTAGCCTTCAGTATGATTAGGAATGCCATGTTCGGTGGTGCGTTGCGGTCTGTAAAAGCCCTGTGTCTGGCCGGAGTCGCGCTTCTCGCCTCGGGCATTCCCGCCGCCGCGCTGAACGTGCAGCCGGTGGTTCTGGATCTACTGTCGTCGGGACGACGCAGCTCCGCAGTCGTCACCCTGCAGAACACCTTTACCACGACGGTCCCGGTCGAGCTGGTGGCCCGCCCTGTCGAACTGGTCGACGGCGAGTTCCGTGAAACCGAAGAAGAGAGCGAAGACCTGATGGTCTTCCCCGCCACCGCAACGGTCGAGCCCGGACAGTCCCAGGCCTTCCGCGTCCAGTGGGTCGGCGATCCGGCGCCCGCCGCCAGCCGCCACTACTACGTCTCGGTGGCGCAACTGCCCGTGCAACTGCCCGAGAACGAGAACGCCGTGCAGGTGCTCTACAATTTCAAGGTTCTGGTCAGCGTCGGCGCCAATGGCGCCAAGTCGGCCCTCAGCGTCGCCTCGGCGGCGGTTGAAACCGACAAGGACGGGCGCGCCTTCCCCGTGATCCACGTCAACAACAGCGGCGACACCTACGGCTATGTCGGCCGGGGCCGCCTGACCGTCACCCAGCGCGACGCCGCCGGCGCCGTCATCTTCCGCGAGTCGTTCGAGCCCGATGAAATCCAGCGCCGCATGGGCCTGGGCCTGATCCCGTCGGGGGCGACCCGCCGTCTGCCCATCAACCTGGACCTGCCGAGCGCCGAGGGTTCGGTCGTCGTGGATATCGCCCCGGTCGAAGGGCGCTGATCCGATGAAGCTCTGGCCCTTGGCCGTCGTCACCGCGGCGGCCGGCTCCATGACCCCGGCGTGGGCGGTGAGCTACGACGACGTCATCCAGACCGCCCCGGCGCCCCTGCCGGAGCGCCTCAATCCGTCCGGCCGCGACATTCCGCTGGGCGGCCCTCTGCGCGACGGTCCCTTCGTGCTGGGCGAGGTCGACTACATCCTGACGGCCGACGACCGCATTCTAATCCAGCTCGACACCCTGATGCCGCTCATCGAGCCGCGCGTGTCCGCCGAGGACCTGGCGCGCATCCGTCAGGCCATCGAGGGCCAGGACCGGCTGTCGACCGGGGACCTCGCGGCCCTGGGCCTGCCGCTGACCTATGATCCCGCAACCTTCGGCCTGGTGCTGACGCTGGACCCCGCCATGCGACCGCGTCAGGCGATCAGCATCGCCGGATCGAGCTACGGCATGATCGGACGCCTGGCCGAGCCGGCGCGCCTGTCGGCCTATGTCACGGCCTTCGCCACCGCCGACTATGTCCATCAGGGCCTGAGCGACGACACCGGCTTCGACACCCCGACCATCCTGCTGGACAGCGCCGTGCGCTATCGCGGTTTCGTCCTCGAGAACGAAGCCACCATCAGCAACAACTTCAGTCGCGACGGCACGCGGCTGGTCTATGACGATATGGCGCGCACCGCCCGCTATACGGCGGGTGATCTGGAGCCTGCGTCGCGCGGCTTTTCGGGCGCGACCTCGATGGCCGGCCTCTCGATCGTGCGCTCCTATGCTGAACTGGAGCCCCAGCGAAACGTCCAGCCGCGCGGCCAACGCACCTTCACGCTGGAGCGCCCGTCGACGGTCGAGACCTTCATCAACGGGCGTTCGGTCCAGCAGACGCGCCTGAACCCCGGCACCTACGACATTCGCGACTTTCCCTTCGCCCAGGGTGCCAACGACGTGCGCCTGGTGATCCGCGATGACACGGGCCGCGAGAACGTCATCAATTTCTCGCTGAACTTCGACCGCAGCCTGCTGGCGCGCGGCCTGACCGAGTTCGGCTTCTTCGGCGGCCTGGAAAGCAATCCGGGCGGCGACGGCATCGACTATTCCGACATCCTCGGGGCGTCCGGCTTCTATCGCCGGGGCCTGAGCGACGAACTGACGGCGGGCGGCAATTTCCGCGTCAACGAGAACGGCGGCGTCCTGGGCGCCGAAATGGTCTGGGCCTCGCCGATCGGCACCCTGGGCGGAGACGTCGCCGCCTCGTCGATCAACGGCATCGGCGAAGGTTACGCCGTCAACGCCAGCTTCGAACGCACCTTCGGCGACGGCTTCAGCGCCGCGCGCACCCTCACGGCCACCTTCCAGACGGTCAGCAAGGACTTCGCCACGCCGGGCACCCTCAGCGCCGACAACCGCTACGCCTGGGAAGCGGGCCTGACCTACGCCCACACCATCGGCGCCACCCAGTACATCACCACCGACGCCTTCTATTCGGCCGGCCGGGGCGCGGAGCCCGACCAACGCACGCTGCGCGCCACCTACGGCTGGCGGGCCAGCCCGCGCCTGATGTGGAGCCTGGAGGGGGTCTATGAGGATCGCCGCAACCAGGAAGAATACGGCGTCCGCCTGGCCCTGACCTATCGCTTCAGCCAGTTCTCCAGCGGCACGGCCGAGGTCGACACCCGTCGCGATCGGGCGCGCGTGGGGTATCAGACCTCGCGCGGACGCGGCGTTCATTCGTGGAGCGCGGCGGCCAATATCGATCGCTCGGAAACGGCGACCGGGGTCAACGCCTCGATCACCAATGTCCTCAACCGCGTCGAGATCGGCGGCAGCCACCAGACCTTCTTCGACTCGGACAGCGGCGACATCACCGACCAGCGCACCTCGCTGCGGGCCGGCGCCTCGCTGGCCTTCGCCGACGGCGCCTTCGGCGTCTCGCGCCCCATCTACGACAGCTTCGCCCTGGTGCGCTCGCACCGCTCGCTGAATGGCGCCGAGGTCTATGTCGAGCCGCGCGAAGAGTTCTTCTCGGCGCGCTCGGGCCCCTTGGGCGGGGCGGTCTCGCCCGAGCTCAGCGCCTATTCGCCGCGCGTCCTGACCTTCGACGTGCCGGAAGCGCCGCCCGGGTACGACCTGGGCGCGGGTTCGGCCCAGGTCCTGCCCCCCTATCGCTCCGGCTATCTGATCACCGTCGGCTCGGACTATTTCGTCTCGGCGGTCGGCCAGTTGCACGACGCAACAGGACAGCCGCTCAAGCTGTGGGTCGGTCAGGCCATCGAGCTGGCCCACCCCGAGCGTCCGCCGGTGCGGATGTTCACCAACGCCTCGGGTCGCTTCTCGATGCAGGGCCTGCGGCCCGGCCGCTGGCGGATCGAAGGCGCGTCCGCCTCCTCCGCCGTCTATATTCTCGACGTTCCCGCCGAGGCCGAGGGCCTGGTGCGGGTCGGTGTCCTTCGCCCGGAGAACCGCTGATGAAAACGCTTCTGCTCGCCGCCACCGCCGTTCTGGCCCTGGCCGCGCCCCATGTCGCCGCCGCCGGCTGCGCCGAATTCCAGATCACGGGCACGGATCTGTCGCTGTCCTACGATCCCTTCTCGGCGGCGCCGGTCGAGCGCAACTTCACCCTGCGGGTGCGCCGGATCGACAGTTCGGCCACGGCCGTCCGCTTCCTGCTGGCCGATACGGACTCCCCGGCAGCGGCCCCGCGCATCGGCACGGGTCCGGGCGGCTACGACATTCGCTGGAACCGCGACGCCTCGCGTCAGGTCTTCGTCGGCGGCGCGGAGCAGCCCAACGCCACCAACGGCGCTCTGGTCCACTTCGGCCAGGGCCCGTCCGGCGACGTCGTGACCGAGACCCTGCGCTTCAGCCTGCCCGCCGGTCAGGACGCCGCGGCCGGCGACTACTACGAGGCGCTGGAAGCGCGCTTCGTCTGCTATTCCGGCGATCAGATGCTGGGTTCGCCCGACTTTCAGCAGGGCGCCGGCCTGGCCGTTGACCTGAACGTGCCCGAGCGTATCTCGACCTACGTCGGCGCCGCGGGCATCCGGCGCGGCGAGATCGCCTTTGGGCCGCTGGACACCGCCGGCGGCGTAGCCACACGCGGGCTGGTCGTGACGACGCAATCCACCGTGCCCTATGACATCAACGTCGCGACCAAATGGGGACGGCTGCAGCGGCGCGAGGGCGATGCCTACGGCCTGAACTATGGAATGCGTCTGTCGGGCGTGCCGGTGCAGGCGGGTTCGGCCCTCAGCTGCACGCGCACCCCGGCGCCGTCGGGCCGCGCCCATCCCTTCCAGGTCGACCTGGCCCAGGCGCAAGCCGCCAGGGTTCCGGCGGGCGGCTACTCGGACGTGGTGACGCTGACCTTCACGCCGCGCGCCGGTCTGTCGTCGCCAGAAGGCTGCTCGAGCCGCCTCTAGGGTCGCCTCTGGATCAGAAGATCATGCCCTTGGGCTGGGCCTCGATGTTGACGGCCACCGGCTCGGCCCCTTCGGCCAGAACCAGGGTCAGATCACGCTCGCGATAGGCTGGACGATTGCTGTCGACGATGACCGTTCGGGTCGCATCGGCCGCGATCGGAATGCGCTCGCCGTCGAGGACCACGAAGGCGTCCTCCAGACCGGCGGGATGCAGCAGCACCAGGCGATAGCCGTCGACATTGTTGCACAGCTCGGTCAGGCGCCCGAGCATCTGCTCGCCCGGCTCGACCGTCGACGCACCGCCACCGGCGAGGGACACTCGGCAGACCGTGGCCACCCGGCCCATGATGTTGATCACCGGTCCCGCGGCAGCCGGCTCCGCCAGCAGCATGATCGCCGCCAGGGAAAACAGTACGCCTTTGGTTCGGTTGGCCGTCATCAGAACACCCTCATCTAGAAAACCGAAGCTAGACGATGAGTTTCAAGGGCCCTTTAAGCAGGATGGTGAACAGCGGTTATCCAATCGCGGCGGCCATCCGCAATCGGCCAGCCTACCCAACACGCCTTGTGTTTCACCCATGGCCGAAATGGCTTCGATGAAGCTGCGGTGGTTGGCGGAAAATCTCCCTTAGACCCACACCGGAGCGTGCCGCGGAGATTGCCGTACAAGGGCGTATTCTGGCGCGCGGCACAGTGTCCGCGTTCGACCCCATGCGGACGTTCAGTGGGCGCGTTCGCGGGCAAAGGCCAGAATGGCCAGCTTCCGGCAGTAAGGCGATGACCGCTATGAACCCCTAACTGATCTTAAGAGGGGCTAGATCATAGGGGATGGATGTGGCCGTCGATGTTTGTCTCGCACCGATTAGTCGACGCTGACCCCGACGCCGTACGTCCCTCGGATGCCGTCCAGGACCAAAACCCGATCGACGAACAGTTTGTTGCCCGTCATTCCCGCCATGCCGGATGCCTCCATAGCCCGGACCTGGGCGTCGCTCACCCCTTCCATGTAACTGACCTCTCCGAGCGGGATTTCCACCTCGCCGAACCGGACGACACTGTCCGTCGCGGTCGTGTGGGCGGTCAGAGTCCGGCCCCAGGAGTTCACGGAGAAGGTTGTCTCAGCCGCACCAGGTCGCGCCTTGGCCGCCCAGTCCGCCTGGCTCGTCAACAGGGAAAAGGCGCTGGAGCCTGTGTCCAGCATGATGTTCTTCGTCTGATTGTCGATGGCGACCCCGGTCAAGATCACTCCGGCCGGCGTCAGCATCAGCGGTTTCATGGCAAGGCCGGCCTGGGCGGCGGGCACCTCGCTGCCCACGAAGATCCGTTCACGCGGAAAGTCGATCACCAGCACCCGGTCTTTCAAAAGATCGGCTCCGATGGTCCCGATGATGTCGCGACGGTCGGGCTGGTCGCACGCCACCGTCGCTTCCGAGCCCGTGTCGACCAGACGGACGGGCCCGGCGACGGCGGGCACTTCGCCCATCATGAAGGTCAAGGACGGCACAGCGCCGTCCGGCTGGATCGTCAGGGCGGGCGTCTGCACCGCCAGACCTTCGGCCATGTTGCGCAACAGGACCGTGGAGGGCGCCCCCAGGTCGAACTGCATGAAGAGCTCCTTGCCGCAGCCCTCGATCCGCACCGGAATCAGCATGGCGGCATGCGGCTCCTCCCGATCGCCAAACCGGGCGGGTTCCCAATCGAAATCGAACGCCCGATCGGCGTTGGACAGGATCAGCGGACCGCTTTGCGCCGCCGCGAGAGAGGGCAAGGCCATAGCGCAGATGGCGATCGATAGGTTACGGATCATAAGGGCCCCTCCAGAGCCCCGACCTATACGGAGCGCCACGACCGCCCTCAAGCGCCAACGAGGGATGTGAAATAAAGACGCTCTGATAGGAGCAACCTTCGACTTGGGCAGCTTCGCCAGACTAGCAGGCGGAGGGACAAACGAGAGGCCGCTTGCCACCCATAGCGGACATTCCACGGGCCATGGCTGGAGCCCAGATCACTGTCAGTTCCAGGCAGTCGACGCTGCGCACAGACGTAGGGAAACCATCTGACGCTCCCTCGCCAAACGTCAAACAGTTGCTACAGCGCAGGAAAATCCGTGGTGGTTGGAGGCGGGATCGAACCGCCGACCTGTGGGTTATGAATCCACCGCTCTAACCATCTGAGCTACCCAACCCCTTACGGGACCTCGCGAAAGATCATGACGACCGTGCAGCGCGAGAGGCGTGCGTATATCGCCGCCTTCCCTCGGGTTCAAGCCGCTTCGACAGCTAAATCGCACGGGACGATCGGTCGCGGGCGGTTTCGGCTCGCGTAGGGAACTATGAGGCCTCATTCTGACGACAAACCTTTGCTGATCAGGAGAGCCCCATGCGTCCGATTATCCTCGCCGCGTCCGCCTCGCTTCTTGTTCTCGCCGCCGCCTGCGGGGCCAACGGTCAGGACGCGCCCGCCGCCTCCGGCGCCCCGGTCGAGACCCGTCCCGCCAACAACCCGGACCAGAAGCCGGCTTTCGAAGGCCAGACCCGCGCGCCGGGCGTCCGCACCGAGGCGGCGCTGAGCCACAGCGTCGTGGCGACCGGACTGGTCCATCCCTGGGGCCTGGCCCTGCTGCCGGACGGCGAGTGGCTGGCGACCGAGCGCCCCGGCCAGATGCGAGTGGTCAGCGCCCAGGGCCAGATCGGCGCCCCTATCGCCGGCCTGCCGCCCGTCGCCGCACGCGGCCAGGGCGGGCTGCTGGACGTCATTGTCGGGCCGACGTTCGGACAGGACCGACTGATCTACTGGTCCTATGCCGAGCCCCGTGACGGCGGCAACGGCACCGCCGTGGCGCGCGGCCGCCTGTCCGACGACCTGTCGAAGGTCGAGAACGTGCAGGTCATCTTCCACGCCCAGCCCACCTATGACGGCGACAAGCATTTCGGCTCGTCCCTGGCCTTTGCGCCGGACGGCAAGCTGTTCATCACGCTCGGCGAGCGTTCCGACAAACCGATGCGGCCGCAAGCCCAGGACCTGGGCTCGCATATGGGCAAGACCATCCGCATCAACGCCGACGGCAGCGTGCCCGCCGACAATCCCTTCGTCGGCCAGGCAGGGGCCCGGCCGGAAATCTGGTCGCTGGGCCACCGCAACATGCAGGGCATCGCCGTCCAGCCGGGCACAGGCGCCATCTGGACCGTCGAGCACGGCACGCGCGGCGGCGACGAGATCAATCTGGATCAGGCCGGCAAGAACTACGGCTGGCCCGGCGTCGCCTACGGCATCGAATACAACGGCCAGGCCATCCCCGACGCCGTCACGGCCAGGGAAGGCACGGAACAGCCGGTCTACTACTGGGACCCGGTCATCGCCCCGGGCGGTATGACCTTCTACAGCGGCGCCATGTTCCCCGGCTGGAACGGCAACCTGCTGGTCACCGGCATGGGCGGCAAGCAGCTGGCGCGACTGGTGATCGAGAACAACCGCGTCGTCGGCGAGGAGCGCCTGCTGACCGACCTGAACGCCCGCATCCGCGACGTCGCGATCGCCGCTGACGGCGCCGTCTGGGTCATCACTGACGAGGACGACGGCAAGCTGGTTCGACTGGCGAAACAGTAGAGGCTGAACGGCGGACGGAGGCCTCGCTTCCGTCCGCCAAGGGCCTCACGCGCCTTGTTACTTGACGTTGACGTAAACGTCGGGTTTCTACGCACCAAGTTTCAATTCCAGACCCGTCCCTCAAGCAGCGAGGCGCCGCGCGCCAAGCGACAGGGACCCTAGAAAATTCGATCTGTCCCTCATGCAGTGATCCGCCGTGCGGTGAGCGGTAGGGACCCAACAAAGAGAGATCTTTCATGGCCGACGCCTACATCTACGACGCCGTGCGCACCCCGCGCGGCAAGGGCAAGAAGGACGGCTCTCTGCACGAGATCACCGCCCTGTCGCTGGCCAGCCAGGTGCTGCAGGCCCTGCGCGACCGGAACGGTCTGGACACGTCCAAGGTCGACGACGTCATCCTCGGCTGCGTCTCGCCGGTGGGCGAGCAGGGCGCCGACATCGCCCGCACCGCCGTGCTGAACGCCGGCTGGGCCCAGACCACGGCGGGCGTGCAGATCAACCGCTTCTGCGCCTCAGGCCTGGAAGCCGTGAACATGGCGGCCGCCAAGGTGAAATCCGGCGAGGCCGACTTCGCCGTCGGCGGCGGCGTCGAGGCCATGAGCCGCGTGCCGATGGGTTCAGACGGCGGCGCCTGGCCGGTGGACCCGTCCTCGGCCTTCGCCACCTACTTCGTGCCGCAGGGCGTCTCGGCCGACATGATCGCCACCAAGTGGGGCTTCAGCCGCGCCGACGTGGACGCCTATTCGGTCGAGAGCCACAAGCGTTCGGCCAAGTCCTGGGCCGAGGGCCGCTTCAAGAAGTCGGTCATCCCGGTTCTCGACCAGCTGGGTCTGGTCCGCCTGGACCATGACGAGACCATTCGTCCGAACACGGACATGCAGACGCTCGGCGCGCTGAACGCCTCCTTCGCCATGATGGGCGAGATGGCCTTCGACAGCGTGATCAACCAGCGCTACCCCGAGGTCGAGCGCGTCAACCACGTCCACACGCCGGGCAACTCGTCGGGCATCGTCGACGGTTCGGCGGGCGTCCTGATCGGCTCGCTGGAGGCCGGCAAGGCCCTGGGCCTGAAGCCGCGCGCCAAGATCCGCGGCGCCGCCTCGATCGGCTCGGAGCCGTCGATCATGCTGACCGGCCCTGAGTTCGTGACCAACAAGCTGCTGGGTCGTCTGGGCATGAAGTCCACCGACATCGATCTCTATGAGCTGAACGAGGCCTTCGCCGCCGTCGTCCTGCGCTACATGCAGGCGCTCGACATTCCGCACGACAAGATCAACGTCTGCGGCGGCGCCATCGCCATGGGCCACCCGCTGGGCGCCACGGGCGCCATGATCACCGGCGTGGTGCTGGACGAGCTGGAACGCTCGGACAAGGAAACCGCCCTCATCACCCTGTGCATCGGCGGCGGCATGGGCACCGCCACCGTCATCGAACGCGTCTGATCGGGAGCGACTGACCATGGAAAACTTCAAGATCGACGTCGATGCCGACGGTATCGCCCTCATCACCTTCGACGTCCCCGGACGCTCGATGAACACCCTGACCTCGTCCGTCATGGCCGAGATTCCGCAGCTGGTGGAACGCATCAAGACCGACGACGCCATCAAGGGCGCGGTCCTGACCTCGGGCAAGACCTCGGGCTTCTGCGCCGGCGCCGACCTCGGCGACATCGCTGGCGGCATGATCGGCGGGGCCAGCCTGCAGGACGCCTATGACGCCGGCTGGAAGATGAACGGCGCCCTGCGCGCGCTGGAAACCTGCGGCAAGCCGGTGGCCGCGGCCATCAACGGCCTGGCGCTCGGCGGCGGTCTGGAACTGACGCTGGCCTGCCACTATCGCGTGGTCGAGAACGACAACAAGATCCAGCTGGGCCTGCCCGAGATCAAGGTCGGCCTCTTCCCCGGCGGCGGCGGCACCCAGCGCCTGACGCGCCTGATCGGCGTCCAGCCCGCCATGATGGCCATGACCGAGGGCAAGTCCTTCCGTCCCAACGACGCCAAGAGCGCGGGCATCGTCCACGAGATCGCCGAAAAGGGTCAGTCGGTCGAGGCCGCCAAGGCCTGGATCAGGAACGGCGGCAAGGCCGTGCAGCCGTGGGACGACAAGTCGTTCAAACTACCCGGCGGCGGCCCCTACCACCCGGCGGGCATCCAGAACTTCCTGGTCGGCAATGCGATGATCCGCAAGCAGACCTACGGCAACTATCCCGCCGCGACCAACCTGATGAAGGCCGTCTATGAGGGCGTTCAGGTGCCGATGGACGCGGCCCTGCGCATCGAGACCCGCTACTTCATCAAGACCCTGATGACGCCGCAGGCCCAGGCCATGATCCGCAGCCTCTTCCTGTCCAAGCAGGAACTGGACAAGGGCGCCGTGCGTCCGGCGGGCGTGCCGAAGTCGGATGCGAAAAAGGTCACCGTGCTGGGCGCCGGCATGATGGGCGCGGGCGTGGCCTATGTGCAGGTCATGGCCGGCATCGAGACCGTCCTGATCGACCAGACCCAGGAAGCCGCCGACAAGGGCAAGGCCCACGTCGAGGAACTGCTGAAGAAGCGTCTGTCGCGCGGTCAGATGACCCAGGAGAAGTTCGACGCCACCCTGGCCCTCGTCACCGCCACCACCGACTATGATCACATCAAGGGTTCGGACCTGGTCATCGAGGCCGTGTTCGAAAACCGCGAGATCAAGGCCGACGTGACCAAGCGCGCCGAGGCGCAACTGGCTGAAGGCGCCGTCTTCGGCTCCAACACCTCGACCCTGCCGATCACCGGCCTGGCCGAGGCCTCGGTCCGCCCCGAGGACTTCATCGGCATCCACTTCTTCTCGCCCGTCGATAAGATGATGCTGGTCGAGATCATCCTCGGCGAGAAGACCGGCCCGGCCGCCATCGCCAAGGCCATCGACTACGTCCTGAAGATCAAGAAGACCCCGATCGTCGTCAACGACAGCCGCGGCTTCTACACCTCGCGCTGCTTCTCCACCTTCCTGATGGAAGGCATGGCCATGCTCGAAGAGGGCTATGCCCCCGCCCTGATCGACAACGTCGGGCGCATGACCGGCATGCCGCGCGGCCCGCTGGAGATGCACGACGACGTCGCCCTGGACCTGTCCTACAAGATCGCCAAGCAGACGGCGATCGACCTGGGCGACGCCTATGTCCCGTCCGAGGGCGCCGACATCGTCGCCAGGATGGTCGAGGGCGGTCGCTATGGCCGCAAGAACGGCAAGGGCTTCTACGACTACGCTGCCAAGCCCAAGACCCTGTGGGCGGGCCTGTCGGAGCTGGCCCCGGTCAAGTTCGACGACTCGACCCCGGAACTGGTTGATGAACTGAAGACGCGCCTGCTCTATCGTCAGGCCGTCGAGGTCGCCCGCTGCTGGGCCGAGGGCGTCATCGACGACCCGCGTGAAGCCGACCTGGGCGCCATTCTGGGCTGGGGCTTCGCCCCCTGGTCAGGCGGCCCGATCACCCTGATCGACCAGACCGGCCTGAAAGCCTTCGTCGAGACCGCCGACCGTCTGACGGCGACCTACGGCGACCGCTTCAAGGTGCCGGAACTGCTGCGCGAGATGGCCGCCAAGGGCGAGACCTTCTACGGCCGTTTCGCCCCGGAGAAGAAGGCGGCCTGATCTTCATGACGGGCTGAAACGGAAAGGGCGGCTCCTCGGAGCCGCCCTTTTTCTTAGACACCACGGCGCTCAGGCAGCGAGCCGCCGCGTGGCGAGCGATAGCGCCCTAAAGCGCCCTACCTGCTCCTGAACACCCGCGACGCCGCATAGCCCGTCACAGCCGCAAGGATGACGCACAGCACGCCGTAGGACCACGGTCGACGATGGGCGAACTCATAGATGTCGCGCTCCAGCCCGACCTTCTCGACCGTCAGGGTCAGGTTGGACACCGAGACCGGCGCCCCTTCCTGAAACAGCCAGACCTCGGCGTAGTATTTGCCGGTCGGCGCCACGGTCGGCAGTTCGACCTCGGCGCGGAACAGGCCCTTGTCGACGAACTGGACCCCGTCGGGATCGGTGTTGTAGAGGGCCGCCGCCTCCTTCAACCGGATCACAGCGCGGCGCCAGTCGAGGTAGTTCTCGCCCAGACGGCTGACCACCACGTCGCGCACGCCGTAGCGGGTGACGGTGCGGCTTTCCTGCGGGGCGTCGATGCGCAGGTGATCGACGCCGACGCCGAGGCGGCGCAACTGACCAAAGTCGGCCACGTCCGACAGGGACCGGGTCGAGGCGGTCATGTAGAAGCCCGGCGCGCCCTCGAACAGGACCGGGCGGCTGTTCAGCCAGACGCCCATGTTTCGGGTCTTCTTGACCAGACGCACCGGGGCGTCGGGGCCGCGCACCACCACCACCACATCGGCAGGGATGTCGGTGGGATTGAACACCGCCCCATACAGAACGATGGAGGCGCCGCGGAAGCTGGAATCGACCTCGACCTGGGCGTCGGTCAGGGCGGCCGCGACGCGCACCTCGCCCTCGGTGGCGACCGAGCGCTCTATGACCCCCGGCGCAGTGGCGGGCGGCGCGGGCACGATGACGGGCGCGGGTTCGGGCGGCAGGGTCTGGAACATCAGTCCCCCACCCCCGGCGCCAGCAGGAAGAGGTCGCTGGGCCGCACGAAAAGCTCCAGCCCCATCTGGATGCCGACCAACAGGACGATCAGGCCGAGCGCCGCGCGCATCTCCTCGGCGCGGAAGCGACCCGAGAGTTTGGCTCCGAACTGGGCCCCCACGACCCCGCCCAGCAGCAGGATGGTCGACAGGACGATGTCCACCGTCTGGTTGCGCCCGGCCTGCAGGATGGTGGTGATAGCCGTGGTGATGATGATCTGGAACAGGCTGGTGCCGACCACGACGCCGGCCCGCATCCGCAGCACATAGAGCATGGCCGGGACCAGGATGAAGCCGCCGCCCACCCCCATGATGGCCGACAGGACGCCCGCAAAGACGCCCAGGCCGAAGGGCGGAATGGCGCTGATGTAGAGACCCGAACGTGGAAAGCGCATGCGGAAGGGCAGGCCGTACAGCCACAGCGGGCGGCGGCGCTCCTTGCGCGGCGGCGTCTCGCCGCGCACCCGGTGCAGGATCTGCGTCAGGCTTTCGTACAGCATCATGCTGCCGATCGAGCCGAGGAAGATCAGATAAGAGACAGCCACGACCAGATCGGCCTGACCCAGCAGGCGCAGGTAGCGGAACAGCTCGACCCCGACCAGCGCGCCCAGGCCCCCCCCCACGGCCATGATGCCGCCGATGCGGTAGTCGACCGCCTTCATGCCCGAGTAGCGGATGACCCCCGAGGTCGAGGAGGCGACGACGTGGCTGGCCTGGCTGGCGACGGCCACGGTCGGGGGGATGCCCATGAAGACGAGAACGGGCGCCATCAGGAAGCCGCCCCCGATGCCGAACAGGCCCGAGACAAAGCCTACCAGCGCCCCCAGCATCACCAGGAGCGGCCAGTTCACCGAAACCTCGGCGATCGGCAGGTAAATATCCACGGCACGCGCCTTCGGCTGGAAGGGAACGCAGAACAGCGCCGGAAAGGCGACTAGGCTTCTGGTCTTAGCGAGCGCCGCGACGAACCGCCACCCCCGCCGCCGCTTCGACGCGCTTCGTCAGGCGACCGGCTCGACCGTGAAGGCGTCGGCGGCCTCGCGCGCGACGCGGCGCGTCTCCGCCGAAGTCAGGGGCGTCAGCCGCTGCACCGCCGCCAGAGCCTGCTGGTCGCCGCGGCGAGCCGCGATCATGTACCACTTGAAGGCCTCGGTCGCATTGGCGGCCACGCCTACGTCGCCCTTCTCGTAGAGGTAGGCGACGTTGTACTGGCTGTCGACGCGGCCGGCCTCGGCCGCCTTCTTGAGCCAGGTCAGGGCCTCGGCGCGATTGCGCGCCCCGCCTTCGCCGTCGAATAACTGCATGGCGTAATAGTGCATGGCCCGGGGCTCGCCGCCCTCGGCCGCGCGTCGGGCCCAGACCCGCGCCTCCGCGGGGTCAGGCGTCAGACCCGCGCCGCCTTCCTGATAAAGGCTCGCCAAACGCATCTGGGCCGGGCCGTAGCCCAGGTTGGCCGCGCGCTTCAGCGGCTCCAGTCCGCTGTCGTCGCCGCTGTCGATCAACTGCACCGCGCGGGTGAACAGGGCCGCGCCCTCGGTCGCCGCCACGTCGGGCGACGGCACCGCCTCGGTCGGGGTCGCGCTCAGCGCCACCGCCGCGATCGGCGCCGGGTCGGCCTCGGTCTTCGCCGCAACCTCGCCCGTCAGACTCGCCATGTCCGGCAGGGCCAGGCCCGAGCCCTCGGCCAGTTGCAAGGAGGCGTAGCCGCCGCCCGTGGCCAGAGCCGCAACCGCCATGGCGCCCAGGGCCTTGCGCATGGTCGAGCCTTCGCGCGACGCCTGCTTGTCCAGCCGCTCCTGCAGCTTGGACTTGCCCCCGCGCTTCAGCCCGAAGCCCTTGCGCGGGACTTCATCGGCGTTGGACATGGCCGCGCGTGCGGCATCCAGGGCGTCACGGGTCGTGGCCCGGCCCGCGGCCGCGCCGGCCTTCAACGCATCAGGGTCGATGAAGTCGATGTCGGCTGAAAAGCCGTCGTCGCCGTCCTCTTCGGAGGGGCCGTCCACCAGCGGCGGCAGGCCCGCTACGGCGTCCAGCATCTCGTCGTCGACCAGGACGTCGCGCACGTCGGCGCCGCCGAAGTCGTCGGCGACAAAGTCGCTGACGGCGAACACAGGCTCTTCAGGCTCATCCAGCAGGTCGGTCGAAACGGCGCCGAACCGGGCGCGCTCGGGGCTTGAGCCGAACAGGGTCGTCGGCGTCGCCTCGGCCTCGTCCGCAGAGGCGTTCAGTTCGGCGTCCAGAGGATCCGAGAAGACAGGCTCGGGATCGCGCACCGTCGGCGACGGGAAGGGCGCGGCGTCCAGCACCCCGCCCATTACATCTTCGGACCAGATATCGTCAGCGAAGGCGGCGGCGCGCCAGTCCCCGCTGGGGCTCTCCGCCGGGCTCCACGGCGTCGGCTCAGGGCTTTCCAACGGGGGCTCGCGCCGCGCTGCGCGGGCGCCGCGCTGCTCGATGTTCTCGCGGGCTTCGGCCAGCAGGCGCGCAGTGCGCTCCTCGCTCTGACGCATCCGCTCGCCCAGTTCGCCTGAAGCGCGGTCGTGACGTTGCTCGATCTTGTCGGCGTTCTCGGTCAGACGGCGGCTGATGTCGTCCAGAGCCTGGGCCGAGCGACGTTCGGACTGGGCGATCCGCTCCGACAGGCGATCCGAGATGCGGGTGATCTCGCCGCCCAGCCGTTCCAGCGCCAGGGCGTGCTGGTCGTCGGAGCGGGTGAGGCGTTGATCCACGGCCTGGACATGACGCTGCATCTCGCGATCCAGCCTGTCGTTCAGTTCGCGGCCCAGTGTCTGGCCAAGCGCCTCAACGTCCGCCGCTGCGCCGCCGGCCTCGACCCTCTCGACGCGCACGTTCAGGTTCTGGGCGATGCGCAGGACCTCGCGGCCCATGGCCTCGACGGCGTCGGCCGAGCGCTGCTCGGAGGCGCGGGTCTGATCTCCGATCGCCGCCAGGGCGCGCTCGATGCGGTCCACCCGGCCTTCGGTCTCGGCCACATCGAGCCGGCGCATCATCTCGACGCGGCTGCCCTCGACCTGACGCGTCAGCGTCTCGGCCAGTTTCTCGAAGCGAGCGGCCTCGCGGGTGTCTTCAGGCTCGATGCGGCCTTCGGCGTCTCGCAGACGCTGGTCCAGGGCGGCGAACGACCGCTCCAGTCCCTTCAGGGCCTCGGAAGTGCGCTCCTGCGCCTCGTCCAGACGGGCGCCGACCTGGGCCAGGACGTCCGTGCCGGGGCCTGGGCCGGCGGCCTGCTCAACCGCCTCCATGCGCGCGCGCAGGTCGCCGACGGTGGTGCGCTGACGCTCGTCCAGATCGAACAGGCGGCTGGACACGGCCCCCAGGGCGGCGTCCAGGCGGGCGAAGCCCTCCTCGCTCCTCGGGCCGGCTTCCTGTTCGAAGCGGCGCAGACGTTTGTGGCCCTCGCGCAGTTCGTCGGCGATGTCGTCGATGCGGCGCGCGTAGCCCAGGCCGATCTCGTCCTGCTTCTCGAGCCGGCGCACCAGACCGGCCACGGCCTGGTCCACGCCCTGGATGGCGACGGTCGAGTGGCGCTCGACGGCTTCCAGACGGTCGGCGATGACCTCCAGAGACGCGCCGATGCGCGCGGACCGGTCGTCCTCGCGGCCATAGACGTCGTCGAGCCGGCGCGACCGGCTCCGGCGGTCATAGGGGTCGGGAATGGGCGTGCGACGCGGCAGGGGCGTAACGCCCTCGTCCTCGTCCGGCTCATCCATGATCATGGAATTCAACCACTCGCCCAGGGTCATGCCCGAGCGGCGCGCAAGGTCCTTGGCGATCTCGCGAGCCTTGGGGTCGATCCCCTTCACGCTCCACGGCGCTGCTGCGCTCACTGATTCGCCTCCCGAGCCTTTGTGGGACGCTACCGCTCCAGATCAAGCGTGTAAACGTGTCGTTAACCGCAATATCTGGCGCCTGGGTGAACGAATCACCGGCAACGCTTGACCGCGATTCAGCGCTTGTCACGCCGACATGGTTAACGCCCCGTTTAGATTCACCTTCTTACGAACCTCTGTCTTGCGAAGCGGCGCGGCAGGCGCCACCTGCCCTCGCCATGAGCCCTTCGCTGACCCTGACCCTGCTGGCCGCATCAAGCGCCGTCGCCGTCTTCTCCGGCTGGCGCGGGGCGCGTCCGCCGGACCTGTCGAAGGGCCCCCGCATGATGCCGTGGCGGTTCATCATGCTGCTGGCGGGCGCGTTGACCTTCCTGCTGCTGATCCACCTCGCCTCGGTGCTGGGCGGACGCACCTTCCCAACGCCCTACTGAGGCGTGGCAGAGTGGAGGTCTGGCGATGACTGAAACAGCCCCCTCCACTGCTATGCGGCCTTCAAGCAGCGCAAAGCGCGTTAGGGGCCCTTAAAGCCCTCAAGCAGCCTCACCCAACGGGCGAGGCGTTAGGGCCCCTTCTTAAACAGAGGCGACTTCAGTCGCCGCCGAAACACCAGGCCAGCACCGCCTTCTGGGCGTGGATGCGGTTCTCGGCCTCGTCCCAGATCAGCGAGCGCGGACCGTCGATGACTTCGTCCGTCACCTCTTCGCCGCGGTGCGCCGGCAGGCAGTGCAGGAAGACGGCGTCGTCGTTGGCCAGGCCCATCAGGGCCTCGTCGACCGTATAGGGCTCAAACGCCGCCAGACGGGCCTCATAGTCCTGATCGCCCATCGACACCCAGGTGTCGGTGACGACGACATCGGCGCCGACCACGGCCTCGCGCGGGTCGCTGGTCAGATGGACGTGGGCGCCGCCCTTCTCCAGATCACGCAGGTCGGGGTGGTATTCCGCCGGGCAGGCCACGTTCAGGCGGAAGCCGAACTTGGGCGCCGCGTGCATGAAGCTGTGGCAGACATTGTTGCCGTCGCCGACCCAGGCGACCGTCTTGCCCCGCACCGGGCCCAGATGCTCCTCGATCGTCAGCAGGTCTGCCAGGATCTGACAAGGGTGGCTGCGGTCGGTCAGGCCGTTGACCACCGGCACGGTCGAAACGCGGGCGAAGCGCTCGACGTCCTCGTGGTCGTTGGCGCGGATCATCACGGCGTCGACCATGCGCGACAGGACCTTGGCCGTATCCTCGACCGGCTCGCCGCGCCCCAGTTGCATGTCGGCGGCGGTGGCGATGATCCCCGAACCGCCCAGCTGACGAATGGCCGCGTCGAAGCTGAAGCGGGTGCGCGTCGAGTTCTTCTCGAAGATCATGGCCAGGACGCGGTCCTGACCCGGCGCATCGGCGTCGGGACGCCCCTTGGGCCAGCCCTTGCGCGCCTGCTTGCGGGCGTGGGCGTCGTCCAGGATGGCGCGCAGGTCGGCGGCGTCGAGCCGGTGAATATCGAGGAAGTGACGGACCATCTCAGGTCTCCGTAGTCAGAAGCGTCAGTCGGGCCGGGGCGATCAGGCCTCCAGCTTCGTCCGGGCGAACTCGCAGGCGATTTCAAACTTCTCGACGGCCTCGCGGGCCTCTTCGAGCGTGATGTTCAGCGGCGGCAGGATGCGGACCAGGTTGTCGCCGCCGCCGGCGACCAGCAGCCTGGCCTCGTCGCGGGCCCAGCCCATGAATTCACGGTTGTTGGGGACCAGCTTGACGCCGACCAGCAGGCCCTTGCCGCGCACCTCGACGATCACGTCGGGGAAGCGCTCGGCCAGGCCGTGAAGCTGCTGCTTCAGATAGCCAGAGACCTCGTTGACGTTGGCGATGACAGCGTCCGACGACACCTCGGCGAAGGCGGCCTGGCCGACAGCCATGGCCAGGGGGTTGCCGCCGAAGGTCGAGCCGTGGGCGCCGACCGTCATGCCCTTGGCCGCTTCGGCCGTCGACAGGCAGGCCCCGATGGGGAAGCCGCCACCCAGAGCCTTGGCGATGGCCATGATGTCCGGGGTCATGCCGGCCCATTCGTGGGCCCACAGCTTGCCGGTCCGGCCCATGCCGCACTGGACCTCGTCAAAGATGATCAGGACGCCGTACTGGTCGGCCATCTCGCGCATCCAGCGCAGGTCCTCTTCCGGCGTGGCGCGGCAGCCGCCCTCGCCCTGCACCGGCTCCAGGATGATCGCCGCCGTGGTCGGGTTCTCGAAGGCGGCGGTCAGGGCCTCCTTGTCGCCCCAGGTCAGCTGATGGAAGCCTTCCATCTTGGGCCCGAAGCCCTCGGTGTAGCTGGGGTTGGCGGCGGCGTTGATCGCGCCATAGGTGCGGCCGTGGAAGGAGCCGTCGAAACCGTAGATGTCGATGCGTTCCGGCTGGCCGTTGGCCGAGTGGAACTTGCGCGCCGTCTTCAGCGCGCACTCGACAGCTTCCGTGCCCGAGTTGGTGAAGAAGACCACGTCGGCGAACGACTTGGCGCACAGGGCGTCAGCCAGGGCGTCCTGGCCCGGAATCTTGAAGATGTTGGAGACGTGCCACAGCTTCTCGGCCTGATCCTTGACCGCCTGCACCAGCTTCGGGTGCGCATGGCCCAGAGCGTTGGTCGAGATGCCCGAGACGCAGTCCAGATACTCGGTCCCGTCGGTGGACCACAGGCGGACGCCCTGGCCGCGCTCCACTTCCAGCGGCGCGCGATTATAGACACCCATCAGATGACCGGACACAGGCAGACTCCATAAAGAGCGACGGTCCCGCAACCTTGGCTGCGGGACCGCTTTGAAAAAGGCGACGAACTTGTCGGGCGCTATTTGCGCTTAGTCAACACCGCGCCGACCGCAGTCAGCGCAGTTGTGCGTCCAGCTTCTGGATCAGGGCGGCGTAGGTGGCGCCGGCGAGCGCAATGGTCGCGCCCTCGACGGCCTCGACGGCGTCGTCGCTGGTGTGGATGACGCGGAAGACCTTGGGCGTAAAGCCCTCTGCCAGACCCTTGTCCTCGCCGCCGTTGAAGGCCAGCCACATCTGGTGGGCGCCGATTTCGTCCTGGAAGCCCAGCGACACCACCGGCGCGCCCGCCGCCGAGAAGGCGCGGTCGTCCGAGGGTGGATAGACAGGGAAGCCGACGCACTGCAAGGCGCGCTCGGCGCACACTTCCTGCGCAGCGCGAGTGACGAAGGCCGACTGCGCCCCGTTGTTCTGGCCGTACATCATGGTGTCGCCATAGGCGGCGACGTCAGAGTTCACCACGGCGGCGACATTGGCGATCCCGTGCGCCTCGATCCACTTCTTCGCGCCGACCAGGCCCAACTCTTCCTGGTCGAAGAAGATGACGCGGACGCGGTGCGACAGCGGCTTGTCCTTAAGGATCTTGGCGGCCTCGATCAGGGCCACCACCGAGCCGGCGTTGTCGACCACGCCCTGGGACATGGTCCCGTCGCGCAGCTTCACCGCGTCATAGTGGGCGGTCAGCAGGATTTCCTTCTCACCCTCGCCGATGGTGACGACGACGTTCGAGCCCTGCATCGGCCCGGCGCGGCCGCCGCCCTCGAAGGTCTCGACGGTCGGGTTGAAGCCCGCGGCGCGCAACTGGGCCACGAGGACGTTCATCCGCTCAGAATTTGACGGCTGGACGTAGGCGGCGACCTGGGCCTTCAGGGCTTCCGCGTCCTGAGCGGCAGCCGGCGTGGACAGAAGCGCGGCGACAGCAACAGCCGACGCCAGAACGGAACGAAACAGCATGGAAACCTCCCTGCCCCTCCCCAGGGGCGTTCGGTCCTGCGTAACGGCTCAGCTCTTCAGGCGCCAGCCTGAACGAAACACCAGCCAGCAGGCCGCGCCCATCAGCACCGTCAGCACGGCGCTCATGACCACGCCGATCATCAGATTCCCTTCGGCATGGCCGATGAAGCCCGCCCGGAAGCCATCGATCAGATAGAAAAAGGGATTGAAGCGGCTGATGCTGGCGAACGGCTCAGGCAGGCTGTCGATCAGGTAGAAGGTGCCCGACAGGAAGGTCATCGGCATGACGACGAAGTTCTGCACCGCCGACAGGTGGTCGAACTTCTCGGACCACAGACCCGCCAGCACGCCCGTCATCCCCATCAACAGCGAGGCGATCAGGCCGAACCAGACGATCAGCGCCACATTGGCCACGCCCAGCTTGGCGAACGGCAGGACGCACAGGGCCGTCACCAGACCGACCGCCACCCCGCGCGTCGCGGCGCCCAGGGTGAAGCCTATGGTCAGCTCCAGCGGGCTGAGCGGCGGGGTCAGGAAGTCGGTGGCCGTGCCCATGATCTTGGCCTGGATCAGGCTGGACGAGGCGTTGGCGAAGGCGTTCTGCAGGATGGCCATCATGATCAGGCCCGGCGCCACGAACTCGGCGAAGGGGGTGCCGTGCAACGGTGGCCGCGCCCCCTTCAGCGCCACCACGAACACCATCATGTAGAGCAGGGTCGTCACCACCGGCGCCGCCACGGTCTGGGCGCCCACCTTCCAGAAACGGCGCACCTCGCGCAGGTAAAGGGTGCGCAGGCCCACCCAGTTGATCCCGTCATAACGACGCGGTTGAGGCAGGCCGGAAGGGGCGGTGGAGGCGAGATCGGTCTTCATAGGCGCCCAGATGCGCCCGCTAAGCTGGTTTCGCAAGGCGCCCGGCGTTCGACGAAGGGACGCAAAACTGATTCAAAACGGGACGTTAACCACACTACATCTGGTTTCTGTGGACAGCTGAATTGCCACATCTTGCGTGTTTTAAGTGCTGCTTTACGATTAGTAGCAGGTCGAGACGGGGAAATTCGTCGGCGACCCAAGATATTGAATCCGATCCCCGGGAGGGTGGCCATGACCGCAGCAAGCTGGACTGAAGACCGCGTCGGCGCGTTGAAGAAGCTCTGGCTGGAAGGCCAGTCGGCCAGCCAGATCGCCAAGACCCTGGGCGGCGGCGTGACCCGCAACGCCGTGATCGGCAAGGTGCACCGCCTGGGCCTGTCGGGCCGCGCAGCGCCGTCGCAACCGGCCCGCACCACCTTCCCCCGCGCCGCAACCCGTCCGCGCCCGGCGGCTCCGGCCGCTCCGGTCCAGGCTCCCTCGGCCCCGCGCCGCATCGAGGCCGCCGCGCCGCGTCCGGTCATGGTCGCCCAGCCGGTCGCCCCGACTCCCGCCCCGGAACTGCCGGGCACGGCCACGGTGCTGACCCTCGGCGCCCACATGTGCAAATGGCCGATCGGCGACCCGTCGTCGCGCGAGTTCAGCTTCTGCGGTCGCCGCGCCTCGGAAGGCGTCTATTGCGGCGAGCACGCCCGCGTCGCCTACCAACCCCAGATCCGCAAGGGCGCGTCCAAGGACGGCGCCAGCGAACTGGCCCGCAGCCTGCGGCGCTATATCTAAGACCTAAGGGCGCTATCGCTCGCCGCGCGGCGGCTCGCTTGAGCGCGCGCGAAGCGCCAGGCCGCGTCGGGGCGAAAAGGCGGAGCCTTTTGACCGCGGCTCGCAAAGAAACTGATTTCGTCCGGCTTTCCGGATAAAATCAGGGGGCTGCGGTTCATCCGGGTTGACGCAGCCCTATCGCCCTCGCCCTTCAGGCGAGGGTTTTTTGTTGGCCTTGGCGCGCTTCGCGCGGCTTGAGGCCGCGCCGCTGCCTAGTTCAACACCCGCCGCGCATCCGGCACGTCCAGGCTGAAGGCCGGGATGGCCGCCTCGAACATCCGCCCGTCGACGTCGGTCATGTAGTAGGCCCCGACCATCGAGCCCGAAGGCGCGCTCAGCGGACAGCCCGAGGCGTAGGAATAGCTGTCGCCCGCCTCGATCACCGGCTGCTCGCCGACCACGCCCTGACCGCGCACTTCTTCCACGTGGCCATAGGCGTCGGTGATGGTCCAGCGCCGCGCCACCAGTTGCACCGGCGATCCGGTCAGGTTGACGATCTCGATCTGATAGGCCCAGACCCAGCGCCCGCCGTCGGGGTCAGACTGCGCCGCCAGATAGGAGGGGCGGACGCGGACGACGACGCCTTCGGTTTCGGCGGTATAGGCAGGAGGCGCGTGCATAGGCTATATGCAGTCCGCCGACCCCGGGGTTCAACCCGTCTGTCGCATCGGATGTCGCATTCCGAAGCGAGACAGATGGAAAAAACCGTGTGAGACAGGACGGCATGAGCATCTTCGAGATTCCCGCCCAGCCCGGCATTCTGCCCTTCCAGGGCATCGAGACCCTGATCGCGACCGGCGCGATCAAGTCCGACACCCCCTTCGATCAGGATCAGGTGCAGCCCGCGAGCCTGGACCTGCGCCTGTCGAACCAGGCCTGGCGCGTGCGCGCCTCCTTCCTGCCCGGCCAGCGCAAGGTCGAGGACCGCATCAACGACGTGGAGATGCACGCCATCGACCTGTCGGGCGGCGTGGTGCTGGAAAAGGGCTGCGTCTATATCGCCCGGCTGCAGGAACGCCTCAGCCTGCCGCGCGGCCTGAACGCCCGCGCCAACCCCAAGAGCTCGACCGGACGCGTGGACGTCTTCGTCCGCTTGCTGACCGACAAGGGCGGCAGCTTCGACGACGTGGACGAGGGCTATGACGGCCCCCTCTATCTCGAGATCGCGCCCCAGACCTTCTCCATCCTGGTCAAGCCGGGCACCCGTCTGAACCAGTTGCGCCTCAAGGCCGGCGAGCCGCCCAAGCTCGAGACCCGCAGCGTCGGCGTCGACCTGCGAGCGGGCGAGCAGGGCGTTGTCGGCTTCCGCGGCCGCCGCCACGCCGGGGTCGTCAATATGGACCACATCGACGGCCATGACCCGCGCGACTTCTGGGAGCCGCTGACGCTCCGCCGCGGCGAACTGCTGCTGGATCCGGGCGAGTTCTACATCCTGGCCTCATCGGACGACGTGGAAATCCCGGTCGATCAGGCTGCTGAGATGACTCCGATCGACCCCTCGGTCGGCGAATTCCGCGTCCACTACGCTGGCTTCTTCGACCCGGGCTTCGGCACAGACGAGGCCCACGGCGCCGGCTCCAAGGGCGTGCTGGAGGTTCGCACCCACGACACCCCCTTCCTGCTGGAACACGGCCAGATCGTCGCCCGACTGGTCTATGAGCCGCTGACGGAACGCCCCACCCGCCTCTATGGCGAAGGCGGCAGCCACTATCAGAGCCAGGGCCTGAAGCTGTCGAAACACTTCCGCCCCTGGGGCTGAGAAATGAAAAGCCCCGCGATCTGATCGCGGGGCTTTTTACTGGCACCGATCAGGTCAGCCGGTTCGCCTTCCTCAGGCTGGGGAAGACCTTGGCCCAAATCCCCGTCGCGGCCAGCGCTCCGACGCCCCCAAACACCGCCGCCCCCACGGGGCCGAGCAAGCGCACCATGACCCCCGAATAGGCCTCGCCCAGTTCATTCGACGCGCCGATGAACAGCATGGACACCGACGACACCCGCCCGCGCATATGATCGGGCGTGGCCAGCTGGATCAGGGTCTGGCGGATATTGACGCTGATCATGTCCGCCCCGCCGCCGATGAAGAGGGCCAGGGCGCTCAGCCAGACCCAGTGCGACAGGCCGAAGGTCAGGGTGGACAGGCCGAACACCGCCACCGCCGCAAACATCCAGCGCCCGCCATGCTTCACGATGGGGAAGCGGCTCAGATAGAGGGCCACCAGCAGGGCCCCTACCCCGAACGAGGCCCGCAACAGGCCGAAGCCCTGCGGCCCGACGTGCAGGATGTCGCGCGCGAAAATCGGCGTCAGCAGGGCGACCCCCGCCAGCAGCACCACCACCAGATCCAGCGAGATGGCGCCCAGAACGATCTTGGTCTTCCAGACATAGGACAGGCCCTCCTTGACCAGCTCCAGCGGCCCGACACCCGTCTCGACGAATTTCGGCTTACCCGAGGTGCGGATCAGCAGGAAGCAGCCGATGGCGACCAGGAACAACGCCATGGCTGAGGCGTAGGCCCAGGGCACCGCGAAGCCGACGATGACGCCGCCGAGCGCCGGCCCCGCAATCGCCCCGGTCTGGAAGGCGATGGACTGGGCCGCGATGGCCGGCGGCAGAGCCTTGCGTCCCACCACCATGGGCAGGAAGGCCTGACTGGCCGGGGCGAGGAAGGCGCGCGCCGCGCCAAAGACGGCGGCCACGGCCAGCAGCCCCCACAGCGGCGGCGCCCCGTGCAGGGCCATGGCGAGGAAGGCCAGGGCGCACAGGCTCTCGACCACGATGGACAGGGTCACGGTGTGCTTGCGGTCGCGCCGGTCGGCCATGGCCCCGGCGGGCAGGGTGAAGGCCAGCAGCGGCAGGAACTGACACAGGCCCACCAGCCCCAGATAGAGGCTGGCCTCGGCGATCGGATGGTCGCGCCGGGCGATCTCATAGACCTGCCACAAGAGGGCCGACGACTGGATCTGGATGCCCAGAACCGCCGCCACGCGGCCCAGCCACAGCAGACGAAAATCGCGAATGGCCCAGGGACTGGACGGCCCGCCATCGTGCGATTCAGGCGGCAAGGGCGGCTGGGGCGGAACCGTCGGGGCGGTGTCGATACTGTCTGTGGTCACGTTCTTCGGGGCGTCTTCGGATAGGGGGTTCCGTCGCGATGGAAATAGCGGTCGGCGCCCTTGGGGAGGATCATGTCGATGTCGGGATAGTCGCAGGCGTCTTCCGCGGGGCGGCGCGAGCCGACCTCCAGCAGGACCGCCTCACGGTCGCTGCGGTTCTCGATCTTGTGGCCATTGGCGACGCCCGCCTTGAAGCCGGCGCAGTCGCCGGGACGCAGCACCGTCTCGCCGTCCTCCTCGACCAGAACCACCTCGCCCTCAACCACCCAGACGAACTCGTCCTCGGCCGTGTGCCAGTGGCGCTGGCTGGACCAGGCCCCGGCGGGCAGACGCAACAGGTTGACCCCGAACTGGTCCAGACCGGCCGGATCGCCCAACCGCCAGCGTCGGCGCGGCTTGCAGGGCGCGGCGAAATCTTCGGGATATCCGGTGCCATGACCGGTGGGCGCAGTTTCGATGTCGATCTTCGGCACGGTTTCGGGCCTTCTCGCGGGTGCGGGATATGCCTAAAGCATAGAGCCCATGAGCGCCGCATCACATTCCGTCATTGATCCTGTCGAACTGACCCGCGACCTGATCCGCATTCCCTCTGTCACCCCCGCCGACGAAGGGGCCATGGACGTACTGGAACGCGCCCTGAGCGGCCTGGGCTTCACCTGCCGCCGCATGGTGTTCGAGGGCCCGACCGGCGTGGGTCACGACGCCCGCATCGAGAACCTCTACGCCCGACGCGGCGCGGCCTCGCCCAACCTCTGCTTCGCCGGCCACACCGACGTCGTGCCGACCGGGGACCTCGCCGCCTGGACCGCCGCCCCCTTCGAGGGCGAGACGCGCGACGGCATCCTCTATGGCCGCGGCGCCGTGGACATGAAGGGCGGCATCGCCGCCTGGGTCGCCGCCGTCTCGCGCGTTCTGTCGGAAGGCGACGTCCCCGGCTCGCTCTCCTTCCTGATCACCGGCGACGAGGAAGGCCCGGCCCTGCACGGCACCAAACGGGTGGTCGAGGCCCTGATGGCCGAAGGCGAGGTCATCGACGCCTGCGTGGTCGGCGAGCCCTCTTCGGCCCACCACCTCGGCGACATGATCAAGGTCGGACGGCGCGGCTCGCTCAACACCTGGATCACCGTCCACGGCAAGCAGGGCCACGTCGCCTATCCCGACCGCGCCGCCAACCCTGCCCCGGTCATCGCAAAACTTCTGGCCCGCCTCGACGCCCACGTTCTGGATGAGGGATACCCGGAGTTCCCGCCTTCCAACCTCGAGATCACCACCATCGACGTGGGCAATCCGGCGACCAACATCATCCCGGCCGAAGCCAAGGCGCGCCTCAACATCCGCTTCAATCCCACGCACACCGGCGACGGCCTGATCGACTGGCTGAACCGCGAGGCGGGCGCCCTGCAGGCCGAGACCGGCCTGCGCATCGAACTGGAGCACATGTGCTCGGGTGAGGCCTTCCTGACCGAGCCGGGCGTCTTCGTCAGCGCGGTGCAGGACGCGGTGGAGGCGACGCTGGGCCGCCGCCCCGAGGCCTCGACCACCGGCGGCACCTCGGACGCCCGCTTCATCCGCGCCCTGTGCCCGGTGCTGGAGCTGGGTCTGGTCGGCCAGACCATGCACCAGATCGACGAGCGCGTGCCCGAGGCCGAACTGCGCGCCCTGACCGACGCCTATCAGGCGGTCATCACGACCGTGTTTGCGCGGCTGGCCGACTGACGGGGAACGTCGAGGAAGCGCTGGCCGTTTAAGGGGGCGCCGAGGTCACGCACCAAGGCCCCCCGTAGCGAGCGTCAGGAGGACGCCATGGCCGACAGTGAAATCAAGGTCGCGAAATTCGAAACCCGCTCTCACGACAGCCCCGATGAACTGCGCACCCCCGACAAGACCCGTGTCGAGGTCGTGCGCCTGTCCGACGCCACGCTGGGCCGGTTCAGCTTCGAACCCGGCTGGAAATGGTCCGAATGCATCAAGCCCGTGGTCAAGACCGACAGCTGCCAGTTGGCGCACATTGGTCATGTCGTGTCCGGGCATCTGACCGTCCGCATGGACGACGGCACGCAGAAGACCCTCAGCCCGGGCACATCCTACGCCATCCCCCCCGGCCATGACGCCTGGGTGGAAGGCGACGAAGGCTTCGTCGGCATCGAGGTCCTGAGCGCCGGTCAGTACGCCAAGCCGACCTAGGCTTCGCCCGCCGCCTCCAGCCGCGCGATGCGGCGATCCATGTCGGCGACCTGATCCTTCAGACGCTGCTTTTCCGAGGCCATGTCGACCGGCGTGCCGTCCTCATAAGTCAGTTGCGCGCCCTTCTCGATCAGGTCGAGACGGAATAGGGCGGTGACGCGGGTCGCCTTGAACCGCTCCAGTTCGCTCGCCTTGTCGAGGGCCATCAGACCGCGGCCACGACGATGATCTCGACCAGGTATTCGGGCGAGGCCAGCTTGCCTTCGCTGGTGGCGCGGGCCGGCGGATTGGCCTTGTCGACCCAGGCGTCCCAGACGGCGTTCATGGCGTCGAAGTCGGCGATGTCAGCCAGCCAGATGGTGGCCATCAGGATCTTCGACTTGTCGGTGCCGGCCTGGGCCAGCAGGGCGTCGATCTCGGCCAGGGTGGTTTTGGTCTGGGCCGTGACGTCGTCGCCCGGCTCGCCGACCTGACCGGCCAGATAGACAGTGTTGCCGTGGATAACGGCCTCGCTCATGCGGGCGCCGGGCTGGATGCGGGTGATCATGGGGAGGCCTCCTGAAATCGAGCCTCCGGCTTACCCCAGCAGCAGGTCCATCACCAGCAGGGCGGCGATGAAGACCGCCGCGAAGGCGATGCAGAAGAAGACCGCGTCCCTCAGGCGGTTGCGCGCGGGGCGAACCGGGGCGGCGGACGGCAGATTGATCGGCAGGCGCGACATTGGCGGACCCTCGTCAGGAACAGCGAGGATGCGCCTTGATGCTTACCCCTTGATAAACAGAAACAATCAGTTTTTTCGGTGCGGTTTATGAAGTTCCTGTGGCGCAGCCGAACGCCGCTTGTGTCAGGCGTCGCGAACACCGATCTTCTGGCGCATGAGCAAGACGCCCAAACCCTTCAAGGTGTCGAAGACCCGCTGGAACGAGGTGGTTCTGGTGTGCCGCAAATGCTCGAAGAAGCTGGATGGCGGCTTTGGTCCCGACGGCGACAAGACGTTGAAGAAGGCGCTACGGCGCTACCTGCACGCAGGCAAGGGCCGCAAGGCGGACCTCGCGGTCGTCGGCGCCGACTGTTTCGACGTCTGCCCCAGGAACGCCGTGGTGGCGGTCAACACGCGCCGGCCCGAAGAACTTCTGATCGTCCCCGCCGGGGCCGACCTGTTCGAGGTCAAGGCGCGGCTGGGTCTGGACGACGGACGCCGCCTCAAGCCGGCTCTGCCGAAACCCGATCCGGTCGAGACGACTTCCTAAAGTCGAAAAGCCGTGTCAGAGGCAGATCATGGACACGACCCGTATCGAGAAGCGTATCGGCGTGCGCGCGCCGTCGGACCGCATCTGGGAGATCCTGTCGGATCTCGAGAACTGGCATAGCTGGAATCCCTATGAGACCGGCGTGACCGGCGCCCTGGCCTTCGGCGCGGGCATCAGCCTGACCGAGGCCCTGCCCGGCATGGCGGAACGCCAGGTTCAGGCCCGCCTCGGCGACTGGCAGCCCTACGCCCAGCTGGTCTGGGCCGAGAAGCGGGGCTTCATGTTCAACGCCATCCGCTACTACGAGATCGAGGAGTTGGAGCGCGGCAACTGCATCGTCTCCAACGGCGTGATCTTCTCAGGCCTGCGCGGCGAGCTGTTCCACGACAAGCACCGCAAGACGATCCGCAGCGCCTATGAGGACATCAGCGAGGCCCTGAGGCGCGCCGCCGAGGGCTGATCGCGGGTCTGCGCTCAGCCGCCGCCGTTCTTCATCATGTCCTGGATATTGATCAGCGCCGGGCCCAGGATGACCACGAACAGCACCGGCAGGAAAAACAGGATCATCGGCACGGTCAGTTGCGCGGGCAGGGCCGAAGCCTTCTTCTCGGCCGCAGACAGACGCAGGTCGCGGTTTTCCTTGGCCATCACCCGTAGCGCCGAACCCAGCGGCGTGCCGTAGGTCTCGGCCTGGGTCATGGCCGTCGCCACCGCCTTGATGCCGGGATGATTGGTCCGCCTGGCCATGCCGTCATAGGCCATGCGGCGCTCGGGCAGATAGCTCAGTTCAGCGGACAGCAGCGACAGTTCCTCGGCCAGTTCGATCGACTGGCTGCCGATCTCCTGACTGACCTTCTGGATCGCCGCCTCGATCGACATGCCGGATTCGACGCAGATCAGCAGCAGGTCCAGCGAATCCGGGAAGGCCGCAACGATCGATTGGCGTCGTTGGGCGATGCGGTTGGAGACATAGATGTTGGGCGCATAGAAGCCTGCGGCGACGGCCGCGCCGCAGATCGCCAAAATCATGGTCGGAGGCTGACCGAAATCATTGATGACCAGCAGGTAGAAGGACACGATCCCGCCGAGGACAAAGGGCATGGCGAAGCGGAAGAAGTAGAAGGTGTTCAGCGGTTTTGGCCCGCGCCACCCCGCCTGGATCATATTTTCCGCGACCTTGGGGTCTTCCAGCAGCTTGCTGAGGTTCAGCCGCTCGACCACGCGCTTCTTGAAGCTCTCGTCGCTGTGACGCAGGCTGGGTCCGGCCGCGCCGCCGCTCATGGCCTGACGCGACTTGCGGCGCAATTCCTCGCGGCGTTCGGCCACGGCCTGCATCCGCTTGCCCAGGGTCGCCCCGCCCGTAAAGGAGCTGAGCGTCGTCAGAACCGCTGCGAAGACGGCGATGCCGACCCCTATGCTGAGCAGGTTCTGGCCGTCGGTGATGAAGTGCATGAAGCCGTTCATGACGCCCTCCGCCTCAGAACTTGAACGAGATCATGCGCTTCATCGTGAAGACGCCAAGAGCCATCCAGATCGCCGAACCCAGCAGCATGACCTGGCCGCGCATGTCGGTGAACAAAAGCAGCATGTAACCTGGGCTGGAAAGGCTCACCAGGACCATCACCAGCGGCGGCAGGGAGGCGATGATGCCCGCCGAGGCCACGGCCTCGGAGGATAGAGCCTTGATCTTCTCGCCCATCAGCCGCCGGGCCCGAAGCACCGTCGTCAGATTGCTCAGAGCCTCGGCCAGATTGCCGCCGCTCTTCTGCTGGATGGCGATGACGATGGCGAAGAAGTTCAGTTCGGGCGTCGGCATGCGCTCGTACATCTTCTCCAGCGCCTGGCTCAGCGACAGGCCCACGCCCATGCTTTCAACCAGCCGCTGGAACTCGCCGGCCAAAGGCTCCGGGCTCTCGCGGGCGATGATCTTGAAGCAGTCATGGACCGGCAGACCCGTCTTGATGCCCCGCACCAGAATGTCGACGGCGTCGGCGAAGGCGAGAGAGAACTTCTTCATCCGCTTCTTGCCCAGGAAGCCGACGATCCAGCGCGGCAGGCCCAGACCCATGGCCAGACCGATGCCCAACGCCAGGAGGATGTGCACCCCAGCCACCAGTGCGATCAGGAAACCGACGACGCCGACGATGACGCTGATGATGATGAAGGTCCGCAGGCTCATCGACAGACCAGCCTGCTTCAGCTTGGCCGCTACGGTCATGCGCGCCTTGCGCTCGCGTCGTTCGACGTCCTGAAGCTGTGCCAGGATCTGCTTGCGGCGCGCCTCGGGCGTATTGGCGGCCGCCGCAGCCGTCCGTTTGGCCGCCTTGGCGTCGCGCGCGCCGCCCATGGCCTTGGCGCGCTTGACGGCCTGGGCCGTATCATCGTCGCCGCTGACCAGAACCCAGCCGACGCCGCCAATGGTGATGAAGGCCAGAAGGGCCGCGAGAATGGGAAGCATCAGGCCCTACTCCGCCGCGTCCAGGGCTTCGGCCAGTTCGCGCTCCAGCCCGTAATAACGGGCGCGGTCCCAGAAGCGGGGACGGGCGATGCCGGTCGAACGGTGGCGGCCGGTGATCTTGCCGTGAGCGTCCTCACCGGTGATCTCGTAGACGAACAGGTCCTGGGTCACGATGACGTCGCCTTCCAGCCCGACCACCTCGGTGATGTGGGTGATGCGGCGCGAGCCGTCGCGCAGACGCGCGGCCTGGATGATGACGTCGACCGAGCCGACGATCATCTCGCGGATGGTCTTGGACGGCAGGCCGTAGCCGCCCATGGTGATCATCGACTCCATCCGGCTGATGGCTTCGCGCGGGGAGTTGGCGTGCAGGGTGCCCATCGAGCCGTCGTGACCGGTGTTCATCGCCTGCAGCAGGTCGAAGGCCTCAGGCCCCCGAACTTCGCCGACGATGATGCGTTCAGGGCGCATCCGCAGACAGTTCTTCACCAGATCCCGCATGGTGATCTGGCCCTGGCCTTCGAGGTTGGGCGGACGGGTTTCCAGACGCACCACGTGCGGCTGCTGCAGCTGAAGTTCGGCCGCGTCCTCGCAGGTGATGACGCGCTCGGTCGGGTCGATGAAGGCTGTCAGGGTGTTGAGCAAGGTCGTCTTGCCCGAGCCCGTGCCGCCCGAGATGACCAGGTTGCATCGCGCCGCGCCGATGACGCCCAGGACGCGTGCGCCCTCGGGACTGATGGAGGCGTACTCCACCAGATTCTTCATCGTCAGCTTGTCTTTCTTGAACTTACGGATCGTCAGCGTCGGACCGTCGATCGCCAAGGGCGGGGCGATGACGTTGACGCGCGACCCGTCCGGCAGGCGGGCGTCGCAGATCGGGCTGGATTCATCGACCCGGCGGCCGACCTGGCTCACGATCCGCTGGCAGATGTTCATCAGCTGGGTGTTGTCGCGGAAACGGACGTTGGTCAGTTGCACCTTGCCGCTGACTTCGATGAAGACGCGCCCGGCGCCGTTGACCATGATGTCGGCGATGTCGTCGCGCGCCAGCAACGGCTCCAGCGGACCATAGCCCAGGACATCGTTGACGATGTCCTGAACCAGATGCTCCTGCTCGGCGACCGACATGGAGACATTCTTGATCGCCACCAGTTCAGCGACGATGTCGCGGATTTCCTCGGCCGCCGCCTTCTGGTCCAGCTGGGCCAGTTGCGACAGGTCGATGGTGTTCATCAACGCGTTGAAGATGGTGGTCTTCGTGGCGTGATAATAGTCGGACTGCTCGCGGACGATCTCGGCGACCGCCTGGGCCTTCTTCAGCTGTTCCAGACCGGCGGTGGCGCGCGGTCCCTTGGCCGGTCCGCCCGGCGTCGGCGCCGGGGCCTCGACACGCGGTCGCGCGGCCAGGGCGTCCAGTCGGTCGCCCGCCTCCAGCGAGGGTGCGGCGGGCGCAGGGGCTTCCAGTTCCTCAACGGAAAAGGCGTCGACGGCGTCCAGCGGGCGCGCCTCCGGCGGCGGCGCCGGGGCGAGGCGGGGCGCGACGGCGACCCCGGGCTGGGCTGAACGCTTACCGAACATGGCCTAGCGCTTCTTGCTGAACAGGGAGGCGAACAGGGAGCCGCCCTTGGCAGCCCCGCTCTTGGCCGCCCCGCCCTCGCCCGCCTTGCCGCGCGCAGGCGCGACGGTCGGCAATTCGCGCTGCGACACGATCTGAGCCAGAGTCTGGAAGGCCTCGGCGGCCTTGGTCTTGGCTCCGGCCTCGACGATCATCTGGCCGTTATTGGCGGCCGAGCCGAAGACCTTGGCGTCGAACGGGATGACCAGGCTGGGGTGGATGCCGAGCGCGGCCCCAAAGTCCTTGGTCGGGATTTCGGGACGGCCCGGCACCCCGACCTGGTTCAGCACCAGACGCGGCGGGGCGTCGTTGGGACGGCCCTGCTTGATCAGGTCGATCATGTTCTTGGCGTTGCGCAAGGAGGCCAGGTCCGGCGTCGCCACGATCACCACCTCGTCCGCCGAGATCAGCGTCTTGCGCATCCAGCCCGACCACAGGTGCGGCAGGTCCAGCACCACGAAGGGGGCGGTCGAACGGATACGGCTGGTCACCTCCTCAAAGGCGTCCGGCTGGATGTCCCAGTCGCCGTCCAGGGTGGCGGGCGCCGCAAACAGGCTCAGCTTGTCGGTGCAGCGGACCATCATCCGGTCCAGCAGGGTGGCGTCCAGACGGTCCGGCTGGCTCAGGGCGTCGGCGACGCCGCCCAGCGGGTCCTGGTTGAAGTCCAGCCCCGCCGTGCCGAACGGCAGGTCGTAGTCGACGATGACGGTGTTGACGCCGATCCGCTCGCTCATGGCGTAGGCGGTGTTGTGGGCCACGGCCGAGGCCCCGGCCCCGCCGCGGGCGCCGACGAAGGCGATCGAACGGCCGATGAAGGGCTGGGCCGGGTCAGCAAACAGGCCGCCGATGGCCGAGATCAGTTGCAGCGGCTGAACCGGCGCCACCAGATACTCGCTAACCCCGCGCCGCATCAGCTCGCGGAACAGCAGGATGTCGTTGGTCGCGCCGATGACCACCACCTTGGTGCCCGCGTCGCAGACCTCGGCCAGTTGGTCGATCTCCCACAGCAGGGTCTGCGGGTCCTTCAGGCACTCGACCACGATCAGCGGCGGGGTCGGTTCAGCCTGATAGGCCTCGATCGCCGCCGCCACGCCGCCGACGCGGATCTGGGTGGTGGCGCGCGACATGCGCCGGTCCTGTCCGGCGCGCTCGGCGGCGGCCAGGGTGTCTTGACGCTCGGCGAAGACATGGACCGCGATGCGCGGTATCGACACCTCGACCGTGGCCCCCGCCCCGACCGGCACGCCAGCGGCCTCCGCCAAGGCCGGCACATAGGGCTCGGCCGGCGTCGGAACCTCGAGCGGCGCGACAGGCGTCGTCGCGACCAGGGGCGCCACGGCCGCAGCCGCCGCTTCGGTCGCATCCACCAGACGCCCGACGGGATTATAGGGCTCGCCTTCCGCCTCGATCCATGCGTCCGGCGTTTCGTCGAGCGGGATCGCGACGGGTGCGGCGACAGCGTTCAGGTTCGGCTGGACATCCGGCGACCGGGGCGCGGCGTTGAGGAACTCATCGTCCAGATCGAAACCGTCCAAGGCGTCGAAATCCTGAGCAGCATGGGATTGGGTCATGATCAGTTCACCGCGCGCGAGATGCGCGCCTGGCTTATCAATTCTTCTCGCTCGGCCGCGGTCTGGTCGCCCTTGCGGTAGTCGTCGAACACTACGCTGCGGCGGCCGGAGTCGCTGGGCGTCATGGTGCGCGGCGAGACGATGTCGCGAGGATTGGCGATCTGGGCCGCCAGGTTGGCGTTGACCGCGCAGCCGAAGTTCGAGGCCGACTGATTGTCGCCGGTGCGGCCGAGACTGCCCCAGGCGGTTCCGCATTGGGGCACGACCGCACGAACCGTCTCGAACCCGACCAGGACCGGCGCGCGCGGGTCCGGCCCGGCGTAGCTGACCACGCGAACCCGATGATCGGGCGCTCCCGCGGCCACCAGGGCCGCCTTGACGTTCCAGGCCGCCTGATTGGCGACCGGATCCTCGCCGGCGGGAGCCTCGACCACCAGGGCCGAAGCGCCTTCGATGGCGAAGCGGCTGACCAGGGCGTTCAGCGCCGCCTGCTGGTTCGCCGACAGGCCGGTTTCGTGCACGGCCAGGGCGATGCGGTCCAGACCCGGCTCGACCTGAAGGCTGTAGCGCGAGGTCGGAATCAGCGGCGGCTCGCCGCCCAGGCTGGCGGGTGCGCCCATGCAGCCGGCCAGCGCCAGCCCGGCGAGCGCCAGGGCCGATGCCAGGGAGAGAAGGGATGGGGCGGAACGGGTCATGGCGTTCACTCGATCACATAGCCGACCGGCCCCTGCCATCCGGCGCCCGGCTGGGCGGAGGGGGCTGGCGAGCCATAGGCCTGGTTCAGTTGGCCGAAGAAGATTGTCTGAGCGTCGCTGGCGATGCGCAGACCGTCGGCGGGGGTCTGCAACCGGCCTGGCGCGGTGGGGTCGACCACATAGGCCTCCACGATGACCACCAGTTCCGTCTCGCCCATCAGATAGTCACGCGAGCGGAACAACTGGCCCAGCACCGGCAGGTTGGTGGCGCCCGGCAGGGCGTCCACCGTCTGGCGCGTCGATTCCTGAAGCAGGCCGGCGATCATCATCGATCCGCCCGACGGCAGTTCGACCGTATTCTCGCTGCGCCGCACCGAAAGGCCCGGCAGGGACACCGCCGACGGGGTGCCGGCGCCGATGGTCAGGCCGCCCTGCGGCGTCAACTCGGACACCTCGACCTTGACCTGCAGCGAGATGCGCCCCTCCGAAAGGACGATCGGACGGAAGCTGAGGCCGACGCCGAACGGCTTGTAGACGACCGTGATCTGGCCGTTCTGATCGCGCCCCGCCGGGACCGGAAACTCGCCGCCCGCCAGGAAGCTGGCGGCCTCACCGTTGACCGAGGTCAGGTTGGGCTCCGCCAGGGTGCGCACCAGGCCTACCCGTTCAAAGGCCTTGATCGTCGCCGACCCCCTGTTGAGCCCGTCAGAGCCGGGCTGCGTGCCGTTCAGTGTGGTGTCGCGCGAGACGCCGCCGGTGATCCCGCCCAACAGCCCGCCGTTCACGCCCCAGGTGGCGTTGTTGCCGAGCATGAAGCGCGTGTCGCCCAGCCGGCCGACGATGGCCTGGGTGTCGAAGCCCAGCTGTTTGATGGCGCTACGCTGCACCTCGACCACGCGAACCCTCAGGGTCACCTGGTCGGAACCGGCGACGCTGATCATGTTCATGACCTTGTCGGGGCTCGAGACGAAGGCGCGAGCGATCTGGGCGGCGCGGTCGGCCTCGGCCGGACTGGCGGCCGTGCCGGTCAGGATAATGCTGTCGTTGACGGCTTCGGCGCGCACGTTCGCGCCCGGCGCCACGCGGCTGAGCGTGTCCTGAAGCGCGCTGGTGCCGGCGTCGACGCGGACGCGCAAGGCCAGAATGGTGCGGCCGGCGGCGTCCAGGAAAACGGCGTCCGTCTCACCGGCCGCCAGGCCGATGACCGTGATGCGACGCGGCGAATGCAGCATGGCCTCGGCGACGCGAGGATTGGACACGATCACGTCGCGCGCGTCCGCCGGAAGGTCGACCGCAAAGGATGTTCCGCGCGGCAGGTTGATCATCCGCGGCGCCGAAGCGGCGACCTGGCCCTGAGCGTCCGCCTGCGGCGCCGAGGCGGCGGCGCCCAGCCCCAGTAGCGAGGCGCAGGCCACGGCGATCAGTCGGTTCATGGCAGGTTTCCTCATCGAACGACGACCGCCTCGGTCTGGCCTTCCCGATGGACGCGAACAATATTGGCGGCCTCGCTGCGGCGGGTCGCGGCCGCTGTCCGGCCCGACGGCCCGGCGGTGTCGGCGTAGGAGCGCAGCACCAGCGACAGGTCGCCCTCGGACTTGGCCAGGGCCAGAACCTCGGCGTCGGGACCGCTGACCTCCAGAGTGGCGGTTGCGCCGACCACGGCCTGAGCGTCGTCGGCCGCGCGCGTGGCCTGGTCAATGGCCAGAACCTTGACGTTCTGCATCACGGTGGCGGTGGCGAATTTCGCGGCGTCTCCGCCGCCAGGCGTCTTGACCTCGCGGGTCAGCAGCACGTCCGCGCGGTCACCAGGCAGGATGAAGCCGCCCGCGGCCGTCTCGACCGTGACGCGGATGGCCATGGCCCGCATGCCCGGTTCCAGATAGGCGGCCATGAAGCCGCTGTCGCCGGCGCGCACGATCTTGCGGGCGACGATGGGCTCTCCGGCCAGAATGGGTTCGCGAACAACGGCGCCGATGTAGTCGGCCTTGGCCCCGCCCGTCGCCATGTCGGTGGCGGCGCGGGTGACGCGCGCGGCGGCGTCCTCGGCCTTCTTGATCTTCTCGGCCTTGGCGTCCGCGGGCTTGGCCTCGGTTTCGCCTGCGGGCGCGGCGGCGCCCGGGACCGGCACGCTGCCGTCGGTGATGAAGACCGGATTGACCTCGGCGACCGGCCAATCCTTCCACGTCAGGTCAGCGTCGCTCAGGCGGCTGCCCGGCTCCAGATTCCTGGCGGCGACCAGGACCTTGGCCATAGGCACAGCCTCAACGGCGGCGACAGCGGTCGCGGCGGGCGCGCCGGACGACGAGCCCATGGCGCGAACCACCAGGGCCAGGCCAATGGCCGCTACGGCGGCGATACAGATGACGGCGATCTTGGCGGGCTTCATCGACGGTCTCCGGCGGGCGCGGCGACGTAAATTCGGTTGGTTCGCCCCTGCCGTTAACGATAGTGGCCGCCTTCGGTTAACACCCCCCTAAGCGCCGGGATGGCGCTCAGCCCCCGATGAAGGTCTGCACCAGGGGGCTGGCCGGGTAGGCCAGGGAAGCCCCGATCGCGATGGCCACGCCGTAGGGAACATCGCCCTTGGGCTCCATCAAGCGCGTCACCCAGATCGGGCCGTTGACGGCGTATACCTGCAGGTGAGCGCGGGCCAGGAGCAGCAGCAGGCACAGCCCCCCGCCCGCCATCGCCGTGAACAGCAAAAAGGGCGCAAGGCCCGACAGGCCCAGCCACAGGGTGACCGCAGCCATCAGCTTGGCGTCGCCGCCGCCCAGCCAGCGCAGGGCGAACAGGCCCGCCCCGACAAACAAGGCCACGACCGCCGCCCCAACGGACCAGCCCACGACCGACAGCGGCAATCCCACCGCCAGGGCCGCCGGAAAGAAGCCGAGGACCAGAAGCCCCGAAAGCCAGTTGGGGATCTTCATCGTGGTCAAGTCGTGCAGACCGGCGACGATCACCAGCACCGGCATGACGCCCAGGAGCGCAAAGGAAAGTTCGATCATGACGCGAGCATGGCCGCCATCCTTTAAGACCAGGTTTCCGGCCCTCGCCGTCTAGCGCGCAAAAAGAAATGGCCGGGCGTTTCCGCCCGGCCACCTCAAACAAAGCTGATTTCAGCCTATCAACCGCCGGCGGGCGGCGTTTCGGCCGGAGCCTCGCCGCCGATCATGTTGCCGATCGACGTGAACTTTTCACCCAGCTTGCCACCCACGGCGCCAATGCCGGCGATGATGACCACAGCCATCAGAGCAGCGATCAGGCCGTATTCAATGGCCGTAGCGCCGGATTCGTCTTGAGCGAAGTTCTTGATGAAGTTGCGCATGATATGTTTCCTTCGATTTCTAAGCGAGCAACAGTTCCACCACCAGGGTCACCGGTTTTGCCCGCTTGACCCCCGTTTGCATGACGAACATGCGCCAACGATCCTTAAGGTCGAGTAAAACGAAATATCCATCTCGGGATTATTGTTGGTTATTATACGTTTACTATGATTTTCACTCCTGCAAGCGCTGATCGCAAAGCCTTTCAGGAAATCTTGATCTTTAAAGTCGACCTTGCGTCCGTGCGATCACGCGCGCGCCTTTTCATGTCACCGGAGCTCTTCGCCATGCCCCGACACCTTCTACGCTCAGCCGCCGCGCTGCTGGCGGGCGCCGGCCTCGCCGTCGCGGCCTTCGCCGCCCAGGCCAGCCCGCTGAGCATCGAGGTCGACACCTCGACCCGGGTTCAACTGCGCGCGCCCGCCGGTTCGGTCATCGTGGCCAATCCCAAGATCGCCGACGTCACTGTGGTCGACGCCAATACGCTGTTCATCACCGGCAAGGGTTACGGCGTGACCGAGATCGTGGCGGTCGACACCCTCGGCCGGCCGCTGTTCCAGAGCCAGGTGGTGGTCAGCGCCGGCGCCACCGGCACGGTCCGGGTCTGGCGCGGCGCCGAGGCGACGGACATGGCCTGCGGCCTCAGTTGCTCGCCCAGCATCCGCACGCCTTCGGCGCCCTAGAAGACATGGCGCGCCGGCTTCAACGCGACACCAAGCGTCCGTCGTTCGCACGGCGGTTGATGCGCGCCCGCGACGGCTCCGCGGCGGTCGAGTTCGCCATGATCGCCCTGCCCTTCTTCATGTTGCTGTTCGCCATTCTCGAGATCGGCCTGATCTTGCTGCTCGACGCCGTGGTCGAGACCGCCGTGACTGACACCGGCCGCCTGGTCCGAACCGGCCAGGCCCAGATGCAGGCCGTGACCAAGGAGGCGATGATGAAGAAGTTCTGCTCCCAGATGAGCGTCTTCTCCGGCGACTGCCCGTCGCGCGCCTTCATGGACGTGCGCGTCGTCAATGGCTTCAGCAACCCGCTGGATGAGACCGATCCCCTGTTCACCGGCGCATTCGACGCCGGCAAGACCGACTTCAAGCCCGGCAAGCCGGGCGATCGCATCATGGTGCGCGTCTGGTACCGGCATCCGATCGTCACCCCCTTCCTGGCCCAAGCCCTATCTCGATCCAATGACGGCAAGATTCTGCTGACCACCACCATGGCCTTCCAGAACGAGCCATATCAATGACCCGGCGCGCTCCCGACATCCGTCCAGGCTTGATCCCGCGCCTGATCTCCGACCAGCGTGGCGTCTCGGCCGTCGAGTTCGCCCTGCTGGCCCCGCTCATGATCCTGATCTACTTCGGGCTGACCGAGTTCAGCCAAGCCTACATGGCCGAGCGCCGTGTCGGCCACACCGCGGCCATGGTCGCCGACCTGGTGGCGCAGAGCGGCAAGACCAGCACCGCGGATCTCGAGAGCGTAGCCGCCATCGGCCAGATGCTCATGAAACCCTTCCCCGCCGCCCCGCTGACGACGCGGATCTCCAGCGTGACCGTGGACGCCCAGGGCCGGGCCTGGGTCGACTGGAGCTACTCAAGCAACGCCAAGACCTTGAAGCCGCTCAGCAAGGCCGAGCCGATCACCGACCTGCCGTCCGGCCTGGCCAGCGACAAGGAAAGCCTGATCATCGGCGAAACTCGCTACGAGTATAAGTCGGCGTTCAAGGACGTCATACCTACGCTGACGACCTTCGGCCGCAAATACTACCTGCGCCCGCGCACCGTGAACCAGGTCATCTGCTCCGACTGCTAGACGCCGATCAGGGCCTCCTTCAGCGCCCGGACCTTGGCTTCGGTCTCCTCGCGCTCGGCGCGGGGATCGCTGTCGGCGACGATGCCGGCCCCCGCCAGGGCCCGCCAGCGCCAGCCCGCCCCATCCTGCTCGAATGAGGCCGTGCGGATCAGCACAGAGGCCGTCAGCGCCCCTTCTCCAGCCAGACCCAGGCCGAACAGCGAGCCACACCACGGCCCGCGCGGGGCCTCATGCCCGGCGATGACCTTCATGGCCTGATGCTTGGGGGCGCCGGTGATCGAGCCCGGCGGGAAGGTCGCCTCCAACACCTCGGCCGCCCCCACGCCGGGGGCCGCTGTCGCCGCTACGGTCGAGACCAGATGGTGCACGGTCGGGTGGCTCTCGACCGCGAACAACTGTTCGACCCGCACCGAGCCCGGGACCGCCGCCCTCGCCAGGTCGTTGCGCATCAGGTCGACGATCATCAGATTTTCGGCCCGGTCCTTGGCGCTGGCGACCAGCTCGGCGGCGCGCTCGGCATCGCGCGCGGGCTCCGCGTCGCGCGGCCGCGTGCCCTTGATCGGGCGCGTCTCGATACGGCCTGAGGCGGGATCGAAGGTCAGGAACAGCTCCGGCGAGTTCGACACCAGGGCCCGCCGCCCCAGCCGCCAGAAGGCGCCATAGGCCGCGCCGCGCTCGGCCGAGAGCCGCAGAAAGACCTCGAACGGGTCGCGCGTGGCCTCCAGCCGCCCGCTCCAGGCCCGGGCGATGTTGGCCTGAAACAGTTCGCCCGCCGCGATCCGGGCGACGACGTCAGCCACGGCGGTCTCATAGGCTTCGGGCGGGGCTTCGCCGGCAAAGGCGCCAGCCGGGGCGGAAGGGATCGACGGCGCGACCGCCTCGACCAGCCAACCTGCCGCGCGGCGCGCCTGCGTCTCCGCTTCTGCGGCATCCGCCCCGCGCCCGACCGCCAGCACCTCGCCCGCCGCATGATCAAAGCCCAGCAGGGCCGGATAACGGGCCAGCATCAGGTCGGGCCAGACCTCGGCCCGCGCCCCCGTCGCCGGCCGCGCCCCGGCGTCATAGCTCATCAGCCCGACCACCCCGCCGCCGAAAAAATCGGGATGGCGCAGGGCCTCGAAGGCCGCCGCGTCATCGACTGGGCCGACCCGCACCCGATCCGGCTCGCAGCCGACAAAGGACCAGCGCCCGCCGTGTGCGCCTGGATCGCCCGCCCCGGCCAGCAGGGCCAAAGCCCCCTCGCGCCGGTTCAGCCCGGCGGCGACCGCCAGCGGCTCGCTCCAGCCCAGCCGCGCAATATGGACGACCGGCAGGCTCATGCCGTCAGCCGCGCCCGGATACGCTCGGCCAGGGCCGCCTCCACGCCCAGGGCCTGTTCCAGATAGGCCGCGACCGAGCCATGTCGGGCCGTGATCTCGGCGAAGGCCCCGTCCAAATAATCAGCCTCCACGCCGAGGAAGGCGACCACCGCCCCGTGAGAGGCGGGGCGGCCCGTCATCTCGATCAGCTTCTTCGCGATGCCCTCGGCGCGGCCTTCCAGATCGACGGCGACATTGGTCAGCAGATAGTCGTTGATGAGGTCGTCGCGCGACACCCCCAGCAGGCTGTGGGTCAGCGCCGCCAGAAGGCCGGTGCGATCCTTGCCCGCCGCGCAGTGGATCAGCACCGGCCCCTCGCCCTCGGCCAGGGCGCGGAAATAGCGGGCGAACAGGTCCACATGCGCCGCCTCGAACGGCAGGCGGCGATAGGTGTCAGTCATGAAGGCCCGCCCCGAGGCCTCAGTCAGGTCGGCGGTCTTCAGGAAGGTGATATGCGGGGCCTCGCCGCCGTCGTCATGATGGCTCTCGATGACCTGCCCGGCCCAGCCGGCGGGTCGTCGCGACGGCTGGTCGCGCCGCTCGCTGGGCCGACGCAGATCGACCACGACAGCGAGGTTCAGCGCCGCCAGCGCCTCCAGATCAGCCCCCGTGGCCCGCGCCTGATGCGCCGAGCGATACAGGCGCCCGCGCGCGATCCGGGCGCCGCCGGCGGCGTAGCCCCCGTAGTCGCGAAAGTTGTCGATAGCCTGAAACGGCGAAAGGCGGTCGCTCATGACCGCCTTCCTTAGACTATTCACCGATCAAGGCTACCGGGCGCCGACCAGACCGGACATGGCGTCCAGATAGGCGACGAAGGCGTCGCGTCCAGCCTCGGTCATGGTCGCCCGCGTCAGGGGCTTTCGCCCCTGAAAACTCTTGGCCACCTCGACAAAGCCCGCCTCCTCCAGCTTGCGCAAGTGCACCGACAGATTGCCGTCCGTGGCCTGCAGCCGGGTCTTCAGTTCGTTGAAGTCGGCGGTCCCGACGCCCGACAGATAGGCCATGATCCCCAGACGCACGCGCCCATGGATCACCTCGTCGATGCGGCCGATGTCGAAGGCGTCAGCCGTATCCGAGGCCATCAGATCACCTCCGACGGTTCCTGTCGCACCAGCAGGACGCCGGGCAGCAGGGCGAACAGGAACAGTCCCGCCGCATAGGCCAGCCACATCAACGGACTGCCGGTCAGGAAGGCGATCAGGGGCGCAGCGATCCAGCAGGCGATGGCCAGTTTCCATTGCCATTTCTGGTCGCTCATGGTCGCCGATACCGCCCAGCCCGAGCCATAGAGAGCGAAGATCAGCGAGGGAAAGATCAGGGACGGGATGGAACTCTGCACCTTCCAACCGATCACCGCCATCGACAGCGCCATGACGAAGATGCCGAGACCGACGCCCATCCAGCCTGCGCCCGACGCCCGATTGGCGGCCGACTGGGCGCCAGGTTTGCGGTCGGTTTTCCGGATCCGCCAGGCGAGGATGACGAAGAAGATCAGCATCGCCCCGCCCCACAAGAAGGCATAGGCGACGGGCGGAACATTGAGGATTCCACTGTCGATGCCGTAGGCGACAATCGAAGCCAGGCCGAAAACTATGCCAGCAGAAATCAGGATCGACCCGCCCAGCAGCGGGGCCTGCCGCCCCTCCTGAGCCAGAGCCTTCATATAGGCGATGTCGTCGTGAACGGACTGCACTTGGTCGCGGGTCATGGCGTTTCTCCCTGCCTGTTGACCGGACAGTGCGCCAAGCACTTTACGTTGTAAAGTTCTTTTTCTGAGACGAAGCGCGCGACGCATGTCAGGCCTTGGCCATGCGAGTCGCCTTTCACCACATCGCCTACCGCCCCCTGATCGTCTGCAACGCCCTGTCGATCGACCGGCTGGAAGCAACCGTGCGTCAGGCCGGGCTGAAGCCGGGCGCGACGGTCATGGACATCGGCTGCGCCTATGGTGAGGTGTCGATGCATCTGGCCCGCGTACTCGACGCCGCCGTCACGGCCGTCGAACTGGACCCGGTCATGGCCGAGGGCGCAGAGACGCGGATCGCTTCGGCGGGGCTGACGGACCGGATCAGGGTGCGGCGCGAAACCTCGGCGGCGGCGCTGGCGGCGCTTCCGCCCCTCGACCTGATCATCGCCCTCGGCACAACCGAGCCAGCGGGCAAGGGCCTGCGCGAACCCGCCGCTGTCTTCGCCGCCCTGAGCCAGCACCTGACGCCGAATGGCTTCCTTCTATGGGGCGACCTGTTCTGGAAAGACGAACCGCCCGCCCCGCTGCGCCAACTCGTCGAGACCGGCGGCTACTACGTCAGCCATGACGAGTGGCAGACCGCCGCCCGCGAGACGGGGCTTGAGGTCGTCTCAGCGCAAATCTCCGATGACGCCGAATGGGCCGCCTATCGCACGGCGATGGAGACGGCCATCGCCGACTGGCTGGACGCCCATCCCGACCACGTCGACGCCCCGACGATCGCCGCCACCGCCCACCGCATCAAGATGATGCTCGACTTCGGCGCCGACTACCTCGGCTTCGGCCTCTACCTGTTCCGCAAGGGCTGACCCAACAGAAAAGGGCGCCCGGAGAAATCCCCTGACGCCCTTTCCACTATTCGCTGTCGCCCCGCGCTCAAGCAGCGAGCCGCCGCGCGGCGAGCGATAGCGCCCTTCTCTTCCTACCTGAAAGGCGGTTCGTCGAAGGCGCGCAGCTTGCGCGAGTGCAGCTTGGCGCCCTCGGCCCGCAGCAGGTCGACGGCCTGGATGCCGATCTGCAGGTGCTCCGAGATCGAGCCCTCATAGAAGCGGTTGGCCTGGCCCGGCAGCTTGATCTCGCCGTGCAGCGGCTTGTCCGAGACGCACAGAAGGGTCCCGTAGGGCACGCGGAAGCGATAGCCCTGGGCGGCGATGGTGGCCGATTCCATGTCGATGGCGACGGCGCGGCTCTGGTTGAACCGCAGGGCCGACTTGGAATAGCGCAGCTCCCAGTTGCGGTCGTCGGTGGTGACGACCGTGCCGGTGCGCAGCCGCTTCTTGACCTCTTCGCCCGGCGCGCCCGACACCAGCTTGGTCGCGTCGTAGAGGGCGCGCTGCACCTCGGCGATATTCGGCACCGGAATGTCGGCGGGCAGGACCGCGTCCAGCACGTGGTCGTCGCGCAGGTAGGCGTGAGCCAGGACATAGTCGCCGATGGTCTGGCTGGCGCGCAGGCCGCCGCAGTGGCCGATCATCATCCAGGCGTGCGGTCGGGTGACGGCCAGGTGGTCGCAGATGGTCTTGGCGTTCGACGGCCCAACCCCGATGTTGACCAGGGTGATGCCCTGACCGTCGGCGCGCGTCAGGTGGTAGGCGGGCATCTGGTGGCGACGCCAGGCGGCGTCCATGATGGCGACTTCGGGGTTCGGCGTGGCGCGATCGATGACCACGCCGCCGGCGCAGGACAGGGTCTCATAGGGGCTGTCCGGGTCGGCCAGTTGAGCGCAGGCCCAGCGCACGAACTCATCGACGTAGCGGTGATAGTTGGTGAACAGGACATAGGACTGCACGTCCTCGACCGGGGTGCCGGTGTAATGGCGCAGTCGGGCCAGCGAGAAGTCGGTGCGCAGGCCGTCGAACTGGGCCAGGGGGAAGTCCTCGCCCGGCTCGAACAGGCCGTCCGAGATCTCGTCGCCGATGTGGGCCAGGTCCGTGGTCGGGAACCAGCGGGCGATGGCCGCCGTCATGGTGCTGTCCAGCGCCACGCCGGACCCGTCCAGCACATAGGGGAAGGGGATTTCCTGATCCGACGGTTCGACCGTGATGGTGACGCCGAACTCGGTCGCCAGCAGGGTCAGCTGCTCCAGCAGATAGTCGCGGTACAGGTCAGGGCGGGTGACGGTGGTCGTATAAACGCCGGGCCGCGACAGGCGGGCGAAGGCCCGCATTTCCAGGTCGTGGGGACGGTCGCCGAACCAGCTGACGGTCAGTCGCGGATAGGCGAACAGGCCGGCGGCCCGCGCTTCGGGATCGGCGCGCTCGCCGGTCTCGAGGAAGCGCTTCACTGCGGTGCGCAGATTGGCGACGGATTGATTGTAGAGGGTTTCGAGGCGGTCCAGCGCCGCCTGGGGGGTCATCTTGTCTGTCATGACTTCCTCTAGCGGAAAACCGTGACCATGGCGAGACGGGGGAAACACAAGGATACGACTGTTGACCGGCGGCGTCAGACAGGGTTCCGCTGCCAGCAGGAGGATCATCCATGTCCAGACGCCTGATTTCCGTCGCCGCCGCCTTGCTGGCGCTCTGCGCCGCGCCCGCCCACGCCGAGGTCAAGTCGGCGACGCCCGGCGGTTTCGCGGTCGGCGGCGCGGTGACGATCAGCGCCCCGCCCGCCCGCGTCTGGGCCGTGCTGACCGCGCCCGACGCCTGGTGGAGCCGCGACCACCGCTGGTTCAAAAACTCGAGCCTGTCGCTGGACCTGTCGCCCGGCGGCTGCTGGTGCGAGACGGCGGCGGACGGTCGCGTCTCGCGTCATCTGGAAACGGCCCTGGTCGAGCCAGGGTCAAAGCTGGTCCTGCGCGGCGGGCTGGGGCCGCTGCAGGGTCAGGGCGCGGCCGGCGGCCTGACCTTCGACATCAAGGCCGAGGGCGAAGGCAGCGTCCTGACCTGGTCCTACATCGTCGGCGGCTATGCGCCCGGCGGGCTGGAACCCTGGGCGGCGCCGGTCGACGGCGTCCTGTCGGCGCAGATCGCCAGCCTCAAGACCCGCGCCGAGACCGCCGACTGAGGCCCTACTCCAGGGCGCCGCGCAGGAAGGCGATCGCGCCCGCCCTGTCGCCCGCCGCCCCGCGCCAGACCGGCGCCGCGTCGCTGGCCCCGCCATAGGCCGAAGGATCGGTGAAGGTGGCGTCCGGCCGTTCGGGCGCGCCCAGGGCCGCTGCGGCGCGCACGGCGCCGGGCGCTCCGGCCGCCGCCAGATAGCGCCGGTCCAGCGCCAGCATCAGGGCGGCGCGCCCGCCATCGCCCGCGCCCAGAACGCCGAGGCGCCGCGCGTCTCCGCCGAGGTCCTCGGCCCGCCACGCCGCCCAGGCGACGGCCGCCGCCGCATCAGTGATGAAGGCCGGATAGGGGCTGCCCGGCGCCGCGCGCCGGTCGGCCAGAACCACGACGAAGCCCTGCCCGGCCAGATCCCGCGCCGACCGCTCGTCGGACTCTCCAGGCGCGCCCTCGGGCAACAGGACCAGGATCGGCAGCCCCCGCGCCCGCGCCGGACGATGCAGGCTCAGCCTCTGGCGCGGATCGGCGCCATAGGCCGCACGCGCCGTGCGCCAACCGGGCGGCCCCAGCGGCGCAGGCGTCACGCCACCCGGCCCCACCAACGGGGCGCAGGCCGCCGTCGCCACGGTCGCCAGCAGGGGCGCCAGAAGCCCTCGTCGCGTCATCCTCACCCCCCCCAAAGCAGAAAGGGCGCGGCCCTTGCGAACCGCGCCCCGGAAGTCGTCCGACCTTACTTGGCCAGATACTTGTCCAGCCAGCCGAACACCTCGTTGTGCCATTGCAGGCTGTTGGCCGGCTTCAGCACCCAGTGGTTCTCATTGGGGAAGAAGACCAGTCGGCTGTCGATGCCGCGGCGTTGCAGGGCGGTATAGGTCGACAGGCCCTGGGCCGTCGGGATGCGGTAATCGAGGTCGCCCTGGACCACCAGCATCGGCGTCTTCCAGTTCTGCACGTGGTTGGCCGGATTGAACTTCTGATAGCCCTCCGGGTTTTCCCACGGCGTGCCGCCGTATTCCCACTCGGTGAACCACAGCTCCTCGGTCGAATAGCCCATGCCGAAGGTGTCGAAGACGCCGTCATGGTTGACCAGGCACTTGAACGCGTCCGACCAGTTGCCGGCGATCCAGTTGATCATGTAGCCGCCGTAGGAGGCGCCCAGAGCACAGGCGTTATTCCCATCGAGGAAGCCGTACTTGGCCTGGGCCGCGGCCCAGCCCTTCTGCAGGTCTTCCAGCGGGCGGTCGCCCCAGTGTTGGCTGATGGCGTCGGTGAATTCCTGACCGTAACCGGTCGAGCCGTGGAAATCGATCATCACCACCGCATAGCCCGCGCCCGCATAGGTCTCGGGGTTCCAGCGGTAGGACCAGCTATTGCCGAACGAGCCCTGCGGTCCGCCATGGATCAGGAAGGCGACCGGATACTTCTGACCCTCGACATAGTTGGCGGGCTTGATGACGAAGCCGTGGACCGTCTCGTCGTTCCAGCCGGGGAAGCTGAACTGCTCGGCTGCGCCAAAGGCCTTACCGGCCAATTGCGGGTTCACATTGGTCAGGCGGCGCGGCATCTCGCGACCGCGCCAGGTCTTGAAATAGAGGTCGGCGGGCGAGGTCAGGGTGTCGACCGACATGACGAAGCCCGCGGGCGTCTGCTGGAAGGCGCCGACATGGCCTTCGCCCGTCAGCGGCATGACCGAGCCGTTGCGCGTGTCGATGGCGAACAGGCGGGTCTGACCGACGTCGCCGGCGGTTGTGTAGAGGGTCTTGCCGTCCTTCGACCATTGCAGGCCGTCGGCCGAACGATCCCAGTTGGCCGCGATCTGGCGCGTCTGGCCGGTGGCCACGTCACGCAGGAAGATCGAATACTTGTCGGCCTCGAAGCCCGGACGGGCCATGGCGCGATAGGCCAGGGTCTGGCCGTCCGGCGAGAAGACCGGGCCGGTGTCCCAGGCCGGGTTGGATTCGGTCAGGTTGGTCAGTTGGCCGGGCGCCGAAACCGCGACGCTGTAGAGGTCGAAATTGGTGCTCCACGGCTCGCTCTTGCCCGCGTGACGCGCCGAGAAGACCAGCGACTTGCCGTCGGGAGCGAAGACGAACTCGCTCTCGTCGCCGAACGGCTTGGAGGGGGTGTCGCCGTCAAAGCCCTTGGTGACCCAGACCGGATCGCCGCCCGCCTTGCCGTCCGCGCCGATCGACTGGACGAAGAGGTGGTTCTGGGTGTGGTCGCTCCAGGTGTCCCAGTGGCGCACGAACATCCGGTCATAGACCTGACCCGTCGACTTCACCTCGGCGGCGGCCTTGGCGCGCTCGACCGAGGCGGTCAGGTTAGGCGCCTCGGGATAGACGGCCAGGGACACGGCCACCGCGTCGCCCGCGTCATTGACCCGGTAGGCGTTGACGTCGGTCGGCAGGTTGGTGACCTGGGTCGCCGTCGCGCCCTTGTCGGGCGAGACCCAGACCTGGCTCGAGCCCGAACGGCCCGACAGGAAGTAGAGCTTGCCGTCGGCGCCCCAGCGCGCGGTGTTGGCGCCGCCCTCGGAAATGGCCAGCTTCTGCGGCTGCCCCTCGCCCTTCAGGCTCAGGATGTAGAGGGCGCTGGAGCGACGGTTGGCCGTCACGTCCGTCTGGGTCAGCGAATAGACCACCCAGTCGCCGTCCGGCGACACCTGCGGATCACCCAGCCGGTTGGCCGAAATCATGTCCTGATAGGTGAAGGCGTTGCTGGCCGCTGGCGCCGAGACTGCGGCGGGCGCGGGTGCCTCGGCCAGGGCCGGCAGGGCCGAGGCCGTCAGCAGGGCGACGGCGCTGAGGCCGCTCAGAAGATGGGGCAGGTGACGCATGGGCGATGATCCTCTCGGGCTTCGCGGAATTCTTGGCCGCAGGCGTAGCACCGGCGGCGACGGCGTCAAACCCGCGATCATGGCCAGGACCGCTTGCCGCCATCGTCGCGAGCGGCGACAAGCAGGGCATGAGTCCCACCGCCCCTCATATCGTCGACGTGCTGATCGCCGAACGCGCGCCGCGCCTGACGCGCTCCGCCGCCTGGCCGCTGGTCCGCCCCGCTCTTTACGGCCTGCTGGACTACGCCAAGGCCCGGCGCATGGCCGACGCCATCGGCCCGATGGGCGGCCGCCAGGCGCTGGACTATGTCTCCGACCTGCTGGAGCTGACGGTCGAGACACAGAACCTCGACCGCCTGCCCGCCACGGGCCGCTGCCTGGTCATCTGCAACCACCCGACCGGCATCGCCGACGGCCTGGCCGTGCACGACGCCCTGCGCACCGTGCGGAACGACCTGATCTATTTCGCCAACGCCGACGCGCTTCGCGTCTCGCCGCGTCTGTCGGAAACCGTCGTCCCCGTCGAATGGGTCACGGCCAAGCGCACCCGCGAAAAGACCCGCGCCACCCTGCTGTCGGCGAAAGAAGCCTTCGAGGCCGAACGTTGCGTCGTCATGTTCCCCGCCGGGCGTCTGGCCCGTGTAGACGAGCAAGGCCGGCTGACCGATCCCGAATGGGCCACAACGGCGGCGTCGCTGGCGCGCAAGTACGAGGCCCCGGTCATCCCCATCCATGTCGCCGGGCCGTCCAGCCGCCTCTTCCACCTGTTCGACCGCTTCTCGCAGGAACTGCGCGACATCACCCTCTTCCACGAACTGCTGAACAAGCAGGGGCGCGAGTTCGACCTCAGCGTCGGCCATCCCATTCCGTCCGAACGGCTCGACATCGACGCCGCCCGCGCCACCGAGGCGCTCAAGACCTTTGTCGAGCGCGTCCTCTCGACCAACCCCGACGCGGTGTTCGCATGACGACCTTCGCCCTTCCTGACGCCGAGGCCACCACCCGTCTGGGCCAGGCCATCGCCCCCCTGCTGGAACCCGGCGAATCCGTCCTGCTCTACGGCCCGCTCGGCATGGGCAAGTCGACCCTGGCCCGCGGCCTGATCCGCGCCCTGACCTCGCCCGACGAGGACGTGCCCAGCCCCACCTTCACCCTGGTCCAGTTCTATGAGAGCGACCCGCCGGTCGCTCACTTCGACCTCTATCGCCTGACCCGCCCCGAAGAAGCCTTCGAGATCGGTCTGGACGAGGCCCTGGACGAAGGCTGCGCCCTGATCGAGTGGCCCGAGCGTCTGGGCGAAGACCCCGGCCGGATGCTGGGTCCCGACCGACTGCACATCACCATCGCCGAAGACGGCGAAGGCCGCCTTGCGACCGTATCTGGCGCAGGCGCGTGGGAAGCGAAACTGAAGGAAGTCCATGTCTGACCGCGAAGCCCTCCGTCTCGATTTTCTGCGCTCGGCCGGTCTGGCCGAGGCCGTCCGCGCGCCCTTGCCCGGCGACGCCTCGACGCGCCGCTATGAGCGGCTGACCACGGCCTCCGGCGCCACCCTGATGCTGATGGATCAGGCCCCCGCCGCCGAGAGCCAGCCCTGCGATCCGTCGTGGACGCCGGAACAACGCCACGCCCACGGCTGGAACGCCGTCGCCCGCCTGTCCGCCGGCCGCATCGAGGCCTTCGCCGCCGTCGCCGCCCATCTTAAGTCGCTGGGCCTGTCGGCGCCCGAGATCGTCGCCGTCGATGCGCCGAACGGTCTGGCCGTGATCGAGGACTTCGGCGACGCCCTGTTCGCCAACGTGATCGCTAAAGGCGCCGAGGAGGCCCCGCTTTATCGCGCCGCTATCGAGGTCCTGGCCGTCCTGCACGCCGCCCCGACGCCGGAAGTCCTGACGGGAGCGGCGGGCGACTGGCCCCTGCTGACCTATGACCAGACGGCGCTGCAAGGCGGGGCCGACCTGTTCGTCGAATGGCTGCCGAAACTGATCCCGTCGCTGGCCTTCAATGATGACGCCGTCGCCGAATGGCGCGCCGTCTGGGCCCCGATCACGGCGGCGGGCGAGGCGGGCGCCGCTGTCATGGCTCACCGCGACTATCACGCCGAGAACCTGATCCGCCTGGACGGCAAGACGGGCGCCGCCTCGGTCGGCCTGATCGACTTCCAGGACGCGGTGAAGGCCCACCCGTCATGGGACCTCCACTCCCTGTTGCAGGACGCCCGCCGAGACGTCTCGCCCGAGTTGGAAGCCCTCGCGCTCAACCACTATTTCGCCCTGCGCCCCGAAACCGACCGCGAGGCCTTCATGGCCGCCTACGCCGGTCTGGCTGCGCTGAACGAGGCGCGCATCCTCGGCATCTTCGCCCGCCTGATCGCCCGCGACGCCAAGCCGAAGTACGCCGCCTTCATGCCCCGCATGTGGGCTCACCTGAACGCCAACCTGAAGGCGCCGGGCCTCGAAGCCGTCGCCGCCTGGATGGACCGCCATGTGCCGGAGGATGTGCGTCGATGACCGCCCCTGCCACCGCCCCCAAGACCGCCATGGTCCTCGCCGCCGGGCTCGGCACGCGGATGCGCCCCCTGACCAACGACCGGCCCAAGGCCCTGGTCGAGGTGGCTGGCCGCGCCCTGATCGACCACGTCCTCGACCGGCTGGCCGAGGCGGGCGTCACCCAGGCCGTGGTCAATGTCCACTGGTTCGCCGACCGGCTGGAAAGCCATCTGGCCGCCCGCACCCGTCCCGCCATCGCCATCTCAGATGAACGCGCCGAACTGCTGGAAACCGGCGGTGGGCTGAAGAAGGCGCAGCCCCTCCTCGGCGACGAGCCCGTCTTCGTGGCCAATATCGACAGCGTCTGGATCGACCGCGGCGACGCCCTCGCAGACCTGATCCGCCTGTGGGACCCCGAGCGCATGGACGCCGCCCTGCTGCTGGCTCGCCGCGAGGGTTCCATCGGCTTCGAGGGCGGCGGCGACTTCTTCCTGGCCGACGACGGCCAACTGACCTTCCGGGGCGAGGCCGCCTCCGCCCCCTTCGCCTATATGGGCGTCCACATCACCCGCCCCGACTACGCCGATGCCGGTCCCGACGGCGCCTTCTCGCTCAGCCCCCTGTGGCGCCGATCCGCCGCCGAGGGCCGCCTGTACGGCTGCGTGCTGGACGGCGACTGGATGCACGTCGGCGATCCACAGGCCCGCGACGAGGCCGAAGCGCGACTGAAGGACGAAGGCTGACCATGTCCACGGGGGGCCGCTTCGATCCGTTCGCCGGAACCGGGCCGCGCTGGCGCGCCGTGCCCGCCTGGCGGCCCTTCCTCGAAGACCTCGCCGCCGGGGTGCTCGACTGGCTGGGCGATCAGACGCCCGAGACCCTGACCGACGCCACCATCCTGCTGCCCAACCGCCGCGCCGCCCGCGCCTTCTCCTCGGCGCTCGGCAAGCTGGCCGGCGACCGCCCCGTCCTGCTGCCTCAGGTCCGTCCGCTCGGCGATCTGGAAGAGGACGAGCCGCCCTTCGCCCCCGGCGAACTGGGTCTGGACCTGCCCCCCGCCATCGCCCCCCTGACCCGCCGGTTCGAGATGGCGCGGATGATCGTTGAAGAGTTCGAGCCGGGTATGAAGCCCCTGCGCGCCCTGGAAATGGCCGACGCCCTCGGCGGTTTCCTCGATTCCTGCCAGCTGGAGGAGGTCCCGGACCTGTCGCGCATCGCCGGGCTGGCTGAACAGGATCTGGCCGCCCACTGGCAGGACAGCGCACGCTTCCTCGGCCTCGCCGTCGAGGCCTGGCCCAAACGGCTGGAAGCCCTCGGCCTCGTCGATTCCGCCTGGCGCCGTGCTGCGCTGCTGCGCCGTCTGGCCGAGGCCTGGGACGCCCGCGCGCCGTCGCAACCCGTCATCGCCGCCGGCTCCACCGGCACTGTCCCCGCCGCCGCCGACGTTCTGGCCGCCGTGGCCCGCGCGCCCCAGGGCGTGGTCGTCCTGCCCGGCCTCGACCTCGATCTGGCCGACGGCGTCTGGGACCGCATCGACGACCAGCATCCGCAGGCGGCGCTGAAGGCCCTGCTGACCCGCGCCGACATCTCGCGCGATCAGGTCCGCCCCTGGTTCAAACCTGTCGTCGAGCCCCGCATCGAGGCGCGCGGTCTGGCCCGCCAGCGCCTGATCAACGAGGCCCTGCGCCCCGCCGAGGCCACCGACGACTGGCGCGCCGAGATCGCCCGCCTGCGCGCCGACGCCGCCGAAGCGGGACAGGCCGCGGATCCCATCGCCGAAGGTCTGAAGGGTCTGTCGGCCCTCAGTGTCCGCGCCGAGGAAGAGGCCGCCACGGCCATCGCCCTGCTGATGCGCGAGACGCTGGAAACCCCCGGCCAGACCTGCGCCCTCGTCACCCCCGACCTGGACCTGTCGCGCCGCGTCGAGGCCCGGCTGGCGCGCTGGAACATCATCCCCGACGCCTCGACCGGCGCCCCCCTGTCGCGGATGAGCGCTGGCGTCCTGGTCGATCTCTGCGCCCGTTTCATCGAGACCCCGCTCAAGCCCCAGACCCTGCTGGGCCTGATCAAGCACCCCCTGACCCGCCTCGATCTCGGCGACACCTCCTTGGCTGACGCCGCCTCGGCGCTGGAGGAACACGCCCTGCGCGGCCCGCGTCCGCGCGACTGGGCCGAGATCCAGACCCGCCTGTTGAAGGCCGCCGAGCCCGGTCGCGGCGGCCAGCCCCTGCCCGAATGGAAGGCCGCCCGCCTGTCCGGCGCCCGCGCCCTCGCCGCCCGGCTGCAAGCCCTCGCCGCCGAGGCCCTGTCGGTCTTCGCACCAAACGCTTCCAGGGCCGCCCCCCCCGACGCCGCCGCCCGAGCCCTGACCGCCCTGATCGAGGCCCTGGCCGGTCAGAACGCCTGGGCCGGTCCCGATGGCGAGGCCGCCGCCGCCCTGCTGTCGGCCCTGATCGACGGCGGCGGGTCGCTGGGCGCCGTCAGCCGCGCCGACTTCGCCGCCCTGACCGCCGGTCTGCTGGGCGAGGAGACAGTCCGCACCGGCGGCGCCACCCACCCGCGCCTGCGCATTCTCGGCGCCATCGAGGCCCGTCTGACCCGCGCCGACCGCATGATTTTGGCCGGGCTGGAGGAAGGCGTCTGGCCCCGCCCCGCCCCCGTCGATCCCTTCCTGTCGCGCCCGATGAGGAAGACCTTGGGTCTGCCCACGCCCGAGCGGCGACTGGGCCAGACGGCGCAGGACTTCGTTCAGGCCGCCTGCGCCGACGAGGCCGTCCTGATCCACTGCGAGCGGCGCGGCGGCCAGCCCGCCGTGCGCTCGCGCTGGCTGTGGCGCATGGAGATGCTGACGCGCGGCGCTAATGCCGAGAAGACGCCCGTCGCCATCCCAGCCTCCGCCGGTCTGGCCGACTGGACCCGCGCGCTCGACACCCCGCCGCCCGGCGCCGCCCGCTTCGCACCGCGTCCCATGCCGCGTCCGCCGGTTAAGCGCCGCCCACGCAGCCTCTATGTCACCCGCATCGAGCGCTGGGTGCGCGACCCCTACGCCATCTACGCCCAATGGGTGCTGGGCCTGAACATCATGGACCGGCCCGGAGCCTCGGCCGAGGCGATGGCGCGCGGCAATGCGGTGCACAAGGCCATCGAGCGCATGACCCTGATGTGGCCCCACGTCCTGCCCGACGACTGCGAAAAGCAGATCGAACAGCTGCTGATCGAGGAACTGACCGCCCACGGTTTCGAGGACGCCGCCATGGCGCGCGAGACCCCGCTGGCCCGCAACTGCGCCCGCTGGCTGGCCGGGTTCGAGGCTGAACGCCGGGCGCGCGGCGTCACCCTGCTGATCGAACAGCAGGGGACCATGACCTTCGACGCCCCGGCCGGCCCCTTCACCATGAAGGCCTATGCCGACCGCATCGAGGTGGGCGCCAGCGGCGCCGCCATCATGGACTTCAAGACCGGCGGCGTGCCTTCGGGCAAGCAGGTCAAGGCGGGCTTCGCGCCCCAGCTGACCCTGACCGCCGCCATCCTCGCCGACGGCGGCTTCAAGGACACCAACGGCCCCGTCCCCGCCGACGAACTGACCTATGTCCGCGTCGTCGGGCGCAAGAAGGCGGGCGAGGTCGCGGTGCGCGCCTCCGGCCCCGAAGCGGCGGCGCTGGGCGAAGCGGCGCTGGAGGGACTGAAGAAGCGCGTGGCCCGCTTCGACCACCCCGACACGCCCTACGTCTCCTGGGCCGCGCCCCAGTTCATGGGCAATTACGGCGGCAACTACGACCATCTGGCCCGCGTCTGGGAATGGCACGTCGTCGGCGGCGAAGAAGGCGACAGCGAATGAACATCGCCGCTCCACAGATGCGCCCTGATCCGCAGATCCGCGCCGCCGATCCCGCCCTGTCGGTCTTCGTCACCGCCAACGCCGGCTCGGGCAAGACCACCACCCTGGTCAGCCGCGTGGCCCGCCTGCTGCTGGGCGGGGCCGGCGCCTCGGCCATCCTCTGCGTCACCTACACCAAGGCCGCCGCCGCCGAGATGCAGGCCCGCCTGTTCGAGACCCTGGGCAAGTGGGCGGTCATGGACGACGCCGCCCTGTCCGCCGAACTGGCCAGACTGGACGCCAGCGACCCCGCCGGCCTCAACCCCGCTCGCCTGTCCGAGGCCCGTCGCCTGTTCGCCCGCGCGCTGGAGACGCCCGGCGGGCTGAAGATCCAGACCATCCACGCCTTCTGCGAAAAGCTGCTGCGCCGCTTCCCCATCGAGGCCGGCGTCTCGCCGCGCTTCACCGTGCTGGAAAACGAGGCCGCCATCGCCCTCAGCCACGCCGCGCGCGAAGAACTGGCTCGCGCCGCGCTGAAGGACCTGGACGGTCCGGTCGGTCAGGCCTACAGTCATTTCGCCGTCGAGCTGGACTGGGGTCGCTTCGAGAGCCTGTTGGCCATGATCGAGGCCAGACGCGCCGACCTGACCGACTATGTCGCTCGCGTCGGCGACGGCTCGGCCCCCGGTCCCTACGTCCTGACCGGCGCCGATCCCGACCAGACGCCCGACGCGATCGAGGCCGACTTCATCCGCTGGCTGGACCGGGGCGAAGTCCGCCGCATGGCCGAGTTGATGGCGACCGGCGGCAAGACCGACAAGGACCGCGCCGCCGAGTTGATCCACGCGCTCGATCACGAGTGGAGCTTCCACGGCCTCGGCGTCGTCTTCCTCACGGGAACAGGCTCGCCGCGCAAATCGATGGCCACCAAGCAGGCCCCGCCCGACGCGGGCGGCTGGCTGACCGATCTGCAGGACAAGTATCTGGCCACGCTGGACGTGGTGCGCGCCGCCAAGGTGGCCGCCGACACCATCAAGCTGCTGACGCTGGCCGTGGCCCACGCCGCCTTCTACGAGGCCGCCAAGGCCGAGCGCGGGGCGCTGGACTTCTCCGATCTGGTGGCGAAAACCGTCGACCTGCTGACCCAACGCTCGACCGCCGCCTGGGTGCTGTACAAGCTGGACGGCGGCATCGACCACGTCCTGATCGACGAGGCCCAGGACACAGCGCCCGAGCAATGGGCCATCATGCGCGCCCTGACCGGCGAGTTCTTCTCGGGCGAGGAAACCGACCGCACCGTCTTCGCCGTCGGCGACGAGAAGCAGTCCATCTACTCCTTCCAGGGCGCCCGGCCCGAACGGCTGCGTCAGGAATCCCAGGTCTATGACGCCCTGATCCGGGCCTCCGGTTCCGCCTTCGAGGGCGTGCCGCTGGAGACCTCCTACCGCTCGACCGAGGACGTGCTGGCCTTCGTTGATCACGCCTTCAATGATCCCGAGCGCACCCGCGCCCTGGTCGGCGAGGCGGGCGACATTCCCCGCCACCTGCCCGCCCGCGTCGGCCAGCGCGGCAGCGTCGACCTCTGGCCCCTGTTCATGGACGAGGCCCCACCCGAGCGCGACGCCTGGGACGATCCCGTCGATCAGGAAGGCGTCGCGAGCGCGCGCAAACGCATGGCCGCCGCCCTGGCCCAGGAGATCAGGCGTCAGGTCGAAACCGGAGCCACGGTCTTCGACCGCTCGACCCGCCAGCCGCGCGCCAGCGGCTACGGCGACTTCCTCATCCTGGTGCGCCGCCGCGACGCCACCTTCGAGGAGATCATCCGCGCCCTGAAGAGCGCGGGCGTGCCCGTCGCCGGGGCCGACCGGCTGAAGCTGTCCAGCCACATCGTCTTTGACGACCTCAAGGCCCTGGCCCGCTTCGCCCTCTTCCCCGGCGACGACCTGTCGCTGGCCGAGGTGCTGCGCAGCCCCTTCTGCGACGTGGACGAGGCCTCGCTCTATGATCTGGCCGGCCGCGAAAAACGTCAGGGCCTGTGGCGCGAACTGAAGAGCCGCGCCGATGAACGCCCCGAATGGCGCCGCGCGCTGGACCTCTGCCTGACCGCCCGCGCCGCGCGCGACAGCGCCCCCTTCGCCTTCTTCTCCACCCTGCTCAATCGCGTCGACGACACCGGCGTCTCGGGCCGCGCCCGCGTCCTGACCCGGCTGGGGCGCGAGGCCGAAGAAGCCATCGACGAGACCCTCAATCAGGTCCTGGCCGCCGAGAACCGCGGCGGGGTCGATCTGGAGACCTGCCTCGCCCTGCTGGAAGCCGCCGACGTCGAGGTAAAGCGCGAGCTCGAGGGCCCGCGCGGCGAGGTCCGCGTCATGACCGTCCACGGCGCCAAGGGGCTGGAGGCGCCCGTCGTCATCCTGCCCGACACCACCATGAAGGCGAAAGCCCAGGGGCCGAGCCTGATGCCGGTCGCGCTGGAGGCCATCGGCATGGGCGACGGCGAGGCCTGGCTGATGTGCCCCGGCTCGTCCAAGGAAGACTGCGCCGCCTCCGAGGCAGCCCGCGCCGCGCGCGAGGCCCGCGTCAGCGACGAATCCCTGCGTCTGCTCTACGTCGCCCTGACCCGCGCCCGCGACCGCGTCATCGTCATGGGTCGCGGCTCCAAGCGCTCGCCCGAGCCGGGCGACTGGTGGTCGGTCATCGAAGAGACCTTCAACCGTCTCGGCGACGAGGTGCGGACGCTGGCTGACAACGTCCGTCGCTACGGCGTCGATCTCGACGTCCTGCCCGCCGTCGCCGGCTCGACGGAGCACCGCCCCGAAGCCCCCGCGTGGTCGCGCATCACGCCCGCCCGCGACGACGCCGCCCGCTTCGCCTCCCCGTCGCAGATGCAGGAGCAGAAGCGCATCCCCGCGCCATCGCCCCTGGCGCGCGGCGAGGGCCCCGGCGCGGGTCTCGGCCGCTTCCGGCGCGGCGACCTGATCCACCGCCTGCTGGAACGCCTGCCTGACATCGCCCCCCCCGACCGGCCCGACGCCGCCGTGCGGATGTTGGCCCGCGAACGCGACCTGTCAGACGATCAGCGCGCCGAGATGATCGGCGCCGCCTTCGCCGTGCTGGACGACGCCCGCTTCGCGCCCGTCTTCGGCGCAGGCTCCCGCGCCGAGGTGGCCGTGACCGGCTCCTCGCCCGACCTGCCGCCCGGCGTCTCCATCTCGGGCCGCATCGACCGGCTGGTCGTCACCCCTGAACGGGTGCTGGTGGTGGACTTCAAGTCCAACCGCCCGGCCCCCGATCATGTCGAGGACGCCGACCCCGCCTATGTGCTGCAGATAGCGGTCTATACGGCGGTGCTGCGTCGCCTCTACCCCGACCGCGCGGTCGAGGCGGCCCTGGTCTGGACCGACGGGCCGAAACTGATGGCCGTGCCGCAAGCCCTGATGGACGCCGCCCTTTCAAATGCGCGTTGATTTGTGCGGGAATCGCTCCCACATCTGCGACTGAACGCTGACCGATCCTCAGCGCGCCACTTATTTGGTGCTCAAACAACGAGGCCTCGCGGGCCGAGCGATAGCACCCCTAAAGGAGAGCCATTCATGGCGACCGTGAAAGTCACCGACGAAAGCTTCGACGCCGACGTCCTGAAGTCCTCGACCCCCGTCCTGGTGGACTTCTGGGCTGAGTGGTGCGGACCCTGCAAGCAGATCGGCCCCGCGCTGGAGCAGATCTCGGACGAATTGTCGGGCAAGGTGACGATCGCCAAGGTCAACATCGACGACAGCCCCATGACCCCGTCCAAGATGGGCGTCAAAGGCATCCCGACCCTGATGCTGTTCAAGGACGGCCAGTTGGCCTCGATGAAGGTCGGCGCCATGCCCAAGGGCAAGATCGTCGAATGGCTGGCCGAAGCCGGCGTCAAGGCCGACTGACGATCGTCGTCCGCGAAGACTGACAAGGGCGGCGCATCCCAGGGTGCGCCGCCTTTTTCATGCGCGCCGGGTGGGGTCGCGTGCTATCGCCCCTCCTCCAGAGGGGACGACCATGAAGATCATGACCTGCGCCGTAGCGGCGTCCATGCTGCTGGCCGGCGCGGCCCAGGCGGGCGAATGGCGCATTATCGGAGCGGATCAGGCCACCGCGACCTTCCTGGACACCAGCACCATCCGCATCCCGGCCCAGGGCGCGAAGAAGACCGCCTGGTTGGCGCACGGCCTGGCCGCGACCGATGCGCAGGGCATCGACTACTTCATGACCCAGATCGAATTCGACTGCGCCGCCATGACGCTCGCCGAGCAGTCCGTCCACGCTTACAGCCTGGCGGGACAGGTCGTGGAGTCCTCCACGACGCGCAAGCCCGCCGAGCCGGTCATCCCGGACACGCGCGGACAGCAGATGCATCGCGCGGTCTGCGACGGCACCGACGTTGCCGCGTCGGAGCGCGTGACCGAGGTGCTGGCCCTCTATCGCCAGATCCTGGCCGAGGACGACTGACGGCGCCTCTGCCCTAGCCCCGCAGTTCGCGCCGCAGCACCTTGCCCACCGGCGTCTTGGGCAGGGGCTCCGTTCGGAACTCGACCAGGCGCGGCACCTTGTAGGCCGTCAGCTGCCCCCGGCAGTGGGCGATCAGCATCTCCGCCGTCAGCTCCGGCGAGCGCGGCACGACCATGATCTTTATCCGCTCGCCCTGCACGGGATCGGGCACGCCGACCGCCGCCACCTCCTCGACCAAAGGATGAGACGCCACCACGTCCTCGATCTCGCCAGGATAGACGTTGAAGCCCGAGACCAGGATCATGTCCTTGATCCGGTCCACCAGCCGCACCCGGCCATTGGCCTGCATCACGCCGACGTCGCCGGTGGCCAGCCAGCCGTCCGCCGAAATCGCTTTCGTCGTCTCATCCGGCCGCTTCCAGTAGCCCAGCATGACCTGCGGCCCGCGCACGCACAGCTCGCCCGGCTCGTCAATCCCGGCCCAGCCGCCGTCGTCGCGACGCATCCGCACCTCGGTCGAGGGCACCGGCAGGCCGACCGTCCCGTCAAAGCCCATGGCCTCGGGATGCTCCAGATCGACCCTCCCGATGCAGACCACCGGCGAGGTCTCGGTGAGGCCGTAGCCGTCGACCAGGGGCGCGCCCGTCACCGCCTCCCATTCCTCGGCCACCACCTTCTGCGTCGCCATGCCCCCGGCGATGGTCAACTTCAGGTCCGAGAAGTCGCGGTTTCGAAACGCCTCGGTCTTCAGCAGGCTGGAGAACAGGGTATTCAGCCCCGTCATGCCGACGAAGCGCTCCTTGCGCAGGATCCACTCCACCCGCTTGGCGTCGCGCGGATTGGCGATCAGGATGTTCCTGCCCCCCGCCCCGGTGAACATCATCAGGTTCGCCGTCAGGGAGAAGATATGATAGAGCGGCAGCATGGTGACGTTGCCGATCACCTCGCCCTGATCGATCTGATCCAGCACCCAGGCGCGGCCCTGCAGCGTATTGGCCAGGATGTTGCGGTGGGTCAGCATGGCCCCCTTGGCCACCCCCGAAGTCCCCCCGGTATATTGCAGGAAGGCGATGTCCTCAGGCTTGATCTCGACCGGCTGCAGCGTCAGACGGCGCGCCCGCCGCATCAGCGGCTTCCAGCGATGCGCGTCCGGCAGGCGCCAGGCCGGGACCAGCTTCTGCACATGGCACATCATGGCGCTGACGGCGGCGCCCTTCAGGCCCGGCATCATGTCGCCCATCGCCGTCACCACGACGTGGCGAACCTCGGTCCCCTCGCGCGCCTGCTCCAGCGTGCGCGCGAACATGTCCATCACCACGATGGCCACCGCGCCGCTGTCCTTCAGCTGGTGATGCAGCTCGCGCGGCGTGTAGAGCGGGTTGACGTTGACCACCACCGCCCCGGCGAACAGCACCCCGAACAGGGCCGTCGGATATTGCAGGCTGTTGGGCATCATCAGCGCCACCCGGTCGCCGGGCTGGACGCCGATGGATTGCAGCCAGGCCCCGAAGGCCTGGGCCGCCGTCAGCACCTGGCCATAGGTCAGGGCCGTGCCGAGGCTGACATAGCCGGGCCGCTCGGCGAACCGACGCGAGTCCGCCTCGAACATCTGCTGCACTGAGGTCCAGCGCGCCAACTCGTCGTCGATGCGCGCCGGAACCCCCGGACGGTAATGGGCGGTCCAGAACCGCTCGTCCCAAAGCCGATCCATCTCGGCCGAGTCAGCGGCGTTTTCGATGGCCAGATCGGTCATTTTTCCACCACCGCCACGACACCCTGACCGCCCGCCGCGCAGATCGAGATCAAACCGCGTCCGCCGCCGCGTCGGTCGATCATGGTCGCCAGATTGGCCAGGATGCGCCCGCCGGTCGCCGCGAACGGATGCCCCGCCGCCAGCGACCCGCCATTGACGTTCAGCCGGCTCATGTCGATGGCCCCCGGCGCCCGATCGAGCCCCAGACGGGTCCTGGCGTAGTCGTCATCCTGCCAGGCCTTCAGCGTGCACAGGACCTGAGCCGCAAAGGCCTCGTGGATTTCATAGAGATCAAATTCCTGAAGCGTCAGACCGAGCTTGGCCAGCATCCGCGGCACGGCGTAGGCGGGCGCCATCAGCAGGCCCTCGTCTCCCTTGACGAAGTCCACCGCCGCCGCCTCGCCCGTACGCAAGTAAGCCAGAACCGGCAGGCCGCGCGCCTTGGCCCAGTCCTCGCTGGCCAGCAGCACGGTCGAGGCCCCGTCGGTCAGGGGCGTGGAATTGGCCGCCGTCAGGGTGCCATTCACACGGTCGAACACCGGCTTCATCGTCGCCAGCCTGGCCGGATCGATATCGGGCCTCAGGTTGTTATCGCGCTTCAGCCCCCGGAAGGGCGTGACCAGATCGTCGAACAGCCCGGCCTCCCAGGCGGCGGCGGCGTTGCGGTGGCTGGCCACGGCCAGGGCGTCCTGATCCTCGCGCGGGATGGCCCAGCGCTTGGCCATCTGCTCGCAGCTTTCGCCCATCGACAGGCCGGTGCGCGGCTCGGCGTTGCGCGGCGGTTCGGGCTTGAAGGGGGCCGTTAGGCCGGCGCCCAGAAGGGCCTTGATCCGCCCGCCTGTGGTCTTCTCACGGTTGGCCGCCAGCAGGGCCTTCCTGAACTTCTCGTTCAGCCCGATGGGCGCGTCCGAGGTGGTGTCCACCCCGCCGGCGACGCCGACCTCGATCTGGCCCAGGGCGATCTTGTTGGCCACCAGGATGGCCGCCTCCAGCCCGGTGCCGCAGGCCTGGCTGACGTCATAGGTCGGGGTGTCGTGGCCGATGGTGGTGTCCAGCAGGCTCTCGCGCGTCAGGGAGATATCACGCGACAGCTTCAGCACCGCCCCCGCCGCCACCTCGCCCAGCCTCAGGCCATGCAGGTCGTAGCGGTCGGCCAGACCTTGCAGCGCCGCCGTCAGCATCTCCTGATTGGAGGCCTCGGCATAGGCGGTGTTGGACCGGGCGAAGGGAATGCGGGCGCCGCCCAGAATGGCGACCCGGCGCGGCGCGGAAGCGGTCAGCATACAAGACTATCCTCAGGCGAAAGGGTCAGCCGACCCCGCAGATGGGCGCGCGCCCCGGCAGCGTCACGCACCTCGAAATCACGGATGTCGTCCGCAGGTCCGGCGTAGAGCCCGACCTGTCCCGGCAGGAAGAGCGGCGCACGAAAGGCGACCTCGACCTCGGCGGCGTCCAGCGACGCCGGCGGCGACAGGGCGGCCACGGCCCGCGCCTTGGTCCACATCCCATGGGCGATGGCCCGGCGAAAGCCGAACAGCCGCGCCCCCAGGGCCGAGGTATGGATGGGATTGGCGTCGCCCGAGACGCGGGCGTAGCGACGGCCCAGATCGGCGGGAAGGGTCCAGGTCCCGACCAACCGATCGGCCGCGTCGCCGTTCAAAACCGGGGCCGGATCGCCCCGTCCGGGACGCCCCAGCCGCAGATAGACACTCGTTCCTTGCCACACCGTCGCGCCGTCGCGCGTCGCCGTGGTCTCCAGCGTAAAGGCCTGCCCCTTATCGTGGGCCAGAAATCGCCCGGCCTTCGCCGTCAGCGTCAGCCGGTCGCCGATGTTCAACCGGCCGTGCTGGCGGATGCGGTTGTGCAGATGCACCAGCCCCATCGCCGGGTAAGGGAAGTCCGCCCCGAGCATCAGCCGCATCTGCAGCGGAAAGGCCAGGATATGCGGCGCGGTGATCGGCACGCCCTGTTCGGGCGCAAAGCCGCACAGCCGGGCGTAGGCGCCGACCGCCCCGGCTTCCAGCGTCACGTCGCGTTGCAGCACCCGGCGCGGCAGGATCGCCTCGGCCGGCCTGGCTCGCAACATCCCCCGCAGGGCTCCGCCGACCACAGCAGCCCCCGACAGCGGCGCGTCGAAGCGCTCGATCGCCTCCGCCGCCGTCATGCGCCCAGCAGGCTCTGGCCGCAGACGCGCACCACCTGGCCATTGACTCCGCTTGATGCCGGATCGGCCAGCCAGGCGATGGTCTCGGCCACATCGACCGGGCGCCCGCCCTGACCCATGCTGTTCATGCGCCGTCCGGCCTCGCGGATGGCGAAGGGAATGGCGGCGGTCATCTGCGTCTCGATAAAGCCGGGGGCCACGGCGTTGATGGTGATCCCCTGCGCCGCCAGCTGCGGCGCCAACCGCCGGACCGCCCCAATCCAGGCGGCTTTCGACAGGGCGTAGTTGCTCTGCCCCATGTTTCCCGCGATGCCGCTCAGCGAGGACACAGCGACGATGCGGCCATTGGCGCGCATCCCCCCGCCCTCGACCAGGGCGCGGGTGATGGCCAGGGGCGCCGACAGATTGACCGCCATGACGCTGTCCCACTCGCGCGGCTCCATGCGCGCCAGGGTGCGGTCGCGGGTGATGCCCGCATTGTGGATCACCACGTCGTAGCCGCCGCGCGCCAGCGCGTCGGCCAGCAGGGTCTCGGCGGCGTCGGTCGCCGTGATGTCCAGCGCCAGCGCCTCGACGCCCAGTTCCGCCGACAGGGCCGACAAGCCCTCGCTCGCCCCCGCTACGTCCAGGGCGACCACCTGCGCCCCCTCGGCGACGAACAGGCGGGTGATGGCCTCACCGATGCCGCGCGAGGCGCCGGTGACCAGGACGCGTCGCCCCGCGTGCCCCGCCTGAGCGACGCCGGCCACGGCGGCGCTCACCCGGATCGGCTGGCCCGAGACATAGGCCGAACGCGGCGACAGCAGGAAGGCCAGGGTGCCTTCCGCGGCGTCTTCCGCCCCCGGCGCGACATAGAGCATGTGGACGGCGATGCTGCGCCGCGCCTCCTTGGCAAGAGATCTGACAAAGCCCTCCAGCCCGCGCTGGATCGCCTCGCCCTCGGCGTCGGCCATCAACTCGGGCGGGGTGCCGATCAGCACGATGCGGCCATGTTCGGCCACCGACCGGATCGCCTGATGAAAGAAGCGATAGAGGCCCTGGGCCGAGGCCGTGTCGGCATAGGTCGAGGCGTCGAACGCCAGCCCGCCATAGCGCACGTCCGGCGACCATTCCGCGTGGAGCGTCTGCCCCGACGCCTTGGCCAGCTTCTCCAGCGTCGCCGCCATGCGCCCGCCGCCCTCTCCGCCATGGGCAGGCCCCAGCAGCAGAGGCCCGACCATGCCCGCCCCTGCCTCGGCGCGGCGGCGCAGAGGCGTGGGACGCGGCAGACCCAGCGCCCCCGTCAGCCAGCCGCCGACGCCCGAGTTGGCGAAATCCAGATACCGGTCGCTCATCAGGCCGCCTTCTGCGTCGTCTTGCGGAGCGCGGCCTCAGCCGCCTGCCGTCGCTCCAGCCCGGCGGCCATGTCGAAGTCGGCGGGGAAGTCGTCCACCTGGATCGCCTGATCGGCATAGGTCGCGAAGCGAGCAATCACCGCGCGCTCAGCAGCGTCGATCAGCCCTAGCTCTTCAGCCTTGGCGGCCCAGGCGTTCAGCAGGGTCAGATTCTGCGGCGCGCGGGCGATGCGGCCCGCACGGATGGCGTCCTTCAGCCGCCGCTCGATGGCCTCGACCTGCGGATAGAGATCAAAGGCGACGATGGTGGCAGCGATGGGATCGACCTCGATCCGCGCCGACCAGGAATCGGCCGTCAGGCGGTCGCGCGCCGGGCCGTGCGTCTGGATCAGTCCGGCGACAGCGGCGGCGCACCGGTCGTCCGGTGCGGGCGTCCGCAACCCGAACGGCGCACCGACCAGCTTCAGGAACAGGGCTGCGCCCCGGTTCGGATGGTTGGCCAGCAGGTCGCGCCACGCCGTCCCGGCCCGCGCCAGAGCGTCCTGCGCCGCCCAGTGGACGAAGGGCAGGTCCTCGACCGGGCGGCCCTCGTCCTCGAACCGCTTCAGCACGCTGGACAGGATGAAGAGCTGGGACAGGATGTCGCCCATCCGCCCGGTCATGGCGCCCTTGCGCTTCAAGGCCCCGCCGACCGTGGCCATCGACAGATCCGAAGCCAGGGCCAGCAGGGTCGAGAACCGCGTCGCCGAACGGTAATAGCGCCTCAGCTGCGGCGACGCCCCCGACGGCGCGGCGATCAGCAGCCCGCCCGTCAGGCTGAAGGTCAGGGCCCGCGCCATGTTGCGGAACAGGAAGCCGACATAGCCGAACAGGGCCGCATCGAACGCCTTGATCTCGCCCGCCCCCGCCGTCCGCATCAGCGTCAGGACATAGGGATGGCAGCGGATGGCGCCCTGACCATAGATGATCAGGGTCCGCGTCATGATGTTGGCGCCCTCGACGGTGATGGCGACCGGGATCTGCTGATAGGCGCGGGCCAGGAAGTTGCCCGGCCCCATGCAGACGCCCTTGCCGCCGACCACGTCCATGCCCTCGTTGATGACAATGCGGGCGCGCTCGGTGACATGATATTTGGCGATGGCCGAGACGACCGAGGGCTTCTCGCCCTGATCCAGCGCCGCCGCCGCCAGACGCCGCACAGCGTCCGAGGCGTAGAGGTGCCCCGCCATCCGGGCCAGAGCCTCCTGCACCCCCTCGAAGGCGCCGATGGGCTGGTTGAACTGGCGTCGGATGGCGACGTAGGCCCCGACCATGCCGACGGCCAGCTTGGACATGCCGACATTGGACGACGGCAGAGAGATGGCCCGGCCCGCGGCCAGACACTCCATCAGCATCCGCCAGCCGTTCCCGACCTGCTCGCGCCCGCCGATGACCATGTCCATGGGCACAAAGACGTCGTCGCCGCTGGTCGGGCCGTTCTGGAAGACGGCGTTCAGCGGCCAGTGACGCCGTCCGATATTCACGCCCGGATGGTCGCGCGGGATCAGGACGCAGGTGATGCCCGGCTCCGCCTCACCGCCCAGCAGGCCGTCGGGATCGGTCGCCCGGAAAGCCAGCCCCAGCACGGTCGCGACCGGGGCCAGGGTGATGTAGCGCTTTCGCCAGCTGATGCGGAAGCCGAGGGTCTCCTCGCCCTTCCACATCGCCTTGCAGACCACCCCGGTATCGGTGATCGAAGCGGCGTCGGACCCCGCATAGGGGTTGGTCAGGGCGAAGCACGGAATTTCCTCGCCGCGCGCCAGGCGCGGCAGATAGTGGTCCTTCTGCGCTTCCGTGCCGTAGTGCAGGAGCAGCTCCGCCGGGCCCAGGGAGTTCGGCACCATGACCGAGACCGCCGCCGCCGAGCAGCGCGTCGACAGCTTCTGGATCACCTGGCTGTGACCATAGGCCGAGAAGCCCCGGCCGCCGTAGGCCTTGGGAATGATCATCCCCAGGAAGCCCTTGTCCTTGGCGTAGGCCCAGGCCTCGGGCGACAGGTCCTGCCAGACGGAGGTGGTCTCCCAGTCGTTGGCCAGATCGCACAGATGCTCGGTCTCATTGTCGAGGAAGCTCTGCTCCTCGGCGGTCAGCCCCGGCGCGGGCGTAGCCAGCAGCCGTTTCCAGTCGGGCCTGCCAGCGAACAGTTCGGCGTCCCACCAGACATTGCCCGCCTCGACCGCCGCCTGTTCGGTCGGGCTCATCCTCGGCATGATCTGACGGAAGCCCGCCATGGCCGGGCGAGACAGAATGGCCCGGCGCAGGGGCTTGACGGTCAGCAGCAACAAAACCGGCGCAAGCACCGCCGCCATGATCCCCGCCGTCGTCGGCGTGATCACTTGCGCGCCCCAGCCCGCCGCGATCCAGGCGGCGACGGCCAGCGTCCACGCCGCCATCCGCGCCTGAACGAAGGTCAGGATGAAGACCCCGAGGGCCAGCGCGCCAATCCAGATCAGCATGGTTCTTTCCTCACGGCCGACACGGTCCCCCCGACGGCCTCTCTCGATTACAAGCGTCGTCCGTCAGGCCGGGTTGCGCTCAGCGCGCCCGCGTCCAGGTCTGGGTCCGGCACAGCATCCGGGCGATGCAGCCCCGCACCGCCAGCCGATCGGGCTCGATCAGGGTCAGCGTCCCCGTGGCCGCCCCCTGGCCGCTATCCGGGTCATAGAGGGGCCCGGCGCTCCATACGCGCGGCCCGCCGGACGCCGCCCGAACCACCGTCAGCCCCTTGACCGGACGGCTCCGCAGGGCCGGATCACGATTACGCACGTCGCGCTGATCCGGGTTCACCCGCAGGGCAGCGGCGTCCGCCACCCTGGCGCACAGCCCCCCGCCACAGCGCTCGATCACGACCACCCCGTTCTGGGCCGGGGTGCGCCAGCGCCCCAGCAGGGCCTCATCCTGCGCCATGACCGGAGAGGCGAGCGAAACCGCCACAATGGCCCCCAGGACCCATACGCCTCGCCTCATCCCTTGCCGCCCTGATAGGCGTTGCGCACCGAGGCGGGCACGCGCTGATAGACGGTCGGCGTCGGGATCTTCAGTCGGCGACGCGCGACCTCCAGCGGCTCGGCGAACAGACGCTCATAGTCCTCGCCCGGCAGCCAGGCGGCGCGACGCCCGTCCCGCCAGGCCTGGAACACGGCCCGGGCGCAGGGATAGCCGGTGCGGGCGCGCATGAACTGGACGGCGATCCCCGAGGCGATCAGGCCAAAGCCCGCGCTGCGCGTCTGCGGCAGCGAAAACGCCACAAGGCAGGCCTCGCCCAGGGCATCGGCCTGATAGCCGGTGAGGACGTGCCAGACGTCGTGCACGTCGCGCATCCGCCGCGCGAACCAGGCGCGCGGGTGCGCCGCCTCAATCTCGGTGTCAGCGATCTTGCGGCTCTCGTCGGCCAGGCCATAGGCCGAGAAGTTCTGCGCGTCGATAAAGTCGCGATAGGCCGCGCCGACCGATCCCGGCGCGAACTGCTCCAGCCAGACGCGGTCCTGCAGCCGGTCCACCAGCTCGATGCGGCGATAGGCCTGCACCCCGCCTTCGGGCGTCGCCAGCAGACGACTGTAGCCCCAGTCAGGCGAGCGCCCCGACAGGGCGTTCATGATTTCGAACACCTGTTCGGTGTCGTCCTTGTCCGCCACCAGGCGGCGCATGGCGCGTAGCGCGCGAATCGGCTGGACGCGATGGGCGGTCAGCTGCGAAGGCTGACGAGCAGTCGCGCGGGCGGACAGATCAAAAGCGGGGAGGCTTGAGACGGCTTGCACTTGCGGGTTCCTCTACGGAAGCCTAGAACGACGAACTATCTACATGAATGTCATTTACACACATGTCAATTGCCAAGATCGAAAAACCGCGCCGTCGCCGTCGCTCGCCTGATGAAGCGCGCCGCGAGGCGGTGGAGGCCGCGCGCGCCCTGCTGCTGTCGGGCGGCCCCAATGCGGTGACCCTGTCGGCGGTCGCGGCGGACATCGGCGTGACCCACGCCAATCTGATCCACCACTTCGGCTCGGCCGCCGGGTTGCAGTCGGCGCTGATGGGCTCGATGGTGGCGGATCTGGATCAGGCTCTGGAAGCCGCCGTGGCGCGACTGCGCACCGACGACGCCGCGCCGATGGAGCTGATCAACGCCGTCTTCGACGCCTTCGCCGAGGGCGGCGCCGGGCGGCTGGCGGCCTGGATCGCCCTGTCGGGCGACCTGACCCATCTGGAGCCGGTGCGCAACGCCGTGCTCAACCTGGTCAACGCCATCGCCGAAAAAATGGGCGACGACGGCGAGGCGCGCGAACGCATCGGCTCGGCCGTCCTGTTCATCGCCCTCAGCGCCTTCGGCGAGGCCCTGATCGGCCCGCCCCTGCGCGCCATGCTGGACCAGCCCGACGACGCCGGCCGCAAGGTGGTGGCCAGCCTGCTGCCCCAGTTCATCAAGAAGCCCTAGGTCGGCGCGGCCATTGCAACCCATTGCATAATGCCGAGACCGCGATACTAGTTATGCAACTGATTGCATAACTAGGCCGCCGCCATGCCCTACCCCGAACTGCTCAAGCCCCTCGACCTCGGTTTCACCACACTCAAGAACCGGGTGCTGATGGGCTCGATGCACGTCGGGCTGGAGGAGGTCGAGAACGGCTTCGAGCGCATGGCCGCCTTCTACGCCGAACGGGCGCGCGGCGAGGTCGGGCTGATCGTCACCGGCGGCATCTCGCCCAATGAACGCGGCCGTCCCATGCCCTGGGGCGCCAAGCTGACCACTGAGGAAGAGGCCGACCACCACCGCCTGGTCACCGCCGCCGTCCACGCCGAGGGCGGCAAGATCGCCCTGCAGATCCTGCATTTCGGCCGCTACGCCTACCACCCGGATCTGGTCGCGCCCTCGGCCATCCAGGCCCCGATCACCCCCTTCGCCCCCCACGCCCTGACCGGCGAGGAGGTCGAGCAGACCATCGAGGACTTCGTGCGCTGCGCCGCCCTGGCCCAGTCCGCCGGCTATGACGGCGTCGAGGTCATGGGGTCCGAGGGCTATCTGATCAACGAGTTCATCGCCGCCCGCACCAACCAGCGCGACGACGAATGGGGCGGCTCCTATGAGAACCGCATCCGTCTGCCGCTCGAGATCGTGCGCCGCACGCGCGAGAAGGTCGGACCCAACTTCATCATCATCTACCGCCTGTCGATGCTGGATCTGGTCGAGGGCGGCTCGACCGCCGACGAGGTGCTGCAACTGGCCAAGGCCATCGAGGCGGCGGGCGCCACCATCCTCAACACCGGCATCGGCTGGCACGAGGCCCGCATCCCCACCATCGCCACCAGCGTCCCGCGCGCCGCCTTCGCCTGGGTGACCAAGCGGCTGAAGGGCGAGGTCTCCATCCCCCTGGTCGCCACCAACCGCATCAATACGCCGGAGGTGGCCGAGAGCCTGCTGGCCGAAGGCTATTGCGACATGGTGTCGATGGCCCGGCCCCTGCTGGCCGACGCCGCCTTTGTGCAGAAGGCGCGCGAGAACCGCGCCGACGAGATCAACACCTGCATCGGCTGCAACCAGGCCTGCCTGGACCACACCTTTGCCGGCAAGATCACCTCCTGCCTGGTCAATCCGCGCGCCTGCCACGAGACCGAACTGATCATTGCCCCGGCTGAAACGCCCAGGAAGATCGCCGTCGTCGGCGCCGGCCCCGCCGGCCTCGCCTTCGCCGTGACCGCCGCCGAGCGCGGCCATGCCGTCACCCTGATCGAGGCCGCGAACGAAGTCGGAGGCCAGTTCAACATCGCCCGGAAGATCCCCGGCAAGGAGGAGTTCGGAGAGACCCTGCGCTACTTCCGCAAGCAGTTGGAACTGACCGGGGTCAAGGTCCGCCTGAACACCCGCGCCGAGGCGAACGCCCTGGCCGACGAGGGCTTCGACGAAATCATCCTGGCCACCGGCGTCAACCCGCGCACGCCCGAGATCGACGGCGTGGACCACCCCAAGACCCTGTCCTACCTCGACGTCCTGCGCGACGAGGTTCCGGTCGGCAAGACTGTGGCCGTCATCGGCGCCGGCGGCATCGGCCACGATGTCAGCGAATATCTGGTCGAGCGGCATGAAGCCCCGTCCATCGACCGCTTCTTCCGCACCTGGGGCGTCGATCCCGACTACAAGACCGCCGGGGGCCGCACCGCGCCGCAGGTCGAACCGGCCGAGCGTCAGGTCTTCCTGATGCAGCGCTCGACCGGCAAGGTCGGCGAGCGTCTGGGCCGCACCACCGGCTGGATTCACCGCGCCGCGCTGAAGATGCACGGCGTCGTCACCGCCAGCGGCGTCGCCTATCGCCGCATCGACGATGACGGTCTGCACGTAACCATCGACGGCGCCGACAAGACCCTGCCGGTCGATCACGTCGTCATCTGCGCCGGGCAGGAGCCCCTGCGCGATCTGCACGACGACCTGGTCGCGCGCGGCTGCTCGGTTCATCTGATCGGCGGGGCCGACGTGGCCGCCGAACTGGACGCCAAACGCGCCATCGACCAGGGCGTGCGCCTGGCCGCCGCCATCTAAAGGAGGAAAGCCCATGACGACGCTGACCCTGCACCCCGCCGCCGCCGCTTCGCTCGCCAGGTGGCACGCCATGGTCACAGCCCAGGACCTGAGCGGCCTTCGCGCCATCACCCATCCCGACGCCGTCTTCCGCTCGCCGGTCGCCTACAAGGCCTATCACAGCGCCGACGCCGTGGTTCTGGCGGTCAGCACCGCCGCCAGCGTCTTCACCGACTTCGCCTACCACCGCGAAGCCGCCACCGCCGACGGCCTCAGCGTGGTGCTGGAGTTCAGCGCCAAGGTCGGGGACAAGGGCGTCAAGGGCATCGACTTCATCCGCTTCAACGAAGACGGCCAGATCGTCGATTTCGAGGTCATGATGCGCCCCCTCAACGGGGTTCAGGCCATGGCCGAGGAAATGGGAAAACGCCTCGGCGCCCTGCTGCCCGCCTTCAAGGCCCAGGGCTAAGCAGGGCTAGACGGGCCAGGTCTCGGGGCTGGCGCCCAGCACCTCGCCGGCCAGATACAGCGAACCGCAGATGACGATGCGGCCCGCGCCCAGCGCCAGCGCCCGGTCCAGCGCCTCGTCGACTGATCCAGCCGGCAGGGCGCCGAAGCCGCGCCCCTGGGCCACGGCGGCCAAGGCCGTCGGATCGGCGGCCGCGCCGTCGAAGGACACGGTGAAAACCTGGGCGTCGAGCCCCTTCAGCGCCTCGAAGAAGCCGCCCGCGTCCTTGTTGACCAGCATGGCGACGATCAGGGCGGTGGGTCGCGGCGCCCGCGACTGACGCTCAGCCAACGACCGGGCCAGGGCCCGTCCGGCGTGGGGATTGTGCCCGCCGTCCAGCCACAGTTCGGCGTCAGCCTTTTGCGCTTTCTCGGCATAGGGACCGACGGTCAGCCGCTGCATCCGCGCGGGCCAGCGCACGGCCTTCAGCCCCGCCGCGATGGCGGCTTCGGGCAGGTCCAGCTCCAGCGCGGCGGCCACGGCCACCCCGGCGTTGTCGAACTGGTGCGGCCCGCTCAGCGCCGGGGCCGGCAGGTCGAGGAAGCGTTCCTGATCCTGATAAACCAGCCCGCCGCGCTCGGCCCAGGCGTCAAAGTCCACGCCCATGACGGTCAGGGGCGAATGGACCTCGGCCGCACGACGCTCGATCACGGCCATGACGGCCTCCGACTGACGGGCGATGACGCCCCGCGCCCCGGCTTTCAGGATGCCCGCCTTCTCGGCGGCGACGCCCTCGAGCCGGTCGCCCAGGAACTCGGCGTGATCCAGATCGACCGGGGTGATGACGCTCAGCAGCGGCCGGTCGATGACATTGGTGGCGTCCAGCGATCCGCCCAGACCGACCTCGATGATGGCCAGGTCGGCGGGGGTCTCGCTCATGGCCAGGAAGGCGGCGGCGGTCGTGCTTTCGAACACGGTGGCCTCGCCCGCCACAGCCTCGATGCGATCGAGGATGGCGTTCAGCTGATCGTCGCTGATCAGGCTCCCGGCCAAGCGGATGCGCTCGTTGAAGCGCACCAGATGCGGCGAGGTGTAGGCGTGGACCCGCAGGCCCGCCGCTTCAGCAATGGCCCGGATCAGGGATACCGTCGAGCCCTTGCCGTTGGTGCCGGCGACATGGACCACCGGCGGGAGCCGATCCTGCGGATCGCCCAGGGCGGCGCACAGGGCCCGCATCCGGTCCAGCGACAGGTCGATGCGCTGGGGATGGCGGGCGCGCAGGCGTTCCGAGATCGGGTCCATAGACGCCCTTAGGCCGCCTTGCGCTTGCCGCCCATCAGCATGGACAGGATCTGGCCCAGGACGGTCGGCAGATCGCCGCGCGCCACCACCTTGTCGACCATGCCCTTGCCCTGCAGATATTCGGCGCGCTGGAAGCCCGGCGGCAGCTTCTCGCGGATGGTGGTCTCGATCACGCGCGGGCCGGCGAAGCCGATCAGGGCGCCCGGCTCGGCCAGGTGGACGTCGCCCAGCATGGCGTAGGAGGCGGTCACGCCCCCCGTGGTCGGGTCGGTCAGGACCACGACGTAGGGCAGTTGCGCCGCCTTCACCTCCTGCACCGCCAGGGTGGTGCGGGCCATCTGCATCAGGCTGAGGGCGCCTTCCTGCATCCGCGCGCCGCCGGCGGCGGTGAAGCAGACGAAGGGCACGCCACGCTTCACGGCTTCACGGGCGGCGGCGACGAACGCCTCGCCCGCCGCCATGCCCAGCGACCCGCCCATGAAGGTGAAGTCCTGAACGATGACGACCGCGGCCACGCCGTCGATCTCGCCATAGCCGATCGCCATGGTGTCCTTGCGGCCCGCCGCCTTACGGGCCGCATTCAGGCGGTCCTTATAGGACTTGCCGTCCGAGAATTTCAGCGGATCTTCCGGCACGTCCGGCGTGTCGATGCTCTCGAACACGCCGCCGTCGAAGGTGGCCTTCAGACGGGTCGGCGCATTGATGCGCATGTGACGGCCCGACGGCGTCACCCACAGGGCCGCCTCCAGGTCCGTGCGGAACAGCATCTCGCCGCTGTCCGGGTCCTTGACCCACAGGTTGTCGGGCGTATCGCGCCGGCTGACGATCTTGCGCACGCCCGGAGCGAAGCGGGACAGCCAGCCGCCGCGCGGCTTGTTCTCGGTGTTCTTGTCGACCATGGGCGCGCCTTTAGACGGTTTCCGCGACGGAAGCACTAGTTCTGGCGGTTTTCACCGCATCGGCCAGGGCCTTCACCTTGGCCAGAACGCGGGGGACGGCGGGTTCGTTCGCCGCCAGAGCGGCGGCCACTTCATCCACGAAGACCGACCCGGCCACCACCGCATCGGCCACGCGGGCGATCTCGGCGGCGCGCTCAGGCGTCTTGACGCCGAAGCCGACGGCGACCGGCAGGTTGGCGGCCTTGCGGACCCGCTCCACAGCGGGGGCGACGGCGGCGGCCTGCGCCTCCTTCACGCCCGTCACGCCAGCAACGGAGACATAATAGACAAAGCCCGAGGTGCCCTGAGCGATGACCTTCAACCGGTCGTCGTCCGAGGTCGGCGTGGCCAGACGGATCAGCGACACCGACTGGGCGTCCAGCGCCGCCGCCAGAGGCCCGGCCTCTTCCGGCGGGCAGTCGACCACGATCAGACCGTCCACGCCCGCCGCCGCTGCGTCGCGCGCGAAGGCTTCGTAGCCATAACTTTCAACCGGGTTCAGATAGCCCATCAAAATAACCGGGGTAGCGTCGTCGCCTTTGCGGAAATCCGCCACCAGATCGAGCGTGCCGCGCAGGGTCATCCCCGCCGCAAGTCCACGCAGAGCGGCGCGCTGGATCGGCGGCCCCTCGGCCATGGGGTCCGAGAAAGCCAGACCCAGTTCGATCAGATCGGCCCCCGCGCCGGGCAGGCCGCGCAGGATCTCCAGCGCCTCGTCGCGGCTGGGATCGCCGGTCATGACATAGGGGATGAAGCCGGCCCGGCCCTCGGCCTTCAGCGCGGCGAAGCGGGCGTCGATACGTGCCGTCGTCACTGGGGCGTCACTCCGGCGGCCGGTTGGCCCGTGCAGACGTCGCCGGGGATGGCGGCGAAGCCGAGGTAGCCGGGTGCGGTCGCTTCGGCGGGCTTGGACTCGTCGTAGAAGGCGATCATCTGCATCCCGTCGCAGCCGCCGTTCTCGCGGCGCCGGACGAAGATGATGCGATTATCGTCGCCGTCGGCGGCCAGCCAGCCAAGCCCCTTCAAGTGTTCTTCGTAAGCAGTCCCAAGGGCGGCGATCTGATCCAGTCGAGCCGTGACGCAAACGGCAGGAGAACGCAGCAAGCCCCCGCAATCCGAAGACGCCTGGGCCGGCGCCAGAACCGGAAAATCAGATGCGGTCAGGTCGGCGGCAGACGCCTCGGCCTGAACCGGCGACGGCGCGGCGGGCGCCGCCTGGGCATTGGCCATCGTCAGGGTCGGCGAAACGGCGACAGCCAGGGCCGCGATCAGAAGATTGTTCATGCTCAAAGCTCCACGCCCAGATGCTTGGCTACGGTAAAGATGTCCTTGTCGCCCCGGCCCGACAGGACCAGCACGACGTCGCCGTCCTTGCCGACGTCCTTGGCGACTTCGCCGATGCGGGCGAGGGCGTGCGAGGGCTCCAGCGCCGGAATGATGCCTTCCAGTTTCGACAGCAGCTGGAAGGCCTCCAGGGCCTCATCGTCGGTGGCCGACAGGTACTCGCCGCGACCGAGGTCGTTCAGCCAGGCGTGCTCCGGCCCGATGCCCGGATAGTCGAGACCGGCCGAGATGGAGTGGCCTTCCAGAATCTGGCCATCGGCGTCCTGCAGCAGATAGGTGCGGTTGCCGTGCAGCACGCCGGGGCGGCCGCCCTTCAGGCTGGCGGCGTGCTCGGGCGTGTCCAAACCATGACCCGCCGCCTCGACGCCGATCAGGCGCACGCCCTCGTCCTCGATGAAGGGGTGCATGGCGCCGATGGCGTTGGAGCCGCCGCCGATGCAGGCCACCACGGCGTCGGGCAGACGCCCGATCTGGGCCAGCGACTGACGCTTGATCTCCTTGCCGATCACTGACTGGAAGTCCCGCACCATGGCCGGATAGGGGGCCGGGCCCGCCGCCGTGCCGATGATGTAATAGGTGTCCTCGACGTTGGTGACCCAGTCACGCATCGCCTCGTTCATGGCGTCCTTCAGCGTCGCCGCCCCCGCCGTCACCGCCGCGACCTCGGCCCCCAGCAGCTTCATGCGGAAGACGTTGGGTTGCTGACGCTCGACGTCGACCGCGCCCATATAGACGGTGCAGGGTAGGCCGAAACGGGCGCAGACGGTGGCGGAGGCCACGCCGTGCTGACCGGCGCCGGTCTCGGCGATGATCCGCGTCTTGCCCATGCGGCGGGCCAGCAGGATCTGGCCCATGCAGTTGTTGATCTTGTGCGCGCCCGTGTGGTTCAGGTCCTCGCGCTTCAGCCAGATCTTGGCCCCGCCGAAGTGGTCGGTCAGGCGCTCGGCGAAATAGAGCGGGCTCTCGCGACCGACATAGTGGGTCAGGAAGCCGTCCAGCTCGGCCTGGAAGCTGGGGTCGGCCCTGGCCGCCTCATAGGCCGCGTTCAGCTCGTGAATGAGCGGCATCAGGGTTTCGGGCACGAAGCGGCCGCCATAGGGACCGAAGCGGCCCTCGGCGTCAGGCCAGGCGTAGGTATTGGACAGGTTTGCGTTCACGAGCGGCAGTCTTTCGCGGGAAGGCGACGAAATCAGGACCGGGATACGGCCTCGAGGAAGGCGCGGATGCGGTCAGGGTCCTTAACACCGGGTTTGCTTTCGACGCCAGAGGAGACATCGACCAAAGGCGCCCCCGAAATCCGCACCGCCTCGGTGACATTTTGCGGATCCAGCCCGCCTGCGAGGAACCAGTTTGCCGGAAGCGCCCTGTTCTGCATCAGCGCCCAGTCGAACGAGGCTCCTACCCCGCCCGGCAAGTCCGAGCCCTCAGGTGGCCTGGCGTCGAACAGCAGATGATCGGCCACGTCGGCCCAGTCCGGCACGGACGCAAAGTCGACCTCGCTGCGGATCGGCAGGGCCTTGATGATCCCCGCCCCGGTTAGCCGCCGCACCTCGACAGCGCGCTGCGGCGTCTCATGACCATGCAACTGGATCAGGTCGGGCCGCAGGATCAGCCCCACCTCGGTCAAAAGGGCGTCGTCGGGATCGACCAGCACCGCCACGATCTTCGCCCGCTTCCGCGCCCGGTCGAACAGGGTCGCCGCGTGCAGTGGCGGAATGTGGCGCGGGCTCTTTTCAAACACCACCGCCCCGACGAAGGCCGCGCCGCCCTGCAGCGCCGCCTCCAGCGTCTCGGGCGTCGTCAGTCCGCAAATCTTGGCCAGGGTCATGAGAGGGAGGTGCGCGAGACGACGCCCGGGGTCAAGATCAGGCGAAGATCAGCTCAATCTCTTCCGGCGTCAGCAGCCGCCACTCGCCCGGCGCCAGATCGTCCGGCAGCACCAGCCCGCCCAGCCGCTCGCGGTGCAGGGCCTCGACGTGGTTGCCCGCCGCAGCAAACATCCGGCGCACCTGATGATAGCGGCCCTCGGTCACCGTCAGCAGGGCCTCGGTCGGCGACACGACCTCGAGGATGGCGGGCGACAGCGGCTTGTCCTCGCCCTCCAGCACCAGATCGCCCGAGGCGAACAGCGCGCCTTCGGTCCCAGTCAGGGGCCGCGCCAAGGTCGCGCGATAGACCTTGGCCACATGACGCTTGGGCGAGATCACCCGGTGCAGCAGGTCGCCGTCGTCGGTCAGCAGCAGCAGGCCCGAGGTCTGCTTGTCCAGCCGCCCGATGGTCGAGATGGCCGGGTCACGACGCTTCCACCGGTCCGGCAGGATGTCATAGACCAGCGCCCCGTCTTCCTTGCGCGAACAGGTCATGCCCAGCGGCTTGTTCAGCAACATGACCAGACCGGCCACCGGGTCCAGCGGCTCGCCGTCGATCTCCATCCGCGTCGGCAGGTCGGGCGTCACCGGGATACGCCTGGACACATCTGTCAGGTCAGCGCCGTCCAGCACGATGCCGCCCGCCTTGCCCAGCCGCGCCATCTCGGCCCGCGAGCCGTAGCCCATCGAGCCCAGCAGCTTGTCGACACGCGAAGTGGGAGTTTTGGCGGCCACTACTTCACCGCCTCGAAGATCTTGTAGCCGCCTTGATCGGCGACCATCCGCACCCGCTTGAAGGCGGCGTTCAGTTCGGCCTCGTAGGGCAGGTGCCGGTTGGCCACCAGCCACAGTACGCCGCCGGTCTTCAGCAGGGCCGCCGCCTGACGGATGAAGTTCTGGCCCAGACGGCGATCCTCGGTCCCGCCGTCGTGGAAGGGCGGATTGCTGACGATGAAGTTCAGCTCGCCCGCCGTCGACAGGGTGCGCACGTCGGCCCACTCGAAACTGACGCGCGGATCTTCAACATTCTTCCTCGCCGCCGCCACGGCGCGCCTGTCGAGGTCGATCAGACGCAGGGATGTCACCGCCGGCGAGCGCAGCGCCACCAGCGACAGGGCCCCGAAGCCGCAGCCCAGATCGGCGCCCGCGCCTTTCAGCGGCGGCATGACCCCGGCCAGCAGGGCCGTGCCCGGATCGACCCGATCCCAGGCGAAGACGCCCGGCTGCGACCAGGCGTCCAGACCCTCGACCTGTTGCAGGACGCCCGCGTCGATCGCCGCGTCCAGTCCCTCGATCGTCTCCGGACGGGTGACGACGCAGCGGCGATGGTGGGCCTTGGCCGTCTCGCCGAATTCGAGGCCGAAGCTCTTCAGTTCCTTGGCCAAACGCGAGCCGCCCTTGCTCTTGTGCGCCATGACATCGAGGCGTCCGCCGGCCTTCAGCGCCCGCAGCGCCATCGCCAGGGTATAGCGCCGCTCCACCACGCCGGGCGGGGCGTAGATCATGGCCTCGTCCACCGAACCGGGGGCGAGGTCTTCCAGCGCGATCGCGCCGGGGATCAGGGGCGAGGTCTGCACCGCGCCGGTCGGAACGTCGAACACCGCCGGCGGGCGGCCATAGAGGATCATGGTCATGGGGCGCCCCATACCCTTTTCCTGCCTCTTCGCGAAGGGCGAGCCGTGACACCCCGGAACGGATCAGGCACAACCCGCCGATGCTCGCTGACCCCCGCCGTTCCGCCCTGCCCGCTCCGCTTGACCTGAGCGCCGCGCGCGAGGTTCTGGGCCGGGTCTGGGGCCACGCCGATTTTCGCGGCCTGCAAGCCCATGTCGTGGCCGAGGTTCTGGCCGGGCGCGACGTCATGGCCGTGCTGCCGACCGGCGGCGGCAAGAGCGTCTGCTATCAGATCCCGGCCATCCTGCGCCGCGGGGTCGGTCTGGTGGTGTCGCCGCTGATCGCCCTGATGACCGATCAGGTCGAGGCCCTGAAGCAACAGGGCGTGGCCGCCGCCCGCCTCGATTCCGGCGTGCCGATGGAGGAGCGCTCGGCCATCTGGCGCGCCGCCCGCTCCGGCGAACTGGACCTGCTCTACGTCTCGCCCGAAGGCCTGGCCGCAGGCTCCATGCTGGAACGCCTGTCCGAGATCGACCTCAGCCTGATCGCCATCGACGAGGCCCACTGCGTCTCCCAGTGGGGCCACGACTTCCGCCCTGACTACCGCTCGCTGGGCCGTCTGGCCGAGATCTTCCCCGGCGTGCCGCGCATCGCCGTCACCGCCACCGCCGACGCCCGCACCCGCGAAGACATTCTGGCGTCGCTGCGGCTGGGCGAGGCCCGCGTCTTCGTCGACAGCTTCGCCCGCCCCAATCTGCAGCTGTCCGCCGAGCGCAAGATCAACGGCAGCCGCGCCCGCACCGACGCCGCCGTGGTCGAACTGGTGCGCGAGCGGCGCGGCAAGTCGGGCGTGGTCTATTGCGGCAGCCGCGACGGCTGCGAGCGCGTGGCGCAAACCTTGCGCGACGGGGGCGTCAACGCCATCGCCTATCACGCCGGCTTCGACGCCAAGGACCGCGACCGGCGGCTGGAGCGGTTCCTGGCCGAGGACGGCGCCGTCATGGTCGCCACCATCGCCTTCGGCATGGGGGTGGACAAGCCCGACGTCCGCTTCGTCATCCACGCCGATCCGCCCGGCAGCCTTGAGGCCTACTGGCAGGAGATCGGTCGCGCCGGACGCGACGGCGAACCCGCCGAGGGCATCACCCTCTATGGCCCCTCCGACATCGCCTGGTCCCTGCGCCGCCTCGAAGGCCGCCCGATGGCCGAGGAGATCAAACAGGTCCAGACGCGCAAGGTGCGCCAGCTGTTCGCCATGCTGGACGGCGCCGTCTGCCGCCCTCAGGCCGTGCGCCGTTACTTCGGCGAGACCGACGCCCAGCCCTGCGGCGTCTGCGACATCTGCGGCGACCCGCCCGCCACCTTCGACGCCGTGGTCCCGGCGCAAAAGGCCCTGGCGGCGGTGCAACGCCTCGGTGAACGCTTCGGCCGGACCCGCGTCGTCGACCACCTGCTGGGCAAGACCAAGGACGTCCAGAACTGGGAGTCGAACCTGTCCACCTGGGGCATCGGCGCCGACCTGTCGCTAACCGCCTGGCGCGACGTCATCGACCACCTGCTGTTCGAGGGCCTGCTGGTCGAGGACCCGAACGAGGGCAAGCCCATCATCCAACTGGGCGATGCCGAGGCCGTCCGCGCCGTCTATCGCGGCGAGCGTCCCATTCAGGTGCGCAAGGCTCCGGTCCGCGTCGTCGAGGCCGAACGCCCGCGCCGCAACGCCGGTCGCAACCTCGCCGCCGAGGCGCTGGACACCGACGTGCGCGCCCGTTTCGAGGTCCTGCGCGCCTGGCGCCGCGACCGCGCCGCCGAGCAGCACGTCCCGCCCTATGTCATCTTCCAGGACAAGACCCTGGTCGAGATCGCCCTCAGCGAGCCGCGCGACCTCGACGCCCTGGGCCGCATCTCCGGCGTCGGCGCCGGCAAGCTGGAACGCTACGGCAAGGGCGTGCTGGAGGCCCTGGCCTCGGCCGGCTGAGCCTCCCGCGCGATCACCGCCGGATCGTCGCCCAGACCCGGCGCCACCTGCACCGGCCAGCGGCAGGCGCTGGCGGGCGCGGAACCGCCCTCGACCACGGTCGTCAGCGGCTGCAACGCGCCGCTCATCCGCCGCGTGAGATGGTCGCGCACCACGGCGTCCGAGGGGCGGGCGTCGAAATGGGCCAGGCTGGATCGACCGTCGCAGCGATACTCGTCGAGGAACCAGGCGGCCTTTCCATTGAGGACGTTCTCGCGCCTGGTCAGCCAGAAGCCGCGCGGCGGCGCCCGCTCGTCAGCGGGCGTCAGGACCCCTACCATCAGGCCTTCCAGCCCGTCGAAGACCTCGCCCGGACGCGCGAACAGCGTCACCGATCCCCCCTCGACGGCGAAGGTTTCGACCAGCTGCGTCTGCGGTTCGGCGCGCAGCGCGGCCAGCGAAGCCGCCAGCATGGCGTCACGTTCTCGGCGATAGCCGACCCAGTCCTCGCGCATGGCCTCGGCGGCCATCGCCACCTGGCTGGCGAAGGCGCCGATCGGGGCCGGCGCCGGGCGCGGCACGGGCCCGATCACCGCCAGGGCCGCATCCGGCTCGCTGGCGTCGAGATGAATCTGGGCGCGCATGACCCGCGCATGCCAGGAGTCTCGCCCTTCGCCGCACAGGGCGATGATCCGGTTTGTGGCGAGCGCGGCGGTCGCCTGATCGCCGGTCGCCATGCGGAAGGCGGCGTCGCCCCACAGCGCCGTGGTGTCTTCGCAATCCAGCACCGAGGCCGGATCGACGCGCACGACCCCGCCCATCACCCGTCGCATCATGTCTTGTCGCAGGCCCGCGCCGCCGGGCAGCAGATCGATATAGGCCTCCGGCGAACCGCACACCATCGCCCCCAGGGCCGGTTCGCCCAGCAGCAGGGTCAGGCCGCAGGCGTCCAGCCGACGCGCCTCGGCGTCGCTGACGCCCGGCGAGGTGATCGGCACCAGCATCGTCGTGCCCGGCTTGCCGTTGACGCCGGGCATATAGACCGCCGTCGACGTCGTGCGGTTCTCACCCGCCCGCGCCCGCAAGGCCTCCGCCCCCAGGGCGTCCTTCTCGACCCCGCGCAGGCCCGTCTGCATCAGGAAGGACAGGGCGTACTGGGCGGGCCGATCTCCTTCGTCGCTCTTCTTGCGCAGGGCGTCGACCGACTCGTTCAAGGCCAGCTTGAGCGGCGCATTGCGGGTGATCGGATCCACCGCCGTCGCACAGCCGGAGAGCGTGATCGCCGCAACGACCAGCATCGCAACACTCCGTTGAACTCGCATGACCGCGCCTCCCCCTGATCGCACCCTTCCCTGCCCTCAAGACCGAACAAGGTCCAGCGAACAGGCGTCATGACCAAAGCTTAACTGGTGGAAACCCGCACGACGCGACACATTTTCACGACAGATCGAAAGGTGAGGCATGAAACGATTTCTGGCTGCGGGCGTCGCCTGTCTGGCGATGGCGGGCGCGACGCAGACTCTCGCCCAGGACGCGGCGACGACTGACATGTCCAAGCCCATGCTTCAGCCGCGCGACTGGTCCGCGACCCTGGTTCGGGACGCGACCGCCCTGCATGACATCATGATCGACAGCCACCCCGGCACGCATGATCCGCTCAATCCCCAGTTCCGCGCCCGCCTGGATCAGGGGCTGGCGGCGGCGCTGGAGCGGGCCAAGACGACCACCGACGCCGGTGGCTGGTGGTGGGCGCTGCGCGCCTATGTCGCCAGCTTCCAGGACGGCCACGTCCAGATCAGCATGACCCAGAGGGACTTCGGCTTCCCGACCCGCTGGCCCGGCTTCCTGACCGTCTATCGCGGCGCCGATCAGGTGGTGGCCAACCGCGACGAGGCCGACGCCGCCGCCCCGCCGCTGGGCGCCAAGCTGATCGACTGCGACGGCGTGAGCGCCGCCACCCTGTCCGAGCAGCGCATCGGCCAGTTCAGGGGGCGTTGGTTCCTGGAGGCGATCCAGACCCGTTTCGGCGACTGGTTGTTCATCAGCGCCGAAAACCCCTGGCAGACCGAAATGAAATCCTGCCGCTTCGAGGCGGACGGCGCCACCAAGACCTACGCCCTCGACTGGCGCGCCACGCCCGATGATCTGAGCGATCGCCGCACGAAGCTGGCGCCGAGCGCCCGGCCCGACTTCGCCCTGAAGCATTTCGACGATGGCGGCTTCTGGATCTCGACCCCCACCTTCAACGGCGACCCCTCCAGCGAGAACTACGCCGAGCTGACGGCCCTGGTCGCCGACATGAAGGCCAAGCAGGACGCCCTGCGCGCCGCTCCCTATGTGGTGCTGGACCTGCGCGGCAACGGCGGCGGCTCCTCGCACTGGAGCCAGCTGATGGCCCAGGTCCTGTGGGGCGACGCCTGGATGGCCGCCCACCCCGAACCGGCGATCGAAGCCGTCGAATGGCGCGCCTCGGACGGCAATATCGCCGAAATCTCCGCCTTCCTGGACAAGCTGCGCGCCACGAACGGCCAGCCGGAGCTGATCACCTGGGCCGAAGACGCCATCAACGGCATGAAGGCGGCCCAGGCCGCCGGCCAGATCTACTGGCGCAGCGCCAATGATGAAAAGCCGACCGACGCCGCCCCGCCGCCGCCCGCGCCGCAACTGATGGCGGGCCGGGTCTATGTCCTGACCGATTCCAGCTGCGGCTCGGCCTGCCTCGACGCCGTCGATCTGTGGAAGACCGTCGGCGCCCTCCAGGTCGGTCGCGAAACCTCGGCCGACACCGTCTACATGGAGATCCGCGAACCCGTCCTGCCCAGCGGCCTGGCCGAAATCGCCGTGCCGATGAAGGTCTATCGCGGCCGCGCACGCGGCAACAACGAGCCGCAGCGCCCCCAGTATGTCATCGAAGGCGACATGACCGACGACGCGGGCCTTCTGGCTTCGATCCGCGCGCTTCAGCCGCGCTGAAACCTCAGCGCAGGAAGCGTTCGACCGCTGCCTGGAAACGGCGCGGCTGGTCGATCATGACCATGTGCTCGGCCCCTTCGATCCGTTCGAAGGCGGCCGGCGTGCGCAGCGAGCGGTAGCCGGCGCGGAACAGGCCGTCGATCTGGCTGCGCGGGCTGCGATCGTCGGCGCTCCAACCGTAGACCACCGTGACCGGCGCGGTGATGGCGGGCAAGCGCGCGCGCAAGTCGACCGTCATCACCTCGTATAGACCCTGCGCCAGGGTGCGGCGGTCGCCGCCCTGCCAGCCCAGGGAGCCGAACAGATTGTCCGCCGCTCCACCCATGTCCGCCCCCAGGCTTGCCGCATGGGTCTTCAGCGCCTCGTCTCCGAACAGCAGGATGCCCTGATAGGCCAGTCGCGCCAGAGGCTCGACGTCGCCCGTGGTCGCCCCCGCATTGATCAGAGACGGAAAGAAGGGGGAGGCGTCTACCACCATGACCCGGCCCACGCGCGGCCCCGCGTCGGCGGCGACCCGCAGGGCGATCTGCCCGCCCATGGAATGGCCGATGACGGCGGGCCGCGTCAGGCCCTTCTCGACGATATAGCGCCGGATCTCCGCCGCGGCCGGTCCGCCGACCAGGCCTTCGGCGTTCCCGCCCGGCGGGATCGCCCCGAAGCCGCGCACAGTCACCAGATGCACCCGATACCGCCCCTCCAGGGCGCTGGCCGTCCGCGCCCAGACCGCCGAGGTCGAGGCCAGACCGGGAATCAGGATCACGTCCGCCCCCTCGCCCCGCGCTTCGACGACGATCCGATCCGAGATGAAGGGCGCCGGGGCCCGCGCCGCCCAGGCCATCGACGCAGGTAGCCCCAAGACGAGCGTGAGGACGAGAAGGAAGAATCTCATCCAAACAACCTAGGCGACGATAACGACAATTCATCGACAGACCGCGGCAGTTGAATTTTCACCGGCGCGGGTGTGAAGTCCTCCCATCCTGGGGAGGAAAAAATGAAATACCTTATCGCCCTGCCTATTGTTCTCGCCGCGACCGCCCTCAGCTTCAGCGCGACCGCCGCCGAAGAATGGAACGGCGTTTCGTCCAGCGCGCGTTTCGCCTATCTCGCCGACATCTCCAGCATAAGCACTGTCGGCGACGACACTACCGTCAACGTCGCCCGGGTGCCCGTTCAGGGAACGGCCGGAGACTACAGCCACAAGATCGACGCCTACGCCTTCCGCTGCAGCGCCAATCAGGCCCGCATCACGGAAGAGGCGCAGTTCGGTCCCGACGGCGCAGTCACGGACCGCTTCCCCGATCCCGAAGCCGCCTGGGAAGACGTTCCAGCCGACAGCCTGGTCGCCTACATCAGGGGCGTAGCCTGCGAAAGCATGCGCTCGGACCGCACATCGCCGTCGATCCAGGCCTTTATCGATGGCGGACGGGGCAAGTAGCCTCGACGTCCACGCGCTGAACAAAAAGGGCGGGGGATCCACTCCCCCGCCCTTTTCACAACTCGAGCCCCTCGAAGAACACCGTCAAACGTCGACGGCGGCGTCCAGGGCGTTGTCCTGGATGAACTCGCGGCGAGGCTCGACCACGTCGCCCATCAGCTTGGCGAACAGGTCGTCGGCGTCGTCGCCGTGCTCGACCTTGACCTGCAACAGGGTGCGGGCGTTGACGTCCAGCGTCGTCTCCCACAGTTGCTCGGGGTTCATCTCGCCCAGACCCTTGTAGCGCTGGATGGCCATGCCCTTCTTGCCGGCGTCCAGCACGGCGTTCAGCAGGTCCAGGGGCCCGCGGATCGTCGTCGACTTGTCCTTGCGGCGATAGACGCCGGGCTGGTCGAACAGGCCCTCGAAGGTGGCGGCGCGTTCGGCCAGACGGCGGGCGTCCAGCGAGCGGCCCAGTTGCTCGTCGAGGACGATGGTCTCGCTGACGGCGCGGCGGACGCGGCTGAACACCACCCCGCCCTGCTCGGCGCGATCGCCCGACCACGGGCCGTCGCCTTCTTCGGCGTAGAGGTTCAGGCGCGTCGCCGCGTTGGCGGCGCGCGTCTCCAGTTCGCCGGCGCTCTCGGTGAACAGGCCGGCCAGGGCCCCCTGCTCGATGGCGAAGGCGGGAGCGCGGGCGGCCAGACGGTCGACCAGGGCCTTGAAGGCCTTGGCTTCGCGCACCAGACTCTGCAGGTCCAGACCCATGCGGCGCTCGCCGTTGGACAGGTCCAGCTCGGCGTCGGCGCAGCCTTCCTCGATCAGGTAGGCGTCCATCTCCGCCTGATCCTTGACGTAGCGGTGCTGCTTGCCCTTCGACACCTTATAGAGCGGCGGCTGGGCGATGTAGACGTGGCCGCGTTCGATCAGCTCCGGCATCTGACGATAGAAGAAGGTCAGCAGCAGGGTGCGGATGTGGGCGCCGTCGACGTCGGCGTCGGCCATCAGGATGATCTTGTGATAGCGCAGCTTGTCGGCGTTGAAGTCGTCGCGACCGATGCCGGTGCCCAGCGCCAGAATGAGCGTGCCGATCAGGTCCGACGACAGCATCCGGTCGAAGCGCGCGCGCTCGACGTTCAGGATCTTGCCGCGCAGGGGCAGGACGGCCTGGTTCTCGCGGTTGCGCGCCTGCTTGGCCGAGCCGCCTGCGGAATCGCCCTCGACGATGAACAGTTCGGACTTGGCCGGATCGCGTTCCTGACAGTCGGCCAGCTTGCCGGGCAGGCTCGAGATTTCCAGCGCCGACTTGCGGCGGGTCAGGTCGCGCGCCTTGCGGGCGGCTTCGCGCGCCGAGGCGGCCTCGATGATCTTGGACACGATCATCTTGGCTTCGACCGGGTGCTCCTCGAACCAGGTCGACAGGCCCTCCGAGCACAGGTTCTCGACCGCCGGGCGCACCTCGCTTGAGACCAGCTTGTCCTTGGTCTGCGAGCTGAACTTGGGATCCGGCACCTTGACCGACAGGACGCAGGTCAGGCCTTCGCGGGCGTCCTCGCCGGTCGGCGCGACCTTCTCCTTCTTGGCCAGGCCCGAGCTCTCGATATAGCTGCCCATGACGCGGGTCAGGCTGGCGCGGAAGGCCGACAGGTGGGTGCCCCCATCCCGCTGCGGGATGTTGTTGGTGAAGCACAGCATGGTCTCGTGGTAGCTGTCGTTCCACCACAGGGCCAGGTCCAGCTCGATGCCGTCCTTCTGGCCGCGAATGACGATGACGTCCTTCAGGATCGGGGTCTTGGACTTGTCGAGGTGGCGCACGAAGGCTTCGACGCCGCCCTCATAGTGCAGCAGGATCTCGACCGGCTCGGCGCCGCGATGATCCGACAGCTTGATGACCACGCCAGAGTTCAGGAAGGCCAGCTCGCGCAGGCGATGCTCCAGCGTCTTCAGGTCGAAGTCGATGTGACTGAAGGTGGTGACGGACGGGTAGAAGGTGACCTCGGTGCCGGTCAGCAGACGACCCTTGTCCTCGCGCATCGGCGCGACGCCGACTTCCGCGAGCGAGCGCACCGTCTCGCCGCGCTCGAAGCGGACGCTGTGCTTCTTGCCGTCGCGATAGATGACCAGTTCCAGCCAGTCGGACAGGGCGTTGACCACGGACACGCCCACGCCGTGCAGGCCGCCGGACACCTTGTAGGAGTTCTGGTCGAACTTACCGCCGGCGTGCAGCTGGGTCATGATGACCTCGGCGGCGGAAATGCCTTCCTCGGCGTGGATGGCGGTCGGGATGCCCCGCCCGTTGTCGGTCACGGTGACCGAGCCGTCCTCGTTCAAGGTGACCGTCACCAGGTCAGCGTGGCCGGCCAGGGCCTCGTCGATGGCGTTATCGACCACCTCATAGACCATGTGGTGCAGGCCCGAGCCGTCGTCGGTGTCGCCGATGTACATGCCGGGGCGCTTGCGCACTGCGTCCAGGCCTTTGAGAACCTTGATGGAATCGGCGCCGTATTCCGGCGAAGTCTCAGTCTGGTCGGTCATGAAAACGTCGGCTCAGGGTCCGCGGACGGACGGGGAAAAGACGGCCTTCCAGCCGTCCGCGTCAGATCGCAAATCACCGCGTCCCGACGCCGATAACATATAGGAAATTTGACGGGAAAAGCGAGCCTTTAGGGTCAGCCGGACAGGCCGCCGCCTTCCACCGAAACGAACTGCGCCCGCCCCTCCAGCGCGGCGAACAGGCTGCGCTCGGTGCCGGTCATGAAGGCCTGCAACTGCAAGGCCTCGATCTCGTCGAACAGGGCGGCGCGGCGGGCTTCGTCCAGATGGGCCGGGGCCTCGTCCAGCAGCAGGACGGGCTGCGCCTTCTGGCCCGAGAGGCGCCCGACCTGGGCCAGGATCAGGTTCAGCACCAGGGCCTTCTGCTCGCCGGAGGACCCTTCGGCGGCGGGCCGGTTCTTCTCGCGGTGGATGGCTGTCAGGTCCGAGCGATGCGGCCCGAACAGGCTGCGTCCCGCCGCCGCGTCGCGCCCTCGCGCCCGCATGAAGCCCTCGCCCAGCATGGCCAGAATATCCCCCTCGTCCGCCCCCGTCGCCGCCATCTCCTCGGCCGCGCCGGTCAGGCCCAGGTCGGCCTGAGGGAAGGGCCGATCGTCGCGCGCATCGATGCCCGCCTGCAGCGCCGCCAGAGCCCGCGTCCGCGCCATGGCGGCTCGCGCCCCGGCCTCGGACAGCCGCGCCTCCAGGGCGTCCAGCCACAGGGGATCGGCGGGCCGGCCCTCAGCCCCGTCGGTCAGCAGCTTCAGCCGCTCTCGCAGGGCCTTTTCATAGGTCGAGACCGTCGCCGCATGATCGGGATCGGCGGCGAAGACCAGCCGATCGAAAAACCGCAATCGCCCCGCTCGCGCATCGGAGAACAGCCGGTCCTGCTCGGGCGTGGCCCAGACCGGACGCAGATGGTCCAGCAGCCGTCCAGGCGGCGCCGTCTCGCCGTCGATGCGAACGATGCGCCGCGCGGCGCCCGGCATCTGAACCCCCGTGCCCAGGCGCACCTCTTCGCCGTCTTCATCCAGCGTGACCATGACCGCCCAGGCCCGGCCCACGGCCTCGCCCGGCTCGCGCCGCCCCATCTCCTGCGCCGTCGCGCCGCGCAGCCCCTTGCCGGGGGTCAGCAGGCTGATGGCCTCCAGCAGATTGGTCTTGCCCGCCCCGTTCGGCCCATGCAGCACCACGGCCCCGCCGGAAACCGGCAGGCTGGCGCTCGCATAAGAACGGAAGTCGGTGAGGGCGAGAGAGCGGATCAAGCGCTCGAGCCGGGACAATCACCCCCGACCCATTCGGCAAGGCGACGCCCGCGAACTGAAGAAATGATACCCACGGTTCTGCCGCCATGCCGGACAGACACGTCGGCCAAAACCAGTCGGTTCTGCACGACCACGCCTTTGGTTCGGCCTTTTTGGTCACGCACGCGCGCTATCAATGAACCCAGAGGCGGCGTCATGACTTCTCTGACCTCAACGATGTCCGCGCGCTCAAAACGTCTCTCTTTGCCGAGCACAGGTCGAATGACCATGCACTCCGACTGGAGAGACACCTGCCTCGGCCGCACAAGGCCAAGCACGCCGTAACCCGCGATCACCGACGGGCCGACAAAGGCGAAAGCGAAAGACGCGGGAGCCAGCGGTGCAAGAAAGGAAATCACGCCGGCCAAAAGGGCGGCGAGCAGGAGCATCAGCCCGTACTCGAACGGGCTGCTGCTCCAGGCAAGACCTTCGGCGTGAGCGGCGCTTTCGATCATACCCTCAGCGGCATGAGCACGTACTGCACGCCCACGTCGGCCGGATCGAGCACCAGGGTCGGGCTGGCCGGATCGGCGAATTTGAAGTGAGCGGTCTCGCCGGTGATCTGACCGGCGACGTCCAGCAGGTAGCGGGCGTTGAAGCCGATCTCGAACGGCTCCTCGGAATAGCCGATCTCGACCTCTTCCTCGGCCTGGCCGGCTTCCATGTTGCGGACCGTCAGCTTCACCCGGTCGTTGTCGAAGGCCAGCTTCACCGAGCGGCTCTTCTCCGCCGAGATGGTGGCCACGCGGTCGACCGCCTTGGCGAACAGGGCGTTGTCGATGTCGGCCTGCTTGTCGTTGCCCTTGGGAATGACGCGCAGATAGTCGGGGAAGGCGCCGTCGATGACCTTGGAGGTCAGGCTGGCGTGGCCGAACTCGAAGCGGATCTTCTGGGCCGAAACCTGGACCTCGACCGAACCGGCGCCGTCGTCCAGCAGGCGACGGACCTGATCGACCGTCTTGCGCGGCACGATGACGCCGGGGCCGCCCGCCGCGCCTTCCGGCGCCGGGGTCTCGGCCAGGGCCAGGCGGTGGCCGTCGGTGGCCACGGCGCGCAGCAGGGGAATCCCGCCGTCGGACACCGTGTGCAGATAGAGGCCGTTCAGATAATAGCGCGTCTCTTCGGTCGAGACGGCGAAACGGGTCTTGTCGATCAGGCGGGCCAGGTCTTCCTTGGGCAGGCTATAGCGCGCGCCCGAGGTTTCCGTCGACATGACCGGGAAATCGCCGGCCGGCAGCACCGGCAGGTTGAAGCGCGAACGCCCGGCCGAGATCACCAGACGCGGATCGTCGCCCGAATAGGTCAGGGAGACCTCGGCGCCGTCCGGCAGCTTCTTGACGATTTCATACAGGGTATGGGCGGGGGCCGTGATCTGCCCCTCGACGTTCACCTGGGCCTCGGCCTCGTCGACCATCTCCATGTCGAGATCGGTGGCGGCGAAGGACAGGCGGTCGCGCCCGGCGCTCAGCAGCACGTTCGACAGGATCGGAATGGTGTTGCGGCGCTCGACCACGCTCTGAACGTGCCCGAGGGCTTTCAGGAGCGCGGAACGTTCGATGGTCAGCTGCATGTGGTCTCGCCCGGGCCGCGACGCCTTTTCAGCGTCGCCGTAAGGATGGGCTGGAACACTAGCGCATTGAGCGGCGGGGGCAACGGGGGGCCGACATCCGACGACGTCTGCCCCCGCTATCCACAGGCCCTCAGTGGAAGCTTTAGCCGCGCAGTTTGCGCGACGCTTCCCCGATCATCCGCGCAGTTTGCGCGTCAGGGCCTCGACGTCGCGGGCGATCTGCTCTTCCTTCGGCATCAGCTCCTCGATCTTGCGCACGCCGTGCAGGACGGTCGTGTGATCGCGTCCGCCGAAGCGACGGCCGATGTCGGGATAGGAGCGGGTCGTGTGCTGCTTGCACAGGTACATGGCGATCTGGCGCGGGCGGGCGATGGCGCGGGTGCGGCGCTCGCTCAGCAGATCGGCCTGCTTCAGGTTGAAGTGGTCGGCGACCGTCTTCTGGATTTCATCGACCGTGATGCGGCGCTCGGGACCGCCGCGCAGGGCGACGCCCAGCAGGCTCTGGGCCTCGTCGACGGTCAGAGCCGACAGGCGGGCGCCGGCGACGGCGGCCAGGGTGTTCACGGCGCCTTCCAGCTCACGCATCGAGCCGGGGGTGCGGTCCACCAGATGCTCCAGCACGTCGGTCCGGGCCTCGCCCGAGACGACGCCCAGCCGGGCCAGGGCGCTCAGACGCGACTGGGCCACGGCGACCTTCAGGCTGCGGTCGGCGGCTTCGACCGGGCAGGTCAGGCCGGCGGCCAGGTGGCTGCGCAGGCGCGGCTCGACGTCGCTCAGGGCGGTCGGGGCGCGGTCGGCCGACAGAACGATGCGTTTGCCGTCCTCGATCAGCGAGGTCAGGGTGTTGAGCAGCTCTTCCTGGGTGCTCGTCTTGCCGCCGACGAACTGGACGTCGTCCAGCAGCAGCATGTCGGCCGAGCGCAGGCTTTCCTTGAAGGCCGCGGTCGAGCGGTCCTGCATGGCGCGCACGAAGGTCGACAGGAAGCGTTCCGCGGTCAGATAGACCACCTTGGCGTCGGGGCGCAGGCGCTGCGCCTCCCAGGCGATGGCGTTCAGCAGGTGGGTCTTGCCGTAGCCGTAGGGTCCGCAGAAGAAGACCGGGTTGAAGTGGCCGTCGGCCCAGCTGGCGACCTGCTTGGCGATGGCGAGCGCAAAGGCGTTGCCCTGGCCCTCGACGAAGCTGTCGAAGGTCAGGCGTTCCTGCAGGCCGGCGGCGCGGACCGCGCGAGCGCCGTCCGTCGCCGGGGCGAAGGCGGAGGCGGCCATGGCGGCGGCCTGGACCGACATCGGAGCGGGAGCGATCACGCCGCCCACCGAGGCCAGGCGCGGGGCCTCGCCGGCGGGGAAGGCGGTCGCCGGGGCGGGCGAGCCCACCTCGGCGCGGCAGCGCACGTCCAGACGGCGCGACAGGCCGTCCAGGCCCAGCCACAGCTCGTTCATGCGACGCAGGGCGTTCTTGCGCACCCAGTCCCGCGCATAGGCGGTCGGCGTCACCAGGATCAGATTGCCGCTCGCATCCAGGCGCACGGCCGAGGGCGCGATGTAGCTGCTGAAGGGCCCGTCGCCGATCTCAGCCTTCAGGCGGCCCGCCGCCTCGGACCAGATACGGTCAGGATCCGTCATGCCCGTCATTACTGCGCCCCCGATCATCTCAGACACCCGCCAGAGTTAAGTTTAGTCCACCGAACGAACGCCCTTCGAAGCGGCCAAATCCGGGACGACTTCTCCTGTCCCGCGAAGCCAGGCTTCGCGAGTGGGGTCGTACTCACAGACAGACATCTCCCGCCGAGGGAAACCTTTGATTTCCCTCGCCTTCATCCAGATTGGATGGAAGTGCGTTACCCCTCGAACTTACGCACAGCGGAGCGGAGATCAACGCTGATTCGAGTCGAGATTCGCACTTAAATTGTTTGACTCCGGCAAACCCCGGCAGCGCTTGGGAAAATGGCGATTTCGCCCCATTCGCTAACGCTGGATTCCGTCGGATTTCGCTCGAGACTTAGCGCCGAACAGCAAGACGGCGAGGGAGCTTGCGCTTCCTCGCCGTTGAAATCGTTAGATTTTCTTGCGACAACCCCGTTACGGGTCATCCGAACGCCTCAGATGACGTCGTTTGACAAAGCCGTGAAAGCCCGTCCGCGACGCCGTCTAAATCAGGCGGCCGACAGCTTCTTCAGCTGGGCGGCCAGGCGCGAGACCTTGCGCGAGCCGGTGTTCTTGTGAACCACGCCCTTCGACACGGCGCGCATCAGTTCCGACTGAGCCGTGATGAAGGCGCCCTTGGCGGCTTCGACGTCGCCGCCGGCCAGAGCTTCCTGGAACTTGCGGAGGTAGGTGCGAACGCGCGTACGGCGGGCCTTGTTCACTTCGGTCCGCGCTTCGATCTTGCGGATCGCCTTGCGGGCGCCTGCATTGTTGGCCATCGGGTAAAAACCTTCGAACGAAAACGCCGCGAACCCACGTCCACGGCGAGGAAATCTCAAGAGCGGGCGGCTATAGCGGAAAGGCTCCGGCCGGTCAACGCGACACGGCCGGAATTGAATCAGGGCCTGGGTTTCAGCGCCCCGTGAAGGCGGGTTTGCGCTTCTCGACGAAGGCCGCCATCCCCTCCTTCTGGTCCTCAAAGGCGAACAGGGAGTGGAACAGGCGGCGCTCGAACACCACCCCTTGCGTCAGGGTGGTCTCGAAGGCGGCGTTGACCAGCTCCTTGTTGGCCATGACCGCCAGGATCGACTGGCCGGCGATCTTCGCCGCCGCCGCCCGCGCCTCGTCCAGCAGGACATCGGAGGCCACCACCCGCGACACCAGACCGGCACGCTCGGCCTCGGCCGCGTCCATCATCCGCCCCGTCAAACACATGTCCATCGCCTTGGCCTTGCCCACGGCCCGGGTCAGGCGCTGCGAGCCGCCGATGCCCGGCGCCACGCCCAGGTTGATCTCGGGCTGACCGAACCTGGCCGTCTCCGAGGCGATGATGAAGTCGCACAGCATGGCCAGCTCGCAGCCGCCGCCAAGCGCATAGCCCGATACCGCCGCGATGATCGGCTTCCTGAACCCGGCCACCCGGTCATGGGCGCGAGCGAAGAAGTTGCCGCGATACATGTCGGCATAGGCCTGATCCGCCATCTCCTTGATGTCGGCGCCGGCGGCGAAAGCCTTCACCGAGCCGGTCAGGACCACGCAACGCACGCTGTCATCGTCGGCCACGCTCTCGAGGAAATCGCCCAGCTCGCCCGTCAGGGTCGTGTTCAGCGCGTTCAGCGCCTCTGGCCGGTTCAGGGTGACGACCGCATAGCCGTCGGCGTGGCGTTCGATCAGCAGGGTGGAATAGGCGTCGGCCATCGGGCGCTCCTCATTATATCTGTTCGCAGGAGGTCTAGCGCCTCAGCCCTCCCACTGGAACACCTCGCCGATCTCGACGCCAAAGACCTGGGCGATGCGGAAGGCGGCCTCCAGACTGGGCGAGTACTTGCCCTGCTCCATGGCCACGATGGTCTGACGCGTCATGCCGATGCGCGCGGCCAGATCGGCCTGGGTCATCTCGTTGGCGTGAAAGCGCAGTTCGCGGATGCGGTTCTTTATAGGTGGCGGCGCCTTGCCCATCACCGCCCCCGCTTCAGCAGGGCCAGCGACAGGGCCCAGCGCGCCAGTTCCGACAGCATGATGCAGCCCAGCACCGCATTGGCGACCAGCACCAGACCATTGCCGGGGATCATCCACCGCGCCAGCCCCTCGGGCTTCACGCTGCCCCAGAAGCCGACGCCGTAGGCGACCGCCGAGACCGTGACCAGAAGGCCGATCAGCAGCATCAGCGAGACATGGCTGGCCTGCAGGGTCGCCAGCCCTTCGCGCTCGTCGCGCGCCCGCCGCTCGGCCTTGGACGTCGTCAGCATGGCCAGGGCCGTCAGCCCCGTCTCCAGCACCACCACTGCGACCAGACCCAGAATGAACAGCCCGCCCATGTCGGCGGCGAAGTCGGCCTGCTTCAAGCCCCCCGCCAGCACCCGCTCAAAAAACTTCCAGCCATAGGCGCCCCAGACCGCAAGCCCGGCGACGATGGCCACCCACAGATGCTTCTCGCGAAAGCTCATGACGCGCTCCTTTTCATGGCCGGCTCAACCAACCCGGCGCAGCAGGGTGATCTGGGTGGCGTGACGCACCACCTCGGACAGGGCCAGGGCGAAGATCACCCCATTGGCCGCCAGCAACATGGCAGGCGCCAGCGCCTCCGCCCCCAGCAGGTCCGGATGCTTGCGGGCATAGGCATAGGCGAAGGCCGCCAGCCCGCCGAGCACCGCGCTCATGGTCAGGAACGCCGCCTGGCTGGCCCGCAAGGCCACGCCCTGCTCGCGCTCATCGACGACGCCGCGCTCCGCCCTGGAGGTGCTGACCGCCGCCAGAATAGAAAAGCCGACATGGGCCGCGAGGCTGAAGCCGATGCAGACCCCCATGGTCCACAGCACCAGTTCCTGGGTCAGCAGGCCGTCGGCCGCCCTCAGCCCCAGGCGGACGAAATAGAAGCTCCACACCGCCGAGGTGGTCAGCAACACGCCCCACGACAGTTTTTCCCTGAACGACATTGCCGCCTCCTCCTTGATCCAAGCGATGAGGCGATGTCGCATGGCGCAGACATGATGTCTATTATTTTTTACATCGCGTCGGTTTTTTTCGACACATCACTTCTTCTGGCAGACCGGGCAGAAGAAGGTCGAGCGCCCGCCCTGGACCACGCGGGCCACGACGCCGGAACAGCCTTCGGTCCGGCACGGCTCGCCCTCGCGGCCATAGACGTCGAAGCGATGCTGAAAATAGCCCTGACCGCCCTCGACATTGGCGAAGTCCTTCAGGGTCGAACCGCCCGCCGTGATGGCGTCGGCCAGGACATTGCGGACCTCGGTCGCCAACCGTTCCAGCCGGGGCCGACTGACCTTGCCCGCCGGGGTCAGCGGCGAGATGCGCGCCCGATAGAGCGCCTCGCAGACATAGATATTACCCAAGCCCGCCACGATGCTCTGATCCAGCAGCGAGACCTTGATGTTTTGCGCCTTGCCCGCAAAGGCCTCGGCCAGATGGGCCGCGGAAAAGGCATTGCCCAGGGGCTCGGGCCCCAGGTTGGCGAACCAGGCATGGCCCTCGACCGCCTCGGTCGGGATCAACCCCATAAAGCCGAACCGCCGCGCATCGGCATAGCCCAACCGGGTCAGCACCCCGGCCCGCTCCGCCGTCAAACTCATATGCTCGTGCTTGCCGACCACCGGCGCATCGGTCTCGAACATCCCCGGCGCCACGCCCTCCAGGGTGAAACGCCCGGTCATGCCCAGATGCGTCACCCAGGTCTCGCCGGTTGACAGCAGGAACAGCAGATACTTGGCCCGCCGGTCCAGCCGCAGCACCGTCGCCCCGTCCAGCCGTTCGACGAACCGCTCGGGAAAGGGAAAGCGCAGGTCCGGCCGGTTCTGACGCGCCGCGCTCAACCGCGCTCCCTCCAGCACCGGCTCCAGACCACGCCGCACGGTTTCGACTTCGGGTAATTCAGGCATGGGGGAAGCCTAATCCTTCTCCCCTTGCGGGAGAAGGAAAACGCGTGCGCTTTCACATCCCGCCCCGTCGCAAGGGAGGGCTCGCTCGGCCGGCGAACCGAAGCGGCGGCGGGAGCGGAGAGAACGGGGGTCTTGTCGGACTGTTCGCCCTCCATCGCGCGCGCCGGGCAAGGGAGCGCCCAGCGGAAAGCGGCGACGGATCGGGCGGGCGGTTCAGGATGCTTCGCGAGCGATGAAACGGGACGAACGCCTCGCTTGTCGTTCCGTGGTCTCAAGTAGCCCGAAGGGCGATAGACCACAGCATCATGCCAAGACATCGATGGGGCCTAGCGACGGGGCGTTCGACCCGTCCGTCAGAGAGGTTCCGGTCAGGGTCGCGGGGGTTACGCGGACCGTTCCAGGACTGCACGCCGGTGCGGCCTGCCCGTCATGGGCGCCGGGGGTAGCCGATAAGACCGGCGCCTGCCCCGAGCTCATGAACAACTCTTCGCGCGGGGCGCTGCGTCTTCGTCGAAACGGTAAACTCCATCCTCTCCGGGCGAAGGCCCGGCGTCCCGCCCGGCCCTTCCACCGCCCGCGTTCACGCGAGGCGGACGTCGGCGTTCTCGCCGCGACCCGTTGTCACGGCCATGCTTTCGGGCTTACCTCCGGCGCGACAACGGAAAGAACCGCCCATGACAGACAAACCCGCCGGCGCCGGCAAACGCATCGAATTGACCATCCGCGCCCTGATCCTGGGCTGTTTGCTGGCGGCGGTCTTCACGGCGGCCAACACCTATCTGGGCCTGAAGGTCGGCCTGACCTTCGCCTCGGCCATTCCGGCGGCGGTCATCTCGATGGCCCTGCTGCGCGCCTTCAAGGGTTCGACCATCTGGGAGAACATGACGGTTCAGACCGTCGCCTCGGTCGGCGGCGCCATGAGCTCCATCATCTTCGTTCTGCCCGGTCTGGTCATGATCGGCTGGTGGATGAACTTCCCCTTCTGGGAGTCGGTGGCCATCTGCGTGCTCGGCGGCGTGCTGGGCGTGACCTTCTCCATTCCGCTGCGCCGGACGCTCGTGGTGCAGGGCGGCCTGCCCTACCCCGAGGGCGTCGCCGCCGCCGAGGTGCTCAAGGTCGGCTCGCCGGGCGCCGATGAATCCGCCGAGGCCGTGCGCGAGAACCGCTCGGGCCTGTTCGTGGTCATCGGCAGCGCCATCGCCTCGGCCTTCTTCGCCTTCCTGGCCGCCGCGCGCGTCTTCGCCGCTGAAACCACAGCCTTCCTGCGCCTGCCGGCTGCTCTGGGCGGCGGCGCCACCGGCGTCGGCTTCTCCATGCAGTTCGCGCTTCTGGGCGCCGGTCACCTGATCGGTCTGGCCGTGGGCCTGACCCAGCTGTTCGGCCTGGTTCTGGCCTGGCTGATCTTCGTCCCCATCCTGACCTCGCCCGAGTTCGTCGCCTGGGCCGCGGCCCACGGCATCCCCTCGATCGCCGCCAGCCTGCCCGCCGGCGCCCCGGCCGAGGAACTGGCCATGACCGTCTGGGCCAAGGAAGTCCGCTTCATCGGCGCAGGCGTCATCGGCGTGGCCGCCCTGTGGACCCTGGCCAAGCTGGCCGCCCCCCTGGTCGCCGGCCTGACCTCGGCCATCGCCGCCCAGACCAGGCGCGCCCACGGCGAGGTTCTGGACCGCACCGAGCAGGACATCCCGATCAAGATCGTCGGCCTGTTGTCGGTCGCCGCCCTGGTCGGCATCGCCGTCCTGCTGGCCGTCTTCGCCCAGGGCACGGCCTTGGCCGGCTCCACCCCGCTGCTGGTCATCGGCGGCCTGATCTATGTCGTGGTCATCGGCTTCGCCGTGGCCGCCATCTGCGGCTACATGGCCGGCCTGATCGGTTCGTCGAACAGCCCCGTCTCCGGCGTCGGCATCCTGGCCATCATCATCGCCTCCCTGCTGATGCTGGGGGTCATGGCCATCGCCGGCGTGCCCGCCGATCCGTCGATCATCGCCTTCGCCCTGATCGTCACGGCCGTGGTCTTCGCCGTGGCCGTCATCTCCAACGACAACCTGCAGGACCTCAAGACCGGCCAGTTGGTCGAAGCCACGCCCTGGCGTCAGCAGACGGCCCTGCTGGTCGGCGTCGTCGCCGGCGCCCTGGTCATCCCCTTTGTCCTGGACATGATGAATCAGGCCTTCGGCTTCGAAGGCGGCCCGCCCGCCATCGTCGAAGGTTCGCAGACCCTGGCCGCCCCGCAGGCCACCCTGATCTCGGCCCTGGCCAAGGGCGTCATCAGCGGCGAACTGCGCTGGGACCTGATCGGCATCGGCGCCGTGGTCGGCGTGCTGGTCATCATCCTCGACGTCGTCCTGCGCGGCGCCACCAAGGACAAGGTCAAGCTGCCGCCTCTGGCCGCCGGCATCGGCGTCTATCTGCCGGCCGCCGTCACCACCATGCTGGTCGTCGGCGCCGTCTGCGGCTGGGCCTACGACAAATGGATCGCCACGACCCGCTTCGCCGACGTGGGCCGCCGCATGGGCGTGCTTCTGGCGTCCGGCCTGATCGTGGGCGAAAGCCTGTTCGGCGTCTTCACCGCCGCCGTCATCGTCAGCACCCGCAACGAGGCGCCGTTCGCGCTTCTGCCCAAGGACACGATGTGGCCCGCCATGTGGGCCGGTCTGATCGCCTTCGCGGTCCTCACCGGCGCCCTCTATTCCTGGATCCGCAGCCGCTCGGCCAAGGTCTAGGACTTCTAAAGCGCGGAGGCGAAAGCCCCCGTCCTTTCCTAGAGAGCGGAAGCGAAAGCTTCCGCCGCCCGGCTAGGCCGCCGCTCGCGGTGGCGCAGCAGATGAAACGGCCGCTCGGGCAGATCGAGCGGCAGACGGACCAGCCGCCCCGCCTCGATCAGGGGCTGGGCGGCCAGTTCCGAAATCGCCGTGACCAGCCCGCCCGCCGCCACCGCCGACAGGATGGCCTCGTTGGACGGCAGCGTCAGGACGGCCCGCAGTCCCGCCGCCACGCCGCGCGGCAAGGCCGCCTCAAACTCGCTGCGCGTCCCCGACCCCTCCTCCCGCAAGGCCCAGTCCAGCCCCTTCAACTCCGCCGCCGACAGGGGCGCGTCCCGCCCCGCGAACGGATGCCCCGGCGCCGCCACAACGACCAGCCGATCCGCGTCCATCCGCACCTTCTCGACCCGCGACGCCTCGAACGCCCCCTCGATCAGACCCAGCTCGGCCTCGCCCGCCAGCACGGCCTCGATCACCCGATGGGTGTTGCCGATGTCCAGATGCAGGTCGATCGTCGGATAGCTGCGCGCAAAGGCCGCCATGCGCGGCGGCAGCCAGTAGGCGGCGATGGTCTGGCTGGCGAACAGTCGCACCGTGCCCCGCTTCAGCCCGGCCAGATCGTCCAGCACTCGTTCCGCCGCCTCGGCCTGAGCCAGCACAGCCCGCGCCTCGGGCAGAAAGGCCGCCCCGGTGGCGTTCAGGGCCAGCCCCCGGCCCACCCGGTCGAACAACTGGGTCCCGTGCCGCGCTTCCAGCGCCGCCACCGCCGCGCTGACTGCCGACTGGGTCAGGTTCAGCGCCTCGGCCGCCCGCGTCATGTGCAGGCGCTCGGCCACGGCGACAAAGATGCGGAGCTGTTCCAGCGTCATGGGCAATCAATCGCTTTTATCGATCATTAAATCCAGAACAATCCGTTGGATCGATCAGAGGCCGGAGCAGATGATGCAGAGCTATGACAACCGCCCATCACCCAGCCCACGCCCACTCCAGCCAGTCCGCCCCCCTGCGCGGCCTGGCCCGTCTGCTGCCCGGCGTCCTGCTGAGCGCCGGGGTCGGCGCGGTCGCCTTCGGCCTGCAACTGATCGAGACCTCACTGTTCGGCCACCCCTGGGTCGAGGGTCTGGTCATCGCCATCCTGATGGGCGCGGCCATTCGCCTGTTCTGGACCCCGTCCAACGTCTGGACGCCCGGCGTCCAGTTCAGCGCCAAGACCCTGCTGGAGGTCGCCGTCGCCCTGCTGGGCGCCACAGTCTCCGGCGCCGCCGTCATGGCGCTGGGGCCCGTCCTGCTGCTGGCCATCGTCGGCGTGGTCGTTCTGGCCATTATCGGCGGCTACGCCCTGGGCCGTGCCTTCGGCCTGCCGCCGGCCATGGCCCTGCTGGTGGCCTGCGGCAACGCCATCTGCGGCAACTCGGCCATCGCCGCCGTCGCCCCGGTCATCGAGGCCGAGGGCGAGGACGTGGCCGCCGCCATCGGCTTCACCGCCGTCCTGGGCATCGCCGTGGTCCTGCTGGTCCCGGTCGTCGGGGCTCTGATGGGCTTTGACGCCGTCAAGGTCGGGGTCCTGGCCGGCCTGACCGTCTACGCCGTGCCCCAGGTTCTGGCCGCCGCCGCCCCCGCCGGGCTGCTGGCCGTACAGACCGGCGCCGTGGTCAAGCTGGTGCGCGTCCTGATGCTGGGCCCCATCTGTCTGGTTCTGGGCCTGCTGCGTTCCGGCAAGGTGGAAGGCGCTAAGCGCCCCAAGCTGCACCATATGGCCCCCTGGTTCATCCTCGTCTTCCTGATCCTGATGGGTCTGCGCTCGGCCAACCTGATCCCCGAGGTCGTCCTGCCCCCGCTGCAAGCCAGCGTCACGGCCATGACCCTGATCGCCATGGCCGGACTGGGCCTGATGGTCGATCCGCGCGCCGTGGTCCGCGCCGGGCCGCGCGTGGCCGCCGTCGCCGCCCTGTCGGCCCTGTTGATCGGCGGCCTTGCGCTGGCCACGATCGTGCTCATTTTACCCGCCTGACGCACAATCGAACCGCCCCGCTGGTCTTTCCGACGATAGGGCTGTAAGAGGCGCCGCTTCCTTCCTGCTTTCCGCATCTTGCAGCGGCCCGGACTTCCGAGGCCGAACACAGTCCGCCCGAGCCCGAAATGAACCTTCGTAACGTCGCTATCATCGCCCACGTTGACCACGGCAAGACCACCATGGTTGACGCCCTGCTGGCTCAGTCCGGCGTCTTCCGAGCCAACGAAGCCACCACTGAGCGCGCCATGGACTCCGGCGACCAGGAAAAAGAGCGCGGCATCACCATCCTGGCCAAGTGCACCTCGGTGCTGTGGAACGGCAAGGCCGGCGAAACTCGCATCAACATCATCGACACCCCCGGCCACGCCGACTTCGGCGGCGAAGTCGAGCGCATCCTGGGCATGGTGGACGGCTGCGTCATCCTGGTCGACGCTGAAGAGGGCGTCATGCCCCAGACCAAGTTCGTGCTGACCAAGGCGCTGAAGATGGGCCTCAAGCCCATCCTCTGCATCAACAAGGTCGACCGCGCCCACGCCGACCCGGACCGCGTCCACAACGAGACCTTCGACCTGTTCGCCGCCATCGGCGCGACCGACGAGCAACTGGACTTCCCGCATATCTACGCCTCGGGCCGTTCGGGCTGGGCGACGCTGGACCTGAACACCCCCAACGACAACCTGGCCCCGCTGTTCGACCTGATCGTCGAGCACGTCCCGGCGCCCAAGGTTCAGGAAAACCGCGACAAGCCGTTCCAGATGCTGAACGTCCTGATCGAAAGCGACCCCTTCCTGGGCCGCCTGCTGACCGGCCGCATCCAGAGCGGCAAGGCCGTGCCCGGCATGGCCATCCACGCCCTGGACCGTGACGGCAAGGAAATCGAGCGCGGCCGCATCACCAAGGTTCTGGCCTTCCGCGGCCTGAAGCGTCAGGCCCTGGACGAGGGTTCGGAAGCAGGCGACATCGTCGCCATCGCCGGCATGTCCAAGGCCACCGTGGCCGACACCCTGTGCGCCATGGAAGTCGTCGACGCCCTGCCGGCCCAGCCGATCGACCCGCCGACCATCTCGATGACCGTCTCGGTCAACGACAGCCCGCTGGCCGGTCGCGAAGGCGACAAGGTCCAGTCGCGCGTCATCCGCGACCGCCTGCTGAAGGAAGCCGAAGCCAACGTCGCCATCCGCGTCACCACCACCGAAGGCGGCGACGCCTATGAAGTCGCCGGCCGCGGCGAACTCCAGCTGGGCGTTCTGATCGAGAACATGCGTCGCGAAGGCTTCGAAGTTTCGATCTCGCGTCCGCGCGTGGTCTTCCAGACCGGCGAGAACGGCGAAAAGCTGGAGCCGATCGAAGACGTCATGGTCGACGTCGACGACGAGTTCTCGGGCATCGTCATCGAGAAGCTGTCGGCCCGTAAGGCCGAAATGACCGACATGGGCCCCTCGGGCGCCGGCAAGACCCGCATCCAGCTGAAGTGCCCGTCGCGTTCGCTGATCGGCTATCAGGGCGAGTTCCTGACCGACACGCGCGGCTCGGGCGTTCTGAACCGCGTCTTCTCGCACTATGAGCCGCACAAGGGCGCCATCGAGGGCCGCCTGAAGGGCGTGCTGATCTCGAACTCGGACGGTGAAACCGCCGCCTTCGCCCTTTGGAACCTGGAAGACCGCGGCGTCATGTTCGTCGGCGCCGGCGAAAAGACCTACCAGGGCATGATCATCGGCGAGAACAGCCGCTGGGACGACCTCGACGTCAACCCGATCAAGGGCAAGCAGCTGACCAACGTCCGCGCCGCAGGCAAGGACGAGTCGGTTCGCCTGACCCCGCCGCGCCAGATGTCGCTGGAACAGGCCATCGCCTACATCGAGGAAGACGAACTGGTCGAAGTCACGCCCAAGTCGATCCGCCTGCGCAAGCAGACGCTGAACCCCTCGTTCCGCAAGAAGCGCGTCCGCCCCGAATAGGACTGACGAGCGGACCAAACGAAGAAGGCGACCCTCGCGGGTCGCCTTTTTTGTTGGGGCGTCTTGTCTTGGACCTATCGCCATTCGAGCTGCTTGAGACCGTTTCCCTATACGTCATCCCCGCTGCAGCGCACGGAGAGCCGGGACCGCTCACACTGAACGGCCATAGCTTCCTGCGGTCCCGGATCGACCCTTCAGATCGTCCGGGGATGACGGGAGGAGTTGAGCTACTTCCTCAGCCCCAACAGCCCCAGCCAGCCACCGCTGGTCAGCAGGGCCACGTCCAGCAGGGCTAGGGCCAGCGGAGTGCTGGTGGAAGCGGCGATGAATTTCGGCCGCCAGACGGGTCCGAACTTGGACTTGTAGGCGCGCAGGCCCTGGAAGCCGTAAACCGCCCCGCCCTCCTCGAACACCAGGGCGCCGACCCGGGCGAAGACGGGAGCCAGACGCCGGTCCTCCAGCCCCGAGAGGGGGGCCATCCCGAGGTCAAAACGCTTGAAGCCTTCAGCGCGCGCCCACTGGGCGGTGCGAGTGAACAGATAGTCCATGATCCCGTGCGGCCCTTCCGGGTCGTGGCGCATCAGGTCGATCATCGCCTCTTCGCCGCGTGCGCCCGTCAACAGATTGGCGAAGGCGACGATACGTCCGCCCTCGCGGGCCACGGCGACCGGCGAACGGTCGAGATAGTCGATGTCGAACCGCCCCAGAGAGAAGGCCTTTTCCGATCCGTTGTGGTGATCCAGCCAGGCGTCCGACACGGCTCGCAACTCGGCCTCCAGCGGCCGGACAGCGCCGGGCGCCAACACTTCAAAGGTCGCGCCCTCGCGTTCGGCCCGATTCACGGCGGTGCGCAGGTTTTGCTTGCCCTTGCCCTCGGTCGAGAAATGCTCGGCGTCGATGACGGCGGCCTCGCCCACCTTGCGCACAGCCAGACCGAGGGTCGCCAGATCGGCCAGCATGCCTTCGTCGACCGAATAGAAGACCGGCGCTCCGCCATAGCTGTCCGCCATCTCGGCAAAGGCCCATAGCAGGTCCAGCCGCTCCGCCCTCAACCCCGCCGGTTCGCCCATGGCGATCCAGCGCCGCCCCCGCACCCGATAGGCGATAAAGCTTTGCCCGGACGGGCTGAACAACAGGGCCTTGTCGCCCAGTAGGGCCAGACTGGCCTCCGGCGCGGCGGTATCCGCCTGATCAAGGGCGGCACGGGCGCGCTCGATCTCGCCCGAGCTCGCCGGGCCGTGGCTGCGGGCGCCCGGCGCCGTCAGCAGCGAGCGCACCGCCACGGCCAGGGTCAGGATCGCCAGAACCGCCCCGGCCCGCAGGAAGCCCGAGGCCTGCTTGTCAGTCAGGAAGGTCCACCACAGTTCGTCGGTATAGGCGGTGTCGCGATAGGCGAAGAAGCCCAGCCACAGCATGGCGGCGACGGCGGCGGCCAGCATCAGCAGCCAGCCCGGCCGCAGCGGCTCGCCCAGCCGCGAACGGCGGTTGAAGGCCGCCCGGCACGGCAGCAGCAGGGCGGCCGCCAGGGTCAGTTCAGCCGCCTCTTCCCAATCCAGCCCCTTCATCAGCGAAAAGACGGCGCCCAGCATCAGGCCGAACAGGGCGGCGTAATAGGCGCCGCGACGCCGTCGCCACAGACCCGCCGACACCAGCAGCAGCAGGAAGCCGGTCACGCTGGCCGCGAAATGCGACAGGTCGATCAGCAGGGGGGCCGAGATACGGTCCAGCGCCTGCAGCCGTCCGCTGAAGGCCGGCGTCGCCGCCGACAGCAGCATGACCGCCCCCAGAATGAACGAGGCCACGGCGAAGACCTGCGGCGTCAGTTCATAGACCAGCCCCCCCAGTCGTTGAAGGATCCGCCCTGCTCCGCCTGGTCGTTTCGTCTTCGTCATTCATCCTCTTGGGCCAACGGCCCTTTATAGATCGGGAATCGGCCGTTTGCGGCGCTGAAAAGGTCATTTCTAGGCGACTGAAACAATCCGAAACGCAGCGAGTTCACCTTTTCGCGAGCGCCAGACTCGCTCAACCGGAGTGACCTCATGATCCGCAAGACCGCCCTTCTGACCGGCATCGCCGGCGCCTTCCTCATCGCCGCCCCTGTGTTCGCACAAGACGCCACGACGCCGCAGACGCCCGAACCGGCTACCGCTGAGGCGGCCCCGGCTCAACCCCAAAGCCTGTCGCTGACGCCCGGCGCTGTGGTCAAAAGCGCCGACGGCTCGGAACTCGGCAAACTGGTCGGCGCCCAGAACGGCGCCGCCGGTCAGGAACTGACCGTGCGCGGCGCCGACGGTTCGGTCCGTCCGGTGCCGGTGGCCGGCATCCGCCAGGACGGCGACGCCATCATCGTCAACGCCAGCCTGTCCGACTTCCAGGCTGCCGCCCCCATCGGCGGTCCCAACAGCAGTGACGCCGAACCGGCCGAAACGCCTGCGGCGGACGAACCCGCCGCCTGATCGCTGACGTCGGCGAGATGAAATGAAGAAGGGGCGGCCCGACGGCCGCCCCTTTGTCGTTCCGGGCCAGATCAGGCCCGCTTTTTCACCAGTCCCAGCAGGAACAGAAGGACCACGGCGCCGATTGTGGCGACGATGATGCCCACGATCCAGTTGCCGGCCGCGTCCACGCCCAGAAGGTTGTTGGCCAGGAAGCCGCCGATCAGAGCGCCGATGACGCCGACGATCAGGTTGGTCAGCAGTCCATGGCTGCGTTTCATGATCTTTTCCGCCAGCCACCCGGCGATAATGCCGATGATGATCCAGGCGATGAATCCAAATCCACTCATGCGTAGCCTCCCTCAATGTCAGGCTTGATGCCTTGACCGTAATGCGCTGACCGCCCGGCGGTTGCCTCCCCCCAAGCCAGGCCGTTCGCGTCCCAGGCGAACTCGGCACGGGGCTTGCGGCATATCGGTCCAGTCGTGCCGATCCGGTACAGCGCCGAGACTAGAGGGAGGGGCCGTCATGGCCGCCGATATCGATCTTCACCTGGGCCGTCGCCTGCGTCGCCGCCGTCGTCTGCTGGGTCTGACCCAGCAGCAGCTGGCCGTTCAGGTCGGTGTGCGCTTCCAGCAGGTCCAGAAATACGAATGCGGCGCCAACCGCATCTCGGCCGCCCGCCTGTGGGAGTTGGCCGAAGCCCTGTCGACCCCGGTCAGCTATTTCTACGACGGCCTGGGCGAAGCGGGCGAGCGCCCCGCCGCTGCGACCGGCATTGAACCCTTCGCCCGCGACGAAGCCGCCTGACGTCATCCGGACCGGCCCCCTCGCTCCCGGACGACGGGCGGTGTATCAGCCCGGCATGACCGAGTTGGAAGTCTTCGCCGTCGAACTGTCGCAAGAGGCCGCGCGCACCGCCCTGCCCTATTTCCGCGGCGACAACGCCGAGGAGAACAAGGCCGGACCCGGCGCCTTCGACCCCGTCACCGAGGCCGATCGCGCTGCTGAAGCGGCCATCCGCCGGCTGATCGCCGCCCGTTATCCCGAGCACGGCGTCATCGGCGAGGAATACGGCGAGGACCGCCCCGACGCCGAGCACGTCTGGGTGCTGGATCCCATCGACGGCACCCGCGCCTTCATCGCCGGCCTGCCCTTGTGGACCACATTGATCGCCCTGCGCCACGAGGGCGCGCCGGTGATCGGCGCCATCGGCCAGCCCTATCTGAACGAGATCTTCCTCGGCGGTCCCTCGGGCGCCCGTCTGCTGCGCGACGGAGCCGAGACGCCGCTGAAGACCCGCGCCTGTTCCGCCCTGTCCGACGCCCTGATCGCCACCACCGACCCCGACATCTTCGTCGGCGCCGACCGCGAGGCCTGGACGCGGTTGCGCGCCTCCGCTCGACTGGCGCGGCTGGGCTGTGACGCCTACGCCTACGCCATGGTGGCGGCGGGGCGCATCGACCTGGTGGCCGAGACCGAACTGAAGATCTGGGACTGGTCGGCCCTCAAGCCGGTCATCGAGGCGGCCGGCGGCAAGGTCACGAGCTGGACCGGCCAGGCGCCGGATGGCGACGGCCGCATCCTGGCGGTCGGCGACGTCGCCCTGACCGATCAGGCCCTGGCCGTCCTGAACGCCTAGTCGGCGACCCTGGCCGGGGCGACGGTCGCCGCCTGACCTTCGGCCGGGGCGACATAGCCGGCCAGGGCGTCGAACTCGTCGAGGAAGACGCCGCGCAGCGGGTCGGCCTCCATCATGACCTCGTGCAGCGAACCCGGCACCTCAACATAGCGGCCCCGGCCCAGACGGCGCGCCGCCCAACGGTTGGTCTGCTTCCAGACCTTGTCGTCGTCGGATGCCTGAACCACGCAGACCGGGATCTTGACCGACTTCAGCGCGCGCGGTTTCAGCGCCCGCTCGCCCGCGTCGAGCGCGAAGGCCAGCCAGCCCCAGGTCGGACCGCCGATGGCCAGGTGCGGGCAGGCGTAGAGCTGCTGACGCCACAGGTCGTAGCGGTTGCGATCCGAGGTCAACCCGTCCTTCTCGAAGGTGTGGTCGAAGGGATCGTCGGGATTATCCAGCACATAGTCGCCCGCCTTGCCATGGCGCAGATTCCACCTCACCGCCAGCTTGACCGTCCACATCGACCGCTTGCCGGTCTTGATGCGCAGCATGGGGCTGGACAGCAGGGCGCCCGCGAACCGGTCCTCGCCGGCTTCCAGCGACAGCAGGTTCAGCGCCCCGCCCATCGAGTGACCGACCATGATCCAGGGCTTGGGGGCCTTGGTCTCGTAGGCGTCCAGCAGGCGGGCGTAGTCGTCCAGGAACTCCTCGACCGCGCGGGCGTGACCGCGCAGCCGGTCAGGCAGCAACCGGGCCGACAGTCCCTGCCCCCGCCAGTCGTGGGCCAGGACGCAGAAGCCGCGCGCCAGGAAGTTGCCGATGACTTCGAAATACTTCTCGATCGGCTCGGTGCGCCCAGGGCTCAGCACCACCGTGCCGCGAGGCGTCTTGGCCACCATGGCCGACGGCGTCCACAGGGCGGCGCGCAGGCGCAGCCCGCCCGCGCCGCGAAACCAGTCTCCCTCTCCGCCCGGGGGCGAAGCGGCGCCGGGAACCCCCATCAGGGGCGCATGGGCGGCGAAGGCGGTGGCGCGGTTCACTCGGGCTTCCTGAACTTCAAGGTCATGCGATCGCTCTCGCCGATCGCGTCGTATTTGGTGCGGTCGAACTCGGGATTGGCCGGCTGGCCCATGGGCGCCGTCAGGCGGATGGGCGCCAGGGTGTCGGCCCCGAAGGGGTGGTCCTTGGTGTCGGCCGGATTGGCGTTGATCTCGGACGCCTCGACGAAGACGAAGCCGGCCTCGGCGGCCAGTTGCTTGACGAAGGCTTCCTGCACATAGCCGTTGGCCGCCGCCGGATCCTGATCCTCGTCCGGCTGCAGACGATGCTGTTCGACACCCAGCACGCCGCCGGGGCGCAGGGCGGCGAAGGCGTCGGCGAAGGCCTTCTCGGCGATCCCCGCCGCCATCCAGGCGTGGATGTAGCGCATGAACAGGACCAGGTCGGCCGTCCCGGCGGGCGCCACTGGCCCGGTCGTGGGACCGAAGGCAGTGAACTGGACGTCCCCGTAAAGCTTCTTGTCGGCCAGAAGGCGGGCCTTCAGGGCGTTGTTGATCGCGACCTGGGCCGGTTCCGCCGCCGGTCCTTCAGCGAAGCCCGCCAGATAGAGAGCCCCGCCGCCCTTGTTCAGATAGGGCGCCAGAATCTCGATGTACCAGCCGCTGCCCGGCCAGAAGTCGACCACCGTCATCTTGGGCTGCAGGCCGAAGAAGCGCAGTGTCTCGGCCGGGTGACGCCAGGCGTCACGCGCCTTGTCGGCCGCAGAGCGCCACGAGCCGGCCACGGCCCATTCCAGCGAGCCTTCGGGCGGCCCTGCGGGAACGGCGGGCGCCTGGGGCGCTGCCTTCTCTTCCTTCTTGCCGCAGGCGGCCAGGCCGGCGAAGGCGGCCATGCAGGTGCCCGCCAGAACCGCGCGTCGCGTCGAACGCTCAGCCATGCGCGCCTCCCTGAGTCAGGATCATCATGGGCCGGGGCTTAAGACGCTTCTCCGCCAGGGTCAAAACCGCAGACGGCATCAGTTCGCGGCCTCGGGCTTGCGGAAACGCAGGGTCATGCGGTCGCTCTCGCCGATGGCGTCGAAGGCGGCGCGTTCCTCAGCCGTCAGGACGCGGCCGTCCTTCTGCGAACTGCGCGTCGGCGGCAGGGTCCAGACGCCGAACGGGTGGTCGCGATCGTCCTTGGCGTTGGCGTTCAGCTCGCTGCGCGCCTCCAGCTCGAACCCGGCGCGACGAGCGGCGTGAATGACGTAGCTCTCGGGGACGTAGCCGGTCGGGGCGACGTCGGCCACGTTCAGGCCGTCGACGCTGCGGTGCTGCTCGACCGCCAGGACGCCGCCCGGCTTCAGCGCCTTGAAGAAGGCGGCCAGATAGGGGTCGGTGCGACCGTCGCCCGACCAGTTGTGGAAGGCGCGGGCCACCACGACCATATCGGCAGTTCCGTCCTCGACGCCCATGCTCTCGATCGGCTTGCTGACAGCAACGTAGCGGCCGCTGGTCGCCGCCGCATAGGGCTCCAGGATGTTGCGCCACCAGCTAGCGCGGCCGGGCTCGATCTCGACCACGGTCAGTCCGGGCTGCAGGCCCCAGAAGGTCAGCGTCTCGAACGGATGGCGCTGGCTGTCGCGGGCGCGGTCAGCCTCGGGCCGGGCGGTGGAGGCGACCGCGGCCTGCAGCGCGGCGTCTTCCTCGACCGTCGGCATCTCCATCGACAGGCCCTGACGGTGCTGCAGAGGCGGCGTCTCGGGCGGCGCGTTCTGGGCGATAGCGGGCGTGGCGAGGGCGGACGCCAGGATGGCGGCGAGGACGAGGGGTCGCATGGGGGCTCCGGTCGATCCTGAAAGAAACAATCTGTAACCCTTACGGCGCTTCGCGGCCTCGGCAAGGCGCGGATTGGGCCAAGCGACGATTTCGCGCGCCCCGGCCCGTTTCGACAGCCCCTTGCGGAGCGAAAAAGCGCGCCTACCTCTTTCTCCGAGAGCGCCGATCCCGGGCTCTCCAGACCTGACGGGGCCGATTTCGGACCGCCGGGACTGAAACCCTCCGCCGTCCGGGGCAAAATCGCCGGGCGGTTCAACCTTGCTGAATGTCAGAAGGATGACCCATGCGTACCTATGATTTCTCGCCGCTGTACCGTTCCGCCGTCGGTTTCGACCGTCTGGCCCGCCAGCTGGAAAGCGCAGCGCGCTCCAGCCAGGAAAACGGCTGGCCCCCCTACAATATCGAGACGACCGGCGAGAACGCCTATCGCATCGAGATCGCCGTCGCCGGCTTCTCGCCCGACGAGCTGAACATCGAGGCCAAGGAAAACTCGCTGACCGTCACCGGCAAGAAGGCCGCCAACGACGACACGGCCCCTCAGAAGACCTATCTGCACCGCGGCCTGGCCGAGCGCGACTTCGAGCGCCGCTTCCAGCTGGCCGACTATGTGGTGGTCAAGGGCGCCGATCTGTCGAACGGCCTGCTGACCATCGACCTGCAGCGCGAACTGCCAGAGGCCCTCAAGCCGCGCCGCATCGAGATCGCGACCGGCAAGCTAATCGAGGACAAGAGCAGCAAGGCGAAAAAGGCCGCCTAAACGCGGCTGACGTCTGAACAAGCGGGAAGGGGCGGCGTTCGCGTCGCCCCTTTTTCTTGTGCGCCCCTGAGCCTAGGCCGCCTTCAGATCCGCCGGGTCCAGCCCGCGCGCGCCGCCGGTCTGGGCGCCGGTGAAGTCGGCCTGCTTGATCTGGGCGCCGTGCATGACCGCCCGGCTGAGGTCCGCGCCCTTCAACACAGCACGGCGCAGGTCCGCGCCCGACAGGTCGGCGCCGCGCAGGATCGCGCCCGACAGATCGGCGGGCAACAGGCGTTCCGGGCCCAGCATCAGCGGTCCCAACTGGGCCTCGCGCAGGTCCGAACCGTTCAGCTTGGCCCGGCCCAGCCGCGCCCCGCGCAGATCGGCGCGGCGCAAATTGGCCGAGCGCAGGTCCGCGCCTTCCAGCTGCGCGCCCTGTAACTGCACGCCCTCCATGTCGAGGCCGTAGAAGACCGCCCCCTTGGCCGACAGGGCCGTCAGGTTCAGCCCGCGAATGGACTCCAGCGGGCGCAGATCGACCCCGTCGAACACTGAAGGCTGGCCCTCGGCCCCGCCCGTCTCGCACCACTGGGCGTGATCGCGCAGCATCTCGGCGGCGGGCATTCGGCTGACGGATTCGCCCGCCGGACGGTTGTCGGTCAGCGCCCCTTCCATATTGGCCCCGTCGGTGCGCCACATGGCGGCCTTGACCCCCACCAGGATGGCGTCGGTCAGGTCCGCGCCGGAAAGGTCAGCGCCCGAAAGGTCGGCCCCGGCCAGGTCGGCGCCGGTGAAATTGGCCTGCTTCAGGTTGGCCCGGACCAGCTTGCAGTCCTTCATGACGGCGTCGGTGAAGTCGGCGGCGATGGCTACCATCCCCGTCATCCGCGAGCGCTGCAGATTGGCCCCGACCAGGCTGGCGCCCTGGGCCTGGGTGTCGGAGCGCTTCTGGGCCTCGATGACGCGGAAGCCCAGCTTGCCGTCCGCCGCGGCGATGGTGCCTTCGCGCAGATCCGCCTCGAACAGGTCGGCGCCCGACAGGTCCGCCCCCCGCAGGCAGGCGCCGCGCAGATCGGCCCGGCGCAGGCTGGCGTCGGTCAGGTTGATGTCCTGCATGTCCGCGCCGAAAAAGTTGGCGTTGTCCAGCTTGGCCCCGGACAGGTCGCAGTTGTGCAGGCGGGCGGCGGCGAAGTCGGCGTCGGCCAGGTTGCGGCCCCGCAACACAAGCCCTGACAGGTCCATCCAGGCGAAGACGGCGCGCGCCCCGCCGGGTCGCGCCTGCCACAACCGATCGTGCTTGGCGCAGATCAAGTCGACCTCGGCCTGGGTCGGTTTCTTGCGGACAGGGTCGGCAGCATCGCTCATGCCGCCAACATGGCTTACGGCCATTAAGGAAGCTTTGCAGAAACAGGCGTTTCCTACCGAAGTTATTCGGTCAGCAAGCCCTGTTCGCGCAGGGCGTCGGCCAGTTCGCCCTCGTGGGTCCACAGCCGGGTGTAGCCTGCCTCGCCCAGACGGTTGAGCTCGGTCGTCAGGTCGGCCCGCGGCGCGGCGACGAAGCGGCCGTCGAAGCCCTTGCCGTCCTCGCTGACGCGGACCATCGGCCGTCCCGTCTCGACCCGGTGCAGGAAGCCCTCGCACAGGACGGCGGCGTCTTCGGCCAGCAGGCCGGTCTCGACCGTCAGACCCGACTGGCGCAGACGCTCCGTGCCCCGGCCCGAGGCGAAGGGCGACGGATCAAGCGCGGCGATCACCACCCGCTCCACCCCGGCCTCGGCCAGGAAGTGGGCGCAGGACTTGCGGCCCGACGAGCGCGCGCCGCAGGGCTCCAGCGTGACATAGGCGGTCGCGCCCTTCACGGCCTCGCCCGCGGCGGGCACGGCCTGCTCCTCGGCGTGGGGGCGTCCGCCCGGCGCGGTGGCGGCTTCGGCCAGCACGACTCCGTCCTTGACCAAGACACAGCCGACCGCCGGATTGGGCCAGGTCTCGCCCATGCTGGCCAGCGCCAGATCAATGGCGCGGCGCATGTGGACGGCGTCGTCTCCCGCCCCGCTCTTGCCCGACGTACTCACCCAATCACCGGCAAGGCTTGCGCCCGGCTCTCGTCCAGATAGCGCGCCGCGACCGGCTTCAGGTCGCCGTCCAGATCGATCTCCAGCGGGTTGCCCGTCGGGATCTCGACCCCGACGATCTGATCGTCCGGCACCGAGAACAGCAACTTGACGATAGCGCGCAGCGAGTTGCCGTGGGCGGCGATCAGCACATCCTCGCCCGCCTTCAGGCGCGGCGCGATCTCGGCGTCCCAATAGGGCTGGACCCGGTCCAGCGTGGTCTTCAGGCTCTCGGTGTCCGGGATCGGCTTGCCAACGTAGCGGGGGTCGGCGTCGAAATCGAACTCGCCGCCCGGGGCCAGGGGCGGCGGCGGCACATCGTAGCTGCGGCGCCAGATCTTGACCTGATCCTCGCCGTGCTTGGCCGCCGTCTCGGCCTTGTCCAGGCCGGTCAGGCCGCCGTAGTGGCGCTCGTTCAGGCGCCAGTCCTCGACCACCGGCACGTCCTTCAGACCCGCCGCGTCCAGCGCCAGGGCGCCGGTGCGCTTGGCCCGCGTCAGGACCGAGGTGAACATGACGGCGGGCTTGAACCCGGCCTCGGCGATCAGCTCGCCGCCGCGACGCGCCTGGGCCTCGCCCTCGGCAGTCAGGTCGACGTCCACCCAGCCGGTGAAGCGGTTTTCCAGGTTCCACTGGCTCTGGCCGTGGCGCAGCAGGATCAGGCGGGGCATGGGCGTCTCCGTATGGCAGCCCCTCGCGTAGGCCGTGGACGCGGGGGCGGTCAAGGTTTCACGATGCGGGAAAGGAATGCAGCCAGCTTGGCCCTCGTGCGTTGTTGGCCTCTCCGGGGTGGCCCGCTATACCGCAACGATTGAGGGCGGATAGCTGAACTTCGTTCGCCCAATAGCCTATGCTTCAGGAAGACCCATGTCGAAACCGCGCCAGGACATCCGCCCCAATACGGCGGAGTACGAAATCCTTCCCCTGGTGAAGCCGACCGGCTTCCGCGAATACGACGCCCGCTGGGTCCTCGAAAAAGAGATCAACCTGCTGGGCATTCAGGCGCTCGGCCTTGGCCTGGCCACCTATGTCCATGAGGTCGGCGTCCGTCCGCGCATCGCCGTCGGCCACGACTTCCGCTCCTATTCCCTGTCGGTGAAGCAGGCCCTGATCCTCGGCCTGCTGGAAGGCGGCATGGAGGTGGTCGACATCGGCCTGGCCCTGTCGCCCATGGCCTATTATGCCCAGTTCGCCCTGGACTGCCCCTGCGTGGCCATGGTCACGGCCAGCCACAACGAGAACGGCTGGACCGGGGTCAAGATGGGCGCCCAGGCGCCCCTGACCTTTGGTCCGGATGAGATGACCCGCCTCAAGGACATCGTCCTGAACGGCGAGGGCGTCGCCCGCCCCGGCGGCCGCGTCGAGCGCGTCGAGGGCTTCCGCGAGCAATACATCAAGGACGTGGCTTCCAAGCTGAAGCTGACGCGTCCGCTCAAGGTCGTGGCCGCCTGCGGCAACGGCACCGCCGGCGCCTTCGCCCCCGAGGCCCTGCGCCTGATGGGCGCCGAAGTGATCGAGATGGACACCGACCTCGACTGGACCTTCCCCAAGTATAATCCGAACCCGGAAGATCACGCCATGCTGGTGCAGATGGCGCAAAAGGTGAAGGAAACCGGAGCTGACCTGGCCCTGGGCTTCGACGGCGACGGCGACCGCTGCGGCGTGGTGGACGACACCGGTGAGGAGATCTTCGCCGACAAGATTGGCCTGCTGCTGGCCCGCGACCTGTCGGCCCTGCACCCGAACGCCACCTTCGTCGTCGACGTGAAATCGACCGGCCTCTACAAGACCGACGAAGTGCTGAAAGCCAATGGCGCGACCACCGTCTACTGGAAGACCGGCCACTCCTACATCAAGCGCAAGACCGCCGAACTGGGGGCCCTGGCCGGGTTCGAGAAGTCGGGCCACTTCTTCCTGTCGGGCGACCTGGGCCACGGCTATGACGACGGCCTGGTGGCGGCCGGCGCCGTCCTTGCCATGCTGGACCGCAACCCGGGCAAGTCCCTGTCAGAACTAAAGTCCGCCCTGCCTGACGCCTGGACCAGCCTGACCATGTCGCCGCACTGCGACGACGAGCTGAAGTATGACGTCCTGGCCAGGATCGTGAAGGAATACGAGGACCTGGCGGCGTCAGGCGGCTCGATCCTCGGCCGCAAGATCGTCGAGGCCATTACCGTCAACGGCGTGCGCGTCCACCTCGAGGACGGCTCCTGGGTCCTGGTCCGCGCCTCTTCCAACAAGCCGGAACTGGTGGTGGTGGTCGAGAGCATGCGCTCCGCCGACGACATGCGCGACCTGTTCCGCAAGGAGGTCAAACCGCGTCTAGCCGCCCATCCTGAGATCGGCGCCTTCAATCAGGAAATCTGAGCTGGATTTGACGAAGGCTGCGGGCGCGGACGAGGTGGAACGATGAGCGACGCCTCCTCCCTGCCCGTCATCATCGTCGGCGGCGGCTTTTCGGGCGCCATGCTGGCCGCCCGACTGGCCGAGCGCGGACAGGCCTCCGTCCTGATCGAACGCGGCGACGCCTTCGGTACGGGCGTCGCCTATTCCACGCCGAACGACGCTCACCGCCTGAACGTCCGCGCCGGGCGCATGGGCGCTCTGGCCGACCGCCCCGACGGCTTCATCAACTGGCTGAGGGCGCATCATCCCGATCAGGCGGATCCCAACGGCTTCGCCCCCCGCCGCCTTTACGGCCTCTACATCCGCGATCGATTGGCCACGACCGAGGCGGCCTATCCCGCCCTGATCCGCCGCGTGAACGGCGTCGCGATCGCCGTTGAAAAACAGGCCGCCATCCTGTCCACCGGCGAGCGCATCGAGGGTCGCGCCGTGGTTCTGGCCACCGGCAACCCGGCCCCTCGCACGACCCCGGCCGGCGAAGGTGGACGCCTCATCGCCAACCCCTGGACGCCCGACGCCCTGACGCCCATCCGACCCGACGACGACGTCCTGATCCTCGGCGCTGGCCTGACCATGGTCGATGTTCTGCTGAGCCTCTCAAGCCAAGGCTGGCGCGGCCGGGCCACCGCGGTGTCGCGTCGCGGCCTGCTGCCTCGCGCTCACGGCTCCGGGCATGACGCCCCCGTCGACCTGCCGCCCCAAGCCCTGATCGGCCCCCTCTCCGCCCGACTGTTCGCAGCCCGGCGGCTGGCGGAAGCACACGGCTGGCGTCGGGTGATGGAGGGCTATCGCCCCATCACGCTAGACCTGTGGCGCGCCGCGACCGAGGCCGAGCGCGCCCGCTTCCTGCGCCATCTGCGCCCGAGGTGGGACGTCCACCGCCACCGCATCGCGCCCGAGATCGCCGCCGAACTGGACCGGATGCTCGCCGACGGTCGCCTGACCGTCCGCGCCGGGCGCGTCCGCAGGGTCGAGGCGTCCGCCGAGGCCGCCACACTGCGTCTGACCGCCCGCGACGGCGCCGCGCAGACGCTGTCCGCACCCTGGCTGATCGACTGCACCGGTCCCGGTCACGACGCGGCGACCGCCCCCCTGACCGCCGCACTGATCGCCGAGGGCCGCGCCCGTCTGGCCGTCTCGGGTCTGGGCCTCGACCTCGATGAAGACGGGCGCGTCCGACATGCCGACGGCGCCGCCGATCCGGCTCTGTTCGTCATCGGCCCGCCCGCCCGCGCCGCCTTCTGGGAAACCATCGCCGTGCCGGACATCCGCCAGCGCATCGAGGCCCTGGCTGCCCGCCTGACGGCCTGAGCCGGCCAGCCGCCCTGCGGTCGAAACTTCCACCAATCGGCGCCTTTCCTCAGCAACCGGACGGCTAGCGGGCGCTTCCAAGGTCGGCTACCACCGGTTCAGGAGAGGAAAAACAAAAATGAACCGTCACCGCACCCGCGTTCTTGGGGACCGCACCCTCGCGCCTGAAACCCTGATGATGGGCTATGGCTATGACCCGACCCTGTCGGAGGGGGCGATCAAGGCGCCCCTGTTCCAGTCGTCGACCTTCGTCTTCAAGTCGGCCGAGGACGGCAAGCGCTTCTTCGAGGTCGCGTATGGCCTTCGCCAGCGCGACCCGGACGAGGCTCTGGGCCTGATCTATTCGCGCATCAACAACCCCAACCTCGAAATCCTTGAGGACCGCCTCGCCGTCTGGGACAAGGCCGACAAGGCCCTGGTCTTCTCGACCGGCATGGCCGCCATCTCGACCGCCATGCTGGCTCTAGTCCGCCCCGGCGACGTCATCCTCTATACGGCCCCGGCCTATGGCGGCACCGAATACCTGTTCGACCGCATCCTGCCCCGCTACGGCGTCAAGGCGATCAGCGTCCCCGCCGCCGAGGGCGCCGACGCCCTGGACGCCGCCATGACTGCGGCCGCCGCCGAGGCGAAAACCACCGACGGGCGTCTGGCCGCCGTCTATCTGGAGACCCCGGCCAACCCGACCAATCAGTTGGTCGACATCGCCCGCGCCGTGGCCGGAGCGAAAGCCGTGGATCAGGCCGAGCGCCCGGTCGTCGCGGTCGACAACACCTTCCTCGGCCCCCTGTGGCAGAGCCCGCTGGAGCTGGGGGCGGACCTCGTCCTCTACTCCCTGACCAAGTATGTCGGTGGCCACTCCGACCTGATCGCCGGCGGCTGCATGGGCGCAGCCGACCTGATGGCGCGTGTCGGCGAGATGCGCACCATCTGCGGCACCAACACCGATCCGCACACGGCCTGGCTGCTGCTGCGCAGTCTGGAGACCCTGCATATCCGCATGGAACGAGCGCAGGAGAACGCCCTGATCCTGGCCGAGCGCCTGCGCGCCGATCCGCGCATCAGCGCCGTCCTGACCGCCGGAGGGCCGGACGCCTCGCCCGAACAGCAGGCCATCTTCACGGCCCAGTGCAAGGGCTCGGGTTCGACCTTCTCGCTGGAGTTGCCCGGCGGCGAGGCCGAGGCCTTCCGCATGCTGAACGCCCTGCGGCTGTTCAAGCTGGCCGTCAGCCTGGGCGGCGCCGAGAGCCTGGCCTCGCACCCGTCCAGCATGACCCACTCCGACTATACGCCCGAGGCCAAGGCGCGCAGCGGCATCGGCGACAACCTGGTGCGGCTGTCGGTCGGCATCGAAAACGTCGAGGACCTGTGGGCCGATCTGGATCAGGCCCTGGCTTCGATCTGAGGCGAAAGGCGGGCGCCGCTCGCGGCGCTCGCCCGTCAGCCCGCCGCCTTCACCGCCGCCGAGACGTCGGCGACCACGCGCTTGACCAGGGCCTCGTCGTCGCCTTCGGCCATGACGCGGATCAGTTTCTCGGTGCCCGACGGACGCACCAGCAGGCGGCCGGAGCCGTTCAGGGCGGCCTCCGCCTCGGCCATGGCGGCCTTGACCTTCTCGTCTTCCAGCGGCTTGCCGGCGGTGTAGCGCACGTTTTGCAGCAGCTGCGGCACCGGCTCGAACTGACGCGCCAACTCGCTCATCGGCACGCCCTTTTCGACCAGAACCGCCAGCACCTGCAGGGCCGCCATCAGGCCGTCGCCGGTCGTGGCGTGGTCCTTCAGGATGATGTGGCCCGACTGCTCGCCGCCGATGTTGAAGCCGCCGGCGCGCATCCGCTCCATGACGTAGCGGTCGCCCACCTTGGTCCGCTCCAGCGTCAGGCCCTCGGCCTGCAAGCGGCGCTCCAGCCCCAGGTTGGACATGACGGTGGCCACCACGCCCTTGCCGTTCAACCGCCCGCGCTTGGCCCAGTCCAGACCGATCAGGGCCATGATCTGGTCGCCGTCGACCACATGGCCCTTCTCGTCGCAGATGATGACCCGGTCGGCGTCGCCGTCGAGCGCAATGCCGATGTCGCAGCGATAGCGCTTCACCGCCTCGGACACGGCCTCGGGATGGGTCGAGCCGCATTCGGCGTTGATGTTCAGGCCGTTCGGCTCGACGCCGACGGGGAAGACCTCGGCCCCCAGTTCATAGAGGGTGGTCGGCGCCACGCGATAGCCGGCGCCATTGGCGCAGTCGATGGCGATGCGCAGGCCCTTGAGGCTGAGCCGCTTGGGGAAGGCCGACTTGGCGATTTCGATGTAGCGCGGCGGGGCGTCGTCGATGCGCTTGACCCGACCCAGCTTGTTGGCGGGCGCCAGATCCTGATCCAGACCCTCGTCCATCATGGCCTCGATCTTCAGCTCGATCTCGTCCGACAGCTTGTAGCCGTCCGGCCCGAACAGCTTGATGCCGTTGTCCGCATAGTCGTTGTGCGAGGCCGAGATCATGATGCCCAGATCGGCGCGCATCGAGCGCGTCATCATGGCCACGCCGGGCGTCGGCAGGGGACCGAAGGTGCGCACGTCCATGCCCACCGAGGCCAGACCCGCGACGAGCGCCGGCTCGATCATGTAACCGGACAGACGCGTGTCCTTGCCGATCACCACCAGATGGCGACGGTCGTCGTCGGTGCGGAACAGCTTGCCCGCCGCCAGCCCGACCCGCAGCGCGACCTCGGCCGTCATCGGATGGGTGTTGGCGCGACCACGGATGCCGTCGGTGCCGAAGTATTTTCTCTCGCCCAAGGGCGTCGTCCTTCGCTGGCGGCGCCGGAGGGTTTGCAAAGAAACCTTCCGAAACCCATTTTTTGATGTCGCCGGCCTTTGCTTCCCCTAGACGCAAGATCACAGGGCGAGACGGGCGGAACCCTCTCGCTTACCCCTTACGGCGGCGTCGCGCAAAGCGAGACCGCTTCGCCCCTTGATCGGAGCAGACCTCATGTGCGGCATCATCGGCATCACGGGCGCCGGCCCTGTCGTTCCCCGTCTGGTCGACAGCCTGAAGCGGCTGGAATACCGCGGCTATGATTCCGCCGGCATCGCCGCCGTCGTCGACGGCCGTATCGAACGCCGCCGCGCCAAGGGCAAGATCCGCGAACTGGAGGCCGTTCTGGCCGTCGATCCCCTGTCCGGGACCATCGGCATCGGCCACACTCGCTGGGCCACCCACGGCGCCCCGACCACGAGCAACGCCCACCCGCACAAGGCCGGCCGCGTCTGCCTGGTCCACAACGGCATCATCGAGAACTTCGCCGAGCTGAAGGCCGAGCTGGAGGCCGAGGGCCGCGCCTTCGAGAGCCAGACCGACACCGAGGTCGTCGCCCACCTGCTGGACCACAAGCTGGCGGCGGGCCTGGCTCCGCTGGACGCCTTCAAGGCGACCCTGGATCGGCTGACCGGCGCCTATGCCCTGGCCGTCCTGATCGAGGGCGAGGACGAGCTGATTTTGGGCGCCCGCCGCGGCAGTCCTCTGGTCGTCGGCTGGGGCGAGGGCGAGATGTATCTGGGCTCGGACGCCCTGGCGGTCGGCCCCTTCACCCAGAAAATCTCCTATTTGGAAGAAGGCGATTACGTCGCCATGACCCGTTCGGGCGCGCGCATGTTCGACGCCTCGGGCCGTCCCGCCGACCGCGCGATCGTGCAGGTCTCGGCCTCCTCGGCCATGGTCGAGAAGGGCTCCTATCGCCACTTCATGGAGAAGGAAGTCCACGAACAACCCGACAGCGTCCAGCACACCCTGTCGGAATACCTTGACCTGGTGACGGGCACGGCCAAGACGCAGGCCATCGACTTCGCCGCCGTCGACCGCATCCAGATCATCGCCTGCGGCACCGCCTTCTATGCGGGCCAGATCGGCAAATACGCCTTCGAGAAATATGCGGGCCTGCCCTGCGACGTCGAGATCGCTTCGGAGTTCCGCTATCGCTCGCCGGCCCTGACGCCGGGCACGGTGGCCGTGGCCGTCAGCCAATCGGGCGAAACCGCCGACACCCTGGCCAGCCTGACCTGGTGCAAGGGGCAGGGCCTGAAGACCGCCGCCGTCGTCAACGTCCACACCTCGTCGATGGCGCGCGAGGCCGAGGTCCTGTGGCCGACCCACGCAGGACCGGAAATCGGCGTCGCCTCGACCAAGGCCTTCACCGCCCAGGTCTCGGCCTTGCTGGCGCTCGCCATTGCCGCAGGCGTGGCGCGCGGCCGCATCGGCGCCGATGAAGAGGCGGCGCTGGTCAAGGCCCTGTTCGAGGCTCCGCGCCTGATCGCCGAGGCCCTGCAGATGGACAGCCAGATCCGCGCCATCGCCCTCGACCTGGCCAAGGCCACCGACGTCCTCTTCCTGGGCCGGGGCGCCATGTTCCCCCTGGCCATGGAAGGCGCGCTGAAGTTGAAGGAGATCAGCTATATCCACGCCGAGGGTTACGCCGCCGGCGAGCTGAAGCACGGCCCCATCGCCCTGGTGGACGAGAAGACCCCGATCATCGCCCTGGCCCCGCTGGACGAGGTCTATGAGAAGACCGCCTCCAACCTGCAGGAAGTGGCCGCCCGCGGCGGTCCCGTCGTCATGATCGCCCCGGCCACCGCCCCCGCTCCGCACGGCGCCGGCATCCGCCGCGTCGACGCCCCCGACTGCCACCCGCTGATCGCGCCTCTGGTCTACGCCGTGCCGGTCCAGTTGCTGGCCTATTATACCGCCGTCCAGAAGGGCACCGACGTCGACCAGCCGCGCAACCTGGCCAAGTCCGTGACTGTGGAGTGAACGCGCCCCGCGCATGGGCGTCCGTTTGGAACCGTCACGATTTCCGCCTATGAAAGCCGGCTAACGGCTTTCAGGACGACTGATGACGACTTCCCCCGCGCGCCTTCGCAAGGCGGTTCTCCCCGTGGCTGGCCTGGGCACCCGCGTCCTGCCCGGCACCAAGACCACGCCGAAGGAACTGCTGAATGTCGTCGATCGGCCGATCCTGTCCTACATCGTCGAAGAGGCGCGCGAAGCGGGGATCGAGCACATCGTCTTCGTCACCGGTCGCGCCAAACAGGCGATCGAGGACTATTTCGACCACCAGATCGAGCTGGAGGCCCAACTGGCGGCCAAGGGCAAGACCGAGATCCTGGCGGCCATGAACGCCGAACTGGCCACCGCCGGCGAGATGAGCTTCACCCGCCAGATGCAGCCCAAGGGCTTGGGCCACGCCGTCTGGTGCGCCCGCGACATCATCGGCCACGAGCCCTTCGCCGTCATCCTGCCCGACGTCATCGTCGACAGCCGCCCCGGCGCCCTCAAGCAGCTGGCGGACCTCTATGCCGAGGTCGGCGGCAACGTCATCGGCGTGGAGGCCGTGCCCGAGTCGGAGACCCACAAATACGGCATCGTCGATCCCTCCAGCCGCGACGGCCGCCGCCTGGCCATGAAGGGCATGGTCGAAAAGCCGAAACAGGGCACGGCCCCGTCCAATATGTCGATCTCGGGCCGCTACATCCTGCAGCCGGAAATCTTCGACCTGCTGGAGACCCAGGAAAGCGGCGCCGGCGGCGAAATCCAGCTGACCGACGCCATGGACCGCTTGATGAAGACACAAGCCTTCACCGCCTATGAGTATGAAGGCGTCACCCATGACTGCGGCGACAAGATCGGCCTGCTGCGCGCCAACGTCGCCCTGGCCCTGAAACGCCCAGATCTGGGCGAGGCGACGCGGGCGGCGATCACCGCCCTGCTCTGAGCCCCGGACAGCGCGTCGTTCAGCCTTCCAGGACGGCGCGCTGGGCGAAATCGATATGGAAGGCTAGCCAGACGCAACCACCAAGGTTTGAGTGGTATGCAGCAAGACGTCCAGGGCCAAGCATCCTCCACAGAAAGGGGCCAGACTGGCGCCCCAGGACGCACCACGTGGCGACGCCTCTCATGGAGCAGGATGCAAGAACACAAACGCTCGAAGGCCTTTCGCCCATCAGCGCAAACATCTGCAGAAATATCGAAAATAGCCGCCGCAACGCTTCAAGGAAACAGCTCGACTAAGCGTCAAGCCTTTGAAAGCAAAGTGGCGCACCCGAAGAGATTCGAACTCCTGACCCCCAGATTCGTAGTCTGGTGCTCTATCCAGCTGAGCTACGGGTGCGCACCGCCTTGCGGGCAGGGCGGCTATCTAGCGGGTGGGCCGGGGGCTTGCAAGCGGCTTTTCTGAAAATGCCGATAGAAAATGCAGGCTTGGCCTCAGAGGCCTGGGACACTAGGCATGAACCTCTCCCTGAACCCCGCAGGAGCTGTTTCGTGCGCGCCTATTCCATCCCCTCGTCGAACCGTCGGCGCAAGATTTCGCTCATTCTGGCCAGTGCGGCTGTCGGCGCTTTTATGCTGACGGGATGCGCCACGGCGCCGGCCGCCGAGGCGACGGCGGCGGGATCAACCACGGCGACGGCTGAGACGCCCGCGCGCGGCCCCTTCGTGTCGGCGGCCAATCCCCTGGCGGTCGAGGCGGGGATGAAGGTTCTGGCGCGCGGCGGGTCGGCGGTGGACGCCGCTGTCGCCGTGCAGGCGGTGTTGGGCCTGGTCGAGCCGCAGTCGTCGGGGCTGGGCGGCGGCGCCTTCATGATGTTCTACGACGCCGACAATGGGGCCCTCACCGTCTACGACGGGCGTGAGACCGCCCCGGCTTCGGCCACGCCCGAACTGTTTTACGAGAATGGTCGCCCCCTGCCCTTCGTCGACGCCGTGCTGAGCGGACGCTCCACCGGGGCGCCGGGCGTGGTGCCCATGCTGGCCCTGGCGCAGAGACAGCATGGCGCCCTGGCCTGGTCCGACCTGTTCGGCGACGCCGAGAAGCTGGCGCAAGACGGTTTCGTCGTCAGTCCGCGTCTGGCCGGGATGATCAACGGCGACGCGCCCCAGGCGAAGACGCGCTGGGCGACCGAATATTTCACCAAGGCCGACGGCACCCGCTATGTCGCCGGCGACGTGCTGAAGAACCCGGCCTATGCCGAGACGGTGCGGACCCTGGCGCGCGAGGGCGCGGCGGGTCTGCAAACAGGGCCGCTGGCCGAAGCCATCGCCGCCGCAGTGGCCGAGGACCCGCGCCCAGGGGCGCTGACCACCGCCGACATCGCCGCCTATCGCCCGCTGGTGCGCGAGGCCGTGTGCGGCCCCTACAAGGTCTATGTCGTCTGCGTGCCGCCGCCGCCGTCCAGCGGGGCGTCCATCCTGCAACTGCTGGCCATGGGCGAGCAGACGCCCGATCTCGACAAGGGCGCGCAGAGCGCCGAGGCCTGGGCCGCCTTCGGCCAGCTGCAGCGGCTGATGTACGCCGACCGCGATCGCTATTTCGGCGATCCGGCCTTTGTCTCGGTGCCGGTCGCCGGTCTGCTGGACCCGACCTATGTGGCCGAACGCGCGGCCCTGGCCCCGGCCCTGCGGGGGGCTGCTCCCTTCGGCACGCCGACCGGGGCGCCGCGCGTCGGCGCCGACGCGACGCAGGAACCGGCGGGCACCTCGCACCTCGTCGTCGTGGACGCCCAGGGCAATGCGGTCAGCATGACCACCACGGTCGAGAGCCTGTTCGGCTCGGGCCGGATGGCCGGCGGCTTCTTCCTCAACAACCAGCTGACCGACTTCTCGCTGGTCCCGACCGCCTCGGACGGCACGCCGGCGGCCAATGCTGTCGCGGCGGGCAAGCGCCCACGCTCGTCCATGTCGCCGGTCATTATTCTGGACCGCGAAGGACGCCTCGTCGGCGCCCTGGGCTCGCCCGGCGGCTCATCCATCCTGGCCTACAACGCTAAGGCCCTGATCGGGGCGCTGGCCTGGGATCTGCCGTTGCAGGCGGCCTTCGACCTACCGAACCTGGTGGCCAAGGGCGACGGCTTCGGCGCGGACACCGAGGGCTTCCCCGCCGGGGTGAGAGACGGCATGGCGGCGCGCGGCGTGATGCTGCGGCCAAACACGACCGAAACCTCGGGCCTGCACGGCGGCTTGTGGCGCAACGGGCGTTGGGACGGGGCGGCCGACAGCCGCCGCGAGGGCGTGGCGCGGACCCAGTAGGGTCTACTCGCGGGGACGGATCGTCAGTTGGAAGGCCACCAGGCCTTCCGACACATCGGTGTTGATGCCGTTGTAGGCGCGAATGCCGTTGGCCTCGATCTCACGGTAGACGATGCCGAACGATCCCTGCATCGCGCCCCGGCGATAGGCGACGCCGACGGAAGCGTCGCCCAGGAAGGCGCCCTCGTCGTGGCTCATGCCCGAACGGGCGAAGTCGCCGTCGCGGGTGCGGGCGAAGTTGTAGCCGACGGCGCGCTTGGATCCGGCGGCGTAGACGTACCAGCGCGCCCGATCGCCGAAGGCCTCGTCGCCATCGGGGGCCAGGCGATCCAGGCCCTCGCCGATCTTCAGCGTGGCCCCAGCCTCGGCCGTCGTGCCGTCGCTGCCGAAGCCGACCCCGGCGTGGGGCGTCAGCGACACCTCCAGACCCGAGGCCGTGCGGCCCTGGGCCGCGACCCAGCCGCGCGTATAGGTGACGTCATAGCTCTCGCCGTCATAGGCGCGGGCGTCCAGGGCGCGCGGCGGCACTGGCGCCCCGTCGGCGCGGCGCGGTTCGCCACGGGCTGTGACGCGCAGCCGATCGGTGAAGCCGTCGCCGGTGAACCAGGCCTCGTTCTGGGTGGCGATGAAGGCGTCACGCCCTGCAGGCGAGTCCGACAGGGCCATGGGGGCGCCGAAGGGCGCGTCCGCAGCGGCGAAGGCGATCTCATTGTCCAGACGAGCGGCGGCGTCCTCAAACTGAACAGCGTCACCGCCCCGAGCAGCGATAGGCGCGATGTTGGGACCTGCGTTCGTGACGCTCGTCTGCGCGCTCGCTGTCATGGGTAGGCCCACGACAATCAGAACACCAACGAGGCAAGCCTCTAAGCGCACAACGGTCCCTCCCAAACCCGTTAACAGTCACACTCTGCACTAACGCGGGGGAACTGCAACGGACTCTTTCAAGCCACAATCCTGTCACGCCAAAACGAAACCGCCCGGAGGACGGTTCCCCCGGGCGGCTGGCTGAGTGCGGTCACATCAGCGGATTGTGATGAGAGGGATCCGGCCTACTGACAGGCCAGGCACTCATCGTAGTCGGTGCGGGCGGCGGAGAAGAGGTCCGGCTGGTTCGGATCGATCTCGGCCTCGGCCTTGTCCTCGGCGCCGGCGAAGGCGGCGCGCTGCACCGACTTGGAGCGCAAATAATACAGCGACTTCACGCCGCGTTCCCAGGCGGACCAGTGCAGCATGTGCAGGTCCCACTTGTTCACGTCGCCGGGGATGAAGAGGTTGAGCGACTGGGCCTGGCAGATTTCCGGCGCGCGGTCGGCGGCCAGTTCAACCACCCAGCGCTGGTCCAGTTCAAAGGCGGTCTTGAACACGCCCTTCTCATCGTCCGACAGGGCCTCCAGATGCTGGACCGAGCCTTCGTGTTCAAGGATCGAGTTCCATACGGCCTCGGTGTCGATGCCCTTCTCGCCCAGAATCTTCTGCAGGTAAGGATTCTTGACCGCGAACGAGCCCGACAGGGTCTTGTGCGTATAGATGTTGGCCGGGATCGGCTCGATGCCCGCCGAGGCGCCGCCGCAGATGATCGAGATCGAAGCGGTCGGGGCGATGGCCAGCTTGTGCGAGAAGCGTTCCATCACGCCGCGTTCAGCGGCGTCCAGGCAGGGGCCCTTTTCTTCGGCCAGCACGCGGCTGGCCTTGTCGGCCTCGCGACGCAGGTGCTTGAACAGGCGCATGTTCCACGACTTGGCCATGGCGCTTTCAAAGGCCACGCCCTGCCCTTGCAGGAAGGAGTGGAAGCCCATCAGGCCCAGACCCACCGACCGCTCGCGCCTGGCCGAGTAGACCGCCGCCGCCATGGCGGGCGGGGCACGGTGGATGAAGTCCTCCAGGACGTTGTCCAGGAAGCGCATGATGTCTTCGATGAACTTCGGCTCTTCGCGCCATTCCAGGAAGGTCTCGGCGTTGACCGACGACAGGCAGCAGACGGCGGTGCGCTCAGCGCCCAGGTGGTCCTTGCCAGTGTGCAGCATGATTTCGGCGCACAGGTTCGACTGCTTGACCTTCAGGCCCAGCTCGCGCTGATGCGGCGCCAGCTGGCGGTTCACCGTGTCCGAGAAGATCAGATAGGGCTCGCCCGTCTGCATGCGGATATCGAGGATCTTGGTCCACAGCGCGCGGGCGTCGACGGTCTTCATGACCGCGCCGTCCTTGGGCGATTTCAGGTCGAAGGTGGAGCCGGTCTTCACCGCCTCCATGAACTCGTCCGTGATATTGAGGCCGTGGTGCAGGTTCAGGGACTTGCGGTTGAAGTCGCCCGAGGGTTTGCGGATCTCGAGGAACTCCTCGATTTCGGGGTGGTGGATGTCCAGGTAGACGGCCGCCGAGCCGCGGCGCAGCGAGCCTTGGCTGATCGCCAGCGTCATGGAGTCCATCACGCGGATGAAGGGGATGATGCCGCTGGTCTGGCCCGCGCCCTTGACCTTCTCGCCGATGGAGCGGACGCCGCCCCAGTAGGTGCCGATGCCCCCGCCGTTCGAGGCCAGGGCGACATTTTCGTTCCAGACATTCTGGATGCCGTCCAGGCTGTCGCCGACAGCGTTCAGGAAGCAGCTGATCGGCAGGCCGCGGTCGGCGCCGCCGTTCGACAGAACGGGTGTGGCCGGCATGAACCACAGCTTGGACATGTAGTCATAGATGCGCTGGGCGTGGTCGGCATCGTCGGCGTAGGCCGTCGAGACGCGGGCGAACATATCCTGATAGCTTTCGCCCGCCAGCAGGTAACGGTCTTCCAGTGTCTTCTTGCCGAAGTCGGTGAGCAGGGCGTCGCGCGTGCGGTCCAGCTGCAGTCCGGTGACCACTTTCAACAGCGGCTTGCCCTCGGGCGGCGACGCAGAAACCGTCGTGAATTCCGTCGTCTGCAGAGCTTCGCCGCCAGCCATGTTGATCCTTGCCCCGATCAAAATCGTATGAAGACCGTGCCGGTATGAAACACTAGATGTGGTGTTTCTGTTCCCGCGCTCGGCTAGATGTATGGGTGCACATCTTTAATTTTTTATAAAGTCTTGATCTTGGCCGGGGGATGTGGCGGCGCGAGATTCCGCGCCGACGCCCCTGTGGAAAAGTCGGAAAAGACAACCGTCAAGCCAGGTCCTCGTCGTCGCCCACAATGAGTTCACAAACGCGTGATCAACAAGACAAGGGAACGGCTCGTCCAGCTTGACCGTTAGCGGCTCATGGCTCCGCATCCGACCGCCTTCCTGACCCGCGCCCTGCGCGTGGCCCGTACCGAAATCGCCGCCGTCGCCGCCCTGATGGTGATAGCCCTGGGCACCCTGACCTTCATCGAGGTGGCCGATGACATGCGCGAGCCGGACGGCCAGGCCTTCGACCAGGCGGTGCTGCACGCAGTGCGGCCCTTCGCCGACGATCCAGGGCGTCCCTGGGGGCCGTGGTGGCTGCAGGAGGCGGCGGCGGACATCACGTCCCTGGGCGGCATTTCAGTCCTCACCCTGTTCGCCCTGATCGTGCTGGGCTTCATGCTGATCCAGGGCAAGCGGCTGTCGGCCCTGCTGCTGGTCCTGGGCTTGACCGGCGGCGTGGCTCTCAGCGAAGGGCTAAAGGCCCTGTTCGAGCGCGAGCGTCCGCCGGCCGTCTATCAAGCAGTCGAGACGCTGAACGCCAGCTTCCCCTCGGGTCACGCCCTGTTGTCGACGGTCTTCTATCTGACGCTGGGGGTGATGCTGACCCGCGCCTTCCCGCGCAAAAGGATGAAGGCCTATGTCCTGGGCTGCGCCATCCTGATCGCCCTGCTGATCGGACTGACGCGCATCTATCTGGGCGCGCATTGGGCCTCGGACGTCTTCGCCGGATGGAGCGTGGGGGCGGCCTGGGCCATGGCGCTGTGGCTGGTCGCCTACGCGATCGAGCGCCGCCAGCGGCTGCATGACGCCCGCCTGCAGGACGCGCCTTCGACCAATGTCTAGCGGTCGGAATGCGTCGGGCGCCGGATAACGGATCGAAGAGAGCCGAACGGCCGTTCGAGGAAGCGCCATGACCGATCACGCTACGCAATACGCCCAGCGTCTGATGACGCCCGCCGACGCGGCCGCCCTGATTCCGTCGGGCGCCAAGGTGGCCATGGCGCTGGGCGTCGCCCAGCCGCCCGCCCTGTTGAAGGCCCTGGCCGACCGGGCCGAGGCGAACGCGGTCGGCGACATCAATATCTACTACCTGCTGTCCACCGCCATCGCCGGCGAGACAGTGCTGCGCTACGAACTGACTGACCGTCTGCGCCCCCACAGCCTGTTCCATGGCGCCATCGAGCGGAAGCTGGAGGCGCGCGGGATCGAGGAAGGCCGTCAAGGCGTCTGGTTCGTCCCCACCGGCTTCCAGCAGACGCCGAACGTTCTGACACGCGCGATCGGCGTCGACACCCTGCTGGCCACCGTCTCGCCGATGGACGCCGACGGCTATTTCAGCTTCGGCACCAACACCGACTACGCCCTGGCCGCGTCGAAGACGGCCGAGCGGGTGGTGCTGGAAGTCAATCCGCACATGCCGCGCGTCTTCGGCGACTGCCGGGTGCATGTGTCCCAGGTCACGGCCCTGGTCGAACACGCCGCGCCCCTGCTGGAATCGGGCAAGGCTGCTCAACAGCCGCAAGATGTCGTCATCGGCGGCATCATCGCCGGCTTGATCGAGAACGGCTCGACCCTGCAGATGGGCATAGGCGCCTTGCCGGACGCGGTCTGCGCCGCCCTGCACGATCATGCCGATCTGGGCATCCACACCGAGTTGCTGACGCCGGGTCTGGTCGCGCTGATGCGGGCCGGAGTCGTCACCAACGCCAGGAAGAGCCTGCATCCCGGCAAGACCGTCTTCACCTTCGCCATGGGTGATCGCTCGACCTATGAATTCCTGCACGAGAATCCGGCGCTGGAGGCCCGCCCGGTCGACTATGTGAACGACCCCGCCGTCATCGCGCGCAACGACAGGATGGTGTCGGTCAACGCCACCTTGCAGATCGACCTCTTCGGCGCCTGCTGCTCTGAGTATCTGAACGGACGCCAGTATACGGCCTCGGGCGGGCAACTGGACTTCGTACGCGGCGCCTCAGCGTCCGTGGATGGAAAGTCGATCATCGCCTGCCACTCGACGGCGGCCAGGGGCGCCGCCTCGCGCATCGTCGCCAAACTGGACGGGCCCGTGACCACGCCGCGCAATGACACCCAGATCGTCGTGACCGAGCACGGCTGGGTCAATCTGCGCGGCTTGACCGTCGATCAGCGCGCCCGCGCCCTGATCGGCCTGGCCGCCCCTCAGTTCCGAAAAGGGCTGGAAGCCGAGGCTCGCGCCATGGGTCTGATCTGACTGAAACCTGCCGAGCCCGTACGTAAAAACCGCGTTCGCCCGGCAGTAAGATTTCTTTACAATTTCGCGCGCACCCTGAAACGCAGCGCACCAGAATGGGGACAGGGGGGCAATGAGCGGACGCTGGCGAGTCTTTCGTCACGAGGCCGGCCAGGAGGCGGGCCCGCACGCCGCTGTTTATGTGTCGCTCTATGCGCTCTGTCTGCTGTTGGGCCACTGGAGCGCATCCACCTTCGAGGCGGTGATCGCCTGGCCCGCCAACGGGGTGATGCTGGCGGCCTTGCTGCAACTGCCCCGGCGGCGCGCCGCCATGGTTCTGGCCCTGTGCTTCGGTCTGAATCTGGCGAGCACCGCCGTGCGGGGAGACGCTCCGCCCTTCGTCTGGCTGAATCCCCTGCTGAACCTGGTTCAGGTGCTGGTCGCCGGCATTCTGACGCGGCGGCTGTGCGGCGCGGCGCTGGACATGCGGCGGCCTCGGCGCGTGGTCCTGTTCACCCTCGGCGCGGCCTTGCCGGCCGTGGCCCTGACAGCCACCATCGGGGTGACCGTGGCCTGGTTCGTGCGCGACTACTCATGGGTGCGGGCCGCCTTCGCCTGGCGGCATCTGTTCGCCATGGAGTTGCTCGGGCTTGTGATCGTCACGCCCAGCCTGCTGCTGCTAGCCCGCGCGCACCGGTTTAATCAGGTCAGGCAGTCGCCGTTGGAGGTCGTCGCCATCTTGGGTCTGGTGATGATCACGGCCCTGTGGATCTTCAACCAGTCCTCGCCCTTCCTCTTCCTGATGTTCCCGCCGCTGATGCTGGCGGCCTTCCGGCTGTCGCCGCCCTGGATGGCCATCGCCCTGGTGCTGACGATGCTCATCAGCGGCTTGATGACCCTGACCGGGCACGGCCCCGTCAGCGCCTCGCCGGTCCCCTATGTGCCGGAACTCCACCATCTGTCGGATCGCATGCGGCAGATGCCGCTCTACTACGGCTTCCTGCTGGTGGCGGCGATGACGGCCCTGCCCATCAGCGCCATGATCGCCGAGCGGCGCTCCTTCATCGCCCGTCTGGCCCGACGCACGACGACCGCCCTGGAGCAGCGTCGACGCGCGGAGGCGGCCGATGCGGTCAAGTCACGCTTCCTCGCGCTAATGAGCCACGAGATGCGCACGCCGCTGAACGGGGTCAGCGGCTATGCCGACCTGCTGTCGCGCCGCGACGACCTGCCGCCCGAGGCCCAGACCCAGGTTTCCGCCATCCGTGCCTCCGGCGCCGCCATGTTGACCCTGGTCGAGGATGTTCTGGACGTGTCGCGCGGCGACGAGCCCCTTTGCCTGGAGCCGTTCGACCTGGAGGCCTTGATCTGTGACGCCGTGGCGCTGGAAGCCGCCGCGGCGCGCGCCAAGGGGCTGGAGTTCGTCATTGATCTGGCGCTGCAGCCGGGCGGCCGCGTGCTCGGCGACGCCCGACGACTGCGGGGCGCCGTGCGGCACCTGACCTCCAACGCCGTCAAGTTCACCGACCGGGGCGAGGTTCGCATAGAAGCGTCTCACGTCGGCGACCGACTGCGGATCGCGGTGTCCGATACCGGCGGCGGCATGGATGCGGCCTTCATACCCCACCTGTTCGAACCCTTCGCCCAGAGCGACGATTCCCTGCGCCGTCGCCATGGCGGGGCCGGGGTGGGCCTGCCGGCGGCGAAGCGCCATGCGGCCTGCATGGGCGGCGACGTGGTTCTGGGCTCGACCTCACCCGCAGGCTCTGTCTTCGTGCTGACGGCGCAGCTTGAGGCCCTGGCGTCTCTCCCTTCCGAGGTCCCTGGCGAGGCCGCGCCCTTGCGCGCCCTGATTGTCGACGACCACCCCGTGAACCGGCAGATGCTGCGGCTAATGATCGAGGCGGCGGGCTGCAAGGCGGTCGAGGCGGTCGACGGTCTCGAGGCTGTCGAAAAGGTCGAGGGCGACGCCTTCGACCTGATCCTCATGGACGTGCGTATGCCGCGCCTGGACGGGCTGGAGGCGACGCGGCGCATCCGGGCCCTGCCGTCGACAGCCAGCGAAACGCCTATTCTGGCGGTGACCGCCGACGCCATGCCGGAGGACGCCGCCCGCTGTCTGGCGGCAGGCATGGACGCTCACCTGGCCAAGCCGGTCACCTATGAACGACTCTACGCCGCCATCGACCAGACCTTCCGCGCCGCCGCGGATCGCGAGCAGGTCCACGCCGCCTAGGCGTCGTCGCCCAACGGAAAACGCTTGGTCCAGAAGGCCTGCAGTTCCGGCAGGTCGTCCACCCGGCGCATCACCTCGGCCATGCGCGGCGCCTCGGCATAGAAGCGTTGGCGGCGCGGCGTCCAGCGGCTGGCGACGGCGACATAGAGGTCGAGCACGCTCAGCTCGTCGCCCAGCAGGAAGCGCCCCGGCGTGATCTGGCTGTCCATGACGCGCCAGCATTCGGCGATGCGCTCAGCGGTTCGCCGCTTCAGTTCTTCCTGCGCCGCCGCATCCTCGCCCACCAGCCGCGAGGGCACGTCGCGCACCCAGAACATCGAATAGATGGCCGCCGGGATGAAGGTCATCCAGCGCAGGAACTGGGCCCGGCGCGGATCGTCCAGTCTCGGTCCCAGCCGCGCTTGCGGATAGGCGTCGGCCAGCCAGATCAGGATGGCGGCGCTCTCGGTGATCGTCTCGCCAGCGGGCGTGATCAGGGCCGGGATCTGGCGCATGGGGTTGGCGACGGCGACCTTGTCGCGCTCGGCCTCGCCCTCCCAGGTCACGGCCTCGATGACGCGATAGTCCAGGCCGATCAGGGTCATGGCCGCCTCGACCGGAACCGATCCCGAGCCAGCGGCGCCGTAAATGGTGAAACTCATCCCCAGGCTTCTCCCCATCTGATTGTCCGCAGACCACCATATCTAGCGTCATAGATAAATTTGATCGCAAGATAGGCCGGTTTCGACTTGGCGCCGGACGTCGCTGGACGCATGGTGAAACTTACTTCTTTCCGGATTCGCTTCAGGTCATTTTGATGAACGCCCACTCCTCGATCATCCGCCCCGGAACGGCCGGACTGCTGACGCCTTCGGCCGCCTACAAGCCCTTCCGCTATCCGTGGGCTTTCGACATGTGGAAGAAGCAGCAGCAGGTCCACTGGATGCCCGAAGAGGTGCCGCTGGGCGAGGACGTCAAGGACTGGGCCGCCAACCTGACCGACAGCGAGCGCAACCTGCTGACGCAGATTTTCCGCTTCTTCACCCAGGCCGACATCGAGGTCCAGGACAACTACATGGAGCGCTACGGCCGGGTGTTCAAACCGACCGAAGTGAAGATGATGCTGGCGTCCTTCGCCAATATGGAGACCATCCATATTGCGGCCTACGCCCTGCTGCTCGAAACCATCGGCATGCCCGAGAGCGAGTTCGGCGCCTTCATGGAATACGAGGCCATGCGCGACAAGCATGACTTCATGGGCCAGTTCGGGGTCGAGACCGACGCCGACATCTGCCGGACGCTGGCCATGTTCGGGGGCTTCTCCGAAGGCCTGCAACTGTTCGCCAGCTTCGCCATGCTGATGAACTTCCCGCGCCAGTCGAAGATGAAGGGCATGGGCCAGATCGTGTCCTGGTCGGTGCGCGACGAGAGCCTGCACTGCGAAGGCATCATCAAGCTCTACCACGCCTTCAACAAGGAGACGGGCGCCGTCACCAAGGCTGTGGCCGACGACATCGTCGACTGCTGCAAGACCGTGGTGGCGATGGAGGACAAGTTCATCGACCTGGCCTTCGAAATGGGTCCGGTCAACGGCATGACGCCGGACGACATCAAGCAGTACATCCGCTTCATCGCCGACTGGCGTCTGCGCCAGTTGCAACTGCCGGAAGTGTACGGCGTGACGGAAAACCCGCTGCCCTGGCTGCAGTCGCTGCTGTCGGGCGTCGAGCACGCCAACTTCTTCGAGGCCCGCGCCACTGAATACTCCAAGGCGGCGACCCAAGGCTCCTGGCATGGCGCCGACGGCGTCTGGGACAGTTTCGACGCCATGATGAAGCGCCGCGAGACCGCCGAGGGCTGAGCCGCTGCTGCGGTCCTGATCGACAGCATCCGTCAGGACCGCGCCTCCCCTAGCCTGCCTTTTTCTTCGGCGCCGGCTTCTTTCCGGCCGGCCCCGCCGATCCCTTCAGACTGGCCTTCAGAGCCGCCATCAGGTCGATGACGTTCGTATCGTCCGGCTCCGGCGCGGTGACGACGCCCTTCCCGCCCTTCTGCTTGGTCGCAATCATCTCGCGCAGCGCCTCGTCGTAGCGATCGTGGAAGCGGGTCGGATCGAAGTCCGCCTCCTTCTGGCCGATGATGCGGGCGGCGATCTCGACCATGTCGGCGTCGGCGGCCACCTCGGGAATATCGTCAAAGAAGTCGTCGGCGGCCTTCACCTCGTCGTGGGCGCGCAGGGTGTAGGCGACCAGCCCCTTGCCGTGGACCTCCAGCGCCAGTTGGCGCTCCTTGCCGCGCAGCACCAGCTGGCCGAGGGCGATCTTGCCCGCCGACTTCATGGCTTCGCGGATCACGGCGAAGGCTTCGACGCCCACGCCCTTTTCCGGCACCACATAGAAGGGATCGTCCCAGTAGAGGCGGTCGATGTCGCCCTCGTCGACGAACTGGTCGATGGCGATGGTGCGGGTGCTTTCAAGCCTCACCTTGTCGAAGTCGGCCTCGTCGAACAGGACGTATTCGTCCTTGGCCACCTCATAGCCCTTGACCAGATCCGATCGCTCGACCGGCCCGGTGTCCGGGTCCGTCGTCACCATGCGGATGCGGTTGTTGGTGGCCGGATTGATGAGGTGAAAGCGCACGTCGCTGGCGCTGCTCGTCGCCGTGTAAAGAGCCACCGGACAGGTCACGAGCGACAGCTTCAGATGTCCCTGCCAGGTCGGTCGCGCGGCCATATGTCCGATCCTCCAGCCTGAACAAACGGGCCTCAGGCCGATTTGTTCAGCCGACTGGCGGCGCTCGCGGAACAGCGTCATCATCGCATGCATGAACCGGATCGCCCGCCTGTTTCGTCTGCACGTCGCCCTGTGGCTGGGACTGGCGGTTCTGGTGGCGGTCGTCACCCTGGCGCCGACAGGCCTGGACGGGCCGACGCGGATCGCGGCGGGATGGGGCGCCGGCGCCGTCGCCTTCCTGTTGCTGACGCTGGAGCGGGTGATGCGCGCCCGCTCGATCGAGGACATCCGACGCCGCGCCGCCGAACTGGATCAGGCCGGGGGCGCGGTCCTGCCGCTCAGCCTGTTGGCGGCCGCAGCTAGTATCTTCATCATCGTCATGGAGGCCGCCGGCGAGAGCCGCCCTTCCATGGCCTCGGCCATGTTCTCCATCAGCGTCATCGCCCTGTCCTGGCTGTTTGTGCACGTCATCTTCACCCTGCACTACGCCCACGAATTCTACGCCCCGGCGGAGGCGGGCCAAGGCGACCGCAAAGGGCTGATCTTCCCGGGTGAAGGCGAGGCCGACTACTGGGACTTCCTGCACTTCGCCCTGATCATCGGCGTGGCCAGCCAGACCGCCGACATCCAGATCAGCAGCCGGAAACTGCGCCGCATCGCCACGCTGCACAGCCTGATCGCCTTCGTCTTCAACACGGTGATCCTGGCCCTGGCGGTCAACATGGCCGTCAGCCTGCTGGGCTAGCCCGCCGCCTTGCGGTCATCAAAGGCCAGCCGCGCCGCCTCTATGCGCTCCAGGTTCTTTTCCGCCCAGATCCAGACACCGCAAAAGGCCTCGGCCAGGGACACGCCCAGATCGGTCAGCCGGTATTCCACGCGCGGCGGAATGACCGGATGCACCGTCCGCACCACCAGGCCGTCGCGCTCCATCTGACGCAGGGTCTGCGTCAACATCTTCTGACTGATGGCGCCGACCCGTTCGCCAAGGCGGGTGAAACGCTGCTCGCCGTGCTGCTCCAGCACCTCGAGGATCAGCATGGTCCACTTGTCCGCCACCCGGCCGATGACCTCGCTGACCAGGGCCTCGACACGCGGATCGGCCGGTGCGTCGCTATGAGGCGGTGAAATTCTTGCGGGTGGAAAGTCTGTCACGTCCAAATCTTCCCGACAGGTAAGTATGGCTGTTTCCGGTGCCTACTTTCGATTGGAGAGTATAAACCATAGCTGGGCCTCGGCGTGAATTCGCACGCCGAAGGAGCCCGACATGAAGATCACCGGCAACACTATCCTGATCACCGGCGGCGGCAGCGGCATCGGCCGCGCCCTGGCAGAAAGCCTGCACGCGCGCGGAAACCGCATCATCATCACCGGTCGTCGTGAGGCGCCGCTGACGGCCGTCGCCGCCGCCAACCCCGGCATGGCCTGGGCGACGCTGGACATGGAAGACGCCGCCGCGATCAGTGTCTTCGCCGGGCAGATCGTGCGGGACCATCCCGACCTGAACGTGGTCATCAACAATGCCGGCGTCATGCAAACCGAGGACCTCACCGCCGAGCCCTTCTCGCTGGAGACAGCCGAGACCACCATCGCCACCAACCTGCTGGGCCCGATCCGACTGACCATGGCCCTGTTGCCGCATTTGCGGACTCGACCCGCGGCGACCCTGATCACGGTTTCCTCGGGGCTGGCCTTCATCCCGCTGGCGGCCACGCCGACCTACAACGCCACCAAGGCGGCCATCCATTCCTGGACCCAGTCGCTGCGCACCCAGTTGGCCGACACCCCGGTCGAGGTGCTGGAGCTGGCGCCGCCGGCGGTGGCGACCGACCTCATGCCCGGCCATGCGGAGAACCCCGCCTCCATGCCCCTGGCTGACTACACGGCCGAGGTGATCGGCCTGATCGAGCGCGGCGAAACCTCACGCGGCGAGATCCTGGTCGAACGGGTCAAGCCCCTGCGCCGCGCCGAAATCGACGGTCAATATGAGCCTATCTATGCTGCCCTGAACGGCCTGACCTGATCATCGCCCTGCAAGGCGGCGGCCTCGCCGCCTTGACTTGGCCGTTATTGAGGCCCATCTGCGCTGCGTCGCACCATGCGATGGCTGGCTTCCTGCAACGCGTGTGGGTCTTCCTCCTCGAAGATCTGATTGCAGACGCAGCCGGCAAGACCTCAGAGTCATTACGTCGTCCGGACACGCGGGGCGGCGCCCCGATCCACCCCGACGGCTTCATTCCGAAGCTCTATCGGGACTGGTGGTGCGCTCTCCTGTCGTCGTGCGGTCAGAAGGTTTCGCCTTCGCGACCCGGCGCACGCGGGAGCACGCATTGCCGCAAGCGAAAGACGCTACGTGAGCAATACTACGTTTGAATCCATGGGCCTGAACAAGGCCCTCCTCCAGGCCCTGGCCTCGACCGGCTATGAAAAGCCGACGCCGATCCAGGCCAAGGCCATCCCCGACGTCATGGCCGGCAAGGACCTGCTGGGCATCGCCCAGACCGGCACCGGCAAGACCGCCGCCTTCGCCCTGCCGATCCTCCATCGCCTGGCCGAGAACCGCGTCGCGCCCCAGCCGCGCACCACGCGCGCCCTGATCCTGTCGCCGACCCGCGAACTGGCCACCCAGATCGCCGACAGCTTCAAGCAGTACGGCGCCCACCTGGGCTTCCGCGTCGCCGTCATCTTCGGCGGTGTGAAATACGGCCCGCAGGAACGCGCCCTGCAACAGGGCCTCGACGTCCTGGTCGCCGCCCCCGGCCGCCTGCTGGACCACCTGCAGCAGAAGACCCTGGACCTGTCGTCGACGGAAATCTTCGTCCTCGACGAGGCCGACCAGATGCTGGACCTGGGCTTCATCAAGCCCATCCGTCAGATCGTCAGCCGCATCCCGGCCAAGCGTCAGAATCTCTTCTTCTCGGCCACCATGCCGTCGGAGATCGGCAAGCTGGCCGGCGAACTGCTGAAGGATCCGGTCAAGGTCCAGGTCACGCCGCAGTCGACCACGGTCGAGCGTATCAAGCAGTCGGTCATCCACATCGAACAGGGCCGCAAGCGCGCCCTCCTGACCGAGCTGTTCTCTGATCCCGCCTATACGCGCTGCCTGGTCTTCACCAAGACCAAGCACGGCGCCGACAAGGTCGCGGCCTATCTGGAAGCCGGCGGCGTCGAAGCCGGCGCCATCCACGGCAACAAGAGCCAGTCGCAACGCGAACGCGCCCTGGAAGCCTTCAAGCAGGGCAAGCTGCGCGTCCTGGTCGCTACTGACATCGCCGCCCGCGGCATCGACGTGGACAAGGTCACCCACGTGGTGAACTTCGAGCTGCCCTATGTGCCGGAAGCCTATGTCCACCGCATCGGCCGGACGGCCCGCGCCGGCGCCGACGGCACGGCCATCAGCTTCGTCGCCGGCGACGAGATGAAGCTGCTCAAGGACATCGAGAAGGTCACGCGCCAGAAGATCCCGGCCGTGGACCGCCGCAACGACAAGGCCCTGGCCCAACTGGACGCCTCGATCATGGCGGCCGGCGTCAAGCAGAAGGCCACCCTGCCCGAGCGCGAGGGCCGCGGCGGACGTGGCGGACGTGGCGGCGAGGGCGGCGAAGGCCGCGCCCGCAACCCGCGTCGCGAGGGCGTCCGTCCCGAGGGCGGCGGCCAGCCGCACCGTCAGCGTAAGGGCGGTCGTGACCGTACTCACCACGCCGAGCGTCCGGCCGCCGTCTACGATCCGATGGCGGGCGAACGTCCCAAGTCGTCGCCGCGGGCCCAGCCTTCGGCCGAACCCAAGCCGGTCGGCGAGATGAAACGCCGCCCCCGCCGTCGTCCGTCGAACGGCGGCAAGGGCTACAGCGCCTAGGATCGTCTGATCTCAGGTCAAAGAAAAAGGGCGGCTCCTGCGAGGGAGCCGCCCTTTCCGTTTCAGCCTATGGCCGGGATCAGAAGGCCCAGCGCGCGCCCAGCGAGGCGACCAGGGCCGAGCCCTCGGCGGTACCGCGCAGATGCGAGGTCGTGGCCGCGGTCGTGCCCGCATAGAAGGTGCGGTCGTCGAAGATGTCCGAGTCGCTGAAGGCGATGTAGGTCAAACCGGCGTCAAAGGTGACGCCCTTGGTCACCTCGGTCGAGCCGCCGACCGAGACCAGCAGGCGGTCGGCGTCCGGGATCCGGGCCGTGCGCAGGCTGTCGCGGGTCGGGGTCGGGTCATAGCCGACGCCGGCGCGCAGGGTGGTCTTGTCGCTGAGGGCGTAGTCCAGGCCGATCGCGCCTGTGGTCACGTCCTTGTAGTTCTGGTGGATCGAGTCGCCGCCGCCGGGATAGGCGACATTGATGGCTTCGAACTCGGACCAGCCGATGCGATTGACCTGGGCGTTCAGGGTCAGCTTGTCGTTGACGGCGTAACGCACCGAGGCCGAGGCGAACCACGGGGTGTTGAAGCTGGCCGTGCCGGCGCTCGAGACGCTGTTGGGCGCCAGCGGACCGGTCAGGACGATGTTCACCTCGCCGTCCAGCTCGTGCTCGATCTTGGAGCGGTAGGACAGGCCGAAGTCCCACGGCCCCTTGTGCACCTGGGCGCCGACGTTCCATCCGAAGGCCCAGCCGTCGCCTTCCAGCGACGACGAGCCGTCGGGCAGCAGGGGCGAAACCGTCGGCATGGCCGAGGTCAGCTTGGCCTTGACGAACTGAGCGTTCAGGCCAGCCCCGAGGTCCAGCCAGTCATTGACCTGATAGGCCACGGTCAGGCTGGCGTCGCCCGAGCGCAGTTCCGAGGTCAGGGCGTCGTAGCGGGCGAAGGAGCCCGGCTCGTACTTGGTCGTGAAGTTGTAGGGCGCGGCCACCGAGACGCCGACGGCGAAGCGCTCTCCGATCGGCGTGGCGAAGGCGAAGTTGGGCACCAGGCCGCTCTCGATCGGGTCGACCTCGGTGTTGCGGGGGTTGACCACCGGCACATTGGTTCCGCCCGGATAGGTGACGTAGGAGCCGTTGTTCTTCACTTCCGAGTCGATGCGGATGGCGTGCATGCCGAACGACAGCTCGCGGCCGCTACGGGCGATGGCGGCGGGGTTCCACCACATCGAGCCCGTGCCGCGATCCGCGGCCTCGCCCGAGAAGGCGCGTCCGGCGCCGCGCACCGACTGTTCCTGCAGATAGAAGGAGCCGGCGAAAGCCGGCGCGGCCACGGAGGCCATGAGGACCGCGAGACCGCCGATGCGGCCCATGTTCCTGGGGGTCATACTGTTTCACCTATGTAAGTCCGCCCGTCCTTACTGATGAACGGGTCGTTGTTCGGGGAGAAGCGCCACGCTAACAGCCACAGCGTTCGTGTCATGAAAGCGTTGCGCCCTAGACTCCTCTCGGACCGTAAATCGGCGAAACCGTGGCGACTTTGTCGCACAATTCTACACCTGAGATGATGACGTTACGGCAAGATTAATTCCCAAGTAACGCAGTTCGCGAGAAAGATCGTGTTCCGCTGCGTCAACTTCCGCCGCGCCACGCCCCCGGATCACCAGCTGGGTCCCGATCGGTCCATCGCCGCCGAACCCGAAAGGATAGCTGCCGAACGACAGGTCCGGCCGAGCCTCGGCGGCGGCCCTCAGAACATCGGCGATAGCGCTCTCGCCGACGCCTTCAACCCGGATCGTGCGAGCGTGCACCACCGCCCCCGCGCGCAGGCGCGGCGCCACATCCTGCAGCATGGCCTCCATGATCCTGGGCACGCCCGCCATGACGAAGACATTGCCGATCTGGAAACCCGGCGCATCGGTCACAGGATTGGCGATCAGACTGCCGCCTTGGGGGATGCGCGCCATGCGCCGACGCGCGGCGTTGAACTCGCCGGGCCCGTAGCGCCGCTCGAGAACGGCCAAAGCCTCGGGATGCTCAGCCACCGGCACGCCGAAAGCGGCGCCGACGGCGTCGGCGGTGATGTCGTCATGCGTCGGACCGATGCCGCCTGTGGTGAAGACGTAATCGTGGGTCCTGCGAAGAGCGTTCAGCGCGTCGACGATCTGTCCTTGCCGATCACCGACTGTCCTCGCCTCCAGCAGATCAATCCCCAAGGCCCCCAGAAAGCGGGCGATGGCGTTCAGGTTCACATCCTGGGTCCGGCCGGACAGAATCTCATCACCGATGATCAGAACGGCGGCGGTGGGGGCGACGGTTTCGGTCATGCCGCACAGATAGGCGCCACCTCTGCCCGCGTCATCGGCGCCGCCTGACGGGGTTGAGGTTTTGTGCTAGAATGATCATCTGACCCCAGAGAAAGCCCCCAGCCGCCTCCCCCTGTTCGGCGGCGCGCCCGAAAGCAGATCATGTACGAGACTCCCGACCTGGATAACGACGCCTTCGTCCGCAGCCATGAAATCCGCATCCACGACGCGGACGCCTTCGAAGGCATGCGCAAGGCCGGTCGTCTGGTCGCCGAGGCGCTGGACATGATCGGCGAGCACGTGAAGCCCGGCGTCACCACCGGCGAACTGGACGATCTGGTGCGCGAGTTCACCCTGGCGCGCGGCGGTATTCCCGCCTGCCTCGGCTACAAGGGCTACACCAGGACGATCTGCACCTCGATCAACCACGTCGTCTGCCACGGCATTCCCGGCGACAAGGTTCTGAAGGAAGGCGACATCGTCAACATCGACCACACCGTCATCGTCGACGGCTGGCATGGCGACTCGAGCCGCATGTTTCCGGTCGGCGAGATCAACGCCCGCGCCAAGAAGCTGATCGACGTCACCTATGACTCGCTGGAACTGGGTCTGGCCCAGGTCAAGCCGGGCAACACCTTCGGCGACATCGGCTACGCCATCCAGAAATTCGTCGAGGCCCAGCGCATGAGCGTGGTTCGCGATTTCTGCGGCCATGGCATCGGCCGCGTCTTCCACGACAGCCCCAACGTCCTGCACTATGGCCGCCGCGGCGAGGGCGCCGTGCTGAAGCCCGGCATGTTCTTCACCGTCGAGCCGATGGTGAACCTGGGCAAGCCGGCGGTGAAGGTGCTCTCGGACGGCTGGACTGCGGTGACCCGCGACAAGTCCCTGTCGGCCCAGTGCGAACACACCATCGGGGTGACCGAAGACGGCCTGGAAATATTCTCGGCCTCGCCGAAGGGCCTGTTCCGCCCGAAATTCTGAGCTAGTCTCCCCTCTGGGGGAGGCTGATGCTCGATCAACCGCCGGAAAAACCGAAGGCCAAGCCGCACCACGCCGGTCATCGCGAGCGCTTGCGCGAGCGTGCACGCGGCGCCGGTATCCATCACCTGCCCGACTATGAGCTGCTGGAGCTCTTCCTGTTCCGCAGCCAGCCCCAGGGCGACGTCAAACCCATCGCCAAGGCCCTGCTGGCCCGTTTCGGCTCGCTGGCCGCCGTCCTCGCGGCTTCGGTCGAGGACCTGATGACCGTCCGCGCCGAGGACTCGCGCGGTCGTTCCAGGGGCGTCGGCGCTGAAACCGCCCTGGACCTGGCCGCCCTGCACGAAGTGTCGCGCCGCGTGGCCAAGGAAGAGGCCAACAAACGCACCGTCATCTCGTCGTGGACGGCGCTGCTGGCCTATGTCCGCCTCAGCCTCCAGCATGAGCCGCGTGAGCAGTTCCGCGTCCTCTACCTCGACAAGAAGAACCAGCTGATCCTCGACGAAATCCAGAACCGGGGCACGGTCGATCACGCCCCCGTCTATCCGCGCGAGGTGGTGCGCCGGGCGCTGGAGCTGTCGGCCAGCGCCATGATCATCGTCCACAACCACCCCTCGGGCGACCCCACCCCCAGCCGAGCCGACATCGACATGACCAAACAGGTGATCGAGGCCGCGCGCTCGCTCAGCCTTCAGGTCCACGACCACCTCATCGTCGGCCGCGAAGGCGTGGCCAGCTTCAAGCAACTGGGACTGATGTGACCATCCTGACCACCGCCCGCCTGACCCTGAGCCCCGTCGCCGTCAGCGACATGGACGACCTGATCGGCCTGTGGGCCGACGATAACTTCACCCGCCACATCATGGGACGCGGCCTGTCCGAGGAAGAGGTCTGGTTCCGCTGCCTGCGCGACCTCGGCCACTGGCAGGCCAAGGGCTATGGCAACTGGTCGATCCGCGAGACGGACACGGGCGCCTATGTCGGCAGCGTCGGGGTGCTGGACTATCGCCGCGAGATGACGCCTCCCTTCGACGCGCCGGAACTGGGCTGGGGCGTGGCCCCCGCCTTTCAGGGCCAGGGCCTGGCGCACGAAGCGCTTCAGGCCGCCCTGGCCTGGACCGACGCCTATCGGCTGGAACCACGCACCGTCTGCATGATCTCCCCCGATAACGCCCCCTCGGTGAAGCTCGCCGAGCGGGTCGGCTACCGCCCCTATGCCGAGGCCGACTACAAGGACTCGCGCGTCACCCTGTTTGAACGCCCCCGCGCGGTTGCGGGCTGACAGACGGCGCATACCTCTTTAGGTTTTACAGTTCAGATCCGATCTTCCGGTTTCGAGAGTAGCTTCATGCCCATGTCCGCCGACGTCCTTCGCGCCCATCTGGTCGAGGCCTTCCCTGATGCGGACATCGCCATCGAGGACCTGGCCGGCGACGGTGACCACTATCGCGCCAAGATCGTCTCGTCGGCCTTCAAGGGGCTGCCCCGCGTGCGCCAGCACCAGTTGGTCTATGGTGCGCTGAAGGGGCAGATGGGCGGTGAACTGCATGCCCTGGCGCTGGAGACCTCGGCCCCCGTCGAGGCCGGCTGAGCATGCGCTATCGTCCGTTCGGCGGCACCGGCGCGGCGGTCTCCAACCTGACGCTCAATCTCGGGCACGAGGCTCTGGGGCGCGGACGCGCAGCCCTCAGCGAGCTGATCTTCACCGCGCTCGAGGCGGGCGTGAACAGCTACCACCTCGAGAACGCCGACCCGGTTCTGGCCGAGGTCGTCGGCGAGGCCCTGGGCCACGTCGAGCGGCGGCTGGTCTGCGTCGGCATGACTCTGGGCGTCGGCGACGGCCGCAAGAAGGGCTTCCGCGACTTCTCGGCCGAAGGTCTGAGCGGCGCCATCGACCAGGCCCTGCACGCCTCGGGTCTGGGCTGGTTCGACGTCGTCGTGCTGGACGAACCCGCCGACGATGAATTGCCCCAGGCTTCGCTGATCGTGCTGAAGGCCCAGCGCAAGGCCGGCCACGTGCGCCTGCTGGGGGTGTCGGGCGACTCCCCGGTGATGGACGTCTATGTCTCGACCGGCGCCTTCGACGTCCTCTACACCCCCTTCCACGCCAATGTGGAATGGCGCATCCGGTCGCGGATGCGAGCCGCGCGCGAACGCGACATGGCCATTTTCACCTACGACTACTTCCCCGAAAGCCTGTCGACCGAGCGCAAGGCCGCCGGCGCCGGCGTAGCCCCGAAGAAGAAGGGTCTGTTCGGCTTCGGGGCCAAGCCTGTCGAGCAGGGCCTGGTCAACGCCGGCTCCTTCGCCTTCCTGCACCAGACGCCGAACTGGAAAGCCGAGGAAATCTGCCTGGCCTTCACCCTGACCGACCCGGCGATCGCCAGCGTCATGGTTCAGGCGATCAACCCGGAACGGATGGAGGCCCTGGCCGGCGTGCCCGAGCGCGACCTGCCGCCGGGTCTCTCGGCACAGATCGAGATGGCCCGGGTCGGTTCAGCCGTCGCCTAGGCCGTTCAGCCGCCCATCGCCACGAAGGGTCCGTTGAGGAAGCCTGGCTTGCGATAGGCCAGCCGCTGACCGTCCGCGCCCAGCACACGGCCGCCGGCGGCTTCCAGCACCGCTTGCCCCGCCGCCGTGTCCCACTCGCTGGTGGGGCCGGTGCGCGGATAGGCGTCGAAACGCCCCTCGGCGATCAGGCAGAATTTCAGGGACGAATCCGTGCCCTGCCACTGGGTGCAGCCGTGCCGGGCGGCCAGACGCGCGGCCTCCTCATCGGTCATGCTGTGGCTCAGCAGGGCGATGCCCTCGGCCGGACGGTCCCGCACCTTGATCGGCCGCCAGGCCTCGCCGAAAGCGCGGCGCACGGCGCCCTTGCCCGGCGCGGCGGATGCCCAGCTCACGCTGGTCGCAGGCGCTGTCACGACGCCGGCAACGGGGGCGTCGCCGCGCATCAGGGCGATGTTGACGGTGAAGCTCTCGCGACCCTGAACAAAGCCCTTGGTGCCGTCCAGCGGGTCGATCAGCCAGAACCACTCGCCGACAGAGGTCGGGACGCCATCGGCGGCGGAGGCTTCCTCGGCCACGGCCTCGACCGCGGGCCAATGCTCGGCCAGCCGCTTCAGGATCAGGGCCTCGGCGGCGCGATCGGCTTCGGTCACAGGACTGGCGTCGGATTTGGTCTCGACCGCCGTGCCGGCCCGCCAGTAGGGCAGGATCAGACGCGCGGCCTCCTCGGCGATGTCGGCGATGGTCTCGGCGAGGGCGCCGGAAGCGAGGTCGGTCTCTAGGGCGTGCGTCATGTCCCCGCCTCGATAGCCCATGCGCCCGGTTTCAAGAACCGGCAAATCAGGTCAGCCTTAACCATTCCAGATTGCAGACCGCGCGCACGATGACCCTGACCGACCTCTCCGCCCGTTCCCCTTCGACCGACCTCGCCGCCGGCGACCTGCCCGTGGACGGCGCCGAGCTGGCGGCCTTCATCGCTGGCAAGCTGTGCCACGACTTCATCAGCCCGGCGGGCGCCATCATGTCGGGCCTCGACCTGCTGGAAGACCCGACGGCCCAGGACATGCGCGACGACGCCATGGGCCTGATCCGCCAGAGCGCCAAGAAGATGGTCGCCCACGTTCATTTCGCCCGCGTCGCCTTCGGCGCCGCCACCACCAGCGAACAGTTCGTCTCCGCCGAGTTGCGCGACCTGGTCGCCAACATGTCCGAGGGCGGCCGCGCGACCCTGGACTGGCGCATCAACGACGGCGAAACCTTCACCAAGCCTCAGGCTCGCATCCTCATCAACCTGGCCTGGATGACCCTGGGCGCCCTGCCGACCGGCGGCGTCGCCACCATCACCGCCCGGCGCGAGGACGACCGCCTGCTGCTGGTCGGCTCCGCCGAAGGCGCGCGCGCCCGGCTCAAACCCGAGGCCATGACCGGGCTGAAGGGCGAGCGTCTGACCGAAGGCTTGGCCGGCCAGTGGATCCAGCCCTACTGGCTGTGGTTGGCGGTCGATGAAACCGGCGGACGTCTGGATCTGGCTACCGACGAGGGCCGCGTCGGCCTGATCGCGCGAACCCCCGCCTGACGACCCCGCCCTCCGCCATCGTCTGTTAATGCCGGTGAACGATTATGGCGCGAAGATCGAACCGGTTTCGCGCCGCACGAGATAAAGCCCTTGGACCCCCAGACCTGTTTGATCGTCGATGACAGCCGGATCATCCGCAAGGTCGCGCGCCGAATCGTCGAAGACTTGGGGTTTGAGGTCGACGAAGCCGCCGACGGCGTCGAGGCCCTGACCTACTGCATGGGCGCCATGCCCCATGTAGTGCTGCTGGACTGGCAGATGCCGGTGATGGACGGGCTGACCTTCCTGCGTCGTCTGCGCGACCTGCCCGACGGCCGCGCGCCCAAGGTCCTGTTCTGCTCGGTCGAGACCCGCGCCGAGCGCATCGCCGAAGCCCTGTCCGCAGGAGCCGACGACTATGTTATGAAACCCTTCGACGGCGAGATCCTGCACTCCAAATTCGCCGAAGTGGGAGCTATTCAGTCGCCGTCATGACGCCCGAGGACTTCGATCGCCTTCAGACCCTGCTGGCCACGCGCGCCGGCTTCCGGCTGACCCGCGACCGGATGCATCTGGCCGAGCATCGCCTGGGGCCGGTGGCGCGCCGCGAGGGCTACCACAACGTCGAGGCCATGCTGGCGACGCTATGGAACAAGCCGGTCGCCTCGCTCGGCTGGGCGGTGATCGAGGCCCTGCTGAACGGTGAGACCTGGTTCCGCCGCGACCGCGCGGTGTTCGAGGTCTTTTCTCGCGAACTGATGCCCGCCCTGACCGCCGCCCGTCCCGGCGGCAAGGTGCGGCTCTGGTCCGCGGGCGCCTCGACCGGCCAGGAAGCCTATTCCCTGGCCATAGCCGCGCTGGAGAATAGCGCCGACGTGGAGATCGTCGCCTCCGACCTGTCGCGTCACGCGATCGAAAAAGCCCACTCCGGCCTCTACACCTCCTTCGAGATCCAGCGCGGCCTGTCGGCCCGGACCATGCTGCGCTGGTTCGAGCAGGTCGAAGATCACTGGCGCGTCCGCCCCGAGCTGCGCAGCGCGGTCAGGTTCGAACGCGCCAATCTGCTGGACGAACCGGCCGACGACGGCCAGTTCGACGTCATCTTCTGCCGCCATGTCCTCAGCGATCTGGAACCGGCGCACCGCGCCCGCGTGCTGGACCGGCTGGAGCGCCAGCTGGTGGATGACGGCTGCCTCTTCCTCGGCGTCGATGAACGCCCCGAAGGCGACAGCGTCGCCTTCCGCCCGGTCGCCGGCCGCAAGGGGCTTTACGTCAAGGTGCCTTCGGCCCTGCGCCGCGCCGCCTAGGCCTGCAGCAGCCCCGAAACCGCCACCGCCTTGACCCCGACCTCGGGCACCGGGCTGAAGACCAGATCGTTCACGCCGAAATACTCGGCCTGGTTCATCGCGCACCAATCGGTCGTCACCAGACGCACCGTCGCCCGCCCCGTCACATCGCCCGCCGCTCCATAGACGAAGTCGCCGTTGCGCTCGGCCAGCGGCATGGCCCGATCCTGATTGGCCCGCGCCATCAGGCCCGCCAGGCGGTCGACCGCAATCTCGGCGACCATCAACTTGCCGTCGAACCGCACCACGGCGTCGAAATCATAACGCGTCACCGGGCCCGCCGGCAGGCCGGTCCCCAGCGTCGTGTGGCCGATGAAGCCCGCCTCGACGCCCGCCGCCCGCGCCATGGCGGCGGCGACGGCGCGGCCCGTCTCGCCCAGCGTCAGGGCGCGCGGACTGACGCCCAGCACCGCCTTCTCTTCGGCGGTCAAGTGCGCCGCCAGGGTGGTCGCAATCAGGTCAGCCAGACGCGGCGACGGGGCGGCGTCGCGGTCCACCGCCGTCGAGACGATATCGATCCGCCCGTCCTCGAACAGGGTCGCCGTCGTATAGGCGTTGCTCCACGATCCGGTGTGGGCGTAGGCGCTGCGCCCCTGTTCGTGCTGGAACAGCAGATGGTTATGGCCGCCGATCATCAGTGCGCCGTCAGGCAGCAGGGGCAGGATGTCGCGATCCCCCGCCACCCCGGCATGGCTCATCACCAGCATCAGGTCAGCGCCGTCCAGCAGGCGCGTCAGGTGCGCCTGCGCCCAGTCGCCTGGCCTCGGGATGCTCAGCCAGTCGCGGCTGGCCTTGGGATAGGTGTTCAGGGAATCCGTGCCCGCCCCAACGATGCGCAGCGACCGTTGGCCCAGCGGCACGGTGACGGCGGCGTCGGCGTAGGGCCGCCCGGTGCGCGCATCCAGGATGTTGCTGACGACGTGGATGCCCAGGCCCCGCATCCGCGCCACCACCTCGTGCAGGTCCGGCGTCAGGTCATTGTCGTGGTTGCCCAGATTGACCACCGTCGGCGCCAGCTTCGGCAGTTCGCCCAGGAAGGCCCAGTCGATAGCCCCGCCCGAGCGCACCGACACCACGTTGCCATGCTCGAAGATATCGCCGTCGATGGCGATCAGGTGCGGCGTGTCCGATCCGGCGATCCCGGCCTCCAGCGCCGCCAGAAGCTGGCCCGTCCGCTCATAGGCCGAATGCAGGTCCGACATGGCCAGGACGCGACCGATCGCCCGCGCCTCAGAGGACGGCGCCAGCGCGCCCAGACCCGGCGCCACGGCGGCGGCGGCCATCAGTTGAAACAGACGGCGGCGAGGAAGGGGGGCGATCATCATAGGCAGGTCCCTGTCAGGCCGCGCGCAGCGCGTCGAGAGACTCCTCACCGAACCAGCGGCGCAGCCCTGTCGTTTCGCACGACATATTGCGACGCACAATGCCAAGCTGGTCGCCACTCGATCAGAAGCGTCGAGTTTTTTCACAGCGTGTCCGTGTCGCGAAAGCTTCATCGAACAGCCCTCCTCGACGCTGGAAAAAGCACAGCTGCGGACCTAGGCCCTCGCCACCAGTCTCAACGAGGATCCTCCCCCCATGTCCCGTCGTCTCGTCGCCCTCGCCGCCTCCGCCAGCGGCCTCGCCCTGCTCATCGCCGCCCCGGCCATGGCCCAGACCGCCCCCCAGGCTGAAGTCGCCGCCGAACAGGCCGTCAGCGTCGACGAGATCGTTGTCACCGCCCAGCGCCGCAGCGAGAACATCCGCGACGTGCCCTTCGCCGTCACGGCGATGAACACCGAGACCCTGACCGCCATTTCCGCGGGCGGCGCCGACATCCTGAGCCTGTCCGGCCGCGTGCCCAGCCTGCAGGTCGAAAGCTCTAACGGCCGTTACGCTCCGCGCTTCTACATCCGCGGCCTCGGCAATGTGGACTTCGACTTCACCGCCTCGCAGCCCGTCTCGATGGTGATGGACGACCTCGTGCTGGAGAGCGTCTACCTGAAGGGCTTCCCCCTGTTCGACGTGAAGCAGCTGGAAGTGCTTCGCGGCCCGCAAGGCACCCTGTTCGGCCGCAACACCCCCGCCGGCGTCATCAAGATCGACACCACCAAGCCGGGCGACGACTTCACCGGCTACGGCTCGCTGACATACGGCAACTACGGCTCGACCCGGGCTGAAGCCGCCGTGACCCTGCCGGCCTCCGACACCCTGTCGGTGCGCGTCGCCGCCCTGTGGAACCACCGCGACGACTACATCAACAACGCCTGGGACGCCCCCTTCGCGAAGAAGGACGGCAAGGACCTCGGCAATTTCGACGACATCGCGGGCCGAGTCCATGTCGCCTGGGCCCCGACCGACCGCCTGTCGACCCTGCTGACCCTGCAGGCCCGCGATTACGAGGGCACGGGCACGATGAACCGCGCCAACGTCCTGACCAAGGGCTCGAACAAGCTGAACGACAACTTCGACCGCGAGACGGTCTGGTACGACGGCGGCCGCAACAACTTCCAGAAGCAGAAGACCACCTCGCAGTCGCTGCAGGTCGCCTATGACTTCGGCCCCGCGACCCTGACCGGGGTGGTCGGCTCCTTCCAGGGCTGGAGCCAGGGCGACGGCGACATCGACGGCGGCGTGGCCTCGGCGCCCGTCGGCTCGGGCTACAAGACCCCGTTCAACGTCGAGTCCGGCACCGTCTCCAGCGACCTGCTTCAGAACACCTATGAACTGCGCCTGGCCTCGAACGGCGACGGCCGTCTGGGCTGGCAGGTCGGCGCCTTCTATTGGGACGAGCGCATCAACCTGGTGTCCGGCACCTTCAACGGCACGGGCGGTCTGATGCCGACCAAGGTCACCGACATCGTGCAGAAGTCGGACTCCTGGTCGATCTTCGGTCAGGCCAACTATCGGGTCACGGACGCCCTGAAGCTGACCGGCGGCCTGCGCTACACTGACGACAGCCGCGACTATCACGGCAAGATCGTGGTCGGCACGCCCGCCAACGCCGAGGGCCAGGTCTCGGTCGGCGACGAGAAGGTCAGCTGGGACGTCAGCGCCCTCTATGAGGTCAACGACAGCCTTAACCTGTTCGCCCGCGTGGCCAGCGGCTATCGCGGTCCGTCGATCCAGGGCCGCAACCTGCCGGTCCTGACCACGGCCGACTCCGAGACCGTCATGTCCTACGAGGCCGGCCTCAAGTCGCGCCTGTGGAACGGTCGCGCGCGCCTGAACGCCACGGCCTATCTCTATAACGTCGAGGACATGCAGTTCACGGCCATCGGCGGCATCGACAACTCCAACCGCCTGATCAACGCCGACAAGGGTCAGGGCTACGGCGTCGAGATCGACGGCGACGTCTATCTGGGCGCGGGCTTCACCCTGGCCGGCGGCGTGGCCTGGAACCACACCGAGATCAAGGACAAGGACCTGCTGGTCGCCATCTGCGGCAACCACCTGTGCACCATCACCGATCCGATCGTGAAGGTCGGCGCCAGCGACCGCGCCGCCATCGACGGCAACCCCTTCCCTCAGGCCCCGGAGTATTCGGCCAATCTGACCCTCTCCTACGTCCGCCCCATCGGCGACGCCCAGGAGCTGTTCGCCTCGACCGACTGGGTGATGCAGAAGGACTTCAACCTCTTCCTCTATGAAGCGGTCGAGTTCCGCCAGGACACCAACTTTGAAGGCGGCCTGCGCGCGGGCTGGCGAGACCTGAACCGCGGCCTGGAAGCCGCCGCCTATGTCCGCAACATCACGGACGAGGCCAACGTCATCGGCGCCATCGACTTCAACAACCTGACGGCCTTCGTCAACGAGCCGCGCATGTACGGCGTGGAGTTGACCAAGCGCTTCTAAGCCTTCACGGCTGAGGTGATCAGAGGGCGGCGATGGGGAGACCTGTCGCCGCCCTCTTGCCATCCGTCTCCAGCTTGGCCCTACTGCCTCCCGGATCGGGGAGGATCTTTCACATGCGGCTGGCCCTGCTGTTCGGAACCCTGGCGCTCGCCTTCCTGTTGGCGGTCTGGACCACCCAGGTTCCCAAGCCCCGCCCCCTCGACGCCTCCGCCGCCGCCTTCTCGGCCGCGCGCGCCATGACCGACGTCGAGGCGATCGCCCGCGCCCCGCATCCGGTCGGTTCGCCCGAGCACGCCCGCGTCCGCGCCTACCTCACCAACCGCATGACCCAGCTGGGCCTGTCGCCGCAGGAACAGGCCGGTCCCCTGTCGCCCGGCTCGATCCAGCGCCTGAAAAAGGCAGGCGGAGATCCCGACGCGGCGAACAATCAGGCCATCAATCTGATCGGCGTCCTGCCGGGCAAGGATCGCAGCCAGCCCGCCGTCATGCTGATGGCCCACTATGACACCGTGGTCGGCTCGCCCGGCGCGGCTGACGATTCCACCGGCGTCGGCGCCGTGCTGGAGGCCGTGCGCGCCATCAAGGCGCGCGGGCCGATCGAACGCGATCTGGTCGTCCTGCTGACCGACGCCGAAGAACTGAACCTGGACGGCGCCCGCATCTTCTTCGGCGGGCATCCGCTTCGTGATCACATCGGCGCCGTGGTCAACCTCGAGGCTAGAGGCGGCGGCGGCCGCGCCGCCATGTTCGAGACCGGGCGCGAAGCCGGCCCGACCGTCGACCTGTTCAGCCGCGCCGCCATGCGCGCCGACGGTGGGACCACCGCCACCTCCCTGGCCGTCTTCATGTACGAGCAGATGCCCAACGGCACCGACTTCACCATCCCCAAGGATCGCGGCGTCGGCGGCTTGAACTTCGCCTTCATCGGTCGCCCGGCCCAGTATCACTCCGCCGACTCCACCCCCGAAAATCTCGACCAAGGCGGGCTGCAACACCTCGGCTCTCAGGCGCTGGAAGCCGCCGACGCCCTGCTGCGCGCCCCCGCCCTGCCCGCCAAGGGGCCGAACACCGTCTATGCCGACGTCTTCGGCCGCCTGATACTCAGCCATTCGGCGGCCATGGGTTGGGGCCTGCTGGGTATGACCGCCCTACTCGGCGGCTTCGCCGCCTGGCGCGCCCGCCGCGCGATCGGTCTGACCCCCGCACAGGTCGGTCGCGGCCTGCTGGACGGCCTCTGGTTCCTGTCCGCCGGACTGGTGCTGGCCCAGGCCGTCCGCCTGCTGGCCGGGCCCATGTCGAGCCGCGCCGCCTCGTCCGAGACCTACTACGTCCTGCTGCGTCGCCTGCCTTGGATGGAGGCGGGCGCCGTCCTGACCATCCTGGCGCTGGCCCTGCTGTTCCTGACCGGCGCACGCCGCCAGCGACCGCGCATGGTAGCAGGAACCGTCGCCGTCCTGACCCTGCTGGTCCTGCTGATCGGCGGCTTCAGCCCCGTCATGCTCGGCGCGGGCGTCATCGCCGCGGGCCTGTCGCTGTGGCCGGTCAAGGCGCCGACCACGACCTCGACCTGGGGCGGTTGGCTGGGCCTGATCGCCCTCGTCTTCCTGCTCGGCTGCCTGGTTCAGGGCGCCGCCCCCGAGGCCGCCCTGCTGTTCGTCTGGCCGACCCTGCTGGCGGCGACGGCCGCCGCGCTCGCCGCCCTGATCAGCCCCGACCTGACCCGCCCCGCCGGCCTGATCCCCCCCGCCGTGGCCGGGGTTCTGGGCGGCGCCTGGCTGATGGGGATCGGCCATTTCGTCTTCCTCGGCATCGGCATGGACCTGCCCGGCGCCCTGGCCCTGATCGGTCTGCTGGCCCTGCTCTTCCTGCGCCCGCTCAGCCCGCCTGGCGGCGCCATCCGACCGGTGCTGATCGGCGCCGCCGCCTGCCTGATCCTGGCCTGCGGCCTCAGCCTCGCCGCCCGCTTCGCCGAGCCGACCCCCGCCGTGGCAGAGGACCTGCCGTAAACGCCGCCCGCTGGCGAAACCGCGTCCAACCGTCTATCGCAGCCTGATGTCCACTGATCCCGTTCTCGTCACCGGCTCCGCCGGCTTCATCGGCTTCCACACCGCCCGGCGGCTGCTGGAGCGCGGTGAGACGGTCATCGGCCTGGACAACCTCAACGCCTACTACGACCCGGCGCTCAAGCACGCCCGTCTTACCCAGCTTCAGGCCTACCCGGCCTATCGCCACTACACGCTCGACCTGGCCGACCGCGCCGGCGTCGCCGCCCTGTTCGCCGAGCATCAGCCGCGCCGGGTCGTCCACCTCGCCGCCCAGGCCGGGGTCCGCTACAGCCTCGAAGCGCCCGAGACCTATGTGGACTCCAACGTCGTCGGCTTCCTCAGCATCCTCGAGGGCTGCCGCGCGGTGAAGGCCGCCAACCTCGTCTTCGCCTCGACCAGCTCGGTCTTCGGCGCCAACGCCGCCCTGCCGTTTTCGGTGCGCGACCCGGCCGACCATCCGCTGACCGTCTACGCTGCGACCAAGCTGGCCAATGAGGCCATGGCCCATTCCTACGCCCACCTGTTCGGCTTCCCGGCCACAGGTCTGCGCTTCTTCACCGTCTATGGACCGTGGGGCCGCCCGGACATGGCCCTGTTCAAATTCACCCGCGCCATCCTCAGGGACGAGCCCATCGACGTGTACGGCGAGGGGAAGATGAGCCGCGACTTCACCTACGTCGACGACATCGTCACCGGCGTGGTCGCCGCCCTGGACCGCCCCGCCGCCATCGACCCGACCTGGGACGCCACCGCCCCCAACCCGGCCACCAGCGGCGTCGCCCCCTGGCGCATCCTCAATCTGGGCGCCGGCCGCCCGGTCGCCCTGATGCGTTACATCGAGTTGCTGGAGGAAAAGCTGGGCCGCAAGGCCAAGCTCAACCTTATGCCCATGCAGGACGGCGACGTGGCCAATACCGAGGCCGATGTGACTGACACCCTCAAAGCCCTCGACTACGCCCCCTCGACCCCCGTCGAAGACGGCGTCGGCCATTTCGTCGACTGGTACTGCAACTTCTACCGCGAGAACTAAGCGCGCGGGGCGGCGCGTCGCACCACATCCGTTTTCAATCGAAGCGCCGATGATAGGGTGAGCGCATGCGCGACCTACAGACCCTGGCGACGCGAAGCCTCAAGGCCCTGGCCGTCCTCACCACCTGCATCACCCTGTCGGGTTGTTATTCCTGCTCGCTCAACGGCGGCTGGGAGGGACAGATGAACCCGTTCTGCGTCGAGAAGGACTCGCTGATCGGCCCCCTCGCATTGCCGAACAGCGTCGCGACGCCGTCCCCCGGTGGGCCTGCCCTGGTGGAGCCGAGGGGAATCGAACCCCTGACCTCGTCATTGCGAACGACGCGCTCTACCAACTGAGCTACGGCCCCGACCGACAGGCAGGGATCGAGATAAGCGGCGCGTCGAGGGGGTGTCAACGGGTCGCGGAGGAAACCTTGGCGTTCGGCGGCCGCACCGCTAGAAGCGAACAGGTTTCACAGGAATTCGCTCATGGGCATCGGCGCCGGCGTCATCGGCTTCATCTTCTTTCTGATCGGTGCGCTGCTGCAGTTGCTGCTGTTCGCCATCATCGCCAATGCGATCCTGAGCTGGCTGTTCGCCTTCGACGTCATCAACTACCGCAACCGTTTCGTGGCCCAGGTCGCCGACTTCCTGGACCGGTTCACCGGGCCGGTGCTGGCGCCGCTGCGGCGCTTCATCCCGCCGCTGGGCGGCATGGACCTGACGCCGATCGTGGCCCTGCTGATCATCCAGGGCGTGCAGGGCTATCTGCTGCCGCCGCTGCACGTGGCGGCGCTGGGACTGGTCGGCGCCTACTGAGGTCTTCGGGCGTTCGCCGGGAGCGTTGAGGCGCGGACACGGCCGTCAGGAATCTTAATCGCGCCTCATTCCGCCCCTTGCGCGCGGCGGGCGGGCTCCTAAGGTGCCCGCGATTGGTCCCTGCGGGACCGCAGATTGCGCGTATTTATGACCACGATCAGGACAGTCGCCATTATCGGCGCCGGGCAAATGGGTTCGGGCATCGCTCAGACGGTGGCCGCCGGCGGCTATGAGGTGCGGCTCTACGACCTGTCGGCCGAGCGCATTCCCCTGGCCCAGGGCGAGATCGCGGCCAGCCTGGCGCGTCGGGCCGCACGCGGCCTGATGACCCCCGCCGAGGCCGACGCCGCCCTGGCGCGCATCCAGCCCGTCGCCTCCCTGGCCGAGGCGGCCCAGGCCGATCTGGTCATCGAAGCGGCGTCCGAGGACGAAGCGGTCAAGAAATCGGTCTTTGTCGACCTGCTGCCTCACCTGCGCCCAGACACCCTGCTGGCGTCCAACACCTCATCCATTTCGATCACGCGCCTGGCCTCGGTCAGCGACCGGCCTGACCGCTTCATCGGCCTGCACTTCATGAAGCCGGCGCCGGTGATGAAGCTGGTCGAGATCGTGCGCGGCATCGCCACCTCGGCCGCCACATACGAGGCCGCCGTCGCCTTCGCCGAGAGCCTGGGCAAGATCACCACCGAGTCCGAGGACTTCCCCGCCTTCATCGTCAACCGCATCCTGGTGCCGATGATGAACGAGGCCATCTATGTCCTGTATGAGGGCGTCGGCAACGTCACCTCGATCGACAAGGCGCTGAAGCTGGGCGCCAACCACCCGATGGGACCGCTGGAGCTGGCCGACTTCATGGGTCTGGACGTCGTCCTGGCCATCATGAACGTGCTGTACGACGGTCTGGCCGACAGCAAGTACCGCCCCTGCCCTCTGCTGGTGAAATATGTCGAGGCCGGATGGCTGGGCAAGAAGAGCGGTCGTGGCTTCTACGACTATTCCGGCGCCACGCCGGTCCCGACTCGCTGATGCTGCGTCTCGACCGGATCGAGGACCTGCCGGGCCTCAAGCGCGTCGCCCCGCGGCAGTCGACGCAAAGGTTCGTGCTGGCGGCCCTGGCCGCCGCCGCCTGGCCGCCGCTGATCCTGACGCTGATCGTCTGGCCGCCGGAAAACTGGGCCTCGGGCGTGGATACCGACTGGCGGCTGGTCCTGCTGGTTTTGGGCCTGATCGCCGCGCCGGTCGGTCTGTGGCTGCTGCGCCAGACCCATGCCCGGATGGGCCGTCCCTCGACGCGCCTGGGCGTGGTCTGCCGCTTCATGGTCTTCGGCGGGCTTCTGGCCGCCGCGGTCCAGATCCTGATCGCCTTGGTCATGTCCCTGCTGTCGGTCATCGCCTCTCAGAGCCTGGTTCAGGGCCTCGGCGCGCTGGAGACCACCCTGCTGATCTTCGGCGTCGCCGGCCTGCCGCTGGCGGTGCTTGTGGGCGTCAGCTACGCCCTGTGGGCTGGTCTGTGCGTGGCCTTCATCGCCTTTGCGCCTGCCCCCGTGGTCAAGAATCGCATGGGTTTGATGCCCAACGGCCAGCACTGACATTACCGCAATTTAAGGTGTCCCCGCCGCCTGCAGCCCGCAAGAGCGCTCTGCTCACTTGGGGAGGGCCGACGCCATGACCGACCAGACCATCCTCGCGGAGGTGCCTCGGCCCGTAGCCGCCGGCGCCCGCATCCAGACCCTGGACGTGCTGCGCGGGGTCGCCGTGCTTGGCATCCTCGCCGTCAACGCCGCCGCCTTCGCCCTGCCCATGAATGCGGCGATGGCGCCGGAGCAGTCGCCCTTCCCCCTGGTCGGCGCCTCAGCCGTCGCCCACTGGGTGGTCGAGGTCTTCTTCCACCAGAAGTTCGTCACCCTGTTTTCCATGCTGTTCGGCGTGTCGATCTTTCTGGTCGGCGGCGAACGCGGGGACGAGGCGCGCGGGCGGGTGCTGCGTCGCCGCCTGATGTGGCTGGCGCTGTTCGGCCTGATCCACGGCCTGGCCTTCTGGTACGGCGACATCCTGCTGCTCTACGCCTGGTCCGGCCTGTTCGTGATGCTGATGCGTTCCATGCAGGCCCGTTCGCTGATCCTGTTCGGGCTCGGCGCCACCCTGGCCCTGGCCACCATGCAGGCCGCCACCATGTGGCTGACGGTCAACGGTCCCGCCGCCCTGGTCGAGACGATGAGCGACGAGTCCATGAACCTGGCCGAAGGCGCCGTGTCGGCCAGCATCGCCGCCTATCGCAGCGGCTGGCCTGCCGGTCTGATCGAGAACCTCAAGGCTTGGGGCATCCTGCAGAGCGCCAGCCTGTTCGGCTACGTCTTCGCCACCATCCCGCTGATGATGCTGGGCATGGGCCTGTTCAAGGCCGGCTTTTTCCACGGCCGCATGTCCACCCGTCTTTATCTGGTCCTGATCGCGGTCGGCGGCGGCGTCCTGGCCCTGCTGGGCGTGCTGGAGTGGCGCGAGATCATGGCTGGCCCCGGCGTCGAGGCCACGGACGGCTGGGCCGAGGTCGTCGCCTCCTATCCCGTCTTCGTCACCCTGGCCTACGCCAGCGGCCTGATCCTGCTGACCTCGCGTGGCGTCGGCTGGGTACGCCGGATCTTCGCCCCTGTCGGGCAAATGGCCTTCACCAACTACCTGACCCAGACCCTGATCATGACTACGCTCTTCTACATGCCGTGGGGGCCGCGCCTGATGGGACAGGTCGACTATCCCGACCAATGGACCATCGTCGTCGCCGTCTGGGTCCTGCAACTGATCTGGTCGCCGCTGTGGCTGAGCCGCTTCCGCATGGGGCCGCTGGAGTGGCTATGGCGCCGCCTCAGCTATGGCCGCGACCTGCCGTTGCGCCGTCAGGCCTGACCGTTCCGCCCGACGGCAAGTTGCAGCCGGTCCGCCGATGGCTTAATCGCCCGGCATGACCGACGAAGCCCCCATCCGCCCCGAAGCCCGCGCCCCCCGGGGCTTTGCCGACCGTCGCGGCCGCGACCTCACCGCCGAGCGCCGCATCGTGGCGCGCGTGTCCGAGGTCTATGAGCGCTGGGGCTTCGAGCCGCTGGAGACCCCGGCGTTTGAATACGCCGACGCCCTGGGCAAGTTCCTGCCCGACGCCGACCGTCCCAACGAGGGCGTCTTCGCCATGCAGGACGACGCCGGTTCGGACGAGCCGGGCGAATGGATGGCCCTGCGCTATGACCACACCGCCCCTCTGGCCCGCTTCGCCGCCCAGAATTGGGAGACCCTGCCCAAGCCTTTCCGTCGCTATGCCTATGGTCCGGTCTGGCGCAATGAGAAGCCCGGCCCCGGCCGCTTCCGCGAGTTCTGGCAGTGCGACGCCGACACCGTCGGCTCGGACCGACCCGAGGCCGACGCCGAGATCATCGCCATGGGCTGCGAGGGCCTGCGTGCCGCCGGTCTCGGCGACGGCCAGTCGGTCATCCGCGTCTCCAACCGCAAGCTGTTCGACGGCCTGTTCGACGCCGGCGGCGTGACCGACGCGGTCCAGCGCCTGACCGCGCTGCGCGCCGTCGACAAATACGACCGCCTGGGTCTGGAGGGCGTGCGCGCCCTGCTGGGCGAGGGGCGTCTCGATGAGTCCGGCGACTACACCAAGGGCGCCCGTCTGCCCGCCGCCGTCATCGGCGCGGTCGAAGCCTTCCTCGTCTCGGCCGAGACCCCGGGCCTCAGCCGCGCGGGCGTGCTGGATGCGGTGGCCAAGACTGGCGCCTCACTAGGCGCCGCGGGCGAAGCCGCCCTGGCTGAGCTGTCGGCCATCGACCGCGCCCTGACCGCCATGCGCGTCGGCGAGGCCGAGGTGAAGTTCGACCCGACCATCGTGCGTGGTCTGGAATACTACACTGGCGCCGTGTTCGAGGCGGAGCTGCTGCTGGACACCAAGGATGACAAGGGCCGGGCCGTGCGCTTCGGCTCCATCGGCGGCGGCGGCCGCTATGACGATCTGGTGGCGCGCTTCACCGGCCAGTCGGTTCCGGCCACCGGCTTCTCCTTCGGCGTCTCGCGTCTGGCCTCGGCCCTGCGCGCCGCCGGTCGCGGCGCCGACGACGCTACGCGCGGCCCGGTCGTGGTCATCGTCTTCTCCGAAGATGACATGCAGCACTACCTCGACGCCGTCTCCGAACTGCGCGCCGCGGGGATCGCCGCCGAGCTCTACCTCGGTCGCGCCGGCATGAAGGCCCAGATGAAGTACGCCGACCGTCGCGGCTCCCCCGCCGTGGTCATCCTTGGCGGCGACGAACTGGCCGCTGGCGAAGTCACCATCAAGGACCTGGACGCCGGACGCGCCCGCGCCGCCGCCATCGCCGACAACGAGGCCTGGAAGGCCGAGCGCCCGGGACAGCAGAAGGTCGCCCGCAGCGAACTGGTCGCAACCGTCCGCGCCATTATCGAATAGGCTTCGAGTAAATCCACGCCCTCGACATGGGTTATCGATGTTTAGTCATAAATGGCTGCTTTTTGACGTTTGCATTGATTGACTTGGCCCCCGGCTTCGCGTCATTTGGTCTCACTCAAGAGGCGCAGCGATCAAACGCAGCGACAACTTGAAGGCGTTTCGGGGAGGAAACGTCCGCTCCTTAGAGAGCGATAAAGCCCGCTGCGATGTATCCCCCGCAGCGGGCTTTTTCATGCCTGAAATCCGAAAGCTCCGCCCTCGGACGACCTTCAGCAAGAAGGTTATCGAAGAAGCTTCGACAAATACCTGTCGTCCATGAAAAAGGGCCGGAGCGTCGCCGCCCCGGCCCTCTTCATTTGTCAGGCGTCGCGCTTACCAGATGCGGACGCGGTCTTCCGGAGCGAGGTAGTACTTCGAGCCCGGCTTGACGCCGAAGGCCTCGTACCAGGCGTCGACGTTGCGCACCGGGCCGATCACGCGGAACTCGGCCGGGCTGTGCGGATCGGTGGCGATCTGCTGCTTCAGCGCCTCTTCGCGGTACTTCGACTGCCAGACCTGGGCCCAGCCGTAGAAGAAGCGCTGGTCGCCGGTCGTGCCGTCGATCACCGGCGCCGGCTGGCCGTTCAGCGACAGGTGATAGGCCTCCAGACCCACCGCCGTGCCGGCGGCGTCGCCGATGTTTTCGCCCATGGTCAGACCGCCCTGGACCGGGTGGCCCGGCAGAGGTTCGAACTGGTCGTACTGGGCGCCCAGGCGGGTGGTCAGGGCCTGGAAGTTGGCCTTGTCCGCATCGGTCCACCAGTTGCGCAGCACGCCGTCGCCGTCGGACTTGGAGCCCTGGTCGTCGAAACCGTGGCCGATCTCGTGACCGATGACGCCGCCGATGCCTCCGTAGTTGACGGCCGGATCGGCGTTCGGATCGAAGAAGGGCGGCTGCAGGATGGCGGCCGGGAAGACGATCTCGTTATTGGCGGAGTTGTAGTAGGCGTTGACCGTTTGCGGCGTCATTCCCCACTCGGCCTTGTCGACCGGCTGGTTCAGGCGGTTCAGCTGATAGTTCCACTGGAACTGGCCCAGACGCTGGCTGTTGCCGAACAGGTCGTCGGCGCGGACCTCCAGGGCGGAATAGTCGCGCCACTTGTCGGGATAGCCGATCTTGACGGTGAACTTGCGCAGCTTCTCCTGCGCCGCCGCCTTGGTCTCCGCGCCCATCCAGGTCAGGTTGTCGATGCGGTGCGACAGGGCGATGCGAAGGTTGGCGACCAGCTCTTCCATCTTGGCCTTGGACTCGGCCGGGAAGTACTCGGCGACGTACAGGCGACCGGCGGCTTCGCCCAGCGAGCCCTCGGCGAAGCTAATGGCGCGCTTCTCGCGAGTGCGCTGCTCGGGCTGACCCGACAGGTCGCGCGAACGGAACTCCCACTGAGCGTCCGAAAAACGCTTCGACAGGGTCGAGGCGGCGTCATCGGTCGTGTGGAAGGCCTGCCAGGCCTGCAGGGTGTCGATCGGCGCCTCGGCGAAGATCGCGGCGATCTTGGGCATGGCCGTGTTCTGGCGCACGATCAGGCGGTCGATCGAGCCCAGGCCGGCGGCGTTGAAATAGCCGGTCCAGTCAAAGCCGGGCGCCTCGGCGGCCAGGGTCTGGATGGTGTATTCGTTATAGGTCTTGTCGCGGTTGCGATTTTCGATCGGGGTCCAGTGAGCCTCGGCGATCTTGGTCTCCAGGGCGACGATCGCTGCGGCGTGGCCAGCCGGATCGGCCCAGCCGATGTTGGTCAACATCCGCTCGATATAGGCCTGGTACTTCTCTTTCTTGTCCGCGAAGCGGGCGTCCAGATAGTAGTCGCGGTTCGGCAGGCCGATGCCCGACTGGCCCGTCGTGACGGCGTAGCGGGTCGGCTGCTTCTGATCGATGGTGATGCCGGTGCCGAAGAAGGAAGAACCGACGCGGCCCTGGGTCTGACCCATGTAGGCGGCGATCTTTTCGTGCGTGTCGGCCGCGCGGATGGCGGCCAGGAAGGGCTGCAGCGGCTGGGCGTCCAGCGCCTCGATGCGCGCCTCGTCCATATAGCTGCGATAGGCGTCGGCCACCTTGGCTTCGTCAGAGCCCGGCGTCAGATCGGTGCGCGCGGCCAGGCCCTGAACCAGGGCCTTCATGCGGTTGTCCGACAGTTCGCGCAGCAGGGCGAAGGAGCCATAGGACGTACGGTCAGACGGGATCTCCAGCTTGTCGAAGGCCGCGCCGTTGGCGTAGCGGAAGAAGCTGTCGCCCGGCGACACCGAGGTGTCCCGACCCGACAGGTCGAAGCCCCAGGTTCCGTACTTGGGAGCATCGGTACCCGACCAGCCGGCCGTCGCCGCACCGCCCTCAGGCGCCGCGACGCCGTGGAACAATTCCATGACGGTGCAGGTTTCATCGACGCAGGCGTGGTCGTGACCATCTTGTGCGGCCGCGATGCTCGCGGGCAACAACAGGGCGCCAACGGCGGCCCCGATCAGCAATTTCTTCATAAGCATTCCCTCGACTGACCCGTGCTCAGGTTCGGCGCGGACCCTAATCCCGCCGTGAGCGCCGAAGCGTCTTAAAAAAAGTTCATGAAAGACGCGAGCGCTATCGCCAGAACGTGATCGTCTGCATCACAGTGCGGCGCTAGGGAGGATCGATGGGCGAAGGACATAGCGGCGAGTATCGGGATCTGGTGGTCTTTCTGGCCGCGGCGGGGGTCGTCGTTCCCCTGTTCAACCGCCTCAGGATCAGCCCCGTCCTCGGCTTTCTGGCCGCGGGCGTGCTGCTGGGGCCCGACGGCCTGGGCCGGTTCGCCCAAACGCATGGCTGGCTCAGCTGGCTGACCATCGGCGACCAGGCCCAGATCCGTCAGCTTTCGGAACTGGGCGTCGCCTTCCTGTTGTTCATGATCGGGCTGGAGCTGTCGTGGGAACGGCTGAAGGCCATGCGGCGGCTGGTCTTCGGCCTGGGGATGCTGCAGGTCGCGGTCTGCACTCTCGCCATCGCCGTCGTCTTCATGGCCCTGGGCCAGCCTCTGGCCGGGGCCGCTGTTCTGGGCATGGGCCTGGCCCTGTCCTCAACCGCCGTCGTCATGCCGGTGCTGGCGGCCCAGGGGCGGATCAATAGCGAAACGGGCCGCGCCACCTTCGCCGTCCTTCTGGCTCAGGACGTGGCCGTCGCCCCCATCCTCATCACTGTCACTGTCCTGGCGACCCTGGCCCAGGCGAGCGGAGCCGGCGGCGGCGTCGAGCCCGCCGCCCTCGGCCGCGCCCTGTTCACCCTGGTTCCGGCGGCGGGCGGCCTGTTCCTGATGGTGCTGCTGGGGCGACTGGTGCTGCGCCCCATGTTCCGCTCGGTCGCGCGCGCCCAGCATCGCGGCGAGGGCCGCGAACTGTTCGTCGCCGCCTGCCTCCTGGTCGTGGTCGTTTCCGGCCTGACCGCCCAGGCGGTCGGCCTGTCGATGAGCCTGGGGGCCCTGGTCGCCGGCGTCCTGCTGGCCGAGACCGAGTTCCGACGCGAAGTCGAAGTGGCGATCGATCCCTTCAAGGGCCTGCTGCTCGGCGTCTTCTTCATCGGCGTCGGCATCGGCCTGGATGTGGACGCCGTCGCCGCCGATCCAGTGACGGTGCTGGGTCTGGCCGGCGGCCTGATCCTGCTGAAGGCCCTCATTATCTTCATCCTGGCCCGCGCCTGGGGTTTGGCGGCGCGGTCGGCCATAGAGGCCGCCCTCGTGCTGGGCCCTGCGGGCGAGTTCGCCTTCGTCGTCCTGACGACCGGCATGGTCGAGGGGCTGGCGTCGCCCGATCTGACCCGCAAGGCCATGCTAGCCGCCACCCTCAGCATGTTCGCCGTGCCCGTCCTGGCGGTGCTGGCGCGCGTGCTGACAAAGCGCGCCACCCTTCCAGCGGAGGTCGAACCCAAAGGCCTGTCGCCCGACACCGCAGTCCTGTCGCCAGACGGCGCCGTTCTGGTCGTCGGGTTCGGCCGGGTCGGGCGTCTGGTCGGCGAACTGCTGGCCGAGCACGATCAGCGCTTCATCGCCCTGGACGCTGACCCCGTCTCGGTCCGCGCGGGCCGCGCCGAGGGCTTCGAAGTCTATTACGGCGACGCCGCCCGGCCCGAGATGCTGACCGCCTGCGGTCTGGAATCAGCCCGCGCCCTGATCGTCACCATGGATAGCCCGACCAAAGTCGATGAGGTGGTGAAGGCCGCCCGCGCCTTGCGGCCCGACCTGATCCTGATCGCCCGCGCGCGCGACGATCATCACGCGGCGCGTCTTTACGCCCTGGGCGTCACCGACGCCGTGCCCGAGACCACCGAGGCCAGTCTGCAGTTGGCCGAAAACACCCTGGTCGACCTCGGCGTGCCCATGGGGCTTGTGCTGGCCTCGATCCACGAGCGTCGCGACGGGTTTCGCAAGGCTTTTCAGGCGGCGGCGCCGGACGGTCGCGGCGCCCGACCCGCACGTGCCTTCCGCACCGCGCGTCAGGTTGCTCAGCCTTCACCGCCACGGCCAGAAAGTACGTAGAAACCCCTAGCTTTATTGACCTTACGGCCAAGGTTAAGCAAGATTCGAGACTGGATCATGACCCATTTTGGTCAATGTTCGGTGATGAAAGTTCGCCTCCCCCCACGGGACGTCCGCTGTCGTCTTATCGTGGTCCACGCCGAGGCGGCGTCGGATCCGATCTGACGCAACTAGCGTCCTTCACGACCGGCGGGCGTTAAGCCCTTCCCGAGCCAGAGTATTTACCTGATGCGTGAGACTACAACGTCCGCCCCCGAGACTGTCGAAACCGAGGGCCAACCCCGTCTGAACCGTCGTCAGGCGGCCAAGATCCGCACCCGCCAGAAGGTGCTGGACGCTGCGCGCGCCCTGTTCGCCGAGCGTGGCTACGACGCGGCCACCATCCGCGACATCGCCAAGGGCGCCGGAATGTCGACGGGCGCGGTCTTCGCCAACTTCCAGGACAAGGCGGAACTCTTCGAGTGCGTCTTCGCCGAGGAAATGGCTGGCCTGCTGCAAGACATCCAGACCGCCGCCGGCCATGAAGGTCGTGTCGCCGAGCGTCTGGCCGAGGGCCTGACCGCCGGCTACCACCGCTCGCTGGAGCACCTGCCGCTGATGCAGGCGATGATCGCCCGCTCGTGGTTCCAGCCCGAAGCCGCCGATGTGCGTTCGCGCACCTTCGTCAAGCCGATCGTGGAAGCCATCATCGCCGTCCTGCAAGGCGGCATCCGCGAAGGCGAACTGCGTCAGGACCTGGACCAGCTTCTGATGGCCCGCATGATCTGGGACGTCTTCATCGCCAACTTCCGCTACGCCGCCTACGACCAGTGGGGCATCGAGGAACTGACGCCGCACATCCGCAAGCAGCTGGACCTGATCCTGTCCAGCCAGCTGTCGCGTCAATAAGCGGCGGGGGCCGACGCCGCCCCTTCTCACCAAAAACAAAAAGGCCTCTCCCCGGCGCGGGGAGAGGCCTTTTTCTTGGCCTCAGACTCGGAACCGGTTGACCCTGGCCAGCCCTGCGATCAGCTCTTCCAGCGCAGAACCACTTCCTTGATCGGGTTGACGAAGGCGCGGTCCTCAGCGCGGCTCCTGGTCCATTCGCGCTTGAGCTGCTGGTACCACTTGGCCTGCTTGTCGGCGTCGTCGATCCAGATCAGGGCCGGGTCGTACTTCAGCCCTTCGTTCTGCAGGTTCACCATGCCGCCGTCCTGTTTCAGGAAGGCGACCACGCCCATACGCAAGAAGGGCTTGGCGATGGCGAACACCCAGTGGTCGGACCAGAAGATCTGGGTGATGCGGGTCTTGTTTTCCGTCACCGGCGTCAGGCAGGTCAGGGCCAGCACCTGTTTGGCGCCCACCTGGATATGTTCCCAGCGATAGCCCGGCAGACGGAAGGTGATCTCGGTCGCCGGCGCCCCGCCCAGGACCTTGTAGAGACGGCTGTTCGACGAGGGAGCGTGGCGCACCATGGCCCAGCCATAGTCGCGCGGCGCAAAGGTCTTGGCCTTCTCGTGCATCGAGTGTTCGGAACGCCACCACCATTGCTGGTGGACGAAGGGACCGTGGGCCGGGTCCATCAGGCCGATGACGGCGTGGTCGATATGGCTGTCGAAATCCATGGCCTCGACCAGCTTGGCCTCACCCTCGGCGCCGGGGAAGAGCGGCGGCTCGTGGTCCGGTTCCGACGGGGTCCGCGCGTCCGACGCCATCCAGACGAAGACCAGACCCTGGCTCTCGCGCACCGGATAGGACCGCACCTTGATACGGTTCGCCTCGAAGGCCTGATCCTCGACCAGGGAGGGAATAGCGGCGCAGACGCCGTCGGGACGGAAACGCCAGCCGTGATAGGGACATTCAATCGTCTCGCCCTCGCCCGGCTTGTCCACCAGACGCCCGGCCGACAGGGGCGCGGCGCGGTGCGGACAGATGTCGCGCATGGCGTAGACCTCGCCCGCGCGCGTCCGACCGATCAGCACCGGCTCGTCCATCACCTCGTAGCGCTTCAGGCTGGCCACCGGCACGTCGCGCGCCAGGGCGACGAAATACCAGGCGTCGCGCACGAAGCCCTTGCCGAAGGCGGTCGGCGGAGCCTTGGCCTCGGGAGCGGTCGAAGAGGAAGGAGCAGCGTCAGCAGTCATGGCCGCTATCTAGCAGCAGGGACCGCCGCCCGTCCAAAGCCCATTCCCTTCTGCAACCGATGAATTAATCTGGGTCAAAATCCGGGAGAGACGCCTTTGATCCGCACCGCCTCCATTTTCGCTTCCGGGGCCGCCGCCCTTCTGCTGGCCGCCGCCCAGCCCGCCCTGGCCCAGGACGGCCATGTGAACCACGCCGAGGGCCACGCCGCTCATGGCCATGCCCACGCCGCCTTCGCCTCGGACCGCCTGCACGTTCGCGTCGACGGCCCTGAAGGCGCACCTGACCTGATCCTCATCCCCGGCCTGTCGTCCTCGCCCGAGATCTGGCAGGGCGTGGTCGATCATCTGGGGGACCGCTACCGTGTCCACCGCATCCATGTTCAAGGCTTCGCCGGCGCCCCGGCCGAAGGCAATGCGAGCGGCCCGGTCGCCGCCCCGGTGGCCGAGGAGATCGCCCGCTACATTCGTGAACAGGGCCTGCGAAAACCCGCCGTCGTCGGCCACTCCATGGGCGGCACCATGGGCATGATGCTGGCCGCCCGGCATCCCGATCTGGTCGGCAAGCTGATGGTCGTGGACATGATCCCCTTCATGGGCGCCATGTTCGGCCCGCCCGGAACCACGGCCGAGAGCATCGCCCCCGTCGCCGATCAGGTCTTCACCGCCCAGTCGACCGCGCCCCGCGACCAGTATCTGATCCAGGCCAAGGCCTCGGTTACCGGCATGATCAAGACCGAAGCCGCGCGCCCCGGCCCGCTGGGTGATGTCGAAACCAGCGACCAGCAGGTCTCGGCCGCCGCCTTCCGCGAACTGATCCTCACCGATCTGCGCCCGGAACTGGGCAAGATCACCGCCCCGACCGAGGTCCTCTATGTGAAGTTCAACGACCCGCGCATGACCGACGCCATCACCGACACCATCTATCAGATGTCGTTCGCCAACCTGCCGGGCGCCAAGCTGAAGCGCATCGACGACAGCGCCCACTTCATCATGCTGGACCAGCCGACGGCCTTCTACGGCGATCTGGACGCCTTTCTTTCGGCGAAATAAGTCCTCACGCTCCTGTGATTAGAGACGACGGCGTTTTCTGCGGCGGCGTGACCCGCTAGGGTCGCCTCGCTGCAAGAGGGACTTTCATGGCGCGTAAAGACGGCGGACCGGACCGCAATGAGCAGGGCGGCGGCAAGAAGCCGCGCCGGTCCTTCCTCGGCAACCTCTTTTACTGGGGCGCGGTGCTGGCCGTCTGGGGCCTGATCTTCGCGGTCGTCTTCTTCGCCGTCTTCGCGCGCGACCTGCCCGACACTTCGACCCTGTATGATGTCGAGCGCCAGCCCTCGATCACCTATCTGGACCGTTCCGGCGCCCTGATCGCGGTTCGCGGCACCCAGATGGCCCCGCCGGTCGATCTGGACGCTTTGCCCGACTATGTCCCCGCCGCCTTCGTGGCCATCGAGGACCGCCGCTTCTATCACCACCCCGGCTTCGACCCCATCGGCATGAGCCGGGCCATGGCGCTGAACCTCAAGGCCGGGCGCGTGGTCCAGGGCGGTTCGACCATCACCCAGCAGCTGGCGAAGAACCTGTTCCTGACGCCCGATCAGAACATGAAGCGCAAGGTCCAGGAGCTGATGCTGGCCGTCTGGCTGGAGATGAAGTTCACCAAGAAAGAGATCCTCGCCCTCTATCTGAACCGCGTCTATTTCGGCGCCGGTGCCTATGGCATCGAGGCGGCCTCGCAGCGCTATTTCGACAAGAGCGCCGACAAGCTGACGGTCGGCGAATCCGCCCTGCTGGCCGGCCTGCTCAAGGCCCCGTCGCGCTATTCGCCGGTGTCCGAGAGCGAGCGCGCCGCCACCCGCGCCACCGTGGTCCTCAATGAAATGGTCGAGGCCGGCGTCATCACCCCGGCCCAGCGCGACGCCGCCGTGGCCGAGCCGGTCCGCGTCTCGCGCACCCTGGCCAGCCAGCACGCCCAGTACTTCATCGACTGGCTGGACAAGCAGATCCGCGGCCTGGTCGGCGAGCCCACCGAGGACATGGTGGTCGAGACCACCCTGGACCTGACCCTGCAGACCGACGCCGAGCGCGCCGTGCGCCGCATCCTCGACCGCGACAAGGGCCGGGGCGTCGAACAGGCGGCTCTGGTGGCGCTGGACGGCGAAGGCCGGGTCCGCGCCATGATCGGCGGCGCCTCCTACGCCGACAGCCAGTTCAACCGCGCGACCGACGCCCGCCGTCAGGCCGGCTCGGCGTGGAAGCCCTTCGTCTATCTGGCGGCGGTCGAGGCCGGTTACACGCCGGCGACCCCCGTCGTGGACCAGCCCGTGACCATCGGCGGCTGGTCGCCGAAGAACTACTCGGGCAATTTCTCGGGTCAGATGACCCTGGCCCAGGCCGTGGCCCAGTCGACCAATACGGTCGCCGCCTATGTCGCCGATCAGGTCGGACGCGACGCCGTGGCCCGCGCCGCGCGCCGCCTCGGCATCACCAGCGAGATCGGCCTGCAGCCCTCCATGGCGCTCGGCGCCGTCGAGGTCAGCCCGCTGGAGATGGCCCAGGCCTATGACGCCTTCGCCAACGGCGGCAAGCGGGTCGAGGCCTATGGCATCAGTCGCATCCGCACCCCCTCGGGCCGCGTCATCTACAGCCACGGCACGGGCGAGAACGGTCAGGCCATCAACAACCCGCCGCTCTACTACATGAACCAGATGCTGCGCGGGGTGATCACCTCGGGCAGCGGGCGCTCCGCCGCCATCGGCGGGCGCGACATCGCCGGCAAGACCGGCACCACCTCGGACTACAAGGACGCCTGGTTCGTCGGCTACACCGGCGGCTTCGTCGCCGCCGTCTGGGTCGGCAAGGACGACAACAAGGCCATGCGCGGCGTGACCGGCGGCTCCTCGCCCGCCGCCATCTGGCGCGGCTTCATGGAGGCCGCCCTGCCCAAGCTGGCGGTCCAGCCCATTCCCAACGGCCCGCCCCTGCCCGAAGGCTGGGTCGCGCCCGATCCCGTCGGCGACATGATGGGTCAGGTTCAGGACCCCTACGCCCAACCCACGGACGGCGAACCCGGCCCGGCCATCGTCGACGGCCAGCCGGTCCCGACGCCCGCGCCCCTGCCCAATGATCAGCCGGTCGTCCGCCCCACCTCGCCCCAGCCGTCGGCCAAGGAGGCCCCGCGCAGCGAGAAGAAGCCCGAGGCCGTCTTCTTCTAGAGGGTAACCTCAGCGCCCCACGGCGTGCAGCGCCGCGCCGTGGTCGCGCAGCCACTGACGATAGGGCCGATGGTCGCCGACCAGGCGATGCACCACCGCCCAGTAGGCCGGGCTGTGGTCGGCGTGGACCAGGTGGGCGACCTCGTGCGCGGCCAGGTAGTCGGCCACCTCGGGCGGGGCCATGATCACGCGCCACGAATAGCGGATCGACCGGTTGTGCGGGCTGCATGAACCCCAGCGCGAGCGGGTGTCGACGATCGACACCTTTACCGGCTTTTGTCCGAGTGACTTCAGGTGAACCTCGGTGCGGGCGAGCAGAAACTCTCGCGCGGCCCGCTTGAACCAGTTCTCGACCCGGCGCGAAAAGGCCTCGCCCTCGCCGCCCGAACGGATCACCGGCCCGTCCGTCGTCTCGACCAGACGCGCTGCGCCCGCCCCGCCGACCGCTTCCAGCCGCACGGTTCGGCCCAGCCAGGACACCGCGCCGCCGGGTTCAAGCGGCCTTCCCGCGACCCGCGCCGCCAGCCGGTCGGCGATCCATCCGGACCTGGTGCGGGCGAAGGCCACGACCTCGCCCAGACGCCGTTCAGAGGGCGCCACGGCCACGGCCTCGCCGGCGCGGGCGTCGATGCGGATCGACAGCCGTCGCGCACGAGGGTTCACCGACAGGCGAAGGGCGCCCCCGCCCTCAAGCGGCAGCCGCTGGCCGTTCCGGTACTGCACTCAGGGACTCGTTCTGGGCGATGAAGTCGCGCACGCGCGGATAGATCTCGTCGCGGAAGCGGCGGCCGTTGAAGACGCCGTAGTGGCCCACGCCGGGCTGGACATAGAGCAGGCGGCGGTCATCAGGGATATGGGGCGTCAGACCGTGCGCGGCCTGGGTCTGGCCCACGCCCGAGATATCGTCCTTCTCGCCCTCGACCGTGGCCAGGCCGATGTCGGTAATCGCCGTCAGATCGACCGTCTGTCCGCGATGTTCCAGCAGGCCGCGCGCCAGCAGGTGCTGCTGGAAGACGATGTCGATGGTCTGGAGATAGAACTCTTCGGTCAGGTCCAGCACCGACAGGTATTCGTCGTAGAACTGCTCGTGCTTCTCGACGCCGTCGCCGTCGCCGTCGACGAGGCTCTCGAAATAGCGGCGGTGGGCGTCGATGTGCTTGTCCTCGTTCATCGACATGAAGCTGTAGAGCTGGACAAAGCCCGGATAGACCCTTCGTCCAAACCCTGGATAGGGCCAGGGCACAGTGTGGATCATGTTCGACTTGAACCAGGTGAAAGGCTTTTCCTCGGCCAGTTGGTTGGTCACCGTCGGCGACAACCGGGCGTCGATGGGCGAGCCCATGAAGGTCATGGAGGCGGGCCGGTTGGGGTCCTTCTCGGCAGCCATGACGGCGCAGGCCGCCAGCACCGGCGGTCCCGGCTGACAGACGCCGACGACGTGGGCGCGCGGGCCGATGGCCGTCAGCATGGCGCGGACGTGGTCGATGTAGTCGTTGAAGTCGAAGCGGCCTTCCAGCACCGGCACCTGGCGGGCGTTCTCCCAGTCGCTGACATAGACGTCGTGGTCCTGAAGGAAGCCCTCGACCGTGCCGCGCAGCAGGGTGGCGTAGTGACCCGACAGGGGCGCCACGATCAGGACGGCCGGCGCATCAACGGGCTTGCCCGCCTTCTTCAGATCGCCCGCGTCGCGCTGGAAGCGCACCAGCCTGCACCAGGGCGAGGACCAGACGACCTGCTCGGTCGTGCGCACCGCGTGGCCGTCGATGTCGAGGGTCTCAAGCCCCCAGGCGGGCTTTCCATAGCGGCGAGTCAGACTCTCGAACACCTCGGCCGAGGCGTAGGCGGTGCGGCCAATGGCCGTGTCCGAGACCGGATTGAAGGGCGACGTCCAGAACTGACGGGCCATCTGGGCCCCGATCCGGAACGGCGTCGCTGAATGATAGGCAAGCTCGTGAAATGCGTAGAGCATGAAACCCCGACTGCGGCCCCCGCCGATGCGGCAGTGCAGCATAGAAGCTTTCCGGACGCAAAGAAGCCCGCGGCGCCCCCAATCAGGGAAAGGTGATCAGCGAAAGGTGATCAGCCCCGCTCCATCGCCCGTTCGATCAGCTTGGCGGTCTTGTCCGGACCCAGGTCGTGGGCCACGGCGCTGCGGAACTGGCCGTCCGGCCCCATCAGATAAACGGTCAGGCTGTGGTTCATCGTATAGCCCTCACCCTCGCCGACCTTCTGGTAGAAGGCGCGATATTCTTTCGCCACCTGGGCCGTCTGCTCGGGCGTACCGGTCAGACCGATGACGCCGGTGGGGAAGCCGTCCGACGACAGATAGTCCTTCAGCAGCTTGGGCGTGTCGCGCTCGGGGTCGATGCTGATGAAGACGATCTGCAGGTCCCTGGCCTTGTCGCCCATGCGTTCCTGCACCGCGTTCAGCACGCCCAGCGTCGTCGGGCAGTAGTCAGGACAGTAGGTGAAGCCGAAGAAGACCAGGGTCCACTTGTCCTTCAGGATCGACTGGTCGACCACCTGTCCGTTTTGATTGGTCAGGGTGAAGGGACCGCCGACCGTGGGCTGGCCCGTGCCCGTTTCCGCAACCTGGGCCGACTGCTCGCGTCCCTTGACCACGACCATGGTGATCAGGCCCAGGGCCAGGGCGATGACCGCACAGGCGGCGGCGAACAGAATGACGGGACGACGCGGCATCGACTTCTCCTCAGGGCCCGGCGACGGGTGTGCAGCCGCCAGCGTCGCGGTCTATAGAAGAGGCGTGAGCAGCACAGAAGCCCCCACCCTGTCGCAGGCCGTCAAGGTCGCCGCCGGTCCTTCCGGTTCGATGGAGGCCCTGCGCGAGCGGCCCCGGCGCGGGCGCGGCCTGTCGCTGCGGACCCTGATCGTGCTGCGCTGGCTGGCCGTCTTCGGCCAGACCTGCGCCATCCTGACCGCCTATTTCGCCCTGCACTTCCCCCTGCCTTTGTGGGAATGCCTGCTGACCATCGGCGCCGGGGTGGTGATGAACCTGGCCACCATGGCGCGGGCGCGGCGCATCGACGGCAGCCTGCCCAACGGCCCGCAGACGGCGGCCCAGCTGGGCTTCGACATCCTGCAACTGGCCACCCTGCTGGCCCTGACCGGCGGCCTCGACAACCCCTTCTGTCTGCTGCTGGTCGCGCCGGTGACCATTGCGGCGGCCTCCCTGCCCTCGCGTCAGGCCCTGGTGCTGGGGGTCATGGCCCTGATCGCCCTGGCCGTCCTCTTCTCCTGGTCCCTGCCCCTGCCGTGGCGCCTGCATGAGCATCTGGTCCTGCCGCCCCTCTATCGCTTCGGCATGGGTCTGGCCCTCGCCACCGGCGTCCTCTTCACCTCCGGCTACGCCTGGAAGGTGGCCGCCGACGCCGAGAAGCTGGAGCTGGCCCTGGCCACCACCCAGGACGTGCTGCAACGCGAGCAGAGGCTGGCGGCGCTCGGCGGTCTGGCCGCCGCCGCCGCGCATGAGCTGGGCACCCCGCTGGCGACCATCCAGGTGGTGGCCAAGGAGTTGCTGCGCGCCTCGCCGCCCGGCAGCCCGACCGCCGAAGACGCGGCCCTGATGCTGCAACAGGCGGAGCGCTGCCGCGACATCCTGAAACAGCTGTCGGCCCAGCCCGAGGATGGCGACCCCCTCTACGCCGACGTCGACCTGAAAGCCCTGCTGGAAGAGGTGGTCGAGCCGCATCGGGGCTTTGATCTGGACTTCCAGACTGCGGTGAAGGCCCCGCCCGGCCAGCCCCTGCCGCGTGTCCACCGCCTACCCGAGGTCATCCACGGTCTGTCGACCCTGATCGAGAACGCCGCCGACTTCGCCAACAGCCGGGTGCGGGTGACGGCCATCGTCGACGCCGGCTGGATCGAGATCGACATCGTCGACGACGGCCCCGGCTTCGCCTCCGAAATCCTGCCGCGACTGGGCGAGCCCTATGTCACCAGCCGCCCCCAGGCCAAGGCGCGCCGGGCGCTCGCGGCCCAGATCGCCGCCGCCTCGAACGCCCCGCGCAAGGCGGGCCGCAAGGCCGCCGCCCCGCCGCCGATCACCGCCCCCATCGCCCCCAGCCAGGGCGGCATGGGGCTGGGCTTCTTCATCGCCCGCACCCTGCTGGAACGCAGCGGCGGCAAGGTCTCGGTCGGATCCGGCGACGGCGAGAAGGGCCAGCCCAGGGGCGCGCGCGTCACCGTCCGTTGGCCGCGACAGGCGCTGGAAGTCGCCGATCCCGCCCTGGAACCCCACGCCGCAGATGGAACCTGATGTCGCAGTCGGGAGCTAAAACCTTGACCATGCGGCGCAGACGCACGACCTGAGCATCAGGAGAACCGAATGTCCGAACTCGAAGCCCGCATCGCCACCCTGGCCGACAAGACCCTGCTGTTGCTCGACGACGACGCGGCGCTGCGCACGCGGATGGGCCGGGCGCTGGAAGCGCGCGGCTTCGACGTCACCCTGGCCGGTTCCGTGGCCGAGGCCGGCGACGCCCTGCGCGTCTCCGTCCCCGCCTTCGCCGTGCTGGACATGCGGCTGGAGGACGGCAACGGCCTGAAGGTGGTCGAAGCCATCCGTGAGCGCCGCGAGGATGCCCGCATCGTCATGCTGACCGGCTATGGCGCCATCGCCACGGCGGTCGCGGCGGTCAAGGCCGGCGCCGTCGACTATATGCAGAAGCCCGCCGATGCCGACGACGTGGTCAAGGCCCTGCTCTCGGTCGGCGAAGCCCCCGAACCGCCGGAAAACCCGATGAGCGCCGACCGGGTGCGTTGGGAGCATATCCAGCGCGTCTATGAGCTGTGCGACCACAATGTCTCGGAAACCGCCCGTCGCCTGGGCATGCATCGCCGGACCCTGCAGCGCATCCTGGCGAAAAGAGCGCCGAAATAGGCTTCGCCGATTTGGTCTTTGCTGGGGCCTATCGCGCTTCGCGCTGCTTGAGGCCCGCGTCTAGTCCCGCATCATCCTGAGCGCGCCCAGCCTTGCAAACGCCAGGGTCAGCGCCTTCCTGCGCGCCGGGGCCAGCGGCGTGACGGCGGCCTCGCGCACCACCGCCCCGCCGAAGCCGTCGGCGACGATCAGACCGGGCTCGTCCGGCAGCACGTCTTGCGGAAACTCCGGCGCGACGGCGAAGTAGAAGGCGTCGCAGAAGGGCCCGTACTCCTGCCATTTGCGGTCGACGCGATAGTCGTCGATCCCCGACTTCACCTCGCAGATGACCACGTCGCCCTTGGGCCCCAGGGCCATGACGTCGGCGCGCCGCCCATTGGGCAGGCAGACCTCCAGCAGCGGCGCATAGCCCAGGTCCCGCATCAGCCGCGCCGCTCCGCGCGTCACCGACAGCGTCGTCTCCGGGCGACTGAAGACCAGTTCGAGATGGAGCGAAGCGGCGGCCATGCCGCCTTTATGTTCCGCCTATGTTCCTATCGCAAGCGCAGCCGGTTGGTGCGCCATTCATCGCGCGTCTGGCCCCACAGATTGACGACGTGATCCTGGAAGGGCGGCGGGATCCGGCCAAGCCCGCGATTGCGCGACCCCAGCCGCTCAGCCACCTTTTCCGAGGCGCGATTTTCGGGGTCGATGCAGTGGATGATATCGGGCCAGTCCAGCACGTCGAAGGCGTAGTCCATGGTCGCGACGGCGGCCTCGACAGCATAGCCCTTGCCCGTGGCGTCGCGGTGCAGGCTCCAGCCCACCTCGCGGCCGGGCCAGTCATAGGGATGCAGAGGGCCGATGCGGCCCATCCAGTTTCCGGTGGCCTTCTCGATCAGCGAGAACATGCCCTCGCCCTGCAGGGCCCACATGCCGGCGACCGCGGCCATGCCGCGCCAGACCTCATGCTTCGACTGCACCCCGCCGATGAAGCGGGTCGTTTCAGCGTCGCTCATGAAGTCGGCCCAGCGGGGAAAATCATCGTGGGTCGGCGGGCGCAGGAACAGGCGCTCGGTCTCCAGGGTGGGGCCCAGCGGCGAGGTCGGACGTTCGATCACAACAGATACTCCCGCTCGAGGCTGTAGACGCTGCCGTCCCCGGTCAGGACGCTGGAATAGAGGCCGAAGCGGTCCACCCGGATGGGCGGCGATTTCAACAGGTTATGGCCAGTGATCCAGGCCCCGATGCGGTCCGGGTTCGCCTGGGGCTTCAGATAGGCCAGGGTGACGTGGGGCCGGTATTCCCGCTTCTCCGGCGGCACGCCCGCCCGCTCGCCCGCCGAGCGACAGCGCCCGGCCAGGACGTTCAGCGACTCCGACCTTTCCAGCCCGGCCCAAAGGGTATGGGTACGGTGCGCGTCGCCGAAGGCCCCGACGCCGTTCAGCGTGATTTCGAAAGCCCCGCCGCCCTCGGCCCGGCTCAGCTCAGAGGCCAGGTCGTCAGCGGTCCGTTCGGACGCCTCGCCATAGAAGGCCAGGGTGACGTGCAGGGCGTCCAGCGGTCGCCAGCGCGCGCCGGGCAGGCCGGATTGACGGCGTTGAAGCGTCTCGGCGACGTCTTCCGGGATCGAAATGGCGGTGAACAGGCGCAGCATGCGACCCTTGGTAGCGGGCGGAACGCGCGTCCGGAAGACGGGTTTTCCTTGCAAGGCGGGCCGTCCGTCCCGATATTTCCCGTCAAGGTCGGCATTTGCCGTCCACTCAGGAGACTTCTTTCGCGATGAGCGACTTCAACAACGGTTATGCGCGCCCGCTTCCGCAGTCGGCGGACATGTCCGTCGACGCCGGTCTGCGCGCCTTCATGCTCGGCGTCTACAACAAGCTGGCTCTCGGCCTCGTGGTCGCCGGCGCCCTCGCCTATGTCACCGGCAATGTGCCCGCCGTGCAGCAACTGCTGTTCGCCCGCACCGATGACGGCCGCATCGGCCTGACCCTGCTGGGGATGATCATCCAGTTCTCGCCGCTGGTCATGCTGTTCGGCTCGATGTTCTTCATGAAGAACCCGACGGCCAAGGGCGTGAACATGCTCTACTGGGCCGTGGTGTCGACCATCGGCGCCGGTCTGGGCATTCTGTTCCTGCGCTACACCGGCGGCTCGCTGGCTTCGACCTTCTTCGTCACGGCGGCCGCCTTCGGCGGTCTCAGCCTGGTCGGCTACACGACCAAGAAGGACCTGACGGCCATGGGCAGCTTCCTGATCATGGGCGTGATCGGCCTGGTCATCGCCTCGATCGTCAACATCTTCATGCAGTCGGGTACGATGTACCTGATCATCTCGGGCCTCGGCGTGCTGATCTTCTCGGGTCTGATCGCCTATGACACCCAGCGCCTGAAGATGACCTACTACGCGCTCGGCGGTAATCAGGAAGCCATGGGCGTGGCTACAGGCTTCGGCGCCCTGAGCCTGTTCATCAACTTCATCAACCTGTTCCAGTTCCTGCTGGCCTTCATGGGCGGCAGCCGGGAATAAAGGCCTCAAGAGCGCGCAAGCGCGATAGGCTCAAGAAATGAAGGCCCCGGCGGAAACGTCGGGGCCTTTTCTTTGGCAACGCCACAACTCCATCCCCGAACGGAGTCGGGGAAGCCCCTACTCCACCACGCTGAACTTGCGGCTGTCGAACACGCGCAGCACCTGGGCCAGGTCGCGCCCGCGTTTCAGCACATGGCCGCCCTCGCCGATCACGGCCCACTGGCCCTGCTTCAGACGCAGCGCCGGGCGCTTCTCGATCCGATAGAGCGGCGCGTCGCCCGAGCGGCGGAAGACGGCGAACTCGGCCACCTCCTTGTGGCCGATCATGGCGTAGTCGCGCCATTCCCCGGCGGCGACCATGCGGCCATAGACCCGCAGCATCAGCCCCAGCTCCTGCCGATCAAAGAAGACCGGACCGGGCTGCGCGGCGTCGGAACTGTACGGATCGAGGCTCATTGTTTTCCAACTTAGGAGGCTCCGCGCCGAACGCCAGCGGCGCCGCGACTTGTCACCCGCTCGCCACGCGTCCAAAAGGCGGGTCAAGTTCAGATACGGAGACGAACCCATGGCGACGAGCGAAGGCTGGGATATGCCCACCGGCGACCTGATGAAGGGCAAGAAGGGCCTGATCATGGGGGTGGCCAACTCCAGTTCCATCGCCTGGGGCATCGCCTCGCAGCTGGCCGCCCAGGGCGCCGAACTGGCCTTCACCTACCTCGGCGAGGGTCTTGAGCGCCGCGTGCGCCCCCTGGCCGAAAGCGTCGGCGCCAAGCTGCTGATCCAGGCCGACGTCACCGACGACGCCTCGATGGACGCCGCCTTCGCCGAGCTGGAAAAGGAATTCGGCACAATCGACTTCGTCGTCCATTCGGTGGCCTTCGCCAACAAGGACGAGCTGAAGGGCTCCTTCGTCGACAACACCACCCGCGACAGCTTCCTGCTGGCCATGAACATCTCGGCCTTCAGCTTCGTCGACGTGGCCAAGCGTTCGGCCAGGCTGATGCCCAACGGCGGCTCGATGATCACCCTGACCTATCTCGGGTCAGAACGCGTCATCCCCAACTACAACACCATGGGCGTGGCCAAGGCCGCCCTGGAAGCCGCGACCCGCTACATCGCGCGCGACCTGGGTCCGAAGAACATCCGCGTCAACGCCATCTCGGCGGGCGCGATGCGCACCCTGTCGCTGGCCGGCATCTCGGGCGGGCGCGGCCTGCACTCCAAGTCGGCGCAGTTCTCGCTGATCAAGGAAGAGACCTCAATGGAAGGCGTCGCCGGCGCCGCCCTGTGGCTGTGCTCGGACCTGGGCCGCTCGACCACGGGCGAAGTCGTCCACGTCGACGCCGGCTTCCACGCCGTCGGCCTGCCGGACGACATGGAGGGCTGATCTCTCCGGGCTCAGAACAAGATCAAGGGCCGCCGGGCGCACCGGCGGCCCTTTTTGCTTTCAGGGTGCCGTCGCCCAGCCTAGCCTGACCATATGAGTTCGTCGCGCCTGCCGCCCCCCGCCAGCTTCTCCGCCGCCGCCGTGGCGACCGTCATCGGTTTCGGCGGCACGGTGGCCCTGATCGTTCAGGCGGGTCAGACGCTGGGCGCCTCGCCCGCGCAGATCATCTCCATGGTTACGGCGCTGTGCCTCGGCATCGGCCTGCCGGGCGCGGTGTTGAGCTGGCGGCTGAAGATACCGGTCGTCCTGGCCTGGTCGACGCCGGGCGCGGCCCTGCTGGCGGCCTCGACGCTCGGCCTCGGCTGGTCCACCGCCGTCGGGGCCTTCGTCATCGCCGGCCTGCTGATGGTGCTGACCGGCCTGGTCCCGGCCCTGGGGCGGCTGGCTGAGCGCATCCCGGCAGCCGTCGCCTCGGCCATGCTGGCCGGGGTGCTGCTGCCCTTCTGTCTGAAGCTGTTTCTGGTCTTCCCGAGCGACATGGGGCTGGCGGCGGGCCTGCTGGCCGTCTTCCTGATCATGCGACGGGTCGCCGCCGCCTGGGCCCTGCCGGCGGTTCTGGTCGCGGCCTTCGCGGTTCTGGCCCTGCGCGGTCAGGTCGGCCTGCCCGCCGGGACCGGCCTGTTCGGCGAGTTGTCGCCGGTCATGCCCGCCTTTGACTGGAAGGCGGCGATCAGCCTGGCCCTGCCCCTCTATCTGGTGACCCTGGCCTCGCAGAACCTGCCCGGTCTGGTGGTGCTGCGGGCCGCAGGCTACGCGCCGCCCGCCGGCAAGCTGATCTTCTGGGGCGGGCTGACCAGCACGGTCCTGGCCCCCTTCGGCGCCCACGGCGTCAACCTGGCCGCCATCACGGCCGCCATCTGCACCGGTCCCGAGGCCCATCCCGATCAGGAGCGACGCTGGACCGTCGGCGTCATCTACGGCCTGATCTATCTGATTGTGGCCCTGTTCGCGGCGCCGCTGGCGGGCCTGTTCATCGCCATGCCGACGGGGGCGCTGGCGGTGATCACCGGCCTGGCCCTGATCGCGCCGCTGACGGGCTCCCTGACCGGCATGATGAGCGTGGTCGAGGATCGCGAGGCGGCGGTGCTGACCTTCGCCGCCACGGCGTCGGGCGTGGCCCTGTTCGGGGTCGGCTCGGCGTTCTGGGGGCTGGCGGTCGGCTTCGTCGCCCTGGCGGCGCGCCGCTGGATCAAGACCCGCGCCTGAACTGGTTTTACATTCACGCCCTTCCGTCCCCAGCGGGACTGTGAGAGCCTGCCCCCCGGCCGACTGGCGGCCGTCTGAGCGAGGCGATCATGGCGCACAAGTTCGAAGTCTATCAGGACAAGGCCGGCGAGTTCCGCGTCCGGTTCAAGTACAACTCCGAGATCATCTTCTCGACCGAAGGCTATTCCGACAAGTCGGGCGCCAAGCGCGCGATCGAGTCGATCAAGAAGCACGTCGGCGACGCCCCGACCGAAGAAGTCTGAGTTTCGCGGGGGCGCGGCCCTTTCACCCGCCCCCGCACCCTCGCCTTAAGGCCGCGCCGGGATGGTCAGACCCCGCTGCACCGCCGGCCGCGCCAGACCCCGCTCCAGCCAGGCGGCTACGTACGGGAAGTCGGCAAACCCGACCAGATCGCCCGCCTCATAGAAGCCGATCAGGTTGCGCACCCAGCCCAGGCTGGCGATGTCGGCGATGGTGTAGTCCTCGCCCATGATCCAGTCCCTGCCTTCCAAACGCCCTTCCAGCACCCCCAGCAGACGTCGGGACTCGGCGACGTAGCGGTCGCGCGGACGCTTGTCCTCATACTCGCGCCCGGCGAACTTGTGGAAGAAGCCGACCTGGCCGAACATCGGGCCGATTGAGGCCATCTGGAAGAAGACCCACTGCAGGGTCTCGTAGCGCGCCGCCGGATCGGCCGGCAGGAAGCGCCCGGTCTTCTCGGCCAGATAGACCAGGATGGCGCCGGATTCGAACAGGGGCAGGGGTTTGCCGCCGGGACCGTCGGGATCGATGATGGCCGGGATCTTGCCGTTGGGGTTCAGCGACAGATAGTCGGGCGTCCAGGTCTCGTTCTTGCCGATGTCCACCAGATGCGGCTCATAGGCCAGACCCAGCTCCTCCAGCAGGATGGAGATCTTCACGCCATTCGGCGTCGGCAGGGAATAGAGCTGCAGCCGGTCGGGATGGGCCGGCGGATACTGGCGGGTGATCGGGAAGGCGGACAGGTCGGCCATGGGGCGCTCCGGGCGGGTTGAACCTCCCATGTTGGAAGCCTTCCCCTCCGCCGCAATAGCCACCGCGTCGGTGGCGGTCGGTCAGGCCTCGTCGCGCTCGTCCACCTCGGTCGGGCGCACGATGCGAAGCCAGCCCTCGGTGATGTGCAGGTCCGGCGCGGCCTCGCGGGTGAAGGGCAGGTACCAGGTCGGACCGCCTTCCTTCGGGCTGATCTCCAGCATGTCCGAGGCGCCGAAATTCTGCACAGACTTGACCGTGCCGACGACGGCGTCGTCCAGATCACGGGCCTGCAGACCGACCAGATCGGTCAGATAGAACTCGTCCTCGTCCGGCTCGGGCAGGCGGTCGCGCGGCACGAACAGCTTTTGCCCGCGCATGGCGTCGGCCTGTTCCTTGGTGGCGATCTCCTTGACCCGGGCCACCACGCCCGCCTTGTCCGGCCGCGCCGAGAGCAGGGTCAGGGCCGGGGTTCCGTCCGCCTTCAGCAGGGGCTGATAGGTCATCAGGGCCATGGGGTCGGCGGTGAAGGCGGTGATGCGCACCTCGCCCTTCACGCCGAAGGCGCCGCCGATCTGGGCGACGAGGATCATCTTGTTTTCGTCGCTCATCGACAGGCTCCGTTTCGCAATTCCATGCGCCAGATAGCAGAAAAGCAGCGCCCGGGATCGGACGCTGCTTTCCATTTCCGCATCCCGGCCGAAACCGGGAAACCGAAGGGTTTAGCCCTCGGCGTTTTCTTCGGCGGCCGGAGCTTCTTCAGCAGCGGCTTCGACCGGGGCTTCTTCAGCAGCCGGAGCGTTCTTGGCGGCTTCAGCAGCAGCGGCCGCTTCCTCCTTGGCGCGGGCGGCGGCTTCGGCAGCCTCGACCTTGGCGGCGGCTTCGGCTTCCAGACGGTCGGCTTCGCGCTGGGCGCGTTCGGCGGCGCGTTCCTGGGCCTTCTTGCCCGGCGTGCCCTTGTTCGGGTTGTTCGACTGGGTCCACTTGACCTTGCCGACCAGAACTTCGTCTTGCGACTGGCTGATGAAGCGGGCGACGCGGTCGGTCGGCTGGGCGCCCTTGCCCAGCCACTCGGCGATGCGGTCGGCCTTCAGGGTGACGCGCGGCTGGGCGCTGTCCTTGGGCAGCATGGGGTTGTACGAACCCACGCGCTCCAGGAACTTGCCGTCGCGCGGAGCGTGCGAGTCAGCAACGACGATGTAGTAGTAGGGACGCTTCTTGGCGCCGCCGCGGGCCAGACGAATCTTCAGCATTTTCAGTCTCTTTCTAGAAAATCGAAATCAGTTCTTTTTCGGGAAGCCCGGCAGGCCCGGAAGGCCCCCCGGAAGTTGTCCGCCGCCCAGTCCGGCGAGCCGGTCCTGAATGGCTTTCATTTCGTCGGCGCTGGGTTCGGCCATCTTGCCGCCGCCCAGAGCCTTGAGGCGGGCCATGTCGGGGCCGCCCATGCCGGGAAGGCCCGGCATGCCGCCGCCGCCTCCGCCGAGACCGCCCATCATGGCGGCCATCTTCTGCAGGTTCTTGCCGCCGCCCTTGGACAGGGACTTGACCATGTCGGCCATCTGCCGGTGCTGTTTCAGCAGGCGGTTGATGTCCTGGACCTCGACGCCGGCGCCGGCGGCGACGCGCTTCTTGCGGCTGGCGTTGAGCAGGTCGGGCTTCTTGCGCTCGGCCTTGGTCATGGAGCTGATGATGGCTTCCTGACGGGCGATCATCTTGTCGTTGACATTGCTGTCGGCCATCTGGGCCTTCAGCTTGGCCACGCCGGGCAGCATGCCCATGATGCCCTGAAGCCCGCCCATCTTCTTCATCTGCTGCAGCTGGGCGGCCAGATCGTCCAGATCAAACTGACCCTTGGCCAGTTTGCGGGCCATCTTCTCGGCCTTGGCCTGGTCCAGCTCGGTCGCGGCCTTTTCGACCAGGGCGACGATGTCGCCCTGACCCAGGATGCGGCCGGCGACGCGGCGGGCGTCGAAGACGTCGAGGGCGTCGACCTTTTCACCGGCGCCCAGATACTTGATCGGCAGGCCCGTGACGGCGCGCATCGACAGCATGGCGCCGCCGCGACCGTCGCCGTCAGCGCGGGTCAGCACCAGACCGGTCAACGGCAGACGCTCGTGGAAGGCGGCGGCGGTGCGAACCGCGTCCTGACCCGTCAGGCTGTCGGCGACCAGCAGGGTCTCGACCGGTTTGGCGATCGAGGCGACCTCGGCCACCTCGTTCATCAGGGCTTCGTCCAGCGTGATGCGGCCGGCGGTGTCGAGGATCAGGACGTCGAAGCCCTGCAGCTTGGCCGACTGAAGCGCGCGGCGGGTGATCTGGACCGCGCTCTCGCCCGCCACGATGGGCAAGGTCGCGACCTCGATCTGCTGACCCAGGGTCGCCAACTGCTCCATGGCCGCCGGACGACGCGTGTCCAGCGAGGCCATCATGACCTTCTTGCGGTCGAACTTGGTCAGACGCAGCGCCAGCTTGGCCGAGGTCGTGGTCTTGCCCGAGCCCTGCAGGCCGGCCATCAGGATCACGGCGGGCGGCGTGGCGTTGGTGTTCAGCGGAACCGGCTCTTCGCCGCCCAGCATCTCGACCAGACCGTCATAAACGATCTTGACCACCTGATCGGCCGGCTTGACCGAACGGATGACCTCTTCGCCGGTCGCCTGTTCCTTCGCGCGGCTGATGAAGTCCTTGACCACCGGCAGGGCGACGTCGGCCTCGAGCAGGGCGACGCGGACTTCGCGCAGCGCTTCCTCGACATCCTTTTCGGACAGGGCGCCGCGGCCGGTGATCCGGTCGAATACGCCTGTCAGCCGCTCGTTCAGAGCCTCGAACATTCAAAACCTTTCATGCGCGAACCCTGACCTCCATAGAGAAACGGCCTCTGGCGACGATCACGTCGGCAGAGGGTCCTCGCCATCCTCGTTCTTTTTTGGGGCTATCGGCCGGTCAGCCTACTTGAGCCCGAAGGGACTGTGCTCAAGTAGCGCTCAGCGCGGTAGCACGACCAAGAAAGCTGTCGTGATGGAGGAGGCGCAGGTTCAATTGCGCCGGAAGCGGCGGCTTATGCCTCATCGGCAAGCCAGAGTCGATAGTTTGTTGAAAGCCGCTCGACACATGCCAACCACACAAAGGGTTTCAGCGTTGTGCATGGGGCTGGCCGGTTCGGATTCCGCTGATACGGTTCCGCTTCCAGCCCCCCCCGCTGAAGGACAATGCGATGATCCAGGCCGCCGACGACCGACTGCGCGACGAGGTTCGCCTGCTGGGCGCCCTGCTCGGCGAGGTGATCCGCGACGAGGGCGGTCAGGAACTCTACGACCGGATCGAGGCGGTGCGTCAGGCCTCCGTGGCCTATCACCGCGACCCGGCCTCGCACGACGCCGACGAACTGGAAGGTCTGCTGAAGGACCTGTCGCTGGATCAGGCCATCGGCCTGACTCACGGCTTCGCCGCCTTCTCCTTGCTGGCCAATGTCGCCGAGGACCGGGCAGGCAAACGCCGCGCCCGCGAACAGGCCGAGGCCGGCGAACGCGCCGATACGCCCGAGGGCGCGCTGAAGCGGCTGGATGCGGCAGGGGTGGACCGGGCGGCGGTGCGCGACCTGCTGAGCCAGGCCCTGATCTCACCCGTCCTGACCGCTCACCCTTCCGAGGTGCGCAGGAAGAGCGTCATCGACCGCATCGCCGCCGTCGGCGCCCTGCTGGACAGCTGCGACCGCGACGGGATCGCCTGTTCGCCGACGGCGCTGAAGGCCGGTCTGCGGCGTCAGATCGTCATCCTCTGGGCCACACGCCTGACGCGGGCCTCAGGACTGGTGGTTCAGGACGAGATCAACACCGTCACCGACTGGCTGCAGCGCATCTTCCTGCACGTCGCCCCGGCCCAGCTGGCCGAGTGGCGCGCCCTGCTGGACGCGCCCGACCTGCCGCCCTTCCTGCGCATCGGCACCTGGGTCGGCGGCGACCGCGACGGCAATCCCAATGTCGACGCCACGGTGATGAGCGCCGCCTTCCGCACCCAGACGCGCGCCGTGCTTCGCTTCTATCTGGAGGAGACGAACGGGCTCGGCGAAGAGCTCAGTCTGTCCGCAGACCTGACCACCGTCACGCCCGAGCTGGCGGCTCTGGCAGCGACCTCGGGCGACGCCTCGATCCAGCGCGCGGACGAGCCCTATCGCCGGGCGCTGAGCCAGATCTACGCCCGACTGTCGGCGACCCATCTGGCCCTGACCGGCGGCCCCGCCCCCCTGCCGGCGTCGTTCGAGGCCCCGGTCTATGAAGGCCCTGACGCCTTCCGCGCCGATCTGGCCGTGCTGCATGACAGCCTGATCCGCACCCACGGCGCCGTCTTCGCCGATGACCGGCTGGCGCGGCTGATCACGGCGGCCGACGTCTTCGGCTTCCACATGGCGACCCTGGACCTGCGCCAGAACTCCGACGTGCACGAAAGGGTCGTGGCCGACCTGCTGAAGGTCGCCGACGTCTGTCCCGACTACGCCGCCCTGAACGAGGAGGCGCGCCTGACCCTGCTGGCCCGCGAGCTGGCCAATCCCCGCCCATTGTTCTCGCCCTACGCCGACTATGCCCCCGAGACCCTGAAGGAGCGCGCCATCCTGCAGGCGGCGGCGAGTGCTTTGGCCGCCTTCGGCCCCCAGGCCATCCGCACCCATATCGTCTCCAAGACCGATGCGGCCTCGGACATGCTGGAGGTCTATCTGCTGCTCAAGGAGGTCGGCCTCTACGACCCCGCCGATCCCGCCGCCTGCCCCATCCAGGCCGCCCCCCTGTTCGAGACCATCGACGACCTGCGCGCCTCGCAGCCGACGCTGGAACGGGTGCTGGCCGAGCCCTCGGCCCGCGCCGTGGCGACCGCGCGCGGGGTGCAGGAGGTGATGATCGGCTATTCGGACAGCAACAAGGACGGCTCCTACCTGACCTCGGGCTGGGAACTGCACGAGGCCTCGCGCGCCCTGCTGGAGGTGACCCGCGCGGCGGGGGTGCGGCTGCAACTGTTCCATGGTCGCGGCGGCGCCGTGGGGCGCGGCGGCGGCTCATCCTTCTCGGCGGTGCTGGGCCAGCCGGCGGGCACCGTCGCGGGCCGCATCCGCGTCACCGAACAGGGCGAGGTCATCGCCAACAAATACGGCGAGCCCGAAGTGGCGCAGCGCAACCTCGACGCCCTGACCTGCGGCGCCCTGCTGGCCTCGCTGGGGCCGCAGACCGACAGCGGCTACAGCGCCGAACACGGCGCCACGGCGGCACGCCTGTCGGCGGCCTCGATGAAGGCCTATCGCGCCCTGGTCTATGAGACGCCCGGCTTCGTCGACTATTTCCGCGCCGCCACCCCCATCGCCGAGATCGCCGACCTGAAGATCGGCTCACGCCCGGCCAGCCGCTCGACCTCGACCGCCATCGAGGACCTGCGCGCCATTCCCTGGGTGTTCAGTTGGTCGCAGTCGCGGGTCATGCTGCCCGGCTGGTTCGGCTTCGGCTCGGCGGTCCAGGGCGAGGACACGGACGAACTGCGCGACATGGCCGCCGCCTGGCCCTTCTTCCGCACCGTGGTCCAGAACATGGAGATGGTGATGGCCAAGGCCGACATGGCCATCGCGCGGCGCTACGCCGGGCTGGTCCCCGACACGGCCCTGGCCGAGCGCATCTACGGCGCCATCCTTGAGGAGTGGCGGCGCACCAAGGCTGCCGTCCTGTCGATCACCGGCCACGACGACCTGCTGGGCGGCCAGCCAGAACTGGACCGGCTGATCCGTCAGCGCATGCCCTATGTCGAGCCGCTGAACCACGTCCAGATCGAGCTGATCCGCCGCCGCCGCGCCGGCGACGACGACCCGCGCGTGAGCAACGGCATCCTTCTGGCCATCAACGGCGTGGCGGCGGGCCTCCGAAACAGCGGCTGATCACAGCCACCTGGTCCGCTTGAAGGTGACGTAAAGGCCCAGGCAGATGGCGACGATCAGCCCCATCACAGCCGGATAGCCGTAGACCCAGCGCAGCTCCGGCATGTGGTCGAAATTCATGCCGTAGATGCCGGCCACCGCCGTCGGCGTCGCCAGGATGGCGGCCCAGGCGGCCAGCTTGCGGGTGATGACGCCCTGACGCTGTTGCTCCAGCAGGTTAGAGACTTCGAACACCGACGACAGGATGTCGCGCAGCGCCGCCGCCCGGCTGGAGACCCGCCGCACATGGTCGGCCACGTCGCGGAAATAGGGACGGACCTCGCGGTCGATGCAGGGCAGGTCCAGCGACTGTAGCTTGACCGCCACCTCCTCCATCGGGCCCAGCACCCGGCTGAACTTGAGCAGTTCGCGGCGCAGCTGGAACAGGCGCTTGATGTCGGCGCGTGACAGGAAGCTGTCCAGCGCCCGCTGCTCCATCTCCAGCACGCTGTCCTCGATCTCATCGACGATGGGCACATAGCCGTCGACGATGAAGTCCAGCACCCCGTGCAGAATGAAGTCGGCGCCGTGCCGCAGCTGCAGCGGGGAGGCTTCCAGCTGGGCGCGCAGCTGGGTGTGCGCCCGGGCCGAGCCATGGCGGATGGTGATGACGTAGCGCGGCCCGACGAAGACGTGAGTCTCGCCGTAGAGGATGGCGTCATCCACTGCCTGGGCCGTGCGGGCGACGATGAAGAGCTCGGAGCCATAGACCTCGATCTTGGGCATCTGGTGCGCCGACAGCGCATCCTCGACGGCCAGGGGGTGCAGACGAAAGCGCCGCACCAGTCCCTCGAACTCCTCGTCCGTCGGTTCGTAGAGGCCGATCCACAGGTACTCGCCCGGCTTGAGCCGCAGCCCCGCGTCGGTCAGCGGCGCCTCACGCACGCGCTTGCCGTCCTTGTAGACATAGGAGGCGACGACCGACATCCGAACCTCATTCCTGTTGGGCCGCGGTCAGAAGGCTCCGCCTTCTCGACCCGACGCAGACTTCATTCTTGTTGGGCCGCGGTCAGAAGGCTCCGCCTTCTCGACCCGACGCGACCCGCGACACAGCCAAGGCTTACGCCACATCGCGCTCGAAGCCAAAGGACTGGATCCCGGCCTCCGCCAGGATGAGCGGGAAAGAAAAAGGCCCGGCGGATCGCTCCACCGGGCCCTCTCAACTTTCATCGCCTAACGGGCCTCAAGTAGGCCGAAGGCCGATAGGCCCCTCAGGAAACCGGGAACCCGCGCACCTTCAGCAGGGCCGCCACGTCGGGGTTGCGGCCGCGGAACTGGCGATAGGCGTCGCCGCGGTCCGTGGTGTTGCCCGGGGCCAGGATAATCGACTTGAAGCGGCCGCCGATGTCCGGGTTGAAGACGTCGCCCGACTCCTCGAAGTAGGCCCAGGTGTCGGCGTCCATCACTTCCGACCACAGGTAGGAATAGTAGCCGGCCGAGTAGGCGTCCGAGGTGAAGAGGTGGTTGAACTGCGGCAGGCGGTGCCGCATCACGATCTCCTTCGGCATGCCCAGACGGTCCAGCGAAGCCTTCTCGAAGGCCGCGATGTCGGTCGGCGGCGTGGCCTGGGTGTGCAGGTCCATGTCGACCAGGGCCGACGACAGGTAGCTGACGGTGGCGTAGCCCTGGTTGAAGGTCGAGGAGGCCTCGATCTTGTCCACCAGCGCCTGCGGCATCGGCTGGCCGGTCTCGACGTGCTTCATGTAGCCGTCGAGGATCGGGCGGCTCAGCACCCAGTGCTCGTGCACCTGCGACGGATATTCCACGAAGTCACGCGGCGTATTGCCGAACGACGGATAGGTCACCACCGACGAGAAGTAGTGCAGGGCGTGGCCGAACTCGTGGAACAGGGTCTCGGCGTCGTCCAGCGAGATCAGCAGGGGTTGACCGGCCTCGGCCTTGACGAAGTTGTTGTTGTTCGAGGCCAGGATCGGCTTCGAACCCGTCAGTTGCGAGAAGGACCGGTAGGTGGTCATCCAGGCGCCCGAACGCTTGCCCGGACGGGCGAAGTCGTCGGCGTAGTAGAGGCCGATCAGCTTGCCGGTGGCCTTGTCGGTGACCTCATAGGTGGTCACGTCCGGCTCGAAGGTCGAGACCGTGCCCTTGGGCAGTTGCTTGAAGACGAAGCCGTACAGGCGCTCGGCCATGTAGAAGGACGCCGCGCGCACCGCGTGCAGTTCGAAGTAGGGCTTCAGCTCGTTCTGATCGAGGTCGTACTTGGCCTTGCGGACCTTCTCGGCGAAGTAGAGGTAGTCCCAGGGCTCGATGTCGAAGCCGGCGATCGCCTTCATGTCGGCGACCTCTTCGGCCACACGGGCCTTGGCCGGGGCCCAGACGCGCATCATCAGTTCGGACGCGGCGGCCGGGGTCTTGGCCATGGTGTCCTGCATGCGCCATTCGGCGTGGTTGCCGAAGCCGAGCAGCCTGGCGCGCTGCTGACGCAGGGCGACGATCTGGGCGATGGTCGACTTGGTGTCGTTGGCGTCGTTGTTGTCGCCGCGCTTGACGAACTTCTTCCACACCTGCTCACGCAGGGCGCGGTCGTCAGCGAAGGTCAGGAAGGGATCAACGCTGGAGCGTGTGTTGACGATGGCCCAGCCCTGGACGTTGCGCGCGCGGGCGGCGGCGGCGGCGGCGGCCTTGTTGGAGGCGGGCAGGCCCTTCAGGCCGGCTTCGCTCGAGATGACGGTCCAGGTGTTCTCGTCGGCCACCACCTTCTGGCCGAAGCCGGTGAAGGCGTTCGACAGGGCGGTGTTGATGCGGCCCAGTTCGGCCTTGCCGGCGGCGTCCAGGGCGGCGCCGTTGCGCACGAAGGCGTCGCGGCTGCGCTCGGCCAGACGGGTCTGCTGGGCGTTAAGGCCGCTGGTCTCGGCGCCGTCGGCCACGGCCTTGATGCGCTGGAACAGCTTCTCGTTGAAGGTGATCTCGTCCGAGGCGGCCGACAGGATCGGCGACAGCTCGGTCTCCAGCGCGTCCCATTCGTCACCGCCGATGTTCGACGTCATGACGCTGAAGACGTTCATGGCGCGGTCCAGCGGCTCGCCAATCAGCTCCATCGCCACCAGGGTGTTGGCGAAGGTCGGGGCGTCCGGGCTATTGGCGATCGCGGCCACGTCGGCGCGTTGCAGTTCGATGCCTTCCAGGATGGCGTCACGCATCTTGGGCGCGGTCACCTTGTCCCACGGCGGCACGCCTTCATAGGGACCGGTCCAGGGCTGCAGCAGCTCGGCGCGCGGCGCAGTCGTCGGCAGGACGGCGCGGGCGATGCGGGCTTCATCGGCGGTCGAAAGCGAGGCGGCGGTCGGTCCCGTCATTCCGTTCTCCAGAGCGCCGGCGGAGGCGCAGCCCGTCAGGGCGAAGAGGCTCGCGCCCCCGATGAGAAGATGGCGTCTGTGCATCCAGGTCTCCCAACCATAGCTGTTTCGGACTTCCCCCGGCGTGCTCGCCCGGACCGTCGCATGCGTCGATGTAATCCTAACTATTGGACGACGGAACCCCACGGGTCTAAAGGCCGCTGCATGGCGATAGGCGTTTTCGACTCCGGCGTGGGCGGGCTGACGGTCCACCGCGAACTTGTGGCCCGCTTTCCGACGCGGGACTTCATCTACCTGGGCGACCAGGGACACGCCCCCTATGGCGGGCGCGGCGGCGAGGACATCGTCGAACTGACGCGCGCCGGGTGCGAGCGCCTGTTCGAGGCGGGCGCCTCGGTCGTCGTCCTGGCCTGCAACACGGCCTCGGCCATCGCGCTGCGCCGTCTGCAGCAGACCTGGATTCCGGCGATGCGCGAGAAGCTGGGCCGTCCGGTCAACGTCCTGGGCATCATCGTGCCGACCATCGAGGCGGCCACCGGCCTGCCCTGGTCCTATGAGCACAACGGTCGCCTGGAAGGCCAGAAGAAGGAGGCGATCGACATCACCGGCGTCTTCTGCACCGCCGCCACCGCCATGAGCCGGGTCTACGAGATCGAGATCGACAAGCGCCGCGAGGACCTGGCCGTCTTCACCGAAGCCTGTCCCGGCCTGGCCGGTCTGATCGAACTGGGCGCCCCGGCCGAGGAGCTGAAGGTGGTGGTCGACGACCACGTCGACGCCCTGCGCCGCCGCATCGGCCGTCACCCGGACAAGGCCATCCTGGGCTGCACCCACTACGAGATCGTCGCCGACCTGTTCGCCGCCGCCCTGCCTGCCGGGGTCCAGGTGATCAGCCAGCCAGCCGCCGTGGCCGACTCGCTGGAGCGCTATTTCGCGCGCCATCCTGAATACGAACTCGGGAACTCGGCCCGCCGCGACTTCCTGACCACCGGCACACCCGGTCCGCAATCGGACCTGGTGGCACGGTTCTGGGGCGCGCCCCTGACCTTCGTCGCCGCCTGATTACTCGGACGACGCCGAGCGGCGCTGGCCGAAGGTCGGCGCCCGCTCCTTCTGCTGCGCCCAGTAGGCCGGACCGTCATCCGGCTTGAACATGGTGCGCGGCACGCCGTTGCGGTCCACCACCGCGAAAGTGTTGGTCGAGGCCTGATAATAGAGGGTGTCGCCGTTCGGGCGTTTGACCGTCTCTGTCCCCTTCGGCGTCGTCTCGGTGAAAGCCCGCACCTTCTGCAGGTATTCGTCCGCCGACTTCGCCCCGAAGGCCGCGCCGTTGCGTTCATAGAGCCGCTGCACCTTGGCGTCAGCGGTTTCACGCCGGTTGGCCGTGACCGGCGGCTTGGCCTCGGGGGTCGCCCCCATTTCGCCCTCCGGCGCCGCCGTCGAGATCAGGGCCGCCGGCTCGGCCGCCGCCCGTTCGCGCGTTTCGACCGCCGAGCCGCCGCTGTCGCACGCTCCCAGAACCAGCGCCGTGAACGCCGCCGCCGCCACCTGAATCCGCATGGGTCGTCCTCCCTGAAGCACCCGTCGAACGCAGGTATGCACAGAGCAAACGTTCGCGCAATGTTCTTACTGACATTTATGTTTGAATTGAGCTTGTCTCGACGCCGTCATGCGGCCCCGCTAGAGATTCCCCATGACCGCATCCTCGCTTTCGGGCCGCAAGGTCCTGCTGATCGTCGGCGGCGGCATCGCCGCCTACAAGGCGCTGGAGCTGACGCGCCTACTGAAGAAGGCCGGGGCCGAGGTGATGAGCCTGCTGACCCCCGCCGGGGCCGAGTTCGTCACCCCCATGTCTCTGGCGGCCCTGACCGGCCATCCGGTGCGCCAGGCCCTGTTCATGCCCGAGGACGAGACGGCCATGGGCCATATCGAGCTGTCGCGCTGGGCCGATCTGGTGGTGGTGGCGCCGGCGACCGCGGGCCTGATCGCCAAAGCCGCCAATGGTCTGGCCGACGACCTGGCCTCGACCACGCTGCTGGCCACCGACAAGAAGGTGCTGCTGGCCCCGGCCATGAACGTGCGCATGTGGCTGCACCCGGCGGTTCAGGCCAATGTCGCGCGGCTCAAGGGCTTTGACGGCTTCCACGGCGTGGCCGTGGTCGGGCCTGATGAGGGCGAGATGGCCTGCGGCGAGTTCGGTCCCGGCCGCATGGCCGAGCCCGCCGTCATCTTCGACGAGATCGCCCGCCTGCTGACTGGCCCTGACGGTCGCCCCCTGACCGGCAAGACCGCCGTTGTCACCGCCGGGCCGACCTTCGAGCCCATTGACCCGGTGCGCGGCCTGACCAACCGGTCCAGCGGCAAGCAGGGCTACGCCATCGCCGCCGCCCTGGCTGATCTGGGAGCGGATGTGACCCTGATCTCCGGCCCCGTGGCCCTGGACGCCCCCGTCGGCGTAAGCCGCGTCTGGGTCGAGGCGGCGACCGAAATGAAGGCCGCCGTGGAGGCCCGTCTGCCCGCCGACATCGCCGTCATGAGCGCCGCCGTCGCCGACTGGCGCGTGGACGGCGTGGCCTCGGGCAAGATCAAGAAGAAGCCGGGCGGCCCGCCGTCCCTGGCCCTGATCGAGAACCCCGACATCCTGGCCGGCGTCTCCGCGCCCGGCCCGAAGCGCCCGAAACTGGTGGTCGGCTTCGCCGCCGAGACCAGCGACCTGGAGGCCAACGCCCGCGCCAAGCTGTCGCGCAAGGGCTGCGACTGGATCGTCGGCAATGACGTGTCCAGCGAGGTCTTCGGCTCCGACGGCAACGCCGTGACCCTGTTCACCCGCAACGGCGCCGAGCCCTGGCCGCGCCAGTCCAAGACCGAGGTGGCGAGGAAGCTCGCCGCCCGCATCGCCGATCACTTCAAGGCCTGAGAGAACTTCATGACCACCGTCCGCGTCGAACGCCTGCCCCACGCCGAGGGCCTGGCCCTGCCCGCCTATGAGACGACGGGCTCGGCGGGCATGGACCTGCGCGCCGCTCTGCCGGCGTTCGAGCCGGTCGTGCTGCATCCCGGCGAGCGCAAGCTGATCCCGACCGGCCTGAAGATCGCGCTGGAGCCCGGCTATGAGGCCCAGGTCCGCCCCCGTTCGGGTCTGGCCCTGAAGCACGGCGTCACCTGCCTGAACTCGCCCGGCACCATCGACAGCGACTATCGCGGCGAGGTCGGGGTCATCCTGATCAACCATGGCCAGCTGGCCTTCGAGATCAACCGCGGCGAGCGCATCGCCCAGATGGTCATTGCGCCCTACGCCCAGGCCGTCATGGCCGAGGTCGAAGCCCTGGATGAGACCGCGCGCGGCGCCGGCGGCTTCGGCTCGACGGGGAAATAGACCGGGAGTCAGACCGTCGAACTGGGCGACGGCGGGGTGATCTCGCGCCTCAGCACGCGCTCGCGCCAGGCGGTGTAGAGGCCGCTGCCGGCGATCAGGGCGGCCCCGATCAGGGTCGCCCCCGTCGGCGCGTCGTTCATCAGCAGCCAGCCCAGGACGACCGCGCCGACCATCTGCAGATAGTCCAGCGGGGCCAGAACCGAGACCGGGGCGTGCTGCAGCGAACTGGTCATCAGCAGTTGCGCCAGCCCTCCCGCCAGTCCGCCCGCCGCCAGCACGGCCAGCACCGGCCAGCTGTGACCATGGCCGTCCATCAGGGCCAGCGCCCCGCCCACCAGGGCGCAGGCGACGAAGAACCAGAAGACGATGGCGGTCGCCGATTCCGTCTTGCCCAGTTGGCGCAGGGTGACGGTGACGGAGGCCGCAATGAAAGCCCCGCCGAGCGCAAACAGCAGCCCGCCCAGCGGCGGCGCGCCCTCGGCGCCGGGGCGCACCAGGACCAGAACACCGACGAAGCCCAGGATGACCGCCGTCCAGCGGTGGCGCCCCACCTTCTCCTTCAGAACGAGGATGGACAGCAGTGTGGCGAAGATGGGGGCGGTGAAGCCGATGGTGGTGGCGTCGGCCAGGGGCAGCAACCTCAGCCCCTGGAAGATCAGCAGGATACCCGTCACCCCCAGGGCGCAGCGCCAGACGTGAACCATGGGCCGCCGGGTCGAGATCGCGGCCAGTCCCCCGCCGCTGTTCAGCACCCAGAACAGCACCACCGGCAGGCCGAAGATCGAGCGGTAGAAGACCATCTCGCCGGCCGAGACGGGCTCCAGCGTCGCCGCCCACTTCATCAGGGCGTACATCAGGGAGAAGCTGAGGGCGGCGGCCGCCCGTAGCATCATGCCGTAGCTGGTCCCCTGCCGGCTCATCCGCCGCGTCAGGCCTGACGGAAGCCGAGCACGTCCTGCATGTCGTAGAGGCCGGGGCGGCGATTACGCACCCAGGCGGCGGCGGCCACGGCGCCCTTGGCGAACAGGGAGCGGTCGATGGCCGAATGCGACAGGGTCAGCAGTTCATCGTCCGACCCGAACAGCACCGTATGCTCGCCGATGACGCCGCCGGCGCGCAGGGAGGCGAAGCCGATCTTGCCAGGTTCGCGCGGGCCGGTGATGCCGTCGTAAGGGGGGGTCTTCAGATCTTCCAGATCGCGGCCCCGGCCGTTGGCGGCGGCTTCGCCCAGCATCAGGGCGGTGCCCGACGGCGCGTCCACCTTGCGCCGATGATGGGTCTCCAGCACCTCGATGTCCCAGTCGCGGCCGTCCAGACGCTGGGCGGCGTGCTCAACCAGACCAATCAGGATGTTGAGGCCCAGCGAGAAGTTGCCGCTGCGGACGATGGCGATCTTCTCCGCCGCCGCCTCAAGCTCCGCGTCCTGCTCCGGCGACAGGCCGGTGGAGCCGATGACCAGGGCCGGACCGCCGCGCGCGGCGCAGGCCCTGGCCAGGTCGACCGAGGCCTCGGGCGTCGAGAAGTCGATGATGACGTCGCACAGGTTCAGGTCGGGCGTCTCGCCCCGGTCGAAACGGGCGGCGACCACCACATCCTCGCGGGCGTCCAGAACCTGTGAAACGGCGCGGCCCATGCGGCCCCGGGCGCCGGAGATGCCGGCGTGGAAGATGTCGCTCACGCGGTCTCTTTCGGATTGTCGGCGTCGCCGCCCAGGATGTCGGCCCAGAAGCGCTTGGCCTTGCCGGCGAAGCTGGTGTTGCGCGGGGTCTGGGTCTCGCCCAGCGACGCGGCCAGCTCGGTCAGCAGTTCCTTCTGACGCGGGGTCAGATCGGTCGGGGTCTCGACGAACAGCTCGACCACCAGATCGCCGCGCTGGCGGCCGTTCAGGTGGGGCATGCCCTTGCCCTTGATGCGGACGGTCTTGCCGGTCTGGGCGCCGGCCGGCACCTCGACCGAAGCCTTGCACTTGCCGTCGCAGGCGTCGGAGACCAGGCAGGGGGCGTCGACGATGCCGCCCAGCGCCGCCACCGTCATCGGCACCGGCACCGTGACCAGCAGGTCCAGGTTGTCGCGCTCGAACAGTTCGTGGTCATGCACCGACAGGAAGACATAGAGGTCGCCGCGCGGGCCGCCGCGCTGACCGGCCTCGCCCTCGCCCGACAGGCGGATGCGCGAGCCGTCGTCGACGCCGGCCGGGATCTTGAGGCTGAGCTGGCGGTTCTTGCGGACCTGGCCGTGGCCGTGGCACGTCCCGCAGGGGTCGGCGATCATCTCGCCCGAGCCGCCGCAGCGGGGGCAGGTGCGCTCGACCTGGAAGAAGCCGTTGGCCTGGCGCACGCGCCCGGCGCCGCCGCAGGTCGAGCAGATGGTCGGCTTGGTCCCGGCCTTGGCGCCCGACCCGTCGCAGACCTCGCAGGTCATGGTGGTGGGGACCGAGATCTCGACCTCGGCGCCCTTGTAGGCCTGCTCAAGGGTGATCTCGAGGTCGTAGCGCAGGTCCGAGCCGCGACGCGGGCCGCCCTGCTGCTGACGTCCGCCCCGGCCGCCGAACGCATCGCCAAAGGCGTCGCCGAAGACCTGGGAGAAGATGTCGTTGATGTCGTGGAAGCCCTGGCCGCCGCCGCGTCCGAACGGGTCGCCGCCGCCGGCGCCGCCGTTCACGCCCGCATGACCGAACCGGTCATAGGCCGCGCGCTTCTGATCGTCCGACAGCACGGTATAGGCCTCGGAGATTTCCTTGAACTTGGCGAGGGATTCCTCCGAGCCGCCGTTGCGGTCGGGGTGGTGGGTCATGGCCAGCTTGCGATAGGCCGACTTCAGGCCCGCGGCGTCGATGGTCCGCTCGACCCCCAGAATTTCGTAATAGTCACGCTGCGCCATCAGGCGTTCGTCCTCTTACTTTCTCGCTGCGCCCGCCGTCCCGGTTGAGCCGAGGATCGTGCGTTCGCGGATGACCATTGACCATGCCTGCTGACATGGGCGCCCGGTCGAATGATGCAAGTTTTATGAAACGGCCCCGCCTGCCGTCTGGCAAGCGGGGCCGATCGTCTTCAGTCGCGTTTCGTTACGCGTTCTTCTTGTCGTCTTCGTCCGAGACTTCCTCGAACTCGGCGTCGACCACGCCGTCGTCGGCCGGAGCCTCCGACGCGCCGTCTTCACCGGCGCCCTGCTGGGCGGCGTACATGGCCTCGCCCAGCTTCATCGAAGCCTGGGCCAGGGTGTTGGTCTTCTCGCGGATGGCCTCGGGGTCCGTGCCGTCCTTGGCCGATTTCAGGTCGTCCAGAGCCGACTGGATGGCCGACTTGGTGGCCTCGTCGATCTTGTCGCCGTGCTCCGACAGGGCCTTCTCGGTCGAGTGGATCAGGCTGTCGGCGCCGTTCTGGGCCTCGACCAGGTCCTTGCGGGCCTTGTCGGCGGCGGCATTGGCCTCGGCTTCCTTGACCATCTTGTCGATGTCCGCGTCCGACAGGCCGCCGTTGGCCTGGATGCGGATCGACTGCTCCTTGTTGGTCGCCTTGTCCTTGGCGGTGACGTGGACGATGCCGTTGGCGTCGATGTCGAAGGCGACCTCGATCTGCGGCATGCCGCGCGGCGCCGGCGGGATGCCCATCAGGTCGAACTGACCCAGGACCTTGTTGTCGGCGGCCATCGGACGCTCGCCCTGGAAGACCCGGATCGTCACGGCCGACTGGTTGTCGTCGGCGGTCGAGAAGACCTGGCTCTTCTTGGTCGGGATGGTAGTGTTGCGCTCGATCAGCGGTGTGAAGACGCCGCCCAGGGTTTCGATGCCCAGGGTCAGCGGGGTCACGTCCAGCAGCAGCACGTCCTTGACGTCGCCTTGCAGAACGCCGGCCTGAACGGCGGCGCCCAGGGCCACGACTTCGTCAGGGTTCACGCCCTTGTGCGGCTCCTTGCCGAAGAAGGCCTTCACGGCTTCCACGACCTTGGGCATGCGGGTCATGCCGCCGACCAGGACGACCTCGTCGATGTCGCCGGCCTTCAGACCGGCGTCGGCCAGGGCCTTCTTGCAGGGCTCGATCGTGCGCTGGATCAGATCATCGACCAGAGCTTCCAGCTTGGCGCGCGATAGCTTGATGTTCAGGTGCAGCGGGCCCGAGGCGTTCATGGTGATGAACGGCAGGTTGACCTCGTACTGCGACGTCGAGGACAGCTCCTTCTTGGCCTTTTCGGCCTCTTCCTTCAGGCGCTGCAGGGCCAGCTTGTCGGTCCGCAGATCGACGCCCTGTTCCTTCTTGAACTCGTCGGCCAGGTAGTCGACCAGACGCAGGTCGAAGTCCTCGCCGCCCAGGAAGGTGTCGCCGTTGGTCGACTTCACCTCGAAGACGCCGTCGCCGATCTCCAGGATCGAGACGTCGAAGGTGCCGCCGCCCAGGTCATAGACAGCGATCTTCTGGCCTTCGTTCTTCTCCAGGCCATAGGCCAGAGCAGCGGCGGTCGGCTCGTTGATGATGCGCAGGACTTCCAGGCCGGCGATCTTGCCGGCGTCCTTGGTGGCCTGACGCTGGGCGTCGTTGAAGTAGGCCGGAACGGTGATGACGGCCTGGGTCACGGTCTCGCCGAGGTAGGCCTCCGCGGCCTCCTTCATCTTGCCGAGGGTGAAGGCCGAGACCTGCTGGGGCGAATAGTCCTTGCCGTGGGCGCGCACCCAGGCGTCGCCGTTCGGGCCCTTGACGATCTCATAGGGCACCATGCCCTTGTCCTTGGCCACCACCGGGTCATCGAAGTTGCGGCCGATCAGGCGCTTGATGGCGAAGAAGGTGTTGGTCGGGTTGGTGACCGCCTGGCGACGCGCAGGCTGGCCGACGAGCACTTCGCCGCTGTCCTGGATCGCCACGACCGACGGGGTCGTGCGGTTGCCTTCGGCGTTTTCGATGACCTTGGGGTTCTTGCCGTCCATGACGGCGACGCACGAGTTGGTCGTGCCGAGGTCGATGCCGATGATCTTGGCCATGAGCTTGTCTTTTCACTCCTTGCGGCGGGCGATGCGGCGGCCTTCGAAAAGCGCCGCGCGTGACCGCCCCCAGTTGGGCTGAAAGCCGTTCCGGTCGTCCGGTCGGGCGGGTTGAATGGTTGCGGTCGAAAGCCCCAGGAACTTCGGGGTTTCTTCCAGACTGGCCCGGATATGGGAAAGACCGCAGGGGCTGCAAGGGTTTCGTGCGGTTCGGGCCGGATTCGGTCGAGTTTCGTGACGCTCAAGGCGCGAAGGGCTAGATCAGGGCCATGAACCGCCCTGTCTTTCGCGAAACCCCGACCGGCCTGCCCGGCTTTCGCCTGTGGCCCGGTGCCTTGGACGCAGCGACGCAGACGGCCCTGCTGGATCAAGTTCTGGCTGCAGCGGAACACGCCCCCTTCTATCGCCCGATGACGCCGGGCGGTCGGCCCTTTTCGGTCGAGATGACGGGGCTGGGGCCTCTGGCCTGGGTCTCGGACCGGGCGGGCTATCGCTATCAGCCGACGCATCCCATGACCGGCCAGCCTTGGCCGTCCATGCCCCAGACCCTGCTCGACCTGTGGGACGCCCTAACCGATTGGCCCGCCCGGCCCGACGCCTGCCTGGTCAACCTCTATCGCCATGAGGCGAAGATGGGTCTGCATCAGGATCGCGACGAAGCCGACCTGACCGCCCCGGTCCTGTCGGTGTCGCTGGGGGACACGGCGGTCTTCCGCATCGGCGCGGCCGAGGGCGGCAGGACCCACAGCCTGAAACTGGCCTCCGGCGACGTCTGCGCCCTGACCGGACCGGCCCGGCTGGCGCGGCACGGGATCGACCGGCTGTTGGCCGGCTCGTCGCAGCTGGTTCCGGGTGGCGGGCGGATCAATCTGACGCTGCGGCGCGCTCGCTGATCGAGACTCGACGAAACCGTAAAAGCCGGGCCACAGTCACGCCTTCAAACCTGTCGGAGAGCCTTGATGACCCTGATCACCCGGCCCGAGGGCCTGAGCGCCGACCAGATCGCCCCCAGCCGCCGCAGCCTTGGAGTCGCAGCCCTCGGCGGCGTCGCCTTCGCCGCCTACGCCCCCGCCGCCCTCAGTCAGGCCGCCAGCCCGATCACCACCGACAGCGCCGGACTGATCGCCCACACCGTCTCCTTCCCTTCGCCCGACGGCTTCGAACTGCCCGCCTATGTGGCCCGGCCCGAGGGCGACGGCCCCTTTCCCGTGGTCATCGTCGTGTCCGAGATCTTCGGCGTGCACGAATACATCCGCGACGTCTGCCGCCGTCTGGCCAAGGCCGGTTACGCCGCCGTCGCCCCCGCCTTCTTCGTCCGCGTCGAGGACCCGGCTCCGCTCAGCGACATGACGCGCATCCAGCAGATCGTCGCCGCCGCCAAGTACGAACAGGTCATGGGCGACATCGCCGCCACGCTGGAGTGGATCGGTCTTCAGTCCTGGGCCAACCCAGACAAGGTCGGCATCACCGGCTTCTGCTGGGGCGGCAAGGTGGTGTGGCAGGCCTGCGCCCGCTTCCCCTCCCTGGACGCCGGTGTGGCCTGGTACGGCCGCCTGGCCCCCGCCGCCAACGCCACCGACGAGCAAAAGACGGCGGGCCGCCCCTGGCCGGTCGATCTGGCGCCTGATCTGAAAGCCCCGGTGCTGGGCCTCTACGGCGGACAGGACGGCGGCATCCCGGTCGCCAGCGTCGAGGCCATGCGCGCCGCCCTGGCCGGTACGACCGGCAGCGAGATCATCCTCTACGACGACGCCCCGCACGGCTTCCACGCCGACTACCGCGCCAGCTACCGCGAGGCCGACGCCAGGGACGGTTGGCGGCGGCTGCTGGGCTTCTTCGAGGCCCGTCTGAAACACTAACCTAAAGCCCGCTCATCCCGGCGGACGCCGGGGTGAGCGGGAAATGAGAAACGCCCAAATGAAAAAGGCCCGGAGCGTCTGCCCCGGGCCTTTCCAATTCTCAATCAGTCGACCTCACGCCTTGGCGTCGAAATTCCCGCCGGTCGTATTGGCTTCCGAATAGGCGCCGCCCGCCGGGCCTGAGCCCTTGGCCGCGACCACCACCATGGCGGCGCGCACCGTGCGGCCGAAAAGGGCGTAGCCCGGTTGCAGGGTCTGGATCACCGTGCCGCCCGGCACCGTGTCCGAGGGCTGTTCCATCATGGCCTGATGCAGATGCGGATCGAAGGCGTCGCCCGGCGCCGGGTCGACACGCGTCAGCCCGTTGGATTCAAAGGCCGACAGCAGCGACTTCTGCGTCAGCTCAAGACCCGTCACCATGGCGGCGGCGGGGCCCTCGGCGTCCTTGGGCGCTGTCGCCAGGCCGCGCTCCAGGGTGTCGGCCACGCTCAGCAGGTCCTTGGCGAAGCGCTGGATGGCGTAGGCGCGGGCGTCGTTGGCCTGGGTCTCGGCGCGGCGCTTGACGTTCTCCGTCTCGGCCACGGCGCGCAGGGCGCGATCCTTCCACTGGTCGCGCTCGGCGATCAGGGCGTCGACCACGGCCATGTCGCCGTCTTCGGCGGCTTCCTGTGCGGCGTCGATGGCGGCCTCTCCCATGTCCTGTTCGAGTTGGTCCCGGGTCTCGTCGTTGATGTCGTTCACGTCTCTTGTCCGTCCAGAATCCGGCCCAGCACCCGGGCGGTATAGTCCACCAACGGGATGACACGGGCATAGTTCAGTCTTGCAGGGCCGATGACGCCGATGGCGCCCAGCACTCGCTGCCGGCCCGTCATATAGGGCGCCGCGATCACGGCGGAACCCGAAAGCGAAAACAAGCGTGTTTCGGCGCCGATGAAGATGCGCACCCCCTGCGCCGCCCCGACCCCGTCGAGCAGGCCGATCAGCTGTTCCTTCTGCTCCAGATCGTCGAACAGGACGCGCACCCGCTCCAGATCCTCGACTGCCTGGGCGTCCTGCAACAGGTTGGCCCGGCCCCGCACGATCAGGGCCCGGTCGCGCTCGCCCCCGCCGGACCAGGCGGCCAGGCCGTCCTCGACCAGACGGGCAGCGGCGGCGTCCAGCTCGCGCCGGGCGTCGGCCAGTTCGGCGCTCATCTCGGTGCGCGCCTCAGCCAGAGGACGACCCTTGAGCCGGGCGTTGAGGAAGTTGGAAGCCTCAGACAGCGTCGAGGGCGTCACCCCCGCCGACAGCGGCATCAGCCGGTTCTCGACCGTGCCGTCGTCGCCGACCAGCACCGCCAGGGCCTGATCGTGGCCCAGGGCCACGAACTCGACGTGCTTGACGCCCGCGTCGCGCACCGGGCTGGCGACGATGCCCGCGCCGCCCGCCAGACCCGATAGCAGGTTGGTGGCGGCGTCCAGCGCCTCTTCGAAATTGCGCCCCTTTCCGGCGAGCCTTGCGTCGATCTCGCGCCGCTCGTCCTGACCGATATCGCCGACCTCCAGCAGGCCGTCGACGAACAGACGCAGGCCCGCATGGGTCGGCACCCTTCCTGCCGAGGTGTGCGGCGAGGCCAGCAGACCCGCCAGCGTCAAGTCCTGCATGGTGTTGCGGATCGAGGCCGGCGACAGGGCCAGCCCCCCGCGCGAGATGGTGCGCGACCCGACCGGCTCGCCCGTCTCCAGATAGGTCTCGACAATGCGACGGAAGATGTCGCGCGCGCGCGCGTCCAGCGTCCCCAGGCCAGCGGGGGCGCTTCCGAACGGCGACGGATGGGGGGCATACAGGCTCACGCTTTCAGGATAAGCACGCCCCACCCAGGTTCCAAGGAAATCCCATGCGCCCGTCTGAACGCACCCCCGAACAACTCCGCGCCGTCACGCTGGAGACCGGCGTCAACCGCTACGCCGAGGGCTCGTGCCTGGTCAGCTTCGGCCACACCAAGGTCCTGTGCACCGCCTCGGTCGAGGAAAAGGTGCCGGGCTGGATGCGCAACACCGGCCAGGGCTGGGTTACCGCCGAATACGGCATGCTGCCGCGCGCCACCCACACGCGCGGCCGTCGTGAAGCCGCCGCCGGCAAGCAGTCGGGCCGCACGCAAGAGATTCAGCGCCTGATCGGCCGCAGCCTGCGCGCCGTGGTCGACCTCAAAGCCCTGGGAGAGCGTCAGGTCCTGATCGACTGCGACGTCATCCAGGCCGACGGCGGCACCCGCACCGCCTCGATCACCGGCGCCTGGGTGGCCATGGCCACGGCCCTCAACTACCTGACCGACGAAGGCGTGCTGAAGACCAACCCGATCATCGATCAGGTCGCGGCTGTTTCGTGCGGCATCTTCAACGACCTGCCGGTGCTGGACCTCGACTATGAGGAAGACTCCACCGCCGAGGCCGATTCCAACTTCGTCCTGACCGGCGCCGGCGGCATCGTCGAGATCCAGGCCACGGGCGAGAAGCGCGGCTTCTCGCGCCCCGAGTTCGACCGCCTGTTCGAACTGGCCGGCATCGGCTGCGGCGAACTGTTCGCCCTGCAGCGCGCGGCGCTTGCCAAGTAACCTAGGCCGCTAAACACCAAAGACTAGGCCGCGAGGGCCGATCGGGGCATGGTGGCGTCTTCTGCGAACGGAGACTGCCTCATGCGCCCCGCCCTCGCCGCCTCGCTTCTGGCCCTGACGGCCGCCCTGCTGACCGGATGCGGCCAACCGCAGTCCGCGCCCGTCGAGACCCCGCCTGCAGGCGTCAACACGCCTCTGACGCAAGAACCGATCGACGCCGTGCCGCTGAAAGACGCGCCCGTCGCGCCGCCCAAGCCCAAGACCGAGCCCAAGCCCAAGCCTGAAGCCGTCGCGTCCGAACCCGAAGCCCCCGCGGTCGAGCCCGCCGTCACACCCGTCGGCGACCCCGGCTCCTGCCTGGCCGAGATCGGCGAGGCCCGATCCAAACGTCTGGTCGAGCGCTGTATCAAGGTCAGCCCGGCCACCCGCCCGCCCTGCAACAGCGCCAACCCCTGCGAGATGATCCAGGGCGAAATCGACCGGTCGTGCGCCATGTACGGCCCGGACGAGGCCAAGCCCAAGGAATGCGCGGCCTGACCTACTCACTCCCCTTCATGGGGAGGGTGGTCGCGCAGCGACCGGGTGGGGCAGGCGTCGTGATGCTGGGAGCCGCGCTTGAACCGCTAAGCGCCCCCACCTGCCTCGCCCTCCGGGCTCAGCCACCCTCCCCACAAGGGGGAGGGAGCAGCCATGCTCAAGCGACCCGCGATAGCGCCCCAAAAGAAAAAAGCCCCGGCGGATCACTCCGCCGGGGCCTTCTTCATTTCAGCCGTAAGGCCGTAGCTTAGTCGCGACGACGACGGCCGCGATCGCCACCGCGATCACCGCCTTCGCGCTTCGGACGGCCGCCGGTGTCTTCCGACAGCGGGGCTTCACCGCGTTCAGCGCGCTCGGCGTTGATCTTGTCGGTGATGTCTTCGCCCGTGGCCTGATCAACGACCTTCATCGACAGCTTGGTCTTGCCGCGATCGTCGAAGCCCAGGAACTTGACCTTGACCTCCTGGCCTTCCGACAGGACGTCGGCCGGGTTGGCGACGCGTTCCAGAGCGATCTGGGACACGTGGACCAGGCCGTCCTTGGCGCCGAAGAAGTTCACGAAGGCGCCGAAGTCGACGACCTTGACCACCTTGCCGGTGTAGATCGCGCCCATTTCCGGCTCAGCGGCGATGGAGTTGATCCAGTTCTTGGCGGCGTCGATCTTCTCCTGGTCGTTGGCGGCGACCTTGATGGTGCCGTCATCGCCGATGTCGATCTTGGCGCCGGTCTTCTCGACGATCTCGCGGATCACCTTGCCGCCCGAACCGATCACTTCACGGATCTTGTCGACCGGGATCTTGATGGTTTCGATCTTCGGCGCGTGCTCGCCGAGTTCGGCGCGCGGGGCGTCCATGGCCTTCGACATTTCGTCGAGGATGTGCAGACGACCGGCCGAAGCCTGGGTCAGGGCCTGCTCCATGATCTCCTTGGTGATGCCGGCGACCTTGATGTCCATCTGAAGGCTGGTGATGCCTTCCGAGGTGCCCGCGACCTTGAAGTCCATGTCGCCCAGGTGGTCTTCGTCACCCAGGATGTCCGACAGGATGGCGAACTCGCCCGACGGCTCCAGGATCAGACCCATGGCGATGCCCGAGACCGGACGGACCAGCGGCACGCCGGCGTCCATCAGGGCCAGCGACGAACCGCAGACCGTGGCCATCGAGGACGAGCCGTTGGACTCGGTGATCTCGGAGACCAGACGGATGGTGTAGGGGAAGTCTTCCTTGGTCGGCAGCATCGGACGGATCGCGCGCCAGGCCAGCTTGCCGTGACCGATTTCGCGACGGCCGGGCGAACCCATGCGGCCGGCTTCACCCACCGAATAGGGGGGGAAGTTGTAGTGCAGCAGGAAGGACTCTTTGTACGTGCCCTGCAGGCTGTCGATGTACTGCTCGTCCTCGCCGGTGCCGAGCGTGGCGACGACCAGGGCCTGGGTTTCGCCGCGCGTGAACAGCGACGAGCCGTGGGTGCGCGGCAGGACGCCGACTTCCGAGACGATGGCGCGGACCTTGTCGAGGGCGCGGCCGTCGACGCGGTGAGCGTTCTCGATGATGTCGCGACGCAGGACGTCGGCTTCGCATTCCTTGAAGGCGGCCGAGAACTTGGAGCTGTCGACGCCTTCGGGGTTCTCGTCGGTCTTCACCAGGGCGGCGGCGGCGGTCTTCTTGGCCGCGTCGACGCCCGAACGGCGCTCATACTTGCCCGGATGGGCGTAGGCGGCCTTGATGTCCTCGCCGACCAGCTTCTTGATCGAGGCGACCACGTCCGAGTGATCCTCGGCCTGGAAGTCGAACGGCTCCTTGGCGGCGTGCTCGGCCAGATCGATGATGGCGTCGATGACCGGCTGCATGCCCGCGTGCGCGAACATCAGGGCCTCGAGCATCCTCTCTTCCGACAGCTCCTTGGCTTCGGATTCAACCATCATCAGGGCGTCTTGCGTGCCGGCGACGACCAGGTCCAGGGCGCTTTCGCCCATCTGGTCGATAGCCGGGTTCAGCACCAGCTCGCCGTCGATCATGCCGACGCGGGCGGCGCCGATCGGGCCCATGAAGGGCACGCCCGAGATGGTCAGGGCGGCCGAGGCGGCGACCATGCCCAGGACGTCCGGGTCGTTCTCCATGTCGTGCTGCAGCACGGTGATGACGACCTGAGTCTCGTTCTTGAAGCCCTTGACGAACAGGGGGCGGATCGGACGGTCGATCAGGCGCGAGACCAGAGTCTCTTTTTCCGACGGACGGCCTTCACGCTTGAAGTAGCCGCCCGGGATCTTGCCGGCGGCGAACGTCTTCTCTTGGTAGTTGACGGTCAGCGGGAAGAAATCCAGGCCCGGCTTGGGCTGGCGGCCATAGACGACGGTGGCCAGGACCACGGTCTCGCCGTAGGTCGCCAGAACGGCGCCGTCAGCCTGACGGGCGATGCGGCCGGTTTCCAGCGTCAGCGGGCGGCCGGCCCACTCGATCGTCTTGCGTTTAATGTCGAACATTTTTCTTCTTTCGTCTCCCGCGGGCGTATTCCCGGCGGGGGTGTGTGGAGCCTCGGGCTGTTCAGTCCCTCGGTCCCCGAGAACCCGGTCGCGCCATCGCGTCCGGGCGGATGGAGCAAGGACCGTCCTGGCCCTCGCGTCTGCGTCGATGAAGACCTGCGACGCGCAGGAAGCTCACTGTCGGCAGTTCCGGAAGCGAACGACAGCCGCTCCGTCAGGAAATGCTCTAGGTGCGGAACGAGGCGCGGACGTGTCCGCCCGCGCCTCGAGAATTCTTTCCGCTGCTGGTCGGCCGCCTTAGCGACGCAGGCCCAGCTTGGTGATCAGAGCGACATAACGCTCGCGATCGGTCTTGATCAGGTGGTCAAGAAGACGACGACGCTGCGAGACCATCTTCAGAAGGCCGCGACGCGAGTGGTTGTCTTTCTTGTGGGTCTTGAAGTGCTCGGTCAGGTTGGCGATGCGTTCCGAGAGGATCGCGACCTGGACCTCGGCCGAGCCGGTGTCTGCAGCCGAACGAGCGTTGTCAGCGATGACTTCGCCCTTGCGTTGAGCCGTAATCGACATCGAGAGTCTCCATGTTGGAGCCCTGTCGCGCCGTCCGAAAACGAGCGCTAGGGGAGATTGAAAACGCGGTCGGGTTCTAGCCGACCGGCCCGCAGGGTGCAGAGGGCGACCAGGGTCTCTCCCACGAAGGCCGACACCGTGCGCGAACCGGCGGAAAGCTGGCTCTTCAAGGTCTCAACCTGACGGGGGAGCAGAACGATCGGCCGTCCCTGCCTCAGCGAGAAGGCGTCCTGTTCCGTGACGGCCAGATCCGGGATGTCGTCCAGAGCGGTCGAAACGGGCAGCAAGCCCTCCAAGGCGGCGCCCTTATGCGCCAGATCGGCGAGAAAATCCAGAGTGACGGCGTTCTCGGTCGAGAACGGCCCCACCCGCTCGCGCCGCAGGGCCGAAACGTGTCCCTCGGCGCCCAGCATGGCGGCCAGGTCGCGCGCCAGCGAGCGGACATAGACGCCCTTGCCGGTCCGCATGGTGATTTCGACGTGGTCGGCGTCCGGGGCGTCGGTCACCGCCGCCTCATGGATCATGACCTTGCGGGCTTCCAGCTCGAACTCGGCGCCGTCACGCGCCAGATCATAGGCGCGCTCGCCGTTGACGCGGATGGCCGAGAACTGGGGCGGGACCTGATCGATCTCGCCGACGAAGGCCGGCAGGGCCGCCTTCACCGCCTCGACCGAGGGCCGCACGTCCGAGCGGGCGATGATCTCGCCCTCACGGTCGATGCTGTCGGTCGAGATACCCCAGTGGATGGTGAAGCGATAGACCTTCTCGGCGTCCATCATGAAGGGCACGGTCTTGGTCGCCTCGCCCAGCGCGATGGGCAGGATGCCCGAGGCCAGGGGGTCCAAGGTCCCGGCGTGGCCGGCCTTCTGGGCGTCGAACAGGCGGCGGACCTTGGTCACCGCCTCGGTCGAGCCCATCTCATAGGCCTTGTCCAGGCAGACCCAGCCGTTGACGATCTCGCCCTTCTTGCGGCGGCCCATCAGGCCTGACCTTCGTCTTCGTCCGCACGTTCAACGTCGGCGCGGACGCGCGGATCGTCCATCAACCGATCCATGTAGCTGGCCGCCTCGAAGCTCTCGTCGTGGCGGAACTTCAGGTCCGGCGTGTACTTCATGTCAATGTGGCGTCCCAACTGGCCGCGCAGGAATTTGGCGTGGGTGTTCAGCGCCTTGATGATGGTCGACTCCTGCCCCGCCGTCACGGCCGCCTCGACGCCCGCGCCCAGGGGCTCGACGAAGCAGGTAGCGTGGCGCAGGTCCGGCGACAGCCGCACCTCGGTCACGGTGATCGACACGCCCAGCAGGGCTTCGTCGTGGATCTCCTGCTCGCGCAGCACGTCGACCAGGGCGTGGCGGATCAGTTCGCCGGCGCGCAGTTGGCGCTGCGACGGGCCCATCGGTCCGGTGGCGTTGCGGGTATGTTGTTTGCGGCTCATGGCGCGCCTCCCTTGTCGCTCGCCGGGGATCGGACGCCGGCTGAAAAAGCGAAGGGCGCGGTCTAGTCGCGGACGGGCTGCAAGTCCAGCTTGGCCGCATCGGCCTGACCGCGGGCGGCGGTCCGCATCACCTCGCCCGAGGTCACCGCGCGGAAGGGTCGGACCGGCAGTCCCGCGGCCGACAGCAGCTCCGCCGTCCAGTGGTTGCACAGGTGGCCGATCCAGAAGGTCTCGCGGCTCTTGAAGAAGCGGGCGTCGTCGCCGGGCCGGGCCGCCGCCAGGATCGGACGCCCCGTCGCGTCCCTCTCCAGCGAGACCTCGACCCGCGTTCGAAGCGCCGCCATGCCCGCCGCCGACAACCTCAGCGCCTGCCGGTCCTCAGGTCGGAACCGCCGCGTCGGATCGCGCGCCTCGGGGTCCAGCATGACGACCGAGGCGTTGCCCGGCGCAAAGAAGGCGCGAGCGCCATCGGCCAGCCGGCCCGGGATCGGGCTCTGATCGACATAGAAGGTCGCGTCGCCCCAGCCGACCAGAACCCAGTCGCCGGGGGCCAGACCCGCCGTCGCTGCGGCCAGGGCCCCTCCCCCGTCCATCAGGGCCGCGCGCGGCACGGCCAGGTCGGTGTGGAAACCGTTGTCGAGCAGATAGACGGTTACGCCCGGCTCGCCCGGCGCCCCAGGGAAAAGAGCCGGATCGCCGGGCCGTGTCAGCGTCCACAGGGCGGCGATCAGGCCGATCAGGGCCGCGATCAAAAACCGGCCCGGCACGCGATCTTCAGTTCGGGCCAAAGGCCAGGGGGGCGTCCTTGGCCGGGCCGGCCCCCTGCTGCGTCGCCCATTCGCCGCGATAGTCGTAATTCAGTTGAACGCAGTGGCGGTACTGACCGTCGCTCCAACGTCCCACGGCGTGCATGGTCATGGGGCGGCCGGCCTTGACCCGCCCGATCACGACCCAGCTTTCATCCGCGCCAGGGCACAGGGCGCGGGCCAGGCCCCGACCGTCGCCTTCCTGCACGATGGCATAGACGCCGCTCTCGCTGGCCCCCGCCGGCAAGGCGCGTCGCACGGCGTCGGGTCCGCCCCGCTCGAACCGCGCCGACCCGCGAGAGGTGCTGGAAAACAGATTGCGCACCGCCACGGCCCCGAACAGGCCCCGCTCGACCTCCAGGGTCACGCCGCGCGTCAGAGCCTGGGTCGTGCGGTCGCGCGCGTCAAAAGCCAGAAAGCGGGTGTCGGCGGCGGCCGCGCCAGAGACGGCGGAGGCGGCGACAAGCACCAAGATCAGGATGTGGCGGCGCATGGCGACCCTTGCTTGAACGCCCCCCGGCGACGCCGCGACCCTAAAGGCCTCCGCGCTCGCCGTGAAGCCTTGGCGCCAAAAGACAAAGGGCGCGGTCCCTTTCGAGACCGCGCCCTGACGCCTTGAGCGAACTCAGACGTATTAGTCGAGGGTGCGCTTGACCGATTCCACGGTGAAGCACTCGATGTAGTCACCTTCCTTGATGTCCTGGAAGCCCTGGAACTGCATGCCGCATTCCTGGCCCGAGGGCACCTCGTTGACCTCGTCCTTGAAGCGCTTGAGCGTGTTGAGAACGCCCAGTTCCAGCACCACCACGTCGTCGCGGATGATGCGGACGCGCGCGCCCTTGCGGACCACGCCTTCCGACACCCGGCAGCCGGCGATCTTGCCGACCTTGGTGATGTCGAAGACCTGCAGCACCTTGGCGTTGCCGAGGAAGGTTTCGCGCTGGAGCGGCGCCAGCATGCCCGAGAGCACGCCCTTAATGTCATCCAGCAGGTCGTAGATGATCGAGTAGTAGCGGATTTCGACGCCTTCGCGGTCGGCCAGTTCGCGCGCCTGCTTGGACGCACGAACGTTGAAGCCAAGGATCGGCGCCCCGGCCGACTTGGCCAGGTTGACGTCGCTCTCGGTGATGCCGCCGGCGCCCGTATAGACGACACGGGCGCGCACTTCCTCGTTGCCCATCTTCTCCAGCGAGGCCGAGATGGCCTCGCCCGAACCCTGGACGTCCGACTTGATGACGACCGGCAGCTCGTTGACCTTCTTGGACTGGAGCTTGGACATCATGTCGGCCAGCGACAGGCTGCCGCCCGAGACCTGGGCCTTTTCGCGCTTCACGCGCTCACGGTATTCCGTCAGCTCGCGGGCGCGGGCCTCGCTCTCCACCACGGCGAAGACGTCGCCCGGCGAGGGCGCTTCCGACAGGCCGAGGATCTCGACCGGCACGGACGGACCGGCTTCGGTCAGTTGCGTGTTGCGTTCGTCCAGCAGGGCGCGCGCCTTACCCCAGGCGGAGCCGGCCACGACGATGTCGCCACGCTTCAGCGTGCCGCGCTTGACCAGGACGGTGGCGACCGGGCCGCGGCCCTTGTCCAGCTTGGCCTCGATGACCACGCCTTCGGCCGAACGGTCCGGGTTGGCGCGAAGGTCCATGACCTCGGCCTGCAGCAGGATGGCATTGATCAGACCGTCAAGATTGATGCGGTTCTTGGCCGACACCTCGATGATCTGGGTGTCGCCGCCCAGGCTTTCGGCGATGACCTCGTGCTGCAGCAGCTCGTTGACCACCTTCTGGGAGTTGGCCTCGGGCTTGTCGATCTTGTTGACCGCGACGATCAGGGGCGCGTTGGCCGCCTTGGCGTGACGGATGGCTTCGATCGTCTGCGGCATGACGCCGTCGTCGGCGGCCACGACCAGGACCACGATGTCGGTGACGTTGGCGCCGCGCGCCCGCATCGCCGAGAAGGCGGCGTGGCCCGGAGTGTCAAGGAAGGTGACGCGTTGGCCGTCTTCCAGACGCACCTGATAGGCGCCGATGTGCTGGGTGATGCCGCCGGCTTCACCGCCGGCGACGTCGGTCGTCCGCAGTGCGTCCAGCAGCGAGGTCTTGCCGTGGTCGACGTGGCCCATGATGGCCACGACCGGGGCGCGCAGCGTGGTGGCTTCCTCGTCGTCGGCCTCGGCGATGAAGCCGGTTTCGACGTCGGATTCCGACACGCGCTTGACCGTCATGCCGAACTCTTCGGCCACCAGTTCGGCGGTGTCGGAGTCGATCACGTCGTTGATCTTCATCATCATGCCCTGACGCATCAGGAACTTGATGATGTCGACGCCGCGGACGGCCATCCGGTTGGACAGCTCCTGCACGGTGATGACGTCGGGGATGACCACTTCGCGCGCCGTGCGCGGCTCGTCCGTGGACCCGCCCTTGCGCTTTTCCTTCTCGCGTTCGCGCGCCCGGCGGACCGAGGCCAGCGAGCGCATACGCTCGGCGGTGTCGCCGTCGCCGGCGACCGACTGAATGGTCAGGCGGCCTTCACGGCGCTTCGGCTCGCCACGGGTGCGGCTGACCGCCTTGCCGGCGTCCGAGAAACGCTTGTCACGATCATCGTCACGACCGACCGGACGACCGAAGCCGACGCCCGGAGCGCGGCTGGGACGGGCGACGTCGGGCGTGGCGGGCGGAGCGTTCGGAGCCGGACGGCCGCCGGGGCCGGTGCGGGCGGCGCCAGGACGAGCGGCGCCGGGCGCCGGTTTCGGGTTCAGGGCCGAATAGCGGACGGTCTGGCTGGCGGCCGGACGGGCGCCCTGCGGACGATCACCCTGGGGGCGACCGCCTTGCGGACGATCCGAAGCCTGCGAACGGTCGGATTGCGGACGATCGCCGTCGCCCATGGCCTGTTCGCGGGCCGAGCGGCCGCCGAAGGCGGGACGCTCGATCGGCGCACGACCGGTCGGGATCTTGGGGGCGCGTTGGCCGAAGTTGACCACCGGACGCGCAGGCGCTGCCGGACGCGGGGCCGGCGCGGCCGGAGCCGGGGTCGGCGCGGGCGTCGGGGCCGGCACGATCGGCTTGGGCAGCTCGACCTTGGGCAGTTCAACCCTGGGCGCGGCAGGCTTGACCGGAGCGGCCGGCGGCGCGGCGGCCGTCAGCTTGGCCGCTTCGGCGCGGGCGGCGTCGGCAGCAGCCTTGGCGGCGGCGGCTTCGGCGCGGGCGGCTTCCGCGGCCTTCTCGGCGGCGGCGGCCTGATCGCGCTGGGCGGCTTCGCGCGCGGCCTTTTCAGCCACGGCGGCGCGTTCGCGCTCAGCCTGAGCCTGGGTGGCCAGGGCGATGGCGCGGCGACGGGCCTCCTGTTCCTCGACCGACAGGGCGCCGCCGGCCGGACCGCCGCGAGGCGCATTGCCGCGCGGCGCGTTGGAACCGCCCTGATCGGCGCGCGGACGCGACACGTCGAAGCCCTGCGGACGCTGATGTCCGGGAGCAGCGCCGGCGCGACGCTTCGTCTCGACGACCACGGTCTTGGACCGTCCATGGCTGAAGCTCTGCTTCACGGTGCCGGTCGAGACCGATCCCGCGGCGCGCGGCTTCAGGCTCAGCGGAGCGCGCGGCCCCGTTTGAGAAGGCGCGTTGGCAGGGGTCTTACCGTCTTCGGTCTTGTCGTTTTCGTCGCTCATCCGGTCGCTTTACTCGGGGCGGAGAATTCCGCCATCGTCTCGTCAAACACCCATAGCCGGGCGTGGTCCCGCTCCCTGGTCAGGAAACAGGTCCTCGCCCGCCAAAAGCCTCAGGCTCTCGTTCCGGGGTCTCGCCCCGGTCGTCCTCGGCGCCGTCGCCGGGACCGTCCCGGCGCCAGCTCTCTGGACGCAGAGGCCGAAATCCCGCCAATCGCTCGACCTCGATGGTCCAGCGATCGGCTCGCCCGCCTTTCAGCAGGACGGCGTGTATCGCATTTTCCAGCCCAAGGGCCAAACTCAAATCGTCCGCGCTGAAAGCACCGCAAATTTTGGGCGCCGGGGACGGATGTTTCGCCAAGGCCAGAAGCTTGCCCCGACCGTCGGCGGCGCCGTCAGCGGCCTCGATGACCCAAGCGGCGCGTCCGCCACGAATGGCGGCGGCGCTCTTTTCAAAGCCAGAGATAAGCACGCCTTCGCGCCGGGCAAGGCCCAGTTGGTCGAGACAGCGCCGAACCAGCAGCTTCTCGACCATGTCGGCCAGGTCCGGGGCGGGTTTCAGCGGCGCCTTGGCCGACCGCGCGAACAGGTTCTTCTTCACCGCCGTCTCGACCGAAGCCCGCGAGGCTTCGACCCAGAGGCCGCGGCCCGGCAGCTTGCGCGCCAGGTCGGGAGCGACCGAGCCGTCCGGCGCCGGCACGAAGCGGATCAGGCGAGATTCATCGAGAACCTGGCGGGTCACCAGGTCCTGACGGTCTCTATCGATCAGCGCCTCGGTCGAAGTCATGGACGGCTGCGGCTCCCATCAGTCTTGCGAAGGCTCGAGGTCTTCAGCGAAGACCTCCGCATCGACATCAACGGCTTCAGCCTCGTACTCGGCGCCGTCTTCACCGGCTTCGGCGAAGATTTCTTCCTCGTACTCGGGCTCTTCGACCTGCGGCAGCTCCGAGGCGTCGATCCAGCCGGCGGCCACGCGGGCCTGCAGGATCAGCAGCTCGGCGTCCTGCTGCGACAGGTTGAAGCTCTCCAGAACGCCCGGAACCTTCACGCGCTCACCGTTGCGGACTTCATAGCCCCCGCGGATCTCGTCGGTGGCCAGGTCGGCCAGGTCCTCGACCGTCTTCACCCCGCCTTCGCCCAGGGCGACGGCGATGGCGCCGGTGACGCCCGGCACGTCCAGAACCGCATCCTCGACGCCCAGGGCGACGCGCTTGGCGTCCAGCTCGGCGGCCTTGCGGTCCAGGTATTCGCGGGCGCGGGTCTGCAGCTCTTCTGCGGTGTCCTCGTCGAAGCCTTCGATCTCGGCGACTTCGTAGGATTCCACGAAGGCAAGGTCTTCGATGGTGGCGAAGCCTTCAGTGACCAGCAACTGGGCGATGGTTTCGTCGACGTCCAGGGCTTCCTGGAACAGGGCGGTCCGCTCGGCGAACTCCTTCTGGCGACGCTCCGAGTCCTGCGACTCGGTGATGATGTCGATCTGCCAGCCGGTCAGCTGCGAGGCCAGGCGCACGTTCTGGCCGCGACGGCCGATGGCCAGCGACAGTTGCTCGTCCGGCACCACGACTTCAACGCGGTCAGCGTCTTCGTCCATGACCACCTTGGCCACTTCGGCCGGGGCCAGGGCGTTGACGATGAAGGTGGGCTCGTCGTCGTTCCACTGGATGATGTCGATCTTCTCGCCCTGCAGTTCGGCGACGACCGCCTGAACGCGCGAGCCGCGCATGCCGACGCAGGCGCCGACGGGGTCGATCGAGCTGTCGTTCGACAGGACGGCCATCTTGGCGCGCGAACCGGCGTCGCGGGCGGCGGCGCGGATCTCGATCACGCCGTCATAGACTTCCGGCACTTCCTGGGCGAACAGCTTGGCCATGAAGCCCGGGTGGGCGCGCGACAGCATGACCTGCGGGCCCTTGGCCTCGGGACGCACGTCGTAGATGTAGGTGCGGACGCGGTCGCCGACGTTGAACACTTCGCGCGGGATCGACTGATCGCGACGCATAATGCCTTCGCCACGGCCCAGGTCGACGATGGTGTTGCCGTATTCGACGCGCTTGACCGTGCCGTTGACGATCTCGCCGACGCGATCCTTGAATTCTTCGTACTGGTTGGCGCGCTCGGCCTCGCGGACCTTGCCGGTCACGACCTGGCGGGCCATCTGGGTCTGGACGCGGCCGAACTCGAACGGCGGCAAGACCTCGACGTATTCCTTGCCGACCTCGGCTTCCGGGTCGCGCTTGGAGGCGTCGCGCAGGCGCACCATGGCGCTGTCGTTGAACTCTTCCAGCTCGTCTTCCGGCTGCCAGTCGTCCGGTACGATGGTGACGTGGCGGGTCAGCGACAGTTCGCCGGTCTTGTGGTCGATCTTGGCGCGGATGTCGTGATGGGCGCCGTAACGCGACTTGGCGCCCTTCTGGATCGCCTCCTCGATCGCCTCGATGACGATTTCCTTGTCGATGTTCTTCTCACGCGCGACGGCGTCGGCGATCGAGAGCAGTTCGAGACGGTTGGCGGAAATACCGGTGACGGCCATCAGGCGTTGTCCTTGGTCGAGGTCGGGGTGGTTTGTTCGTCTTCAGCCGCGCCTTCCGGCAGGCCGTCGTCTTCGGGTTCGCCGCGCGCCGCGCGCAGGGCCGCGCCCCGCTTCAGCAGCTCGTCGGTGAGCACCAGCTTGGCGTCCGCGATCCACTCGAAGGGGATCAGGGCCGTGTCTTCCTCGCCGTCCAGATCGATGGCGACGTTGTCGCCCTCGGTCCCGGCCAGGATTCCCTTGAAGCGCTTGCGCCCCTCGACCATGCGGTCGGTTTCAAGGCGGGCCTCATAGCCTTCGAAAAGGTCGAAATCGATCAGTCGGGTCAGCGGCCGGTCGATGCCGGGCGACGAGACTTCCAGCAGGTATTCGCCGCTGATGGGGTCGGCGGCGTCGAACACTTCCGACACGGCGCGCGACAGACGGGCGCATTCCTCGACCGAGATGTCGTGGTCAGTCACGCGCTCGGCCATGATCTGCAGGCGACGACGCAGGGTGCCGCCCATCAGGCGCACGCGCACGACGGCCAGCCCCAGGCTCTCGGCCACGGGGTCGATCATCTCCAGCAGGGCGCGGTCTTCAGCGGTCTTGGCGCGCAAGGGTCAGGTCCAAATACAAAAGCGGCGGTCCGTCCGGGCCGCCGCTTGAAACGACGCCGTTGGACGCCGGTCTAACGATGTGAGCGGTCATATAGGCGAAAGCGGGGGCCGTGTCAGCCCCCGCCGTCGTCAGACCCGATCAGAACTCCTCCCAGCCGTCGGTGACCACCGCCAGGGCGGGCTTGCGGGCGGCGCCGCCGGCGCGCAGGGCAGCGACCGTCTGGGCCACTGGCTGCGGCGCGCGAACTGGCGCCGAAGCCGGCTTCTTCACAGCGACCGGGGCCGCGGCATGGCCGGTGCGGAAGCGCGACACCGAGGCGGCCAGGACGTCGGCCTCCTGCGACAGCGAGTGGCTGGCGGCGGTCGACTGCTCGACCATCGCCGCGTTCTGCTGGGTCACCTGATCCATCTGGTTCACGGCGGTGTTGACCTGTTGCAGGCCGGTGGCCTGTTCCTGGGCCGAGGCCGAGATTTCCGAGACCAGGCCGTCGATTTCGGCCACGCGGCTGACGATGCGCTGCAGGGCCTCGCCCGTCTGGCCGACCAGGCTGACGCCCGCGCCGACCTGCTGGCCCGAGGCCGAGATCAGGGTCTTGATCTCCTTGGCGGCTTCGGCCGAGCGCTGGGCCAGGGCCCGGACTTCCGAGGCGACCACGGCGAAGCCGCGACCGGCGTCGCCCGCACGGGCGGCCTCGACCCCGGCGTTCAGGGCCAGAAGATTGGTCTGGAAGGCGATCTCGTCGATGACGCCGATGATGTTGCCGATCTGGGCCGAGGACTGCTCGATGGCGTTCATGGCCTCGACGGCGTCGCGGACGATGACGCCGCTCTTCTCGGCGTCGCCGCGCGCGGACTGGACCACGCCCGAAGCTTGCCGTGCGCCGTCGGCGGTGCGGTTCACCGTGGCGGTGATCTCGTCCAGGGCGGCGGCGGTTTCCTCAAGACTGGCGGCTTGCTGCTCGGTGCGGCGCGACAGGTCGTCGGAGGCCTGGCTGATCTCGCTGGAGCCCGAACGGATGGCGGCGACGTTGTCGACGACCACGGCGACCGCCTGCTCCAGCTGTGCGATGGCGGTGTTGAAGTCGGTCTTCAACTGTTCCGAACGCGCAGCCACCTGGGCCGTCATGCGGTGCGTCAGGTCGCCATTGGCCATGGCCTGCAGGCCCTGCCCCAGAGCCGTCACAGCGATACGGTCTTCCTCGGCGGTGCGGGCCTTCTCGGCCTCGACGCGGGCGCGTTCTTCCTCGGCGGCGGCGCGCTGGGCGGCGGCCTCGGCTTCCAGTCGCTCATTGGCGATGGCGGCGTCCTTGAAGGCCAGCAGGGCGCTCGCCATCTCGCCAACCTCGTCCTTGCGGCCCACGGCGGGCACCACGATGGTCTTGTCGCCGCCGGCCAGACGACGCATGGCCGAGGTCATGGCGGCGATCGGCGCAGCGATCATCCGGGCCAGTCCAAAGCCGAACAGAATCGACAGGCCGAGTGCAGCCAGAACGCCGACGCCGAGGGCGATCTTGGTGGTGGCGAAGGCCTGGCTCTGATCCTCGACAGCCGCCGCCTTGCGAGCGGCCTGGGCCTGAACAATCGTATCGAAAGCGGCGTCGATCGGCTCCATCATCTGGGTCGGAATATTGCTTTCCGTCAGGGCCAGGGCCTCGGCACGGGTTGCAGGATTGCCGGCCAGACGGATTTCGGGATCAATGACGGCGTCCTGATAGGCCTTCACGGCCACCTCCAGGGCGTCGATACGCGTGCCAGCCCCATCGATATGGGCCGTCAGCGCCCTCATCTCGGCTATGCCGTCACGGAACAACGCCTTATGCGCCTCGACCCGCTGCAGATGCTCGGGCTTGGCGGTCAGGAGATAGGCGCGCACCCGGCTTTCCTGCTGGTCCACCGACCGCTTCAGCTGGCTGGTCTTGGCCGTGACGGTCTCGGCCAGGGCGACCGTTTCCTTGGCCTTCTCCAACTCGCGGACCTGCATGAAGACCACCGCGCCCAAGGCGACGATCACCGCCACGATCAGGGCGAAGGCGCCGGCCAGCTTTCGAGAAATTCGTACGTTGTCCAAGTTCACCGGGGGGAGGTCCTGTTACTGCAGTCGACGCACGCCGGCGAAACCGGCGCGAAATCAGGCATGGGGGTGGAAGGGGATCAGGCGGATCGACGGCCGGGGTCGGCGACGGATCTCACGGGACCCTGGACATGCGTGATCGACGGCGCAGTCGCCGCCTCCAGAGACGACGGCCGGTTCAACCCGCCGCCGATCATCTTCATCCGCATCACCGCGCACCCCTCGAGAAATCGAGGGGAAAATCCTTGATACGGGTAAACGTCAGGCGAAGCGCCGCCTGCGGACAATTCCTGAGCGTAATTACACGTAACGCCGGAACCTCACGACGCCCCTGACCCTAGGCGTCGCGCGCGAACTCCAGGAAGATCGGCGTGGTGTCGCCCAGCTTCTTTTCCTCATAGCGGGTGACGACGTGGTCGGCTGGGACGACGAACCAGTCTTCGCCCTCGGCCATGATGCGCGTCAGGCCCGGCGTGCGCGCCAGCCGCTCCAGCGCCCACTCGGCGTAGTCCAGCCAGTCGGTGACGAAGCGCACCCGGCCGCCCGGCTTCAACAGGCGGGCGATCTCGACCGCCGTCTCGTCCTGAAGCAGGCGGCGCTTGTTATGGCGGGCCTTGTGCCAGGGGTCGGGGAAGAGGATCATCACCCGGTCCAGCGAGGCGTCCGGCAGAGCCGCCATCACGGCGCGGGCGTCGTCGGCGTGCAGGCGCACGTTCTTCAGATCGCCCTCCTCGACATGGCGCAGAGCCGAGGCCACGCCGTTAAGGAAGGGCTCGCAGCCGATCATCAGGGCGTCGGGGTTGCGCGTCGCCTGTTCGGCCAGATGCTCGCCGCCGCCGAAGCCGATTTCGAGCCAGACCTCCCTGGCCTCGGGCATCAGGGCCAAGGGATCGATCGGACCCTTGCTCGGGTCCGGCACGGCGATCTGGGGCATCAGGGTGTCGAACAGGGCCGCCTGACGCGCCTTGATCGGCCGCGACTTGATCCGTCCGAACGAGCGCAGCGGGCCGTGGGCCTGGGCCCACTCGGGGCGGTCCTGATCAAAAGCGGGCTGATCGGCGGGCGGAAAGTCGGACTTGTCGGTCATGGCGCGCGCTCTAACCCCTTAAGGCCGCGCACGCAAAGGCGATCCGTGTGAGATCAACCCCAGGGGCCTCGCGGAGCGCTCGGCGCCGAAGGCGTCGTCGGCACGCTGGTCCGGGGCGCACTCGCGGTCGGAGCCGGCGCGGGCGCCACAGGGATAGAGGCCGCAGGTCGGCTCATGCCCATGCTTGCCCCCAGCTCCATCAGGGCGCGGACGCGATTACCCGTCGCCGGATGGGTCGAGAACAGGTTGTCGGCCCCCCTCCCGTTCAGCGGATTGATGATGAACATATGGGCCGTGGCCGGATTGCGCTCGGCCGGGGCGTTCACAGCCCCCCGGGCATAGGCCTCGATCTTCTGCAGGGCCGAGGCCAGGGCGTGGGGGTCCTTGGCGATCTCGGCGCCGACGCGGTCCGCCTCGTATTCGCGGGCGCGGCTGATGGCCATCTGCACCAGACCCGCCGCCATGGGCGCCAACAGCATCAGGGCGATGGTCCCGATCATGCCGCCCGGCCGCTCGCGGTCGTCGCCGCCGCCGCCGAAGAACATGGCGAAGTTGGCCAGCATGGCGATGGCGCCGGCCACCGTGGCCGTCACCGTCATGGTCAGGGTGTCGCGGTTCTTCACATGGGCCAGTTCGTGCGCCATCACCCCGCGCACCTCCTCGCGCGTCAGCATGTCCAGCAGGCCGCTGGTGGCGGCCACGGCGGCGTTCTGCGGATTGCGGCCGGTGGCGAAGGCGTTGGGCTGGTCGTTGGGGATGATGGTGATGGTCGGCAGGGGCAGACCCGCATCGCTCGCCATCTGCTTGACGTCGGCGACATAGGCCCGGACCACGGCGTTGGGGTGGGTCTCGTCCACCACCTGGGCCTTGTACATCTTCAGCACGATCTTGTCGGCGTTCCAGTAGCTGAACAGGTTCATCCCCGCCGCCACGAGCAGGGCGATCACCATGCCGGTCGCGCCGCCGATCAGATAGCCGATCCCCATGAACAGGGCGGTCATCACGGCCAGCAGGGCGAAGGTCTTGAGGTGGTTCATCGGGTCCGGGCGTCGTCAGGGGTGGCGAAGAAGTCCTGAACGTCTATGTGAGGCCCCGTATCCCCGCCCTCAAGGCAGTCCCCCTGTGACCGAACAGCCCACCCCGCCCCCCGCTGACGATGTAGACGGCGCCGCCGAACAGGCCCCCGCCTTCAACGCCGACGTGCCCCACGCGACGCCGGAGCGCCCCCTGAGCGAGGTCGCGCGCCGCGCCCTGCTGGAAGCGGCCGAACGTCGCAAGGCGAGCGAGGACCCGGTTCTGGACGCGGAGCACGGCGGTCCGCGCGGCCCCGAACCGACCCGCTACGGCGATTGGGAGAAGAAGGGCCTAGCCGTCGACTTCTGAGCGCGCCATTCGCGCAACGGGAGAAAATTGAACGCTTGCACCGAAACCGCATTAACCTTTGCGGCTGAAAAAAGGAGCGCGACCATGAAGGCTGTTCTGTCCATCGCTATCGGCGCGGCCTTGCTCGCCGCCGGAACCGCCGAGGCGCAAACGCGCCATGTCCGCCACAACGCCGCCTCCGGCCACGCCCGACAGGTCCATGTCGCGCGCGGCCCCATGGTCGAGAGCCGGGTCCAGACCTGGTACAGCGACACCGGCTGGCAGGGCGGTTACGGCCCGGTCGAGGCCTATGGCTATGGCTACGGTTACGGCGGCGCCGGTCAGCGCCCGCCCGTCGTGGTCGTCGCCCCGCAAGAGCCGATCCGTTCCGGATACAGCTACGGCGTCACCCGCTCCATGCCCTTCGGCTATGTCGTCGACGGCTATGGCCGCTATCCCTGGGCGCGCGGCTACGGATACGGCCAATACCCGCAGGGCCAGTATCAACAGGGCTATTATCAGGGCGGCTATGCTGCCGCGCCTCAACCGACCTACTACCAACCGGCTCCCGTCCATGTGAGCCAGCCCCCGGTCTATGTCTCGCAGCCGCCCATCTACGTGGCGCCACCGCCGGTCTATGTGCAGCCCGCCGAGGTCCGCGTTGCGCCCCCGCAGGTGAACGTGGCCCCGCCCCAGGTCTATGTCGAACCGCCGCGTGTCGAGACGGCGCCGCCGCAGGTGCATTTCGAACAGGGCTACTACGCCATGCCCGACGCGCCCCCTCCCCCGCCGCCGGCGCCGCGCTCGCCGACCGAGCGGCCTTATCTGCAGGAGCCGGGCGAGCGGGGCTGATCAGGACAAAGGGCGGTCCGCGCAAGGAGATCGCCCTTGTTGTTTCACGTGGATCAAAGGCTTGAGGGCGCTCAGATCAGGGCGATCTCCGCCGAGATCGCTTGCGCCGCCGCGCGCGGATCGGCCGAGGCGGTGATCGGACGGCCGATCACCAGATGGGTCGCGCCCGACTGCAGGGCGCTGGCCGGGGTCGCCGCGCGCGCTTGATCGTCCAGGGCCGCGCCCGTGGGCCTGACGCCCGGAGTCACGATCAGGAAGTCGTCGCGGCCCGCCGCCAGGGCGATCTCGCGCACGCGGCCCGCCTCATGCGGGCTGGAGACCACCCCGTGGATGCCGGCGTCCAGCGCCTGACGCACCCGCAGCTCGACCAGATCCGCCGCCGACAGGCTGTGATCGTCTGCCTTCAGATCATCTTCGGTCAGACTGGTCAGGACGGTGACGCCCAGAATCTTCAGGTCCGAACCCGCCGCGCCGCGCGCCGCCGCCGCCATGACCTGGGGCCGGGCGTGGACGGTCAGCAGGTCGCAGCCCGCATGGGCCAGCACCGCCGTCGCCTTCTCCACCGTCGCGCCGATGTCGTGCAGCTTCCAGTCCAGAAACACCTGATGGCCCGCCGCCTTCAGTTCGCGCGCCAGCCCCATGCCGTCGGAGGCGAACAGCTGCAGCCCGACCTTGTAGAAGCCGACCGCGTCGCCGATCCGCTCGACCAGAGCCCGCGCCTCGTCGGTCGTCGGCACGTCCAGGGCGCAGATGACGCGCGGATCAAACGGGCGATTGGCCAGGTCAATTGGATGGGCTTCGGACATTTCCGGCTCTCGGCGGGTTGCAGGCGCGCGCGGATGCCCCGATAGGTGGGACCAAGGGTCGCGGGGTCGCGCGGCGGGTTTTAAGGGCGGGACGAAGCAATGAACGCGGTCGATCTGGGGGTCAACCTGTTCGTGGCGCTGTTCGCGCTGCTGGACCCCATCGGCAATGTGCCGATCTTCGCCGCCGCCACCGCCGGGGCCTCGCTGCGTCAGCGCATCACGGTCTCGGCCATGATCTGCGGTTTTGCGGTCGCCTTCCTGGCCTTCTTCTTCTTCACCGGCCTGGGCCTGCTGCAGTTCTTCGGCATCTCCCTGGCCGCCTTCCGCATCGCCGGCGGCATCCTGCTGCTGCTACTGGGCCTGGACATGGCGCGCGAGGACTTCCTCAAGATCTTCGCCGACGCCGACGCCGTGACCGACGCCAAGGACGTGCGCGGCTACGCCAAGCGCCGCTTCAAGCGCCTGATCGTGCCCTTCGCCATCCCCCTGATGATCGGCCCCGGCGCCATCTCGGCCATCATCATCAACGCCGGCGAGGCCCAGAAGCTGGGCGCCGCGGGCTCGGCCGCCTCGTTGACCGCCATGGTCGCCGCCTGCGTCGTCACCTTCCTCTGCTTCGCCGCCACCGGCCCGATCAGCCGCATTCTCGGCGACGTCGGCATGGCCATCGTGGTCCGGGTTCTCGGCCTGATCCTGTGCGCCCTGGCCATCCAGTTCATCATCGCCGGCCTGGGCGAGGCCATCCCCGGCATGTTCAGCAGCGTCGTCACCGCCCCCTACCCCGCCGGCGGCCACTAGGTCCTAGAGGCGGTCCAGCCGTTTGGCGTGACCGCCGACCATCTTCAGCGCCAGGCTGTCGGGCAGCATCCCGCCCAGGGCCGCCAGCACATTATTGGCTGCGCCCGGCGTGACGCGCGGCCGGTTGGCCTCGACCGCCGCCCAGCCGATGCGGGCCACACGGTCGGCCTCCATCCACATCCATTTCGGATAGGCGCTCGACACCTGCTCGCGCGAGCCATTGACGTCGTGGAACTCGGTATATGTGTAGCCGGGGCACAGGGCGGTGACGTGGACGCCCGTCCCCTGGGTCTCCAGCCACAGGCCCTGCGAGGCCTTGATCAGGAAGCTCTTGATCGGCCCGTACAGGGTGTCGCCGCCGGTCGCGGGCATCTGTCCGGCCAGCGAGGCCACGTTCAGCACCCGACCCCAGCCGCGCGCCACCATGCCGGGCAGCAGCAGACGCGACAGCTCGACCGGCGCGGTCAGCATGACGCGAATCATGGCGGCGTGGTCGGCGGGATCGGTGGCGAGAAAGCCCGTGGTGCGGCTGAAGCCCGCATTGTTGATCAAGCCGTCGGCCTTGAGGCCTCGCGCGGTGATCGCCTCAAGCAGAGCGGCGGGCGCGCCCGGTTCGGCCAAATCGGCGACGACGACGCTGACCACAACGCCATGCTGCGCCGTCAACTCTTCCGCCAGGGCCGTCAGCGGCCCTTCGCGCCGCGCGGTCAGGATCAGGTCATGGCCCCGCCCCGCGCATTCGCGCGCCAAGGCCGCGCCGATGCCGGCGCTGGCCCCCGTGATCAAAATGGTCCTGCGGTGCTCCCCCAAGCGACGTCCGTCAGGCGGCGACGCTGGGACAGGCGGGGTGCGGCGCGAAATCGCGCAGCGAGACCGGATCGGCCTCCAGCAGGTCGGCGATGGTGATCTTGGCCAGGGCCGCGCCTGCGGCCTGATCGGCGGCGGTCAGGGCCTTGGCCACCTGACGCGGGATGTGCTCGCCGACGGGGCAGCCCTTGGCTCCGGCGGGGGTCGAACCCAGGTGGGCGCAACCGTTCACCGCCTTCAGCACCTCGTCCAGACGAATGGTCTCGGGCTGACGCAGCAGCCAGGACCCGCCCGAGGCGCCGGGGCGCGTGGCGATCAGTCCCGCCTTGGCCAGCAGGGCCGTCACCCGGCGGATGACCACCGGATTGGTCGGCACCGAGGCGGCCAGAACGGCACTGGGCGCGGCGTCGGCGGCCGAATAGGCGCCCTTGTGGGCCAGATAGGCCAGGGCGTGGGCGGCGACGGGGAATCTTTGGCTGTCAGACATCTTGATCAATGCTCCAGACTGGAAGGTAGGGCTTCCGGCGCCGTTTCACAAATCCATCCGCAACAAAAACTGTTTTAATTATCGCCAAGCTTCACGCCCCGGCCTGTTTGGCGAAGCTCCAGGCCGCGTCCGACAGGGGTCCGATCTGGGCCGCCATGGTCTTGGCGTGGGCGCTGGCGGCGGTGCCGTCGCGCACCCGACCGGCGATTCCCTGACAGATGGCCGCCAGCCGGAACAGGTTGTAGGCGAACAGCCAGTCCAGGTTCTGCGGCGCCGCCGTGCCGGTCTTTTCGGCGTACCGCGCGACCGCCTCCTCGACCGAGGGAATGCCCAGGGCCTTCAGGTCCGCCCCCGCCAGACCGTTGCGCAAGGACGCCGGAATGACCCAGGCGATCAGCAGATAGGAGAAATCGGCCATGGGATCGCCCAGCGTCGACAGCTCCCAGTCCAGCACCGCCCTCACCTTCGCCTCATCGGGCGCGAGGATCATGTTGTCGAGGCGGAAATCGCCGTGAACGATCCGCGTCGGCCCCTCCGGCGGCAGGCTGTCCGGCAGAAAGGCGATCAGGCGGTCCATGGCCGGGATCGGCTCGATCTCCGAGGCGCGATACTGCTTGGTCCAGCGCCCGACCTGACGGCCGAAATAATTGCCCGGCTTGCCGTAGTCGCCCAACCCGATGGCGGCGGGATCAAAGGCGTGCAGAGCCGCCAGCGTGTCCGTCTGCGCCTCATAGATGGCGCGGCGCTCTGCCGGAGCCAGACCCGGCAGCTTCAGGTCCCAGAAGACCCGGCCCTCGACCTTGTCCATGACATAGAAGATCGAACCGATGACGCCTTCGTCTGTACACAGAGCATGGGGCCGCGCCACCGGAAAGCCGTGGGCGTGCAGGGCCGAGATGACGGTGAATTCGCGGTCCACGGCGTGGGCGCTGGCCAGCAGGACCCCCGGCGGCTTGCGACGCAGGACATAGGTCCGACCCGGCGTGGTCAGCTCATAGGTGGGGTTGGACTGGCCGCCCTTGAACTGGCGGATCGTCAGCGGCCCGGCGTAGCCCTCAACATGGGCCGACAGCCAGACGTCCAGCGCCGCCTCGTCCAGCCGATAGCGTTCATCCACCTCGCGCGTGCCGGAAAAGGCGGATTGCGCGTCCAGAGTGTCGGTCATGTCTCGTCTCCCCCAGCGGCGATGATGGCGGCCTTCACCGCCCCGCGCCAGCCTTTCAGCAGCCGCGCCCGCTCCTCGTCCCCCATGTGCGGACGCCAGACGGCGGGAGCCTCAGCCGGGGCGGTCCACAGTTCCGGCGTCAGGCCGACGCCGAAGGCCGCCAGGCGCGCCGCGCCCATGGCCGTCATCTCCTGGAAGGCCGGGCGCTCGACCTCGACCTCGCAGATGTCGGCGACGAACTGCATGGCGAAGGCGTTGGCGGTGACCCCACCGTCGACCTTCAACCGCGTCAGCGCCGGCGCCCCGTCCTTCTTCAGGGCGTCGAGCAGATCGCGGGTCTGATAGGCCAGGCTCTCCAGCGCCGCGCGGACGAAGTGGGCCGGGCCGCTGTCGCGGGTCAGGCCGATGACCGTCCCCCTCGCCTCGGGCTGCCACCAGGGCGCGCCCAGACCGGTGAAGCCCGGCACCAGATAGACCCCGCCATTGTCCTTGAGCGTCTGGGCCATGGCCTCGGATTGGCGCGAATCCGAGACGACCTTCAACCCGTCGCGCAGCCACTGGATCGCCGACCCGGCCGAGAAGATCGACCCCTCCAGTGCATAGGCGACCTGACCATCCGCGGCATAGCCGAGCGTCCCCAGCAGCCGCGAGGTCGAGGCCACCGGTTGATGCCCGACATTGGCGACCAGAAAGGCCCCGGTGCCATAGGTGATCTTGGCGTCGCCCGCCGCCAGCGCCCCATGCCCGACCAGAGCCGCCTGCTGGTCCCCCGCCGCGCCGTGAATCGGCAAGGCCCGCCCGAACAGGCTGGCGTCGCAGTCGCCCAGATGATCGGCGCAGCCCCGGATCTCGGGCAGGGCCTTCATCGGCACATTAAACAGCTCGCACAGGTCCTCGCGCCATTGCAGCGTCTTCAGGTCCATCAGACTGGTGCGGCTGGCGTTGGTGGCGTCGGTGACGTGGCTCTGCCCGCCCGTCAGCTTCCAGATCAGCCAGGCGTCGATGGTGCCCAGCTTGACCTCGCCCCTGGCCGCCCGCTCGCGCGCTCCCGGCGCCGCGTCCAGCAGCCAGGCGTATTTCGAGGCCGAGAAATAGGGGTCGAGGATCAGGCCGGTCGCGCCCTGCACCATGGCCTCATGCCCGTCCGCCGCCAGCCGTGCGGTCACGTCCGAGGTGCGCCGGTCCTGCCAGACGATGGCGCGATGCAAGGGCTCGCCGGTCGTCGCGTCCCACAGCACCGAGGTCTCGCGCTGGTTGGTGATGCCCACGGCGGCGAAGCGGCCGACGCCCCCCGCCTTTCGCACCACCTCGCGACAGGTCTGCAGGGTCGCGCGCCAGACCTCGGCCGCGTCATGCTCGACCCAGCCCGACTGCGGGAAGTGCTGCGCCAGCTCGATCTGGCTGACGGCGACGGAATGGAACGCCCCCTCGGGCGACACCTCGAACGCGATGGCCCGCGTCGAAGTGGTGCCCTGGTCGATGGCGAGGATCATGTTCGCTTGCATGATGGGAGTTATGCAGAGCCCGCGCCCGCGCGTAAGAGGGAACCTATGCATACGCCCAGCTTCGAAGGCGTCCTCGACGCCGCCCGCCAGATCGCCCCCGCCGCCGTCCGCACGCCGCTGATCGAGCATCCAGCCCTGAACGAGGCCGTCGGCGGGCGCGTCCTGATGAAGGCCGAGACCCTGCAGGTGGCGGGCGCCTTCAAGTTTCGCGGGGCCTACAACCGCATCAGCCGCCTGAGCGCCGACGAGAAGACGCGCGGCGTGGTGGCCTATTCCTCGGGCAATCACGCGCAAGGCGTGGCGGCGGCGGCGCAGGCCGTGGGAACCCGCGCCCTGATCGTCATGCCCTCGGACAGCCCGGCGGTGAAGGTCGAGGGCGTGCGCGCCTTCGGCGGCGAAGTGCGCTTCTATGACCGCTGGAGCGAGAGCCGCGAGGCCATCGGCGCCGAGATCGCCGCCGAGCGCGGCTCCATCCTGGTCCCGCCCTTCGACGATCCCTTCATCATCGAGGGCCAGGGCACGGTCGGCCTGGAGATGCTGGAGCAGGCCGGCATCGAAATGGACCAGCTGCTGTGCGGCGCCTCGGGCGGCGGCCTGATCGCCGGGCTCAATCTGGTCATGGCCGAACAGAGCCCCGAGACCCGCGTCATCGTCGTCGAGCCCGAGGCCTTCGACGACACCCGCCGCTCGCTGGAAGCCGGGGAACGCACGGCCCATCCGCAGGGCGCCCCGTCCATCTGCGACGCCCTGATGTCGCCCATGCCGGGCGAGATCACCTGGCCGATCAACCGACGGCTGTCGGGCGCCGCGACCGTCACCGACGCCGAGGTCGCCGACGCCATGCGCTTCGCCTTCCGCTGGCTGAAGCTGGTGATCGAACCCGGCGGCGCCGTGTCCCTGGCCGCGCTTCTGTCCGGCAAGGTCGCGGCCAAGGGCCTGACCACGGGCGTCGTCCTGTCGGGCGGCAATGTCGATCCGGGCCTGTTCAGCGCCATCATTGAAGGGCGGTTCGCGGCCTGACCGCCTCTTGCGCCCACCCGCGACGCACGCAAGGCTGCGTCAAACGGAGGGGCCCCGATGACGAAACCGAGCGATCTGCCATCCCTGATCGGACAGGAGGTCGGCGTCAGCCGCTGGATCACGGTCGACCAGGCCCGCATCGACACCTTCGCCCGCACCACCGAAGACGAACAGTTCATCCACGTCGATCCCGAAGCGGCCAAGGCAACCCCCTTCGGCGGGACCATCGCGCATGGATTCCTGACCCTCAGCCTGGCCTCGGCCATGAGCTATGACGCCCTGCCCCCGCTGGACGGCGTGGTGATGGGGGTCAACTACGGCTTCGACAAGCTGCGATTCCTCGCCCCGGTTCCGGCCGGATCGAAAGTGCGCGGCCGCTTCAAGCTGCTATCCGCCGAGGCCAAGGGCGCCGAGGGCGGCGTGACCCGCTGGCTGCTGAAGCACGAACTGACCGTCGAGATCGAGGGCGCCGACAAGCCGGCCCTGATCGCCGAATGGCTGACGATGCAGATGGTGAAGGCCTGAGCCTCACCCGTTTCCGGTGCTGGACAAGAACGAGATAACGGCGCTCCAGTAACCATAGTCCGCGCACGGTCAGATCGAGGGAGGCTGGACAGTGCACCTACACGCCGTTTCCATCTTCGACGGCCTGTCCTTTCTGGTGGCGGTCTTCGCGGCCTGGACGGCGCTGGACCTGTTCCAGCAGGTGCGGTCCCATCAGGGCGGCGCGCGTCTGGCCTGGCTGGCCACGGCGGCGACGGCCATGGGCGGCGGCATATGGTCGATGCATTTCATCGCCATGCTGGGTTTCGATCCCGGCGCGCCGTTTCGCTATGACCTGGCCCTGACCATCGCCTCCTTCCTGCTGGCGGCGGCCGGGTCCAGCCTCGCCTTCCTGATCGCCGCGGGGCGGACAAGCCGCCGTCGGTTGATCCTGGCCGGCCTCGTCATGGGCCTCGGCATCTGCGCCATGCATTATGTCGGCATGGCCGCGCTGAAGACCTCGGCAAGCCTGACCTATGCGCCCGGACTGGTGCTCCTGTCAGCGGCGGTCGCCCTGTTCGCCTCGATCGCCGCCCTGTTCGCGGTCAATCAGGATCGCTCGCCCTTGTGGCGGCTGACGGCGGCCCTGGTCCTGGGGCTGGCCGTGGTCGGCATGCATCATATCGCCATGGCGGCGCTGACGGTCACGCCGATCCAGACCGCCGCGGCTCTGGACCCGCCCGGCGCCCCGCCGCTGATGCTGGCCGTCGCCGTCGCCGGCGTGACCGTCCTCATCCTGTTTCTGGCCCTGGCCGTCGCCATGGTGGACCAGCGCGACAAGCTGATCGCCATCATCGACGCGGGCGGGGTCGGCTACTGGGAGCTGGCTCTTCCGGGGCAGGATCTCTGGCTATCCGGTCGCGCGCGCAAATACCTCGGCCTGGCCCGCGGCGAGCCCTTCGCCGCCCGCGACCTGGCCCGCAAGCTGAAGCCCGAAGACATGGCCCGGCGAACAGAGACCCTGGAGCGCGCCCTCAGGGGCGACGGCGACTACGCCGCCGAATATCAGATCCGCGACAGCGGCCGCTGGCTGCAGGTGCGCGGCCGGCTGATCCGCTCGCGATCGGGCAAGCCGATCAAGCTGGCGGGCGTCATCACCGACGTGACCGACCGGCATCAGGCCTTCTCCGCCCTGGCCACCAGCGAGCACCGCCAGCGCCTGCTGATCAATGAGCTGAACCACCGGGTGAAGAACACCCTGGCCACCATCCAGTCGATCGCCGCCCTGACGGCGCGACGGTCAAGCAGTGTCGCGGACTTCATGCGCCTGTTCGAGGCGCGGCTGATCGCCCTGTCCGACACCCACAATCTGCTGACCGCCAACGGCTGGGAGCGCGCACGGCTACGCGATCTGGTGCTGCAGGAGTTCCGTCCCTACGCCGAGGATCAGTTGCGGATGCAGGGCCCTGAGGTAACGCTGGAGGCCGAGCAGGCCCTGTCCATGGGGCTGATCCTGCACGAACTGGTCACCAACGCCGCCAAGTACGGCGCCCTGAGCAACCCGGATGGCGCCGGCGGTCAGGTGGACGTGACCTGGAGCGGAGTCAGCGACGACGGCCTGGTCGTGCTCGACTGGATCGAACACGGCGGCCCGATGGTCTCCGCCCCGACCCAGTCCGGCTTCGGCTCACGCCTGATCGACACCAGCGTGCGCGGCACCCTGAGAGGAACGGCGACCATGGACTACGCCCAGGGCCGCCTGCATTGCCAGCTGGAGTTCAGGCCCGGCGCCGCGTCGAAGACCTAGGGCTCGCCCAGGCAGCGCAGGGCGACTTCCAGATTGCGCAGACCGTCTTCGCCCGACACCGCCGCCGTTTCGCCGGTTCGGATGGCGTGGACGAAGGCCTCGTGCTCCTTCTTGAGCGGCTCGGCCGGCCAGGAGTTGAGCATCCGCGTGGAGTAGGAGCCGTCCGGCTGCTGGCCGAAATACTCGGTCACCTGGCGGGTGATCAGGTCGGCGACGATGAAGCGGTTCTTGGTGGCGACCTGCAGGGTGCGGGTCTTGTATGGCGTGACCCAGTTGGTGGTGATGTGGGCGATCACGTCATTGGCCATGCGGAACTGCAGCAGGGCCGAATCCTCGCGCGAGGCGTGGGTGTGACCCAACAGCGACTGGACCTCGACGACCTCGGAGCCCGTCAGGTGACGGATGATGTCGATGTCGTGCACCGCCAGGTCGATGACCACCCCGACCTCGCCCATGCGCGGCGGGAAAGGGCCGACGCGGGTGATCTGGATGGAGATGATCTCGTCGCCGTCGATGGCGCGCTTGACCGTGTCCACCGCCGGGTTGAAACGCTCGACGTGGCCGACCATGAGCACCCGGTTGTTGGCCTTGGCGGCGTCGATCATGGCCTGGGCGTCGGCGGTCGTGGCCGCGATCGGCTTCTCCACCAGCACATGGACGCCCGCGTTCAGCAGGGCCACGCCCAGCTCGGCGTGGAAGCGGTTCGGCGTGGCGATGACGGCGGCGTCGAGGCCGGCGGCGACAAAGGCCTGGGCCGTGGTCACAGCGGTCGCGCCGTAAGCCTCAGCCACGCCCTCGGCCGTCACGGCGTCAGGATCGAACACCGACGTCAACTCGACGTCGCGCAGTTCGGACAGGACGCGGGCGTGGTTGCGGCCCATGACGCCGGCGCCGGCGACGCCGATCTTGAGGGGAATGTGCTGGGTCATGAAGATCAGGCCTTGAAGCTGGCGACGGCGGCGATGATGCGGTCCTGGGTGGCCGCGTCCAGATCCGAATGCATCGGCAGGCTGATGACCCGTTCCATCAGGCGCTCGGTCACCGGCAGACCCTGCGGCCCGCGCGGATAGTGGGCGTAGGCGGGCTGCAGGTGCAGCGGGATCGGATAATAGACCGCCGTAGGGATGCCCTCAGCCTTCAGGTGCGCGGCCAGACCGTCGCGGTCCTCATGCTCGATGGTGTATTGCGCCCAGTTCGAGATGTTGCCCGCCGGCACATCCGGCACGGCGGCGACGTGAGGGCGCAGACCTTCATTGTAGCGGGCGGCGGCGGCGTTGCGCCATTCGATCTCCTGGCCAAAGACCTTCAGCTTCTCGATCAGGACGGCGGCCTGGATGGTGTCCAGACGGCTATTCAGGCCGATGCGCATGTTCAGGTATTTCGGGTCGTGGTCGAAGGTCTTGTCCTTCAGGTCGACCGCCACCGCCTTGCCATGCACACGGATGGAATCGATCAGTTGCGCCAGTTCGTCGTCATTGGTCAGCACCGCGCCGCCGTCGCCGTAGCAACCCAGCGGCTTGGCCGGGAAGAAGCTGGTGGTGGTGATGTCGGCCCACTTCAGCGGATGCTCGCCGTCGATGGTGCAGCCGAAGCCCTGGGCCGAGTCCGAGATCAGCTTCAGGCCATACTTGTCGCAGATGGCCTTGATGGCCGGATAGTCGGCGGGCTGGCCGAACAGGTCGACGGCGATGACCACGCGCGGCTGCAGACGGCCTTCCTTCAGCGTCGCCTCGACGGCGGCCTCCAGATGGGCCGGGCTCATGTTGTAGGTCTTTTCGTCCACGTCGATGAAGACCGGCTCGGCATCGAACCACGGCACCACCTCGGCGGTGGCGGCGAAGGTGAAGCTGGGCACGAAGACCGCGTCGCCGCGTCCGATGCCCCAAGCCATCAGCGGCAGGGCCAGGGCGTCGGTGCCGTTGGCGCAGCCCAGGGCGTGCTTCGCCTGACCAAAGGCGGCCAGATCGGCCTCGAACTGGCGCACCTGCGGGCCCATGACCCAGGCGCCGCCGACGACGGCCTCCTGGACGGCGGCCTCGATCTTGCCGCCGAGGCGAAGGCGCTGGGCCTGAAGGTCGATGAAGGGAATGGTCATGAGGGGTCGCTCTCTCGGTGGGGGGCCACGCAGGCGGAACACAGTTCGGCGCGCGGACGCGAAGGCGGATCAACTATCTTGAGCGCCTCCTACCAAAGCCCGGGGCCAGTCGACAAACCCGCGAGAGTCACTTCGCGTTGCCGGTTGCAACGAAAGCCATGCTTGGCAAAGCCCGCAAGCCTGCCTAAGCCCGGCTGACCATGACGCTTTCGACGATGCAGATCCGGGTCCGCGACTGGCTGTTCCGCCAGGCCTTGCCGCTGTGGGCGCAGGCCGGGATCGACGCCGACGGCCGCTTCTTCGAAAAGCTGGACTTCGACGGTCGCCCCCTCACCGGCCGCCCCCGCCGCACGCGGGTCCAGGCCCGTCAGCTCTATGTCTTCTGCGAAGCCGCCGCCCTGGGCTGGGCGGAAGGCGAGGCCGTCGCCCGTCGCGCGCTGGACGTCCTGATCCGCGACTATCGCCGGGACGACGGGCTGTGGATCCGCGCGACCGATGACGCGAGCGCCGTGATCGACGCCACGCCCGACCTCTACGACCTGGCCTTCGTCCTCTTCGCCCTCGCCGCCGCCCATCGGGTGCTGCAGGACGACCGCGCCCGACCGCTGGCGCAAACGACCCTGGCCGCCATCGAGGCGCAGATGGCCGATCCGGTCCACGGCGGCTGGCAGGAGGCCCTGCCCCCCGTCCTGCCCCGCCGCCAGAACCCGCACATGCACATGCTGGAGGCCCTGCTGGCCTGGCAGGGCATCGCCCCCGATCCGGCCTTCGAGGCGGCAGCCCGATCAGTGCTGGACCTGTTCAACCGGCGTTTCTTCGACCGCGAACACCTGATGCTGGGCGAGTTCTTCACCGCGGACTGGACCGTCGCCCCCGGCGGCGCCGGACAGGTCGTCGAGCCCGGCCATCACATGGAATGGATCTGGCTGCTGGACCAGGCCGGCCGCCTCGGCCTCGACGGCCATGAGCGACAGGCCCAGGCCCTGTTCGCCTCGGCCCTGACCAACGGCGTCGGCGCCCGGGGGCTGATGGTCCGCGAAATCGACCGCATCGGCGTGGTCCGCGACGGGGGCGCTCGTCTGTGGGGCCAGACCGAGGCCCTCCGCACCCTGCTGCTGCGCGGCCGGGCCGAACAGGCCCTCAGCCTGACCGACGCCCTGTTCGCCACCCATCTGGCCACCGCCACGCGCGGCCTGTGGATCGACAATTTCGACGCCAAGGGCGCCCCCCAGGACGCCGACGTCCCCGCCTCCAGCCTCTATCACCTGATGACCGCCTTCTCGGCCCTGCTGACGGAACCAACATGAGCCGCCCTGCCGCCTTTCTCGACCGCGACGGCGTCCTCATCGTCGACTGCGGCTATCCGCACCGTCCCGACCAGCTGGTGCTGATCCCCGGCGCCGCCGAGGCCGTGAAGCGACTGAACGAGGCGGGCTATGTCACCGTCATCGTCACCAACCAGTCAGGCGTGGCGCGCGGCCTGTTCAGCGAAGAGACCATGCACGGCTTCAACGCCCTGCTGGTCGAGCGTCTGGCCGAAAGCGGCGCCCGCATCGACGCCGTCTACGCCGCCCCGCACCACGCCGAGGCCGTGGACGAACGCTACCGCCACCCCAACCACCCGGACCGCAAACCCAATCCCGGCATGTTGCATCGCGCCATCGCCGAACACGACCTGGACCCCGCCCGCTCGCTGATGATCGGCGACCAGCCCTCGGACATGGAGGCGGCCCGGCGCGCGGGCGTGACCGGCCATCGCTTCCCCGAAGGCGGCGACCTCGATCAATTCGTCGCAGCCATCCTCTCGACCTGATCGCAATTCTTCATCCGGTGAATTACTCTACCCGCAACGCTGGAGACACAGCCGGGAGACACGCCTGATGACCTACGCCGAACGCCGCTGGACCTCGCCCGACGGGTTGAGCCTCTACGCCCGCGACTACGTCCCCGCCGACGGCCCGGCGCGCCTGCCGGTCATCGCCATCCACGGCCTGACCCGCAACAGCGCCGACTTCGCCGTCATCGCCGGCCTGATCGCCGCGAGCGGCCGCCGCATTCTGGCGGTGGATGTGCGCGGACGCGGCAAGTCGGACCGCGCCTCCGATCCCACGACCTACACGCCCGACGTCTATGCCCGCGACGTCATCGCCCTGATGGAGCAGGCCGGCATCGAGAAGGCCGTCTTTCTCGGCACCTCCATGGGCGGGTTGATCACCATGGCCCTGACCGCGATCAGGCCCCAGGCCGTCGCCGCCGCCGTTCTCAACGACATCGGCCCCGAGGTGGCGCCCGAGGGTCTGGCCCGCATCGCCGAATACACCGGCCGCAAGATCGAAATTCGCAACTGGTCGGACGCCGCCGCCTACGCCCGCGACATCAACGCCGTCGCCTTCCCCCTCTACGGCGACGCCGACTGGGACGCCTTCGCCCGCCGCATCTTCCGCGAGGGCGAGGACGGCAAACCGATGCTCAACTACGATCCCGACATCTCGGTTCCGATCCGGGCGGCGGGGGCCTCGGCCCTGGTCCCCGACCTGTGGCCGGCCTTCACGGCCCTGGCCGGCGAACGGCCCAGCCTGCTGGTGCGCGGCGGAACCTCGGACCTGCTCAGCGCGGACATCGCCAGCCGGATGCGCGCGGCGGCGCCATCCATGGCCTATGTGGAGGTTCCCGGGATCGGCCACGCCCCCATGCTGGACGAACCCGCAGCCCGCGCCGGCGTCCTGGACTTCCTGACAGGGGTCAGCTGACTTTCGTCATCCCGGCCGAAGCGCAGCGCAGAGCCGGGACCGCCGGAAGCACGATCGTTTGAAAGTCGCGCCTGTCGCGGTCCCGGATAGCGGCTCACGCCGCTTCCGGGATGACAGATGGACCCTAGGCCTTCTTCACGAACTCGGTCCGCAGGACCAGGCCGCGCACCTTCTCGACATTGGCCTCGATCTCGTCGGGGTCGCCGGTCAGGCGGATGTTCTTGACCATGGTGCCGCGCTTCAGCGTCACCCCGCCCGAGCCCTTGACCTTCAGGTCCTTGATCAGGGTCACGCTGTCGCCGTCGGCCAGGATGTTGCCGTTGGAGTCCTTGGTCACGTCGTCGGTCATGGTCGTCTCTTTCTCGTCATCCCGGCCGAAAGCCGGGGCGACGGTCCTACTCAATCCGGAACATTGTTGTCGAGTTCATCCAGCCAGACGCGCGCGCTGCTGTCCGACGGCGCCCGCCAGTCGCCGCGCGGCGACAGCGACCCGCCGGTGACCACCTTGGGCCCGTTGGGCACGGCGGAACGCTTGAACTGGCTGGTCTGGAAGAAGCGGATCAGGAACTTGCGCAGCCAGGCCTTGATGGTGGGCAGGTCATAGGCGACCCGCTCCGCCTCCGGCAGACCGGCGGGCCAGTTCCCCGTCGTCGCATCGCCCCAGGCCTGATGCGCCAGATAGGCGACCTTGGACGGCTTCAGGCCGAAACGGCTGATGTAGAAGAGGAAGAAGTCGTTCAGCGCATAGGGGCCGACGATGGACTGGGTCGACTGGATCGCCCCGTCAGCGCCCGCCGGCACCAGTTCGGGCGAAATCTCGGTGGCCAGGATGGCGGCCAACGTCGGGTTCGCCGCCTCGCCCACTAGCCCACGCTCGGCCACCCAGCGGATCAGGTGCTGGATCAGGGTTTTCGCCACCCCGCCGTTGACGTTGTAGTGGCTCATGTGGTCGCCGACGCCATAGGTGCACCAGCCCAGCGCCAGTTCCGACAAGTCGCCGGTGCCCAGGACGAAGCCGTGATTCTGATTGGCCAGTCGGAACAGATAGTCGGTGCGCAGACCCGCCTGAACATTCTCGAAGGTGATGTCGTGGACCGGCTCGCCGTCGGCGAAGGCATGGCCGATGTCGCGCAGCATCTGTTCGGCGGCCGGCCGGATGTCGATCTCGGCCCCCGTCACCTGCAGCGCCTGCATCAGCTTCCAGGCGTTGGACTTGGTGCCCTCCGAGGTGGCGAACCCCGGCATCGTAAAGGCCAGAATCCCCGTACGCGGCAGCGCCAGCCGGTCGAAGGCGCGACAGGCCACCAGCAGGGCCTGGGTCGAATCCAGCCCGCCCGAGACGCCCATGACCAGGGTCCTGGATCCCGTCGCCGTCATCCGACGCATCAGGCCCTGAACCTGGATGTTGAAGGCCTCGAAGCAGTCCTGATCCAGACGCGCCGCGTCGTCCGGCACGAAGGGGAAGCGGTCCAGCGGACGGATCAGGGCGTCGCTCGGCCCCTGCCCCGCCTCGAACGGGACCACGGTCGCAGCCTCGCCTTCCAGCCGGGCGCAGTCGGCGAAGGTGCCGTTGCGCAGCCGGTCCAGACCGATGCGGTCCACATCCACGTCGGCGACCGTCAGATGGCCCTCCAGCGCGAACCGTTCGCCCTCGGCGATCCGGGCGCCCAGTTCGTGGATGGTGGCCTGACCGTCCCAGGCCAGATCGGTCGTGCTCTCGCCCCAACCCGAGGCGGCGAAGACATAGGCCGACAGGGTGCGGGCCGACTGGCTGGCGCACAGCAGGGCCCGCTCGTCCGCCTTGCCGATGACGATGTTGGAGGCCGACAGGTTGCACAGGATGCGCGCCCCCGCGAGCGCCGCGCGCGTCGACGGCGGCTGCGGCGCCCAGAAGTCCTCGCAGATCTCGACCGCGAAGACGAAGCCGGGCCGATTGCTTGCCTCGAACACCAGACCCGGCGCGAAATCGACGCTCGTACCGTTGAGGACCAGGCTGTCCTCGGACCGGCTGGCGGCCGGCGCGAACCAACGCTTCTCGTAATACTCACGGTAGTTGGGCAGATAGGTCTTGGGCACGACGCCCAGCACCTCGCCCCCGCCCAGCACCACGGCGCAGTTGAACAGGGCGTCGCCGTTGCGGATCGGCGCGCCGATGACCGCAATCACGCCCGCCGCGTCCGCGACCTCGGCCAGCCGCGCCACCTGGCGCTCGACCTCTTCCAGCAAGGCCGCCTGCATGTGCAGGTCGTCGATGGCGTAGGCGCTCAGCGACAGCTCGGGGAAGACCAGCAGGTCCACGCCCTGCTCGCCCGCCTGACGTATCAGCCGCTCATGTTCGTCCGCATTGGCGGCCGGGTCGGCGACATGAACCACCGGCGTCGCGGCGGCGACGCGCACGAAGCCGTGGGCGCGCGGGGCGTGGAAGGGATGCGTCTCGGACTTCGCCATCAATCTTTCCGCTCATCCCGCGATGCGGGCTCCAGAACCCTAGGGCTAACCGATCAATATAGGGTTGCGCGGTGAAGCCAAAGGACTAGCGGTTTGTAGTGACCTGCGAACCGGCGTCGGCTAAGGCTCGAACCATGAGCGATACGCCCAAAAAAGGCTGGTTCCAGCGACTGAGCGCGGGTCTGTCCCGGTCCTCCAAGCAGATGACCGAACAGGTCGTCTCGACCTTCGTGAAAGAGCCCCTGTCCGAAGAGGCGCTGGAGCGCCTGGAAGAGCACCTGATCGAGAGCGACCTGGGCCCCGCCGCCTCGGCCCGCATCGTCGAACGCTTCCGCGAGCTACGCTTCGGCAAGAGCTCCGACGAGCGCGAGATCAAGGAGGCCCTGGCCGAGGCCGTGGCCGCCGAGCTCCTGCCGCGTCAGGCGACCTTTGATCCCCTCAGCGGACCCAAGCCCTATGTGGTCCTGTTCGTGGGCGTGAACGGCTCGGGCAAGACCACGACGCTTGGCAAGATCGCCTCGGACCTGACGGCCAGGGGCGCCAAGGTCATGATCGTCGCCGGCGACACCTTCCGCGCCGCCGCCCGCGAACAGCTCAAGGTCTGGGCCGAACGCGCCGGGGCCGACTTCGAGAGCCGCCGCGACGGCGCCGACGCCGCCGGGCTGGCCTTCGACGCCTATACGAAAGCGAAAGCCGAGGGCTACGACGTGGTCCTGATCGACACCGCCGGTCGCCTGCAGAACAAGTCCGCCCTGATGGACGAACTGCTGAAGATCGTGCGCGTGCTCAAGAAGGTCGATGCGGACGCCCCGCACGAGACCCTGCTGGTTCTCGACGCCACCGTGGGCCGCAACGCCCTGGAGCAGGAAAAGATCTTCGGCCGCACCGCCTATGTCTCGGGCGTGGTCATGACCAAGCTGGACGGCACCGCTCGTGGCGGGGTCCTGGTCCCCGTGGCCCAGGCCTCGGACGCCCCGATCAAGCTGATCGGCGTCGGCGAGGGCGTCGACGACCTGCAACCCTTCGACGCGCGCGCGTTTTCCCGATCACTGGTCGGGCTTGAGGACTAAAGCGTATGAGTGAAGCCGTCGAAACCAAACGCCCGCAGTGGATTCGCCAGGCCGTCGATTTCGGCGCCCTGATCGCCTTCATGGCCGCCTATTTCATCACCCGCGACATGATCAAGGCGACCTGGGTCCTGGTCATCGCCTCGGTGATCGCCCTTGCCGTCGGCTTCATCATCGAGCGGCGCCTGGCCCCCATGCCCCTGATCACCGGCGGCTTCGCCCTGGTCTTCGGCGCCTTGACCATCCTCACCGACGACGACCTGTTCGTGAAGCTGAAGCTGACGGTGCAGAACGGTCTGCTGGCCGCCGTCCTGCTGGGCTCGATCCCGCTGAAGAAGTCGCCATTCAAGGCCCTGCTGGGCTCGGCCATCAAGGTGACGGATCAGGCCTGGCGCACCCTGACCTTCCGCTACGGTCTCTACTTCCTGGCTGTCGCCGTCGCCAACGAGATCTTCCGCAGCCCCGCCGCCGTGACCGCCATCTGGTCGGCGCTGAACCTGGGCACGCCCGACCCCAACGGCGTCTGGACCGCCTTCCGCGGCGTCCTGTGGATCGCCGCCTCCATCTTCGGCCTGTGCCAGGTGCCGCTGATCATGAAGAACATGATCAAGGACGAAGAGCCCGGCCCCATCTCGCCCGACACCGGCCTTTAGGGAACCGTCCGCGTTCTGACGGACTGATATTTGAGGCCCACGCTGATCCAAACGGGCCTCAAGCAGCGCGAAGCGCGGTAGGCCCCAGAACAATGGCCCGTGAGGGCGGTAGGCCCCCAGACAAAATGTCTTCAAACCGTCAGGCTTTCCGTCGTCAAAGCGTAAAGCGCGGCTGTTAGCTGTCACGCCATGTCCGGCCCTCTCCTCGCGGCCGGAACGGGGATCAAGACGATGGTCAAGTCAGGCAAGCAGGCGAAGATCAAGGGCGGGCTGGCGGAGTCGCCTAGCCACCTGATGCACCGGGTGCTGCAGTTGGCGCTGGACATCTACGCCGAGGAGGCCGGCCCCGACGGCCTGACCCAGCGTCAGTTCGCGGTGCTGGAGGCGGTCTCGGTACGCTCGGGCCTGACCCAGACCGATCTGGTCAAGGCCACCGGCATCGACCGCTCGACCCTGGCCGATCTGGTCGCCCGCATGACGACCAAGGGCCTGCTGGAACGCGAACGCTCGGCGCTGGACGCCCGCGCCAAGGCCGTGCGCCTCTCTGAGCGCGGTCAGGCCGCGCTGGAGGCCGCCCGCCCCCGCGTCGCCGCCGCCGACAAGCGCATCCTGGCCCTCCTGCCCAAGGCCCGCCGCGAGGGCTTCCTCGACCTGCTGACCAGCCTGACCGACGCCGCCGACGCCGCCCCCGAACAGGCCAGGGCCGAAGCCAAGATCGCCAAGAAGGCGGCCAAGGAGGCCCGCAAGGCCGAAAAGGCGGCCAAGAAGGCGCTGGAGGGCGCCAAGCCGAAAAAGAAGAAGAAGGTCGTCGAACCAGCGGCTGACGCGGTCACGACCGACGCGGTCGTCATCCCGCTCAAGGATGTGGCGAAAGCCTAGACCCGGATATCCAGCAAGGAGCCCGGCCGCTGATAGCGCGCGGTCGAGGGCGCTTCCTGCGTCTGAACCGATCGCACCGGCGTGTCCGTCCGCGTCTCGACCGGAGCCGCCGCGGGCGTCGGCGCGCTCACGCCCATGGCCGCGCGGAAGAAGGCGGACTGGGAGGTTCTCAGCGCATGGGCCGCGCCGCCTGCGGGAGGCGGGAAGGCCGGACGGTCTGAAGGAATCGCGGACATGGGCCGACGATCCGCTCAAAGGCTCTAGATATGGTTAATGCGCGATTCACCGTGTTTCGCGCGGGCGGCGGCCTAACGAACCGGCGCCTTCAGCGCATCGACCAACTTCTGCAGATCGGCGTCGGTCAGCACCGGTCCGGAGGACTTGGCGACGATGGCGCCATAGGCGTCCACGGCGAAGCTCTCCGGCACGCCCGAGACGCCGAGATCCAGCCCCGCCCGCCCCTCGCGATCCACCAGCACCAGGGCGTAGGGATCGCCCAGCTCGTCGAGGAAGGCGCGGGTGGCGATGGGGTCGTCCTTGTAGGCCACGCCGACGACGTTGATGCCCTCGGCCTTCAGCTTCATCAGCTGCGGGTGCTCCAGTCGGCAGGGCGCGCACCAGCTGGCGAACAGGTTGACGATCATCGGCTTGCCGACGCCCGCCGTCTTCAGGTCCAGACGCTGATTGGTCTCGACGTCGCCTTGCAGGATGGGCAGGACGGTCTCGGGAATGGGCTGGCCGACCAGGGCGTCGGGCTTGTATTCGCGGCCCTCGCCCGGCGCGCCGGACAGGTGGCCCAACTGGATCATCATGAAGACGCCCAGCGCGGCCAGGGCCGCGATCGGGATCAGGGCGAACCAGCGGTTCATTTGCGGGTCTCTTCCAGACGGGTCAGCTCGCGCTTCCAGCGCCGGGCGGCGATCAGGGCGCGGAGCGAAATGGCGGCCAGGGCCACGGCGCTGATCGCCCAGGACGACCATACGAAGACGCCGTAGGGGCTCATGTCGAGATCCAGCATGGCGGCTCCTTACGCTTCCAATCAGGCTTCTTGGGCCGCGCGGGCGCGCAGCGTCAGCACGCGGCGACGACGCACCTCGGTGCGGATCGACGTCAGCCAGATGGCCCCGAACAGCATGCCATAGGCCGCCATCATGGTCAGCAGAGGCGCCAGATAGGCCGGGTCCAGACTGGTTCCGCCCGCGCGCAGCAGCGAGGCCGGCTGATGCAGGGTGTTCCACCAGTCGACCGAGAACTTGACGATAGGCAGGTTGATCAGCCCGACCAGACCCAGGACCGCGGCGGCGCGTCCGGCCTTTTGCTCGTCGTCGATCGAGGCGCGCAGGGCCATGTAGCCGAGGTAGAAGAGGAACAGCACCAGCACGCTGGTCAGACGCGCGTCCCACACCCACCAGGTGCCCCACATGGGCTGCCCCCACAGCGAGCCGGTGATCAGGGCCAGACCCGTCAGCACCGCGCCCGGAAGGGCGGCCGCGCGGGCGGCGGCGTCAGCCAGAGGGTGGCGAAACACCAGGGCGAAGAAGCTGGAGACGCCCAGCGCCGCATAGGCGCCGAGGCCAAGCGTCGCGGCGGGCACATGGATGAACATGATCCGCACCGTGTCGCCCTGCTGATAATCGGCGGGCGCGGTGAAGCTGAGCCAGGTCCCGGCCGCCAGCAGGACAAGCGCCAGCCCCCACAGCACCGGCGTGAGCGGGCGGGTGAAGCGCATGAAGCGGTCGGGATTGGCGAGGCCGAACATGGTCCGCCGATTACGCGGCGCGACGGGGAACGGCAAGCGCCCCCCGCGCGTGGCCCTTGGTTGCTATAAGAGCTTGGGTCGCGATCAGAGCTTGAGCCCGTGCTCGGCGGCCAGGGCCTCCAGCTTGACCATCGGACGCGGCCCCCAGTGGGCGATCACTTCCGAGGCCGCCAGCGAACCGAGCGCCCCGGCTTCAGCCAGCGACAGGCCGCGCGCCAGACCCAGAAGCACGCCGGCGGCGTACTGGTCGCCCGCGCCCGTGGTGTCGACCACCTTGTCGACCGGGAAGGCGGCGATCTCGACCCGCTCGTCGCCGCGGAAGATGACCGAACCGGCGGCCCCGCGCGTCACGGCGGCCACCTCGACGATGCGGCCCAGGTGGGCGGCGGCGTGGTCGAAGTCCTCGGTCTCGAACAGGGCGTGCAGTTCGGACTCATTGGCCAGGACGATGTCGGCCGAGGCCTCGATGAAGGCCAGCAGCTCGGCGCGCCAGCGATGCACGACGAAGGCGTCCGACAGGGTGATGGCCACCTTGCGGCCCGCCGCGTGGGCGGCGGCGGCTGCGGCCTCAAAGGCGGCGCGGGCCGGGGCCGGGTCGAACAGATAGCCTTCCAGATAGACGATCTCGCTGGCGCCGATCAGGTCGGCGTCGATGTCGGCCGTGGTCAACTGGTTGGCGGCGCCGAGGAAGGTGCACATGGTGCGCTGGCCGTCGGGCGTGACGTTGATCAGGCAGCGCCCGGTGCCGAAGCCCGAGCCCGCGCCGCCTTCCAGCACCGGGGTGTCGAAGTGGACGTGGGCAGCGCGGATGTCGTGGCTGAAGACCTCGCCCAGGGTGTCCTGGGCCACCTTGCCGATATAGGCCGCGCGGCCGCCGAACGAGCCCACGCCCGCCACGGTGTTGCCGGCCGAACCGCCGGAGGCCTCGACCCCCGCCGCCATGGCGTCATAGAGGGCCGCGCTCTGATCCTCGTCGACCAGTTGCATCGAGCCGGGAACCAGCTTGTGCGCCTCCAGGAAGGCGGGCTCGCACGGGCTCAGCACATCGACGATGGCGTTGCCGACGGCGCAGACGTCGAAGCGGGCGGTAGAGATGGCGGTCTGGGTCATGCGCGCCCCATAGCGGGACAAGCGCCCCGACGCCAGCGCCGGGCTTTTCGCCTCCGCCGAAAACAGCCTATGCAGTTCCCGTCCGAGGAGTAGTCGCATGACCGAAGTCGCCGTCCTGACCCCCGATCCCGCCGACCCGACCTATGCCGGGCAATGGCCGGGCGTGCTGGACCGTCTGGCGGCGGCCCTGGCCACGGCGGGGATCAAGGCTCGACCGACGCCGTGGACCGATCACGTCGAGAGCGCCCACGGCCTGATGGAGTTTCCCCTTGTCCTGCCGCTGATCGTCTGGGGCTACCACAGCGACCACGACCGCTGGCTGCAGGCCTGCGCGACCTGGGCCGAGGCGGACGCGCCCATGGCCAACCCCGCCGAGGTGCTGCGCTGGAACTCCGACAAACGCTATCTGTCCCGGCTGGCGGAAAAGGGCGTGGCCATCCCCCCGACCATCTGGACCGACCACGCCAGCCCCGCCGTGGTCGAGGCCGCCTTCGCCGCCACCGGAGCCGAGCAGTTGATCGTCAAGCCGACCGTGTCCGGCGGTGCCTGGCGCACCCTGAAGGTTGCGGCGGGGGACCTGCTGGAAGAGGTGCTGGCCGACGCACCTGTCGGCGGGGCCATGATCCAGCCCTTCCTGCCCACCATCGCCACGGCGGGCGAGACTTCCCTGCTCTTCTTCGGCGGCGAACTGAGCCACGTCGTCAACAAGCGCCCCGGCCATGCCGACGAGTTTCGCATCCAGGTCCAGTACGGCGGCCAGTACCGGCGGCTGGATCAGGCCCCCGAGGGCGCCCTGGCCCTGGCCGAACGCACGCTGGCCGCCATCGACGAGCCCCTGCTCTACGCCCGCATCGACATGGTCCCCGACGCCGACGGCCAGTGGCTGCTGATGGAGGCGGAACTGATCGAGCCCGACTTCTATCTCGGCGCCGCCCCCGAGGCCGGCGCCCGCTTCGGCCGGGCGGTGGCGGAGCGGTTGGGCCTCTAGACCCCGACGAAGCTCGCCCGCGACGGACACAGGTCCGCGATCACGCAGGCCAGACATTTGGGCCGCTGCGCCAGGCAGGTGTAGCGGCCATGCAGGATCAGCCAGTGGTGAGCCTTGGGCAGCCAGGCTTCAGACACCACCTTGTGCAGTTGCACCTCCACCTTGTCCGGGGTCGCGGCGTTGGCCAGCCCCAGCCGGTGCGAGACGCGGAAGACGTGGGTGTCCACCGCGATGGCCGGCTCGATGCCCAGTTCGTTCAGCACCACGCTGGCCGTCTTGCGCCCCACGCCAGGCAGGGCCTGCAGGTCGGCGCGGTTCAGCGGCACCTCGCCGCCGTGCTTTTCGACCAGCATCCGCGCCGCGGCGATGACGTTCCTCGCCTTGGTGCGATAGAGGCCGATGGAGGAAATCAGCGGGATCAGCCCCTCCTCGCCCAGGGCCAGCATCTTCTGCGGCGTGTCGGCCACGGCGAACAGCGCCTTGGTCGCCTTGTTGACCCCCACGTCGGTCGCCTGGGCCGACAGGGCCACGGCCACGACCAGGGTGTAGGGATTGACGAAGTCCAGCTCGGTCTTGGGGTCCGGCATGACCCCCGACAGGCGGACGAAGATTTCCTCGACCCGATCCTCGTCCGGCGGCCAGCCGATCACGGCCCCGACCGGCGCCTTCTTCGGCGCGCGCGACCGCTTGCCGTTGGGCGGGCTGAGTGCGGCGCGGGCGGCCTTGGACGGAGGACGTTGGCGAACGGTCATGCCCTCGCTTCGCCTTCCCCGCGTGCGGCGTCAACGCCTTCCCGCTTGCTCCCCAGCGATCCTTGACCCAAACCGGATGGCGACGCTCGGGGGAGACGCAGACATGACGACCATCAGGACCTGGCTCGCCGGCGCCGCTGTGGCGGCTCTGGCGACGACGCTGACCGCAGGCGCGGCCGTCGCCCATGATCCCTTCGCCGCCTGGCACAGCGCCCCGACGTCCTCTTCAACCACGCCCGCCGAGCCGAAGACCGTCGCCTATCGCGGCGCCGTCCTGTTCGACGGAACGGGGGCGCCTTCGCGGTCCGGCCTGACCCTCATCACCCGCGGCGAGCGGATCCTGGCCATCCAGCCTGACCGCGATCCCCTGCCCCCTGCCGCCGAGACGGTCGATGTCACGGGCCTCTATGTCCTGCCTGGCCTGATCGACACCCATGTCCATGTCGCCACCCCGCCCGACGCCGCCGCCGCGCGGGTGCAGATGCGACGCTGGCTCTATTCAGGCGTCACCGCCGTGCGCGGCATGGCCGACGACCTGCGCTCGGTCGGCGAGCTGGCGCGCCAGGCCCGTGTCGGCGAAATCCCCTCGCCCGACATCTACTACGCCGCCCTGATGGCGGGCGAAGGCTTCTTCAAGGACCCCCGCACCCAGGCCGTCAGCGCCGGAGCGGTCGCGGGCCGGACGCCGTGGATGCAGGCCATCACCGCCGACACCGACCTGCCTCTGGCCGTCGCCATGGCGCGCGGAACCTCGGCGGCCGGCATCAAGATCTACGCTGACCTGCCCGCTGCCCTGGTCGCCCGGATCACCCTCGAGGCCCATCGCCAGGGCGTGCCGGTCTGGACCCACGCCATGGTCTATCCGGCCACCCCGCAGGAGGTGATCGCCGCCGGCCCAGACGTCATGTCCCACGCCTGCATCCTGGCCCATCAGGCCCAGGCCCCGGCGGATCGTCCGATCAGCTACGCCAGCCGCACCCCCATCGACCGCGCCCCCTTCCTCAACGGCGACAACCCCGTGGTGCAGAACCTGCTGGAACAGATGCACGACAAGGGGATCATTCTGGACGCCACGGTCCGGGTCTATGCCGAACAGGATCGCGCCGCCGCCTCGCCCGATGCGCGTCAACCGATCTGTTCCGGCCCCATGGTCTTCGCCCTGACCCGTCAGGCCTACCGCGCCGGGGTGGCCATTTCGGCCGGCACCGACGTTGAGACGCCCGACCGCGATCCCTGGCCCGCCCTGATCGAGGAGATGGAGCTGCTTCAGAACGCCGTCGGCATGACGCCCGCCGACGTCCTCGTCGCCGCCACCCGGACCGCCGCCCGCGCCGTGAACCAGGCCGACGACATGGGAACCCTCGAAGCCGGCAAGCTGGCCAACTTCATCTTCGTCACCGCCGACCCCGCAGCTGACGTCGCCAACTTGCGACAGCTGGCCTTCACCGTGAAGCGCGGCGAGCCCTTCCAGCGCGCCGCATTCCAGACCTCTGCGGACTAGCCGCGCGCGGCGCCGAGGCCACGCCTGCGACGAAATCGCGCAGGCGCCTCTTGATTTATGGACGCTCCTGTCCATTTTACGCGCCGAAATCGAAGCGAGCTGTCTCCCCATGGCCCTCCCCGCCACTTTCAAGAAACGCCTGCCCCTGATCGTCGGCGGCGTCGTCGGCCTAGCCCTCATCGCCGGCGGCGTGGTCTGGTGGCAGGGCAAGCAGCGCTGGGAAGGCACCGACAACGCCTTCGTCCAGGCCGACACCGTCGCGGTCAGCCCGCGCATCAGCGGCTCGGTCATCGAGGTCCTGGTCAGGGACAACCAGCGCGTCGAGGCCGGGCAGGTCCTGGCCCGTCTGGACGACGCCGACGCCAGGGCCGCCCTGGCCCAGGCCCAGGCCAATCTGTCGGCCCTGACCGCCGCCGTGGCTAATGTCGACGCCCGCGCCGAGCAGGAACAGGCCAATATCGCCGCCCGCGCCGCCGCCGTGACCCAGGCCCAGGCCCAGGCCGGTCTGGCCCGCGCCGAGGTCGATCGCTACGGCAAGCTGGCCGAGCAGGGCTGGGTGTCGCAGCAGCGCATCGAGACCCAGCGCGCCACCGCCGCCACCGCCCACGCCTCGGTCGCCCAGGCCCAGGCCGCCCTGACCGCCGAACAGCGTACCGCCGCCGTCCTCGGCTCGACCCGCAACCAGAGCGTCGCCGCCGTCGAGCAGGCCAAAGCCCTGGTCGAGCAGGCCCAACTGACCCTGGACCGCACCGTCATCCGCGCGCCCGTCGCCGGGGTCGTCGGCGCCCGCGGCGTCCGCGTTGGCCAGGTGGTGCAGGCCGGCGGACAGATGATGTCCATCGTGCCGGTGCAGGACACCTATGTGGTCGCCAATTTCAAGGAGACCCAGGTCGGCCGCATGCGTCTGGGCCAGACGGTCGAGATCAAGGCCGACGCCTTCCCGGGCCAGGCCATCGTCGGCCGCGTCGACAGCTTCGCCCCGGCCACGGGCTCGGAGTTCGCCCTGATCCCGGTCGAGAACGCCACCGGCAACTTCACCAAGATCACCCAGCGCGTCCCGGTCCGCATCGTCGTCGACCGCCGCGCCTCGGGCGAGCCCATCACCCTGCGCCCCGGCCTGTCGGTCGAGGTCAAGGTCGACCTGAAGAGCCAGGGCGGCGCCGCCTTCGCCGACGCCCATCTGGGCGAGGTCGAAACCGCGGCTCTGGAAACGGGCCGGTGAGAGACGGCGTCCTCCCGGCCGACGGCGTCGCGGAGGTCCAGCCCGAGACCGCCAAGCCGGAGATCAACTGGACCGTCCTCCTGCTCGGCTTCGCCGGCATGGTCATCGGCCAGTTCATGGCCATTCTGGACATCCAGATCGTCGCCGCCTCCCTGCCGCAGATCCAGGCCGGGGTCGGTGCCTCGGCCGATGAGATCAGCTGGATCCAGACCGCCTATCTGATCCCCGAGGTCGTGATGATCCCCCTGTCGGGATACCTGTCGCGGCTGTGGGGCACGCAGAAGCTGTTCCTGGCCTCCTGCGTCGGCTTCCTCATCATGAGCGTGGCCGTCGGCCTGTCGTCGTCGGTCGAGATGATGATCTTCTTCCGGGCGCTGCAGGGCTTCCTCGGCGGGGCCATGATCCCGACCGTCTTCGCCGTGGCCTTCACCGCCTTCCCGCCCGAGAAGCGCGTCACCGCCAGCGTCATCATGGGCCTGATCGTGACCCTGGCCCCCACGGTCGGTCCGACCCTGGGCGGTCACCTGACGGAGTGGCTCAGCTGGCGCTGGCTCTTCTTCATCAACATCTTCCCCGGCGTGGTCGTCCTCTTCCTGGTCGGCCGCTACGCCCACTTCGACAAGGGCGACGCCAGCCTGGCCAAGGGCTTCGACTGGTGGGGCCTGGGCCTGATGGCCGCCTTTCTGATGAGCCTGCAGTTCGTGCTGGAGGAAGGCGCCAAGAACGACTGGTTCGCCGACGACCACATCCTGCTGCTCGGCCTGGTGGCCCTGATCTGCGGCCCGGCCTTCATCTGGCGCTCGCTGGTCTACTACAACCCGATCGTCGAGCTGCGCGCCTTCGCCAACCGCAACTTCGTGGTCGGGGTCGTCATGACCTTCATCGTCGGCGCGGCACTGTTCGGCGGCACCTTCCTGCTGCCCCTCTTCCTCGGCCGCGTGCGCGACTATTCGGCGGCCGAGGTCGGCACCACCATGGTGGTCTCGGGCCTGGCCATGTTCGCCACAGCGCCCTTTGCCGGGCGACTGGTGCGCAAGCTGGACCCGCGCATCCTGATGTTCCTCGGCTTCGGCCTGTGCGCCTGGGGCATGTGGGACGCCCGCGCCGTCACCGGCGACTGGGGCTTCTGGGAGTTCGCCGGGGTTCAGGCCGTGCGCGGCTGCGGCGTCATGATCGCCATGATCGCCTCGCAGCAGGTGACCATGTCCACCCTGCCGCCGCACATGGTCAAGAACGCCTCGGGACTGGTGAACCTCAGCCGGAACGTCGGCGGCGCCTTCGGCCTCGCCATCCTCAACACCTCCCTGACCCAGAACACCGCCCTGCACATGGTCGAACTGACCAGCGCCATCAGCCAGTCGGACACGGCGGTCAAAGCCATGATCGCCGGCATGGCCCAGCGCTTCTCGGAGTCCATCGACCCCCAGGCCGCGGCGATGAAGGCCTTCTACGGCATGCTGCAGAAGCAGGCGACGATCCTGGCCTTTGGCGACGCCTTCGCCCTGCTGGCCGTAGCCTGCGCCTGCGCCGCCTTCGTCACCCTCCTGTCCAAGCCAGGCAAGGCCGATCCGTCGGCCGGCCCGTCCGAGGTCCACTGATGCCCCGCGCCCCCGGTCAGGTCGACGAGCACAAGAGCGCCGCCATTCTTCAGGCCGCCTCGGACCTGTTCGTGGACAAGGGCGCAGGCGCCTCGATGACCGAGATCGCCCGGCGCGCGGGGGTGTCGAAACAGACCCTTTACAACCGCTTTCCGACCAAGATCGACATCGCCCGGGCCCTGGCCGCCCAGCGGTCGGACGCCATCACCGAGCCGCTGAAATCCGGGGCCGCGCCGGAAGAGGTGCTGGCCGCGATCGCCGAGACCCTGATCAGCAAGATCTGCCGCGAGGGCAAGGGCGCCTCCCTGCGCGGCGTGGCCCTGATCTCGCCGGAAGCCCCGGAACTGGCCCGCGCCATCTATGACGCCGGACCGGGCGAAAGCGTGCGCCGCATCGCCGCCTGGCTGGCTGAGCAGGATCGGCTGGGCCTGCTGTCCGTGCCCGACCCCATGTCCGCCGCCGAGATGTTCGCCGGCATGGCCCTGGGCCACGGCCATCTGCGCTCTGTCCTGGGCCTGCCCCACCCCGACGTCGATCACGCCGCCGCCCGCGCCCGCGAGACGGCCCGTCGCTTCATCCGCGCCTTCGCCCCGACCTAGGCGCTCCGCCAGAGCGCTCGCGTTTGGCCCTTTGGCCGGATCGGCGTAAAGCGCAGGCGTCTTTCTGCCCCCCCTCGCGGAGTTCCCCATGCTGATCCACCTGTCGTCCTGGCCCGAAATCGACGCGCGCCTGAAGGACGGCGCCGCCCTGTCCAAGACGGTCATCGTGCCGATCGGTTCGAACGAGCAGCACGGCCCGACCGGCCTGCTGGGCACGGACTGGCTCTGCCCCGAGATCATCGCCCACACCGCCGAGAAGGGCGACGAGCGCCTGATCATCGCCCCGACCTTCAACATCGGCATGGCACAGCATCACCTGGCCTTCCCGGGCACCATCTCCCTGCGCCCCTCGACCTTCATGGCCGCCATCACCGACTGGGTGTCGTCGCTGGCCCGTCACGGCTTCGAGCGCATCTATTTCCTCAACGGCCACGGCGGCAACATCGCCACCATCGAGGCCACCTTCTCGGAAATCTACGCCGAGTGGTCGTTCGTCGAAGACCAGCCGCCCTTCGTGCTGAAGCTGCGCAACTGGTGGGACCTGCCCGGCGTGCACAAGCTGTGCGAGGAGATCTTCCCCGTCGGTCACGGCAGCCACGCCACACCGTCCGAGATCGCCGTCACCCAGGCCGGCTATCCCGACCGCATCAAGACCGCCGACTACAGCCCCACGATCGCGCCCAACGGCCCGATCCGCGACGCCCTGGACTACCGCGCCCGCTTCCCCGACGGCCGCATCGGTTCGGACCCGGCCCAGGCCAGCCCGGAAAAAGGCCAGCGCATCATCGACGCTTCGATTCCGGCGCTGATCCAAGACGTCTCGGCCTTCGCCGCCGAAGTCCTGCCCTGAGACTGAAACCGGGCCTGATCCGCTTGCCCGGCAGGCGGAACAGGCCCAGGCTCCTCGCATGAACCCCATTGATCGCGCCGCCCGCACCGCCCGCGCCGGACAGGAGACCGCCGAGGCCTCGGCCCAGGTCATCGCCCGGCGTCTGGCCGTCCTGGGCGAGGCCTTGGCCGATCCCCTGAACGCGGATCACGCCGAGCTGGGGCGAATGGGGACGGAAAAGGTCGAGGCTTTCACGGCCTCCGCCGGGGCAGTGGCGGCCGGCGCGCTCGATCTGGCTGATCAGGGCCGCCGTATCGCCGACCGCGAGGGCCTCGAGGCCTCGGCCCATATGACGCGGCTGGCCGGCGCCGACAGCCTGGCGGGCGCCGCGGCCCTGCAGGCGGCCTGGGGCATGGGGGTCTGGTCACGGGCCATGGCCGACGGCTGGGGTCTGGGCGAGGCCATGCTGAAGCTGCAGGCCGAGGCCCTGTCGCCCATCCACGCCGCCGCCGTGGCCAACGCCGAGCGTCTAAAGCGCTAGTTCAAGAATGGACGGCGCGATGGAACGCCGTCTGCCGGACGGTGTTGCTTGCTGTGACAGCAAGGAGCCCGACATGGCCGAAGACCCCAAGAAGACCGATCCCCATCCCGGCATGATGGGCGACGGCACCGAAGAGCAGAACCTCAACCAGCCCGGCGACCCGTCCAAGCGGATCACCGAGGAAGAGGTCGACGACGCCTTCACCAAGGACCCGAAGATCGTCCCGAAGAAGTAGCGCGCCTTAGGCCGTTCGGATGATCCCGCCCCTGGCCTCGACCGGCCAGGGCGTCAGCTTGCCGCCCGCGCAAGGGCCGCCGACGCAGGCGCCCGACAGCGGCTCGAACACCGCCCCGTGCCAACCGCACATGATCAGCGACCCGTCCGGCGTCAGATAGCGGTCCAGCTCCATGGCGATGGGAAAGCCCGCGTGCGGGCAGCGATCGACCCAACCGGCCACCGCGCCGTCCTTCTTGACCACGAAGCCGTGGAAGAAGGCCTCGCCGATCTGCAGCACGAAACCACGCGAGCCGGGGTCGGCGATGTCGGCCTCGGCGCACAGGGGCACGTTCGGCGGCGTCTTCCAGACGCGCTTGCGCTCTTCCGGCGCGGCTTCCTCGGCTTCAGACACTATTCGCGTTCGGGCTTGAGCGGCCGGGTCAGCAGGGCCTCGATGGCGGCGTCCACCGTGGTCTCGCCCGCCAGGACGGCGGCGACGGCTTCGCAGATGGGGGTCTCGACGCCCAGCTTGCGGGTCAGTTCGCGCACCGCGGGCGCGCTCTCATAGCCCTCGGCCACCGAGCGCTTGCCGGCCAGGGCCTGCTCCACGCTCATGCCCTGACCCAGGGCCAGACCCAGGCTCATGTTGCGCGACTGCGGGCTGGAGCAGGTCAGGACCAGATCGCCCAGACCGCACAGGCCGGCGACCGTCTCGGCCTTGCCGCCCAGGGCCTGGGCCACGCGGACGATCTCGGCGAAGCCGCGGGTGATGACGGCGGCGTGGGCGCTGCGGCCCAGTTCGCGGCCCTCGACGATGCCGCAGGCGATAGCCAGAACATTTTTCAGCGCCCCGCCCGTCTCGGCCCCGATCAGGTCGTCGGCCAGATAGGGGCGGAAGACCGGCCCCGACAGGGCCGTGGCCAGGGCGACCGCCATGGCCTCGTCCTCGCAGGCGATGGTCACGGCGCTGGGCAGGCCGCGCGCCACCTCGGCGGCGAAGCTGGGCCCCGACAGGACGGCGGGCATGGCCGAGGGAATGGTCTCGGCCAGCACTTCGGTCATCAGCTTCAGCGAGCCGCGCTCGATGCCCTTGGAGCACAGGACGATGGGCAGGCCGGGCCGGGCGTAGGGCGCGAAGGCCGTCAGGGTCGCCCGCATGTGCTGGGCGGGCGGCACCGCCAGAATCAGGTCGCAGTCGGCCAGGTGAGCCAGGTCCGAGGTGACGTTGATGGCCGAGTCCAGCTCGATCCCCGGCAGGAAGGCGTCGTTCATCCGCCGCGTGCGGATGCTGTCGATGACCTCGGGCTCGCGCGCCTGCAAAACGACCGCCAGGCCCGCCGCCGCCGCGCTCTGCGCCAGGGCCGTGCCCCATGCGCCGCCGCCAATTACGCCTGCCGTGTGAAATTCCATGTCTTCTCCGGTCCCCCGACCACCGCTCAAGCCCAGGCTCATCAAGCCTTGGCGCCCTTGCGGCCCGTTTTCTTGTGCACAGGATCGGCGTTCGCGCGCGCCTCGTCCAGAGGCCATCGCGGCCGGGCGGCGACATCGATGTCGGACGTCAGGCCTTTTTCCAGCCGCTCCGCCCCCGCAAGCGCGATCATGGCGGCGTTGTCGGTGCAGTAGACCATCGGCGGCGCGAGGAAAGAAAAGCCGTGCCTGGTCGCCAGATCCTCCAGCGTGCGCCGGATCGTCTTGTTGGCCGCCACGCCGCCGGCCACCACGAAATTACGCGTCTCATGCGCCTCGGCATAGGCCGTCATGGCCCGCTCGGTCCGCTCCGACAGCTGGCGCGCGATCGCCTTCTGCACCGCGTCGGCCAGATCGGCCCGGTCCTGCTCGCTCTCGCAGGTCTGGGCCAGCCGCGAGGCCGCCGTCTTCAGACCCGAGAAGGAGAAGTCGCAGTCCTTGCGCCCCAGCAGGGCGCGCGGCAGGTCGAAACGCGACCCGTCGCCGGACGCCGCCAAGCGCTCAAGCGCCGGCCCGCCCGGATAGCCCAGCCCCATGGCCTTGGCGATCTTGTCGAAGGCCTCGCCCGCCGCGTCGTCAATGGTGGTGCCCAGCCGGCTCATGTCGCCGATGCCGCGCACCTCCAGCAGCTGACAGTGCCCGCCCGAGACCAGCAGCAGCAGGAAGGGATAGCGCGTCTCCGCCCCCAGCCGCGCCGACACCGCGTGGCCCTCCAGATGGTTGACCGCGATCAGCGGCAGGCCGCGCGCCAGGGCCACGGCCTTGCCGTAGCTCAGCCCCACCATGACCCCGCCGACCAGACCCGGACCTGCGGTGGCCGCCACCCCGTCGAGAGCTGCGTAGTCGATCCCGGCCTCGGCCATGGCCCGGCGGGCGACGCCGTCGATCATCTCAACATGGCTGCGAGCGGCGATTTCCGGCACCACGCCGCCAAAGGCGGCGTGTTCCTCGATCTGGCTGTGAATGACGCTGGACAGGACCTCGGCTCCGGCCGCCGACAGGCGTACCACCGAGGCGGCGGTCTCGTCGCAACTGGTCTCCAGACCCAGGACCGTCAGCCCGCCGCCGGGGGCGCGGCCTTCCGTCCCAGTGGGCCGGGCGGCGGGCTTGGTTGCCCCCGTGGTCCCGCTGCTATAGTCCGCGCCTGTGTTCATCGGGTCGAGGTAGCGGCCCGGTTCCCCTTTCGCAACGGCTGCGCGACCTCATGACCCCGCTTCTTCGCATCGGCACCCGCCGCTCCAGGCTGGCCCTGGCCCAGTCCGGCATGATGCAGCGCGCCATCGGCCGCGCCCTCGGCGTCGCCGACGACCAGATCGAACAGCTCGTGCCCCTGGTCGAGATCGTCACCACCGGCGACCGCATCCAGGACCGCCGCCTGCTGGAAGTCGGCGGCAAGGCCCTGTTCACCAAGGAGATCGAAGAGGCCCTGCTGGACGGCCGCGTCGACGTCGCCATCCACTCGATGAAGGACGTCCCCGCCGAACAGCCCGAGGGTCTGGCCATCGCCGCTGTACCGATGCGCGAAGACGCCCGCGACGGCTTCATCAGCGAGTATTTCGCCAGCTTCGCCGACCTGCCCCACGGCGCCCGCCTCGGCACCGCTTCGCTGCGTCGGCAAGCGCAAGCCCTGGCCCTGCGCCCCGACCTGCAGATCGAGATGCTGCGCGGCAATGTCGACACCCGGCTGAAGCGGCTCAAGGACGGCGACTTCGACGCCATCCTGCTGGCCTGCTCGGGCCTCAACCGTCTCGGCTTCTCCGAGGTGATCCGCGAGCGCCTGTCGCTGGACGCCTTCCTGCCCGCCCCGGGTCAGGGCGCCCTGGCCATCCAGACGCGCGAAGGCGACGCCTCGGCCGACTGGACCCGCGCCCTCAACCACGACCTGACGGCCCTGGCCGTCGCCGCCGAGCGCGGGGCCATGGCCGCGCTGGAAGGCTCGTGCCGCACCGCCATCGGCGCCTACGCCCATGTCGAGGGCAACCGCCTGCATCTCAGCACGGAAATGCTCAGCCCCGACGGCTCGGGCCGCTGGACCCGCGCTAGCGACATCGCCGCCGACGCCGGCCACGCCGCCGCCCGCGCGCTCGGCCTGCGTCTCGGCGGCGAGGTCCAGGCCGAAGCCGGCGACCAGAAGATCGCCCTCTAGCCCATGCGGCCGATCCGCCGCGTCTGGATCACCCGCGCCCAGCCCGGCGCCGCGCGCACCGCCGCGCGCCTCACCGCGCTGGGCTTCGAGCCCGTCGTCGCCCCTCTTCTGGCCATCCGCCCCCTGCCCGACGCCCTGGACCAGGCGCCAGACTTCGCCACGGTCGCCGCCCTGGCCTTCACCAGCCCCAACGGCGTCGCAGCCTTCGCCGCCCTGACGCCTGCTCTACGCGAGCGCCCGGTCTTCGCCGTCGGCGACGCCACCGCCGAGGCCGCCCGTGACGCCGGTTTCCACGACGCCCGCTCCGCCGCCGGCGACATCCACGCCCTGGCCCGTCTGATCGCCGCCACGACCATCAAGGGCCTGATCCTCGCCCCCGGCGCCCGCGAGCCCGCCGGCGACCTGCCCGCCTTGCTGCCTGACCACAAGGTCCAGCGCCTGCCCGTCTACGCCGCCGAGGAAACCGAGGCCGTCCCCCCCGCCGACTTCGACGCGGTCCTGCTCCACTCCCCCCGCGCCGCCCGCGCCCTGGCCGCCATCCTGCCGCCCGAGACCGCCGCAAACCGCCTCGCCGTCTGCATCTCCGCCGCCGCCTCGGTCCCGCTTCAGGCCCTCAGCTTCACCGAAATTCGCATCGCCGACGCCCCGGATGAAACATCCATGCTGACAGCGCTTGGCAAGTCCGCCGGACCCGTATAAAGACCCCACCTCGCGCGGCTCTCCGACACATGTCCGAGCCGCCGACCGGAGCCGCTTTAGCTCAGCCGGTAGAGCACATCATTCGTAATGATGGGGTCAGGTGTTCGAGTCACCTAAGCGGCACCACTTCTTTTCCGACATTGAAATCAGAAGAACCGGCCCCGGCCGCCTGTCCGTTCGCGCGCGATCCAGCGCCTGCGCGCCGCGTAGGATTCCGCGCTAGGTTTCTGGTCATCACTTGAACGTATAAGCATATCTTTATATGTCTGTCGGCCTCACCGTCTTGCAGGAGCCTGCCTTGGCCCGTTCGTCCTTCCTCTTCACGTCCGAGAGCGTCTCGGAAGGCCACCCCGACAAGGTCGCGGATCAGATCTCCGACTCCATCGTCGATCTCTTCCTGGCCAAGGACCCCGAGGCGCGCGTGGCGTGCGAGACCCTGACGACGACCAATCTGGTGGTGCTTGCCGGCGAGATCCGCGGCAAGGGCATCATGGACACGGCGGGCAACTGGGCTCCCGGCGTCGAACAGGAGATCGAGGACACGGTGCGCGGCGTGGTGCGCGACATCGGCTATGAGCAGGACGGCTTCCACTGGAAGACCTTCCGCTTCGAGAACAACCTGCACCCGCAATCAGCCCACATCGCCCAGGGCGTCGACGCCGGCGAGGACAAGGACGAAGGCGCCGGCGACCAGGGCATCATGTTCGGCTACGCCTCGAACGAAACGCCCGAGCTGATGCCGGCCACCCTGCAATACAGCCACAACATCCTGAAAGCCCTGTCCGAGGCCCGCCATTCGGGTCAGGAGCCGGGCCTGGAGCCTGACGCCAAGAGCCAGGTCACTCTCTTCTATCAGGACGGCCGCCCGGTGCGCGCCACCTCGATCGTCGTCTCGACCCAGCACAAGGCCGGTCTGAGCCAGGATCAGGTCGCGGCCATTGTTAAACCCTATGTCGAGAAGGTGCTGCCCGCCGGCTTCATCACCAACGAGACCGAGTGGCACATCAACCCGACCGGCACCTTCGTCATCGGCGGACCGGACGGCGACGCCGGCGTGACCGGGCGCAAGATCATCGTCGACACCTACGGCGGCGCGGCCCCGCACGGCGGCGGCGCCTTCTCGGGCAAGGACCCGACCAAGGTCGACCGTTCGGCCGCCTACGCCTGCCGCTACCTGGCCAAGAACGTCGTGGCCGCCGGCTTGGCCGACCGCTGCACCATCCAGATCTCCTACGCCATCGGCGTGTCCAAGCCCCTGTCGGTCCACGTCGACCTGCACGGCACGGGCAAGATCGACGAGGCGGTGCTGGAAGCGGAACTGCCCAGGCTGATCGGCGGCGCGTCGCCGCGCGCCATTCGCGAGCACCTGGGCCTGAACAAGCCCATCTATCGCCGCAGCGCCGCCTACGGCCACTTCGGCCGCGCCCCCGACGCGGACGGCGGCTTCAGCTGGGAAAAGACCGATCTGGTCGACCAGCTGAAGGCCCTCGTCTGAGGCCTGTGATCGCCTGAACAACCCAGGGCGTCGCGGCTTCGGTCGCGGCGCCTTTTTCATATCTGCAGGAGGCGACACAATCATGCCCTTGCATCAGGGGGCGTCTGGTCCTTTAAGCGCGCCAGACACGCCTCCCCCGGCCTGAAAGGATTTTTCGACCCATGACCTCGCCCGCCCCCAAGAAAGTCGTCCTCGCCTATTCGGGCGGGCTGGACACCTCGATCATCCTGAAGTGGCTGCAGGAGGAATACGGCGCCGAGGTCATCACCTTCACCGCCGACCTGGGCCAGGGCGAAGAACTGGCCCCTGCCAAGGAAAAGGCGCTGAAGCTGGGCATCAAGCCCGAGAACATCTTCATCGACGACCTGCGCGAAGAGTTCGTGCGCGACTTCGTCTTCCCGATGTTCCGCGCCAACGCCCTGTATGAAGGCCAGTATCTGCTCGGCACCTCGATCGCCCGTCCGCTGATCGCCAAGCGCCAGATCGAGATCGCCCGCCAGCTGGGCGCCGACGCCGTCTGCCACGGCGCCACCGGCAAGGGCAACGACCAGGTCCGCTTCGAGCTGGGCTACTACGCCCTGAACCCCGACATCCACGTCATCGCCCCCTGGCGCGAGTGGGAGTTCCGGTCGCGCGAGGCCCTGCTGGACTTCGCCGAGAAGCACCAGATCCCGATCTCCAAGGACAAGCGCGGCGAGGCCCCCTTCTCGGTCGACGCCAACCTTCTGCACTCCTCGTCTGAGGGCAAGGTGCTGGAAGACCCCGCCGTCGAGGCCCCCGAGTTCGTGCACCAGCGCACCATCTCGCCGGAAGCCGCCCCGGACGTGGCCACGGTCATCGAGATCGGCTTCGAGAAGGGCGACGCCGTCTCGATCAACGGCGAGGCCATGTCGCCCGCCACCCTGCTGACCGCGCTGAACCAGTACGGCCACGACAACGGCATCGGCCGTCTGGACCTGGTCGAAAACCGCTTCGTCGGCATGAAGTCGCGCGGCGTCTATGAAACCCCGGGCGGCACCATCCTGCTGGCCGCCCACCGCGGCATCGAGTCCATCACCCTGGACCGCGGCGCCATGCACCTGAAGGACGAACTGGCGGTCAAATACGCCCACCTCGTCTACAACGGCTTCTGGTTCTCGCCCGAGCGCGAGATGCTGCAGGCCGCCGTCGACAAGAGCCAGGAGAAGGTCTCGGGCACGGTCCGGGTCAAGCTCTACAAGGGCAACGCCACGGTCATCGGCCGCGAAAGCCCCTACAGCCTCTATGATCAGGACCTGGTGACCTTCGAGGAAGGCGTCCAGGCCTATGACCACAAGGACGCCGCCGGCTTCATCAAGCTGAATGCGCTCCGCCTGCGCGTCCTGGCCAAGCGCGACGCCCGCACCAAGGGCTAGACCCTAAACACTAGGGCCGGGCGATCCTGAGGATCGCCCGGCTGCGGTCGTCCGTGACCCAGATCGACCCGTCGGCGGCGACCGCCATGACCACCGGCGAGCCGCGCGGCTGACGTCCCGCCACGCGATCCCAGCCCGGCGTCAGCACCTTCCCCTTCACGCTCGGCGCCTCCGCCGGATAGGCCAGCGACCCGCGCGGATAGACGGCGTAACGCCCGCCGACGTCGGTCAGCGGCGCGCCCCGCCCATCCGTCTCCACCGCCGTGATCCGACCCGCCGTGCGCCGATAGCCGTGCCAGGTCATCAGCAGCCGACCGCGCAGCTCCGGGAACATCGCCCCCTCGTAATAGATCATGTCCAGCGGCGCCGCGTGCGGCGGCAGCAGGGCGACGGGCTGATCCCGCTCGCCGCAGCGCGCCTGACGCGCGGGCCAGCCGGGCAAGGGCGTCGACAGGTCCACGCAATAGGGCCAGCCGTAATGCCCGCCCTGACGCAGCACATTGACCTCGTCGAACGGATGCTCGGCCGTCGCCAGATCGACCGAATTCTCGGCCTGCAGCACCGTCCCCGACGCATGCCGCACCAGGGCGATGGAGTTCCTCAGGCCGCTGGCGAAGACGCTGCTGTCCTCGGCCCAGCGTCCGTTCCCCAGATAGGCGTGACGGCGCACCTGGGCCGTCGCGACGTCCTCGACACAGGCCCCGCGCGCGTCGACCTTCGGCTTGCCCGCCGCGTCCAGACAGCGATCGCTGGGCGCCCCGACATTGACCAGAAGGTCGCCGTTCCCGTCGAAGACAAAGCTCGACAGCGGGTGGCGGTTGTCGTGCAGCTGGTTGTCCGGCAGGTCGCCGATCACGGTCCGCACGCTGGCCGCTGGATCCGCCGCCTCGGGGTCCAGGGTCAGAATGCGGTTCATCTCGGACACAAAGACGCGTCCGTCCGGACCGCGCGCCACCGTGTGCGGCATCGACAACCCGCCCGCCAGCCGTCGCCAGCGCGGCGCGCCATTCTCGAACGACAGCCGCCACACCGCGCCCTTGCCCGCCTCCCAGCCGCCCAGGTCCGTCACCAGCCAGTCGCCGTCCGCCAGCGGCATCAACCCGCGCGGCATACGCGGGCCCTCGGGCCCCGCCCCCTGCCAGACCAGACCCAGGCACAGTCCCGGGGCCATCCGCACCGTCGTCGCGGGCCGGCCGCCGCAATCCCCGGATGCGGCATAGGCCCGCGCCTGCGCCTGCGCCGACGCGCCGCCCAGCAGAAGTCCGAACGCGGCGGTCAGGCCGAAAAGAACATGAGATCGCTTCATGTCCCCATGCTGACGCTTGCCCTTGAGCTCTGACAAGGCCAACCTTGCAATCATCGTCGATCCAAGCCGTCGATATTGTCCTGCGGCGAGTATCAAGCTCCCGCCCTGCCGGAGCCCTCCCCCATGTCCCTGCGCCTGACCCTCGCCGCCGCTGCGGCGACGCTCGCCTTCACCGCGCCCGCTTTCGCCCAGGAAGCCCCCGCCGCGCCCCAGGCGGCGACCGCCCCGACCGCCGCGCCCGCCATGTCGCCTGAGGAAGCCGCCTTTGAAGCCAAGGGCGAGGCCTTCCAGGCTGAAGCCGACCGCATGGGTCTGGAACTGCAGGCGGTGATGGAAGACGCCAGCCTCGACGCCGCCACCAAGAAGGCCCGCACCGACGCCATCCTGGATCAGTACGAGCCGAAGTTCACCGCTTTTGCTGCTGACCTCGCCGCCTTCCTGCGCGCCATGGCCGCCCTGCCCGAACGCGCCGCGCAGAAGGATCAACTGCTCGCCGCCGCCGACGCCGCCCCCGCGCAACTGCAAGCCGTCCCGGCCCAGATCCGCGCCAGCATCGCACAGGCCCTGGCCGCCCCGGCCCAGCCCGCCGCTCCGAACTGATCCGGGGAGTCTCGGCGCCTTACCGCGATTTCACTTGAGCGGACCCCTCCTTCGGCGGACCTTGCCGCGTCCGTCGAAGGAGAGATCGATCATGATCCGCGCCCTGTCGCTCGCCGCCGCCCTGGCCCTGCTGCCCGTCTCCGCCGCCGTGGCCCAGGAGCAGAAGACCGCCGCCGAGATCCAGCTGGAAGCCGCCGCCGCCAAGTTCGAGAAGAAGATGGAGGAGTTCGGCGAACGCGCCGAAGCCATCCAGGACGATGACGCCCTCGATGAAACCACCAAGGGTCTGCGCGTCGCCGCCCTGTGGTCCGAATATCAGCCGCACGTCGCCGCCTTCACCAGCATGGCGACGCAGCAGGCCGGCCAGATCGCCGAGCAGGCCCTGGCCGAGATCGACGTCGACGCCATCGTGGCCGAGGCCCTGGCCGACGTGGCTCCCATGGTTGAGGGCCTGGCGACCAACGGCGCATGGGCCCAGGCGGACCCCGATCAGATGGTCACCTACGGCCTGATGGCCGACTATGCTGTCGGCCAATCGATGGATGCCATCGAAGAGGTCAACGAGGCCTTCGCTGCGCCGCTCGCCCCGCCTGCGCCGCCCGCGCCGCCCGCCGAGGCCTGACCCCCGCCCGACAAGGCTTGACCTGACCGGTCCCCCGCCGGAAAGGGGATCGTATGGCCGCGCTTCCTGTCGATCCGCATCTTTACGCCGCCTTCCTGGGCGTCATGGCCGTCATGGCGATCACGCCCGGACCGGCCAACCTGTTCGCCGTGGCGACCGGCATGGAGAAGGGCCGCGCCTCGGCCCTGATCGGCGTGATCGGCATGAACGCCGCCACCCTGGTCTGGTTCGGCGCCGCGGCGCTCGGCCTCGGCGCCCTGGTCGCCGCCTTCCCCCAGGTCTTCCGCATCATCGCCGTCCTGGGCGCCCTCTATGTCGCCTGGCTGGGGATCAAGGCCTTGCGCGGCGCCTTCCAGACCGAGGCCCAGCCCGATCATGTCGAGGTCAGACCGGGACGCAGCGCACTGATCGACGGCTTCACGGTTCAGATCGCCAACCCCAAGGCCATTCTCTTCTTCACCGCCGTCCTGCCGCCCTTCCTCGACGTCAATCGTCCGGTCGCGCCCCAGCTGGCCCTGTTCGCCCTGGCCACCATCGGCATGGACCTGCTGTCGATGAGCGCCTACGGCCTCGGCGGCGCCGCCCTGGCCAACCGGATGAACCAGCCCCGTTTCAGGCGTGGCTTCGGTATCTTCGTCGGCGGCCTGCTGATCCTCGCCGCCCTGATGATCGTCGCCAGATTGCACGGTTAGGTCATCTGTGTTCGTTTCGCGGAACTTGGCCGTTCACGCCTCGTTCAGACCCACAGACGTTCAATGGACGTTCAAGGAGAACCTCCCATGAAACATCTTCGCAAAGCACCGGTTCTGCTCGCGGTCGCCGGCGCCCTGGCTCTGGGCGCCTGCGCCACCGCCACTCCCTATCAGCCGGCGGGCTACAACGGCGACCGCGGCGGCTACGCCGAGCAGCGCCTGGAAGCCAACCGCTACGCCGTCAGCTTCTCGGGCAACTCGGTCACCTCGCGCGACCAGGTCGAGATGTCGCTGCTGCTGCGCGCCGCTGAACTGACGGTTCAGAACGGCTACGACTGGTTCGCCACCGTCACCCGCGCCACCGACCGCGACACGCGTTTCTACACGACGCCGGATCCCTTCTACTATGACCGCTACGGTCCCTACTGGGGTCCGCAATGGCGCTTCTACCAGCGCGGCTACTGGAGCACGTGGGATCCCTACTGGGGTCGCGACCGCGACATCCGTCAGGTCGACCGCTACGAGGCCACGGCCGAGATCGTCATGGGCCGCGGACCCAAGCCCGCTGGCGACCCCAACGCCTTCGACGCCCGCGAGGTCATCAGCAACATCGGCCCGCGCGTGATGCGGCCGGCGTCCAAGTAAGGGCGCTGTCGCTCGCCGCGCGGCGGCTCGCTGCTTGAGCGCATTTTAGCGCGCAAAATAAAACGCCCGCCTCAGCGATGAGGCGGGCGTTTCTGTCTGTGGTCACGGCCTCAAGCAGCGCCAAGCGCGATAGGTCGCTTCAAACGACCTCAAGCAGCCCGAAGCGCGATAGGCCCCCTAAAAAGACCCCAGGGTCGGCTTCAGCCGACTCTGGGAGTCTTCAGACGCCGCTTGTTCGAGTGGGTCGCCGGCGCCGAGCCCAGGGCTTCGGGCACCTCGCCCTTGAAGTAGAAGCGCTGCCAGGCCTCCTTGGCGGCGTCGGGATCGCCCGAGGCCAGGCGGGTGTTGAAGTCGGTGCGCGCCCGGTTCCAGGCGTCGAACTGCCCTCTCATGCCGGGGTTGGACTCCAGCGAACGGATCACCGGCTCGAAGGCCTCCACCTTGCGGTGCTCGACCGGCAGGATGAAGCAGAAGGGCTCACCCTTCTCGAACCGGACCTTGCCCGGTCGCGTGAAGATCCAGTTCATCGTGAAGGGGAAGGGCAGCCAGTCGGTCTCGATCAGGCCGGTCAGCGGCTGGATGCCGTCCTTGACGTGGTTGGGCGAGCCCTGCGCCAGCATGCCCCAGCCCGGCGGCGTGCGGAACAGGTACTGCGGGTGCATGGTCAGCACTCCGCGCGAGAAGTGCGAGGTGACGAAGTGGTCCAGCTCTGGCTGATGCCGATCCGGCGTGATCTTGATGTCGGACTGGGCCGGGCCGCCGTTCCATTCAGCCGTAAAGCCGAACGGGACCAGGATCTCCCACCCCGTGGTGTTGGCCATGGTCAGCGGCAGGCAGCGGTAGGGGTGCCGGCTGGCGAAGGCGTCCATCCAGTTGCGCGACTGGCGGCCCGGCACCAGGTCGCACGGACGGGCGGTCATCGGATAGCATTCCAGTTCCAAGTCGCGGCTCCCAAACAGGTCGAACAGAGGCTAACGATAGTGTTCTCCTCCCCTATCGCCCCCGCCGCCCGCCCGACAAGGCCGAGATGACCGACACCGCTTCCGAACTGCCCGTCCAAGACGCTGTTCCCGCGTTCGACCGCGACCGCCTCCTCGTCTGGATGGCTGAAAACGGCGTCAAACAGACCACTCACGATCACCCCGCCGTCTTCCGCGTCGAGGAAGGCCTCGACCTCAAGGCCGACCTGCCCGGCCTCCACACCAAGAACCTCTTCCTCAAGGACAAGAAGGGCCGCTTGTGGCTGATCTCGGCGGCCCAGGACACGGTCATCGACCTGAAGCGCGCCCACAGGACGCTCGGCTCGGACCGCCTCTCCTTTGGCAATGAGACCCTGATGTGGGAGACCCTCGGCGTCCGCCCCGGCTCGGTCACGGCGCTCGGCCTGATCAACGACGTGGATCGTCGCGTGACCTTCGTGCTGGATCAGCGCCTGTGGGACGCCGACATCGTCAACTTCCACCCCCTGACCAACACCGCCACCACCGCCCTCGATCAGGCCGACTTCCGCCGCCTCCTGAGCCAGCTGGACCGTGAGCCCCTGGTGGTGGACTTCGACGCCCTGGACTAGGCGAGCCCGCCTGCGGAACCTCGGCGCCGTTCGGCCAGATGGCGGCGGTCGTCCAGGCTCGACAGGATCACCGACAGGGCCACGCCGACCGCCACGCCCACAAAGGTCTCGACGATCCGCTCCGGCGCCATCTCCGGCCCCAGGCGCCCGGCGGCGCCGAGCGAGGTCATCAGCAGGGCCATCGGCGTCACCAGCACCTGGCCGAAGCCGTAGTTCGTGCCGATCACCATCTCTGTCAGCAGTTGTAGCCCCGCCACCGCCAGGATCACCACCCCGATCGAGGGGTGCTGCGCCAACAGCAGCCAGGCCAGCAGGGCCCCGACCACGGTGCCGGCCATACGCTGCAGCGCACGGTTCATGACCATGTGCAGATGCGGCCCCTGCATGACCGCCAGGGCCCCCATGGCGGCCCAGGCCGGATGGCGGCCGTCGAGCGCCAGACTGACCAGGATGGCCGCTCCGGCGCCCGCGCTAATGCGAACCGCCGCGATCAGGCGATGGCCGAGCGGACGCAAGGCCTCTTGTGGAAAGGGGCGTGCGTCCGTGGATCTCTGGCGAATCGCCTCGGTCGCCGCGCAGAGACCCCAGGCCAGGGCGGAGACGATCGCCGTCGCGGCGGTCCGCTCGATCACCTGCTCCAGCGACAGGCTCGGCGCGATCGAGGCGCCCGCCGCAAAAACGAAGATCAGGGGCCCCGGCGGACCGAAGCGGCCGGCCGTGCATAGGAAAACCAGCACACCGCAGGACAGGGCCAGAAGGCCCAACTGCACCCCGACGGACGCGCCCATCCAGGCCGCCGTCGACATGATCAGGACCGCCGCGCTCTGCAGCAGGCCGCATTGCAGCAAAATCCGCCCGCGCCGGCCGGCCGGGGCGAACCGACCGAACAGGGCGACCAGCGCGCCCAGAGAGGCGAAGCCGATCAGATGCGGCCAGGGCGAGAGATGGACCAGCGGCAGGGCGATCGCCGCCACGACCGCCGCCTGCAGGCCCGCCAGGGTCGCGTTCCGCAGCGAGACCTGTCGGCTCAGCGTCAGACTGTCCTTCCATTGCCCCGGATGCAACAGATGACGCGCCGCGTCCCGCCGACGCGCGCCGAGCCCTTGCGGCGCCGCCGCGCTCACGCTTCGTCCTCGGGACGCGCGGCCCGCTCCAGATCCGACATGCGGCGATCCATGGTTTCAAAATGCCCCAGCAGGTCGCCCACCTCGGCGTCGGACAGGTCGGCCAGGAGCACGTCCTCGGCCTCGTCTAGAGCGGCGCGGATCACCGCCACCCTGTCCTCGCCCTTCGGCGTCAGGTCGATCAGCCGGGCGCGGCCGTCGCGTTCGTCGCGTCGCCGCGCGATCAGGCCCTCGCGCTCCAGAATGTCGAGCACGCGCACCAGGCTGGAGCCGTCGACCCCGACCAGGATTGCCAGGTCCTTCTGGCTGATGCCCCCGCCCGTCGCCTTCAGATGCACCAGGGGAATCCAGGTGGCGTCGGTCAGCCCCGAGGCCGCCAGATGCCTGTCGATCGCCCGCCGCCAACGGCGTGCGAGCAAGGAAAAGGTGATGCCGAAGCGGGCGCGGTCCTGTGTCGTGTCGATCATGATGTGGATCTAGGGAATATAATTTGAATTACAAATCAAATTAGATCCGTGAAAGGCGCGTTTCCCTCAATCGCCCTGTCCAGGCGACGCGACAGCCCATAATATCGCCGTTCTTCATCTCTGCGCCGGACGGCGCCGCGGGCGTTCATCGCGTCAGACCCTGACAGGGAGACGGTGCATGCGACTGTTGTGGAAAGCCCTGGCCGTGGGCGGCGCCGGTCTGGTCCTGACCGGCTCCAGCGCCCTGTCGCCCCTGCCCGCCTCGACGCCCGGCGCGCTCAATGCGCTCTGCGGTCCGGCGGCGGGGGGCGGCGGCCTGTTTCGCCAGCTTCTGATCGCCTCGGCGGTCGCGGCCCCGGCCAGCCAGGCCCGGCCCATTCCCCTCTACCCCGACCTGACCGCCTCGACCTTCAAGGCGAGCACCGACAATCCCCGCGCCCAGGCCTATTTCAGCCAGGGCCTGATGTTCGCCTACGGCTTCAACCACGCCGGCGCCGTGCGCTCCTTCCGCGAAGCGCAAGGCTTGGATCCCGACTGCGCCCTGTGCTGGTGGGGCGAGGCCATGGCCCTGGGCCCCAACATCAACGCCCCGATGGACGACCGCGACCGGGCCGCCGCGCTGAACGCCAGCGATCGGGCCATGGCCCTGCGCGAGCGCGCCAGCCCACGCGAGCAGGCCCTGATCGAAGCCCTGGCCCTGCGCTATTCCCGCGACCCCGCCGCCGACCGCGCCGCCCTGGACGCCGCCTACGCCGACGCCATGCTGGCCGTCGCCGCCCGCTTCCCCGAGGACGACGACATCGCCGTCCTGGCCGCCGAGGCGGCGATGGACACCACGCCCTGGAACTACTGGGAGGCCGACAAGCGCACCCCGATCGGCCGCAGCGGCGAGGCCGTGCGCCTGGTCGAGGGCGTCCTGGCCCGCAACCCCGGCCCCGATTCTGGCCATGTGCAGGCGGCCCATCTCTACATCCACCTGCTGGAGGCCGCCGATCCCCAGCGGGCCGAGACCGCGGCCGACCGTCTGGCCGCCGCCTCCATGCCCAGCGCCGGCCATCTCGTCCACATGCCGGGCCACATCTACATGCGGCGCGGGCGCTACGCCGACTCCATCCGCCTCAACGTGGCGGCGGCGCGGGCCGACGAGGCCTTCATCCGCGATGCGGGCGACGAAAGTCTGGTGCGCTACGGCTATTATCCGCACAACATCCATTTCATCGTCGCCTCGGCCCAGATGGCCGGCGACATGGACACGGCCCTGACCGAGGCGCAGCGGCTGAGGACCGTGCTGGATCCGGCGACCTCGGCGAAGATCGCCTGGATCCAGGTCATCGACGCCGCCCCCTATCAGGCCCTGGCCCAGTTCGCCGAGCCACGCGCCATACTGTCGGCCCCCGCCCCCGACGCCCGCCTGCCCTACGCCGTCGCCATGCGCCACTACGCCCGCGCCGTCGCCTACGCCCGACTGCGCGACCAGAGAGGGTTCGAGCGCGAGCTGGCGGCCCTGACCGCGCTGAAGACGTCGGACGCCTTCGCCGACATGGTCGCCCAGGGCGTCCCCGCCCCCGACCTGCTGAGCCTGGCCGAGGCCGTGGCGCGCGGACGGCTGGCGACGGCGCGCGGGCGCCACATCGAGGCCGTCGACCACTATCGCCGCGCCGCCGCGATCGAGGCGACCCTGCCCTATCAGGAGCCGCCCTACTGGTATTATCCGGTCAACCAGTCGCTGGGCGCGGCCCTCTATCAGGCCGGGCGTCCCGCCGAGGCCGCCGTCGCCTTCCGCTACGCCCTGGCCCAGACGCCCAACAACGGCTGGGCCCTCTACGGCCTGGCCCGCAGCGAGGCGGCGCAAGGGAACGCCGACGAGGCGCGCACCGCCGAAGCGTCTCTGCGCTCCGCCTGGCAGGGCGACCGCCGCTGGCTGCGCATGGACCGGCTCTGACCGCGCGCCACGACCCGATCTGTCGCAGCCGCCTGCTATGGCGACCTTCAAGCCCGGCCGCGCGGCGGTCGATTTCAGACGATTCAGACGAATTGGACTCTGTTTTTCGACGCCGGACCGGCGCCCCTTGCGGCCAGACGCCTCAGGCCCCTCACTTGGCGCTTGATGAGGAGGCATCCCGACGCCATCTGATCCGTTACGATTCTTCGATCCTGATGCGGACCCGATCATGACCTTCGCCGACCCCAAGCTTTCCGACGACCTGATCAAGGACGGCACCGACGCCAGCTTCATGACCGACGTGGTCGAGGCCTCGAAACATCAGCCGGTCATCGTCGACTTCTGGGCCACCTGGTGCGGCCCGTGCCGCACTCTCGGCCCGGCCTTGGAAAAGGCCGTACGCGGCGCCGCCGGCGCGGTGAAGATGGTCAAGATCGATGTCGACGCCAACCCGGCCTATGCGGGGCAGTTGCGGGTCCAGTCGATCCCGACCGTCTACGCCTTCGTCAACGGCCAGCCGGTCGACGGCTTCCAGGGCGCCATTCCCGACAGCCAGATCAAGGCCTTCATCGAAAAGCTGACCGGCGGCGCCGGGGTCAACACCGACGTCGAGCAACTGCTGTCGCTGGGCGAGGAATCCCTGTCGCTGAACGACCTCGGCGGCGCGGCCCAGGCCTTCGCCCATGTCCTGACCATGGAGCCGGACAACCAGAAGGCCATCGCCGGCATGGCCCGCGTCTATCTGGCCGAGGGCGACGCCGAGCAGGCCCGCCAGACCATCGCCATGGCCCCGGCCGACTCCACCGACCCCATGGTGCAGAGCGTGCGCGCCCAACTGGCCCTGGCCGCCTCGGCCCCGACCGGCGCCAACGCCGATCTGGAGGCGCAGATCGCCGCCGATCCGAACGACCATCAGGCCCGCTACGACCTGTCCCTGGCCCTGGCTTCGGCGGGCGACCTGAACGGCGCGGTCGATCAGTTGCTGGCCATCGTCAAGGCCGACCGCGAGTGGAACGACCAGGCGGCGCGCAAGCAACTTCTGACCGTGTTCGAGGCCGCCGGCGCGACCAGCGAGGTCGCCCGCGACGGTCGCCGCCGCCTGTCCTCCATCCTGTTCGCCTGATCGGAGACCGGCGATGGCCCAGGGCTATATCAAGGCGATCGAGCTGCCCCAGGTGATCCCGGTCTTCCCCCTGCCGGGGTCGATCCTGCTGTCGCGCGGCCAGCTGCCGCTGAACGTGTTCGAGCCGCGCTATCTGAACATGGTCGACGACGCCATGGCCGGGGACCGGATCATCGGCCTGATCCAGCCCCTGACCAGCGCGCTGGAGCCCCAGCCGCCTCTGGCCCGCGTCGGCTGCGCCGGGCGCATCACCAGCTTCAACGAGACCTCGGACGGGCGCTATCTGATCACCCTGACCGGGATCTGCCGCTTCAACGTGGCTGGCGAACTGCAGGTCAAGACCCCCTATCGTCAGGTCCGCGCCGACTTCGCCCCCTTCGAGGCCGACCTACGCGCGCCTGATCCGAGCACCGAGTTCGACCGCCACGGCTTCCTCGACGCCCTGCGCCCCTATCTGGAGCACCGCGGCCTGAACGTGGACTGGGACACCGCCGAAGCCGCGCCGCAGGAGGCCCTGATCAACAGCCTGGCCATGGCCCTGCCCTTCGAGCCGCCCGAGAAACAGGCCCTGCTGGAAGCCGACACCCTCGACGCCCGCGCCCAGGCCCTGACCGCCCTACTTCGCATCGAAGCCGCCGCCAGCGACGACGACGACGGCCCGGCGATGCAGTGAGTTGGCGCTGCCTCGACCTGGCGCTATGAACCGCAACCGCCTCTGGCGAACTAGTGGGCGACCGGCGCCCTCAAGCAGCGAGCCGCCGCGCGGCGAGCGATAGGGCACAATAATGAGCGACGCCTTCAACACCCCCGTCTCGGTCGATCCCCGCCTGCTGGAGGTCCTGGTCTGCCCGGTCACGCGCGGCCGACTGACCTATGACCGCGAGCGCAACGAACTGGTCTCGGCCGGCGCCAAGCTGGCCTTCCCCATCCGCGACGGCGTGCCGATCATGCTGGCCGAGGACGCCCGCCCGCTGGACTGATCTCCGGTCGGGCGGCCCTTACGCCGCGCTTAGGCGCCGGCCCGCTTTCCGCATCGCGCCCTTACGCCGCTTGGGCGTCTTCTTCGTGTCATGAAGGAGACCCCCATGAGCCGCCGCGCCTTGCTGAACCAGTCCCTGAGCCCCGCCGCTCCCCCGAGCGTCTGGCGCATGACCCAGACCCTGCTGACCCTCTATCTCGGCTGCACGCCCCGCGATCAGGGCCGCCCGCGATGATGAGCGGCTATCCCGACGCGCGGCCCGCTTCGCCCCACCGCTGCCGCGCCTATGGCGTCGTCGCCCGCGACGGCGGCTGGTGCGTCACCCTCGACGGCTGCGCCACCCGCCCCTTCAGGGATCGCGAAGCCGCCCTGCGCATCGCCCGCCAGTTGCAGCGCCAGGCCGACCGCCTGCACCACGCCGAGCCGCGCGCATGACCGCCGCCCCCGTCCTGTTCGAAATTCGCCGCCTGGGCCGGGTCTTGCGCCTGGCCTCCTCGGACGGCCTCTTCTTCGGCCTGTTCCAGACCCGCGCCTCCGCCCTGCGCTGCGCGGTGGAAGAAGCCGATCGCCGTGACAACGCCGACGTCCTGCTGCACACCCACGACTGATCGCCTACAGCGCCAAATGGCCTCAAGTAGCGCGAAGCGCGGTAGGCCCTTCTTACAAACTCTCACCTCGCAAGAGGCGCGGCAGGTCCCCTGTCGCGCCGCCTGCCTCGTGCATGAAGGCCCGGCGCAGGGGGGCGATGCGATTGACCGCCGCCATCCCCAGATCGCGGGCCAACCGCACCGGCGACAGATCATTGGAGAACAACCGCACGAAGCCGTCGAAGCCCGCCGCAAGGGCCGCATTGTCGAAGCGGCGCCAGCGGGCGTAGCGTTCCAGCACCAGCTCCGAACCGATGTCCTCGCCGATGCGCACGGCGTCGGTCAGGACCTCGGCCAGGGCGGCGGCGTCCTTCAAGCCCATGTTGAGCCCCTGCCCCGCCACCGGATGCACCCCGTGGGCGGCGTCGCCGAGGATGGCGATGCGCGGCGCGGTCAGCTTCTCGGCCAGTTGCAGCGACAGCGGATAGACGAAGCGGGGGCCGACCACTTCCACGCCATCGAGGAACTCGCCGAAGCGGCGCATCAGGTGGGCGTGGAAGGCCTCGTCCGAGGCGACCTTGAGCGCCTCGGCCCGGCGCGTGCTCTCGGTCCAGACCAGGCTGGCGCGCTGCTCGGTCAGGGGCAGGATGGCGAAGGGGCCGTCGGGCAGGAAGTATTCGTGGGCGACATTGCCGTGGTCGCGGCCCAGCTTGACCGTCGCCACGACGCCGCTCTGACCATAGGTCCAGCCGAAGGTGTCGATGCCCGCCGCCCGGCGCACGGTCGAGCCGCGCCCCTCGGCGCCCACGACCAGAGGCGCCTGGAGGGCGCCGCCGTCCTTCAACATCACGCTTGCCAGCCCCGGCCCGACCTCGACCCCGTCCACGCTGGCGGGCGCCCGCACCTCGATCCCGGCGGCGGTCACGGCCTCGGCCAGAGCGGTGCGGATGCGGCGGTTCTCCAGCATATAGCCGAGGGGCTCGCCGCCGTTGCGGTCGCCGATCTCGTCGGCGTCGAAGCGGATATAGGCCGGCGACGGCGGGCGGCTGGCGGCGCCCGGCCGCTTGCCGTCCGTGACCAGAATCCGGTCCATGCGGCAGGCGTGCGGCCGCAGGCTCTCGCCCAGACCGAGCGCGTCCAGCATGCGGAAGGTGGAATAGGCGATGGCCGTGGAGCGCCCGTCAAAGGTCGGCGCCAGCTGGGCGTCGAAGGGCTGGGGATCGACCAGCACCGGCTTCAACCCGCCCTGCGCCGCCGCGAGCGCAAAGGTCGCCCCCGCCAGTCCCGCGCCCGCGATGATGATGTCGTAGTCCGTCTGAGCCATGCCGCCTGTGTCGCGCCGATGGCCGCCCGCGTCCAGAGGCGAGAGGTCGCGGGCGCCGGATCGTCGCCTGGTAAACAGCCCCTTAACCCTGTCGCGCGACAAGGGAGACCTAGTCTTCTGAGGTTCGCCTTCATGTCCGTCGCCCTCGCGCTCGGCCAACGCGCCTGGTCCACCGCCCGCATCGTGTGGGCGGCCCCTTTCGCCGTGCGGTTCCGCGGCGTCCTGCAAGCCCTGCTGGCCAGCCTGCTGCTGGTCGCCATGATCTCGTGGAACCCGGCCGACCCCAGCCTCAACGCCGCCTCGACGCAAGGGCCGACCAACTGGCTGGGCGGAGCCGGCGCGACCTTCGCCGACCTGATGATGCAGTCCCTGGGGCTGGCGGCCTGGCCCGCCGTCCTGCTGCTGATCGCCTTCGGGCTGGCGGTCGCCATCGGCGAAGCCCTGCAGCACCGGCTGCAGCCCACAGCCTTCAAGATCTTTTGCGCGATCGCCGGCGTCCTGCTGCTGTCCGCCGCCCTGTCGGCCCTGGCCGCGCCCGCCAAATGGCCGCTGGCCGCGGGCCTCGGCGGTCTGTGGGGCGACGGCGTGACCGGCCTGTCGGCGCAGGGCCTCGGCGCCCTGCACATCCCGGCCGGGCGCTGGATCGCCGGGGGCCTGTTCCTGATCCTGGGTCTGTGGAGCCTGGGCTACGCCGTGGGCCTGCGCCTGCGCGACTTCACTGACACGGCCGGCTGGGCCGCCGAACAGCACGCCGCCCATCGCGCGGACCGCCCCGCCAAGGTCAAGACGCCGTCCAGGGCCGGGCTCAAGGGCGACGCGCGGATCGTGGCCGAAGCCGCCGCTCCGGCCCGCAAGCCGCGCCACCGCCTGCCTGAAGCCGAGCCAGATTTCGAACCGGAAGCCATGCCCGCCGCCGGCCCGGCGGCCGACGACAACCCCTATGCAGCCGATCCCTACGCCGACGACGAGCCTGCCGCCTATGCTCCGCCGTGGGAGGACGCCGCCCCCGCCGCGCCGATCGCGCCGCCCTCGGCCCGCGCGCCGAAAGCGGTCGAGCCGCGCGTGGCGGCGGTCAAGGCGCCCAAGCCGCGCGACACCGCCGATCAGCAGACCTTCGACTTCGAGCCCGGCGAAGGCTTCGACCTGCCCTCGCTCGGCATCCTGGCCAAGCCCGGTCAGCGCGGCGGCGCCGTGGACGAGGAGTCGCTGAAACAGAACGCCAAGATGCTGGAGGGCGTGCTGCAAGAGTTCGGCGTGCGCGGCGTGATCGACCAGATCCGCCCCGGCCCCGTCGTCACCCTCTATGAGCTTGTGCCCGCCCCCGGCGTGAAGCACGGTCGCGTCGTGGCCCTGGCCGACGACATCGCCCGCTCCATGTCGGCCCGCGCCTGCCGCATCTCGGTCGTGCAGGGTCGCAACGCCATCGGCATCGAACTGCCCAACGCCAAGCGTGAGACCGTCTTCCTGCGCGACCTGCTGGCCAGCGGCGAATACGACAAGAAGAGCCACCTGCTGCCCCTGGCCCTGGGCGAAACCATCGGCGGCGAACCCTATGTGGCCGACCTGGCGCGCATGCCCCACCTGCTGATCGCGGGCACCACCGGCTCGGGCAAGTCGGTCGGGGTCAACGCCATGATCCTGTCGATCCTGTATCGCCACACGCCGGCCGAGTGCCGCTTCATCATGATCGACCCCAAGATGCTGGAGCTGTCGGTCTATGACGGCATTCCGCACCTGCTGGCGCCGGTCGTGACCGATCCCAAGAAGGCGGTCGTGGCCCTGAAGTGGACCGTGCGCGAGATGGAGGACCGCTATCGCCGCATGTCCAAGCTCGGCGTCCGCAACGTCGCCAGCTACAACGAGCGCGCCCGCGAGGCCCAGGAAAAGGGCGAGCATTTCGAACGCACCGTCCAGACCGGCTTCGACGAGCAGGGCCGCCCGGTCTATGAAAGCGAGAAGATCCGTCCCGAGCCCATGCCCTATCTGGTCGTGGTCATGGACGAGATGGCCGACCTGATGCTGGTCGCCGGCAAGGACGTCGAAGGCGCGGTTCAGCGCCTGGCCCAGATGGCCCGCGCGGCCGGCATCCACCTGATCATGGCCACCCAGCGCCCGTCGGTGGACGTCATCACCGGCACCATCAAGGCCAACTTCCCGACCCGCATCTCCTTCCAGGTCACCTCCAAGATCGACAGCCGCACCATCCTGGGCGAACAGGGCGGCGAGCAGCTGCTGGGTCAGGGAGACATGCTCTACATGGCCGGCGGCGGCCGGATCACCCGCCTGCACGGCCCCTTCGTCGGCGACAACGAGGTCGAGGAGGTGTGCAAGCATCTGCGCCTGCAGGCCGAGCCGGACTACCTGGACCTGATCACCGACGAGCCAGACGGCGACGGCGACAACGCCATGGGCGGCGACGGCGACGGCATGTCGGGCGACGATCTCTATGACCGGGCCGTGGCCGTGGTCACGCGCGACCGCAAGGCCTCGACCTCCTACATCCAGCGCCGTCTGCAGATCGGCTACAACCGCGCCGCCACCCTGATCGAGCGCATGGAGCAAGAAGGCGTCGTCAGCCCCGCCAACCACGCCGGCAAGCGCGACATCCTGGCCGGTCCGCCGCCTATGTAGTTTCGGCTGCGCCGAGGCGGCGGCTTCGCCGCCGGGCGCTATCGCTCGGCTCGCGGAGCCTCGCTGCTTCAGTGCCGAAAGCCGGTCACAAACGGAACCGCGCCCCCTCTGCACCCGTTGGAACGCCTCACGTCCTCAAGCAGCGAGCCGCCGCGCGGCGAGCGTTAGGACCCCAAAAACAATGAACACCGCTTCATCGGACCGCCGAAATATGGTCAGGCTGGCGTCATGGGGTCGCCGTCTGCCTGCGGCTTGATGACCATCCGAACATCGTCCCGAACGGGAGAAGAAAAGACATGACCCTTTCACGCCGCGCTTTCGGCTTCAGCGCCGCCGCCTTGGCGATCATCGCCGCCGCGCCCGCCTTGGCCCAGTCCAACCTGTCCGCCGAGGACCAGGCCACCCTCCGTCAGGCCCAGGCCTATCTGACCGGCCTGACAGCGGCGCAGGGCAACTTCGTCGAGACCGGCCCCGGCGGCCAGCAACGCTCCGGCAGGTTCTGGCTGCAGCGCCCCGGCAAGATGCGTTTCGAATACACCGAGCCGGCGGGCCTGCTGGTGGTGGCCGACGGCAGCAACGTCAAACGCTATGATCCGCGTCTGAACGTCTTCCGCCAGGTGCCGCTGCGGGCCACCCCGCTGTCGACCTTCCTGGCCCGCGAGGTCCGCCTGGATCAGGGCGTGCGCGTCGATCGCGTCACCCGCATGGCGTCCGGCGCTTTCGCCATCACCGCCCGCGACGCGTCCAAGCCCAACGAGGGCTCGGTCATCCTGGCCTTCGCCGGCTCGCCGCTGCGCCTGCAGGAATGGACCATCACCGACGCACAAGGGTCGCGCACCCGCATCCAGCTGACCTCGCTGCAGCCCGCCTCGGGTCTGGCCGCCAGCCTCTTCCAGTTGCGCGATCCGACGCGTCGTCCCAGCCGCAATTAGAGCGAGGCGTCGCAATAGCGGCACAACCTTGACTCATTTTGTTGATTTGACTTTTTTCGCTCGTGTGACATTCTGAGCACAGAACGGCGGCGGCCGTTCTGTCCGCCATGGAATCATCCCCTCCCGGCGGCGAGAGAGACGAACTGAACAGCGCCCGGACCCGTTCCGGGCGCTTTTTTCACGTCGCGACCATGCTAAGGCCGGAGCATGACCCTTCGCATCGTCACCTGGAACATCAACTCGGTCCGCCTGCGCGTCGATCAGATCGCCCGCTTTGTCGCCGAATACGCACCCGACGTCCTGTGCCTGCAGGAGATCAAATGCACCGAGGACCAGTTCCCTCGAGAAGCCTTTGAGCAGATGGGCCTGCCCTATCTGAAGATCCGCGGCCAAAAGGGCTGGCACGGCGTGGCCATAGCCAGCAAGCTGCCCATTCTCGACGGAGAAGGCCCTGCCCTCGACGTCTGCCGCGAGGGCCACGGCCGCTGCGTCTCGGGCCTGATCAACGGGGTCGAGGTGCAGAACTTCTACATCCCCGCCGGCGGCGACATTCCCGACCGCCAGCTGAACCCGAAGTTCGATCACAAGATGGACTTCTATGAGCGCCTGACCGCCGAGATGAAGACCCGCGACCAGCAGCGGCCGCTGGTCCTGGCCGGCGACTTCAACATCGCGCCGGGCGACAACGACGTCTTCAATCACAAGTTCATGTTGAAGGTGGTCAGCCACACGCCGGGCGAGATCGAGACCCTGCGCCGGCTTCAGGATGCCGGGGGCTTTGCGGACGTGGTCCGCGACCAGATCCCGGACCCGGTCAAGCTGGCCAGCTGGTGGAGCTATCGCGCCAAGGACTTCCGGGTCTCGAACCGGGGCCTGCGGCTGGACCACCTATGGACCTCGCCCGGCCTGACGCCCGCCGTGGTCAAGGGCAGCGCCCGTATCCTCGACACGGTGCGCGAATGGGAACGGCCCAGCGACCACGCGCCCGTGGTGATGGACCTAGACGTCTAGAAACTTCAGATGAGCAGAAGACAGGCGGTCGGGGGAGCGACCGCCTGTCCTTAGAGCCTGGCGCGAAGATCTGAGTTCAGATGCGATCGCATCTGAACCGATTTCGCTATGCGTCTCAGGCGGCGCCGAGCAGCTTGGCGCCGGCCAGAACGCCCAGCAGGATCAGGGTGACGCTGCCGGTGAAGACGACGACGGCTTCGAACGAGGTGTCGGCGCGGGGATGCACGAGTTTCATGTCTGGGTCCTTTCGGCGGGGAGATCCGAATGCGCCAAACATGGTCCATCGCAGCGCTATGGACAAACCACGGTTAGGCTAGGTCGGGTGAGTTTCAATCACTCGACGGGATCGGCGTGGGCCTCAGCCTCGATCCAGTTGAGGAAGCGCCGCAGCTTGGGCTCGTCGGCGCGTTCCGGCAGGACCACGGCCCAGTAGGCCAGGTTGTTGGTCAGGGCGTGATCGACCGGCTGGATCAACCGCCCTTCCTTCAGGTCGTCGGCAGCCAGCGGCGCGGACGTCAGCGCCACGCCGCGGCCCGACAGGGCGGCCTCCAGAGCCAGATGGCTGTGGCTGAAGACCGGGCCGCGCAGGTTCTGAGCGCGCGGATCGACGACGCCCGCGCTCTCGAACCAGGCCTTCCAGCCCATGCGGTCAGCGAAGGGCAGGTCATGCCAGGATTCGTGGATCAGGACGGCGTCCAGCAAATCCGCCGGCGTGCGCATCGACCGCGCCGCCGCCAGCGACGGGGCGCAGACCGGGATCAGGCGCTCGCTCATCAACCGACGCGCCGTCTGGCCGGGATAGGGTCCCTCGCCGTAACGCAGGGCCACGTCGGCCTCGCCGTTCGACAGGTCGGCGATGCGGTCCTCGGCGAAGACGATCAGGTCGAGGTCGGGATTGTCCTCGCTGAAGCGATGCAGGCGCGGCGACAGCCACTTGCCCGCCAGCGACGGCAGGGCCGAGATGCGCAGCTGCCGGCTGCGGCCGGGCCGCACGGCCTCCAGCGCGCTTTCCAGCCGCTCGAAGGCGTCGGCCACGCCTTGCGCCAGACGGCGGCCGTCGGCGGTCAGGACCACCGAGCGGTTGAAGCGATCAAACAGACGCAGGCCCAGCCGCATCTCCAGCGCCTTGATGTGGCGGCTGACGGCGCCGGGGGTGACGCCCAGCTCCTCGGCGGCCTCGCGGAAGCTGCCTAGGCGGGCGGCGGCGTCGAACGCCCGAAGCGCCACCAGGGGCGGGGTCGGACGCCGCTCGCTCATCGTCCGGTCAAGGCTGCAAGCGGTAGCCGCCCGCGTCGGTCAGCAGCAGGCGCGCCTGACCGGGCTCGGGTTCGATCTTCTGGCGCAGGCGATAGATGTGGGTTTCCAGGGTGTGGGTGGTGACCCCGGCGTTGTAGCCCCAGACCTCGGTCAGCAGCTCCTCGCGCGACACGGGCTTGGCCCCGGCGCGATAGAGGTACTTGAGGATGTTGGTCTCTTTTTCCGTCAGCCGGACCTTCTTGCCCTTGTCGTCCAGCATCATCTTCGACGCGGGACGGAACTCGTAGGGGCCGATCTGGAAGACCGCGTCCTCGGACTGCTCGTGACTGCGCAGATGGGCGCGGATGCGGGCCAGCAGGACCGCAAAGCGGAAGGGCTTGGTGACGTAGTCGTTGGCCCCCGAGTCGAGGCCGAGGATGGCGTCGGAATCCGACGACTGGGCCGTCAGCATGATGACCGGGGTCGAGACCCCCGCCTTGCGGATCAGTCGGCAGGCCTCGCGGCCGTCCATGTCGGGCAGGTCGACGTCCAGCAGGATCAGGTCGGCGCGAACCTCGCGCGCCTGACGCACCCCGTCGGTGGCGGTGGAGGCCTGGACGGGACGAAACTCCTCGTGCAGGGCCAACTGCTCGGCCAAGGCCTCGCGCAGGTCGTCGTCGTCGTCGATGATGAGGATCGTCTTGGGGGTCGCCATGACTAGAGAATGGCGAGGCTTGAGGGGTTCGCCAAGGGTGCTCCGCTATTTCATCGCTTTAAGAGGGCTTTAGAGGCGTATTTCGTTCCCCGAACAGGGCCGAACCGACCCGAACATGGGTCGCGCCGCAGCCAATGGCGGCTTCATAATCGCCGCTCATGCCCATCGACAGCACCGACAGGCCGCTGCGAGCGGCGATTTCGGCCAGAAGTTTGAAGTGCGGCCCAGGCTCCTCGTTCGCCGGGGGGATGCACATCAAGCCCTCGACGCTGAGGCCGTGCACGTCGCGCGCAGCGGCGATGAGAGCGTCGGCGTCGGCGGGCAGGACCCCGGCCTTCTGCGGCTCGGCGCCGGTGTTGACCTGGACCAGGACGCGGGGGCGGCGGCCCGTCTTCTGCATCGCCGCGGCCAGAGCGGCCGCCAGCTTCTCGCGGTCCAGGGTCTCGATGACATCGAATAGTTCGACCGCCTCGACCGCCTTGTTGGTCTGTAGCGGGCCGATCAGGCGCAGTTCCAGATCGGGCAAGGCGGCGCGCCGGTCGGCCCAGTGGCCTTGCGCCTCCTGCACCCGGTTCTCGCCGAAGACACGCTGACCGGACGCCAGGGCTGCCTCCAGCGCCGCGTCGCCTTGCGTCTTGGACACGGCGGTCAGGATTACAGAGGCCGGGTCGCGACCCGCCTCAACACAGGCCCGGTCGATACGCTCACGCACGGCGGCGAAGCGATCATGGATGGACGGAACGGCGGAAGCGGGATTAGAGGCGGTCATGACCCTGTCCGAGGACGCGCGCACGCTGTGGCAGACGGCGACGGCTCTAGCCCGTGCGGCGACGGCTGTCAGCCCGCCGAAACACCCCCTGCCCCCGCTGCTCTTCTTCACCGACCCGGCGCGCACGCCCCGACCGTGGGAGACGGCGGCCCGCCTGCCCGCCGGCGCCGGCGTGGTCTTCCGTCATTTCGGCGCCCCTGATGCCTTCGAAACAGGCCTGTGGCTGCGAACGGCGACCAGGGATGCGGGGGTGCGCCTGCTGGTCGGGCTGGACGCCGACCTGGCCGAGCGGATCGAAGCGGACGGCGTGCATCTGCCGGAACGGGCGCTGTCCGCGGCCTACGCCCTGTCGGGTCGGCGACCCGACTGGCTGCTGACCGGGGCGGCGCATTCGCTTGAAACGGTGAAGGGCGCGCGCGATCTGGACGCCCTTGTGCTGTCGCCGGTCTTCCCGGCGGGCGGCGCCTCGGCGGTCAAGACCGCCCTTGGGATCGAAGGTTTCAAGACCATGGCGGCGCTCGCCCCCTGCCCCGTCTATGCTCTGGGCGGAATCAGCCCGGCCAACGCCGAGACCCTGATCGGATCAGGCGCGTGCGGAATCGCCGGCGTGGACGCCATGCAGGCGGCCTTCCTCGCCTGAAAGCCTAATCAGTCGATCAGAATTTGAAGATGGTTTCCAGACGCACGCGCGGCGCGGCGCGTCGGTCGGCGGCGCTTTCAGGGGCGCGAGCCGGGTCGACCTCGGGTGAAGCCAGGTTGGCGGCGGCGCCGACGCGCAGACGGGGGCTGAGGCGGTAATAGGCCCCCGCCTCGACGTCGCCCCAGTCGGTTTCGCGGCCGACAGGCTGGTTCAGATTGAAGTTCAGGCCCCAGCGGCCGCTGTCGTTCCAGCGCAGGCCGCGGCGTTGCGGCGCGGGCGTCGAATGCGAAGCCTGGGCGGCTTCGGTCAGGGAGACGGCGGGGGCGCGGCGGGCCTGGGCCGAGGCGTCATGAGCCGTCCCGGCGATAGCCAGGATGCTTACAGTCGCAGCGATGATCGCGACGAAACGCATCTTCCAACCCTTGAGCCCGGCATCCAAACGCCGACGCTTGTTTCTACTTGGCGATTAGACACCGTCGTCACGCCCGGTCAACGCAACCTAGTCATCCACAGGCCCTTCCGCTGCATTTTCACGCGACTCTGACGAGTCCTGTGGCGCTGACACCACGCCATTTGTTCAGCTTCGGCGTTGCGAACAGCGGTTCGCCTTGTCACGGCCCCTTTTCGCCGTGTTATAGAGCGTGACTGCGGCGCAGACGTGCGCGGATCGATGGGCGCAAGCGCTCAGGGGTCGGCTCCACGCTTCGACCTCGAACCTTTACGGAGACCTCGGAATGGCATTTGTTCGCGGCGCTGCGGTCGCCCTTATCGCGTCGGGACTGCTGCTGGGCGGCTGCTCCAGCCTGCCCTTCGTCGGCAGCAAGGATAAGGCCCCCAAGGCCGACGCCCAACTGGGCATCGGCGTGAACGCCTATCTGTGGCGCGCGACGCTGGACACCCTGGCCTTCATGCCCCTGACCAGCGCCGATCCGTGGGGCGGCGTGGTCAACTATGACTGGTACGTCAATCCGCAAGCGCCGAACGAGCGCTTCAAGGCCACCGTCTTCATCCTGGATCGCCGCCTGCGCGCCGACGCCCTGAACGTCTCGGTGACCAAGGAAGTCAAGGACGCCGCGGGCGCCTGGACCGCCGCCCCGGTCGCGGCCCAGACCGAAACCGATCTGGAAAACGCCATCCTGACGCGCGCGCGCCAACTTAATCTCGCCAACGCGGCTCGCTAAGAGCCGCCTCTCCGCTTTTGCTTCCCAACGCAGATCCTCAGGGCCGCCTCAAGCTTCGCGCCTGAGGCGATACCTCAGGATACGCCGTGGCCACTCGTTACGAGTCCAAGACCGCCGAACCCCGCCAGCAAGCCCGCTGGGCGGCCGCTGACGCCTTTTCCGTGTCCAACGAAGACACCGGTCGACCCAAATACTATGTGCTTGAGATGTTCCCCTATCCGTCGGGCAACATCCATATGGGCCACGCCCGCAACTATGTGATGGGCGACGTGGTGGCGCGTCACAAGCGCGCCCAGGGCTTCGATGTCCTGCATCCGATGGGCTGGGACGCCTTCGGGATGCCGGCCGAGAACGCCGCCATGGAGCGCGGCGTCCATCCCGGCGACTGGACCTGGTCCAACATCGCGACCATGCGCGACCAGCTGAAGCTGCTGGGCCTGTCGTTGGATTGGAGCCGCGAGTTCGCCACCTGCGACCCGGCCTACTACGGCAAGCAGCAAGGCTGGTTCCTGGAGCTGTACAAGCGCGGTCTGGTCCATCGCAAGGACGGCGTGGTCAACTGGGATCCGGTCGACAACACCGTCCTGGCCAATGAACAGGTCATCGACGGGCGTGGCTGGCGCTCGGGCGCCCTGGTCGAGAAGCGCAAGCTGAACCAGTGGTTCCTGCGCATTACTCAGTATGCGGATGATCTCATCGACGGTCTGGCGACGCTGGAAGGCCGCTGGCCTGACAAGGTCCGCCTGATGCAGGAAAACTGGATCGGCCGATCCAAAGGTCTGCAGATGAAGTGGACCTTCGCGCCCGGTGCGGCCCCGGCCGGCCATGATGCGGTCGAGGTCTATACGACCCGTCCCGACACCCTGTTCGGCGCCAGCTTCGTCGGCCTGGCCCCCGACCATCCGATCTCGAAGCAACTGGCCGAGGCGAATCCAGAGATCGCCGCCTTCGTCGCTGAGTGCCGCAAGGGCGGCGCTTCGCAAGCCGAGATCGAGCAGGCCGAAAAGATCGGCTGGGACACGGGCCTGAAGGTCGTCCATCCCTTCACCGGCGCCGAGATCCCGGTCTGGATCGCGAACTTCATCCTGTCGGAATACGGCACGGGCGCCGTCTTCGCCTGCCCGGCCCACGACCAGCGCGACCTCGACTTCGCCCGAAAATACGACCTGCCGGTGATCCCGGTCGTCCGGCCCGAGGGCGCAGGCGATGACTTCGCCGTGGGCGACGAGGCCTATACCGGCCCCGGCTCAATCTTCCATTCGGACTTCCTGAACGGTCTGGGCATCGAGGCCGCCAAGGCCGAGGCCATCGCCCGCATCGAGGCGGCGGCCACCGGCGAGGCCAAGACCATCTATCGCCTGCGAGACTGGGGCGTCAGCCGCCAGCGCTACTGGGGCTGCCCCATCCCCATTATCCACTGCGAGGCCTGCGGTCCCGTGGCGGTGCCGGCCGAGCAACTGCCGGTCGAGCTGCCCAAGGACGTCAGCTTCGACGTGCCCGGCAACCCGCTGGATCGCCACCCAACGTGGAAACACGTCAACTGCCCCAGCTGCGGCGGCGAAGCCCGTCGCGAAACCGACACGCTCGACACCTTCGTCGATTCCAGTTGGTACTTCGCCCGCTTCGCCGACCCCAAGGCGGACACCCCGATCAACAAGGCCGCCGCGTCCAAGTGGTTGCCGGTCGACCAGTACATCGGCGGCGTCGAACACGCGGTCCTGCACCTGCTCTACGCCCGCTTCATCACCCGCGCCCTGTCAGACGCTGGCCTGATGGACGTGAAGGAGCCCTTCGCTGGCCTGTTCACCCAGGGCATGGTGGTCCACGAGACCTATTACGAAGGCCATGAAGCCAGCGGCAAACCCCGCTGGGTCGAGCCCTCGGACGTGCGCATCGAGACCGTGGACGGCCAGCGCGTCGCCACCCGCCTGTCCAACGGCGCGGCGCTGACGATCGGCGACATCGAGAAGATGTCCAAGTCGAAGAAGAACGTGGTGGCGCCCCAGGACATCATCGCCGCCTATGGGGTCGACGCCGGCCGCCTGTTCATCCTGTCGGACAGCCCGCCCGAGCGCGACATCCAGTGGTCGACCGGCGGCGTCGAAGGCGCCGCCCGCTTCGTCCAGCGTGTCTGGGCGGAGTTCGACGGCTTCGACGCCGCAGCGCCCGCCAACGCCGATGTCGACGCCAGCCTGATCCGCGAGACGCACAAGGCCATCAAGGCCGTGTCGGAGGGCGTCGAACACTTCCGCTTCAACTCGGCCGTGGCCAAGCTCTACGCCTTCCTGGCGACCATCCGTCAGCACGAAAAGGCCGGCGCTGAGGCCAAGAAGGCCGCACTCAGCACCCTGGCCCGCCTGATCGCCCCCTTCACGCCTCACCTGGCCGAGGAAGCCTGGGCACGCCTGGGTGAAGACGGCATGGTTCTGGACGCGCCCTGGCCCGTCTTCGACGCCGCCCTGGCCGCTGACGATGAGGTCACACTGCCCATCCAGATCGGCGGCAAGCGTCGCGGCGAGGTCGTCCTGCCGCGTGGATCGGACAATGCGACGGTCGAGGCCGCCGCTCTCGCCAATCCGACGGTTCAGGCCTACCTTGCCACCAACAACCTCAGCGTCCGCAAGGTGATCGTGGTGCCCGACCGTATCGTCAATCTGGTGGCCGGCTGATGCGCCGCGCCCTCGCCCTGATCGCCTTGGCCGGCGCGACCCTGCTGGCCGGCTGCGGCTTCACGCCCCTGTACGGCGAGACGGGCGTGGGCGCAGGGCTCTCGCGCATCGCCGTCACCACACCGGACAACCGCCTGGGCTACCGGCTGCGCGAGCAGCTGGAAGACGCCTTCGGCCGTGACGGCTCAGTCCAGCCCCTCTACCGCCTGACGACCGAGGTGACCCAGGAACGGCGCCCCTTGGGCAGGCGCATCGACGACACGGCCAGCCGCTATGAACTGACGGTCAAGGCCGACTGGATTCTGTCTCCGGTCAGCGGCGGCGAGCCGATCAAGGGCTCGCAGACCACCACCACCACCTACGCCGCCGCCGACCAGCCCTATGCCGCCATCGCCGCCCAGCAGGACGGCGAGGACCGAGCCGCCGCCGATCTGGCGCGCCTGATCCGGCTGGACATGATGCGCGCCCTGGCGGGCCAGTGAGGCCCATTCTGAGGGGGATGTCCGCGTGATCCTGGCCAAGCGGCCCGAGGTCGACCGCTTCCTCAAGGCGCCGGATGCGAACATCCGCGCCGCCGTCATCCACGGCAAGGATCGCTCGGGCGTGTCCGAGCGCGCCCTGACCCTATGCAAAGCGATCACGCCCGACCTGAACGACCCCTTCAACGTCACCTTCCTGACCGAGGCCGACATCGACGGCGACGCGGTCAGGCTGGAGGAGGCGCTAACGGCCCTGTCCATGATCGGCGGGCGGCGGCTGGTGCGCATCCGCCTGTCAGACGGCAAGGCCAGCGTTGACAAGGCCATCGCCGCCGCTCTGACCGTCCACGCCGAGGGCGGCTACAACCCGGACGCCATGCTGGTCATCGAGGCCGGGGCGCTCGGTCGTGAATCCGCCCTGAGGAAGGCCGCCGAGAAGGCCGCCGGGGCCGTCGGCATCGCCTGCTACGAGGACGAGGTCGGCGACGTGGCCCGGATGACGCGCGAAGCCCTGGGCGCTGACAAGGTGGGCCTGACCGCCGACGCCCTGGAGCGCTTCGTCGGCCGCCTGCCGCGCGAACGCGGCCTGATGCGTCAGGAGATCGAGCGGCTGGTGCTCTACATCGGCCCCGGCTCCGGCCGGACCATCGACACCCCCGAACTGGAAGAGCATCTGGGGGTCGAGCCCGACGCCTCCCTGTCCGACGCCGTGCTGCAGGCCTTCGGCGGGCGCCCCGCCCCGGCCCAGTCCGGTCTGCGTCGCGCCCTGGCCGAGGGCGAAAGCGCCGTCATGGCCGTGCGCATGGCGGCCATCCATCTGGGCAAGCTGCGCCGCATCAACGTGCTTCAGGCCTCGGGCGCGGGCCCCAAGGAGGCCGCCAAGGCCGCCGGGGTGTTCTGGAAGCAGGAGGCCGAGATCCTGCGTCAGGCCCGCGCCTGGAGGCTGGAACTGCTCGATGAGGTGCAGGACAGCGTCAACACCGCCGACGTCGCCACCAAGACCACGGGCCTGCCCGAGGCCCTGATCGCCGAACGTCTGCTGCTGGAAATCGCCGCCCGCGCACGGCGCATCGGGCTTTAAAGCCCGAGCCTATCGCGCTTCGCGCTATTTGAGGCCCGAGGAATCAGCCCCGCTTCGACATCCGGCGATAGGCGGGCTTGTTCGCCGCCGCCGCCTGCCTCTGCATCGCCCGCTCGGCCCCGCGTGCGCCGCCCTTTTCGCCGGCCGGTCCGGCTTGCGAGCCCGCCTTCTTGGCCGCGAGGGCGCGTTTAAGGGCTTCGGTCGCGCTGGTCTTGTCAGTCTGGTCAGTCATGGCCGCACCTTAGCACGGCCTGACCGGAAAGGCCCGTCAGCCCCGCATCAGGCGACGGCACAGGTCATCGAGCTGTTCCAGGGTGCCGTATTTGATGGTCAGCTCGCCCTTGCCGCCCTTGTCGGTCAGCAGGACCTTGAGGCCCAGGGCGTCGGCCAGATCCTGCTCCAGGGCGGCGACGTCGGCGGCGCCCTCGCCGCTCAGGACCGGCTTGGCCTTGGAGGGTCGGGGTCCGTCAGCGGCGCGACGCGCCAGCGCCTCGGTCTGACGCACGTTCAGGCCCTTGGACAGGACCTGTTCGGCCAGGGCCTCGGGATTGGGGGCGGTGATCAGGGCGCGCGCGTGACCGGCCGAGAGCCGGTTCTCCATGACGTGATTCAGCACGCTGTCGGGCAGTTGCAGCAGGCGCAGGGTGTTGGCGACGTGGCTGCGGCTCTTGCCGACCACGCCGGCCAGGGCGTCCTGGGTGCGGCCGAAGCGCGAGATCAGCGAGCCATAGGCCATGGCCTCTTCGACCGGGTTCAGGTCGGCGCGCTGGACGTTCTCGATGATGGCCACCTCCATCACCTCGACATCGTCCATCGGGCGCTCGATGATCGGCACGTTGCGCAGACGGGCGGCCTGGGCAGCGCGCCAGCGGCGCTCGCCGGCGATGATCTGCCACATGCCGTCCTGGCCCGGCTGGGCGCGCACCAGGATGGGCTGCAGCACCCCCTTGTCGCGGATCGAGGCGGTCAGCTCCTCCAGGTTCTCGGCGCTGAACTGTTTGCGCGGCTGATCGGGATTGGGCTTCAGGCTCTCGATCGGCACGGAGCGGACGCCCGTCGGCTGAGGCCCGCCGTCCACCGGCGCGCTCTCGGCGACGTTTTCTCCCAGAAGGGCCGACAGGCCGCGACCCAGACCACGTTGACGTTCGGACAAGATGCTGATTCCGTTCTACTTAATCGGGAAAGCCGCCGATCAGGCGGCGAGCGCCTGACGACGCTGGCGTTCACGCGCCACAAGCTCGCGCGCCAGCTTCAGATAGGCCTGGCTGCCGGTGCATTTCAGATCATAGATCAGCACCGGCTTGCCGAAGGACGGCGCCTCGGACACCCGCACATTACGGGGAATGACGCTGTCATAGACCTTGTCGCCGAAGTGGGCGCGCACGTCGGCCGCCACCTGGCCCGACAGGGCGTTGCGGCGGTCGTACATGGTCAGAACCAGACCCTGGATCTCCAGCGCCGGATTGAGGCTCTGCTTGACCATGTCGATGGTCCGCATCAGCTGGGTCAGGCCTTCCAGGGCGAAGAACTCGCACTGCAGCGGCACCAGCACCGCGTCGGCGGCGGCCATGGCGTTCAGCGTCAGCAGGTTCAGAGACGGCGGGCAGTCGATCAGAACATAGTCATACCGGGAATGCCCCTCCCCTCCCTGCGCCGCCAGGGCGTCACGCAGACGATAGGAGCGTCGATCCGATTGGCTCAGCTCGATCTCGACGCCCGACATGTCGGCGTCGGCGGGCACGATGAAAAGGCCGGGCACGGCGGTCTCGACCGCCGACTGGTCGATCGGACGACCGTCGACGATAACGTCATAGATCGTCGCTCGGCGTGTTTCACGTGGAACACCCAGCCCCGTGGAGGCGTTGCCCTGCGGGTCCATGTCGACGATCAGCACCTTTTCGCCGATGGCGGCCAGGGCGGTGCCCAGGTTGATGGCGGTCGTGGTCTTGCCCACCCCGCCCTTCTGGTTGGAGACGGCCAGGACTCGGGTCTGTTTCTCGCGATCAGCGGACACGGCGAAGGCTCCGGACAGAAACAATGCGGCCGCGCGGGTCGCTGCGCGAGACGGAGAGGTCGCTCTTAAACTGCCAGACCTTGGCCGCCTCTTTCAACTCAGCTTCGGCCTTCTCCCCCTTCAGGAACAGACCTTGTGCACCGTGCTGGAAGTAAGGCTGTGCATAAGCCAGCAGTTTCTCCATCGGCGCCACGGCGCGGGCGGTGACGATCTCGACCTCGACGTCCTGCTCCTCGGCCCGGCCGTTGAGGACGGTCGCGGGCAGATCAAGCGCATCGACCACCTGCTGCAGGAACCGGCAGCGCTTGCCCAGGCTGTCGATCAGCCAGACATGAGCCTCCGGCCGGTCCTTCAGCATGATGGCCAGAACCACGCCGGGGAAGCCGGCGCCGGCGCCCAGATCGGCCCAGGTCAGGGCCTCGGGCGCCAGGGCCAGCAACTGGGCGCTGTCCCAGGCATGGCGGTTCCAGAAGTCGGGAATGCTATCCGGCCCGACCAGGTTCATCACCTCATTGGCCTCGGTCAGCATGGCGAGGAAGGCGGTCAGATCGGCGATCTGGGTTTCACTGGCGCCGGTGTGGGCGCGGAAGGCGGCGACGGGATCCAGGCTCACGCGACAATGGTCTCGACTTCTGCGGCGAGCGACGTCGCCTTCTTCACATGGGCCAGCAGCGCCGTCAGGGCGCCCGGCGTCATGCCCTCGATGCGACCCGCCTGCCCCAGGGTGCGGGGCTGGACCAGGACCAGCTTCTCACGGACCTCGTTCGACAGGCCGCCGATGGCGGCGTAGTCGAGGCCTTCGGGCAGGGACAGGCCCTCCTCCCGACGCAGGGCCTCGGCCTCCGACGCCTGACGGTCCAGATAGCCGGCATAGACGGCGTCGATCTCGACCTGCTCGCGCACGGCGGTCGACCAGTCGGCGATCTCGGGCCGCACGGCGACGAACTGATCCAGGCTCACATTGGGGAAGGAGAGCAGGTCGCGTATCGAGCGGCGCTGGCCGTCGGCGTTGACGCTGATGCCCAGGGCGCCGGCCTCCTTGGGGGTGAACTGGGTTTCACGTGAAACACGGTTCGCCCGGTCCAACTGCGCGGCCTTATCCAGCCATACTTTCGCGCGCTCGGACCCGACGACGCCGGCGGCGACGCCCAGATCCGTCAGGCGAACATCGGCGTTGTCGGCGCGCAGGGTCAGGCGGTACTCGGCCCGGCTGGTGAACATGCGATAGGGCTCGGTGACGCCGCGCGTCACCAGGTCGTCGATCATGACGCCGATATAGGCCTGGTCGCGACCGAGGATGATCGGATCCGAACCAGCGGCGGCGCGGGCGGCGTTGAGCCCGGCGATCAGGCCTTGCGCCCCAGCCTCCTCATAACCGGTCGTGCCGTTGATCTGTCCCGCCAGATAGAGGCCGGGCCGCTTCTTGACCTCCAGCGCCGGGGTCAGTTCGCGCGGGTCGACATAGTCGTATTCGATGGCGTAGCCGAAGCGGAAGACCTCGACGGCTTCCAGACCGGGCATCGTCTTCAGGAATGCAAGTTGCGTCGCGTCAGACACCGAGGTCGAAATGCCGTTGGGATAGACGGTCGGGTCGTCCAGACCTTCGGGTTCCAGGAAGACCTGATGGCTGGTCTTGTCCGCGAAGCGGACCACCTTGTCCTCGATCGAGGGGCAGTAACGCGGGCCGCGACCCGACAGCTTGCCGCCATAGACGGCGCTTTCACCCAGGTTCTCGGCGATGATGCGGTGGGTGTCTTCGGTCGTATGGGTGATGCCGCAGGCGATCTGCGGCACTTCGATCTTGTCGGTCAGGAAGCTGAACGGCACGGGCTCGTCGTCTGCCGCCTGCATCTCAAGACGATCCCAGGCGATGGTGCGGCCGTCCAGACGCGCGGGCGTGCCGGTCTTCAGACGGCCCATCATCAGACCCGAGCCATAAAGGTCGGCGGCCAGACCGACCGACGGCGCCTCCCCGAAGCGACCTGCCGCGATGCGCTCCTCGCCGCGATGGATGACCCCGTTGAGGAAGGTGCCGGTCGTCAGGACCACGGCCCCGGCGCGGAGTTCCGCCCCCTCGCCCGTCGTGACACCGACCACGCGGTCGCCGTTCAGGATCAGGGCCTCGGCGGTTCCGGCCATCAGGGTCAGGTTCGGCGTCTGGGCCAGTTCGGCCTGCATGGCTTCTCGGTAGAGACGACGGTCGATCTGGCTACGTGGACCGCGCACAGCGGCGCCCTTGGAGCGGTTCAGCAGGCGAAACTGGATGCCGGAGACATCGGCCAGACGGCCCATGACGCCGTCTAGGGCGTCGATCTCGCGCACCAGATGGCCCTTGCCCAGGCCGCCGATGGCCGGGTTGCAGCTCATCTCGCCGACGGTTTCCAGCTTCTGGGTCAGCAGCAGGGTGCGAGCGCCGGCGCGCGCCGAGGCGGCGGCGGCCTCGCAGCCCGCATGGCCGCCGCCGATGACGATGACGTCGAAAGTGTTTGAGGGGGAGGAACTCATGGCCGAGGACATAGTCTATCCCGACCGAAATCGCCACTGGAACGACACCGGTGTTTCACGTGAAACACCGAAGTTCTGTGGCTACTTGCCGATGCAGAAGGTCGAGAAGACCTCGCCCAGGATATCCTCGACGCCGATGGCGCCGGTGACCCGGGCCAGAGCGTCAGCCGCGCGGCGCAGATCGTCGCCCGCCATCTCCGGCGCCAGATCGAGCGCGCGGCGCCCCCCCTCGACCGCGGCCAGGGCCTCGACCAAACGACGCCGATGGCGCTCGCGCGTCACCGCCGGGAAGTCAGCGCCCGACAGGTCGCGGGCCAGACGAGCGGCGATCCAGTCGTGCAGTTCAGCCAGCCCCTGCCCGCTGGCTGTGCTGAGGCTCAGGGCCTCCATTCCCTCAGCCGCCACGACGGCGCCGAGGTCGGCTTTGTTGAGGATCTGCAGGTCGTCGGCTAGCGCAAAGGCTGATGCAGGATCTTCTCCCTGCCCCACGCCCGGCGCGCGGACCCAGAGGCGCAGGTCCGCGCCTTCCGCCCGCTGGCGCGCGCGGCGGATGCCCTCCGCCTCGACCAGGTCGTCGCTGTCGCGCAAACCGGCGGTGTCAGACAGGGTCACGGCATATCCGCCGATCATCAGTTCGGCGTCCAGAACGTCGCGGGTGGTGCCGGCGATGGGGGTGACGATGGCCGCCTCGCGCGCCGTCAGGGCGTTGAACAGCGACGACTTGCCGGCGTTGGTCTCGCCGATCAGGACGATGCGATAGCCCTCGCGCACCCGCCGCCCGCGGTCGGAATCGGCCAGGGCGGCGCGCAAATCGGCAGCCAGCTGGTCCAGAACCGGACCGGCGGTGCGGGCCAGGTTGTCGGGCACTTCCTCATCGGGGAAGTCGATCTCGGCCTCGACCAGGGACAGGGCCTTCAGCAGGTCCCGGCGGAAACCGGCGTAGGCGGCGCTGAGGGCTCCGTCCAGTTGGCCCAGGGCCTGGGACTTTTGCGCGCTCGTTTCGGCGTCGATCAGGTCGGCCACGGCCTCGGCCTGGGCCAGGTCCATGCGGCCGTTCTGAAAGGCGCGACGGGTGAACTCGCCTGGCTCGGCAGGGCGGACATCCAACGCGATCAGAGCGCGGCAGGCGGCTTCGACCACGGCGCGGCCGCCATGCAGATGCAGCTCCGCCGAGTCCTCACCAGTGTAGGAATTGGGTCCGGGGAAGCGCAGGACCAGGGCCTGATCCACCATCTCGCCGTCGTGGTGAAGGGTGCGAAGCGAGGCTAGACGCGGGGTCAGCCCCCCTGCTCCCAGCGCGGTCAGAGCGCCGTCCACGCCCGGGCCGGACAGACGCAGGATGGCGATGGCCGCCCGCCCCGGCGGGGTAGCCAGGGCGAAGATGGTGTCGGTGTTGGAACTCAAGTCGTCAGCCCTTGGGCGCGCCCGTGACGGCGGCTTCCATCAGGCGGCGGAACTGGTCCTGGGCCTGAACCCCAAAAGACGTCCAGGTCTTCATCAGCTCATCGGGCTGTATGGCCGCCATGTTGGCGTCCATTCGCTTCTGCATCTCGGCGACCAGATGGTCGTTGAGGACGGTCACGTCAGGCAGGCCCAGGAAGGCGCGGGCCTCGGCCGGGGTGCAGTCGATCTCGATGTTCAGCTTCATAGCGCCCTCGCCTGTTTCACGTGAAACATGCCCTCTAGAAGCCGCCCGCCGCGCGGGCGGCGCCAGGGCCGGAATTATGTATTCATGGACTGGAAGAAGTCGCCGTTGTTCTTGGACTGGCGCAGCTTGTCGAGCAGGAACTCGATCGCGTCCTGCGGGCCCATCGGGTTGAGGATGCGGCGCAGGACATAGGTCTTGGCCAGTTGATCCTTCGGCGTGATGAGATCTTCCTTGCGGGTGCCGGACTTGAGCACGTCGATGGCCGGGAAGATGCGCTTGTCGGCGACCTTGCGGTCCAGGACGATTTCCGAGTTACCCGTGCCCTTGAACTCTTCGAAGATGACCTCGTCCATGCGGCTGCCGGTGTCGATCAGCGCCGTGGCGATGATGGTCAGTGACCCGCCCTGCTCCACATTGCGCGCGGCGCCGAAGAAGCGCTTGGGCCGCTGCAGGGCGTTGGCGTCGACGCCGCCGGTCAGGACCTTGCCCGACGACGGAACGGTGGCGTTGTAGGCGCGGCCTAGGCGGGTGATGGAGTCCAGCAGGATGACGACATCCTTCTTGTGCTCGACCAGACGCTTGGCCTTTTCGATGACCATTTCGGCCACAGCGACGTGGCGGGTGGCCGGCTCGTCGAAGGTGGAGGCGACGACCTCGCCCTTCACCGTGCGCTGCATGTCGGTGACTTCTTCGGGGCGTTCGTCGATCAGCAGGACGATGAGGAAGACCTCCGGGTGGTTTTTCTCGATCGACTTGGCGATGTTCTGCAGCATGACCGTCTTACCCACGCGCGGCGGGGCGACGATCAGGCAGCGCTGGCCCTTGCCGAGCGGGGCGACGATGTCGATGACCCGACCCGAGCGGTCCTTCAGCGTCGGGTCCTGGATTTCCATGTGCAGACGCTCTTCGGGATAGAGCGGCGTCAGGTTGTCGAACAGGACCTTGGTCTTGACCATCTCCGGATCTTCGAAGTTGATCGTGTCGACCTTGAGCAGTGCGAAGTAGCGCTCGCCCTCTCGCGGACCGCGCACGGCGCCGTGCACCGTATCGCCCGAGCGCAGGCCGAAGCGGCGGATCTGCGACGGCGAGACATAGACGTCGTCCGGACCCGGCAGATAGTTGGCGTCAGGGCTGCGCAGGAAGCCGAAGCCGTCCGGCAGGATCTCCAGCACGCCCGAGGCGATGATCTCGACCTCTTCGTCGGCCAGGGTCTTCAGGATGGCGAACAGCAGGTCCTGCTTGCGCAGATTGCCCGCGTTCTCGATGTCCAGGCCCTCGGCGAAGGCGACCAGATCTTCTGGCGTCTTTTCGTTCAGTTCCTGCAGGGTGATGCGGCCGTTGGGGACGATCGGCTCGCCGTCCTCGTCCTCGTCGTCGGCCGTGGTGTCGACGCCGGCGTCGTCGTTGACGATTTCCGCGACCGCTTCGATCTCGACTTCCGATTCCGGCGCGGCCTCGACCGCAGCGCGCGAGCCGCCCAGGGTCAGCGTCTTGCGCGGACGTTCCGTAACAGTTTCAACAACTTCCGTGGACTGATCGTTGTTTTCGGGCGTATCGGTCATGGCGTGCTCGCTCACGCACTCGGACGCGAAGGACGTCGAGGGCGGTTCGTCTGTCGATGTCGCGGCCTTGCGGCCAGAGGGAGGGCGACGGGCTCCCGCAGGATCAAACCGGCAGGCGTCGCAAGAAGAGAGGGACCGCCCTGCGGATCGCAATGGGATCACGCCGAACGGTTCACCATGAGCGGAACCACGAAACCCGTGGCGTCGTCAAGCAAGGCGGTATCAGAAGGTCCATTCCAGGGTGACCGACAGCACCATGACAATGGCCAAAAGGAAGGGAATCTCGTTGGTCATGCGCCAGAAACGACCCGAATATTTCGACGTCCCGGCAGCGATCTTCTTGCGCTGTCCGGCGAGGAAGCCGTGCCAGGCGGCCAGCAGGAAGACGCCGGTCAGCTTGGTCAGCATCCAGGGCTGATGCGCGAAGGACCAGTCAGCGCCGTCGCCGCTGCGCAGCCACAGCAGCCAGCCGCCGAAGATGAAGGCCAGGATCATGGCCGGGTTGATGATGATGCGCAGCAGACGCGTCTGCCACAGGCGCAGCAGGGCCTGCATCTCGCCGCGCAGCGGCTCGGGCTTGGCGTTCTGCTCGGCGTCATAGGCGAACAGGCGCGGCAGGAAGAGCATGCCAGCCATCCAGGCGATCACCGCCAGGATGTGAAGCCCGCGGGCCAGATTGTAATAGTCCATGAGGCTCCCCCTCGGCCGATCAAGCCGCCTTTGAACAACCGCTGGGACAGGCTTTCAAGTGGGCGCATGGTCCACCCCTGGAGGCGCCCTGCGGCGCCACGCCCGCGGTTTGAAGCGCCGCCTCCACCGCCTGGGCCAGAGCCGCGATGAAGGCGGGTTCCACGCCCACGGCCGGCGCCCGCAGATAGGGGGCGCAACCGACCTGTTCGGCCAATTCGGCGTATTCGTGATCCAGCTCGACCAGGGTCTCAATGTGTTCGGAGACGAAGGCGATAGGCACGACCACGGCGCCGACCCCGTCCCGTCCCGCCTGTTCGATGGCCTCGGGCGTCGACGGCCCCAGCCATTTCAACGGCCCGACCCGGCTTTGATAGCAGATGGCCCAGTCGCTCAGACCCATGCGGGCGACGACAGCCGCCACGGTGGCCTCGATCTGGGCCTGATAGGGATCGCCGGCGGCGACCAGCTTTTCCGGAATGCCGTGGGCCGAAAACAGCACGCGCACCGGTCGGCCCTCGGCCTTGTCCATCGTCTCGCGGATCAGGCGGACCTGGGCATCGATCAAGCCCTCGGCGTCGGGATAGCAGCAGACGGCGTGGACCTCGCCCGACCCCTTGTAGGCCTCGCGCCAGGCCTTCAGCGACGAGGCCGTCGTGGTGGTCGAAAACTGCGGATAGAGGGGCAACAGGACCACATGATCGGGCTGGAACTCAGCCACCGCCTTCGCCGTATCCTCGGTCAGAGGATGCCAGTAGCGCATGGCGATGAAGACCTCGGTCTCATCTCCCGGCGCCGCGTCGGCCAAGGCTTCGGACAGAGCCGCCGCCTGTTCCAGCGTCTCGGGCAGCAAGGGCGAGCCCCCGCCCATGCGCGCATAGTTGGCCTGGGCCGACTTCTCGCGGCGCGAGGAGATCAGCCGGGCCAAAGGCGTGCGAACGATTCCCGGCAAACCGATGATGGCCGGGTCATTGAACAGGTTGAACAGGAAGGGTTTAACCGCGTCAGGCCCGTCCGGGCCACCGAGATTGGTCAGCACGACGGCCACGCGCCGGTTCGGACGACGGGTCTCGGCAGTCATGTTCACTGGGCTCCGATCCGACGCAGGACCTGCTCGACGTGGGCGATCGGCACGTCCGGCAGGATGCCGTGACCCAGGTTGAAGATCCACGGCCCCTGGCCCCAGGCCTCGAGCAGTTGATCGACGCGGCGGTCCAGCGCCTCGCCGCCGGCGCGCAGCAACAGGGGATCGAGCGCGCCCTGGATGGGCTTGATGGCCTGCACCCGCTTGCCGACGTCCAGAGGACAGGCGGTGTCCAGCGCTACGGCCTGAACATCGCACTGGGTCGCATAACGCTCCGCAAGCGCCGCAGAGCCCCTTGGGAAGCCGATGAGCGGCACGGTGACCCCGAGGGCCCGGGCACGCGCCACAAGCGCCTGGTGAGGCTTCAGGACCAGGGTTTCGAACAGATCGTCCGGCAGGCCCTCGGCCCAGCTCTCGAAGATCTTCAGCACCTGGGCGCCGGCGTCCTGCTGCATCTTCAGATAATGGGCGGTGGACTCGACCAGGACGTCCAGCAGGGCCGCGACCTTTTCCGGTTCGGCATAGGCGTAGGTGCGAGCCGCGGCGCGCTCGCCCTTCATGATGGTGCGGGCTTCGCCGTCCAGCATATAGGTGGCCACGGTCCAGGGCGCGCCGGCGAAACCGATCAGGGCCTTGGACGGGTCCAGTTCAGCGCGCACCAGGCTGAGGGTCTGGCCCACCGACTTCAGGACCTCCCCCGCTCCGGAGGCCAGCTCCCGCATCGACTCCACCGACGGCAGGGCGCCGAGGCGCGGACCTTCGCCGGCTTCAAACCAGACCTTCTGTCCCAGCGCGCCCGGGATCAGCAGGATGTCGGCGAAAACGATGGCCGCATCAAAGCCGAAGCGACGCATTGGCTGAAGCGTCGCTTCCGCCGCCATTTCGGGGTTGTGGCAGAAGGCGATGAAGTCCGGCGCCTTGGCCCGCAGCTCGCGGTACTCGGGCAGGTAGCGCCCCGCCTGACGCATGAACCACACGGGCGGACGGGACGTAGTCTGGCCCTGGAGAGCCTGGATCAGAAGAGGAGTGCTCATGGTCTGGGCTTTAGGATGCACACCCCCAAGCCTCAATCCCTATTCAAGAATAAGAATTTGAAAGAATTGGAGGATGGAAGCAGGGCGCTGGACAGCGGGGATAGAATTCGGAACTCCCTTCGATCGACAGGTTTCTCCCCGTTTTCGAGAGAACGAATCCCGGGTCCTCGCCCATGGTGTGTTGATTATGGGGATAACCGGTTCTGAGTCCGCTGTGACAGGAGTCCGATCTGGGCGCCGTTGTGGGAAAGGCGCCGGGCGCCAAATTTGGATAAGGCGCCTTATCCCCTGGTGAGGATAATAATTCGGCGCCTGTATGAACGACTCCAGGCGCCGTTCGGCCATCGGCGCCCGCGATCCCCGCTCGCGACCCGCGTCTGAGCTTGCTAGAGGATTCGGCGCCCAATCGGCGCCCAGTCGGCGCCCAGGCGATATCGAACGGCGCCCCGGCTTTTGCACAGGCTTGGGGGAAAGAGTCCGGCGATACCCGGGCGCGAAGGATGAGGAGACGATCAGAGCCATGAGCCCCGCCCGCCCGTCGCGTCTGGCCACCTATTTCCATGTCCATCTGGTCTCGGACTCGACCGGCGAGACCCTGAACGCCATGGCCAAGGCCGTGATCGCTCGTTTCGACGGCGTCATTCCCATCGAGCATATCTACGCCCTCGTCCGCTCGCCCAAGCAGATGGAGCGGGTGCTGGAGGAAGTCGCCGGGGCGCCCGGCGTGGTGCTTCACACCTTGGTGGACCGGGAGCTTCGAGAACAGCTGGAAGAAGGCTGTCGCCGTTTGAAGACGCCGCAAATCGGGGCGCTGGACCCTCTGGTCGGGGCGCTGTCCGGCTATTTAGGGACCAATATCTCGACCCGCGTTGGGGCCCAGCATGCTCTGGACCATGGCTATTTCAATCGCATCGGCGCCCTGGACTTCGCCATCGCCCACGACGACGGCCAGGGCACGCTGGAACAACTGGAGCACGCTGACGTGGTTTTGTGCGGCGTCAGCCGGACGTCCAAGACCCCAACCTGCATCTATCTGGCCAATCGCGGCATTCGCGCCGCCAACGTGCCCCTGGTGCCGGGTCAGGAAGACGGCGAGCGGTTGACCCGGCTGAAGCACCCGCTGGTCGTCGGTCTGACCGTCTCGCCTGATCGTCTGGTGCAGATCCGCCGTAACCGGCTGGAGGGGCTGAACGCCGCGCGCGCCTCCGACTATGTCGATCACGACGCGGTGCGCGACGAGACGGTCAAGGCGCGTCGCGCCTTCGAACGGCGCGGTTGGCCGACCATCGATGTGACCCGCCGCTCGGTCGAGGAGACCGCGGCCGCCATCATCAACCTGCTGAGCGAGCGGCGCAGCCGTCGCCAGGACACCCCTGGAGCCCCCTCGTGATGACGACCGACGGCGAACGCCTGATTCTGGCCTCCAAGAGCGCGGCGCGCCGCGCGGTTCTGACCGATGCGGGCGTGCCCTTCACGGTTCACGTCGCCGACGTGGACGAGGACGCGCTGAAGACGCCTGGCGTCGATCCGGTCGCCCTGGCGGTTGAGCTGGCCCGGGCCAAGGCCCTGGCCGTGTCGCGCCACGACGCCGACGCCTGGGTCCTGGGCGCCGACCAGACCCTGGCCTTCGACGGCGGTCTGGTCTCCAAGGCCCCGACGTTGGCGGCGGTGCGCGAACGCCTGACCGCCATGCGTGGCCACACCCATCAACTGCATTCCGGCGCAGCTCTCGCCCGCAATGGTCAAATAGTGTGGTCCGGCGTGGACACGGTCGAGATGAAGATGCGCGACTTTTCCAACGCCTTCCTCGACGCCTATCTGGCGGCGGAGGGCGAAGCCCTGTTGGCCTGCGTCGGCTCCTACAGGCTGGAAGGAATAGGGTCGCAGTTGTTCGAGGCGGTGGAGGGCGACTATTTCACCGTCCTGGGCCTGCCGCTGTGGCCGGTTCTGGCCGAACTGCGCCGCGCCGGCGTGATCCTGTCGTGAGCTTGTCCCCTTCCCTCGGCAAGAACCGCATCACCGGCGCCGCCGTTCTGGCGGGCATCGCCGGTCAGCCGGTGGCGCATTCGCTCAGTCCGGTGATCCACAATGCCTGGCTGGAAGCCGACGATATCGACGGCGCCTATATGCCGTTCGCGCCGAAAGACGCGGCCGGGTTCGCCATCCTGGTCGCCGCCGGGCGCGCGGGTCTGGTTCAGGGTCTGAACGTCACCGCTCCCTTCAAGGAACAGGCCTTCGCATTGGCCGATGAGGCGAGCGCCGCGGCGCAGGCGACCGGGTCGGCCAATATTCTGGTCTTTCAGGACGGCCGCGTGCTGGCGGACAGTTCCGACGGCGTCGGCGTTCTCTACGCCCTGTCTGAACAGGCTCCGGCGCTCAATTTGAAGGGCGCCGTCGTGGTCATGCTGGGCGCTGGCGGAGCTGCACGCGCGAGTGCAGGCGCCCTGATCGAGGCGGGGGCTAGCATCCGCATCCTCAACCGCTCGCGCGACCGGGCCGAGGCCTTGGCCGCCGATCTGGGACCAGCCGTCAGCGTCGCTGGCGAAATCGCCCTGGCCGAGGCCGATCTGGTCATCAACGCCCTGAGCGTGCGGCCTGACATCGATCTGTCGGTGCTGAAGCCGACCGCCGTCGTCATGGACATGACTTACAAGCCCGTCGTCACCCCCTTTCTGGCCGCGGCGCGGGCGCGGGGTCTGACCACGGTGGACGGCCTGGCCATGCTGATCGGTCAGGCGGCGCCTTTGTTCATGGCCCTGTTCCGTCGCCCGCCGCCGTCTTTGGATCTGCGCACCCTGCTGCTGGCTCATCTGGGAGAAGCCGCGTGATTATCCTGGGCCTGACGGGCTCGATCGGCATGGGCAAGTCGACGACATCGCGGATGTTCGCCGACGAAGGCGCACTGGTTTGGGACGCCGACGCCGCCGTGCATCGCCTCTATGCGCGTGGCGGGGCGGCGGTCGAACCCCTGGGTCAGGCCTTCCCCGGCGTGGTCGTCGACGGCGCCGTCGACCGCACGCGTCTCGCCGAGGCCTTGGGCCGCGACGAAGGCGCCTTCAAGCGTCTGGAAGCCATCGTCCATCCTCTGGTAGCGCAGGATCGGGCGCAGGATCTGGCGGCGGCCCGGGCCGAGGGCGTGCGGCTGGCCGTGCTCGACATCCCCCTGCTGTTCGAAACCGGCGGGGATGCCTTCGTCGACGCCGTGGTCGTGGTCGCCGCCGATCCCGCGGTCCAGGCCGCGCGTGTCCTGGCCCGGCCCGGCATGACCCGCGACCGCTTCGAGGCCATTTTGGCCCGACAACTGCCCGACGCTGAGAAACGCCGCCGCGCCGATTTTCTGATCGATACGGGCCGAGGGCTGGACGCCGCGCGCGATCAGGTGCGCCAGGTCGTCGAGACGGTTCTATCGCCGGGCTGGACCAAGCCCGTCCGCATTGAGCCATGACGCCGCCAGACCTGCCGACGGCCTGGGGCGTCGTTGTGACGACGCCTCTCGCCGAGGGCATTGGCGGCCAGGTCTGGCGGGCGCGTCGTTTGGACGGCGACGCGGTCGTGATCAAACGCGTCAGCGCCCTGGCGGCGTCGGAGGCCGCCCATGCTACGGCCTATCTCGGTTGGCGCGAGGGCCTGGGCGCCGTGCGATTGCTGGCCGTCGATGGCGTCTGGCAGATGCTGGAGGACGCGGGCGAACGAACCCTGACCCAGGTGCTGGATCAGGAAGGGGACGCCGCCGCGACCCTGATCGCCGCCGAGGTGCTGCGCCGCCTGCACGCCCCTTCGACCCGTCGCGCCGGGGGCCTGCAAACCATGACGGATCGGTTCGCCGCCCTGACCACGGCGGTCGAACGCGAAGGCGGTCTCTTCGCCATGGCCGGCGCCTGTTTACGGCCCTGGCGGGCGGGCCGGTTCAGCCGCTGCACGGCGACCTGCACCACGACAACATCCTGTTCGGGCGACGCGGCTGGCTGGCCATCGATCCGCACGGCCTCATCGGCGACCCAGCCTATGACGCGGCCAATCTGCTCTACAATCCGCTGGAGCGTCAGGACCTGCGCACGGACCCAGCCCGCGCGCACCGTCTGGCCGAGGTTCTGGCGCCGGCGGTGCAGCGGCCCGTCGCGGCCGTGCTCGGCTACGGCTTCTGTCACGCCTGTCTGTCGGCGGCCTGGCATCTGGAGGACGGCGACGTCGCCGAGGCGGAGCGCAGCCTGGCCGCAGCGCAAGCCATTCAGGCGGCCCTGAACGCCGCCTCGGACGCGGCTTGAGCCTTTCGCAAAGGATCGAAGACCGGCATTAAGGGGCATGGCCCGCGAAATCGTTCTCGACACCGAAACCACAGGCTTCGATCCCAAGACGGGCGACCGTCTGATCGAGGTCGGCTGCATCGAGATTTATGACCTTCTGCCCACGGGTCGGACCTTTCACCGACTGGTCAATCCCGAGCGCCTGATCCCGCCGGACGCGATCCGTGTGCACGGCATCACTGACGACCACGTCAAGGACGCGCCCAAGTTCCACGAGATCGCAGCCGACCTGCTGGAGTTCATCGGCGACGCGCCCCTGATCGCGCACAACGCCAACTTCGACCGCAACTTCATCGACTTCGAGTATAGCCGCATCGGCCAGAAGCCGCCGCCGCAGGAGCGGTGGATCGACACCCTTCAGCTGGCGCAGAAGCGGTTTCCGGGCATGCCCAACTCGCTGGACGCCCTGTGCAAGCGCTTCAAGATCTCGCTGGTCGATCGCACCCTGCACGGGGCCCTGATCGACTCCCGCCTGCTGGCCGAGGTCTACCTCGAACTTCGCGGCGGCAAGGAAAGGGCCCTGGACCTGACCTCGGCCCGCAGCCCCCAGGCCGTGGCGGCGGCCGCCTCGGTCAGCCACGGGGCGCGGCCCAATCCCCTGCCCTTCCGCTCGACCGAGACGGAGCAGGCGGCGCATCTGGCCTTCCTGAAATCCACGCTGAAGGACCACAGCCTGTGGGCCGGTTACGGCGTGACGGTCGAGGTCGATGCCAAGGACGAAGCGGCGGCCTAAACCGCCGGGTCCATCAGGATGTAGGTCCCGGGCTTGTCCTGATAGGCGTCGATCTGCGGCACCAGGCGGCGGAAATGCTCGCTGGCGCAATGGGCGTCCAGCGCCGCCTGATCGGGCCATTCCTCGATAAAGACGAAGTGGCCGGGCTGGCGCTGATCCGTGAACAGATCATAGGCGACGCATAGCGGCTCGGCGCGCGTCATCCGCACCAGTTCGCGGTAGAGCGGCATGACCGTCTCGACATGCTCGGGCTTGATGAAGTCCTCGGCGATGACCTTCAGCACCACAGTCTCCCTGCATAGAAAAGGGGACGCCCCCAAGGACGCCCCCCAATCTTCCGCTCAAGCAGCGAGGCGCCGCGCGCCTCGCGTTAGCGGTCTTTCTTATGAATTATGCCTGGCCGGTTTCGGCCGGGCCGCTGGCGATCTGCTGCTGGCGGGCGACGTAGATGGCGGCGAAGTCGATCGGGTCGACCATGAAGGGCGGGTAGAAACCGCCGTCCGAGGTGGCCTGGGCGATGATCTGGCGCGCGAAGGGGAAGAGGTAGCGCGGGCACTCGATCAGCAGCAGGGGCTCGATGTCCTGGGGCGAGACGCCGCTCAGGGCGAACAGGCCGCCGTAGACGAGTTCCACGTGAAACACTGCGTTCTTGTCGTCGCCGGTCGCCTTGACCGACAGCTTCAGGTCGACTTCGAACAGGCCGTCGGGACGACCGGCGGCGTTCATTTCCACGCCCATGTCGATGGCGGGCTTGCCTTCGATGCGCAGGCTTTCCGGCGCGCGCGGGTTCTCGAAGGACAGGTCGCGGACGTACTGCGCCATGATGCGGAAGCCGGGACCGGCGGGTTGGCCCTGCGTCGGCTCGGTCTGGCCGTTGGCGGCGGTGTCGGCGGGGGCGGTGGCGTCGGTCATGAAGTATAAGCCGTCAGTCTGAAATCGAGGGACGCCGGACCGCTCCGGGCCCGGGATGAAGGGTCCGCGACTACCACGGCGAGGCTATTGGCCGCAACGGCGAGACCGGCGTTCTGAGCCCCCCTCGCCTTGCGCCCGGCGGGAACGCCCCCTAATCCTCACAGCAACAGATGCGCGCCCGTCGATCCCCCTTTGGGCGCGCGCCAATCAGGTGAAGCCCGTGCCCATCCAATTCCAGATCGTCATGTTCGCCATCGTCGCCGCGGTGCTGCTGTTCATGCTCTACAACGTCCTGGGCAAGAAGGTCGGGCGCCAGCCGCAGGAAGACGCCCGTCTGCCGCAGACCGCCCCCTTGGGCGGCCCGGCGCCGACCGCGGCTGCGCCGGGGCTGGACGCGGCCACCGCCGCCGCTGTCGCCGGGCTGAAGGCGCGCGATCCCGGCTTCGATCCGGCCCGTTTCCTCGAGGGCGCGCGTCAGGCCTATGAGACCATCGTGCGGGGCTACGCCTCCGGCGACCGCGAGGCCCTGCGCCCCTTGCTGACGCCGTCGGTCATGACCTCGTTCGAGGCCGGCATCGCCGCCCGAGAGGCGCGCGGCGAACGCGAACAGGCCGAGTTCCTGCACACGCCCCGCGCCGACCTGGAACTGGCCACGGTCCGCGACGACCGCGCCGTCGCCAAGGTCCGCTTCCTGGCCGAGATGCGCAGCACCGTCACCCCCGCCGAGGGCGAGGCGACGACCGACGAGCGCCGCACCGCCGAGCTGTGGACCTTCGAGCGCGCCCTCGGCGCCGCCGATCCCAACTGGGCCCTAGCCCGCGTCGAGCCGGCCAGCGCCTGATGCGCGCCGTCGCCGTGGCGCCCGTCTCGCAAATGGGGCGGTCGGGCGTGACGAAACTCGGCGTCCTGTCGCTTCTGCTGTTCGCGGCGGCCTGCGCCTCGACCCCGCCGGTCGTGCCGCCGCCGGGACCCGGCCCGGGACCGATCACGCCGCCGGTCCCGGTCGAGGGGCTGAGCCTGACCGCCCTGCCCGGCTGGGCCGAGGAAGATCATCTGGCCGCCTTCAACGCCTATGTCGCCGGCTGCGTCCGCGCCCGGGGCGGGGCAGCCGAGGCCGTCTGCGCCCGCGCCCGCGACCTGGCCGCGCGCCGGGCCAGCCCCAGCGACGCCCGCGCCTTCCTAGAGACGAATTTCGTCGCGACCGAAGCCCGCACCGACGACGGCCGCGCCGGTCTGCTGACGGCCTATTTTGCGCCCGAGTACGCCGCCCGCCGCACGCCGGACGCCGAGTTCGACGCCCCGGTCCTCAGCCGCCCGTCCAACCTGTCCGAGGTCGGCGACCGCGCCGCCATCGAGGCGGGCTCGGCCCAGTCCTCGGCCCTGGCCTGGATGCGGGCCGAGGACCTCTTCTTCCTGCAGATTCAGGGCTCGGGAACCCTGACCTTCCCGGACGGCGCCCGCCTGCGCGCCGCCTACGCCGCCGACAACGGCAAGCCCTTCGTCGGCATCGCCCGGCCGATGGCCGAGCGCGGCCTGCTGCCCCAGAACGGAACCTCGGGCGACGCCATTCGCGGCTGGCTGTCGGCCCATCGCGGGGCCGAGGCGCGCGCGGTCATGGCCCTGAACCCGCGCTATATCTTCTTCGGGGTCAGCCCCGACGACGGCAATGAGGCCACCGGCGCCGCCGGCGTCCCCCTGCCCGCCCGCCGCTCGGTGGCCGTGGACCCCTCGCGCTGGACCTATGGCGAGGCCGTGTGGATCGAGGCCGACGGCGGCAATCTGATCGGCGCCCGCGCCAGCTATCGCGGCCTGGTCATGGCCCTGGACACCGGCTCGGCCATCCGCGGCCCCGTCCGCGCCGACCTCTACATCGGCCGCGGCGACGCGGCGGGGGCCGAAGCCGGCGCGGTGCGCCATCCGCTCAGGATGTGGCGACTGACGCCGAAGGGGTAAGGCGGGGAGGTCGGAGCCTGTCTTTGACCCATAGCGAACCTAATGGCCGCGCCTTTTTAGTGCGGCTGATCCATACCGTCGCAGAAGCTCGAAAACGATCAAACCTGCGCCGCTGGCGCTCATGTGAAGAGCTAGGAAATGCCAAGCGACTCGTTCGCACCCCTCAGGCGGACAAGAGCTCAAGACGATTAATGGCGCGGCAATGAGCATCACTGTGCAGATGAGCATGCCGGTGCAACCAAGCCCTTCAAAGTAGCGAAGTCGTTGGGTCTGCTTTTCGTCAGAGCTCATCGCGTGACTTTGCAAATGGAATGGCCGCTACGCACTAGTCCGCTTCCCACCCTTTGTTGACTGCCCCTACCGCCGCTTCAGACTGCCCAGGACCCCGCGCAGCAGTTCGCGGGTGATGGTCGAGCCGGCCGTGCGCAGGACGGACTTGGTCAGGGCCTCCATCGGGGTCTGGCGGCTGGAGGTCCGGGCCCGCGGAGCGGCGCGTTCGCGCGCCGGTGCGGGGGCCGATCGGGCGGCCTTCTCCGCGGCCTTGGCCTGGGCCGAGGCGGCGGCGGTTTCGGCCTCGATGCGGTCGGCCTGGGCGCGGCGGGCCTTCAGAACCTCTTCGGCGGACTCGCGGTTGACCGCCGTGTCATAGGTCCCGCGCACCGGGCTGGCGGCCATGACGGCGGCGCGTTCGGCCTCGGTCGCCGGGCCCAGGCGCGAATCCGGCGGGCGGATCTTGGTCTGGGCCACCACGGTCGGCGCCCCCTTATCGTCCAGGGTCGAGACCAGGGCCTCGCCCACACCCAGGGCCTGGATGGCCTCTGCCGTGTCGAAAGCGGGGTTGGTGCGGAAGCTCTGGGCCGCGGCGCGCAGGCCCTTCTGTTCGGCGGGGGTATAGGCGCGAAGCGCGTGCTGCACCCGGTTGCCTAGCTGGGCCAGGACGGTGTCGGGAATATCGGCCGGGTTCTGGGTGACGAAATAGACCCCGACCCCCTTGGAGCGGATCAGGCGCACCACCTGCTCGACCTTTTCCAGCAGGCCCTTGGGCGCGTCGTTGAACAACAGGTGAGCCTCGTCGAAGAAGAAGACCAGGCGCGGCTTCTCCGGGTCGCCGATCTCGGGCAGCTGTTCGAACAGCTCCGACAGCAGCCACAGGAGGAAGGCCGCATACAGGCGCGGGCTGTTCATCAGCCGGGTGGAGTCCAGCACATTGACCTGGCCTCGCCCGTCCAGCGAGGTGCGCATCATGTCCTCCAGCCGCAGGGCCGGCTCGCCGAAAAAGGCGTCGCCGCCCTGTTGCTCCAGTTGCAGCAGGGCGCGCTGGATGGCGGCGATGGAGGTGGGCGAGACATTGCCGACCTCGCGGCCGATGGTCTGGGCGTTCTCGCCGACATAGGCCAGCAGGGCGCGCAGGTCCTCGAGGTCCAGCAGCAGCAGGCCCTCCTTGTCGGCGACGTGGAAGGCGACCGTCAGGACTCCTTCCTGCACGTCGTTCAGCTCCAGCATCCGGGCCAGCAGCACCGGGCCGACATCGGACACGGTGGCGCGGATCGGATGGCCCTTGACGCCGTACAGGTCCCAGAAGACGACCGGCGCCGCCTTGCCGGTCAGGCTCAGCCCCATCTTTTCGGCGCGCTCAGCGAACTTCTGGATGTCGCCCGGCTGGCTGATGCCCGACAGGTCGCCCTTCACGTCGGCGCAGAAGACCGGGACGCCGGCGTTGGAAAAGCCCTGGGCCATGATCTGCAGGGTCACCGTCTTGCCGGTGCCGGTGGCGCCGGCCACTACGCCGTGGCGGTTGGCGCGCTTGAACAGCAGGTTTTCAGCGGCGCCTTCGAAGGACTGGCCGAGGAAGAGGGCGGCGGGGCTGTCGGTCATGCGGGTCTCCTGCGTCTGGGCGCATGGTTATCCGACCGCGTCGGGCCTGCAAGGCGGAACCGTGCGGCTTTACAGCGATTGACGCTCTCCCCGACGCCGCAGACAGTCCCGCTCATGAAACTGCCCATTACGGTTCCGACCTCCTCGGTCGCGCGCAACGCTCTGGTCCTGATCGCCGTCGTGGCGGGCGGGGCGGCGCTCTACTGGCTGAGGGACATCCTGACCCCCTTGGCCATGGCCATCTTCCTGCTGATCATGATCGACGGGGTGAAGCGGGCCATCGAACATCGCACCCCCGTGCCCTCGCGCTTCGCCGGGGCGGCGGCCTTGATCGTCGTGGTGCTGGGCTTCCTGTTGTCGATCTGGATCATCGTCGACGGAGCGGCGGGCTTCTTCACCGACGCCTCGGGGGTGTCGGCCAGCATCGGCCCGCGTCTGGACCACATTATCGCCGACGTCAGCGGCCTGGTCGGGGTCAAGGATCCGCCGACCCTGCAGGACCTGTTGGCCGGGATCGATATGCGCGGCTGGCTGACCAGCGCCGCCTTCCAGGCCCAGGGCGTGGCCTCGGGCGCCTTCTTCGTCATGGTCTATCTGGGCTTCCTGCTGGCCTCGCAGGCGGGCTTCCGCAAGAAGATCGTCGCCATGTTCCCCGACCGGGGCGCCCGTAACGAGGCGCTGGAGGTGTTCAACCGGGTGCGCGGCGGGGTCGAGGGCTATCTGTGGGTCCAGGCCGTCACCGGCGCCATGATCTGTTTCGTGGCCTGGATTCTGATGCGGGCCGTGGGGCTTCAGAACGCCGAGTTCTGGACCTTCGTCATCTTCATCGTCGGCTTTATTCCAGTGCTGGGCGGCGCGATCGCGGGCTGCGCCCCGCCGCTGTTCGCCCTGGTCCAGTTCGAGAGCTATTGGCCAGCCCTGATCCTGCTGGTGGGGCTGCAGACCCTGCTTTTCATTGTCGGCAACATGATCCAGCCGCGGATGCAGGGCGACAACCAGAACATCGACCCGGTGGTGGTCCTGCTGGCCCTGGCCCTGTGGGGCAAGATGTGGGGCGTGCCGGGCATGTTCCTGTCGACGCCGCTGGCGGTCATGGCCATGGCCATCCTGGCTGAGTTCAAGGGCTCGCGCTGGATGGCGGTCCTGCTGTCCGGCGACGGCGAGCCCTATGCGCCGCGCAAGGCCGAGGCGCGCAAGGAGGGCGAGGATGGTTGGTTCAAGCGCCTGTGGGGGCGCGGCAAGGCGCCGCATGAAAAAGATCGGAATGAAGGCTGATCCTGCCCTTGATCCGCCATATCTGCCGACTATCTCTCCAATCAGACGACGCGGCCTCCCCTCCCCCTCCGGCCGCGAAGTCCAGAGGACCGGCGCTCCCTCCCCCTCCTGCGCCGGACCCGAGCAGGCCGTCGAGCGTTTACGTTCGACGGCCTTGTTCGTTTTAGGGCCCTATGTTCAGCCGCGCTGCCCGGATCAGGGCGGAATTGGGGCTGTTGTTGTCGTCAATGTGGCCTTGTTGAGGAGGAAACACTCCGCAGTGGGCCTCTCGCGCAACATGGTGCGCTGCACACAGGAATTCAGGGTCTTAGTCGCCTTTGGCGGCCTAGCCAGTTTCGCCAGCCGCGCTAAGGTGACGCGGTCAAAACCCCTGCGGCCGCTGGCCGTGCTGTCCGAGACCTCACCATGTCCGCCGCTTCGCGCACTGTTTCCGCCACGCCAGCCACACTGGAGGCGCTGGAGGCGGCTTACGCGCGCATTGTCGACGGCCCGCCGGGCGCTGCCGAAAAGTCCTTCCTTGCTCAGGCCTTCGACGACTACGCCGCCGACGAGACGCCGGAACTGGGCGGCGACGATCTGGCCGCCTTGCTGGCCTCGGTCTGGCGCTCGGCCAAGACGCGTCAGGCCGGCGAACCGGCCCGTGTCACCGTCGGATCCCTGATCGGCGCCGACGGCGCCCCGACCGGCTATGACAGCGTCCTGATCCTGCAGGACGACGCCCCCTTCCTGGTCGACAGCGTGCTGGGCGAACTGGCCGACGCCGGCGTCACCGTCCGCGCCCTCTTCCACCCCATCGCCGAGATCGAGGCCGGTCGTCGCGACTCGCTGATCATCGTCGTCGTCGACCCCCTGCCCCAGGAACGTCGCGATGTCCTGGGCGAAGGCCTGGCCCAGGCCATGGCCGACGTGCGCGCCGCCGTGGGGGACCACGCCGCCATGGTCCAGTCGATGCGCGACGCGGTCGAACAACTGGAGGCCGCGCCGCCCGCCGCTGTCGACCCCGCCGTTCTGGAAGAAAACATCGCCTTCCTGCGCTGGGCCAAGAGCGACCATTTTGTCTTCCTGGGCGCTCGTGACTACGCCTATCCGCGCAACGCTGACGGCGGCTACGCCCCCGAGGCCCCGCTGGAGGTTTCCGACCAAGGCCTCGGTGTTCTCGGCGACCCCGAGCGCCGCGTGCTGCGCCGCGCATCGGAACCCGCCGTCCTGACCGCCGCCATGCAGCGTCAGCTGGACCTCAGCGATCCCGTGACGGTGGCCAAGGCCAACATCCGCTCGCGCGTCCATCGCCGGGCCTACATGGATTATGTCGGCGTCAAGCGTTACGGCGCGGACGGTAAGGCCTCGGGCGAGACCCGTTTCGTCGGCCTGTTCACCGCTGAAGCCTATGACAAGATGGCCAAGGAAGTGCCGCTGATCCGGCGCAAGGTGGCCAATGCCCTGGAGCGCGCCGGCAAGGCCCCGGGCAGCCACAACTACAAGCGCCTGAAGAACATCCTCGAGAACTACCCGCGCGACGAACTCTTCCAGATCAGCGAGGACGAGCTGCTGGAGACGGCGCTGGGCATCCTGCACCTCTACGACCGCCCGCGCATCCGCCTGTTCTCGCGTCAGGATCCGTTCGATCGCTTCGTCTCCGTGCTCTGCTTCATCCCGCGCGAACGCTTTGACGCCGGCCTGCGCCAGCGCATCGGCGGCATCCTGGCCAGGGCCTGGGGCGGTCGGGTCTCGGCCTGGTATCCGCAACTGACGGACCAGCCGCTGACGCGCGTCCACTACATTATCGGCGTCGAGCCGGGCGCTCACCTGAACCCCGATCTCAAGGCTCTCGAGGCCGAGGTTGCCGAGGCCGGACGCAGCTGGATCGACCGCTTTGAAACCGCCCTGCGCGCCGCCGACGTGGACGAAGTCGCCGTCGGTCCGACCAGCGCCAAATGGGCCGAGAGCTTTGGCGTCTCCTACCGCGACCGCTATGACGCCGCCGAGGCCGTGGCCGATCTGGAGCAGTTCGACCGCCTGAACGACGGCTCGGCCGGCGACGGCGTCCACGCCGAGCCGGTGGCCGTCCGCGCCTTCCGCACGGCGGACGAGACCTCGCTGCAGTTCCGCTTCAAGCTCTATCGCCGCGGCTCGGCAGTGCCGCTGTCGGACGTCCTGCCGATCCTGGCCGACATGGGCCTGAAGACGCTGGAAGAGTCGGACCACGTGGTTCGTCCCGTCGGCGACGCCCCCATCTTCGTCCACGACTTCCTGCTGGAAGATCCGCGCGGCGAGGCCCTGACCTTCGCCGACATCAAGGCCCCGTTCGAGGCCGCCTTCTCGGCGGTCTGGACCGGCCGCACCGAAAGCGACGGTTTCAACCGTCTGGTGCTGGAGCTGGGCGTCGACTGGCGCGAGGCGGCCCTGATCCGCACCCTGGCCCGCTATCGGCAGCAGACCGGTCTCGACCCGTCGCAGCCGGTGCAGGAAGCCGCCCTGCGCGAATACCCTGACGTGGCGCGCGCCATCCTGTCGCTGTTCAAGGCCAAGTTCGACCCGTCCCATGGCGGCAGCGTCGTCGAGCGCGAAGGCTTGGTCGCCGAGCTGAACGACAAGATCATCGCCCTGCTGCAGGACGTGAAGAGCCTGGATCACGACCGGGTGCTGCGTCGCCTCACCCTGCTGATCGGCGCCATCAAGCGCACCAACTTCTATCAGCTCGACGCCGAAGGCCGGTCCAAGTCCTACATCTCGATCAAGATCGCCGCGACTGAGCTGGAAGACCTGCCTCTGCCCAAGCCCTTCCGCGAGATCTTCGTCTGGGCCCCGCACATCGAGGGCGTTCACCTGCGCTTCGGCCCGGTCGCGCGCGGCGGTCTGCGCTGGTCGGACCGTCGCGACGACTTCCGCACCGAAGTCCTGGGTCTGGTGAAGGCCCAGCAGGTCAAGAATTCGGTCATCGTGCCGGTCGGCTCCAAGGGCGGCTTCTATCCGAAGCAATTGCCGGTGGGCGGCGATCGTGACGCCCTGCAGGCCGAAGCCATCCGCGCCTACAAGACCTTCCTGTCCGGCCTGCTGGACATCACCGACAACATCGTCGGCGAAGGCGCCCCGGTGCGGCCGGCCAATGTCGTGGCCTGGGAAGGCGACGATCCCTATCTGGTCGTGGCCGCTGACAAGGGCACGGCGACCTTCTCGGACATCGCCAACGGCGTGAGCCAGTCCTACGGCTTCTGGCTGGACGACGCCTTCGCCTCGGGCGGTTCCGCCGGTTACGACCACAAGGAGATGGGCATTACGGCGCGCGGCGCGTGGGAAGCCGTCAAGCGCCACTTCCGCGAGATGGGCAAGGACATCCAGTCCGAGCCCTTCACCGTGGTCGGCGTGGGCGACATGTCCGGCGACGTCTTCGGCAACGGCATGCTGCTGTCCAAGGCGACCCAGGTCGTGGCCGCCTTCGATCACCGCGACATCTTCATCGACCCGACCCCGGATCCGGCCCGGTCGTGGGAAGAGCGCAAGCGCCTGTTCGAAACCCCGCGCACCAGCTGGCAGGACTATGACAAGAGCCTGATCTCGGAAGGCGGCGGCGTCTTTTCGCGCTCGGCCAAGACCATCGCCCTGACCCCGCAGATCAAGGCCCTGCTGGACATCGAGGCCGACACCGTCGACCCGACCACCCTGATGCAGGCCATCCTCAAGGCCCGCGCCGAGCTGCTCTACTTCGGCGGCATCGGCACCTACATCAAGGGCGCGGGCGAAACCAACGCCCAGGCCGGCGACAAGGCCAACGACGCCATCCGCATCAACGGCGGCGAAGTTCGGGCGCTGGTCCTCGGCGAGGGCGCCAACCTGGGCATGACCCAGTTGGGCCGCATCGAGGCGGGCCGTGCGGGCGCGCGTCTGAACACCGACGCCATCGACAACTCGGCGGGCGTGGATTCGTCCGACCATGAGGTGAACATCAAGATCCTCACGGGCGGCGCCATCGCCTCGGGCCACCTCAAGGCCGAGGACCGCAACGCCCTGCTGAAGTCGATGACCGACGAGGTCGCGGACAAGGTGCTGGCCCACAACTACGACCAGACCCTGGCCCTGACCCTGCAACAGGCCGAAGGCGCCGAGGCCCTGGACGCCCAGCAGGCCTTCATGCAGCACCTGACGGCCATCGGTAAGCTGAACCGCGCGGTGGAATACCTGCCCGACGACGCCCGCATGGCCGAGATGAAGCTGCAGGGCGCGGCTCTGACCCGTCCGGAACTGGCGGTGCTGACGGCCTATTCCAAGCTGGAGCTGTTCGACGAGATCGTCGGCTCCTCGGCGCCAGACGACGCCTTCTTCGAGCGCCTGCTGGTCCACTACTTCCCGGCCCCGCTGGCGAAGTTCGAAGAGGACATGAAGGGCCACCGCCTGCGCCGCGACATCATCGCCACGGTGCTGTCGAACGAGATCGTCAACATGGCGGGCGCGACCTTCCCCGACCGTCTGCGCGCGGCGGCGGAATGCGACACGGCGGCCATGGTCACGGCCTTCGAGACGGCCCGTCAGGTCTTCCGTCTGGACCAGGCCTGGAAGGCGGTGTCGGCGCTGGACCTGAAGATCCCGGCCGAGGCCCAGACGGCCCTCTATCGCGAGATCGCCCTGGTCCTGCGTCGTCAGACCTACTGGCTGGCGCGTCGCGCGGCCCGCACCGAGACGACGGTCGGCGGCATGATCGCAGCCTATCAGCCGGCCGCCGATGCCCTGCGCGCCGCCGGGCCGCAGGTGCTGTCGCGCTTCGAACAGCGTCAGTACGAGGCCCGCGTCGCGACCTTCGTCGGCCTGGGCGCGCCGGAAGACCTGGCCCGCGACATCGCCCTGCTGCAGCCCATGGTGGCCACGGCCGACATCGGCGATCTGGCCGCGGAACTGGGCTGGAGCGCGCCGGCCATGGCCCGCCTCTATCACCAGGTCGGCGCCGCCTTCGACTTCGACCGCCTGCGCGTGGCGGCCGGCTCGATCCCGTCGGGCGACCACTTCGACCGTCTGGCCGTGCGTCGCCTGATCCAGGACCTGATGGCCGAGCAGCAACAACTGACCCGCGCCGTGGCCCAGGCTTCGGCCGAGGCGGCGGGCGCCGGCGAAGCTGTCGCCGAACAGGCCGTCGACGCCTGGATCGGGGCCCGCATCGGTCAGGTCGAATCCCTGCGCGCTGCGGTGGACGAGATCGAAACCTCGGGCGCTGGCTGGACCTTCGCCAAGCTGACCATCGCCAACGGGGCCATTCGCGAGGTCTTGGGAAGCTAGGAGCTTCCCAAGAGCGCCACGCTCGTGACGCGGTCGCTCGCTCTCTTTAGGGCGCTATCGCTCGCCGCGCGGCGGCTCGCTTCTTGAGCGCAGTCGCGTGACATCTACCTAAAGAGGCCCGCTCGTTTCGTCGTTCGCGACGAGACGGGCGGGCCTTGGCGTTTGCGGCGGCATGGCGTTAGGTGGTCGCCGCTGTTCAGAGATCCGCAAGGCCGGAAAGACCCATGCCCAGGAAGTTCCTTGTCGTCGTCGACGACAGCCCCGAGTTCGGCGCCGCCCTGGGCTACGCTGCGCGTCGAGCCAAATCGACCGGGGGACGCGTGGTCCTGTTGCGCGCCCTGCCCGGCGGCTCCGACGAGCACTGGTCCGGCGTCCGCGACGAAATCCGCCGCCAGCAGCGCGAGGAGGCCGAGGCGCTGCTGACCCGCATCGGCGAGGAGGCCGCCGCCAAGTCCGGCTCCGCCCCTGTCTTCATTATTGAGGAGGGCGACCCCCAGGGCGCCATCCGCAAGACCGTGGGCGCAGACCCCGACATCAAGATCCTGGTGCTGGCGGCCGGTTCCGGCTCGCGCGGTCCGGGGCCCCTGGTCTCGGCGGTGTTGAAGCAGGGCGGCGCCTTCACCGGGCGCAAGCTGCCCGTGACCATCGTCCCCGGCGAACTGACCGAGGCAGACATCGAGGACCTGGCGTAATCCTCAGGGTCGCTATCGCAAGCCGCGCGGCGGCTTCCTGTTTCTATAGGTCGCTACGCTTGGCTCGCGGAGCCTCGCTGCTGGAGCGAGGATTGCACTTCATGGGCTGGATGCGACATCTGGGGTCTTGAAGACGGCGCTGTGGGGGCGCATCTCCCGGCCATGTTCATCCAGACCGAACCCACGCCGAACCCCAATGTCCTGAAATTCCTGCCGGGCCGCGACGTGGCGCCGGAAGGCGTGTTGGAATATCGCACCATCGACGAGGCCGTGGCCTCGCCCTTGGCCGAGGCTCTGTTCCAGCTTGAGGGCGTCGAGGGCGTCTTCTTCGGCGCCGACTATGTCTCGGTGACGCGCGGTCTTCAGGCTCCGGACTGGAGCGCGCTGAAGGCGCCCATTCTGTCGGTCATCATGGATCACTTCGTCTCAGGCGCGCCGCTGACGCGCGGCGTCGAGGCCTCAAACGAAGACGCCGGCGAGGACACTGAGATCGTCGCCGAGATCAAGGGCCTGCTGGACAGCCGCATCCGCCCGGCCGTGGCCCAGGACGGCGGCGATATCCTGTTCGATCATTTCGACGAAGAGACCGGCGTCCTGCGCCTGCGCATGCGCGGCGCCTGCTCAGGCTGCCCCTCCTCGTCGGCCACCCTGAAGGCGGGCGTGGAACAGATGATGCGCCACTACATCCCCGAGGTGACCAGCGTCGAGCAGGTCATTTAAGCTAAGGGCGCTATCGCTCGTCGCGCGGCGGCTCGCTACTTGAGCGCAGGTGAGGCGCGCGCGAAGCGCCAGGCCGCGTCGGGTCGGGAGGTCCCGGAGGGCCGACGACCGCGGCCCACAAGAAAGCCGCGTCGGGTCGAGAAGGCGGAGCCTTCTGACCGCGGCTCCACAAAGATGTTGTTTCACATGAAACACTATCGTCCGAACGGGCCGTGGGGCATGATCGCCGCATGGCTCGTTTCACATCCGATGATGACGCCGGCGCCGAGGGCCGCGCTCTCGGTGAGGCCCTGTCCGCCCTGCGCCGTGAGCGAGGGCTGAGCCAGGCCGAGGCCGGCACGAGGATCGGCATGACCAGCCAGGGCTGGGGTCTGTACGAAGCCGGCAAGCGCCCGGGCCTGTTTCGCCCCGACGTCCAGCGCCGCCTGACCGGCGCCCTGGACGCCACGCCCGAGGATCTGGCGCTTCTGGTCGGCGCCGCCCCCGCCCCCCAGCAGCCGCGGTCGCCTTCAGTCGGCCTCGAGGCGCGCGGTCGCGCCTTTGAGGCGGCGACGACGCGCGAACGGCGGCGGCTTCAGCTGTCCACCGACGACCTGGCGCCCTGGGCGGCGGCGGGCACGGTGCTGGAATATGTGCCGGGGCGTTGGCCGCGTCGCGATCAGGGCTGCGTCATCGAGATGGCGGACGGCTCGCTGCGGGCGCGGCTCTATGTGCGCTCGGACGAGGCCGAACTGGTGGTGCGCGGCGCCGGCGCTCTGTTGACGATCGAGCGGATCCCGCGCGCCCAGGCTCGCGCGGTCGGCGCGGTCGTCGCCCGGCTGGACGATTGATGAAACGAAACAGTTGTGTTTCATTGGATCCTGTGAAACTCTCCCTCCATCATCAGGGAGACGACGCCCATGAACCGCCGCACTCAGGATATCGACGCCGTCGTGGGCGGACGGATGGCGGCGCGCCGATCCGCGCTCGGTCTGTCGCAGACGGCGCTGGCCGTCCAGCTGGGCGTCAGCTTTCAGCAGGTTCAGAAATACGAAAAGGGCGCCAACCGGGTCTCGGCCTCGCGCCTGCATCAGGTGGCGACGGCCCTGGGCTGTTCCGTGGCCGACTTCTTTCCGGCGCGGCCAGACGCGGTCGACCCGGTCGCGGGTTTGCGGGACCTGACGGCGACGGCGGACGGCCGCGCCCTGGCCGAGGCCTTTCCGCGCATCGCCGACCCGGCGGTGCGTCAGGCGGTGACGCGAGTGGTCGAGGCGCTGGCCTCGGCCTGACGGCGGCGATAGGAAGGCCGCGATGAGAGTTCTGATCGTGGATACGGCGCTGGGCGCCTGTTCGGCCGCAGTGGTCGAGGACGGGCGCCTGCTGGGCCTGCGCACCGAACTGATGACCAAGGGCCATCAGGAGCGGCTGGCCGGCATGACCCGCGACGCTGTAGCGGATGCGGGTGGCGGCTTCGGCGCGCTGGACCGGATCGGCGTCACTGTGGGGCCGGGCTCCTTCACCGGCCTGCGCGTCGGTATGGCTTTTGCCCAGGGTCTGGGCGCGGCGCTGGATCGTCCGGTCGTCGGCGTCTCGACGCTGGACGCCCTCGTCGCCTCGGTCGAGGCCGGGGGGCTGGTCGCCGCCGTCATCGACGCCCGCCGGGGCCAGGTCTATGCGCGCCTGTTCCGCGACGGCGTCGCCCTGGGCGTGGCCGAGGCCCTGCCGCTGGACGTCGCCCTTGAACGCATTCTCGAGGCGGCGGCGGGGGCCGCACCGACCCTGGTCGGATCGGGCGTCCAGATCCTGAGAGAGACCTTCCCTGATCGGCTCGGAGATGCCGTGCTGGAGCCGCTGGCGGCGCCGACGCCTGAGGCCCTGGCCGGGCTGACCGCCGCCGCCGATCCGGCGAACGCCCTGCCCCGTCCCCTCTATCTGCGCGCGCCCGACGCCACCCCGCCTAGCCGCCTGCCGGGCCAGCCGCGCCCGCCCGCCGCATCGTGACCGACACCCTCGCCGCCCTCCACGCCGAGGCCTTCGAGACCCCGTGGGACGCCGCCAGCCTGTCGGCTCTGCTGGCCTCGCCAGGGGTCTTCGCGGTGGCGGAAGATGACGGCTTCATCCTGATCCGCGTCGTGGCTGACGAGGCCGAGATCCTGACCCTGGCCGTGCGGACGTCCGCCCGGCGCGGCGGGCTGGGCCGACGCCTGGTCGAGGCCGCCGTGGTCCGAGCGGCGGCGCTGGGGGCCGAGCGCATGTTCCTGGAAGTGGCCGAGGACAATGCCGCCGCCCGCGCCCTCTACGCCCGCACAGGGTTCACCGAGGCGGGGCGTCGTCGCGGATATTATGCGCGTCCGGATGGATGCCGCGAGGACGCTCTGGTGCTGGCGCTGAACTTTTCTCGATAGCTTCCATAAGGCGACGGCTCAGCCTATCTTCCGGCGCATGGAACGGATCGAGAAACTTTGCGCCGACCGCGGCATGCGTATGACTGAGCAGCGGCGCGTGATCGCCCGCGTGCTGTCGCAGGCCGAGGATCACCCTGACGTCGAGGAGCTGTATCGCCGCGCCTCCGCCATCGATCCGCATATCTCGATCGCCACCGTCTATCGCACCGTGCGCCTGTTCGAAGAGGCGGGCGTGGTCGAGAAGCACGACTTCGGCGACGGTCGCAGCCGCTACGAAGAAGCCGGCGACGACCACCACGATCACCTGATCGACACCAAGACCGGCGAGGTCATCGAGTTCTTCGACGCCGAGATCGAGCGCCTGAAGACCGAGATCGCCAAGCGCCTGGGTTTCGAACTGGTCGGCCACAAGCTGGAGCTTTACGGCCACTCGATCGAGGGCGTCGAGCCGGGCGAGCGCGAAGGCCTGATCTACAAGCGTCACGCCGCGCGCGTGGAGCCCACGGACAGCTGAGCCTGCGTCCGCTCGCCTTGCCGTCGTCGGCTTCGGCGATCATAAGCCGGGCATGACCGATACGCTCGAAAAGCCCGTAGAGACGGCGGACGGCGTGGCCCAGATGGCTGCGCCCAAACGCCTTTTCATCAAGACCTACGGCTGTCAGATGAATGTCTATGACAGCGAGCGCATGGCCGACGTCCTGCGCCCGCTGGGCTATGCCACGACGGACGCGCCGGAAGGCGCCGATTTCGTCATCCTCAACACCTGCCACATCCGCGAACGGGCCGCCGAGAAGGTCTATTCCGAGCTCGGCAAGCTGAAGCAGATGCGTGAGCGCAAGGTGGCGCGTGGCGACGGCGGCATGACCATCGCCGTGGCCGGCTGCGTTGCCCAGGCCGAGGGCGAGGAGATCATGAAGCGCCAGCCGGCGGTCGATCTGGTGGTCGGACCCCAGGCCTACCACCAGCTTCCGGAACTGCTGACCCGCACGGCGCGGGCGCGCGGCGAGCGCATCGGCGCCGACTTCGCCCCGCATGAGAAGTTCGACGCCCTGCCCGCTGCACGCGGCGGCGACGGTCCGACCGCCTTCCTGACGGTGCAGGAGGGTTGCGACAAGTTCTGCACCTTCTGCGTCGTCCCCTATACGCGCGGCGCCGAGTGGTCGCGTCCGGTCGCGGCGGTGCTGGCCGAGGCCCGCGCCCTGGCCGATCGGGGCGTGCGCGAGGTCACCCTGCTGGGCCAGAACGTCAACGCCTATGACGGCGAGGGACCGGACGGAAAGCCGTATACCCTGGCGCGTCTGGCCTATGCCCTGGCCGAGATCCCGGGTCTGGATCGCATCCGCTACACCACCAGCCACGCCAACGACATGAGCGACGACCTGATCGCCGCCCACGCCGATCTGGACGCCCTGATGCCCTATCTCCATCTGCCGGTTCAGGCCGGGTCTGACCGGGTATTGCGGCTGATGAACCGCAAGCACGGGCGTCAGAAGTACATCGACCTGATCGCCCGCATCCGCGCGGCGCGGCCCGACATGGCCATCGCCGGCGACTTCATCGTCGGCTTCCCCGGGGAGACGGATCGCGACTTCGAGGACACCCTCGATCTGGTGCGTCAGGTGAATTATGCGGGCGCCTTCAGCTTCGTCTATTCGCCGCGACCTGGCACGCCCGCCGCCACCATGCCGGGCCAGATCGAGGAGAAGGTCGGACTGGAACGTCTGCAGCGTCTGCAGGCCCTTTTGTTCGAACAGCAGACCGCCTTCAACGCCGCCCAGGCGGGCAAGACCCTGAACGTCCTGTTCGAGAAGAAGGGCCGCTACGCCGGTCAGGCCATCGGCCGTTCGCCCTATCTGCAGTCGGTTCACGTCGAGGGCGCCGATCACCTGCTGGGTCAGATCGTGCAGGTCGAGATCCTCAGCGGCGCCCAGAACAGCCTGAACGGGCGTTTGGCCGATCCACGCACTATCTAACTCGACACGCCGCCGCCGAGGCGGATTACTGGCACTGTGTCCCTCAAGCAGTCTCGCCCCGCGGGCGAGACGATAGGGACCCTAAAAAGGATACCTATGGCGCGAGAGTCCGAATTCCTGTCCCTGAGCGATCAGGCGTTGCGAGCCGTGATCGGTCCCAACAGCCGTCACGTCGCCTTGATCGAGGACGCCTTCAAGGTGCTGGTCGAGGCGCCCGGCGGCGGCGTCTCCATCAACGGCTCGGCGCGGGATCGGGCCCAGGCCAAGCGGGTCGTTGTCGTTCTGGCGACGCGGGCGGATACGGGCGCCGAGATCACCGAGGCCGACGTGCGCATGGCCCTGGGCGCTGCCGTGTCGCAGCCACGGCCGGACCACGGCCGGGTCGTGCCGGACGCCGTAGCCCTGCCCGTCGGTCGGCGCGGCGCCATCGCCCCCAAGACGGCGGCCCAGGCCCGGTATCTGGACCTGCTCAGCCGTTGCGAACTGACCTTCGGCGTCGGGCCGGCGGGCACGGGCAAGACCTTCCTGGCGGCGGCCTATGGGGCCTCCCTGCTGCGGCGCGGACAGGTGGACCGACTGGTCATCACCCGTCCGGCGGTCGAGGCGGGCGAGAAGCTGGGCTTTCTGCCGGGCGATCTGAACGAGAAGGTCGATCCCTATCTGGCCCCGATCTGGGAGGCCCTGAACGACATTCTCGGCGTCGAGGACGTGCGTCGCCGCCGCGAGAAGGGCGAGATCGAAGCCGCCCCCATCGCCTTCATGCGCGGTCGCACCCTGAGCCACGCCTTCATCATCGTCGACGAGGCGCAGAACACCTCGCGGCTGCAGATGAAGATGGTCCTGACCCGTCTGGGCGAGGGCGCGCGCATGGTGGTCACCGGCGACCCGTCGCAGATCGACCTTTTGAACCCACGTGATTCCGGGCTCAGCCACGCCCTGCGTATCCTGAAAGACGTGAAGGGCGTGGGGGTTCAGGCCTTCAAGGCCGAGGACGTGGTGCGCCACGCCATGGTCGAGCGCATCGTGCGCGCCTATGACGCTGATTCCGCGCGCAACCGCCCCCTGCCCGACCTCGAGGACGAAGACTGATGATCGAGATCGAAGTCGAGGACGCGGCCTGGATGGCTGCGCTGCCGGACGCGGAAGACCTGGTCCTGCGCGCGGCGACGGCGACGCTGGGGACAGTCGAGGGCGATGTGGTCCTGCTGCTGACCGACGACGCGGGGGTTCAGGATCTGAACCAGCGTTTTCGCGACAAGGACCGGCCGACCAACGTCCTGTCCTTCCCCGCCGCCGAGAGCGCCTTCCCGCACCTGGGCGACGTGGTGCTGGGCTACGCCTATTGCGCCGCGGAGGCGCAGACCCAGGGCAAGAGCCTGTCGGACCATCTGAGCCATCTGGTCGTCCACGGCGTGCTGCACCTGCTGGGGCGCGACCATGAGGACGACGCCGAGGCCGAGGAGATGGAGGCCGAGGAGCGCGAGATCCTGGCGTCGCTCGGCGTCGCCGATCCCTACCAAGCCGAACATGAGGCGACTGCATGAACCAGCGTGTGTCGGCCCTTTGGGGAGGCGTGCTGACGAACCGCTGGGGCCGCATCGCCCTGGCCCTGCTGGCGGGCGCGGGCGCCGCTCTGGCCCATCCGCCGTTCGGGATCCTGCCGGGCCTGCTCGGCTACCCCCTGCTGATGTTGCTGGCTGAGCGCTCGCGCACGGTGAAGGGCGGTTTCTGGGTCGGTTGGCTGGCCGGTTTCGCCTACTTCTTTATCGGCTGCTGGTGGGTGGCCGAGGCCTTTCTGGTCAACAAGGACCAGGCCTGGATGGCGCCCTTCGCCGCCAGCCTGCTGCCCATGGGGCTGGGGCTGTTCTTCGGCGCGGCCACGGCTCTCTATCGTCGCTTTTCATCGCAGGATGCCCGGCGCGTCCTGCTGTTCGCGTCCCTGTTCGCCCTGCTGGAATGGCTGCGCGGCCATGTCCTGACGGGCTTTCCGTGGAACCCGACCGGCGCCGCCTGGCAGGCGGGATCGGCCATGTCGCAGTTCGCCTCCGTGGCGGGGGTCTATGGTCTCGGGCTGGTGACGCTGGCGGCGGTTTCGGCGCTGGGGCTGCTGGTTGACACGGGACCGCGTCGTTCGCGCCTGATCGCGGCCGGTCTGGGCGTCGCGGTTCTAGCAGGCCTGTTCGCCTTCGGCGCCCTGCGCCTGTCGTCGGCCGAGCGCGTCGACGGACCGACCCTGGTGCGTCTGGTCCAGGCCGACATTCCGCAGGAATCCAAATGGAGCCCTGAGGCCTATCAGGCCATCGTCGACCGTTATGTGGCGCTGACAGCCCAGCCGGGCGCGGCGATTCCTGACGTGGTGGTCTGGCCCGAGGGCGCCCTGCCCGCCACCGCCAACGACGTCTTCAACTCGCCCGACGCCCAGGCCATCGCCGGCGCCCTGCAGACAGGCCAGACCCTGCTGATGGGCATCAGCCGTGGCGAGGCCGACCCGCGCGCCGAGGGCGGCGCGCGCTACTACAACAGCCTGTTCGCCTTGAACGACGAGGGCGTCGCGGGGCTGCGGATCGGCGCCATCTACGACAAGCACCGTCTGGTGCCGTTCGGCGAATACCTGCCGATGGGGCGTCTGATGAGTCGGATCGGCGTGCGCAGCCTGGTCCATGTTCCGTCCGACTTCAGCGCCGGCCCCAAGCCCGCGCCGATCAGCCTGGTCAATGCGCCCAGCGTGCAGCCGCTGATCTGCTACGAAAGCCTTTATCCGGGCTTCACTCCGGCCAATGCTGCGGGCCGTCCGGCCTGGATCGTCAACGTCTCCAACGACGCCTGGTTCGGCGCCACCTCCGGCCCGCGCCAGCACCTGAACCTGGCCAGCTATCGCGCCATCGAGACGGGCCTGCCCATTGCTCGGGCCACTCCGACCGGGGTCTCGGCCATGATCGATCCCTGGGGCCGGGTGATCGACGGTAAGCGGCTGGACCCGGGCCACGCCGGCGTCATCGACGTGCGCCTGCCCGAACCGGCGCCGCCGACCCCTTACGGGCGCTGGGGCGACGGCCTGTTCGGCCTGTTGCTGGTCTCGATGCTGGCGGGCGGCCTGTCGTGGGGAAGGCGCAAGAAGCGAGCATGACTGCTAGAGAAGACGATGATCCACTGAGCACACGTCATATCGACGTTCCGCTGGGCGCCCGCCTGCGCTCTATTCGTGAGAACCATGGCCTGACCCAGGCCGAGATGGCGCGTAGGCTAGGGATCTCTACGAACCAATGGGGGCGTCATGAAAGCGGGGCGAATCGTCTGCCCGCCGCACGGCTTTGGCAGTTTTGCGAGGCCATGAAGATCGAGGTTGAGGCGATGTTCCGGGACCAGCCCTTTGCGCCGGCCAAGCCTGCTTCAGCCTTTGTTCCCCTCCCCGAACCGCAACGTCCCTACAGCGCTCACGATCCCTCTCAACGGCACGATCCTGCCGATCCGGCGCCGCTCGAAAGCTCGGGCGTTCTGGTGCAGAGGATCGGCGCCGTAGCACGGCAATTGCCGGAAGCGCGCCAACGCACCGCCCTCGCCGTGCTTCGCGCCTTGAAGCTTGAGGATGAGAACTGAGGAACTGTTGCCGGGACCCGAGCACGCCCGTTACGCGAATTGTCGTGACACCGCTGGCTATCCGTCGCATTTCGAGACAATTGAGTAATCGAGTTCGGCGTATTTTTTGACGAGAACGCATGATGGTCAGAGGCTCTGCAGAGGACGGTCCTCATCCGGTCGATCGTCATGTGGGACGGCGGGTTTGCGAGAAGCGGATCGCCCTGGGCTATAATCAGAGCGATCTGGGCCGGGCGCTCGGCCTGACCTTCCAGCAGATCCAGAAGTACGAGAAGGGCGCCAACCGCATCTCGGCCTCCAAGCTCTGGGACATCGCCCGCTTCTTCAAGGTGGATATCGGCTATTTCTTCGAAGGGCTGACGACGCCTCAACCGGGCATGGCCGAAGGCGAGGGCGAAGCCTTTGTCCATGACTTCCCCACGACGCGGCAGAGCATCGAGATCGGCCGGCTGGCCCCGCAGTTGTCGGTGCGTCAGCAGAAGCTGATCCTGGACATGATGCGCGAGATGGCCGGTCACGAGAGCCCCGCCGACAAGGGCTGAAGATCGGGTCAGACCGGAATTGAAAAAGGCGCGGAACGCTCCGCGCCTTTTTGCTGTCTGGTGGCGCCTGCGGATCAGCTCGCCAGGGCGGATTCCGAGGCGACGATGCGGCTGGCGGCGTGAACCACGGCGCCGATACGCAGGGCGGCCTGGACCTGCACGTTCGGCACGCCGTGCTTGCGCAGTTCGCCCTCGTGGGCGTCGAGGCAGGCGCCGCAGCCGTTGATGGCCGAGACGGCGGTCGACCACAGCTCGAAGTCCAGCTTCTCGACGCCCGGATTGGCGATGACGTTCATGCGCAGCTTGGCCGGCAGGGTCGTGTACTCGTTGTTCTTCATCAGGTGCAGCGAGCGATAGTAGATGTTGTTCATGCCCATGATGGCGGCGGCGGCCTTGGCGGCGTTCATCGCTTCGGGGGTCAGGACGGCGGCGGCGGCAGCCTCGATGGCCTTGACGGCCGGGGCGACGCCGATGGCGTGGGCGGAGGCCAGGAAGCAGCCCCACTTCTGCTGGTCGTTCAGCACGGTCTCGTTGGCGAGCGACGACAGGTTCAGCGAGATGTCCTTGCCATAGGCCGGGATGAGGTCGCGCAGGGCGTCGATGGACATGGGGACTTCCTTCTGCTCAACGGCGCCGCTTGCGCCGGATACAATATAGGGGTTGCCGACGCGCCCTGTCAGGGCTGGGCGTCGGGCATGAAAAAGGCGGCGACAGTCGCCCGCCGCCGCCTCTTCGAGAGGGGCGGCCCGAACCATACGAACGCGGTCCGGGCCTTCCTTGGCCAGTACTTAGGCGGCCAGGGTCTCGCCGCCGACCGGGCGGTTGCAGGCGCACAGCTCGTCGGTCTGCAGGGCGTCGACGACGCGCAGGGTATCTTCCGGCGAACGGCCGACGTTCAGGTTGGTGACGTAGACGTGCTGGACGACGTTGTGCGGGTCCACGACGAAGGTGGCGCGCAGGGCGACGCCGTTTTCTTCGTCCAGGATGCCCAGCTCACGGGCGAACTTGCCGCCGCAGTCGGCGAACTGCCAGATCGGCAGCTTGTCGAGGTCGGCGTGGTCACGGCGCCAGGCCAGCTTGGTGAACTCGTTGTCGGTCGAACCGCCGAGCACGACGGTGTCGCGGTCTTCGAAATCCTTGCCCAGCTTGGCGAAGGCGGCGATTTCCGTCGGGCAGACGAAGGTGAAGTCCTTCGGGTAGAAGAAGATGACCTTCCACTTGCCCTCGAAGCTGTCCTGCGTGACGGTTTCGAAGGCCGAAACGCCGTTTTCTTCATGGCTATTGAAGCCCGGCTTCACGCCAGTGATCTTGAATTCAGGCAGTTTTTGACCGACGCCCAGCATAGTGGAGCTCCATTCTGACAATGTAAGACTTCCGGCGCCGCAGGGAGGTGCATCGCCGATGGACCTCAGATGGGACGTGGGGCGACGGAAGTCAAATCGATGATTTCACAAAGACGAATAGATTTTTGTTATGGATGGGCGGCTGCAGGCTAGGCTCGGTTGTCGAGCCTAGCCATAAGTTTTCTTGCTGGTGATCCCAAAGTTAATCGATTTTCCTTCGGTGCGGAACCGGGCGTAGGCTCGAGCATAATCTGCCGAACAGGAGGAAAGTCATGGACGGACAAGCAGGCGGCCCCACCCCTCTCCACGATCCGAACAAGGAGCCGGGCGCGCTGCGTTCGCTTCTGGGACGCACCAACCGCGACTGGTGGCCCAATCAGCTGTCGATGGACATCCTGCATCAGCAGGGCAAGACGGGCGACCCGATGGGCGACGACTTCGACTACGCCGCGGCCTTCCAGTCCCTGGACCTGGCGGCGGTGAAGCGCGACCTGACCGCCCTGATGACCGACAGTCAGCCCTGGTGGCCGGCGGACTACGGCCACTACGGCCCCTTCTTCATCCGCATGGCCTGGCACTCGGCCGGCACATATCGCACCGGCGACGGGCGTGGCGGCGCCGGCGCGGGGCAGCAGCGTTTCGCCCCGCTCAACTCCTGGCCGGACAACGGCAACCTGGACAAGGCGCGCCGCCTGCTGTGGCCGATCAAGCAGAAGTACGGCGCCAAGCTGTCCTGGGCCGACCTGATGATCCTGGCCGGCAATGTCGCCATTGAAAGCATGGGTGGGCCGATCTTCGGCTTCGGCGGCGGTCGCGCCGACGTCTGGGAACCCGAGAAGGACGTCTACTGGGGCACGGAGGAAAGCTGGGTCAACGAAGAGGGGAACCAGACCCGCATCCAGCCTGACAAGGGCATGGTGCTGGAAGACCCGCTGGCCGCCATCCAGATGGGCCTGATCTATGTGAACCCGGAAGGCCCCGGCGGCGTCCCCGAAGCCCTGGCCTCGGCCCGCGACATCCGCGAGACCTTCGCCCGCATGGGCATGAACGACGAGGAGACGGCCGCCCTGACCGCCGGGGGACACACCTTCGGCAAGGCCCATGGCGCCGGCGACGCCTCCAAGGTGGGCGTCGCTCCGGAAGGCGCGGACATCGCCCAGCAGGGTCTCGGCTGGATCTCGGGCCACGAGAGCGGCATCGGCGACCACACCATCACCTCGGGCATCGAAGGGGCCTGGACGCCCACGCCGATCACCTGGGACATGACCTATTTCGACATGCTGCTGGACCACGACTATGAGCTGGTCCGCAGTCCGGCGGGCGCCAAGCAGTGGCAGCCGGTGGGCAATCCGCCGGAGACCCTGGCCCCCGCCGCCCACACCCCGGGCAAGCGCGTGCCGACGATGATGACCACCGCCGACATGGCCTTCAAGGTCGACCCGATCTATCGCCCGATCATGGAGCGGTTCCGCGCCGATCCGGCCTATTTCGGCGACCAGTTCGCTCGGGCCTGGTTCAAGCTGACCCACCGCGACATGGGGCCCAAGGCCCGCTACCTGGGCCCGGACGTTCCGGCCGAGGACCTGATCTGGCAGGACCCGATCCCGGCGCACACGGGGCCGCAATTGTCGGACGCCGACGTCAGCGCTCTGAAGGACGGCATCAAGGCCTCGGGTCTGTCGGTCGCTGATCTGGCCGCGACGGCCTGGGCCGCGGCCGTCACCTATCGCGGCTCGGACTATCGCGGCGGCGCCAACGGCGGACGCCTGCGCCTGGCCCCGCAGAAGGACTGGGACGTCAACGAACCCGCCAGGCTGGCCCGGATCCTCAAGGTCTATGAGGACATCAAGGCGGCGTCCGGCCTGAACGTCTCCATGGCCGACCTGATCGTCCTGGGCGGCGTGGTTGGCGTCGAGCAGGCGGCCCGGGCCGGCGGTCACGATGTGGCCGTTCCCTTCACGCCGGGCCGCACCGACGCCTCGCAGGAGCAGACCGACGTCGACGGCTTCAAGGTGCTGGAGCCCCGCGCCGACGGCTTCCGCAACTATCTGCAGGTCCGTTTCAACGTCCCGACCGAGGAACTGCTGATCGACCGGGCCCAGCTGCTGGACCTGACCGCGCCGGAAATGACGGTGCTGGTCGGCGGTCTGCGGGTGATGGGCGCCAACCACGGCGGCTCGACCCACGGCGTCCTGACCAACCGGCCGGGCGTGTTGTCGAACGACTTCTTCGTCAATCTGCTGGACATGAAGACCGGCTGGAAACAGGTCAACGACAGCGCCGACGAGGTCTTCACCGGCAATGACCGCGCAACCGGCGAGGAGCTGTGGACCGCCACCCGCACCGATCTGGTGTTCGGCTCCAACGCCCAGCTGCGCGCCCTGTCCGAGGTCTACGCCTCGGCCGATGCGGGCGCGAAGTTTGTTCGGGACTTCGTCGCGGCCTGGACCAAGGTCATGAACGCCGACCGGTTCGATCTGAACTAGCGCGAGAAGCGCCGCGGGCCGGTTGGCTCGCGGCGCCTTTCCTCATCAATGGTTTCGATTGTCTTTGAAAACACCATAGGGCGCGCCTATGTGGGGCGAATGCTCCCCACCCTGCGACAGCTCCACTATCTCAAGCTCCTGGCCGAGCACGCCTCCTTCAGCCGTGCGGCCGAGGCCGCCCATGTCAGCCAGCCGGCTTTGTCGGCGGGGGTTCAGGAACTGGAGAAGATCCTGGGCGCGCCGGTGGTGGAGCGCACGCGCGGCGCGGTCCAGCTGACCGCCGTCGGCGCCGAGGCGGTCAAGCGCGCCGAGGACGTCCTGGCCCGCACCGAGGATCTGGTCGAGGCGGCCAGGAATGCGGGCAAGCCCCTGTCGGGTCGGTTCCGCCTGGGGATCATTCCTACCGTCGCCCCCTTTCTGCTGCCGCGCGCCCTGCCCGGTCTGCGCGACCGCTTTCCGGCCCTGCGCCTCTTCATCCGCGAGGACCTGACCCCGCGCCTGATCGCCGGGCTGAAGGCAGGCCAGCTGGACGCCGCCGTCATCGCCCTGCCCTATGAGGCGCCGGGCATCGATCACGCCCGCATCGGCGACGACGAGATTCTGGCCGCCGCCCCGGTCGGCCATCCGCTGGCGGGCGCCGGCCCCATCCCCGAGGGGATGCTCAAGGCCGACGACCTGATCCTGCTGGAGGACGGCCACTGCCTGCGCGATCAGGCCCTGGCCGCCGTCAACATCGAGGCTCCGCGCGGCGAGGACGTCTTCGCCGCCACCTCCCTGCACACCTTGGTGCAGATGGTGTCCTCAGGGCTCGGCGTCAGCTTCCTGCCGCAGATGGCGGTGCAGGCGGGTCTGGCCGACAACCCCGGCGTCGTTGTCCGCCCCATCTCCGCCGACGCCCCCCGCCGCGAGATCGTCGTCGCCTGGCGCGCCGGCTCCAGCCGCGCCGCCGAGGCCCGCCTGCTGGCCGAGGCGCTCAAGCTGGACTGAAGTGGCGAGGCGCCGGGGCCTTCTAGCGCCGCTCTCATTGGCCAGGCTGGTCAGCGCCCCCTACGACGGAGGTCGAAGGCCGAACCGGCCCCCTTCCCTTGCGACCCTGATCCTTATGTGGGAAAGGCCACCCGCGGTTTTGGCGGGCCGACGGGCCAGTCATGTCGCGACTGGACCAAGGAAGGCCGCTCATGCTCGAAACCTATCGTCTTCACGTCGCCGAACGCGCGGCCCTGGGCATTCCGCCGCTGCCGCTGTCGGCCGAGCAGACCGCCGACCTGATCGAGCTGATCAAGGCGCCGCCCGCCGGCGTCGCCGAGCAGGAGCTGCTGGACCTGCTGACCCATCGCGTGCCGCCCGGCGTGGACGACGCGGCCAAGGTCAAGGCCTCCTTCCTGTCCGCCGTGGCCCATGGCGACTTCGCCGTGCCGTCGCTGTCGCGCGAACGCGCCACCGAGCTGCTGGGCACCATGGTGGGCGGCTATAACGTCAAGCCGCTGATCGACCTGCTGAACGACGCGGTGGTCGGCGCCGTCGCCGCCGAGGGTCTGAAGAAGACCCTGCTGATGTTCGACTTCTTCCACGACGTCGCCGAACTGGCCAAGGGCGGCAACGCCAACGCCCAGGCCGTGCTGAAGTCCTGGGCCGAGGCCGAGTGGTTCACCTCGCGCGACAAGGTCGCCGACAAGATCACCGTCACCGTCTTCAAGGTGACCGGCGAGACCAACACCGACGACCTGTCGCCGGCGCCCGACGCCTGGTCGCGCCCCGACATTCCGCTGCACTACCTGGCCATGCTGAAGAACGCGCGTCCGGGCATCACGCCGGAACAGGACGGCGTGCGCGGCCCGATGCAGTTCATCGAGGACCTGAAGGCCAAGGGCCATCTGGTCGCCTATGTCGGCGACGTGGTCGGTACCGGTTCGTCGCGCAAGTCGGCGACCAACAGCGTCATCTGGGCCACCGGCCAGGACATCCCCTTCGTGCCGAACAAGCGCTTCGGCGGCGTGACCCTGGGCGGCAAGATCGCCCCGATCTTCTTCAACACCCAGGAAGACAGCGGCGCCCTGCCGATCGAGGTCGACGTGACCGGCCTGAACATGGGCGACGTCATCGACATCTATCCCTATGAGGGCAAGATCGAGAAGGACGGCCAGAAGATCGCCGACTTCGAGCTGAAGTCGCAGGTCCTGTTGGACGAGGTTCAGGCCGGCGGCCGCATCAACCTGATCATCGGCCGCTCGCTGACCGCCCGCGCCCGCGAGGCCCTGAGCCTGCCCGCCTCGACCGAGTTCCGCCTGCCGGTCACCCCCGAGGACAGCGGCAAGGGCTTCACCGTGGCCCAGAAGATGGTCGGCCGCGCCTGCGGTCTGCCGGAGGGCCAGGGCATCCGTCCCGGCACCTATTGCGAACCGCGCATGACCACGGTCGGCTCGCAGGACACGACCGGGCCGATGACGCGCGATGAGCTCAAGGACCTGGCCTGCCTCGGCTTCTCGGCCGACATGGTGATGCAGTCCTTCTGCCACACCGCCGCCTATCCCAAGCCGGTCGACGTCAAGACGCACCGCGAACTGCCGCAGTTCATCTCCAATCGCGGCGGCGTGGCCCTGCGTCCCGGCGACGGCGTGATCCACTCCTGGCTGAACCGCCTGCTGCTGCCGGACACCGTCGGCACCGGCGGCGACAGCCACACCCGCTTCCCCATCGGCATCTCCTTCCCGGCCGGTTCGGGCCTGGTGGCCTTCGGCGCCGCCACCGGCGTCATGCCGCTGGACATGCCGGAGTCGATCCTGGTCCGCTTCAAGGGCGAAATGCAGCCCGGCATCACCCTGCGCGACCTGGTCCACGCCATCCCCTACTACGCCATCCAGCAGGGCCTGCTGACGGTGGCCAAGGCGGGCAAGGTCAATGAGTTCTCGGGTCGAATCCTTGAAATCGAGGGCCTGCCGGACCTGAAGGTGGAGCAGGCGTTCGAACTGACCGACGCCTCGGCCGAGCGTTCGGCGGCGGGTTGCACCGTCAAGCTGAACAAGGAGCCCATCGTCGAGTACATGACCTCGAACATCGTGCTCATGAAGAACATGATCGCCGATGGTTACGCCGACGCCCGCACCCTGCAGCGCCGCATCGACGCCATGGAGGCCTGGCTGGCCGCGCCCAACCTGCTGGAAGCCGACGCCGACGCCGAATACGCCCACGTCATCGAGATCGACCTGGCGGACGTCAAGGAGCCCATCCTGTGCGCCCCCAACGACCCCGACGACGCGCGACTGCTGTCGGCGGTGCAGGAGACCCCGATCGACGAGGTCTTCATCGGCTCCTGCATGACCAATATCGGCCACTTCCGCGCCGCCTCGCTGCTGTTGAAGGGCAAGAAGGACATCCCGACCCGTCTGTGGGTGGCCCCGCCGACCAAGATGGATGCCTCCGAGCTGACCAAGGAGGGGCATTACTCGACCCTCGGCGGCGCCGGCGCCCGCATGGAGATGCCGGGCTGCTCGCTGTGCATGGGCAACCAGGCCCAGGTGAAGGAAGGCGCGACCGTGGTCTCGACCTCGACCCGCAACTTCCCCAACCGTCTGGGCAAGGGCTCGAACGTCTATCTGGCCTCGGCCGAGCTGGCCGCCGTCGCCTCCAAGATGGGCCGCATCCCCACCGTGGCTGAATACATGGCCGAGATGGGCGTCATCGACGCCGACCGCGACGAGGTCTATCGCTATATGAACTTCGACCAGATCCCCGAATACGCGGATCGCGTGGCCGCCGAGTAAGGCGGACGGCAGTCTGAAATGAGAAGGGCCGGCGGAGCGATCCGCCGGCCCTTCTTCATGCCATCTGTCGGGAAGGGCGCGCTGGAGCGATCAGTTCGCGACAGTCTCTGCGTATTTGATCGAGCAGCCGTAGGGCTGGGCGAAGGCGGTCTGGACGGGGCGGCCAGCCTTGGCCTCAGCCAGGGCGACACGGACGAAGTTGTGGGCGCCTTCAAGGTCCTCGACCTTGTTGGTCGGCCTGTCGTCGATACCGCCGACGTAAACAAGACGGCCCTCGGGATCGATGATGCGCATGTCGGGCGTGGTCTTGGCGTCATAGCGCTTGCCCACCTCGCCGGTAGGATCGAGCAGCAGATGGGTGAAGGCCGCCTTGTGTTTTTCTTTCCAGGCGCGCGCGTCTTCGCCTTCCACGAAGCCTTGAGTTCCCGGCGCCGAGGAGATGATGGTCAGCCAGACCACGCCGTCGGCGGTCGCGTCGCGCTGCAGGGCCTGCATGGCGCCGCTGTAGTGCTTCTTCACGAAGGGGCAGCCCTCGTTGGTCCACTCCAGCACCACTGTCTTACCCTTGAAGTCGGCCAGCGACCGTTGGACGCCCTTGGCGTCGACCAGGGTGAAGGCGGGCGCGAGGTCGCCCGGACCGACGACGGCGGCCGTTTCGGTCGCGACGGGGGCGGACTTGTCGGGCGCCGCGGCGGGCTGTTGCTGGCAGGCGGCGAGCAGGAGAAGCGAGGCGGAAGCGACGGTCAGCATACGGATCATCGGATGGTCTCCTTCAGTGAAACTCAGGGGGCGGCCTTTTCCAGAGCGTCGACGACCAGGCCCTCGGTCAGAAGTTGCGGCAGGATACGCGGTTCAGCCTGACCCGGCGTGTAGAGCAGGTAGAGCGGCACGCCTGAGCGGCCATGGCGCTGCAATTCGGCGGTGATGGCGTCGTCACGGCGGGTCCAGTCGCCGACCATATAGACGGCGTTCGCCGCCTGCAGCGCGTCGGCGGTGCGGGGCGAGGACAGGGCCGCGCCTTCGTTAATCTTGCAGGTGACGCACCAGTCGGCGGTGAAGTTGACCAAAACCGGTCGGCCCTCGGCCAGAGCGGCCTGCACGGCCTGCTCCGACCAGGGCTGCGACTGAAGATGGTTTGAGGATGAGGCGGCGGCGTCGCCCGAAGCCGGCGCAGCGCGGGCGGCCAGGACGCCGAGGCCGAGCGCCGCGATCAGGGACAGGACGGCGGCGATGGCGGCGATGCGGCCCTTGCCGGGGGCGGCTTGCGAACGGCCATAGAGCCACAGGGCCAGGCCCAGCATCAGACCCGCGCCAAACAGCAGGGCGAGCGCGTCAGAAGTCTGGCGGCCATAGACCCAGGCCAGCCACAGGGCGGCGCCGTACATGGGGAAGGCCAGCAGGTTCCTGAGCGTCTCCATCCATGGCCCCGGCTTGGGCAGGCGCGACAGCAGGCGCGGGCTAAGGCTGATCAGGACATAGGGCAGGGCCAGACCGAGGCCGAGCATGAGGAAGACCGCCAGCGCCATAGGCCAGGGCATCAGCAGGGCGGCGCCGAGGGCGAAGGCCATGAAGGGGGCGGTGCAGGGGGCGGCCACAACTACGGCCAGAACCCCGGTGAAGAAGGCCCCCGCCGCGCCCGGCAGGCGCGCCAGCGGCCCGTGGCCGGCGCCCTGCAGCCCCGCGCCAACATGGAAGACGCCCGACAGGTTCAGAGCCACGGCCAGCATCAGCAGGGACAGCGCCGCGACCACGCCGGGCGACTGCAACTGGAAGCCCCAGCCCAGGGCCTGGCCGCCCGCGCGCAGGGCCAGAAGCGCCCCGGCCAGCACGAGGAAGGTCGCCAGCACGCCGGCGAGGAAGGCCAGACCGTCGCGGCGGGCCTCGGCCGGTTCATGCGCCGAGCGGCTGAGCGCCGCCGCCTTCATCGCCAGAATGGGGAAGACGCAGGGCATGAGGTTGAGGATCAGCCCGCCCAGCAGGGCGAACAGAGCGGCCTGAAGGAAGGCGGCGGTCGTCGTGGCGGGGACGGACTTTTGCGTCGCCTCGCCGTCGCCGATGACGCCCTCGCCCGAGGCGCCGGGCAGAGTCGCGCCCTGATCCGCCGAAATCTCCCAGGCGCCGAGGTCGGTCGACAGGATCCCGGCCAGCGGCGGTTTCAGGCCGTTGGTGGTCAGGCCGCGTCCGGGAGTGAGGCTCAGGGTCAGGCCCTGCGGGCCGCGCTGGCCGGTCTGGGCGGCGGCGTGGTCGATGACCCCGCCCTCGAAGGGGAAGAAGTAGGCCCATTTCGGCGCGGCGCCCGCCAGCGGGCCGCCGACGGCGGTCAGAGTCAGTTGACCGTCAGCGAAGACGGCGCGGGCCTCGATCCCGGTGGGGCGAGGAGCGGAGGCGAGCACGGCCTGAATCGCCTGGCCGTAGCGCGGGTCCAGCGGGGCGGCGCCGTCGCGTACCGGCAGGTTGAGGGCCAGGTCGAGGTCCTCGGGCACGCACATCTCGTCGCTGCAGACGTAGAAGTGGGCGGTGACGCGCAAGGCCAGGGTCTGGCCGGCTTGCGCCGAGGCCGGGACCTGAAGCGGCACGGGCAGGAAGACCACGTCCGAATAGCCGTAGTTCATCAGGCTCTGCAGCCGCTGGCGCTCGGGCAGGGGCCACAGGATGTCGCCGGGGACGACGCCGTCGGGCAGGCTCCAGTTGAGCGTCGTCGGGCCGCCGGAATCGCCCTGGTTGCGCCAGTAGGTGTGCCAGCCGGGCTTGATCTTCTGACGCACGGCGACGACGGCGGTCGAACCGGGCGTGGCCCAGGCGCTCATGGGGACCAGTTCGGCCTCGATCCGTTCCGTGCGCTGCGGCCCGGCGGCGACCGGGGCGGCGCCCGCCTTCAGGGCGCGATCCAGCGCCGCCTGATCCGGGGCGGCGACCGCCGAGGCGGCGAAGGTCAGCCAGACGAGAAGGGCGGCGAGAAGACGCAAAGGGAAAGACACCGGGCGATGGAGAACAGGCGCCGACCTTAACCGCCCTACTGCCCGACAGCCACCGCCCCGCGTCGTCGCAGGCAGGGCGCGCTGACGCAGCCCCGTGGGAAGCCTTGCCCCGGGAAGGCCTAGCGCCGGGGCTGGGCCTCGATCACCACCTCGGTGCGGCGGCGTAGGGGGTCGTTGACGCCGTTGACCACGGCGCCCTCGGCGCCGGCGGCTGCGACCTCGAAGGCGGGGGCGGGCAGGCCGACCCCGGCCAAAGCCTCGGCCACCGAGCGGGCGCGGCGCTCGGACAGGGACTGGTTCGAGGCGGCTGTGCCGGTCCGGGCGTCGGCCAGACCCAGGACCTGAACCCTGGTGATATCACAGCCCTGCAGCTGGGTGGCGGTCAGTCCGATGGCCTCGCGCGCGGCGGTCGTCAGGCGGGCCTGGTCCTGATCGAAATAGACCTCGAACCGCTTGGCCCCGCAAGCGGCAGGGTCGCTGACCAGCTCGCTGCGCGTCTTGTAGGCGCCGGGCGTGGAGCAGCCGGCCAGCAGCATCAGGCTCAGCCCGGCGACAACGATAGGAAGGATTGGTTTCATCATTCAGCCCTCGACCAGCGCCCAGCCCCGGGCGCGCATTTCAAGACAGCAAAAGGGGCGGCCCGCACCAACGGACCGCCCCTTGAGCCTGACCCGAAAATCCTTCGGGCGCCAGCGCCTTAGTAACGGCGCTGACCATTCTCCCAGTAGCACTCGGTCTGGCGGTTATCGTAGCAGTAGTAATAGCGGCCCTGATTGTCGCGATAGCGCTGCTGGTTGTTGCGGTCCTGGTTGGAGCCGCGGATGGCGCCGGCGGCGCCGCCGGCAAGGGCGCCGATGGCCGCGCCGGTGGCTGCATTGCCGCCGCCGACATTGTTGCCGATGATGGCGCCGGCGACCGCGCCGATGCCTGCGCCGATGGCGCCCTGGCGCACGGCCTGGTCGTTGCCGCCGCCGTAATACGGGTCACTGGCGCAGGCGGTGACCAGAAGGCCGGCGCCGGCGATGGCGATGATCGCCTTGTTCATGGATCTGTCCTTCATCCCGAGGGGGCTCCCCTGAAGCCTGAAGAACGCCGCGCAAAGGCGGCGGTTCCGAGGCTGGACGACAAGCTTCACATTATTTTGTTCACGGGGCGCTGGTCTGGGAACATCGGCGGACGCTGCACGTTCGCCGCTTCATGATCGATACCGCTACGCCTGCCGCCGCCGAACGTCGGCCGCTGACACCCCATGCGGCGCTGAACCGGGTGACCGTTCTGGTCAATCCGTTGTCGGGCAGCGTGGGGCCGGGCGCCGTCGCCGAGGTCGAGACCCTGCTGGCGGACTATGACTGCGCCGCCACGGTGACGGCGCTGGAAGGCGGACGGATCGTCGAACAGATCGACGCCGCCCTGGCCGAGGCCCCCGACGCCCTGTTCGTCCTGGCCGGAGACGGCACTGCCCGCTCGGTCGCCGCGCGCGCGGGCGCCAAGGGGCCGCTCGTCGCCCCCCTGCCCGGCGGCACCATGAACATGTTGCCCAAGGCCCTGTATGGCACGGCGGACTGGAAGCTGGCCCTGCGCCGCGCCCTGGAGGAAGGCGCGCCTCAGCCGGTCGCCGGCGGGGTGGTCGAGGGGGAGGCCTTCTATTGCGCCGCCATCCTCGGCTCGCCCGCCCTGTGGGCGCCGGCGCGCGAAGCCATCCGCACCGGCAAAGTGAAACAGGCCTGGGCCCATGCGCGTCGGGCGCTGAAGCGGGCCTTCACCGGCCGTATCCGCTACAGTCTCGACGGCGCCCGCAAGCGCCCGGCCGAGGCTCTGGTCCTGATCAGCCCGATGATCTCGCGGGTCATGGACGCGCCCGTGGGCCTGGAGGCGGCGGCGATGAATCCGGCCGACGCGGCCCAGGCCTTTCGTCTGGCGGCGCGGGCCCTGTTCGACGACTGGCGTCATGATCCCAATGTGACGACCCGGCCAGCACGCTGGGTCACGGTCTCGGCCCGGTCGAAGATCCCGGCGGTGATCGACGGTGAGCCCATGCTGCTGGGCCGCGACGCCAGCATCGGCTTCCTGCCGCGCGCCTTCATGGCCCTGGCCCCGCTGCCGCCGGCAGGGGAAGACAGCGTCTGATGGGGCGGGTGCTCCAGTTCTCGGACGTGCATTTCGGGTGCGAACATGTCCACGCTGTCGCCGCCGCGCTCGACTACGCCCACGCCACGCCGCACGATCTGGTGTTGATCACCGGCGACATCACCCAGCAGGGCTTTCCGGCGGAGTTCGCGGCGGCGGGCGAGTGGATCCGGGCCATGCCCCAGCCGGTCTTCGTCACCGTGGGCAATCACGACGTGCCCTACTGGGACGTGATGGCGCGGTTGTTCTGGCCCTGGCGGGCCTTCGAGCGGGCCACCGGCCACCCCGCGCATGATCATGAGTTCAAGCGCCCTGACCTGATGGTGCGCGGCGTCACCACGGCGCGCGGCTGGCAGGCCCGGCCCAACTGGTCCAAGGGGGTAATCGACCTGAAGCAGACGCGGCGCGCGGCCGAGGCCCTGCGCCACGCGCCGATCGGGGCGCTGCGCATCCTGGCCTGCCACCATCCACTGATCGAGATGATCGGCGCGCCCATGACCGGCGAGGTCAAGCGCGGTGATCGGGCGGCCCTGATCTTTGCCGAGGCCGGGGTGGACCTGATCGCGACCGGCCACGTCCATGTGCCGTTTGCGCTAGGGATCGACCTGTCGGACCGCTGCTCCTACGCCATCGGCTGCGGGACCCTGTCGCACCGTGAGCGGGGGGCGCCGCCCAGCTTCAACCGTATTGAATGGGACGCGAAGGAGATCGTCGTTACGGCGGTGGTCTGGACCGGCCATCGGTTCGAGGATCATCAGACCTGGCGTCTGCCGCGTCGTCAGGACACGCGTCGGGTCGAGACCGCGCCCGATCCCGAGACGCCCGGCGAGATGGAAGCCGCCGTCACTTGAAGGCGGATACGAAAAGGCCCCGACGGAGCGACGGGGCCTTTTGTTTTTCACGTGAAACGCGACGTCAGACTCGCGGACCGCGTCCGCGCATGCCGCCCACCACCAGCGAGACCACGAACAGGATCACGGCGATGATGGCGATGAATTTGGCGATCTCGAACGACATGCCCGAGATGCCGCCGAAGCCGAGCACGGCTGCGACCAGGGCGATGATGAAGAAGATGATGGCCCAACGAAGCATGGACGGTCCTCCCATTGTTGATAGGGGCGGAACCATCGGCGCGTCTCGCCGACGGCCCCGCCTGATTATTCAACGTCCCGGAGGCTTGGCCGTTCCGCCTTCTATCGGCGGCGCGGCCGGCTCTTTTCCGTAAAGGCCGCCGCCACCATGGTGGCCAGGGCCGGATTGCGCAGGAAGATGAAACCGCCGGCCAGGGCCGCCGCCACGCCCAGAAGCGGGCGTTCCTGGAACAGGTGGAAGGCGCGCAAGCCCAGGCTTTCCGGCTCCTGCTCCTCTTCCTCGTCCTCGCCGTGCGCGCGGCGCACGAAGACCAGGGCGACGATCAGGGCGATGACCGCAAAGATGGCCGAGGTGATGGCCGCCGCCGCCAGAGGCACGACGACCAACGCCAGCAGATAATAGACCGTGGCCCCCAGGGCGACCATGGCCACGAAGCCCGCGCCGGCGGCGACGAAGGTCGCCACCGCGCGATTGATCAGCCCCCGCCCAAACATCAGCGGCGGCGACCGGCGATGAGCAGGCCCAGGACGAAGCCGACGCCGAGGGCGATGGCGGTCGACTGCACCGGGCGTTCCTGAACGCGTTCAACGACATAGCGTTGGGCTTCTTCGAAGCGCTCGGCGGCGTCGTCATAGTACTCGCGGCCGCGCACGCGGGCGTCGTCGTAGTAGCCGCGGGCCTTTTCGCGCAGCTCGTCGCCCTGCTCGCGCAGGCGGGCCTCTGCGGCGGCGGCCTTTTCCTTCAGGCGCTGCGTTTCCTCGCGCGCGCCGGTCTTCAGATCCTCCTTGAGGGTCTTCAGGTCGTTCTTGATGTCTTCCCGAGCCTTGGTCGTGGCCATGATGCGCGCTCCGCTTCTGTGTAAGCTTGACGATTAAATAGAGAACCCCCGCCCCGAACGCCACACCGACGACCAAGGTTCCTGCCAAGCCGCAAGCCAAGGCGTGGCGCAATCGCCTTATGGCGTCGCTCAAGAGGTCGTCCTAGAACAACGTCATGACCCAATGGCTGTTCCCGCCCGCCCCCATGCCCTCGCTTCCGATCGTTGGCGATGATCGACGTTTCCCGGTACGGCGCATCCTGTGCGTGGGTCAGAACTACGCCGCCCACGCCCGTGAAATGGGGGCGGACCCGTCGAAGCCCGCCCCCTTCTTCTTCGCCAAGCCCGCTGACGCCCTGGTCGTGGACGGCGCCGATCCGGCCTATCCCTCGGCGACCGCCAACCTGCATCACGAGGTCGAGCTGGTTCTCGCCGTCGGCGAGTCCGGGACCATCGCGGGCTGGGCCGTCGGCGTCGATCTGACGCGGCGCGATCTGCAATCGGAAGCGAAGGCCAAGGGGCGGCCGTGGGAGGCGGGCAAGGCCTTTGACCAGTCGGCCCCCTGCGGCGCCCTGACGCTGGGCGCCCTGCCCGACCCGGATGCGGCGATCGAACTGAAGGTCAACGGCGAGACGCGTCAGTCAGGCCGCCTGTCGGACATGATCTGGGACCCGGCCGGGATTCTGGCCAAGGCCAACGAGCTGTGGGCCCTGCAGCCCGGCGACCTGATCTTCACCGGCACGCCCGAGGGCGTCGGGTCTCTGGCGCCCGGCGACCGGGTCGAGGCGCGCATCGACGGCCTGGCCTCGCTCAGTTTCACGGTGAAACCATGATCCTGCACGGCTATTGGCGCTCGGGCACCAGCTATCGCACCCGTATCGCCCTCAACCTCAAGGGGCTGGCCTACGACACGGCGCCGGTCGATCTGCGCACAGGGGCGCAGAAGTCGGACGCCTATCTGGCGCTGAACCCCCAGGGCCTGGTCCCGGCGCTGGAGACCGATGACGGTCAGGTCCTGACGCAGAGCCCGGCCATTCTGGAATGGCTGGAGGAGACGCATCTGACCCCCGCCCTGCTGCCGTCGAACGCCGCCGACCGCGCGGTGGTGCGGGCCATGGCGGCCCTGATCGGCTGCGACATCCATCCGCTGAACAATCTGCGGGTGCTGAAGGCGGTGCGCGACCTGGGCGCCGATCAGGCGAGGGTCGACGCCTGGGCCGGGCGCTGGATCCTCGACGGCTTCGCCGCACTGGAGGCCCTGGTGACGCGTCACGGCGAGAGCTGGTGCTTCGGCGGCGCCCCGACATTGGCCGACTGCTACCTGATTCCGCAGATCTATTCGGCGCGGCGCTTCAACGTTGATCTGACGCCGTTTCCGCGTCTGCTGGAGATCGAGATGCGGGCCGAAGTCCATCCGGCCTTCATCGCGGCGCATCCGGACAATCAGCCGGACGCGGATTAAGCCTGTTCGTTCACCAACGGCATTGATTTCGGTCAATCTCCCTTAAGCTTTGGCGCTGAATATCGGCGTCGTGAGATTCGCCCTTCCGCCCTCTCCGGCCGACCGGCTCGCCATCGCGGTGGTGACAGAGCCCGAACGGTCCCGCCCGCTGCCACCCGGCCAGCGGGAGGACGCCATGCGCCATCTGCTGCAGACGGCGGGAGACGCGGGCGTCGGTCTGGTGGCGACCCGGCCCGAAGGCGACGTCGAGCGCCTGCTGGGTCAGGCCTGGCCCTTCCCCTCGCCCTTCCGCGTCACCGTGCGCACCGTGCCCCTGGCCGACGGTCTGGACCGGGTCGAGGCCCGCGCCCGTCGCTCGCTGGAACGCATGGGCCTGCCGCGCGGCGACGCCGTCCTGGTGCAGAACGCCGCCGATCTGGCCGGGGCCGAGGGCCGCGCCCTGTGGGCTCGCCTGCAGGCGCTGAAGGAGCGCGGCATCTTCCGCAAGATCGGCTTCGTCGCCACCGTCGAGGACGGCCCGGCCCTGCTGGCCCGCCGCTTCCAGCCCGACGTGGTGCAGCTTGCCTGCAATATTCTGGACCAGCGCGCCGCGCGCGGCGGGATCATCGAGACGCTGGCCGCCCAGGGCGTCGAGGTGCATCTGGCCTCGGTCTTCGCCCAGGGCCTGCTGTTCGCCAACCGCGACAGCCTGCCGCCGGAACTGGCGGCGCACGGCATGGCCCTGTCGCGCACGCGTCGGCGTCTGGCCGAGGCGCGGGTCGACCCGATGCAGGCGGCCCTGGCCTATGCCCTCAACCTGCCCGGTGTCGCCTCGGTCATCGCCAGCGTGGCCTCGGCGGCGGAACTGCGCGCCATCGTCGCCGCCTCCCATGCGGCCAAGCCGGACATCGACTGGGACGCCCTGGCCCTGGACGAGGCCCCCGCCGCCGTCGCCTCACGCCTGCGTCTGCACGTCAGCAACGCCGCCTGATCCACAGGTCCGGCGGTTTTCATCGCCGCCCTGTGCATGATGCGCGCCGATCCTGCTTGAGGCCAAGGATGCGATCCGTCACCCTGACGGACAATGAACGCGCCCATCGCCCACCCCCCGCAAGCTGATCTGAAGCCCGACGCCGGCACGACCCCGGTCATGGCGCAATTCCTGGCGGCCAAGGCCGATCAGCCGGACGCCATCCTCTTCTTCCGCATGGGCGACTTCTACGAGCTGTTCTTCGACGACGCGGTCAAGGCGGCGGCGGCGCTGGGCATCACCCTGACCAAGCGCGGCAAGCATCAGGGCGAGGACATTCCCATGGCCGGGGTGCCGGTCCATGCGTTGGACGGCTATCTGGCGCGGCTGATCCGCATGGGCTTCAAGGTCGCCATCTGCGAGCAGTTGGAAGCCCCCGCCGAGGCCAAGAAACGCGGCCACAAGGCGGTGGTGCATCGCGGCGTGGTGCGGGTGGTGACGCCGGGCACCCTGACCGAAGACAGCCTGCTGGACGCGCGCGGGGCCAACCGTCTGGCCGCCGTGGCGGTGCGCAAGGGCCGCGCCGCCGTGGCCGTGGTTGAGCTTTCGGCCGGGGCGGTGGACTCGGTGGCCTGCGACCTCAGCGATCTCGGCGCGGCGCTGGCGGCGTTCCGCCCGTCCGAAGTCCTGGTCCCCGACCGTCTGTTTTCGGACGAGACCCTGAAGGGGGCGTTGGACGGCTCCGGGGGCGTGGTTCAGGCCATGCCGCAGGCTCTGGCCGAGCCGGTCGGCGCCCGCGACCGGGTGCAGCGGCTCTATGGCGTTTCGGCCCTGGACGGGTTTGGCGCCTTTGAGGAGGCCGAGGTCTCGGCGCTCGGCCTGATCGCCGCCTATCTGGAAACCACCCAGGCCGGCAAGATTCCGGCCTTGGCTCCGCCGCGTCGTTCCGGGGAGAGCGGGTTTCTGGCCATTGATCCGGCGACGCGCCTCAGCCTCGAGATCGACCGCACCCAGAGGGGCGAGCGCGACGGCTCCCTGCTGCACTGCATCGACCGCAGCGTCACCTCGGGCGGGGCGCGGGCTCTGGCGGAACGCATTTCGCGGCCTCTGCGTGATCCGGGGGCGATCAACGCCGGTCTGGACGCGGTGGAGTGGCTGCTGGAGCGACGCGACCTGCGCCGCGATCTGCGCGACGGGCTTCGTTCCTCGGCCGACGTGGCGCGAGCCACCTCGCGTCTGGCGCTGGGACGCGGCGGGCCGCGTGATCTGGCGGCCATCCGCTCGGGCCTGAAGACGGCGCAGGCTCTGGCCGGGCTGTTCGCCGCCTCGACCCACGATCCTCTGGCGGGACCGCCCGCGCGGGTCCTGACCTGTCTCGACCGGCTGACTCTGGACGGGGAGCTGTCGCACCTGCTGGCCGATCTGGGCGACGGCCTGATTGAAGAGCCGCCGCATCTGGCGCGCGACGGCGGCTTCGTGAACCCCGGCCACCGGCCCGAACTGGACGCCGCCCGCACCCTGCGCGACGACAGCCGCCGCGTGGTCGCCGATCTGGAGGCCCGGGCCGTGGCCGAGAGCGGCGTGGCCTTCAAGGTGCGTCACAACGCCGTGCTGGGCTATTTCCTCGAGGCCTCGGCCAAGGCGGCGGAAAACCTGCTGCGGGCCGGACCCGACAGCCCCTTCATCCACCGTCAGACCCTGGCCAATCAGGTCCGCTTCACCACGGTCGAACTGTCGGAACTGGACGCCAGGATCAGTCAGGCCGGGCACCGCGCCTTGGCCATGGAAGGAGAGGCCTTCGAGGGTTGGCGGCGCGAGGTCGCGCGGCTGGCCGGGCCGTTGCAAGGCGTGGCCGAGGCCCTGGCCGAACTGGACGCCCATGCGGCGCTGGCGGAGTGGGCCGAAGAGGTCGGCGCCATCCGCCCCGTCGTCGACGACAGCCTCTGCTTCGACGTCGAGGCTGGGCGCCACCCGGTGGTCGAGGCGGCGGTGACGGCGCAGGGCGACCCCTATACCCCGAACAATTGCCGCCTGGCCGGCGACGGCGCCGGGGCCTCGCGCCTGTCGATCGTGACGGGCCCGAACATGGCCGGCAAGTCGACCTTCCTGCGCCAGAACGCGCTTCTGGTGGTGCTGGCCCAGGCCGGGGCCTTTGTGCCCGCGCGCGCCATGCGGCTGGGCGTGGTGGACCGGCTGTTCAGTCGCGTCGGGGCCGGGGACGATCTGGCGCGCGGCCGCTCCACCTTCATGATGGAGATGGTCGAGACCGCCGCCATCCTGACCCAGGCCACGCCGCACAGCTTTGTCGTTCTGGACGAGATCGGGCGCGGCACGGCCACCTACGACGGTCTGGCCATCGCCTGGGCCACGGCCGAGGCCCTGCACGAGACCAATCGCGCGCGGACGCTGTTCGCCACCCACTATCACGAGCTGGCGCAGCTGGAGGAGCGGCTGGACCACGTCTGCAACCTGTCGATGAAGGCGCGCGAGTGGAACGGCGATCTGGTCTTCCTGCACGAGGCGGCGCCGGGCGCAGCGGATCGCTCCTATGGCGTGCAGGTGGCCAAGCTGGCCGGGGTGCCGACGGCGGTGGTCGCCCGCGCCCGCGAGGTGCTGGAACGGCTGGAGAGCGAGAAGGCGGCGACGGCGCGTCTGGACGATCTGCCCCTGTTCGCCGCCGTGGCCGAGCCGCCGCCCGCTCCAATGAACTCGGCGCTGGACGACGCCATGGCCGGCATCGATCCGGATGAACTGACCCCGCGCGAGGCGCTGGAGGCCCTCTATCGGCTGAAGGGGCTGTCGCGCTCGTGACCCCTCCAGCGGCTCTGGATCCGCGTCTGGTTCAGGCGGCCTCGGCCCCCGACGCCCGCGCCGCCGTCACCGAGGTTCTGCGCGAAAGCTTCGCCATCGAGCGCGCCCGCGTCGCCCGACGGCTGGAGGGCGGGATCGACGGGGCCGAGGCGGCGCGCCTCTACGCCGCCGCCGCTGATGCGATGCTGACCAGTCTGTGGCGGGTGGCGACCGAGGTGCTGCATCCGGCTTCGGAGGACCGGTTGAGCCTACTGGCGGTCGGCGGCTATGGCCGGGGCGTCCTGGCGCCCTTTTCCGATCTCGACCTGCTGTTCCTGCGGCCCGGTCAGGGCGTCAATGCGCGCACGACGGCGGTGATCGAGTTCGTCCACTACGTCCTGTGGGATCTGGGGTTGAAGGTCGGCTCGGCCTCGCGATCGGTTGGCGAGACCCTGGATCTGGCGCGCGGCGACATGACGGTGCGCACCACCCTGCTGGAAGCGCGGGTTCTGGCGGGCGACGCGGGTCTGGGCGAAGGCCTGTTGAAGCGGTTTCGCGCCGACGTGGCCAAGGCCGATCCCCGCCCGTTCATCGCCGCCAAGATGGAGGAACGCGACGTCCGCCTGCAAAAAACAGGCGCGGTGCGCTATCGCGTCGAGCCCAACATCAAGGACGGCAAGGGTGGTTTGCGCGACCTGAACACCCTGTTCTGGATCGCCCGCTCGCTGGCGCCCGACAGCGAGCGGGGGCAAGCGGCGCTGGAGGGCCTGCTGAGCGCGCGCGAGCTGCGCAGCTTCCGCGAGGCCATCGGCTTCCTGTGGAGCGTCCGCATCCATCTGCATCTGGCGGCGGGCCGGGCCGAGGAAAAGCTGACCTTCGACTATCAGCCTGAGATCGCGCGGCGCATGGGCTGGCGCGGGCGCGGCGACGAGCTGGCGGTCGAGCGCTTCATGCGCCGCTATTTCCAGGTGGCGCGCGAGGTCGGGGCCCTGACCCGCGCCGTATCGGCCCAGCTGGAGGCGCGCCAGCAGAAGAAGGCGCAAGGCCTGGCGCGCGGCTTGTCGCGGCTGATCCCAAGGCGGCGGGCGAAGTTGGCCTTCGACGGGCTGGCCGTCGAGGGCGGGCGGCTGACGGTGACCGGCGGCTCGGTCTTCGCCCATGACCCGGTGCGGCTGCTTCTGCTGTTCGTGGAGGCGGACCGGCTGGATCTGGACCTGCATCCCGACGCCTTCGCCGCCGTGATCCGCGCCCTGTCGCTGGTGACCCCGGCGTTGCGGCGCGACCCGCGTGCTGCCGAGGCCTTCCTGACCCTGCTGGCGCATGGCCAGCGGCCCTACCGCGTCCTGTCGATCATGAACGAGACGGGGCTGTTGGGTCGCTTTCTGCCCGAATGGGGGCGGATTGTCGGACAGACCCAGTTCAACATGTACCACGCCTACACGGTGGACGAGCACACGCTTCAGGCCGTGGGCATCATCAACGACATCGCGCGCGGCAAGCTGGAGGCGGATCATCCGGCCTCGACCGCCATCATCCACCGCATCGCCGACATCGAGGCCCTGATGCTGGCCATGCTGCTGCACGACGTGGGCAAGGGCGGCGACCGGGGTCAGTTGGAGGACGGGGCCATCGCCGCGCGCCGGGCCTGCGAGCGGCTGGGCGTCGATCCGCGCCGCATCGAGCTGGTGGTCTGGCTGGTGCGCCATCACCTGCTGATGAGCGACTACGCCCAGAAGCGCGACGTGTCCGACCCCTCGACCGTGCGGGCCTTCGCCGAGGCCGTGGGCGATCCGGAGCGCCTGCGGATGCTGATGGTCCTGACCGTGGCCGACATCCGCGCCGTGGGGCCGGGGGTTTGGAACGGCTGGAAGGGGCAGCTGATGCGCGCCCTGTTCGAGGCGACCGAGGCCCTGTTCCGCGGCGACGCCGTGACGCGCGAGGACCCGCTGGTCGATCACCCGGCCCTGGTCGAACGGGCGCGGCGCGATGGGGCGGCGGTCGAAGCCTTGCCTGCCGAGGGGCCGCTGGAAGCCACCGCCCGCGTGGCCGTGGCGACATGGGACCGGCCGGGCCTGTTCGCCGATCTGGCCGCCACCCTGTCGATGGCGGGCGCCGACGTGGTGGGCGCGCGTCTGGCCACCGCCGAGGATGGCACGGCGCTGGACGTGTTCGAGATTCAGGACGGGGCGGGCGAGGCCTATGGCCAGCGCGAGCCGCGTCGCCTGGCCATCCTGGTCAAGGCGCTGGAACGGGCGGCGCAGAAGGGCGCGCGCGCCTCGGCGGTCGAGACGCCCCGGGTGAGCGCGCGCCGCGCCGTGTTCGAGGTCCGGCCGGTGGTGCGCATCGACATGGAGGCCGGGACCAGCGCCGTGGTGGTCGAGGTCTCGGGCGCCGACCGGCCGGGCCTGCTGGCCGATCTGGCGCGGACCATCTCGGCCCACGGCTATTCGACCCGCTCGGCCCATATCGCCAGTTTCGGCGAGCGGGCGGTGGACGGCTTCTACATCACCGACGCGGACGGGGCGAAGCCGACCGACGCGGCGCGGCTTGAGGGGCTGAAAGCCGGGCTGCTGGAGGTTCTGGATCGTGCGCCACAGGGCCCGGCGGGGCGCCGCATCGTTCCGGTGCGGGCCAGCGTGCGCGACGTCTCCGATCTGGAAGGCGAGATCGGACGCAAGCCCGTATCCAGCGGGCCACGGGCGCGCTAAGGCGTTTGTCGGGCGAGCATAGAGATCAGCCGTGAACGACAAGACCGATCCCATCGAACCGGCAGCCCCGGTTCCGGCTGCGAACGCGACGGTGGAGCCGATCGTTCAGCCGCCCGCCGCCTCGACAACGTTGGACGGCGACGCGCCCAAAACGGGGGGCGTCATGCGCTCCTCGGCCATCTTCAGCGCCATGACCCTGCTCAGTCGTCTGGCCGGGTTCGCGCGCGACGTGGTGATTTCGGCGGCGTTGGGGGCCTCGGCGGGACCCGCGGCGGACGCCTACAACACTGCCCTGAACTTCCCCAACCTGTTCCGCCGCATCTTCGCCGAAGGGGCCTTCGCCGCCGCCTTCGTACCCGCCTACGCCAAGACGCTGAAGACCGAGGGCGAGGCCACAGCCGATCAGGTCGCCACCGACGCCCTGGCCGCCGTCGCCGCCGTGACCGTGGTCCTGACCGTCGTGGCCCAGTTGACGATGCCCTGGCTGATGACGGTCATCAACATCGGCTTCCTGGACGATCCGGCGCGCTTCAAGCTGGCGGTGATCCTGACCCAGATCACCATGCCCTACCTGCCCTGCATGGCCATCGCCTCTTTGCTGAGCGGGGTGCTGAACGCGCGCGGGCGCTTCATCGTCTCGGGCGCCTATCCCATCTTGCTGAACCTGATCATGCTGGCCGCCGTCATCCCGGCCCAGGGCGACCAGATCGGCGCCGCCTACGCCGCCTCCTGGGGCGTGGCCGTCGCGGGCGTGGCCCAGGCGGGCCTGTGCTGGTGGGCGGCGAGGAAGGCCGGAGCCAACATCCGCCTGACCATGCCCAGGCTGACCCCGGCGGTGAAGGCCATCATCATCACCGCCATTCCCGCCGCCATCGGCAATTCGGCGACCCAGATCAACGTCTTCATCTCGGGCAACCTGTCCAGCTTCGTCGCCGGCGGGCGGACCTGGCTGGCGACGGCGGACCGTCTGTATCAACTGCCGCTCGGCCTGGTCGGGGTGGCCATCGGCATCGCCCTCTTGCCGCGTCTGTCGGCGGCGGTGGCGTCCAAGGATCACGGCCAGCAGCAGGCCTCGATGGACGAGGCCCTGGCCCTGTCCATGGCCCTGACCCTGCCGGCGGCGGCGGCCCTGCTGGCCATGCCCTATTTCCTGATCGACGCCCTGTTCACGCGCGGCGCCTTCCTGCAGGTCGACGCCGTCAACACGGCCCAGGCCCTGTTCCAGTTCGGCTGGGGCGTGCCGGCCTTCGTCCTGATCCGCATCCTGGCGCCAGCCTTCTTCGCGCGCGGCGACACGCGGCGTCCCATGGTCTTCGCCCTGGTCTCGGTGGGGGTAAACGCGGCCCTGGCCATCGGCCTGTTCAACCTGGGCATGGGCATAGCCGGGATCGCCGCAGCGGTCAGCGCGGCGGCCTGGACCAACGCCCTGCTGTTGGGCGTCACCCTGTGGCGGCGCGGCCATTATCGGCCCAGCCCGGCGGCGGCCTCGCGGCTGGCGCGCATCGGTCTGGCCAGCATCGGCCTGGGCGTCGTCGTCGGCCTCGCCTCCTGGGCGCGGCCGATGCTGCAGGCGCCGATCGAGGCCCTGCTGGGCGCGATCGGCTCGGACCACGGCGCCAAGGAGCTGACCCTGCTGGCCGTCGTGGCGGCGGGTGGTCTGACCTATGTGGCCCTGGCCTTCGCTACGCGCGCGATCACCGTCGCCGAGATCAAGGGATTGATCCGCAAGGGGCGGTAGTCGGCGGCGGCGGCCGTCAACGCGGTTGCGACGACCGCATTCCCGCCCCCGGCCAAGAGGGCCGAGCCACGAGGCGTGATCCCTCGCGGACGATGAGGTTTTCTTCGACCCCGGCGGTCGTCAGAAGCTCCAGCGCGCGTTCAGTCTGGCCTTCTCCGCCGGCCTCGGTCGCGACAACCGTGACGCGGAGCCGTTGCCCGTTCAGGGGCGGGGCGAAGCGCCCTTCGGCGCGTCCCTTGTGCAAGGCGAGGTCCAGGCGTCCGGGCGCGAGGTCTGGGCCAGGGTGGACGGACTTGAGCGTCACGACCGCGCTTGAAAGAGACGAACTCGAGGTCAAGGCGTGGACTTCAGCCTCGGCAGGCCCCTGAAACACCTCCAGCGTCAGAACAGGCGGGACGCCTTCCTGCCAGACCGAGGCTCGTTTGTGGAGCGCAAGGCAAAGCCGCTCGTTCGGCTGCGACGGCCAACTGAACGAGGTATCCGTGCCGTAGGCCAGAAGCGGAGCCGAGCGCGCCCGTCTTGATTGCGACGCGACAGGCACTGTGTGCGGCCAATAGGCGGCGCCGAGCGCGCCGCTTGTCGCAGGTCGATTGTTGATGTCCTGCATCAAGCCCCAATCGCAAGGTCCGTCGCTGTAGGCGACCGATAGCTGGACCAGATTGGGTTTCTCCGGCGCCGGCGGCCGCGTCGCGCAACTCGCCAAGAAGGCTGTCGCGAGGATCAGTGCGGCATAGGCGTGAGCATGTTTCATGGATCGACGCTATGTGAGTTCGTCCCGTCCGGTCAACGGACGCGTCGGCGGCCCTCTCGCCTTGCCCTTCGCGCTGCGAGCCGGTAAGCGCGAGGGCATGGCTCATTCGGGACACATCTTCGTCGCCCGGCGATGGCGCGGCTGACTGTTCACCGCACGACCCCGCACGCCTGCGCGTGCGCCGAATCCAGCCTCTTCGAGTCCCGAGAACCCTTCCATGACTGATCAGACCCCGGCCCCCTACACCGGTCCGCGCCGCATCCTGTCCGGCATCCAGGCCTCCGGCGCCCTGCACTTGGGCAACTATCTGGGGGCGCTGAAACGCTTCACCGAACTGCAGGACACGGGCGCGCCCCTGTTCGTCTTCGTCGCCGACATGCACGCCATCACCGTCTGGCAGGAGCCCGAGAAGCTGACGGCCCAGACGCGCGAGATCGCGGCGGCCTATCTGGCGGCAGGTCTGGATCCGGCCAAGGCGACCATCTTCCCGCAGTCGGCGGTGCCGGCCCACGCCGAACTGGCCTGGATCTTCAACTGCGTCGCCCGCCTTGGCTGGTTGGACCGGATGACCCAGTTCAAGGAGAAGTCGGGCAAGCACAAGGAACGCTCCAGCGTCGGCCTCTACACCTATCCGGTGCTGCAGGCGGCGGACATCCTGCTCTACAAGGCGACCGAGGTGCCGGTCGGCGAGGACCAGAAGCAGCATCTGGAACTGACCCGCGACATCGCCGCCAGGTTCAACAACGACTTCGGCGTGCCCGGCTTCTTCCCGCAGCCGGAGCCCCTGATCCAGGGACCGGGCACGCGGGTCATGAGCCTGCGCGACGGTTCGGCCAAGATGAGCAAGTCCGATCCGTCGGATCTGTCGCGCATCAACCTGACCGACGACGCTGACACCATCGCCGCCAAGATCAGGAAGGCCAAGTCGGACATGGATGTCCTGCCCGACACCGTCGAGGGTCTGGACGGTCGGCCCGAGGCCAAGAACCTGGTGGCCATCTACGCCGCCCTGTCGGACACCACGCGCGAGGCCGTTCTGGCCGAGTTCGGCGGTCAGGGCTTCGGGTCGTTCAAGCCCAAGCTGGCCGAACTGGCGGTGACGTCGATGGCCCCGGTCACGGCCGAGATGCGCCGCCTGATGGCCGACCCGGCTGAGATCGACCGCGCCCTGGCCGTCGGCGCCGAGCGCGCCCGCGAAACGGCTCAGCCGGTGGTGGACGAGGTCAAGAAGATCGTCGGCTTCTGGCAGGGCTGATCGGCCGTTTTCGGACGTGACGGCCGCGCGGCGGGTTTCGCGGCGGGGTCTGCACGCCTAGATCATCGCTCATGACCCATCTTCTTGATCGCGCCGTCTTCAACGCCCTGACGACGCGCCTGTCCCGCTTCGCGACGCCCGATTCCGGGGCGCTGGCCGCGCGTCTCGATCCCGAGGTCGGCGTCTTTCTGGCGGCGGCGGACGACAGCGCGGCCAGCCGCGAGGCGCTCGGCGTCCTGGCGCGACGCTACCCCGGCGCGGGACTGGTCGAACGCGAGGACGGACCGATGGCCGGGGTGCTGCCCGAGGGCGTGCCGGTCGCCGCCCAGGTCGCCTTGGTGCAGATGACGGCCACGACCCTGACGCCGGTCGGGACGAGCGCGCCGCTGGACGACGCGATTGAGGTGCTGGGCGAGGCGGACGCCCCCGCCATGCTGGCCCTGGCCACATTGACGAAACCCGGCCCCTTTCGCTCCCGGACCCGCGAGCTGGGCCCCTTCGTCGGGATCAAGCGGGACGGTCAACTGGTGGCCATGGCGGGGCGGCGGCTGCGCGTCGACGGCTTTACGGAGCTGAGCGGGGTCTGCACCCATCCCGATCATCGCGGCATGGGCTACGCCGCCGCCCTGTCGCGCGTGGTGGTCGGCGAGATCCTAGCGACCGGGGAGACAGCCTTCCTGCACGCCTTCGCCGATCATGAGACAACGATCGCCTTCTATCGCGGGCTAGGATTTCAGACGCGGGCGCGCATGACCTATACTTCGCTGGGCGAGGTCTGAAGGAGGCGAGCATGAGCGGTCACGGCGCAGTGGTGGAATGGACGCGGGGCGATCAGGCCTTCGTCGACAAGCGATACAGCCGCGCCCATGTCTGGCGCTTTGACGGCGGGGCGGTGGTGCCCGGCTCCTCGGCGCCCTCGGGCGTGCCGGTGCCGATGTCGGACCCGGCAGGCGTGGATCCGGAGGAGGCCATGATCGCCTCCCTGTCCAGCTGTCACATGCTGTGGTTCCTGGCCTTCGCCGCCAACGCCGGTCTGATGGTCGATCGCTATCTGGACGACGCCTCGGGCGAGCTGGACAAGAATGCAGCGGGCAAGTCCTATCTGGCGCGCGTGGCCCTGAACCCGGTGACCAGCTTCACTGGCCGCCAGCCCGATCAGACCGAACTGGACGCCCTGCATCACGCCGCGCACGAGCACTGCGACATGGCCCATTCGGTGCGGTCCGAGATCACGGTCACGGCCCGTATCGGCTGAGGCTCAAGCCTCGGGCGCCACATCCTTGAGGAAGGCCGTGAAGCGGCGCAGGGCCTCCAGCGTCAGCTCGGGGTGATGACGCATGGGGCCGTTGCTGGTCGGTTCGTCGAAGGCGTGGGTGCCGTCGGCGACCCAGCTTTCCACCTCGGAGCCGCAGTCGCGGATCATGGCGTTGACCCGCTCGGCGTTCGACACCGTGGTCAGGTGGTCGCGTTTGGCCGTCATGGCCAGGACGCGCGGACAGTGTCGCCACGGCTTCATCCGGTTGAAGGCCCAGGCGCCGATATAGGGATAGGCCAGCCACACCGCCTTGACCCCCGACAGGTCGCAGTCGCCGGGATCGGCCACGCCGAGGCGGCCGGCTTGCGGGTCCTCGCTCATCATCTCCATGATCGACCAGCCGCCGTGGCTCCAGCCCGCCAGCGACAGCAGGGTCGGATCCACGTCGGGGCGGCGTGAGACGCCCTGGATCGTGGCCAGCAGATCGCCCGCCCGCTCATAGCCGCGGAACACCAGTCCGGTGCAGACCGTGGTCAGGGTGAAGGCGCGGTTCCAGCCCCTCGGCCCGTAGGAATCGACGATGAAGGCGCGCCAGCCCGCCGCCTTGGCCGCCTCGGCGTAGCGCGGCAGGTGATCGCGCAGGCCGCCGCAGCCGTGGAACAGCAGCACCGCCGGACGCGGCCGGTCGTCGTCGGGGCCCACCACAGTCGTGTGCGGTTCCAGCATGGCCCAGCGGGCGTCGAGCGTATCCATAGGGGGCAGCATAACGTGCGAACGGCAAAGAAAAAGCGCCGCGATCTCTCGACCGCGACGCTTCTACTTTTCTTCCACGCCAGACCGGCGCGCGTGTCTGCGCTCAAGCAGCGAGCCGCCGCGCGGCTCGCGTTAGCGCTCTAAATGCCTAGTGCCGGAAGACGCGCACGCCCGTGAAGGCCATGGCGATGCCGCGTTCGTCGGCGGCGGCGATGACCTCCTCGTCGCGGATCGAGCCGCCCGGCTGGATCACCGCCGTGGCCCCGGCGGCGACGGCTTCCAGCAGGCCGTCGGCGAAGGGGAAGAAGGCTTCGGAGGCGCAGGCCGAACCCTCGGCCAGCGAATGGGCCAGACCCTTGGCCTCGCCCGCTTCCTTGGCGCGGATGGCGGCGATGCGGGCGCTGTCGCGACGGTTCATCTGGCCGGCGCCGATGCCCGCCGTCTGGCCGTCCTTGGCGTAGACGATGGCGTTGGACTTGACGTGCTTGGCCACGGTGAAGGCGAACAGCATGTCCTGGATCTCGGTCGGCGTCGGCTGGCGGCGCGTGACGATCTTCAGGTCGGACGGCTTGATCAGCGAGCGGTCGCGCGACTGGACCAGGAAGCCGCCGGCCACCGAGCGGAAGACCTCGCCGGCGCCGTGCGGGTCGGGCAGGCCGTCGGTGATCAGCAGGCGCAGGTTCTTCTTGGCGGCGAAGACGGCCTTGGCCTCGTCGTCGGCGCCCGGCGCGATGACCACCTCGGTGAAAATGCCGGTGATGGCGCGAGCGTCCTCGCCGTTCAGCGGGCGGTTGACGGCGATGACGCCGCCGAAGGCCGACACCGCGTCGCACTCCAGCGCGCGGGCGTAGGCTTCCGACAGGGTGGCGCCGACGGCCACGCCGCAGGGGTTGGCGTGCTTGACGATGACGCAGGCCGGGGCCTCGAACTCGGCGACCAGTTCATAGGCGGCGTCGGCGTCGGCGATGTTGTTGTAGCCCAACTCCTTGCCCTGGACCTGTTCGGCATAGGCCACGCCGGGACGCTTCTCGCCGGTGCGGTAGAAGGCGCCGGTCTGGTGCGGGTTCTCGCCATAGCGCAGGGTCTGCGCCAGCGAACCGGCGATCGACTTGCGGGCCGGGGCGGCGTCGTTCAGCTGAGCAGCGAACCACGACGACACGGCGGCGTCATAGGCGGCGGTGCGGGCGAAGGCCCGGGCGGCCAGTTGCTTGCGCAGGTTGAGCGAGGTCGCGCCGTCGGCCTTCAGGGCCTCGACGATCAGGCCGATGCTGATCGAGTCGACGGCGACGGCGACGTGGCCGTGGTTCTTGGAGCCCGAGCGGATCATGGCCGGGCCGCCGATGTCGATGTTCTCGATGGCCGCTTCAAAGCCGCCGCCGTCCTCGACCGTCTTCTCGAACGGATAGAGGTCGATCCAGACGATATCGATGGCGCCGATGCCGTGCTCGGTCATGGCGGCGGCGTGGGTCGGGGCGTTGCGCACGCCCAGCAGGCCGCCGTGCACCACGGGATGCAGGGTCTTGACCCGGCCGTCCATCATTTCCGGGAAGCCGGTCAGATCGGCCACGTCCTTGACCGGCAGGCCATAGCCCGCGATCGCCGCCTTGGTGCCGCCGGTCGAGACCAGCTCGACGCCGAGGCCGGCCAGGGTGCGCGCGGCGTCTTCCAGCCCCGCCTTGTCCGACAGGGAGATCAGGGCGCGGACAGGCTTGATCGCGTCCGGGGCGGGCGGAAAGTCGGGAGCGGCGGGCATGGGCGGCGTCCGTTAACAGCTGGGGCGGGGAGATGGCGGGCGCTCTAGCACCCAAGGCCGCCAGCGTCATCCCTTGCCGTGAATCCCGCGCCCGGCCTCAAGGCCGCCTTAGCCCTCGATCCGCTCAAGCTTCGCGGCGAAGAAGCCGTCGACGCCACCGCGTTCGGCCCATTGCGAGGGCAGGATGCGCAGCCACCCTTCGGGGGTCAGTGCCTCGTCGGGGGCGCCGACCTCGCTCGGGACGGCGGGCACGGTGCGGAAGGCCGGGTTGCGGCGCAGGAAGGCGATGATCTGGGTCTCGCCCTCCTCGCGTTCCAGCGAGCAGACGCAATAGACCAGACGCCCGCCGGGCTTCACCTTCTCGGCGGCCACGTCCAGCAGGCGGTGCTGCACGTCGGCCAGCTTGGCGACCTCGGCGGGGCGGGTGGCGCGCAGGACTTCGGGGTTGCGGCGATAGGTGCCGGTGGCGGTGCAGGGGGCGTCCAGCAGCACGGCCTCAAAGGTGCGGTCGTCCTCCCAGTCCTCGACCGGGACGGCGACGACCTCGACCGGCAGGCCGGTGCGGTCGAAGTTCTGACGCAGACGCTTCAGGCGCGCGGGCGAGCGGTCCACGGCCACGACCTCGGCGCCGGCGGCGGCCAGTTGCAGGGTCTTGCCGCCGGGGGCGGCGCACATGTCCAGAACGGTCTCGTCAGCCTTGACGTTCAGCAGGCGGGCGGGGACGGCGGCGGCGGCGTCCTGCACCCACCAGTCGCCGGCCTCGAACCCGGGCCAGCTCGCCACATCGCCGCGCTTGCCGGTGCGGACCGTGCCGCCGGGCAGAACCTCGCCCTCGACGTCCTGGGCCAGAACATCCAGATCGACGGAGGGCTTGGCGCTAAGGTCGGTGGCCGGTTCCTCGCGGGTGGCCAAAGCGAGCCCAATCAGATTGGCCTCGCCATAGGTGGCCTTCCAGCGCGCGGCCAGCCAGTCGGGCAGGTTGGATTCAGCGGTCGTCAGGCCCGGACCGTCTCGATCGACGCCGCGCAGGACGGCGTTGACCAGGTTCTTGTAGGGACGGGTCTTGGCGTCGCGCTCGGCCAGTTTCACCGCGGTCGAGACGGCGGCGAAGGCGGGCGTGCCCAGCACCAGGGTCTGGGCCAGGGCGACGCGCAGGATGGTGCGCACCGGGGCTGGCGGGGCCTTCTGCAGGCGACGATCCAGAATCTGGTCGATCTCGCCCAGACGGCGCAGGGCGGCCATGGCCACGGCGCGGGCGAAGGCGCGGTCGGGTCCGGCCAGATCCTTGGCCGGCGACTGGCTGAGGGCCTCGTCCAGGCCGGTGCGTTTCTCCAGCGCGGCGTTCAGCAGGATGCCGGCGACCAGGCGGGCCTCGACGCCGATGTCGGCGTGAGGGTCCTCGGCCACGACCTCGGGCCGGGCCTCGCGACGCGGGCGCGCCTTTTCAGCCATGCGACGACCGCGCGCGGCCGAGCTTTTGCCCTTGGGCGTACCACCACTCATACGGAAACCTGCGTGCCCAGTTCGACCACGCGGCCGGGAGGGATATGGAAGAAGTCGGTCGGATTGGCCGCGTTGCGCATCAGGAAGATGAACAGCTTGTCCTGCCACAGGGGCATGCCCTGACGCGCCGAGGGCACCACCGAGCGACGGCCGAGGAAGAAGCTGGTCGACATGATGTCGAACTTCAGCCCCTGCTTGCGGCACAGGCCCAGCGCGCGCGGCACGTTCGGCGTCTCCATGAAGCCATAGGTGATGGTCAGACGCTTGAAGTCGTCGCTGATCGGCTCCATCGATACCCGCTGGCTGTCGGCCACGCGCGGCCGGTCGGCGGTGTGGACCGTCAGGATGACGTTCTTCTCGTGCAGCACCTTGTTGTGCTTCAGGTTGTGCATCAGGGCGACGGGCGCCACCTCGGGGTCCGAGGTCAGGAAGATGGCCGTGCCAGGCGCGCGGTGCGGCGGCCGCGCCTTCAGCATCTCGATCAGGTCATGCAGGGGCAGGCTGTCCTTGCGGGTCTTCTCGGTCAGGATCTGCGTGCCGCGCACCCAGGTCCACATGATCAGCACCAGACCGCCGCCCAGCACCAGCGGCATCCAGGCGCCGTCCGGGATCTTGAGCAGGTTGGAGGTCAGGAAGACGCCGTCGATGATCCCGAACGGGATCAGGGTGCCCAGCACCGCCCACATCGGCCATTTCCACTTCTTGGTCACCACCGACCAGGACATCAGGGTGTTGACCAGCATCGTGCCGGTCACGGCCACGCCATAGGCCGCCGTCAGGTTGTGCGACGACTGGAAGGTCAGCAGCAGGAAGAGCACGCCGATCATCAGCAGGCTGTTGACCGCCGGGACATAGATCTGGCCGGCCAGGGTCTCGGAGGTGTTGCGGATGTCGATGCGCGGCAGAAGGCCCAGCTGGACCGCCTGTTGCGTCACCGAGAAGGCGCCGGTGATGACCGCCTGACTGGCGATGACCGTGGCCGCCGTGGCCAGGATCAGCATGGGCCAGTAGATCATCTGCGGCACCATGTTCCAGAACGGGTTGTCCGCCGCGCCGGGGTTGTCCAGCAGGAAGGCGCCCTGGCCCAGATAGTTGAGCGTCAGGCAGGGCAGGACCACGAACAGCCAGCCCTGACGGATCGGCGCCTTTCCGAAGTGGCCCATGTCCGCATAGAGGGCCTCGGCCCCCGTCACGGCCAGGAAGACGCTGCCTAGGATGACGAAGCCGAGGAAGCCGTCCTTGAGCAGCAGTTGGATGCCATAGGTCGGCGAGAGGGCGCGCAGGATCGAGATGTCGTCGAAGATATGGGTCAGGCCCAGGACGCCCAGGCTGAGGAACCAGACGGCGGTGATCGGGCCGAAGAACTTGGCCAGGCCGGCGGTGCCGCGCGACTGGACCAGGAAGAGGGCGATCAGAATGCCCGCCGAGATCGGCAGGATGAAGGGGTCCAGCTCGCCGTTCAGGCCGGGCGCGTCCTTCAGCCCCTCGACCGCAGACAGCACGGAAATGGCCGGCGTGATGACGCCGTCGCTGTAGAAGAGGGCCGCGCCGCAGACGCCGAGGATGAACAGCCAGGCGCTGCGTCGGCCGACCGCATGCTGGGCCAGGGCCATCAGCGACAGGGTGCCGCCCTCGCCCTTGTTGTCGGCCCGCATCAGGAACATGACGTATTTGAACGTCACCACCACCATCAGGGCCCAGAAGGCCAGCGACACCACGCCGATGATGGCCAACTCGCCGCCGACCCCCTTCTGAGCGTGGCCGATGGCCTCGCGCAGGGCGTAGATCGGGCTGGTGCCGATGTCGCCGAAGACCACGCCGATGGCGCCCAGGATCAGGGCGCGATGCGTCGCCTTGCCGTGCCCCTGGGGAGACGGAGTCTGGGCGTTCAGTTGTTCGGAAGCTTTAGCGGTCGACGTCTCGGCGTCGCCGCGGGGCGTGTCCCCGGCCATGCAAATCCTCCGGGTCACGCGGACGGCGCGCCCATCAAGAGCGGCGGGCCTTTAGACCCTTTCCGTCAGCGGTTCAATCGGGCCTCGGTTCCGCCCGTCGCGCCGCCGACAGAATGCGCCGGTCGGCCTTGGCCTGGACCAGAACTACGACGTTGTCTTCAGACGAGGAATCGCCGGGCAGCGCGAAGAGGACGGGGCGGCCGGTCCAGTCGCCCAGACGACGCACCTCGCGCACCACATTGACGTGCCGCACCTGCTGGCCGCGGTTGTCGCCCTGCCGAACCTCGACGGTCTGAAGGCCCGGCTGATAGACGACGGCCAGGATTTCGGCCCCGCCGCGCGGCGGACGGCCCGAGCCGACCCCGACCCGGTCGCCGGTCTCGCGGAACTCGATCTCGGGCGGGTGCAGACGGGCGGCCGCTTCAGCGTCGATAGCGGCCTGAAGTTCTGGCGGGCGGGCGCCCGACAACTGACGCCGACCGTCGACCACCACCTGGGGCGTCGAGACGTTCCTGAGTTTTAATGCCTGACGATAGGCCTGCTGGCGGGCGGCGAACTCGGGTTTGGCGAAGGTGTCGGACCAGCCGAGATAGTCCCAGTAGCCGACGCCATAGGTCAGGGCGATGACGCCCGGCGCGTTCGCCACCGCCTCCAGAGTCCGATTGGCCTCGGGACAGCCGGAACAGCCCTGAGCGGTGAAGAGCTCGACCACCACCGGCTGGACTGTCGCATCGCGCTCGCGCGGCGGCGAGGCGGCGCTGATCAGCAGGCCGACGCTCGCGAGCGCCGCCGTCATCATCCCGAACCTGATCGAACCCCGTGCCGTCATCTGGCGATCCTAGCCCCTCGATCCGTCCGCGCCGCTCATAAAACCGTGAGCGGCGCGGGGGCCTTCTCTCAGTCCATCAGCTGCTGGCTGAGATAGACGTAATGCCGGGCCCAGCGGCGGGCGTTGGCGACCGGGTCGGCGTCGTTGGAGTGACCGCCGGCCGTGTCCTCGAAATAGAGGTGGTCGTGACCCTGATCGCCCAGGCGCGCCGCGAACTTGCGAGCGTGGCCGGGGTGGACCCGGTCGTCGCGCGTATTGGTGGTGATGTAGACGCGCGGGTATTTCGTCTCGGGCCGCAGCTGCTGATAGGCCGAGTAGCGAGCGATGAAGGCGGCGTCGCCGGGGATGCGCGGGTCGCCGTATTCGCCGATCCACGAGGCGCCCGCAGGCAGGTCCTGATAGCGCAGCATGTCGATCAGCGGGCTTTCGATCACCGCCGCGTTGAACAGCTCCGGGTGCTGGGTGATCGACACCGAGGTCAGGACCCCGCCGTTGGACCGGCCATAGATGCCCAGGTGGCGCGGGCTGGTGATCTTGCGCTGCTCCAGATCGCGGGCCACGGCGGCGAAGTCGTCGAAGGCGCGCTGGCGGTTCTCGCGCAGGGCCGCCTGGTGCCAGCCGGGGCCGAACTCGCCGCCGCCGCGGATGTTGGCCTGAACGAAGACGCCGCCGTTCTCAAGCCACAGCTTGCCCATCTCGGGCTTGTAGGCGGGTGGGAAGCTGGCCTGGAAGCCGCCGTAGCCGAACAGTATGGTCGGACCCGTTCCGTCCATCGCCAGGTCCTTCGGGCGGGTGACGAAGTAGGGAATCTTCGTCCCGTCGGTCGAGGTCGCCTCGAACTGCTCGACGACATGGGTCGAGGCATCGAACTTGGCCGGGGCCGACTTCAGTTCGGTCAGGGCCTGCGCTGCAGGACCAGCCGACAACAGGCTGAGAGTCGGCGGCGTCAGGAACCCCTGGCTCGAAACAAACACCTCGCCTCGCGATTTGGAGCTGTCGCCCAAGCCGACAGCGCTATTCGCCGGCACGGCCAACTCGCCGGACCTGTAGGGCTGTTCACCACGGGGCCTGAGGGTAATCAGGCGACCGCGCACATTGTCGTTCAGCGCCACCACCAGACGATCATCCAGAACGGCGACATCCGCCACGGACTGACGCTCTGTGGGCGTGAACGCCTCCACCTGCAGGTTGCCGAAGACGAGGTGAGGGTTCTCGATCTCCAGCCCAGCAAGCGGCGGCGCGACGAGGGTTCCGGCCTTGAAGGATTTGATGGACCCGTTCCAGTCCTCGTCCAGTCCGAACACCAGAGTTCCGGCGAGCATCCCATGGAGGGTCACGCGGTCCGGAATATGGAGGCGAACCGGACGCCCATCCTTCAGCCACCACGTCTCCGAGCGGAAGGTGTCCAGCGGGCGGCTGAACAGGACGGCCTCGACCGCCCCGGCCTTGTCGCGGAAGACCATGGGCGAGACGCCGTAGCCGCCGTCGGACTGCTGGCCGCGATAGACCTCGGTCGCATGGGCCAGCGGATGGCCGCGCTTCAGGGATTTGACGATGAAGGGATAGCCCGATTCCGTCATCGTGCCGGGGCCGAAATCGGTGGCGATCAGCAGGGTGTCGCGATCCAGCCAGGTCAGGCGGTGCTTGCCCTCGGGAATGACGAAGCCGCCCTCAACGAAGGTCTTGGTGGTCAGGTCGAACTCGCGGACGGTCACGGCGTCCTTGCCGCCGTCCGACAGGTTGATCAGGCAGCGGGTCTCGTCCGGCGCCAGGCAGTCGGCGCCCTTGAACACCCAGTCGCGGCCTTCAGCCTTGGCCAGGGCGTCGATGTCCAGCAGGGTCTCCCACTGGGGCTGGGCGGTGCGATAGCTGTCCAGCGTCGTGCGGCGCCAGACCCCCTTCGGGTTGGCCGCGTCCTGCCAGAAATTGCCTAGACCTTCGCCCAGGAAGCTGACGCCGGGAATGCGGTCGGTGGCCGTCAGGATGGCCTCGGCCTGCTGGCGGAAGGGCTCGTAGCGGCGATCTCCGGTCAGGGCCGACAGGGCCTTTTCGTTCGAAGCGGCGACGAAGGCGCGGGCCTCGGCCCCGTCCACCGCTTCCAGCGCCAGATGATCGTCGGCGGCCTTGACCCCCTCGGGCGACAGATCGCGCGGGAAGTGCGGCGGCGGCGCCGATGCGGCGACGACGGCCGGGTCGATCGGCGCATGGGCCAGAGCCGGACCGGCGGCCAGGATCAGCACGGGCAGGGCGGCCGACAGGAAGAGGTGGCGCATGAAAACAAACTCCGCTTTCGAAATCCTCCCTCGCGTCAGCGGGGGAGGGGGACCGCCGTCAGGCGGTGGAGGGGGCGGAACCAGCCTCGGCGTTCGGGGCTCGCCCCCTCCACCACTTCGTGGTCCCCCTCCCCCGTTCGCCAAGGCTCACAGGGGAGGATCGGATAGCGCCTACTGCTTCGCCGGTTCGTCCATCAGGCGGCGCGTCAGATAGGTGTATTCCAGCGCGATGCGGCGAGCCGTTTCGCGCAGGTTGGCGCCGGCCGCGTGGCCGCCGTCGGTGTTTTCATAGAAGAGGACCGGATAGCCCAGCTCCTCCAGGCGCGCCGCCGCCTTGCGGGCGTGACCGGGGTGGACGCGGTCGTCCTTGGTCGAGGTGTGGATGAAGACCTCGGGATAGGGCTGACCCGCCGCCAGGCGCTGATAGGGCGAATACTGCTCGATCCAGGCGCGTTGTTCGGCGATGTCCGGGTTGCCGTACTCGCCGATCCACGAGGCGCCGGCCAGCAGCTTGTGGAAGCGCAGCATGTCGAACAGGGGCACCTGGATGATCGCCGCGTTGATCAGGTCGGGGCGCTGGGTCAGCATGGCCCCCATGAACAGGCCGCCTTGCGAGCCGCCCATGACGCCGAGGTGCGGCTGGCTGGTGATGTTGCGCGCGATCAGGTCCAGGGCCACGGCCTGGAAATCCTCGTGCGCCCGCTGGCGGTTCTCCTGCTGGGCCGCCTGGTGCCACTTGGGTCCGAACTCGCCGCCGCCGCGCGTATTGGCGATGACATAGACGCCGCCGCGCTCCAGCCACAGCTTGCCGACCGTCGGCGAATAGCCGGGCAGCAGCGAGGACTGGAATCCGCCGTAGCCGTAGAGAAGCGTCGGGTTCGACCCGTCCATGACCATGGCGTCCTTATGGACGACGAAATAGGGGATCATCGTCCCGTCGGCCGAGCGGGCCTCGAACTGGTCCACCCGCATGCCGGCGGCGTCGAACTTGGCCGGCAGGGACTTGGTCAGGGCGACGGCGCCCGTGGCCGCATCGGCCAGATAGAGGCTGGACGGGTTCAGGTAGCCGGCGACGCTGACGAAGATCTTGTCGTCCTGCTCCGAAGCCGAGCCGACGCCGACGGTGACGTTCTGCGGCAGGTCCAGACGGGTGCGCGGCCACTCGCCGGTCGGGTTGGGACGATAAACATAGACCGAGCCGCGCACGTTTTCATAAAGGGCCACGACCAGGGTGTTGCGCGTGGCGCTGATGCCCTCGATCGCCTCGCGCTCGCCGGGACGGATCACCAGCCGGGCCGGGGTTTTCGGGTCGGCCAACCAGGCTTGCAGGTTCCAGGCGATGACGTCGCCGGTCTTGAATGCCTGACCCGAGGGCGCGGTCCAGTCCTGATCCGTCGTCACCACCATCTGGCCGGCGACCAGGGCGTTGATGTTGGACTTGAGCGGCAGCTCCAGCTTCGTCGTCGTGCCGTCGGCGTTCAGGCGCCAGGTTTCGCTCTCATAGAAGTTGACGCCGCGGTTCAGCAGCACCGCCTGCACCACGCCGTCGGCGTCGCGCAGGGTGTAGCCCGAGACCGAGACGTCGGTCTTCTGACCGGCGAAGACCTCGACCGCCTGATCGACGCTCTGGCCGCGCTTCAGCAGGCGCACCGTGCGCGGATAGCCCGAATCCGTCAGCGAACCCTCGCCGAAGTCACGCGAGATCAGCAGGGTGTCCTTGTCGATCCAGCTGGCGTCGCCCTTGGATTCCGGCAGGCTGATGCCGCCGTCCACGAAGGTCTTGGTGACGCTGTCGAACTCGCGGATCGTCACCGCGTCCTTGCCGCCGTTCGACAGGGACAGCAGGCAGTAGCGTTCCTCGGGCGGCAGGCAGGTCGCGCCCTTGTAGACCCAATTGGCGCCCTCGGCGGCCGAGAGGGCGTCGATGTCGAGAATGGTCTCCCAGGTCGGCGTCGCGGTGCGATAGGAGTCCAGCGTCGTGCGGCGCCAGATGCCGCGCACATGCTCGGCGTCCTGCCAGAAGTTGTCGACATGGCCGTCATGGGTGAAGCCGGGCGAGGGGATACGGTCAGCCGACTGCACCAGATCCAGCGCCTGCTGATGCAGGGTCTCATAGCGCGGGTCGCCCTGCAGCACGCCGAGCGAGGTCTGGTTGTGGGCCTTGACCCAGTCCATGGCGCGCTCGCCCTCGACCTCTTCCAGCCAGATATAGGGATCGGTCGCGTCGCTGGTCGCGAAGCCCGGCGTGGACGAAGCAGCGGCGGGGGCGGGCGTGTCGGACGAGTGGGCCATGGCGACGGGAGCGGCTCCGGCGGCGAGAAGAAGGGCGGCGGCGGACGCCAGAGTGCGGATCATGTTTCATTCCCCAACAGAATTCCGGCGGCACCTTGGCGACGACCCGGGCGCGCGGCAAGCGGCGGAAATCTTACAAGCCTGTCATCTTTAGTCGCAGGGGGATCAGGCGCCGTCGTCCGGAATGCACAGGATCTGGCCGCAAGCCTTGCAGTGAACGGCGTCAGGGTCGTGCTTCTGCAGGCCGCAGACCGGACAGGGGAATTTCACCTTGTGTGGCCGGATCAGGGTCTGGGCCAGGCGAATGAACAGGGTGATGCCCACCAGCATGACGACGATGGAGATGACCCGGCCCCAGTTGCCCGGCAAGGTGATGTCGCCGAACCCCGTGGTCGTCAGGGTGGCGACGGTGAAATAGAGGGCGTCGAGATAGCCATTGATATGCTCGGCCTTGCCCCGGAAATAGGCATAAACGAAGCCGGTCACGACAAAGACGAAGGTGATCAGGGCCGCCAGCGCCCGAGTGATCTCTTCGACCCGCGTGTCGTCGAAACGCCGGCCGATGGTGCGCCAGAACAGGTCGCTGTTCAGCAGGCTCCACAGCCGCAGCAGCCGCAGGAAGCCGAGGTTGGCCAGCCAGACCGGGAACAGCAGGGTCGCCAGCACGAACAGGTCGACCCAGACGATCGGCCGTTTCAGCCAGTCGCGGATGTCGGAATAGGCATAGGCGCGCGCCGCCAGGTCCAGGCCCAGGACGGCGGCGATAAGATAGTCCGCGACATAGAAGACCCAGCCCGCCTCCTTGAGGATCGGCGTCGCCAGGAAGAAGGCGATGATGGCCAGATCGATGACGATGACCATCAGGCGGAACTTCACCGCCCTGGGCTGGGTCCCATGATAGAGGTAGCGCAGCCGCGCCCGCAGCCGCAGACCGCGATGTTCCTGAATTTCAGCCTGTTCGCTCGCCATCGCCGCCAGCGATACATGAACCGCGGAAAAATCCTATATGAACCCAGACATGACCCAAGCCGCCCGCCCCTACATCCGCATGAACGGCGCCGGAAACGCCTTCATCGTCGTTCAGGCCTTTGAAGCCCCGTTTCATCCGACCGAGGCCGAAGTGCGCGCCCTGGCCGATCCGGCGGCAGGCCTTGGCGGCTTCGACCAGCTAATCGGGGTCGAGCCCTCCGAGACGGCCGACGCCTTCATGCGCGTGTGGAACGCCGACGGCTCGATGGTCCAGACCTGCGGCAACGCCTTACGCTGCGTCGGCTGGCTGCTGCTGGAAGCGACGGACAAGGAAGAGGTGGTCATCGACACCCTCGGCGGGCCGACGACGGCGCGACGGGCGGGCGATCATCAGGTCACCGTGGACATGGGCGCGCCCCGTCTCGACTGGTCCCAGGTGCCGCTGGCCGAGGAGATGGACACGCGCGGCATCGAGCTGCAGGTCGGGCCGATCGACGCGCCGCTTCTGCATACGCCCGGCGCGGTCTCAATGGGCAATCCCCATGTGGTCTTCTTCACCGACCAGCAGGATGATGCCTTTGTGCGCGGCTCGGGCTCGCTGGTCGAACACCACCCGCTCTTTCCCGAGGGCGTCAACGTCGGCTTCGCCAGGGTCATCGACCGCGACCATATCCGGCTGCGGGTCTGGGAACGCGGTGCGGGCCTGACCCTGGCCTGCGGCACCGGCGCCTGCGCCGCCCTGGTGGCCACGGCCCGGCGCGGCCTGACCGACCGCAAGGCCACCGTCGTGGTCGACGGCGGCGAGCTGACCATCGACTGGGACGAGGTCTCGGGCCACGTCTTCATGACCGGCCCGGTCGAGATCGAACGTACAGGGCTTTTGCCACAAAGCTGAGCAATCGTCGGCTTGACGCTGCGTCAACGGTTGTCCCCACCCGTCCCAGGATCTAGGAACGACGGGCGCCTGCCCTTCCCGAGATCGAAATGCCCGAATTGACCGACAAACAGACCTTCTCCGACGACGACGCTCTGGAGTTCCACAGCGATCCGATCCCGGGCAAGATCTCCATGGCCCCGACCAAGCCGATGGCGACCCAGCGCGATCTGTCCCTGGCCTATTCGCCGGGCGTGGCTGTGCCGGTCCTGGCTATCGCGGCGGATGCCGACAAGGCCTACGACTACACCGCCAAGGGCAACCTGGTCGCCGTCATCTCGAACGGCACCGCCATCCTCGGCCTGGGTCACCTGGGCCACATGGCGTCCAAGCCGGTGATGGAGGGCAAGTCGGTCCTGTTCAAGCGCTTCGCCGACGTCGACAGCTTCGATGTGGAAGTGAAGACCACTGACCCGGACGAGTTCGTCACCGTGGTCAAGAACATCGGCGACACCTGGGGCGGCATCAACCTGGAGGATATCAAGTCCCCGGAATGCTTCGAGATCGAAGCCCAGCTGCAGGACCTGCTGGACATCCCGGTCTTCCATGACGACCAGCACGGCACGGCCATCATCTCGACCGCTGGTCTGATCAACGCCGCCCATATCGTCGGCAAGAAGCTGGAAGACCTGAAGGTCGTCCTGTCGGGCGCCGGCGCCGCGGGCCTGTCGTCCATCGCCCTGATGAAGGCCGCCGGCGTCAAGGCCGAGAACACCGTCATCTGCGACCGTCAGGGCGTCATCTACAAGGGCCGCGACAACGTCTCGCAATGGCAGGCGGCGCACGCCACCGACACGCCTCTGCGCACCCTGGCCGAGGCCATGGTCGGCGCCGACGTGGTGCTGGGCCTGTCCGCCAAGGGCGCCATCTCCAAGGAAATGGTTGCCTCCATGGCGCCCAATCCAATCATCTTCGCCATGGCCAACCCCGACCCGGAAATCACCCCGGAAGACGTCAAGTCGGTGCGTTCGGACGCCATCATCGCCACCGGTCGCTCGGACTATGTGAACCAGGTCAACAACGTCCTGGCCTTCCCCTATCTGTTCCGCGGCGCGCTGGACGTGCGCGCGCGCCAGATCAACCACGAGATGAAGATCGCCTGCGCCCAGGCCCTGGCGGCTCTGGCCCGCGAGGACGTGCCGGACGAGGTCGCCGCCGCCTATCGCGGCCGCAAGCTGAAGTTCGGCCCGGAATACATCATCCCGACCCCGTTCGACCCGCGCCTGATCTGGTACATCCCGCCTTTCATCGCCCAGACGGCGATGGACACCGGCGTGGCCCGCAAGCCGATCGAGGACATGGAGGCCTATCGCATCGCCCTGCGCCAGCGGGTCGATCCGTCCGCCGCCCTGATGCAGAAGATTTCCTCGGCCGTGCGCTCGGGACCCAAGCAGCGCGTGGTCTTCGCCGAGGGCGAGGAGCAGTCGGTCATCCGCGCCGCCTGGGCCTTCAAGCAGGCCGAGCTGGGCACGCCGATCCTGGTCGGCCGCGAGGACCTGATCCGTCAGAACGCTGCCGAGGCCGGCCTGAATTTCGACGACCTGGGTATTGAGGTGATGAACGCCCGCGTGTCGGAGCGGAACGCCGAATACGTCGAGTGGCTGTACAACCGCCTGCAGCGCCGGGGCTATCTGCGCCGCGACGTGCAGCGGATGATCAACCAGGACCGCAACTACTTCGGCGCCGCCATGATCGCGCGCGGCCAGGCCGACTGCATGGTCACCGGCGTGACCCGCAACTTCAACATGGCCCTGAAGGAGGTCCGCCGCGTCCTCGACGTGAAGGACCGCATGATCGGCCTGTCGATCCTGCTGGCCAAGGGCCGCACCCTGTTCGTGGCCGACACCTCGATCCACGAACTGCCCAACGCCGAGGAACTGGCCGAGATCGCCATCAAGGCCGCCGCCACGGTCAAGAAGCTGGGCCGTAAGCCGCGTGTCGCCTTCCTCAGCTACTCGACCTTCGGCGATCCGCCCGGCGACCGCGGCGAGAAGGTGCGCGAGGCCATCCGCATCCTGGACGCCATGGACGTCGACTTCGAGTACGAAGGCGAGATGCCGCCCGAACTGGCCCTGAACCCCGAGGCGCGCGCCAACTATCCCTTCATGCGCCTGACCGGCGACGCCAACGTCCTGGTCATGCCGGCCATCCATTCGGCCGCCATCTCGACCCGCCTGGTGCAGTCCCTGGGCGGCGCCACGGTGATCGGCCCGCTGCTGGTCGGCCTGGAGAAGTCGGTGCAGATCGTGCCCCTGGGCGCCTCGGTCAGCGAGATCATCACCGCCGCCACCTTCGCCGCCTACGCCGAGGGCGCCGAGGTCGAGGACTGATCGCTTTCCATCTCTGGAACGTCGAGAGGCGGCCTTCGGGCCGCCTCTTTGCGTTTGGGCTTCAGGCTGTCCGCTTCAGGCGACGCAGTTCGAACGTCTGGCGCACCCATTCGGCGGCGCAGAAGACGACGGCGATGACGCCCAGCCAGGCGGCGATGACGAACATGGCGGCATAGCCCTGACGCTCGATCAGCTCGCCCAGGGCGCCGCGTCCCAGGGTGCCGATCAGCAGGGCCAGGGAGGTGAAGACGGCGAACTGGACGGCGCCGAACATCTTGTTCGACAGGGCCGACAGATAGGCGACGAAGGCGGCTCCGGCGAAGCCGCCGGCGATGTTCTCACCGGCGATGGCCAGCATCAGCCGCGCCAGAGGCTCGCCAACATGGAACAGGCCGAACAGCTTGTAGAGGCCGCTGACCTGCATGAAGCCGTGGATCACCGGCGCCCCCAGCGCCAGGTCCATCATCAGCAGGTTGGTCGCCGCCGACAGGACTGCGCCCAGCAGCAGGCTGGCCATGCGGCCGATCACCAGCAGCGCCCAGCCGCCCAGGCCGATTCCGAGGATGGTCATGATCACGCCGAAGGTCTTGGAGGCCAGGGCGATCTCGGTCTTGGTGTGGCCCAGCGCTCCGCCAGTGTCGCCCATGTAGAAGGGGAAGGCGAACGGCCCCCAGACCCCGTCGGTGATGCGATAGGTCAGGATCAGACCCAGGACGATCACCGCGCCCCAACCCAGACGCCCCATCAGCTCGACCAGGGGCGCGAGGATGGCGTCATAAAGGGTGTTGACCAGGGCCGGGGCGTCGCGCCCGGCGGGCGTCTGCGCCGTCTTGCCGCCGCGCCAGACGATCAGTCCGGCCAGCAGGGCCGGCAGGATGACGGCGCCGCCGACGATCCAGGGGCCCCAGGTCGCAGTGAACTCGCCTGCGCTCGGCGCCGGGGTGACGCTCAGCGCCGTGACCATGAAGCGGATCAGCATGACGGCGGCCCAGGCCCAGGCGATCAGGGTGACGGCCAGAGCCGTCATGCGCAGGCGCGGCGAACCGATGCGCTCGCGGGCGATGGCCTGCTTGGCCGCCGGCTTGGGCTCGGGCGCGATCAGGGTGCCGAGCAGGCCCAGACCCATCAGGCCCGCGCCAATGACGAAGGTCGAGGACCAGCCGAGATGATCCGCCAGCACCAGAGCCCCCGCGCCGCCGACCAGCGCCGCCGTGCGGAAGCCCAGCTGATAGACGGTCGACAGCAGATCGACCGGAACGCGCTCATCGGCGACCTCGATCCGCCAGGTGTCGATGACGATGTCCTGGGTCGCCGAGGCGAAGGCGCCGAGCGCCGCCGCGCCCGCCAGCAGGGCGATCGCGCCCGTGCCGGGATGCGACAGGGCGATGGTCAGCAGGGCGCCGACCAGCACCACCTGACACAGGATCAGCCACGACCGGCGCCGCCCCATCTTGCCGATGATCGGCGGGGTCAGGCCGACCGAGGGCGACCACAGGAATTTGAAGGCGCCGAACAGACCGACCCAGGACAGGACGCCGATGGTGGCCACTGACACGCCCGCGTCGGACAGCCAGGCGTTCAGGGTGCCGAACAGCATGGCGAAGGGCAGGCCGGCGGAGAAGCCCAGCAGCAGCATGGCCAGGGTGCGCCGCTCGCGGAAGGCCGCCTTCAGCACGCCAAGGCCTTTCGGCGACGGCTGCAGGGCCGCGACCTCGGAAGCGGGCGTCTTCGTGTCGGTCATGCGGCTCTCCGGCGGGACGCCGCCGGAAAACGGGCGGTCGTGGTTACTGAGCGCCGACCTTGGCGCGGTTGCCGACGTTCGTCCAGCGGGTCAGGGCGGCGCGCAGGGCGTCAGCCTCCAGCGGCTTGGTCAGATGGTCGTTCATCCCCGCTTCCAGACAGGCGATGCGGTCCTCGGCGAAGGCGTTGGCGGTCAGGGCTACGATCGGTGTCCGCTCGCCGCGCTCGCGCAGCGCTCGCGCCGCCGCGGGGCCGTCCATGCGCGGCATCCGCATGTCCATGAAGATCAGATCGAAACGGGCTTCCTTCAGCGTGAGCAGGGCCTCGTGCCCGTCGGCCGCGGTCTGGACGACGCAGCCCTCGCGGCGCAGCAGGGTCTTGGCCAGAAGCGCGCCGACCGGATTGTCCTCGACCAGCAGGACCCGCAGGCCCTTGAAGGCCACCGGCGCGACGCGGTCGTCATCCTGAGCGCGCGCTGTGGGAACCGCCAGACCCTTGCGGCGGCCCGCCGCCGCCAGCACCCGCTCGGCCAGGGAGGCGCGACGCAGGGGCTTGATCAGATAGCCGTGGAAACCCGCCGTCCGGTAGCGGTCGATCAGATCGCGCTCGCCGGGTTTCAGCAGGATGATGGCCTCGCCCTGCGCCGGCTTGACCATCAGGGCGCCCTCCTCGGCCATGGCGTGGTCGATCAGGGTCACGCCCGCCTGACGTGCGACCCGCCCGCCCGAGGCTTCGATCTGGGCCGTGGCCGCCTGGCGCACGAAGGGATCGGGCGTGCGCACCGCCACCGCCACACCGTCCAGAAGACGCTCGCGCGTCGCAGCGTCGGCCGCTACGGCGAAGGGGGCCTCGAAGCGGAAGCGGGCGCCGGGTCCGTCGGGCCTATCGCTCACGGCGACCGTGCCGCCCATGGCCTGGGCCAGACGCCGGACCACGGCCAGGCCCAGACCGGCGCCGTCGAAGCGGGCGGCGTCCGAGGCGTCGGCGTGGCCGAACTCATCGAAGATGCGGCCGCGCGCCTCTTCCGGCACGCCGGGGCCGGTGTCGTCGACGACGAAGGCCAGGCGGGGACGCGCGGCGGTACCGCCCGCACGCTCGACCGTCAGGCGGACCCCGCCCCGGTCAGTGAATTTCACGGCGTTGCCCGCCAGATTGAACAGGACCTGACGCAGGCGGCCCTCGTCGGCGATCACATCAGGGGCGTCGGCGGCGACGGACCAGGCGATCTCCAGTCCCTTGTCGTGGGCCTTGGGGCTGAGCAGTTCGGCCACGCCGCGCGTCAGGCCTTCCAGGTCGACCGGCGAGGCGTCGAACTCCAGCGCTCCGGCCTCCAGGCGGGCGAAGTCCAGCAGGTCGTTGACCAGGCCCAGCAGGTGTTCCGCCGACTTCTGGGCGGCTTCGGCATAGGCGCGCTGAGCGCCGTCCAGCCTGGTCCGCGACAACAGTCCCAGCATGCCGATCACCCCGTTCAGGGGCGTGCGCATCTCATGGCTCATCAGCCGCAGGAACTGCTGTTCCGGCCCGTCCGACGGCGCGGCGGGCGTGATTTCGGTCGGTGCGTGCGTTCTGCGTGCCTGTCCCATGGCGACCACCCTAGCGCCCAAGAGTTAAGCGTGGCCGAACGAGGATTTCAGATCTCAAAAGGCGGGCGTCTCGCTGCGGTGCGCGGTCTGGCGGTCGAAATCGCCCTGCGCCCCGACGGTCGTGCGGCGATACATCAGGGCCTCGGCGACGTGACGGCGCAGAACGCCCGTCGAACCGTCCAGATCGGCGATGGTGCGCGCCAGTCTCAGGGTGCGGGTCCAGCCGCGCGCGGTCAGACCGCCCGCCTCGCCCGCCCGCATCAGCAAGGCGCGACCCGCGTCGTCGGGGGCGGCGAAGCGCTCCAGGGTCTCGCCCGAGGCGCGGGCGTTGATGGCCTGATCGCGCGCCTTGTCGGGGTCGTAGCCCGCCGCGCAGATCCGTTCCTCCTGCTGGGCGCGGGCGGTCGCCACACGGGCGGCGGCCTCGGCCGTGCCTTCGGCGGGGGCGGGAAGGGCCATGTCGGCGGCGGTCACGGGCGGGGTTTCCACCGTCAGGTCGATGCGGTCGAACATCGGGCCGGAGATGCGATTCTGATAGTCGCGCTGACAGCGCGGAGCCTTCCCACAGGCGCCGCGTCCGGCCCCGCCCAGACCGCAGCGGCAGGGGTTCATCGCCGCCACCAGCTGGAAGCGCGCCGGATAGCGCACGTGGGCGTTGGCCCGCGCCACGACGATCTCGCCCGTCTCCAGCGGCTGACGCAGGCTGTCCAGCGCCTGGGCCGAATATTCCGGCAGTTCGTCGAGGAAGAGGACGCCGTTGTGGGCCAGCGAGGCCTCGCCCGGCTTGGCCCGCAGGCCACCGCCGGTCAGGGCGGCCATGGAGGCGGAGTGGTGCGGCGCCCGGAAGGGCCGGTCACGGGTCAGGGCGCCGCGATCGATCAAGCCCGCCACTGACCAGACCATGGAGGTCTCCAGCAGTTCCTGCGGCGTCAGCGGCGGCAAGAGGCCCGGCAGGCGCTGGGCCATCATCGACTTGCCGGAACCCGGCGGACCGATGAAGAGCCTCTTATTGACTAGAGACCTCTACTCGTTGCATCCACGCCGTCGAGAACGTCATGACCATCCGCCCCCGCGCCTACTCCTACCTCCGCTTCAGCACCCCCGAGCAAGCCCTCGGGGACAGCAAGAGGCGTCAGCTTGAGGGTGCCCGAGAATGGGCGGCGAGACACGAGCTCGCCCTCGACGAGGAGTTAACCGACGAAGGCGTCAGCGGCTTCCGAGGTGCTAACACGCGCGACGATACCGCGCTCGGGTCGTTCCTTCGGGCTGTCCACCAAGGGGCGGTGCCGCCGGGAAGTTACCTCATCGTCGAAAGCCTCGACCGCCTCTCCCGTGACCGCATCCTAGCGGCGCAGAACACACTCCTGTCCCTGCTGCTGGCAGGGATCATCGTGGTGACCTTGGGAGATGGCAGGGAGTACTCTGAGGCGAGCGTCAACGCGAACCCTACGGACCTCTTGGTCAGCCTCCTCGTCCTGATGCGAGCCAACGAAGAGAGCGAGACTAAGGCCCGTCGCATGCGGGCCGTATGGCAGGCAAAGCGCGCCGAGGCAGTGACGAGCAAGCGCCGCCTAACCGTCCGCGCCCCTGCTTGGCTCGAGGTCGATGGGGACGGGTTCAGGCCGATCCCTGAGAGGGCCGCCGTCGTGGGTCGCATCTTCGCCGAGACCATCGCGGGCCGGGGCCAGCATGCCGTGGCCGAGGGGCTCACACTGGACGGCGTCCCCACATGGGGCGGGAGCCAAGGCTGGCACCGGTCCTATGTCCGCAAGATACTCGACAACCCCGCCGTCATCGGCACGGCGGTCCTGCACGTCACGGAACGCCTCGACGGAGGCGGATCGAAGCGCAGCCCGGTTAGCGAAGTGCGTGACTACTACCCGGCAGTCATCCAGCCCGACGCATGGGCGCGAGTACAGTCGCTCATCGGTGCACGGGACGGCGTGGCCGGTCTCGCTCGTCGAGGCCGTCACTCGGGCTCAGCCGTTCGGCATCTCCTCGCCGGGCTGGCTCGCTGCCCTCACTGCGAGGGAACGATGACCCGCGTCTCGAAGGGACCGGGAGGCGGGCGAACCTATCTGGTCTGCGCCAAGGCCAAGCGGAAGGCTGGCTGCGTGTACCGTGGCGTCCCCGTCGCCGAGGTGGACGCTGCGATCCTCGACCACCGCGTTCAGATTGAACTGGATGCACCGCCTTCAGGCGACGCCGAGGCTCGGCTGCAGGCCGCTCTGGATGACCTCGAGACCGAACTGGGTGCGGTCGTCGAAGAGCGGTCGGAGTTGGACGCGGCCCGCCGCCGCCCCGGCGCCCTCTCTAGGGCACAGCGTGAGAGAACCGCAGAACTGTACGCGCTCCAAACCGCCCTGGAGGAACGCAGAAGAGAAGCCGAAACCGCGCTGGCCGCAGCGGCTTCCCCTGTTCTGTCGGCCCGTCTTACGCGACTGTCCGACGCCTTGGAGGAGGCGGCGAAAGCAGGCCTGCCCCTCGACGATGTGACCACCGCCAACGCCAGCTTGCGGGAAACCTTCACTGCCGTGGTCGTTGACTACGTGGCGGGGGAGCTTCGGCTCCACTGGAGACACGGGGGAGAGTCGGTGTTCCGCTACGGCTCCCCCTTTGATGCCGTCGAGGGCTGGGAGCCCTGACAGGAGGGCGTTGAGCCTCTTAGGCGGTCTCTGCCCGGTGCCGCTGATCCCAGCCTAGGACACACGGTGCCCACACTAGGGCGATAATGACGGCCACGGCGGTGATGCTCCCGTCGCCTATGGGCGCATACTTAAGGGGAACCCCGTACAGGACCCGTGCGCTCGCCAGCGCCATCAGGTACGCGGGAATGTGCGCGAACAAGAAGGCCACGCCAACGATCACCGTCGTCACCGTCACCTTGGTGAAGCCGTGAATCCACGCCTGTCGGGCTTCCCTAAGAAACTGCCTCAAGCTCTTCCTCCTGCCGATGGCCACCTTCCGCCGCCCTGAACGCAATGGCTGCGCTCGTGTCAAGCAGGACGCGGCGTACGGCGTGGAGTGAGCAGAAGTGGACATGGTCGTGAAAGGCGCTGGAAGGCCCATGCAGACTCAATGGCGGGTCCTCGCTGTCCGACTGTAGGAAGGACGTCGAGGGCCGCTCACGGACTCTCCCAGCCGCATTTAGAGGATGCCGACACCTTCGCCTTCGCCCGCTCCGACGCGGACCCCGTGAACATCCGCACCGTCCAGATCGACGGGCAGCCGTGGTTCTTCGGAACCGATGCCCTCCTGGCCCTGAACATCGCCAAGGGTTCGACCACGGACACCTACGTCCGCATCGCGGAAGACCGGAAACGCTATGCGGGTAGAACCGGCCTTGGGCTTCCCGGTGGACGCCCGGTCGTCCTCCTGAACGAGGCGTGACCAATTAAGTGGCGGTCTAGGGGGCCGAGAAGGCCCAACCCCAAGGTTATCCTAAGGTTGCCTAAGGATGGCCGTGGATCGACCCCTGAGTTCTCCCCGCCGAGGAGACACCTCCGCGTCCTAGACGGACTGGAGGTACAGCGCTTCGGGAGGGGAGATCGTCCTCGGCAGACCTTGCCTACCCCATCCCAGTGCAGCTGGACCGACGACATCGTCGTTGCCGTACCCCTCAACCCTCAACCTCGGAGTCCGCCATGTGCGACCCCTTCACCATGGCTGCCGTCGCCCTAACCACCACCGCCGCCAACATCTACGCGGGCAACAAGGCTGCGTCGGCAGCCAGCCGCACCATCGACAGCCAGCTTGCTCAGTCCGAGGCAGAGATCGCCAAGGCTGAGGTCAGCGAGGTCAACGACCGGCTCCGGCTCCAACGGAAGGAGCAGGCCCGTATCAAGGTCGCTGCCGGGGAGGCTGGGCTCCAGTTCGGAGGCAGCATCGAGGCCCTGCTCAAGGACAGCCTGATGCAGACCCAACTCTCTCAGGAGCGCACCCGTATGAACGCCCAGAGCCAGCGGGAGAGTGTCCGCGCCGAGGCGAACGCCATGTACTCCCGCAACCCGAAGACCAACGCCCTCGGCGCAGGCCTGCAGTTGGCGGCGTCGGGCTTGGACGGTTGGAGCCGGGGCCGTTCTATGCGGATTGAGCGCGAGGCCACGGAGCGCCGTGCAGGGCGGGCCGCAGCGGACGGCTAGAGCTATCCGGCTCCGACGACACCGCCCGGCGTCCCGCGTAGTCCTGACCTGCGGCTTTTCGGGTCACACCCCCGAGAGCCCATGTACGTATGCGCCGACGATTGATTACCCCCGGTGGGGGTCGGCGTCGGTCGCATCCCGGCAGGGGCTCGAGGTGTGCGACCTGTGTCGAGGAGCGTCCTAATGGGTGGACGGCGTAGCTGACGGGACGAGCCCAAAGGCCTTCAGGCGCTGCCGGAAAGCACCGACGCTGGCGAGGAGTTCTTGGGTGCTGCGATCACGCCGCGTCGAAGCAGAGCCGCTCGGTGCGAACAGGTGGTCCCGCGACGACTCGAGGAGGTAGGCGTGAGCAGGGTCGAGGGGGCAGGAGGTCGAGGAGTCGGTCATGGTGCCTGGAGTCGATTGTGGTCATGTCCCCGCGAGGGGAGCTTGGCCATAGGCGCCCCGGACTCCGAGGTCCACGGAAATGAACCCGTGCAAACATGGACGCCTTTTGGCCACGCCTGCTGTTCAGTCGGGAAGCGCCACATCCTCGGCGTGGGCGCCCATGCCCCTGCTTTTTTTGTACAGAGACGCCTACCCCATGCCACCAAGCTAGGAGCTTGCATTGGATGATCCATCAAAACAGCTGACCTGTCTCGTCGTGGCGACCGGACCGTTCAGCCTCATAACGCTGGACGAAACGGACTCGCTTAGCGTCTCAATCTCTGATGTGAACCAACACAGCTATGACCGCCTCCGACTTTGCCGCACCACGATGGAGGTCGATCTCGGCCTTGGACCTCTCCCGGGTCTAATCAGCTACACCGCTGCGATTATCCTCCCTCCGCTTCGTGGCGTAACGCCTCAGGTAGCAATCGACGCCGTTAATCGCTTCCTGTTCGAGCTCCTACTCGGGGGCGTCGCCTTCGATGCGGCTGCGCCTGAAGATGTCGGCCAAGGCGTTGCATACAGCACCGGCTACTTCCACGTGACGAGCGGAGGGCCAGGGATCAACTTCACTCGCCTAAGGGCGCTGCAAGCTGGAGACGTCAGCACCTATGACTCGATCTGCTTGGTTCAGCCACAAACCTACACCGCAGCCGACATCAACGGCGCACTGGCCGTTGGCCGACCTCTAGCGCGACAGATACCCGAGCTAAACCCGACCATTCTGCTAGACGGACTCGCTGCCCTTAAAGCCCAACGGTACACAGCCTCGCTCGTGTTCCTATGGACTGCGGCGGAAACCCTTCTCGATCGGCTATGGGATGATCGGATTCGCCCGAACGGGTCATCCGTCGCGCACCGCCCGCAGTTTGTGAGCTCCCGCAGTTGGACTGCCGCGCACAAAGCCGAAGTTCTTTTCCAGACCGGCGCACTAGACGAACGTCTCTACGGGCTCCTCAACGGAGTTCGGAAAGCTCGCAACGACGCTGCCCACAAAGGCACCACCCCGTCGGCAACAACATGCGAAACTGCCGCAACAGTCCTGTTTCATCTGATCAGCCTGATCATACCAACCGAAGCGGGCAGCAGGATTAAACGATTGGCATCGCTGTACCGTCGAGGAAAGCCGGTGCGCCAGATCGCGCAGCCACTGGCTTGGCGCCACTTCCCGTCAGTACCCGGCAGCGAGCAATGGGGAGACGCCGACTTCCCAAGATACCCCGAGCGGGAATGGACCATACTCTCCGACGAGACACAGGCGCAGCTGAAAGCGCGCGAGGTCTCTAGTTCTTGACATGAGCAGGTTGTGGCCGCCCGCCGCCGCGATCTCCAGCGCCCGCTTGGCGCTTTCCTGGCCCTTGACCTCGCGCAGGTCCGGGACCGCGCCGCCGGCCGTCACCGGACCGGGTTCGGGCGCGCGCAAAACCTGCGTCCCCCGGAAATGGTTGATCAGGCCGATCAGGGAGCGGGGGGCCAGAATGGCGGTCTCTCCGGCCCAGGCGGCCTCGGGGCCATTGGCCTCGGGGCAGATGAGGCCCAGTCCCATGGCGCCCGCCGCCATGGCCGCCGGCAGGGTTCCGCCTACGGCCGCGATCTGACCGTCCAGCCCCAGTTCCCCGACCGCCGCCCAACCGTCCAGAGCGTCTGGCGCGATCACACCCATGGAGGCCAGCAGGGCCAGGGCGATGGGCAGGTCGAAATGACTGCCTTCCTTGGGCAGGTCGGCGGGGGCCAGGTTGGCGATGACCTTCTTGGGCGGCAGGGCCAGGCCGATGCCTGCAAAGGCCCCGCGCACTCGCTCGCGGCTCTCGGCCACCGCCTTGTCGGGCAGGCCGACGATGGCGAAGGCCCCGGCAGGGGTCGCCACCTGCTGCACTTCGACGTCGACCCGGCGCGCCTCGACCCCGTCGAAAGCGACCGTCACCACCCGCGCAACCATGGGCTCCCTCCCGCTGACCGGGAGGGAACAAATCACGAACTTGCAACGACTGCAAGAGCGTCGTTATGCGATTAGCCTCAGGCCGCTTCGGCCTTCTTCTTCTCGATCACGTCCCACATCAGAGCCGTCGCATCGACGCCGCTGAACTTGAGCAACTGCTGGGCGCCCGTGGGAGAGGTGACGTTGATCTCGGTCAGGTAGTCGCCGATCACGTCGATGCCGACGAAGATCAGGCCGCGCTCCCTCAGATAGGGGCCGATGGCGGCGCAGATCTCCAGATCGCGGGGGGTCAGCTCGACCGGCGCCGCCGTGCCGCCGACGCGCAGGTTGGAGCGCACCTGATCCTTGGCCGGGATGCGGTTGATGGCGCCGACCGGCTCGCCGTCGATCAGGATGATGCGCTTGTCGCCCTTGGACACGGCGGGGATGAATTTCTGGATCACCAGCGGGTCGCGCGATCCGGCGGCGTGGATCTCGATCAGGGCTTCCAGATTGGGGTCGTCGGCCTTGAGCCGCACCACGCCCGAGCCGGCGGCGCCGTGCAGGGGCTTGAGCACCACGTCGCCGTGACGGCGGTGGAAGTCGACCAGGGCGATCGGGTCCGAGGACACCAGGGTCGGCGGCTGCAGGCCGGGGAAGAGGGTGGCGATCAGCTTCTCGGGGGCCGAGCGCACCTCGGCCGGGTTGTTGACCACCAGGGTCTTCGGATGCACCCGCTCCAGCAGATAGGTGGCGGTCACATAGGCCATGTCGAAGGGGGGGTCCTGACGCATAAGGATGACGTCCACGTCCTCGGCCAGGTCCAGGATCACCTCGGGGCCGAAGTCGGCGTGCTCGCCCTGGACCGTGTTCACCGTCACCGGGCGGGCGCGGCAGAACAGACGGCCTTCGTCCAGCGCCAGGGTGCGGAAGTCGTAGATCCACAGCTTGTGGCCGCGCGCCTGACCCGACAGGGCCATCAGGAAGGTGGTGTCGGACTCGACGTTCACCGCCTCGAGCGGATCCATCTGGATGGCGACTTTCAGCATGGGAGAGGAGTCCTTGTTCGCAGTAGAGGCGCTAACGCTCGCGCCGCGGGCGCTCGCTGCTTGAGCGCCGCTGAGACGCTCAAGCTCCTACTTGATGGCGCCGGGCACGCACCGCAAGGCTTCAGTTCAGGCGCATCCGCACCCGGTCCATGCTGGCGCGGTGGGCGTCGGCGGGGCCGTCGACGGCGCGGGCGCGCGACAGGGCCTGCAGCGCTCCGGTCAGGGCCCCCTGCTTCTCACGCGCGGCGGCGACGTCCAGCCAGGGCCGGTGGTCCTCGGGATCGAGCAGGGCGCGGCGCAGGGCCGAGCGTTCGGCGCCCTCATAGTCCTCGGCCATCAGGGCCCGGGTGAAGAGGACGTTCTGCAGCCGGATCAGGGCCTGGCGGTCGCTGACCGGCGCCATCAGCAGGTCCAGCCGGTCGGCGACGTGCGGTGTCAGGCCAGCCAGCAGGGCGCGGCGCGTCAGTTCGCTGGGCAGGACCAGACGTCCCTGACTGAAGGGGTCCAGCGCCACCGGTCCCTCGGGGGTCTCGACCCGGAGCAGAACGTGCCCCGGGAAGTCCACCGCCGCCGCCTTCAACCCCGCCCGGCGGGCCGCGTCGAGGTAGAAGATCACCAGGGCCGCCGAAAGGCCGCGCCGCCGCTCGGCCACGTCGATGATGTCGGTGTTGCCGGGGTGGTCGTAGTTCAAAAGGTCGCCGTTCAGCCGCAGGTCCGAGGCCATGGTCTCAGCCAGGGCGTCGTCGGGACTTTCATTGGCGGCGCGTTCCTTGACCCGCTGCGCGGCCTGATCGGCCAGCAGGCGAACCGGCTCGGGGTCGCGGAAGGGATAGTCGTGAATGGCGCAGGCGACGGCGCAGTCGAGCAGGGGAAAGCCCTCGTCCCCGGCGGTTCCCGCCTGGGTCAGAATGGTTTCCGCCTCGTCCCGGGTCACCGGATGTCCGCTCCTGTCGTGGTCACCCCGCGAAGATGACGCGGAAATCGTCCAGGTGCCAGCGCCACCATATCAATCCGCAAGTTCAGTCCCTGCAGCGAGGGCCGGCTGCGGGCCACCGCCGCCCCGGCGACAGCCAGTCGACCGTGCTGTTCCGGCCCCAGGGCCAGGATGGCCGCCTCGAGGGTTTGCCGCCGTTTGACCTCGACCACCGCCAGGGTGCGGCCGCGTTTCGCCAGGATGTCGATCTCGCCGCCGCGCCCCCTCAGGCGAAAGGCCAGGATCTGATAGCCCTTGAGCATCAGCCAGAGGGCGGCGATCCATTCGGCGCCGTGGCCCTGCCGGTGCGACCGTCCGCCCAGCGCCTGACGCCAGCCCGACTTGGGCCGACGTGGCGACGGACGGGGCCGCAGGCGGGGCTTCACCCCCGGCCCTGCATTTCCAGCGCCCGCTTGTAGAGCGGCTTGCGCGGCAGGTTCAGCGCCTTGGACACTTCGGCGGCGGCCTCGCCCGGGGGCAGGCGGGTCATGGCCTCGGCCAGGGCCGCGTCGGCGTCGGCGGCGCTGGCGACCTCGGCCTCGCCGGGGCCGACCACCACGACGATCTCGCCCTTGGGCGCGTCGCAGCGCGGGTCGACGGCCAGTTGGGCCAGGTTGCCGCGCACGGCTTCCTCATAGAGCTTGGTCAGTTCGCGGGTGACGGCGGCGGGGCGGTCGCCCAGCACCTCGGCCATGTCGGCCAGGCTGTCCTTCAGGCGCGGGCCGCTCTCGAAGAAGACCAGGGTCTGACGCCCGGTGCGCAGCTCCTCCAGCATGGTTTTGCGCGCCCCCGACTTGGGCGGCAGGAAGCCGGCGAACAGCACCCGGTCGGCGGGCTGCCCCGCCAGGCAGAGGGCGGCCAGCAGGCTGGAGGCGCCGGGGACGGGATGGACCGGCAGGCCCTCGGCGATGGCGGCGCGGGCCACGACATAGCCGGGGTCCGAGACCAGGGGCGTGCCCGCGTCGGAAACCAGGGCCACGACCTCGCCCGCCTTCAGCCGCTCGATGGCGATCTCGGCAGCGCGGGCCGAGGCGTGGTCGTCGCAGCGCTCCAGCTTGGCCCGCAAGCCATAGGCGGTCAGCAGCTTGGCCGTGACGCGGGTGTCCTCGGCCAGGACCAGATCGGCGGCGGCCAGGACGTCCAGCGCCCGCAACGTCATGTCCCGCAGATTGCCGATGGGCGTGGCCACCAGATAGAGGCCGGGCGCGACGGAGCGCGCGGGCGGAGCGGTCGGCGGGAACAGGGAGGCGTCGGACATGGCGCCATCCTAGAGGGCGTCACAGCCTCGTGAAAGGCGCGTCGGGGAACGCGCCGCGTCCACGGCGCGCTTTGAGGCCGAACGCCGCTCTGGTGATCGCTCGCGGGAACCCGACCATGTCCAATTCCGCCTCCATCGTCCTCGTCCACGGCTTCTGGGGCGGCGCGGCCCACTGGGGCAAGGTCATCACCGAACTGGCGGGGCGGGGCTATGGCTCGCTGCACGCTGTCGACATGCCGCTGACCTCGCTGGCCGACGACGCCGAGCGGGTGCGCAAGATGGTGAGCCAGCAAGAAGGCCCCGTTGTTCTGGTGGGCCATTCCTATGGCGGAGCGGTGCTGTCCCAGGCGGGCGACCTGCCCAATGTCGCGGCTCTGGTCTTCATCGCCGCCTTCGCCCCCGACGCTGGCGAAAGCCCCGGCGGCATCACCCAGGAAGACCTGCCGGTCGCCGCCCCCAACCTTGTCCCGGACAGCGACGGCTATCTGTGGATCAAGCGTGACAAGTTCCATGAGAGCTTCTGTCAGGACCTGACGGCGGACGAGGCGCTGGTCATGGCGGTGACGCAGAAGGCGCCGCTGTCGGGGACCTTTGGCGACACGATCACCGCCGCCGCCTGGCGCAAGAAGCCTTGCTGGTATCAGATCTCCAGCCAGGACCACATGATCGCCCCGTCCAATCAGGCGCGGATGGCGTCGCGGATGGAGCCGCGCAAGACCATCACCCTGGACGCCAGCCACGCCTCCCTGGCCTCGCGGCCCAAGGAGGTCAGCGACCTGATCGAAGAGGCCGCAGCCACGGTCTAGGCGTTTAGGTCAGCAAGGCCCGCAGCACGGCGTCCAGCACCGGACGGCCCGTGGCGGTGGCTGCCACCCGGCCCTCGGTCAGCGTCAGGAAGCCGTCAGAGATCAGGTCGGCCAACGGGCCGGTCGTCTCGGACAGGCTCAGAGAGTGCAGCAGCGTCAGAGGCACGCCCTCGACGGTGCGCAGACCTAGCAACACCAGTTCCTCGGCGGCGCCAGGCGCATCCAGCGTCTCGCGCTCGGCCCAGGGCGCGCCGTTCGCGACGCCCGCGACATAGTCGGCGATGCGGCGATGGGCGACGGTAGCCGTCCGCACTCCGTCCAGCGTCAACCGCCCATGGGCGCCGGGGCCGAGGCCCAGATAGTCGCCGCCGCGCCAGACGTGCAGGTTATGGCTCGACCGGGCAGCGAGGTCGCGGGCGTGGTTGGACACCTCATAGGCCTCGAACCCCGCGCCCTCGAGCATGGTCTGCGTGGCCTCATAGAGGGACGCGGCCAGATCCTCGTCCGGCGGGGTCAGGGTTCCGCGCGCAAAGGCCCGGCCAAAGGCCGTCGTCGGCTCAATGGTCAGTTGATAGGGCGAGATGTGCTCGAACCCCAGGTCCAGCGCCGTGGTCAGCTCGGCCGTCCAGTCGGCCACGGATTGCCCCGGCCGGGCGTAGATGAGGTCGATCGACAGGCGTGGGAAGGCCTTGCCCGCCGTCTCGACCGCGCGCCGCGCCTCCGCCGCCGAATGGTCGCGGCCGAGAAAATTCAGCGCGGCGTCGTCGAACGACTGCACCCCCATCGACAGGCGGTTGATCCCGGCGACGGCCAGTTCGGCGTAGCGGCCCGCCTCGGCGTCGGTGGGATTGGCCTCCAGCGTGATCTCTATGTCTCCTGCCGGAGGAAACAGCGCCTTGGCCCGCGCGATCACCGCCGCCACCGCCTCGGGCGGCATCAGCGAGGGGGTGCCGCCGCCGAAGAAGATGGAGGCCAGACGGCGCGGCCCGACCAGGGCGGCTTGCGCGGTCATGTCCGTCAGAATGGCCTGGACCAGCCCGGCTTGCTCCTCGACCCGCCCCCGGTCGCGCACGACGTTGAAGTCGCAATAGGGACAGATGCGGGCGCAGTAGGGCCAATGGACATAGAGCGCCACTTCCTTGGGGGCCCTATCGCCGCCTTCGCGGAAGGCGACTGCTTGAGAGGCTAGAAGGGAGGGCGTGGTCTCAGTCAATCAGCGCGGCCTTGAGCCGGTCGAAGGCGCGGGCGCGGTGGCTGAGGGCGTCCTTCTCAACCGGGTCCATCTCGCCAAAGGTCAGCGCCGAGCCCTCGGGCCGGAAAATGGGGTCGTAGCCGAAGCCCCGGTCGCCGCGCGGCGGGAAGACAAGTTCGCCGTCGATGCGGCCCTCGACCACCACGCAGGGGCCGTCGGGCCAGGCCACCGCAAGCGCCGACGTGAACCAGGCGCGGTGATCGGTCGAGCCGACCTCCTCCAGCCGCTCCTCAACCTTCTTCATGGCCAGGGCGAAGTCCTTGCCCGGGCCAGCCCAGCGCGCCGAGAAGATGCCCGGCGCTCCGTCCAGGGCCGCGACCGACAGGCCGGAGTCGTCGGCCAGCGAGACCTCGCCCGAGGCCTCGGCCGCGTGGCGCGCCTTCAGCATGGCGTTGCCGACGAAGGTGCTCTCGGTCTCGTCCGGTTCGGGCAGGTTGAGGCTGCCGGCCGTGACGATCCTGTAATTTCCATCCAGCAAGGCTTCGATCTCGCGCGCCTTGCCCGGATTGTGGGTCGCGGCCACCAGCCGCATCCCTTTGATCAGCTTGAGATTCATGGGGCCACCTTAGTCCCGTCCTATGCATTGCGGAAGTTTAACATCGTTAAACGATATGTAACGTGCTTTTCGACGGGGTCGCCCCTATCTTCAATCTCAAGAACGGGGGTCGCACCGTTCAAACGAAGCGATAAAGACGCAACGTTCACCCAGCGACACAACAGAAACGCACGAAAATCGTGCAACAACGGAGAGATACGATGCAAGCGATGAAAACCTCGATCTGGATGGACCGCGTCGGCCACGGCTTCTTCAACGCCCTGCTGCTGGCCTCCCTGCCCGCCGCCGCCGTCGCCCTGTTGATCCAGAGCCTGTGATCCAAATCCGGATCACATCGGGGGCTTTGACGATCAGCATGAACACCGCGAAGAATAGCGCCGCGTGAGGGTTCGCCGGACCCCGCGCGGCGATCGCCGCCTGAACACCCGGCCAGAGACCTGACTTCATGCACCTCCCGAAACTGGCTTCCATCGGGATTCGTGCGCCGCGCCTGAAGGGCGGCAACCTGCGCACTCCCAATCTGCGCACCCTGGGGCCTGGCTCTGTTTCCAGCCTGCTGAAGATCGCGCTGGATGTCGCCTATGTCCTGCTGGCCCTGATCACCGGCGTGCTGCTGCTGCTCTGGGTCGCCTCCATCTTCATTCCGCTCGACAACCTCAACGTCACCGTCACCGACGGCGACAACGGTCGCCAGATTCCGCTGACCCGCCCGCTGCTGCTGTTCGGCGTGGGGGCCATGACCGCCTATTTCGGCGGCTTTCTGATGATCCTGCGCGGCCTGAGAAAGATCTTCCGCACCCTGACGCTCGGCGATCCCTTCCAGCCCGACAATGTGCGCCGTCTGCGCCAGATCGGCCTGATCCTGGCGATCGTGACCGGCGGCGTCTGGCTGGCGCAGGGCCTGGTGGCCGCGCGCCTGGCGCCCGGGGTCATGGAGCCGCAAGGCGTCAGCGACCTGCTCACCCCCGTCTTCTCCATCCTCGTCGTCTTCGTCCTGGCGGAGGTCTTCCGCGAAGGCGCGCGCCTGCGCCGCGAATCCGAACTGACGATCTGATCTGGAAACGTTAAGCTGACCCCATGGCTATCCGCGTCCAACTCGATCGCATCCTCGCCGAACGGCGCATGTCGCTGACGGAGCTCGCCGACCGCGTCGGCGTGACCGTCGCCAACCTGTCGATCCTCAAGACCGGCAAGGCGCGTGCGGTGCGCTTCACCACCCTGGACGCCCTGTGCCGCGAGCTGGACTGCCAACCCGGCGACCTGCTGGCGCATGAGCCTGGTCCCGGAGACGTCTTCGACGGCGAGGACTGAGGTGGCCCCCAAAGGCCCCAAAAAAGGCGGTCCGCCCGCTTCTTCTGACGACGACAAGCGCATCTGGGCCCGGGTGACCGGCACGGTGACTCCGCCCACACGCCGCAAGGCCGCCCGCGTCACCCCCGGCGCTGTCCTGCCTGATCCTGAGGCCCTGTCCGCCGCGGCCAGTCCCGCGCGTGGCGTGGCCGGCAAGAAGCGCAACGCCCCCGATCAGACGCCGACGTTCGAGGCCCTGGGGATCGTCGCGCCTGAAAGACCCGCGCCGACCCGCGCCCGGCCCACGCCCGAGGAGCTGGAACCGCGCCGTCAGCGTCGCCTGTCGCGCGAACGCGATCCGATCGAGGCCCGCATCGACCTGCACGGCTTCGGCCGCTTCGAGGCCGAAGACCAGCTGCGCGGTTTCCTGATGGGCTGTCAGGCGCGCGGCCTGCGCTCTGTTCTGGTCATTACCGGCCAGGGACGACGCGGCGGCGGGGTCATTCGCGGCTCGGTGCATGACTGGCTGACCGGACCGCACCTGCGCGGCGTGGTGTCCGGCTTCGCCTCGGCCCACCGCCGGCACGGCGGCGACGGCGCCCTCTACGTCACCCTGAAGCCGCGCTAATTCTCAGCCTTGGGCGTTGCGGATCGCCGCCGCGCCGGCGACCGGGGCGATGACCGCGGCGAACAGGACATAGGCGGCCAGCAGGGCCAGGGCCGACAGCGGATCGCCGCCGCCCGCCGTCCGCGTCAGGGCGCCCGCGCCGAACACCACCGGGGGGATGAAGAGCGGCAAGACCACCACCGCGATCAACAGACCGCCGCGCTTGGCCCCCAGCGCCAGAGCCGCGCCCAGCGCCCCGGTGAAGGCGAAGCCCAGCCCGCCGATGGCCGCCGCCAGGGCCGTCAGCCCGATCAGATGGGCCGGCTGGCCCAGAGCCAGGGCCGCCACCGGCGCCGCCAGGGCCAGAGGCAGACCCGTCGCCAGCCACTGGGCCAGGGCCTTGATCGCCACCGTCGCCTCCAGCGGCACGGGGCCGAGGGCCAGCAGGTCAAGCGCCCCGTCTTCCAGATCGCGCTCGAACAGACGCTCCAGCGACAGCAGGGACGCGAGCGCCAGAGCCATCCAGCTGGCCCCCGAGGCCGCCGGGGCCAGGACGCGCGGATCGCCGCCCGCCGCCAGCGGCAGGATGGCGGTCAGGCACAGCATGAAGCCGCAGGCCAGCAGGGGCCCGCCGCCGCCCCCCCAGGCCAGCGACAGCTCGCGGCCGAACAGGACCCGCACGGCTCTCACGCCAGCCCCCCAAGGTCGAGATTGCGCGCCGGGACGGGTAGGGGGTCATGCACCGCCGCCAGGATCATCCCGCCCGCCGCCAGATGTGCCGACATCAACTCGGCCGCCACCGCGCGCCAGCGCTCGTCCAGCGGGGCCAGGGGTTCGTCCAGCAGCCACAGTGCGCGCGGCGCGGCGATCATGCGGGCCAGCGACAGGCGCCGCTTCTGACCCGCCGACAGCTTCCTCGTCTCCAGATCCAGCAGGGGCGCCAGCGACAGCCGGGTGACGGCGGCCTCGCGCGCGGCCTCATCGCCGCCCAGCCAGGCGGTCTGGAAGTCGAACTCCTGACGCGCCGTCCGCGTCGGCTTCAGCCCTTCGAGGTGGCCCAGCAGGTGGACCCCGTCGCGCCGCGCGGCCTCCGAATCCAACGCCTCACCGTCCGCGCCGCCAAAAGTGATCGCGCCCGAATCCGGGCGGATGAAGCCGGCTACGGCCCGCAACAGACTGGTCTTGCCCGCGCCGTTGGCGCCGGTCAGGGCCACAGCCTCGCCCGCTGAAAGGCGCAACGACAGGCCCCGGAACAGGATGCGCTCGCCGCGTGACAGGCTCAGGGTCTCAATGTCGACCGTCTTCAGCATGGCTCCACCGAGTTGCGAACCATTCTCGATGTCCATGACCGCGTTGTGGATACATGGACGGCTTCCCCGCACAGGACTATATCCGCAAGCGCCGCAGCAGGCTTTCGCCGCGCGCGCCCGGGACCTGTGCGCCCCGGCGTCCAGCGCGCGAAGGCGCAACCGAATTGTCGGGCGGCGTTAGTCAGAGGACCCTCTCCATGCCGTCGATTGACAGCCTCAAGACCCGTCAGGACCTTTCGGTCGGGCGCAAGAAATACGCCTATTACAGCCTTCCGGCCGCCGAGGAAGCCGGTCTGGCCGGGATTTCCCGTCTGCCGCGCTCGATGAAGGTGCTTCTCGAGAACCTGCTGCGCAACGAAGACGGCGTCTCGGTCACCGAGGATGACCTGAAGGCCGTCGCCGCCTGGATCGAGAACAAGGGCGCCGTCGAGCACGAGATCGCCTTCCGTCCGGCCCGCGTCCTGATGCAGGACTTCACCGGCGTGCCCGCCGTGGTCGACCTGGCCGCCATGCGCGACGCCATGGACAAGCTGGGCGCCGACGCCAAGAAGATCAATCCGCTGGTTCCCGTCGACCTGGTCATCGACCACTCGGTCATGGTCGACCACTTCGGCACGGCCAAGGCCTTCGGCGAGAACGTCGAGCGCGAGTACGAGCGCAACATCGAACGCTACAACTTCCTGCGCTGGGGCTCCTCCGCCTTCAACAACTTCCGCGTCGTGCCGCCCGGCACCGGCATCTGCCACCAGGTGAACCTGGAGAACCTGGCCCAGACCGTCTGGACCCTGGACGAAGGCAAGAAGACCGTCGCCTATCCCGACACCGTCGTCGGCACCGACAGCCACACCACCATGATCAACGGCCTGGCCGTCCTGGGCTGGGGCGTCGGCGGCATCGAGGCCGAGGCCGCCATGCTGGGCCAGCCGATTCCGATGCTGATCCCGGAAGTCGTCGGCTTCAAGCTGACCGGCAAGCTGCCGGAAGGGGCCACGGCCACCGACCTGGTGCTGACCGTCACCCAGATGCTGCGCAAGAAGGGCGTGGTCGGCAAGTTCGTGGAATTCTTCGGCGACGCCATCGCCGGGATGACCATCGAGGACCAGGCCACCATCGCCAACATGGCCCCGGAGTACGGCGCCACCTGCGGCTTCTTCCCGGTGTCGCGCGCGACCATCGACTATCTGACGGCCACCGGCCGCGACAAGGCGCGCGTCGCCCTGGTCGAAGCCTACGCCAAGGCCCAAGGCCTGTGGATCGACGAGACCTCGGAAGACCCGGTCTTCACCGACGTTCTGGAGCTGGACATCTCGACGGTCGTGCCGTCGCTGGCCGGTCCCAAGCGTCCGCAGGACCGCGTTGAACTGACCGTCGCCGCCCCCTCGTTCGAAACCGCCCTCGCCGAGGTCTTCGGCCGTCCGACCGACGCCGAGCGCGCCGCCGTCGACGGCGAGAAGTTCACCGTGGGCGACGGCGACGTGGTCATCGCCGCCATCACCTCGTGCACCAACACCTCCAACCCGTCGGTCCTGATCGCCGCCGGTCTGGTGGCGCGCAAGGCCCACGCCCTGGGCCTGAAGGTCAAGCCTTGGGTCAAGACCTCGCTGGCCCCCGGCTCGCAGGTCGTCACCGACTATCTGACCGACGCCGGCCTGCAAAAAGACCTGGACGCCATGGGCTTCAACCTGGTCGGCTACGGCTGCACCACCTGCATCGGCAACTCGGGCCCGCTGGACCCGGCCATCTCGAAGGCGATCAACGACAACGGCCTAGTCGCGACCTCGGTCCTGTCGGGCAACCGCAACTTCGAGGGCCGCGTGAACCCCGACGTCCAGGCCAACTACCTGGCCTCGCCGCCGCTGGTCGTGGCCTACGCCATCGCCGGTTCGATGCGCATCGACATCACCAAGGACCCGATCGGTCAGGACAAGAAGGGCAAGGACGTCTTCCTCAAGGACGTGTGGCCGACCTCGCAGGAGATCGCCGACATCCAGAAGAAGTCGGTCACTCCGGCCATGTTCGCCAAGCGCTACAAGGACGTCTTCAAGGGCGACAAGCACTGGCAGGCCATCAAGGTCACCGGCGGTCAGACCTATGAGTGGGAGGACACCTCCACCTACGTCCAGAACCCGCCCTACTTCGAGGGTCTGTCGATGGAGCCGGCCCCGGTCAGCGACATTGTGGAAGCCCGCATCCTGGGCATCTTCGGCGACAGCATCACCACCGACCACATCAGCCCGGCTGGTTCGATCAAGAAGGCCTCGCCCGCCGGGGTCTATCTGACCAACCACGGCGTCGACGCCCTTGACTTCAACAGCTACGGCGCCCGCCGCGGCAACCATGAAGTCATGATGCGCGGCACCTTCGCCAACATCCGCATCCGCAACAAGATCACGCCGGACATCGAGGGCGGCGTCACCAAGCACTTCCCGTCGGGCGACACCATGTCGATCTATGACGCGGCCATGCGCTACCAGTCGGAAGGCCGCCCCCTGGTCGTCTTCGCCGGCAAGGAATACGGCACCGGCTCGTCGCGCGACTGGGCGGCCAAGGGCACGCGCCTGCTGGGCGTCCGCGCCGTCATCGCCGAAAGCTACGAGCGCATCCACCGCTCGAACCTGGTCGGCATGGGCGTGGTGCCGCTGCAGTTCAAGCAGGACGGCTGGCAGAAGCTGGGCCTGACCGGCGAGGAGATCGTCACCATCCGCGGCCTGACCGACGCCAACATCGGCAAGCTGAAGCCGCGTCAGGACCTCTGGGTCGAGATGTTCCGCCCGTCGGACGGCAAGATGGCCCGCTTCCCGGTCCGCTGCCGCATCGATAACCAGACCGAGCTGGACTACCTGCTGGCCGGCGGCGTCATGCCCTACGTCCTGCGCAACCTGGCCGGCGGCCCGCAGGCCGAAACGCCTGCCGCCGCCGAATAGGGCGCCGTCTGACGTATTGAGACAGAAACCCCCGGCAGGCCGCGCCTGCCGGGGGTTTTCTTTGGCTGGGTCACATTGCCGACGGGCTTGGGTGGTCGGCCAAATAGAAAGTCTCGTCGGACGGCTAAGCCGCCGGGCGAGGCGGCGAAGTGATGACCTCGACGTTGTCGTTCAGCAGATAGGCCAGCTCTTCCAGCGCTGCCTTGCGCTCGGCGGCGTTGGGAGCGGCCTCCACAGCGGCGACCTTTTTCGGCATGTCTTCCGAGATGCCGCGCAGAATGCATTTCAGGTCGTTGTCGGTGCCGCGTTCCTTGAGCACCAGATGGCCCTGCAGGTCGCGGGCTGCCAGATCGGCCGCCTGGCGTTTGAAGCCGGTGAAGGCGGAACCGCTCAGGAAACCCTCGGCGTTGGCCTCGCCGGAGACGATCCAGCCGTCGACGATGGCTTTCAAGGCGCCCGAGCGCGTCACCAGATCGGCGAACAGGGGCTCGTTCGCGACCGAGACGGGGGCGTCGGCGGCGACCGGCGGCAGGGCCGCGGCTTCGGCCACGGACGGATCACTGAGCATCAGCGCAGCGGCGAGCATTAGTCCGCAGGACATGGGGCATCCCTTCACTGGCGGTCGGGCCGAGAATTTCCGCAAGGAAACCCATGTTGACCCGGTCGTTGATTGAACTCTTCTAGGCCTGAGCCGTAAACAGGGGCTTGCAAGCGCCGTACCAGCCCTTTTCGGGACGGTCGGAAGGGGGAGACGCCGATGCCGCACGCCGCCTGGAGTGAACTGGAAGCTGTTGCGCGCCGCGACGCCGACGCTCGCATCGCTGACCAGTTCACTGTCGACGCCGACCGTCTGTCGCAGATGACGGTTGACGCCGCCGGCCTGCATCTGGACCTGTCCAAGCAGAGCTGGACCCGGGCGGGCCTTGACGCCGCTCTGGCCCTGGCCCGCGCCGCCGATGTCGAGGGCCGCCGCGTCGCCCTGTTCGGCGGCGAGGCCATCAATTCCACTGAGGGCCGGGCTGTCCTGCATCCCGCCCTGCGCGCGCCCGAGGGGGCCGATTTTCATGCCCTGGGCGAGGCGGTTTCGGCCGAGGTGGACGCCGTGCGAGGCCAGATGCGTGACTATGCCCACGCCGTCCGGTCCAGCATCGAGACGGGCGCGACCGGACGGCCGTTTGAAACCGTGGTCCATATCGGGATCGGCGGATCGGACCTGGGCCCGCGCCTGATCTGGGACGCCCTGCGCCCGCTGGACCCAGCCATCGCAGTGCGTTTCGTGGGCAATGTCGATCCGCGCGACATGGCGGAAAGCCTGACGGGGCTGAACCCGGAAACCACTCTGGTCGTCGTCGTCTCCAAGACCTTCACCACCCAGGAGACCCTCATCAACGCCGAGGCCGCCCGGGCCTGGCTGGCCGCGTCCCTGCCCGGCGAGGGCATGGACAGGCACTTCATCGGCGTCACCGCCGCGCCGGAAAAGGCCGCTGCCTTCGGCTGCGGGCGCACCTTCGCCTTCCGGGACTGGGTCGGCGGGCGCTATTCCCTGTGGTCGGCGGTCAGCCTCAGCTGCGCTATCGGCTTGGGCTGGGAGGTGTTCCAAGGCTTCCTCGACGGCGCCGCCGCCCTGGACCGGCATTTCCTCGAGGCTCCTATGGAGGGCAACGCCCCGGTGCTGCTGGCCCTGGCCCAGATCTACAACGTCGACGGCCTGCACCGGCCGTCGCGCACCGTCGCGCCCTACGCTCACGCCCTGCGCCGCCTGCCCGCCTTCCTGCAGCAGCTGGAGATGGAGTCGAACGGCAAGCGGGTGCGTCGCGACGGCTCGCCCGTCGGCCGCCAGACCTGCCCCGTCGTCTTCGGCGAGCCCGGCACCAACGGCCAGCACGCCTTCTTCCAGCAGATCCACCAGGGACCGCAGGTGGTCCCGGCCGAGTTCATCATCGTCGGCTCGACGGACGGCCACACCTCGGAAAGCCCCTTGTGGGCCAACGCCCTGGCCCAGGGCCAGGCCCTGATGCAGGGCAAGACCGAGGCTCAGGCCCATGCCGAACTGATCGCCTCCGGCGCGTCGTCCGCCGAGGCGGATGCTCTGGCCCCGCACAAAACCTTCCCCGGCAACCGGCCCTCGACCACCATCGTCATGGACCGCCTGACGCCGCAGGCTCTGGGCGCCCTGATCGCCCTCTATGAGCACAAGACCTTCGTCGAAGGCGCCATCTGGGACATCAACAGCTTCGACCAGTGGGGCGTCGAACTGGGCAAGGTCCTGGCCAAGGCCGTGCTGAAGGATGTGGCGGCGGGCGCGGCCTCGCCCGATCTCGATCCTTCGACAGCGGCCCTGCTGACGCGGCTGCTGAAGTGACCGTCGTCGCCCCCGTTTGGCAGAGGCTGGAGGGTCTGGCCCTGCTGGCTGGCGCGGTGCTGGCCTACGCGCGGTTCGGCGAGGGTTGGCTGCTGTTCGCCGTCCTCTTCCTGGCGCCCGACCTATCTTTCTTCGGCTATCTGGCGGGACCGCGTATCGGGGCCTGGGCCTACAACCTCGCCCACAGCCTGATCGGGCCCCTGCTGCTGGCGACGGCGGGCGGGCTGATCGACAACCGTCTGGCAACCGCCCTCGCCTTTATCTGGCTGGCCCACGTCGGCTTCGACCGCGTCCTCGGCTACGGGCTCAAGTCGCCTGACAGCTTCGGCGTCACCCACCTGGGCCTGATCGGCAAGGCGCGGGCCGTGGCCTAGAGGCAGGCGGGGAACCTTGGCGTCGCTGTCTCCGTTCCACGGCCTCACTCAGGAAGCCCCTCATGTTCAAGCCCTTCTTCATCGCCGCCCTCGTCGGTGCGCTGGCCCTGCCCGCCGCCGCCCAGGACCATACGCGCACCGAGCGGGTGCAGTTCGCGCGCGGCGCCTCGTCGGCGACCCTGCACGGGAACATCCACGGCTATGACACGGTCGACTATGTGCTCGGTGCGCGCGGGGGCCAGACATTGACCGTCCGGCTGCAGCCCACCAACGCCTCGGCCTATTTCAACGTCACAAAACAGGGCGCGAACGAGGCCCTGTTCGTCGGTTCGACCTCCGGCAATCAGTTCACGGGCCGTCTTCCGGCCAATGGCGACTATGTCGTGCGGGTCTACCTGATGCGAAACGCCGCCCGCCGGGACGAGCACGCCAACTACACCCTGACCGTCGGCGTCCGCTGACGCCGGACGCGAAAAAGGCCCGGCGGCGACGCCGGGCCTTCATTCGTTCAGCGCCAGAACCTACCAGCGGCGGTCGTAGCGATAGTCGCGGTCGCGGCGGTTCTGGTGGCTGCGCCACTCGCCGTGGTTCCGCCAGTAGCGGCCGTCGCGGTAGTAGCGGCCGTTGTCGCGGTAATAGCCGTCGCGGCTGTTGATGCCGTGGTCGCGTTCCCAGTGGCCCTGATTCCGGTAGCACCGGCCGCCGCGATAGTAGTTGCAGCCGTCGCGGTCGCTGTCCGAAGACGCTGCGCCCAGAGCCGCGCCCGCCAGGGCGCCGCCAGCGACATAGCGTCCGTCGCCCTGGCCGATGATGGCCCCGGCCACGCCGCCGACGACGGCGCCGAGCACGGCGTCGCGGCCGGTGTTGTCGCGATCACGGTCGCGATAGGACTGGGCGGCGGCGGGGGTGGTCGCCAGCATCGTCAGAGCGATCGCGCCGACGCCGATCTTGGAAATGGTCTTCATGGCGGGCTCCTTTCGAAAGCCGGTTGATCCGTTGTCCCCCTTTTAGGTCGCGCCCTCTGAACGACCCCAAGGGGTCTCGTTCATATTCGGGTCATCTTCACGGCTGGAAATCGGTCTGCCTCGCCCTTGACGGTGCGGGGGCTCCCCCCTAACTCCCGTCGCGTTAGCACTCGGGGAGGGCGGCTGCCAAAGCCGCAGGTTCCGAGGCTTGAACCGACATTCTATTGGGAGATCACAGATGGCGTTTCGTCCTCTCGGCGACCGCGTGCTGGTCAAGCGCGTTGAAGAAGAATCCAAGACCAAGGGCGGGATCATCATCCCCGACACGGCCAAGGAAAAGCCCCAGGAAGGCGAAGTCGTCGCCGTGGGCCCCGGCGTCCGTGACGAAGACGGCAAGCACGTCGCCCTGGAACTGAAGGCCGGCGACCGCATCCTGTTCGGCAAGTGGTCGGGCACGGAAGTGAAGATAGACGGCGAAGACCTGATCATCATGAAGGAATCCGACGTCCTGGGCGTGCTGTCGTAAGACACGCTCCGGTTTCCGGTTTCTGATTTAAAATCATTTAGATAGGAGCTGCCCGATGGCTGCTAAGATCGTAAAATTCAACACCGACGCCCGTGACAAGATGCTGAAGGGCGTCAACGTCCTGGCTGACGCCGTCAAGGTGACCCTGGGTCCGAAGGGCCGCAACGTCGTGATCCAGAAGTCGTTCGGCGCCCCGCGCTCGACCAAGGACGGCGTCTCGGTCGCCAAAGAGATCGAGCTGGAAGACGCCTTCGAGAACATGGGCGCCCAGATGATCCGCGAAGTCGCCTCCAAGGCGAACGACAACGCGGGCGACGGCACCACCACCGCCACCGTTCTGGCTCAGGCCATCGTGCAAGAGGGCCTGAAGGCCGTCGCCGCCGGCATGAATCCGATGGACCTGAAGCGCGGCATTGACCAGGCCGTCGCCGTGGCCCTGGACGAAGTGAAGACCATCTCCAAGCCGGTTTCCAACAACTCGGAAATCGCCCAGGTCGGCACCATCTCGGCCAACGGCGACGCTGAAATCGGCGAGCTGATCGCCCTGGCCATGGCCAAGGTCGGCAACGAAGGCGTCATCACGGTCGAAGAAGCCAAGACGGCTGAAACCACCGTCGACATCGTCGAAGGCATGCAGTTCGACCGCGGCTACCTGTCGCCCTACTTCATCACCAACGCCGACAAGATGGAGGTCGCCCTCGAAGAGCCCCTCATCCTGCTCCACGAGAAGAAGCTGACCTCGCTGCAGCCCATGCTGCCGGTGCTGGAAGCCGTGGTTCAGTCGGGCCGTCCCCTGCTGATCATCGCCGAGGACATCGAAGGCGAAGCCCTGGCCACCCTGGTGGTCAACAAGCTGCGCGGCGGCCTGCGCGTCGCCGCCGTCAAGGCTCCGGGCTTCGGCGACCGCCGCAAGGCCATGCTGGAAGACATCGCCATCCTGACCGGCGGTCAGGTCATCTCGGAAGACCTCGGCATCAAGCTTGAGACCGTCACGCTCGACATGCTCGGCAAGGCCAAGAAGGTCCAGATCACCAAGGACGACACCACCATCGTCGAAGGTTCGGGCGAGAAGGACGGCATCGAAGCCCGCGTCGGCCAGATCAAGCGTCAGATCGAGGACACCACCTCGGACTACGACAAGGAAAAACTGCAAGAGCGTCTGGCCAAGCTGGCTGGCGGCGTCGCCGTCCTGCGCGTCGGCGGTTCGACCGAAGTCGAAGTGAAGGAAAAGAAGGACCGCGTCGACGACGCCCTGAACGCAACCCGCGCCGCTGCCGATGAAGGCATCGTCCCGGGCGGCGGCGTGGCCCTGCTGCAAGCCTCCAAGAAGCTGGTCGACCTGAAGGGCTCCAACGCCGATCAGAACGCCGGCATCGCCATCGTCCGTCGCGCCCTGCAGGCTCCGATCCGTCAGATCTCGGAAAACTCGGGCGTCGAAGGCTCGATCGTGGTCGGCAAGGTCATGGACTCGACCGACGCCTCGTTCGGCTTCAACGCCCAGACCGAAGAGTACGGCGACCTCGTCCAGATGGGCGTGATCGATCCGGCCAAGGTCGTCCGCTCGGCTCTGAAGTCGGCCGCCTCGGTCGCCGGCATCATGATCACGACGGAAGCCGCCATCGCTGACGCGCCCAAGAAGGGCGGCGCCGGCGGCGCCCCCGACATGGGCGGCATGGGCGGCATGGGCGGCATGGACTTCTAAGTCCAAGCCAACCAAGGCTAAGACGACAGAAGGGCGGGATCGAAAGGTCCCGCCCTTTTTCTATGCGCGCTGCTAGCCGCCGATTTCCCCCACCTCGCGCCCCGCCAGCCGCGCGCCTTCAACCACCGCCGGGTCCGACTGCGCGGTGTCCAGAAGCCAGTCGCGGAAGCGGGCGATCTTGGGGGTCAGGCGGCGGGCGGGCGGGTAGCAGACCCAGTAGCCCTCGGCCAGGGCGACGGTCTGGGCGAAGGGGCGCACCAGCAGGCCGCGCTCGATCTCACGCGCGTAGAGAATCGGCGAGCCCAGGGCCACGCCCTGATCGCCCAGAGCCGCCGCCACCTCCATGGCCTGATTGTCAGCGGTCAGGCGCGGCGGCGGGGCCGCGTCGGCCGGCGCGACCGCAGCGGCGGCGAACCAGGCGGCCCATTCGTTCGGCTCGCCGACCAGATGGGCGCGCTTCAGGTCGGCGGGGACCTGCAGGTTCAGCCTGTCGCGCATGGCCGGGGTGCACATGGGGGTGAAGACAGCGGGCATCAGGAAGCGGCTCTCCAGCCCCGGCCACTGGCCCGAGCCGAAGCGCAGGGCCACGTCCAGCCCGTCGGCGCCCAGCATGGACAGGGTCGGGCTGGTGTCCACCCGCACCGCCAGATCGGGGTTCTCCAGTTGGAAGGACCCCAGCCGCGTCGCCAGCCACTGGGTCGCCAGGGTCTGAAGCGTCGTGATGGCCAGCACGCCCTGATCGGCCTCGACCACATCGGCCACGGCCCGCCGCAACAGGGTCATGGCCTCGATCGCCGCCGTGGCCAGCCGCTCGCCCTCCGGCGTCAGCGACACCTGCCGCACGCCGCGCACGAACAGGGGCCTGTCCAGCCGCTGCTCCAGGTCGCGGATGCGCCAGCTGACCGCCGCCTGGCTCATGCCCAGGGCCTCGGCGGCGCGGGTGAAGCTAAGCAAACGCGCGGCGGTCTCGAACACCCTCAGGGCGTCGACGGGAATGCGAGAGAGGACGTCAACCATAAGCAAGCCTTATGCGTGAACTCTATCGTCTCGTTTGTGAACGCCCCGCGTCAACTGCATATTCAGGCTTCACGAAAGGAGGACGACCGATGGACTATATCTACAGCACTCATAAGGAACCCGCGTGGGGCTGGATCGGCGCCCTGCTGGACGCCCGCAAGGCTTCTGCACCCGCCGCGAGCCGGCCTGTCGCCGCGCCCGGGCCGAAGCTGCGCCCGCGTCGCGCCGCCGCCTGATCTTAGACCGTGCCGCCGCGACACGGCGTCGCGGTCAGACTTTCCGCCGCCGGAACGGTTTGCGCCGCTCCGGCGACCTTGGCCATAAGGACCCCTTCATCGTCACCGAGGGGGCTCCGCCGATGCGCCGCACCAATAATTTCCCGACCTTCGCCGCCGCTGCCGCCCTGGCCGCCGTCAGCCTGATCGTCGCCCTGCCTGCCGAGGCCCAATCCCGGAGCGACGCGCGCCGAGGCGCCGCCGCCGTAGCGCCCGCCGCCCTGACGCCGCGTGCCGCGCCTGCCGTGCAGCGCGCCCTGACCTTCGCCGCCACGCCCGGTCAGGCCTCGGGCGCCCTGGTCCTGCCTCTCGGCGCAGAGGCCGATCTGGCCACGCGCGGCGCCGCCCTGACCCCAGCGGCGCGCGAAGCGATCGCCGCTGCCCTGAGCGCCGCCCGCTTCGACTACAAGACGCGCCAGACCCTGAGCCTGTACGGCGTGGGTGGCTGGGACCGGATCCTGATCGTCGGCTTGCCGAACGACGCCAAGGCCGCCGACGTCCAGACTGCCGGCATCGTCGTCGGTCGCGCCCTGATCGCCCAGCCGGGCGCTATGACCGTCCTGACTGCTGGTCTATCCGCCGACAACGCCGCCGAGTTGGCGACTGGCCTCGGCCTCGGCCAGTACCGTTCCGACCTGCACCGCAGCACAGGCCGCGACGCTGCTGCGCCGAGCGCCATCACCCTGGTTGCTGACGACGCCGCAACCGCCCAGGCCGTCTACCGTCGTGGCACCGCCCTGGTCGAGGCCATGGCCTGGACCCGCGACATCTCCAACGAACCCGCCAACGTCATCTACCCCGAGAGCTTCGTCGAGCGCGCCCGCGCCGCCTTCGCCGGCGTGCCCGGCGTCGAGATCGAGGTGCTGGACGTTCCCGCCATGCAGGCGCTCGGCATGGGCTCGCTGCTCGGGGTCGGCCAGGGCTCGCCGCGTCCGCCGCGCCTGCTGGTGGTGCGCTACAAGGGGCAGGGCGCGCCGGACGCCGGCCCCGTCGCCCTGCTGGGCAAGGGCATCACCTTCGATTCCGGCGGCATCTCGATCAAGCCGGGCGCCAACATGGGCAATATGAAGATGGACATGTCCGGCGCCGCCAGCGTCGTCGGCGCCGTCCTGGCCCTGGCCAAGGCGGGCGCGCCGGTCGATGTGGCCGCCGTCGCTGCTCTGGCCGAGAACATGCCCGACGGTAACGCCATCCGCCCCGGCGACGTCCTGACCGCCATGAACGGCAAGACCATCGAGGTCATCTCGACCGACGCCGAGGGCCGTCTGGTTCTGGCCGACGCCGTGGTCTGGGCCGACACGCGCCTGAACCCCGCCGCCATCGTCGACGTGGCCACTCTGACCGGCTCGGTCGGCGGGGCGCTCGGCAATGACTACGCCGGTCTGTTCAGCCGCCACGACGCCCTGGCCGACCAGTTGAAGATCGCGGGCGACGCCACCGGCGAGCGCCTGTGGCGTCTGCCGCTGCACCCCTCCTATGCCGCGGCCACCAGCACCCCGATCGCCGACATCAAGAACTCCGGCGAGGGCGGCGCGGGCGCGGGCACCGGCGCCCACTTCATCGGCTATTTCGCCCGCCCCGAGACGCCTTGGGCTCATCTGGACATCGCCAACATGGCCTACGGCGGCGCCAGCGACGTCAAGCCGGCGGGCTCGGCAGGCTTCAGCGTGCGCCTGCTGGAACGCTTCGTGCGCGACTTCCAGCCGGTGGCGAAGGAGAAGGGGACCGGCGGCTTCTAAACCGCCGCGTCCTTCAATCGATGGCGACGATCTCGACCGACTGGGCCGCCACGCTTGCTTCGTCGCCGACCCGTTTGCCCATCAGGGCGCGGGCCAGGGGCGAGACGTGGCTGACGCTGCCCTGGGCGGGGTCGGCCTCGTCCTCGCCGACGATGCGCCAGGTCTGGGTGCGTCCGTCATCGCGCTCGATGGTCACCGAGCCGCCGAAACGCACCCGCCCGTCCGGCGTCGTCTCCAGCAACTGGGCCGAGGCCCGCCGCGCCGACCAGTAGCGCAGGTCGCGCGTGGCCCGGGCCATGGCGGTGCGGTCGGCCTCGATCGCGCCCTTGACCTGCGCCCCTGAGTAGGCGGCCCGCGCCGCCGCCAGTTCGGCCTCGATCTGGGCCAGCCCTGCGGCTGTCACGTGGTTGGGGTGGGGCGAGATCGGGCGGTCCACCAGGTCGGCGGCCGTGGCTTCCAGATCTTCTTCTCGGGTGAAGGCGACGCTCATGAGGACAGAGCGTATGCCGTTCGCGGACGTTCCGGTCTAGGAAGGCGTGATGACTGACGCGCCTTCCTCCACACTCCCGACTGTCGCCGTGATCGGCGCCGGCCCCGCCGGGCTGATGGCTGCTGAACGGCTGGCCTCGGCAGGCCTGCGCGTCACGGTGCATGAGCGGATGCCCTCGGTCGCGCGCAAGTTCCTGATGGCCGGGCGCGGCGGGTTGAACCTGACCCATTCGGAGCCGCTGGCGCCGTTTCTGAACCGCTATAACGTCCCGGCGCGGGCGCGGGTCGCCGGATGGCTCGACGCCTTCTCGCCCGCTGACCTGACCGCCTGGGCCGAGGGGCTGGGACAGGAGACCTTTGTCGGTTCGTCGGGCCGGGTATTTCCCAAGGCCATGAAGGCCTCGCCCATGCTGCGGGCCTGGCTGGCGCGGTTGGAGGGATTGGGTGTCGAGATCCGCGTCCGCTCGCGCTGGACCGGCTGGAAAGACGGCGCGCTCACGTTCGACACGCCCGAAGGCGAGCGGATCGAGCGCCCCGACGCCGTGCTCCTCGCGCTCGGCGGCGCCAGTTGGGCCCGGCTGGGTTCCGACGCCGCCTGGATTCCGGCGCTGGAAGACGCGGGCGCCTTCGTGGCCCCTTTCCGCCCCGCCAACGTCGGCTTCGACGTCGTCTGGTCGCCCCTGTTCCGCGACCGTTTCGCCGGCTGGCCGCTGAAGGGCGTGGCCTTGACCCACGCCGGACGCACCGTGCGCGGCGAGGCCATGATCGCCGCCTACGGAGTCGAGGGCGGGGCGATCTACGCTTTGTCGTCGGCCCTGCGCGACACCGTCGAGCGCGACGGAACAGCCAAACTCACCATCGATCTGCGCCCCGAGCAGTCGACGGAGACCCTGACCCGACGCCTGTCCAGGCCGCGCGGCAAGGACAGTCTGTCCAACTGGCTGAGGAAGGCCGCCCATCTGGACGCGCTCGCCGTCGCCCTGCTGCGCGAGGCCGGACCCTTGCCGAGCGAGCCCGAGGCGCTGGCGGCGCGCATCAAGGGCGTCACCCTGACCCTGACCGATGTGCAGGGCCTGAGCCGCGCCATCTCCTCGGCGGGGGGCGTGGCGCTGAACGCCGTGGACGACGGCCTGATGCTGACGGCCCGCCCCGGCGTCTTCCTGGCGGGCGAGATGCTGGACTGGGAGGCGCCGACCGGTGGCTATCTGCTGCAGGCTTCCTTTGCCTCGGGCGTCGTGGCCGCGAACGGCGTGATCGACTGGCTCCAGGCGCGTTGACCGACCAAAGGCAGGGGTCGACAGGCGGATCGCGAGGGGGCAGCGTGCTGGTCTTTCCAAGCTGAGATCGAGTGCGCCTGATGTCGATGCCCCGTTCCGCCGCCTTCGGCCTGATCGCCGTTCTGATGACCTCGACCTCGGCCCTGGCCCAGGCGGCGCCGCTCGGTCGTGTCGACCCGGTCCGGCTCAGCGAGGCGACACGGGTTTTGGCCTCGGACGAATTCGAGGGCCGCGCCCCGGTCACGCCGGGCGAGGACAAGACCATCGAATGGCTGACGCAGCAGTTTCAGGCCCGAGGCCTGGAGCCTGGCGGGCCCGACGGCTCCTGGGTTCAGGTGGCCCAGGTCAGCCGCACCAGTCAGGACGGCCCGGCGACGCTCAGCGTCACCGCCAATGGACAGACCACCGCCCTGCATCGGGCGACCGACGTCATCGTCTCCTCGGACCGCCCGGTCAGCCATATCTCGCTCAAGGACGCGCCTCTTGTCTTCGTCGGCTATGGCGTGGACGCGCCGGAACGCGGCTGGGACGACTACAAGGGCGTCGATCTGACCGGCAAGATCATGCTGGTTCTGGTCAACGACCCCGACTTCGGCGCGCCGGAAGGGCACCCCGTGGCGGGTCAGTTCGACGGCCAGGCCATGACCTTCTATGGCCGCTGGACCTACAAGTTCCAGGTTGCGGCGGCGCATGGAGCGGCGGGTGTCCTGGTCATCCACGACACGCCGGGCGCGGGTTATCCCTGGTCAACGCTGCAGAACTCCTCGACCGCGCCCAAGTTCGACATCGTCCGCGCCGATCCGGACAAGGAGCGCGTGGCGGCCCAGGGCTGGATTCAGGGCGCGGTCGCCGAGAAGCTGTTCCAGGACGCCGGGCTCGACTTCGCGGCGCTGAAGGCCCAGGCGCGCACGCCTGACTTCCGCCCCGTGGCGCTGGACGGCGTCACCATGTCCATCGACTTCGGCCAGAAGGCCGACCGGGTGCAGACCCGCAACGTCATGGCCCGCCTGCCCGGCGCGACCCACCCGGACGAGACCGTCATGTTCGGCGCCCACTGGGACGCCTATGGCCGCGCCACGCCGAAAAACGGCGACGACATCTATAACGGCGCCGTCGACAACGCGACCGGCGTGGCCGCGGTGCTGGAGCTGGCTCGCCTGTTCGCCGAGGGCCCGCGCCCCGAACGCTCGACTGTCTTCGTCAGCTGGGCGGCGGAAGAGACGGGTCTGCTGGGGGCCGAATACTACGCCGCCAACCCGGTCTGGCCGCTGGAGACGACGGTGGCCAACATCAACATGGACAGCCTGCTGCCGGGCACCGAGATCGACCCGAACATCGTCGTCATCGGCGCGGGCAAGAACGACCTGGACGACCGGCTGGCCGTCTTCGCTGGACGGGAGGGCCGCCGCCTGATCCCCGACCCCGCGCCCCAGGCCGGGGCCTTCTATCGCTCGGACCACTTCCCGCTGGCGAGGAAGGGGGTGCCCGCCCTGTTCGCCGCCGCGGGCTTCACCGGCCACAACGCCGCCAGCCGCGACTATGTCGCCAATCGTTATCATCAGCCTACGGACGAATGGACGCCGGAGTGGAAGATGGACGCCGCCGCCGCCGATGTTCAGCTGCTGTATGAGGTCGGCTCGGCATTAGCCAATTCGCGCGACTGGCCCGCGTGGAAGCCGGGCGACGAGTTCGAGGCGGCGCGCAACGCCTCGGCCGAGGCGCGCAAGCCGTGACCCCGACCGCCTGACGCGCTAGACCCCGCCTATGACCCAAGCGCCCGATATCCACGGCCTCTGCCCCGCCCGATTCAATGCGGTGAAGGACGCCTTCGCCGCCAACTTCACCGACGCGCCCGAGGGGCTGAACGAACTGGCGGCTCGTTTCAGCGTGACCATCGACGGCGAGGTTGCCGTGGACCTGTGGGCCGGGTCGGCGGATACGGCGGGACGCACGCCCTTTGCCGAGAATACGCTGGTTCCCGTCTTCTCGACCGGCAAGGCGGTCATGGCCCTGATGATCGCGCGCTGCGTCGACAAGGGTCTGCTGTCCTATGAGGACCGGGTCGCCGACCACTGGCCGGCCTTTGGGGCTGCGGGCAAGAACCGGCTGACCGTCGGCCAGCTGATGAGCCACCAGTCGGGCCTGCCGGGCTTCGACGGCGGGGTCGAGCCCGAGATCTGGTTCGACCGCCAGGCGGTGCTGGACAGGCTGGCGGCTCAGGCGCCGCTGTGGGAGCCCGGCACGGCCTCGGGCTATCACCCCATCACCATCGGCTATCTGGCGGGCGAGCTGTTCCGCATCGTCGACGGGCGGACCATGGGCACGGCCCTGCGCGAGGACTTTGCCCGGCCCTTCGACCTGGACCTGTGGATCGGGCTGCCCGAAAGCGAGCACGGGCGGGTGGCGCAGATGCGCAAGCCGACCGCCGCCCCGGACCTCGGCCCCATCGACGCAGTCAAGAAGGCCGCCTTCCTCGACCGGGGCTCAGCGCCGGGCGGGCGCGGCTCGACCGAATGGCGCATGGCGGAGATCCCCTCTGCCAACCTGCACGCCACGGCCAGGGATCTGGCGCGGATGATGTCGGTCATCGCTACCGGCGGCGTCTTGGATAACCTGCCCGTCCTGTCGCAGCAGACGCTGAGTCAGGCGACGCGTGAGCGCATCCACGGCCAGGACAGGGTCCTGCCCTATGTCATGAGCTGGGCGGGGGGCTTCACCCGCAACGAGGGGCTGAATGTCTTTGGGCCGAACCCGCTGGCGGTCGGCCACTGCGGCTGGGGCGGGTCCATGGCCTTCGCCGATCCGGCGGCGAGGGTTTCGGCGGCCTATGTCATGACGCGTCAGTCGCCGCACCTGATCGGCGATCCGCGTGCCCTGCGGCTGGTCGAGGCGCTCTACGCCGCGCTTTAGTCCTTACGCGTCAGGGCCCCAGGCCAGCTGGTCGTGAACGATGCGCCAGCCGTTCTCGGTGCGGCGCAGGACGCGGGTGAACAGGCCGCGATGGGTCTTGCCTTCGCGGCGCATGACGACGCGGCCCGAGACCACAGTGGTGTTGACGTCGAACTGCAGGGTCTCGAACCACTCATAGGTCATCTGACCCAGGCCGCCGGGCTGGGCGGCGCGGGCCTCCAGAGCGGCGCGCACGGCGTCGGGCCCCTTGACCGGGGTGTCGCCGAGGAAGACCAGCAGGGGCTCGTCGTTGACATAGGTGGCCATCACGGCCTCGACATCGCCCGACGACCAGGCCTCGGCGGCGGCGTCCAGGGTGTTGCTGACCGCGTCGAAGGTCTCGGCCGTCGTCGGCACGGCCACCGGCGGGGTCGAGGCGGCGGGCGCTTCGCTCCGGGCCGTGCGGATGACCTCATCCCCTCCCCCTTGCATCCCTATGCTCTGGGCGCAGGCGGACGAACCGGTCGCCAAGGCGACGGTCAAGGCGAGGGCGGCGAGGGAGCGGGCGCGGATCATCGCCCTTTCTAGGCTGGAACCGCGTCGGAGCTCAACGCGAAGGACGCGCTTCCTCGTCCAGCGCCGCCATGCGGTCCTCGGCCGGGTCGTCCAGCAGGCCGGGCTCCGGCGCGACGATGGTCTCGGCGGTGCGGCTGGCGCGGCGCACCTTCACCACCGCTCCCATGGCGAAGACGGCGGCGCCCAGCCAGATGAAGGCGAAGGAGGCGATGCGCAGCGCGCCGAGCGCCTCGCCCTGCATGGCGCCGATGAAGAAGACGATGGTCGGGGCCAGGAACTGCAAAAAGCCCATGCTGGACAGGGGCATGCGCCGCGCCGCCCAGGCGAACAGGGCCAGGGGGATGACCGTGGCCGGACCGGCGAACAGCAGCCAGAAGGTGGCGGCGGGCGAGGCGGTGAAATGCCCCTGCCCCGTCGTCTCGATGAAGATCACCCAGGCCAGGCCGGGGGCGGCCAGCAGCAGGCACTCCATGAAGAGGCCGGTCTGGGCCTCGACCGAGACGCGTTTGCGGATGATGCCATAGGCCGCGAAGCTGAAGGCCAGCAGCAGGGACACCCAGGGGGCGTGGCCCAGGGCCAGGGTCTGCAGCACCACGCCGACGGCGGCCAGACCGATGGCGGCGGCGCCGAAACGGTCGATCCGTTCACGGAACAGCCAGGCCCCGGCGGCCATGTTGAGCAGGGGATTGAGATAATAGCCGAGCGAGGCGTCCAGGGTCCGCCCGTTGTTCACCGCCACGACATAGGTGGTCCAGTTGGTGGCGATCAGCACCGCCGACAGGGCCAGCCAGCCCAGGACCTTGGGCTGGCGGAAGACGGCGACGACCTGGGTCCACTGGCGGGCGATCAGCACCAGCAGAAGCGCCCAGAGCAAGCCCCAGACGGCGCGGTGGCCCATGATCTCCCAGGCGTCGGCGCCCTGATGCGCCATCTGCTGGAAGACCAGGGGGATGAAGCCCCACAGAAGGTAGCAGCCCACCCCCGCCATCAGGGCGGCGCGGGCTTCGGACGAGTTGGCAGAGGGGGACGCGGTCACTGGGCGGACCTTTCGGCCACCGCCGCGCCAAACGCGACGGAGGCTTCAGAGAAACACTAAAGCCCCTCAAGCAGCCCCGCGCTGTGCGCGGGGCGTTAGGGGCCCCTTCTTACACCGTCAGGCTGCGATAGCCGCTCGACGGGCTGATGGTGCCGGTTTCGTCCAGCAGCTGGGCGATCTGGACGGCGTTCAGGGCCGCGCCCTTGCGCAGGTTGTCGGAGACGACCCAGAAGGACAGGCCGTTCTCGACGGTCGGGTCCTTGCGGATGCGGCTGACATAGACGGCGTGCTCGCCGGCGGCGTCGACGGGGGTGATGTAGCCGTCGTGCTCCAGCTTATCGATGACCAGAACGCCGGGGGCTTCGCGCAGGATTTCGCGAGCCTCGTCCGGCTCGATCGGGCGATCGAACTCGACCGTCACGGCCTCCGAGTGACCGACGAAGACCGGCACGCGGACGCAGGTCACGGTCAGCTTGATCGAGGGGTCGATCATCTTGTGGGTCTCGTCCCACATCTTGGCTTCCTCGTCGGTGTAGCCGTCGTCGCGGAAGGAGCCGATGTAGGGGATGACGTTGAAGGCGATCTGCTTGGGGAACTTCTTCGGCGTGGCGTCGCCCAGGCCGTAGATGGCCTTGGTCTGGTTCCACAGCTCGTCCATGCCTTCCTTGCCGGCGCCCGACACGGATTGATAGGTCGAGACCACGACGCGCTTGGCCTTGGCCGCGTCATGCAGGGGCTTCAGCGCCACGACCAGCTGGGCGGTCGAGCAGTTGGGGTTGGCGATGATGTTCTTCTTCTTCGCGTCCTTGACCGCGTCCGGGTTCACTTCCGGCACGATCAGCGGCACGTCCGGGTCCATGCGGAAGGCCGAGGAGTTGTCGATGACGATGGGACCGGCCTTGCCGATCTTTTCCGACCATTCCTTGGACACCTTGCCGCCAGCGCTCATCAGCACCAGGTCGACGGTGGAGAAGTCGAACTGCTCCAGGTCCTCGCACTTCAGCGTCTTGTCGCCAAAGGCCACCTCGACGCCCTTGGATTTTCGAGAGGCGATCGCGTGCATCTGGTCGACGGGGAAGTTCAGTTCCTCGATGATGTTCATCATTTCGCGACCGACATTGCCGGTGGCGCCAACGACGGCGACGCGATAGCCCATGATCAGAATATCCTTAGAAGGGGCGCTGGGGAGAAAAGCGGTTCTGCATTTGGGTCTTTCGCAGGCGCGAAGCAACCGGTTTTCACCAAATTCCTGCGTCAGAAGGCATGAAACCGCTCCGCCTTTCCTGATCGGCCCCTTGGGGCTATGCCGCTGACCATGACTTCTCGTATCCGCAACGCCTACGACATCCGCGTCGAAGAGGGCGTCATCGCCCCCGATCCGAAGCAGCTGGAGCTGCTGGCCTCGCTGGAGCGGCTGGAGGCGGACCTGGCGAAAAAGGGCCTGTTCGGCCGCCCGCCTGAGGTCAGGGGCATCTACATCTGGGGGCCTCCCGGTCGCGGCAAGTCCATGCTGATGGACCTCTTCTATTCAGCCACGCCGGAGCAGAAGAAGGTCCGCGCTCACTTCCACGCCTTCATGGCCCGCATCCACGATCTGGTGAAGCAGTGGCGTGAGGGCGATCCGCGCACGCGCAAGGCGGTGTTCGGGACAGCAAAAGGCGACGACCCCATTCCGCCGATCGCGGCCCTGATCGCCTCCGAAGCCCGGCTGCTCTGCTTCGACGAGCTGCAGGTCACCGACATCGCCGACGCCATGATCCTGGGCCGGTTGTTCGAGGCCCTGTTCGAGAAGCGGGTGGTCCTGGCCGTAACCTCGAACCGCGCGCCGGAAGACCTCTACAAGAACGGCATCAACCGCCAGCTCTTCCTGCCCTTCATCGACATTCTGCGCGAACGTTGCGAGGTGGTGGAGACGGCCGGGGCGCGCGACTTCCGGCTGGACCGCATGGCCGGGGCGCAGGTCTGGTTCTCGCCCCTGAGCGACGCTGCGCGCGAGGGCTTCGAGACCCTGTGGTCGGACCTCAAGGGCGGCGAGCCCGAGGAGCCGGTGGCCCTGCCGGTGCTGGGGCGTCAGGTCCGGGTGCAACGCACCGTCGGCGGCATGGCGCGCGCCAGTTTCAACGAGCTGTGCGGCTCCCCCCTGGGGCCGCAGGACTATCTGGCCATCGCCCGGCGCTTCCACACCCTGTTCCTGTCCGATGTGCCGAGGCTCAGCCCGGCCAACCACCACGAGGCGCGGCGTCTGGTGACGCTGATCGACGCCCTCTACGAGGCCAAGACCCGGCTGGTGGTCCTGGCCGAGGCCGAGCCGGAAAGCCTCTACGCCGAGGGTGTCGGCGCGTTCGAGTTCGAGCGCACGGTGTCGCGCCTCAACGAGATGCGCAGCGCGTCCTGGCTGAAACAGAGGGGCGACGAAGATGAGGCGCCGGAGCCGGTTCACGCCTGACACGCCCCTCTCCACGCGTGAAAAAGGGCCGCACCCGAAGATGCGGCCCTTTCCAATTCAGGCGCCTAAGCGCTCAAGCAACGAGCCGCCGCGCGGCTCGCGCTAGCACACTATCAAGCCAAGGAAGGTTCAATGTCCTTGCAAGCCTGGATCAGGCCGTTCACCGATTCCACCGACTTGGCGAACATGGCCTTTTCGTCGTCGTTGGTGGTGAACTCGACGATCTTCTCGACGCCGTTCGCACCGATGAGGGCCGGGACGCCGACGTAGAGGTCGGACAGTCCGTACTCGCCCGACAGCCAGACGGCGCAGGGCAGGACGCGCTTCTGGTCCAGCAGGTAGGACTTGGCCATCGCAATCGCGCTTTCGGCCGGGGCGTAGAAGGCCGAGCCGGTCTTCAGCAGGGCCACGATCTCGCCGCCGCCCTTGCGGGTGCGCTCGACGATGGCGTCCAGGTCGGCTTGCGACAGGAAGCCGGCGGCGACGGCGTCCGGCAGCGGCAGGCCGCCCACGGTCGAGTGGCGCACCATCGGCACCATGTCGTCGCCGTGACCGCCCAGGGTCCAGGCGTGGATGTCCTGCACCGAGACGCCGGTCTTTTCAGCCAGGAAGTAGGCGAAGCGGGCCGAGTCCAGCACGCCGGCCATGCCGACGACCTTCTCCTTGGGCAGGCCCGAGAACTTCTGCAGGGCCCAGACCATGGCGTCGAGCGGGTTGGTGATGCAGATGACGAAGGCGTTGGGGGCGTGCGCCTTGATGCCCTCGCCGACAGCCTTCATGACCTTCAGGTTGATGCCGATCAGGTCGTCGCGGCTCATGCCCGGCTTGCGCGGCACGCCGGCGGTGACGATGCAGACGTCGGCGCCCGCGATGTCGGCGTAGTCGTTGGCGCCCTTCAGGGCCACGTCCTGACCGAAGACGGCCGAGGCCTCGGCGATGTCGAGGGCTTTGCCTTGCGGCGTGCCTTCGGCGATGTCGAACAGGATGACGTCGCCCAGCGCTTCGCGCGCGGCCACGTGGGCCAGGGTTCCGCCGATCATTCCGGCGCCGATAAGGGCGATCTTCGCGCGAGCCATAGAGGTCTCTCCAGTCGATGTTGCGTGTGCGAAACGGTACTCGATGTCGGGCGGTCTAGACCCGCAGCGGAGCGGGAGCAAGCGTCGGGCGTTGCGCCTTTGGTCGGCCCCTGCGAGGGTCGCCTGGACCCAGAGGGGCATGATGACCACCACGGAAGACGATCGACAGCATGAGGCGCGCGTCCTCACGGAAGCCGAGGCCTGGCGCGAACGCCAGCTGCGCCGCCCCGGCCTGTGGGACATGACCACCCGCGCCACCCAGGACCGGATCAACCGGATCATCCCCGAGCGGGTGCACCAGATCGTGACCTCCGGCGTCGAGCTGACGACGCGGGGCATCATGACCGGGGCCGACTGGACCACGGCCAAGCCCCTGCTGCACGGTAGTCTTCGCAAGCGCGAAGAGCTGATCCAGACCCGCGTTGATTTCTATCGCACCACGGCCAGCGTCGAGGGCGGGGTGGCGGGGGCGGGCGGCTTCCTGTTGGCGGCGGCGGATTTTCCCGCCCTGCTGGCCATCAAGGTCAAGCTGCTGTTCGAGATCGGCGCCCTCTATGGTCATTCCGGCAAGAGCCTGTCTGAGCGGCTGTTTCTGCTGCGCATCTTCCAGCTGGCCTTTTCCAGCGCCCGGCATCGGCCCGAGGCCCTGGCGGCGCTGGAGGCGGCGGGGCGCGGTCTGCACCAGCCCGAACGCATCGAGGACTTCGATTGGCGCAAGTTCCAGCTGGAGTACCGCGACTACATCGACCTGGCCAAGCTGGCCCAGCTGATCCCGATCATCGGGGCGCCGGTCGGGGCCGTGGTCAACTGGCGGCTGACCACGCGGCTGGCGACGACGGCGATGAACGCCTACCGCCTGCGCTGGTTCGAGGACGAGCATCTGACATGACTGATTTCAAAGCTGACGCCGCCTTTGAGGCCGGGTCCGTCTTCGCCGCCGACTGGCCCCTGTGTCAGGTGCGGTTGCAGGACGACGCCCGCTTTGCCTGGCTGATCCTGCTGCCCCGCGTCGACGGCGCGGTCGAACTGGACGACCTGAGCCGCGATCAGCGCGCAGCCCTGATGGAGGAGATGGTGCGGGCCGGCGAGGTAGTGCGCGCCCTGGCTGAGGCGACAGGCCGACGGGTGGACAAGCTGAACACGGCGGCCCTGGGCAACGTCACCCGCCAGTTGCACGTCCATGTCGTAGGTCGCCGCCGCGACGACGGCCTGTGGCCCGATCCCATCTGGGGGCGTCCCGGCGCGGTTCGTCTGTCCGAGGACGATCGCGAGACCTTGTTGCGAGCGATTCGCGAGGCTTGATCAGGAAAACGCGATCCGTGGCGCTTATACGGCCCGGTTCGTTGACACCCGCCCTTTGCGGTCACTAAAGCCTATCGCACTGCAACCGGACCTGTTTTTCCACAGGTTTTTTGAGAATCATTCGCATGTCGAACCTTCCCCAGGGTGCGGGCGACCCGACTGGCCGCTACGTCCGCCATCCCAATGGCCATGTGGCGCCGATGTCGCCTTTCACCGACGTCTGGCGGTGGCACGTGACCATGACGGCCTCCATCCTGTTCCGCGTCACCATCGGCGCGGCCACGGTCGGCGCCGTCCTGCTGCTGGCCTGGGTCGCGGCTGTCGCCGCCGGGCCTGAAGCCTACGCCAAGGTTCTGGCCTGCTCGGCCTCGCCGTTCGGCCTCTTCATCTGGTTCGGCCTGTCGCTGGTGGTCTTCTCCTTCCTGCTGAACGGCGCCCGCCACCTGATCAACGACGCCGGCAAGGGCCTTGATCTGAAGTCCGCCAATCTGATGGCCAACATCGCCGTCTGGGGCCCCCTGGTCCTGACCGTGCTGTTCTGGGTCGTCCTGTTCGCCGCCGGAAAGGTTTCGCTGTGAGCGCCGCCCCCAAGTTCAAGAACAACGTGAAGATCTCCGAGCGCCACGGCGCCGGTGAATGGAAGATCGAGAAGCTGGCGCTGCTGGCCCTGATGCCGCTGGGCCTGTGGGTCCTGTCGTCGGGCTTCACCCTGGCCGGCGCCGGCTATGAAGCGGTCGCCGCCTGGTTCGGCAACGCCCTGAACGCCGGCCTGCTGGGCCTGACGGCGATCGTCTTCTTCCTGTTCGCCAGCCTGGCCTGGAAGGTGATCATCGAGGACTACGTCCCCGCGCCCTCGGCCCGGACGACCCTGATCAACCTGTCGAACCTCGTCTTCCTCGTGCTGGCCGCCGCCAGCATCTTCTTCATCGTGCGTGTGGCGATGGGCTCCGCCCCGCTGCCCGCCGGAGTCTGATCCCGTCATGGCTGCTTACGAGCTTATCGATCACGAATACGACGTCGTCGTCGTCGGCGCGGGCGGTTCCGGCCTGCGCGCGGCGCTGGGCGCCGCCCAGCAGGGCCTGAAGGTCGCCTGCGTCACCAAGGTCTTCCCGACCCGCTCGCACACCGTGGCTGCCCAGGGCGGCATCTCGGCCTCGCTGGGCAATATGGGCGAGGACAGCTGGCAGTGGCACATGTACGACACCGTCAAGGGGTCGGACTGGCTGGGCGACCAGGACGCCATCGAATACCTGGTCCGTAACGCGCCCAAGGCTGTTTACGAGCTGGAACACTGGGGCGTGCCCTTCTCGCGCACCGAAGAAGGCAAGATCTACCAGCGCGCCTTCGGCGGCATGACCCGCAACTTCGGCGAAGGCCCGGTGCAGCGCACCTGCGCCGCCGCCGACCGCACCGGCCACGCCATCCTGCACACCCTGTACGGCCAGTCGGTCCGTCGGGAAGTGAAATTCTTCGTCGAATACTTCGCCCTGGACCTGATCATGCAGGACGGCGCCTGCACCGGCGTCACCGCGCTTCAGCTCGACACCGGCCAGATGCACCAGTTCCGCGCCAAGATGGTGGTTCTGGCGACGGGCGGTTACGGCCGCGCCTACTTCTCGGCCACCTCGGCCCATACCTGCACCGGCGACGGCAACGCCATGGTGCTGCGTGCCGGCCTGCCGCTGCAGGACATGGAGTTCGTGCAGTTCCACCCGACCGGCATCTATGGCGCCGGCTGCCTGATCACCGAGGGCGCCCGCGGTGAAGGCGGCTACCTGACCAACTCGGAAGGCGAGCGCTTCATGGAGCGCTATGCCCCGACCGTGAAGGACCTGGCCCCGCGCGACATGGTTTCGCGCTCGATGACCATCGAGATCCGCGAAGGCCGCGGCGTGGGTCCGAACAAGGACCACATCTTCCTGCACCTGGACCACCTGGATCCCAAGATCCTGCACCAGCGCCTGCCGGGCATCTCGGAATCGGCCAAGATCTTCGCCGGCGTCGACGTGACCAAGGAGCCGATCCCGGTCCTGCCGACCGTCCACTACAACATGGGCGGCATCCCGACGAACTATCACGGCGAGGTGCTGACGCTGCGCGACGGCAACCCCGACAGCGTGGTTCCGGGCCTGATGGCCGTGGGCGAAGCCGCCTGCGTCTCGGTGCACGGCGCCAACCGCCTGGGCTCCAACTCGCTGACCGACCTGGTCGTCTTCGGCCGCGCCGTCGGCCTGCGCTGCGGTGAAGTCGTCGACAAGAACTCGGCCGTGCCCTCGGCGTCCAAGGCCCAGACCGACGAGCACCTGGCTCGCCTCGATCGCTTCCGCAACGCCTCGGGTTCGACCCCGACCGCCAAGCTGCGCCTCGAGATGCAGCGCGCCATGCAGTCGGACGCCGCCGTCTTCCGCACCGGCAAGACCCTGGACGAAGGCGTCCAGAAGTTGCGCTCGATCGACGCCGCCGGTTCGGACATCAAGACCACGGACCGCGGCCTGATCTGGAACACGGATCTGATCGAGACGCTGGAATACGACAACCTGATCGCTCAGGCCCTCGTGACCATCGAAGGCGCGGCCAACCGCACGGAATCGCGCGGCGCTCACGCTCGTGAGGACTTCCCGGATCGCGACGACGTCAACTGGATGAAGCACACCCTGGCCTGGAAACGTCCGGGCGAAGGCGTCCAGATCGACTACCGCCCGGTCCACAAATACACGATGACCGACGACGTCTCGTACATCGAGCCCAAGGCTCGGGTTTACTAAGGGAGAGCAGACAGATGGTTCAACTCACCCTCCCGCGCGGCTCCAAGCCCACGACCGGCAAGGTCCACAAGGCCCCGGCCGGCGCCAAGAACGTCAAGACCTACAAGGTCTATCGCTATGACCCGGAAACGGATTCCGATCCGCGCTGGGACAGCTTCGAGGTCTCGTCCGACGATCACGGCCCCATGCTTCTGGACGCCCTGATCCACATCAAGAACGAGATCGACCCGACCCTGTCCTTCCGTCGCTCGTGCCGTGAAGGCATCTGCGGCTCGTGCTCGATGAACATCGACGGCCGCAACACCTTGGCCTGCACCAAGGGCATGGACGAGTGCTCGTCGCACAACATCACCATCGCCCCCCTGCCCCACCAGCCGGTGGTCAAGGACCTGGTGACGGACCTGAGCCTCTTCTACGCCCAGTACGACTCGATCCAGCCCTACCTCCAGTCGGACGAGCCGGACCCGGAGGCCGAGCGCCTGCAGAGCCCGGCCGACCGCGAGAAGCTGGACGGCCTGTACGAGTGCATCCTGTGCGCCTGCTGCTCGACCTCCTGCCCCAGCTACTGGTGGAACCAGGAAGAATACCTCGGCCCGGCGGCCCTGCTGCAGTCCTACCGCTGGATCTCGGACAGCCGCGATGATGCGACCCAGAAGCGCCTCGACGACCTCGAGGACCCCTTCAAGCTGTATCGCTGCCACACGATCATGAACTGCGCTCAGGTCTGCCCCAAGGGGCTGAACCCGGCCAAGGCGATCGCCGAGACCAAGAAGCTGATGGTCGCGCCGAGCCGCAAGCGCGCGGCGGCCTAAGGCTTCCAGCCTATCCATCCGATCAGCCCCCGGCGCCGTCAGGCTCCGGGGGTTTTTCATGCCCGCGATACGCCGGGGCTTGCCTCCTTCGCAGGCGAGGCTAAGACGCCTGCATGGCCAAGATCACCTACATCGAGCACGACGGGACCGAGCACACGGTTGAGGTCAAGAACGGCCTTTCCGTCATGGAAGGCGCGATCCGCAACAATGTGCCGGGCATCGACGCCGACTGCGGCGGCGCCTGCGCCTGCGCCACCTGCCACGTCTATGTGGACGAGAACTTCGCCGCCGAGACCGGCCGTCCTTCGGCCATGGAGGAGTCGATGCTCGACTTCGCCGAGAACGTCGAACCGAACAGCCGTCTGTCCTGCCAGATCCGCGTCAGCGACGACCTGGACGGCCTGATCGTACGTCTGCCGCAAAGCCAGCACTGAGATGGTCGACGCCCGGCTGCTGGACGCGGTCGGGGCCTTGATCAATGCCCATGCGCGGCCCGGCCACGTCCCGCTGATCGGGATCGCCGGGGCGCAAGGGTCGGGCAAGACCACCCTGGCCCGCGCTGCCGCCGAACAGTTCGGCGCCGCGCACCTGTCGCTGGACGACGTCTATCTGACCAAGGCCGAGCGGGAGGCCAAGGGCAGGGCGGTCCATCCTCTGTTCGCCGTGCGCGGCCCGCCCGGCACGCACGATCTGGCGCTGCTGGAGGCGACGGTGGAGGCCCTGCGCGCCGCCGGTCATGACAGCCGCACGCCGCTGCCCGCCTTCGACAAGCTGACCGACGACCGCAGCCCCAAGGCGCAATGGCCGGTCTTCGCGGGCCGCCCGTCGGCGGTGCTGGTGGATGGCTGGTGTCTGGGCGCGACGGCGCAGGCCCAGGCGGACCTCGCCGCGCCGATCAATGCGCTGGAAGTCGAGCGGGACGGGCAGGGGGTCTGGCGACGCACCGTCAACGAGGCCTTGGCCGGTCCCTATGCCGAGGTCTTCGCCCGCTTCGACGCGAATCTGTTCCTCAAGGCGCCCTCGTTCGACGTCGTGCTGGATTGGCGCTGCCAGCAGGAAGCGGAACTGATAGGCCTGCGCCCCACCGAGCTATCGCTCGAACGCCGCGCCGAACTGGCCGTCTTCATCCAGGTCTTCGAGCCCATCACCCGCCATATGCTGGCGGGCGGCGTTCGCGCCGATCTGACCTTTGCTCTGAACCTCGATCGGACGGTCAGTCCGCCGGCATCCGCCCGTAGTTGACGGCGATGCGACCGATCAGGCCCTTGACGATCAGGTCGACCGGCGTGCCCTCGCGATAATCGCCCTCGGCGACGAAGTTGACCCGATCCTCCGAGATCAGGCGGTGGATCTTGTTGTGGTCGCGCGGGGTGTTGTCGGGGTCATAGACGGCGATGGAGAAGCCGCCCTTGGTGTGCATCATCTTCATGGTCGGCACGTCGGTGTCGCCGTCGCCGAGGAAGATCATCCGGTCGAAGGGGATGGGGCGTTCCTCGTCGGGGATGAAGCGGTTGATTCGCTCGTCTTCCCAGTGGTTGTGCACGCCCTTGTTGATGCGGAACAGGTACTGGGTCTTGGTCGTGTAGTTGACGCCCACAGCGGGCCAGACAGCCACATCGTTCTCGTCATAGGCGTACTTGGACGCGAAGACGTGGGTGAAGGCCTCGGCGATGGGGCAACCCTCGATCATCTCCGTCAGGCCAGCCGAGATGATGTAGTGCTCGATCTCGAGACCGTACTGGGCGCCGAATTCGTTCATCCGGTCGAACCAACTGCCGTCGCGCAGGCCTTCGAACAGGGCTACGTCGCGGCCATGGTCGCGCAGGGCCTGACGCGTCACTGGCGCGCCCTGTTCCCGGGCCGTCTGCAACATCATCTGCATGTACATCAGGATGCCGTCGCCGTCGGCCGCGATGGTCCGGGGACGGACGGTTTCGTTCCAGAACTGGGCCGGCGTCATCCCGATGGAGGGGATGAAGCTGACTTCCTGCATATTGCCCCGCGCCAGGGTGCCGTCGAAATCATAGATGATGGCGGTCTTGAGCAGGGGGCGGGTCGTGTCGGCCATGGGGGCGTCCTAGAGGGCTTGGACAGGCCCTCTAGCACGACATGGGCGAAACATCAGCCCAGCAGCAGTTCAGGGGCCGCCGTCGGCGCCGTGGCCTCGACCGGCAGGTGGAGAATGAAGGCCGCGCCCTTGCCGGGTTCCGACTGTACCTCGGCCCAGCCGCCGTGCAGTTCGACCAGAGCCTTGACCAGAGCCAGGGCCACGCCCGGTCCGCCGCGTTCGCGTCGCACGAAACGGTCGAAGACGTGGGCCTGCAGGTGATAGGGGATGCCCCGGCCGGTGTCCTCGACCCGGATGCGGACCTCGCCGGCGCCGACCTCGGCGGCCAGGGTCACGGCCCCGCCCTCGGACACGGCGCGACAGGCGTTCTCCAGCAGGTGATCGACCGCCTGGGCAATGCGGCGGGCATCGGCGCGGACCGGCTTCAGGCGAGGCGGACAGGTAACCGTCAGGACGGCGCCGCGGCCCTCGACCTTGCCCCGCACCTTCTCGGCGCAGGCCTCCAGCAGGTCGCAGACCCGCATGTCGCCCAGGGTCAGCTCCATCTCCCCGGCGTCGATCTGGGCCATGTCGAGCACGTCGTCGATGGAGCGGGCCAGATGGCTGGCGGCGACGCGGATGGCCCCGGCGTGCTGGCGGCTGCGCTCGGGCAGGTCGCCCATGGCCTCCAGCAATTCGGAATAGCCGACGATGGTGGTCAGCGGGGTGCGCAACTCATAGGAGACGCTGCCGACGAACTCGCGCTTCAGCGCCTGGCTCTCGGCCAGCGCCGCTTCCTTGGCGGCGAGCGCCTGTTCCAGCTGACGGTGGGCGGTGACGTCGGAGAAGGCGACCAGGGTGGCGCCGTCGGGCAGGGGGCGGGTCTGCCAGGACACCACGCGGTCGTCGTCGGTCCGGCCTTCGCCCGAGATCGGCACGCGGCTTTCGGGATCGGGGTCGGCGACGCGCGCCTTCAGCCCCAGCCACAGGGCGGCGTCGTCCAGCACCGGGCGGCACAGGGCGGCCACGGCGTCGAAATCCCCGGCCTCAGCCAGCTTCTCGGCCGATACGCCCCAGAAGCTCTCGAAGGCGTCGTTGTTGAGGCGCAGCCGGCCGTCTGAGCCGAAGACGGCGACGGCGTCGTTCAGCTTGTCCAGCGTTGCGGTCTGGACCTGGATCTGGGCGTTGTAGCGGCTGCGCAGTTGCAGCTCATCGGTGATGTCCGAAAAGATCAGCAGGATGCCGCCCAGTGGGTGGGGCTGACGCACCACGCGCAGGGTGCGGCCGTCGGGCAGGGACCAGGAGTCGTCCGGCGCGGCCTGGGCGGCGCCGTAGAATTCCAGCTCGCTGGCCTTCCAGCCAGCGTAGTCGATGACCTCGGGCAGCTGGCGCTTCTGGCGCAGGCGATCCAGCAGCTCAGCGTGGGTCGGGCGTTCGTCCAGCCAGGCCGGATCGATGTTGAACAACTGCTGGAAGGCGGTGTTGTGGAAGGCCAGCCGCTTGGCCGGGCCGAAGATGGCCACGGCGTCGGCCAGATGGTTCAAGGTCTCGTCATGGGCCTCGACGTGGCGGCGCAGGGTGTCGCGCGTCTCCTCGGCCTCGGTCATGTCGATCGCGAAGGCGATGACGGCGCCGCGTCCGCCCGCAAGCGGCTCGGCCAGGATGCGCCAGGCCCGGCGGCGACCGTCCGACGACACCCAACGGAAGCCGTCCTGACGCGCGTTCAGGCGTGAGGCCTCGGCCACGATCAGGTCGGCGCCGCGATCGAAGCTGAGGCCCTGCTCATGCGCCTCGGCCAGGGTCTCGGCGCGGACTTCCGTCAGCCAGGCCTTGTTGGCCCAGATCAGCTGCCCGGCTCCGTCGACCACCCAGGTCGGGGCGGGCGAGGCCTCGGCCAGGGCGCCCAGGCCGGCGTCGGCGGCGGTTTCGGCCCCGCCCAGTTTCGACAGACGCAGCCAGGCCGAACCGCCCAGGGCGCGGCCTTCGACCGCCCAGGCGCCGTCAGCGGATTCCAGCAGGGTCTCGAACGGCTCGCCGCGCTGGATCAGGCCGTCCATGTGCCCGGTGTGGGTTTCGTTCAGCGCCCGGACGATGGCCTCGGCCGCAGCCGCGCCCTCGCGGCCCGGAGCGAGCACGGCCAGGGCCTCGGGCGCGCCGAACACCGACTGGGCCGTTCCCTCGGGCGTCAGGGCCAGCCGGACGTCGTCGAATACGTTCAGGGCGCCCTCGCAGGCGGCGGCGTGGGTGCGCTCGCCCGACAGCCAGGCCTCGACTTCGACCTCGCGCGCGCCCAGACGCTTGCGCAGCCGCCAGGCCCAGGCGCTGATCGCCAGCGCCAGGCCCGCTGCGCCCGCAGTGGCCACATAGGCGATGTCGGCCTCGGCCATCCTGTCCCCGAAAAATTCATCGAACGAAGGGCCGACCCGCACGAGGGGGCGACCGATTCGCGTTTACCATACCCTGATTGCGCGATTTGCGATGCGGCGAGACGGCCGATTGCGGCGCGCCGCCGCGCGGGCGATATCCGAGCCATGACCCAGACGTGGAACGACCAGTCCGCCCCTTCGCTCGACGACTTCGCCCGGCTGGCCGAAGCCGCCTTCGCCGCCCTGCCCGATCTGTTCCGACAGGCTGCAGGAGAAGTGGTCATCCGCGTCGACGATTTCGCCGACGAGGAGACCTTGGCCGACCTTGAGATCGAGGACCCGTTCGAGCTGACCGGCCTCTATTCCGGGGTCCATATCGGCGAACGCGACGCCATGGGACCGGCGGCCGAGCCGTCGCGCATCTTCCTCTATCGCCGCCCGATCCTGGATGAATGGTGCGAGCGGGGCGACGTGGGCCTGGCTGAAATCATCGCCCACGTCCTGATCCACGAGATCGGCCACCACCTCGGCCTCGGCGACGATCAGATCCACGCCATTGAAGACGACGACTGAAGCGTCGCCTTGAGGTTTGACGCCTGGCTCTAGTGCGGATCGCCCGCGGCGCCGGCGGGGCTCAGCTTCCAGCGGATCTTGGTGTCGGCGTCGGTGCGTGCGGAGCCGCGGACGACGATCTGCAGTGAGCGCCGCGTCAGGCCCTCGTCGACGTGGACGGCCGGTTCGATGGCCACGTCGGGGCCGTCGCTGCGGAACCACCAGCCGCGACCCGAATGGCCGCGCAGAAGGATGGAGCGGCGGTCGCGGGCCAGCGAGGCCTGAACGCCTGGCTCCAGCTGGAAGCGCAGCGCGTAGGGGGCGGCGATGGCGCGGGTGACATCGGGGCGGCCTTCCGGCGGATGCAGGCGTTCCTCGGCGCGCAGTTCGTCGAGGCGCTGATCCAGATAGAGGCGGCGCTGGTGCATCAGGCCGTACTGGGGCATCCAGCCGTCGTGCTCGACCTCCAGCCAGACGGCGCCTTCGCCTTCCTGATGCTGACGGGTGACGTGCAGGGCCGGGCCGATCAGGCGCGGACCCAGCAGCTCGGCTTTCCAGCCGGACAGGGGCTCGCCCAGGGGCTGTTCGCCGAGCGTCAGCGTCGAGGCGCCCGGGGTCAGGCGCAGGGCCTGCCGGTCCAGGGCGCGCGGAGTCCATCCGGCGGAGGTGAACAGGCGGTCGCGGCCGCAGACGACTTCCAGCGCAGCCGGTTGACCGCAGGCGGCGGTCGACCAGGCGCCGCGCGCCGGAGCGTCCACATCCACCATGACGGTCAGCAGGGGGCTGGCGATGCGCACCAGTCCCCCGACGGCGCCGCTGGGCGGCGGAGCAGGAGTCTCGTCGTGGGCGCGCGCGGCGGCGACGCGCTCCGGCGTCGAAGGCCCTCCGCCCTGGAAGGCGGCCAGTCGCCCGTCGGGCAGGGCCAGGACGCGAAGGCTGGTCGTCAGTCGCGAGATGGCGGCGGCCACCGGCTCGGGTGTCGGCTCGGACAGTTGCGCCAGGGCGTCGTCCAGGGTCAGCAGGTCGAGCAGCAGCTCCAGACCCATTTCCGGGGCGCGGGCGGCGTGATGACCGTCAGCGGCGACGGTGATTTCGAGCGCGGCGGGCAGGCGCTTCAGCGCGGCGCGACGGATGCCGGCGCCGGCCTTGCCCGCCAGGGCGCAGCCGGCTACGGCGGCGGCGGTCAGACGTTCGGCCCGGCCCATCAGCCCGCCGGGCGGACGCAGCAACTGACGGGCCTGCCGCGCCAGGATGTCGGTCAGGCGCAGGCGCTCGGCCTCGGTCGCGACCTGGGCTAGACGGCGCCCGGCGCAGGCCAGATGATAGGCGCGGCGCGCCAAAATCTCGGGATCCCAGGAGAAGGGCGACCAGCGGCTGAAGGTGTCGTCCCACGCCAGGGTCAGGGCCAGGGCCTCGCGCACGCCGCGATCGCCGTGGGCCATCATCTCGGGCATCCAGGCGAAGGCGTGCAGCTCGACGGCGAAGGCGCGGCTGGGGGTGGGGCGGTTCCACAGGTCGGCGGGACCCTCGGCGTCGAGGCTCAGCCCGGCCAGGGTGAAGCGGCCCGACAGCAGCGGGCGCGGGGCCTCTTCGCGCAGGGGCCGGAAGTCGCGGGGGCTGACGGCGAAACCGTCTGCGCGGGCGCCCCTGAGCGTCATCGTATAGCCGGGCAGGCCGTAGAGCTCGATCCACAGCTGACGCGCGGCCAGTTGTGCGGCGACGGCGGCCCAGAGCGCGGGGTCGGCCTTGGGGCCTCCGGCGGCGCGCACGGGCGTGCGGACCGGCGCGCCCTTGAGGCCGGGGATGTGGCCCTCGGTCAGGCCGCCTTCCGTTTCGCGCGGGGCGAAGGGGCCGAGGGGGCTCACGCGGCGGCGGCTTTCAGGGCCTGGATGTTGGCGGCGTAGGCGTCCGGTCCGCCCTTGAAGACGAAGGAGCCGGCGACGAGGGCGTCAGCCCCGGCGGAGAGACAGGCCCCGGCGTTGGCGGCGACCACGCCGCCGTCGACCTGCAGGTGGGCCTTGGATCCGGCGCGGTCGAGGATGGCGCGGGCGCGCTCGATCTTCTTGAGCGAGGACTCGATGAATTTCTGACCGCCGAAGCCGGGATTGACCGACATGATCAGCACCAGGTCGACCAGGTCGACGGCCTCTTCCAGAACGCTCAGCGGCGTGGCCGGGTTGAAGACCAGGCCGGCCTTGGCGCCCAGTTGGCGAATTTGGCCCAACGTCCGGTGGACGTGCGGGCCGCTTTCAGGGTGGACGCTCATGATGTCGGCGCCCGCCGAGCGATAGGCCTCCAGCCAGTTGTCGACCGGGGCCACCATCAGGTGCACGTCGAAGGGCAGGGTCGTGTGCGGGCGAAGCGCCTTCACCACGTCCGGGCCGATAGTCAGGTTGGGCACGAAATGGCCGTCCATGACGTCGACGTGGATCCAGTCGGCCCCTGCGGCCTCCAGGGCGCGGACCTCTTCGCCCAGCTTGGCGAAGTCGCTGGCGAGGATCGAGGGGCAGATCAGCGGGGCGCTTGCGGCGGCGGTCTGGGTCATGGTTCTGCGACTTACGGCCATGACGCGCGGGGGGCAAGCCGGGCCGCTGACGCAGGCTAGCGCGGCGCCTCTGCAGCAGGTGTTCATTGGCGCTTCGTGAACGGGGGGCGGTGGTGGTTGGCGAAGGCGCGGCGGTCGCGGACGCAAGGCCGCTGGCGAGGCTCGGCGGGGCGAGGGAGGAAGGGGGCGACTTCTCCGCCACGCCATCAAGGACACCCGCCATGATCCGCTCCCTCGCCGTCGTCGCCGTTCTGGCCTTCGCCGCTCCGGCCTTCGCCCAGACTGACAACCGCCTGACCCTGACCTTTGAAACCGGCGCCGAGACCGGCGCGATCCTGATCGCCCTCTATGATGCCGAGGCCGCCTATGAGGGCGGGCAGCCGGCGCGGGTGGCTCAGGTTGATGTGGCGGCGGGCCAGCGCGAGGCGGTGTTTGACCTGCCCGCCGGCGCCTATGGCTTTAAGGCCTTCCACGACGTCAACGGCAACGGGAAGATGGACACCAACCCCTTCGGGATGCCGACCGAACCCTTCGCCTTCTCCAACAACGCCGTCGGCAACATGGGGCCGGCCAAGTGGGATCGCGCCCGCTTCGAGGTTTCGGGCGCCACGGCCCAGACCATCCGCATCCGCATCCGCTAAGCCGTGCCGTTGGAAGAGACCGCCATGACTCCGACCCGCCGCACCCTGTTCATGGGCGCCGCCGCCCTTGCAGCCGCCCGCGTCCTGACGCCTGACCGGGCCCATGCCGCGCAAGCCATGGCGGCGACCGCCGACTGGTCGCTGGCCACCGCCGACGTCGAGGGCGACGTGGCCCCGCGTGCCCTGCGCCTGGTGCACGGCCGGGCGCCGGCCGGGCTGTCGGGCAGCCTCTATCGCAACGGCCCGGCCAAGTTTCGGCGGCCGGGCGGCTCGTCCCAGCATTGGTTCGACGGCGATGGCCTGATCCGCCGCTGGCGGGTGCAGGACGGTCAGGCCAGCCTGGCCGCGCGCTTCGCCGACACGCCCAAGCGGCGTCAGGAGGCCGAGGTCGGGGCCATGCTGATGCCGGGCTTCGGCACGGTCGCCGACCCGCGCGCCCGGATCGGCTCAGCCGACGACGCCAGCCCGGCCAACACCTCGGTGCACAAGGTCGGCGGCAAGCTGTGGGCGCTGTGGGAGGCGGGCTCGCCCCTGGCTATGGACCCCGAGACCCTGGCGACCGAGGATTTCGTGACCCTGCGCCCCGACCTCAAGAACATGCCCTTCCTGGCCCATCCGCGCGTCGAGCCGGACGGCCGTATCTGGAACCTGGGCCTGAGCGGACGTCAGGCCATGGTCTGGCGGCTGGCGGCGAACGGGGCGCTGGAGGCGGCCGAGCTCATCCCCCTGCCGCGCGCCAGCTACATCCACGACTTCAGCGCCACGGCGAAGCATCTGGTCATCGTGCTGCAGCCCTGGGTGCATACGCGCAACGTCATGCCGGTGTCGGCGGCCTTCGAGTGGACGCCCGAGGCCGGGACCCAGGTGCTGGTGATCGACAAGGCCGACCTGACCCAGCGGCGGATCTACGACCTGCCGCCCTTCGGCTTCTTCCACGTCGGCGACGCCTGGGAGGAGGCGGACGGCACGATCCGCTTCGACCTGTGCGCTCACAAGGACATGGATTTCGCCGCGCGCGGCGCCCACGAGGTGCTGAACGGCGTGCCCCTGGGCCATGATCCCGCTGAGCTGGCCATGGTGGTGCTGGAGGCCGGCGGTCGCGGGCGGCTGGAGCGGACGGGCGTGGTGGGCGAGTTTCCGCGCAGCGACCCGCGCCGTGCCGGGCTGGCGCGCAACTTCAGCCTGCACACGACGGGCGAGCGCGCCGACCGGCCCCTGGCCTCGGCGGTGGGGGTGACCGACTGGCGCTCAGGCCGCACGCGGTTCTTCGACTTCGGCCCCGGCCATGTGACGGACGAGATGGTCTATGTGCCCAAGCCCGGCGGGACGCACGAGGCCGACGCCTGGCTGGTCGGCCCGACCATCAACCTGAAGGCGGGGGTCAGCGAACTGCACGTCCTGGACCTGATGCAGATCGAGGACGGCCCCGTCGCCACCTGGCGCGCCGACGTGGCCCTGCCGGCGGCGTTTCATGGGAACTGGGTGTGAGGGGCTAGTGAGTGGTGATGGGGACCAGCCTGATACCTGAACCCTCTGCCGCATTCTCGTTCGTGACCGTCATGTCGAGCGTCAGTCCTGTTTCGCCAGTGAGCTTGAGAGCTTCAGCGAGCATGGCGCCGACATCGTCGGCCGACATTGCGGTTCTCACGTCCAGGTACCAGGACCATCGGTCCTCTTCTGGCCAGTGTGCGAGTGCAAGCCATGCCTCGCGAACGCGGCGCTCGGCGGCAAGCGGACGAGCCAAAGCGGCTAGAAGCGCCTCGGGTCGCTCCTTGGGCACGCCGAGCATGACTTGCGTGTCTTTCTGGACGGTGATCCTGACGGGCTTGCCAAGGACGGCGCTGAGCTGGTCGGCGGTCCAGTGTACGCCATAGGCGGAGCCGGGGTTCAGGAAGACGCCGCTTTCGGCGACGAGTTCGAGAAGGGTCGCGCCGTTCATCTGGATGAAGCCGGTCCCCGCTCCAAAGGCGTCGACGATCCTCTGTTCGGAGGTGAAGACGGCGGCTACCGGCGCGCCGTCGGGGGCGGCGACGTTCAGGAGCGATACGCGCTCCGAGGTTTTTAGGGTCCGCCATCCACTATCGTCATGCGCCTCGGGCGTCGCTGCCAGAAGGTCCGATTCCAGCAGGACCTTCTGGAACTCGCTGCGCTTGTTGGGGTCCGTACTGGCTGCGATCAGCAGGACTTCAAATTCGTTCAAGGCGACGAAGGGCGGCGTGCTCGTGGGGGGTGTTTCCGGGGGCGCGGTGTTCAGCGTCTGATCCGGCGGGACGGGGCGGTCCGCGGTTTGATCAACTGCGGATTTGCCGAGCAGCCTTCTGAGCCATCTGTTCACTGTATTGGTCGCCCCGGTTCGATTTGATCGAACAAGCATCGGTCAAGCTTGGCGAGAGAGCAATCTTGAGGTTGGTCAGAAGGCAGATGGCCTCCTTCACCACCAGCCCGCCTCCCTCAGCGCCCGCGCGTAGCGGCGGCTGACGGGGGCGATGATGTCGCCGTTCAGGGTCAGGGCGGCGCGGCCGTCGCCGCGGGCGACGGCGGCGACGGCGTCGCGGGCCACCCACCAACTGCGGTGGGTCTGGGCGCCTTCCAGGCCTTCCAGTTCGCTGAGGGCGTCGGCCAGGCGCATCAGGATCAGGTCCGAGCCTCGATCCGTGTGCAGGCGCAGATAGTGGTCCTCGGCCTGAACCGCGATCAGGCGCGCGCCGCGCAGTTTCGCCGGCAGGCGCTTCAGAAAGCGGGCGGGCGCGGCGCCGGGCGCGCTCGCGTGGGTCTCGACCGGGCGCTCGCGGCCGAGGAAGACGTTGAGAACGCACAGCAGGGCCGTGATCAGTGTCACGGGGAAGAGGAAGTAGGGCAGGTGCGCCAGGGGGCGCATGGCCCCCTCGAGCATGGAGCCGGTGACGGCCCAGACCAGCAGGGTCAGGGGGCCGCTGATAATCAGGGTCTCGATCGCAATGGCGGTCCAGGGGCGCGTGTCGACGTCGATGCGGCGCGCCGTCCAGGCCCCGCAAATATGGCCCCAAAGGCTGCCCGCCAGCATCAGTCCGATCCAGTAGGCCAGTCGCGGCCAGAAGGGAGCGGCGCCCGTGCCGAAGGCGCCGGACAGGGTGAGGAAGAGGCCGGCGACGACGGCCACGATCAGGCCGCGCAGAAAGTCGCGCGCCTTGCCGTTAAAAACAGCCTGCATCAGGCGCCCGATTTCGGACCGCAGACGGCGCGGAAGCCGGCAGCGGCGAAGCGCACCATGTAGTCGCAGGCGCTGTCCAGGTCGCCGGACTTGCACAGGCCGCCCGACAGACGGTCCAGACGCCCGGTCTCGCCGAGGGTCAGGGTCAGGGCGCCCGACAGGTTGTGATAGGCCCAGTAGAGGTCGGTTTCCTCGGCCTCGGGCAGGAGGCGCTTGACCAGCTCCAGCAGGCGCCGAATGGCGGGGTCGAAATAGCGGGCCATGGTCTCGCCGCCGAAGGCCGGGTTGGCGTTGGTCTGGGCCACCAGGGCGGCGTAGTGCTTCCAGCCCGGCCCGCCCTTCAGCGACCATTGGAAGGGCGGGCGCAGGAAGGCCTCGAACAGCCCCTCCAGCGTCATGGCCTCGCCAGCGGCCTCGGCGTAGCGGTCGACGGCGGCGACGCGCTCACTGTTCCACACCTCGGCGCGGCGGATGAAGACGGCGTCGAACAACTCCTTCTTGGCTCCGAAGTAGTAGTGGACCAGGGCTGTATCCACGCCGGCCTCGCGCGCCACCTCGCGGATGGTGACGCCGTAGAAGCCGTGCTTTGAAAACAGGTCCTCGGCGGCGTTCAGAATGGCGTCTCGGGTCTCACCGGCGGCGGCGGTCTTGGTCTTCTTGGGGCGACCGCGACGGGCCGGCGCGGGAGCGACAGGCGGCAGGGCCGGGGCGAGGTCGTCGTCGGATTTCATGCGCGCAAGCTAGTCGTGCTTCGGTCCCATGTGCAACGGCGCCACAGGCGAGGCGGATTTTACTGCGGTTCTCAGCGTGGCCGTTTGACAGACCGACGAAAGATCGGCACGTTCCATGAAAATCATTGAACGCTGAATAAAAGCGTCGATTGGGCTGGAAATCAGGGATTGGGATCCAAATGAACAGACTCGTGAAGACCGTCTTGTTGGCGGGCGCCGCCTGGGGGGCGCTTTCGGCCACGGCCGTGGCGCAGGAAGCGGCGACCGAGACGCAGGTCTCCAGTATCGACGACGTCGTCGTCACCGCGCGTCGCCGCGAGGAAACCCTGAAGGACGTGCCGGTTTCGGTCTCGGCCCTGGGAGCCGAGCGTCTTGAGGAGACTGGCGCGACCGACATCACCGCCCTGCAGCAGCAGACCCCGAACGCCACGGTTCAGGTCGCGCGCGGCTCGAACTCGACCCTGATCTCCTTTATTCGCGGCATCGGCCAGCAGGACCCGCTGTGGGGCTTCGAGCCCGGCGTCGGTCTTTATGTCGACGACGTCTATGTGGCTCGTCCGCAGGGCGCGGTTCTGGACATCTTCGACATCCAGCGCATCGAGGTCCTGCGCGGTCCGCAGGGCTCGCTCTACGGTCGCAACACCGTCGGCGGCGCCATCAAGTACGTCACGTCGCGTCTGGACCCGGATTCGCCGGAGCTGACCCTGCGCGGCGCCTACGGCAGCTACAACCAGATCGATCTGCTGGCCCAGGGCTCCATGCCGGTCACGGACAAGCTGCGCATCGGCGGCGCGGTCGCCAGCTATAACCGCGACGGTTACGGCGAGAACCTGAACACGGGCGCGGAGCACTACAACAAGGACGTACTGGCCGGTCGTGTCAGCGTCGAGTTCCAGCCCTACGACAACGCCTTCTTCCGCCTGGCCTATGATCGGGTCGAAGACCGGTCGAATCCCCGTCATGGCCACCGCGAAGTCGCCGGCGTCGGCCCGGGCGCCGGCATCCCCGGCAGCGTCTATGACACCTACGCCGGTCTCGGCGACCGCAACAAGGTGACGACCGAGGGCGTGTCGCTGACCGCTCAGGTCGACCTCAATGATGTCTGGTCGTTCAAGTCGATCACCGCCTATCGCACCGGCGACACAGACACCCTGATCGACTTCGACAACACGCCCGCGCCGACGCTGGACGTGCCCGCAGTTTATGGCGACCACCAGTTCACCCAGGAATTCCAGGCGCTGTTCAGCACCGATCGGATCCAGGGCGTGGCCGGGATCTTCTATCTGGACGGCACCGCCTCGGGGGCCTTCGACACCATCGCCCAGAACTTCGGCATCGTTATCGGCACCGCCGGCTATGTCGAGACGACCAGCGTCGCCCTGTTCACGGATGTGAACCTGGACCTGACGGAGCGTCTGCACCTGGGCCTGGGGGCGCGCTACACGTTGGACGACAAGACCGGCCACGTCTTCCGCGCCAACTACCTGGGCGCTACCCGCAGCCCGCTGCTGGGCGGCGCGGCGCGCAACCCGATCCTGCTGCGCACGGACTACACCCGTTCGAACACCTTCGATCAGTTCACGCCCAAGGCCTCGCTGTCCTATGATTTCTCGGACCGTCTGACCGGCTACGCCTCCTACTCGAAGGGCTTCAAGTCGGGCGGCTTCGATATGCGCGGTGACGCCATCCTGACGCCGAACACGGTCAACGGCTATCAGCCGGAAACGGTCGACTCCTATGAAGTCGGCCTGAAGGGCTCGGCCTTCGACCGTCGCCTGAGCTTCTCGTCGGCGATCTTCTACAACGACTATACGGATCAGCAGGTCACCACCCAGGTTCCGGCCGTTGGCGGCATCGCCAGCTTCGTCGACAATGTGGGTTCGTCGAAATTCTTCGGTGCGGAGTTCGAGGGCTCGGTCGTCCTGTCCGACAGCCTGACGGCCAATGTCGCCATCGGCTACCTCGACTCCAAGTTCGAGGAGTTCCTGCGCTACAATCTGACGACCCAGAAGTACGAGGACATCTCAAGCCAGGTCGTGCTGCAAAACGCCCCGAAATGGACGGGGTACCTGGGTCTGACCTGGCGCGGTGACGTGGCTGGAGGCTCGCTGGCGGTCACACCTTCGGTCAGCTATCGCGACGATTACAGCCAGTTCGAATTCCCGAATCCCGTGCTGGATCAGGACGCCTTCGCCCTGGTCGATCTTTCGGTGGTTTGGACCGACCCGAGCCGCACCTGGACTGTCGGTGTCTATGGCAAGAACCTGACGGACGAGGAGTACCGTGTTGGCGGCTACAACTTCGCCGGCGCCGCCTACAACAACTCGCTGATCGGCTACTACGGCCCGCCGCGCACCGTGACGGCCTCGCTGCAGTACAAGTTCTGATCGGGACGGCTCTTCTGGACGCCTGATCGCATGATCACGGGCGGCGGTTCCGACATGAACCGCCGCCCTTTTTCTTGCGTCGCCGCGCGGCGACGCTACCGTTCGCATTAATCAGACAAGTCCGAGGGGGCACGCCATGACCACGTCCGAGGCCGCAGCGCCGCAGGAGGCCGTCGAGAAGGCCGTCTCGCCCGGGTATCGCTATTATGTGCTGGGGATCCTGATCCTCATCTACATGCTGAACTTCCTGGACCGTCAGATCATCGGCATCCTGGCGGCGCCGCTGAAGGCCGAGTTCGGGTTGTCGGACAGTCAGTTCGGCCTGCTGGGCGGCCTGGCCTTCGCCCTGCTCTATTCGACCCTGGCCATTCCCATCGCCTGGCTGGCCGACCGGGTCAGCCGGGTATGGATCATGACCGCGGCCCTGACCATCTGGTCTGGTTTCACCGCCCTGTGCGGGGTGGCGGGCAGCTTTGGTCAGCTGTTCCTGTGCCGCATGGGCGTGGGTATTGGCGAGGCGGGCGGGGTGGCCCCGGCCTATTCCCTTATCGCCGACTACTTCCCCAAGTCGCAGCGCGCGCGGGCCCTGGCCGCCTACGCCTTCGGCATTCCGCTGGGGATGGCGGCTGGCACCCTGGTCGGCGGCCTGCTGGCGGCGACCTGGGGCTGGCGCACCGCCTTCATCGTCGTGGGCGTCCTGGGCGTGGTGGTCGCGCCGATCCTGCGTCTGACGGTCAAGGATCCCAAGCGCGGCGGCATGGACGCGCCCGCTGCTGAGGCGGCGAAGGTCGCGCCGGTGGTGCACAAGGCCCCGCCGTTCGGCGAGGTCATCAAGACCCTGGCGCCCAAGCCCAGCTTCTGGCTGCTGGCTTTCGGCGCGGCCTCGTCCTCGGTGTGCGGCTATGGCGTCGCCGCCTGGCTGCCCAGCTTCTTCATGCGCAGCTTCGGCCTGACCCTGTCGCAGACCGCCTGGTACTATTCGGCCATCGTCATGGTCGGCGGCGTGGCCGGCATCTGGCTGGGCGGCGTCATGGCCGACCGGCTCGGCAAGAAGTCCAAGGGCGCCTATCCGCTGACGCCCGCCGTGGCCTTCCTGATCTCGGTGCCCTGCTTCATCCTGGCCATGAACTCGGGCGCTCTGGTCGGGGCGATCATGCCCGGCGCGAACCCGAACGGCGCGGCGGCCCTGACCTTGGCCTTCCTGATCTTCCTGATCCCCACCGGCCTGAACCTGACCTGGCTGGGGCCGATCACCGCCGCCGTGCAGCACCTGGCCAGCCCGGCCATGCGGACCACGGCCTCGGCCCTGTTCCTGCTGATCAACAACCTGCTGGGGATCGCCGTCGGCATCTACTATTTCGGCTGGATGTCGGACCTGCTGCGCCCGACCTTTGGCGAGGAGAGCCTGCGCTGGGCCATCTATACGGGCATGGGCTTCTACCTGCTGTCCTCGGCCCTGCTGTTCGGAGCCTCGCGCACGCTGAAGAAGGACTGGGTGGACTGATCCGTCCCGGACGGAGGCTGAACCGAGCTGAGCCGTTTCGCGCATAAGAAAAGCTTGGGAGGAGCATAGGGAGACAGACGGTTGCGTCTGCGAAGGGCCGACGCCTATAAGCGCGACCAAAGTTTCCTCAACCTCCTCCCAACGGCGCGGATCAGACATGAACATTCACGAGTATCAGGCCAAGCAGGTTCTCAAGGCCTTTGGCGCACCGGTCGCCGAAGGCGTCGCCATCACCTCGGCCGATCAGGCCGAAGCCGCCGCCAAGCAACTGCCTGGCCCGCTCTATGTGGTGAAGTCGCAGATCCACGCCGGCGGCCGCGGCAAGGGCAAGTTCAAGGAACTGCCGGCTGACGCCAAGGGCGGCGTGCGCCTGGCCTTCTCGATCGAGGACGTGGTCAAGAACGCCAAGGAAATGCTGGGCAACACCCTGGTGACGGCCCAGACGACCGACGCCGGCAAGCAGGTCAACCGCCTCTACATCGAAGACGGCGCCGACATCTCGCGCGAACTGTATCTGTCGATCCTGGTCGACCGCGCCTACGGCCGCGTCTCCTTCGTCGTCTCGACGGAAGGCGGCATGGACATCGAAACCGTCGCCCACGATACCCCGGAAAAGATCATCACCGTCGTCATCGACCCGACGACCGGCGTGACCGAAGCTGACTGCGCGACCCTGTCGGACGCGCTGAAGCTGGAAGGCGACGCCCGCGAAGACGGCAAGTCGCTGTTCCCGGCCCTCTATAAAGCCTTCGTCGAGAAGGACATGGCCATGCTGGAAGTGAACCCGCTGATCGTCATGGAAAACGGCCACCTGCGCGTTCTGGACGCCAAGGTGTCGTTCGACGGCAACGCCCTGTTCCGTCACCCTGACATCAAGGAACTGCGCGACGTCACCGAGGAAGACGCGAAGGAAATCGAAGCCTCGGAGTGGGACCTGGCCTACGTCGCCCTGGACGGCAACATCGGCTGCATGGTCAACGGCGCCGGTCTGGCCATGGCGACCATGGACATCATCAAGCTGTACGGCAAAGAGCCGGCCAACTTCTGCGACGTCGGCGGCGGCGCCGGCAAGGAGAAGGTCGCGGCGGCCTTCAAGATCATCACCGCTGACCCGAACGTCCAGGGCATCCTGGTCAACATCTTCGGCGGCATCATGAAGTGCGACGTCATCGCCGAAGGCGTGGTCGCGGCCGTGAAGGAAGTGGGCCTGAAGGTGCCGCTGGTGGTGCGTCTGGAAGGCACCAACGTCGACCTGGGCAAGAAGATCCTGAACGAGTCCGGCTTGGCCATCACGGCTGCGGACGACCTCGACGACGCCGCCCAGAAGATCGTCGCGGCGGTCGGCTAAGGCTTAGAGCCTTACTCGCCACCGCCCCGCTGACACACAGAATTCAGAGCACAGACCAATGTCCATTCTCGTCGACAAGAACACCAAGATCATCGTCCAGGGCCTGACCGGCAAGACCGGCGGCTTCCACACAGAACAGGCCCTGGCCTATCACGACACCCAGATGGTCGCCGGCGTGCACCCGACCAAGGGTGGCACCAACTGGACCGGCTCGCACGGCGAAACCCTGCCGATCTACGCCTCGGTCGCCGAAGCCAAGGAGCGCACCGGCGCGGACGCCTCGGTCATCTACGTCCCGCCGGCAGGCGCCGCCGACGCCATCATCGAAGCCATCGAGGCCGAGATCCCCTTCATCACCTGCATCACCGAAGGCATTCCGGTGCTGGACATGGTGCGCGTCAAGGCTCGCCTGGAGAAGTCCAAGTCGCGCCTGCTGGGCCCGAACTGCCCCGGCATCCTGACCCCGGAACAGTGCAAGATCGGCATCATGCCGGGCAGCATCTTCTCCAAGGGCTCGGTCGGCGTCGTCTCGCGCTCGGGCACCCTGACCTATGAAGCCGTGTTCCAGACCACCAACGCGGGCCTCGGCCAGACCACGGCCGTCGGCATCGGCGGCGACCCGGTCAAGGGCACCGAGTTCATCGACGTCCTGGAAATGTTCCTGGCCGACGACGCCACCGAGTCGATCATCATGATCGGTGAAATCGGCGGCGGCGCCGAAGAAGACGCCGCTCAGTTCCTGATCGACGAAGCCAAGAAGGGTCGCAAGAAGCCGATGGCCGGCTTCATCGCCGGCCGTACGGCTCCGGCCGGCCGCACCATGGGCCACGCCGGCGCCATCGTTTCGGGCGGCAAGGGCGACGCGGAATCCAAGATCGCTGCGATGGAGGCTGCGGGCATCCGCGTCTCGCCGTCGCCGGCGCGTCTGGGCCACACGCTTCTGGAAGTGCTGAAGGGCTAAGGCGCTTCAAAATTAAAAGAACGATGTTCCGGGGCTAAATTTCGCGCCCCGCGACCTTTTGAAACGCCTCCGGAATCGTCCGGAGGCGTTTTTTCTTGCCAATTCGACCAATTTCCACCCGGTCCGCCTCCCTTCGGTCATGACCAGTAAGGAAACACGGCCTATATGAGCGGCGCCGCTCACCGCGCAGGCGTGCGCGCGCGGCTGGAATTAGGACGACGAGAGCAAAAATGGCGGACGATGCAGGTCAGCTGAACCAGGTCTTTGCCGAGACCAGTTTCCTCTATGGCGCGAACGCCGCCTTCATTGAGGACCTGCACGAAAAATGGGCTGCGGACCCCGGCTCGGTGCCGGGGGAATGGCGCGCCTTCTTCGACCAGCTGAAGGACAACGCCGACCTGGTGAAGCAGTCGGCCGCCGCCGGCTCGTGGGGCCGTTCGGGCCCTGCCGAACCGACCGAGGACACCGCCGTCTTCGACGGTCGCTGGCCCGCACCCAAGATCGACCCCAAGGCCGCCGGCAAGCCCGGCCCGCGTCCTGCCGCCCCGGCCGCCGACGCCTCGGGCGCGCTGACCGCCGCCGACGTGCGCGCCGCCGCCCATGACTCGATCCGCGCCCTGATGCTGATCCGCAGCTACCGCGTGCGCGGCCACCTGCAGGCCAAGCTGGACCCGCTGGGCATCGAGCAGCCGGTCGAGAACGCCGAGCTGACCCCCGAATTCTACGGCTTCACTGCCGCCGACATGGACCGCCCGATCTTCCTCGACGGCGTCCTGGGCCTGCAGACGGGCTCGATCCGTCAGGTGCTGGAGCTGCTCAAGCGCACCTACTGCGGCAACATCGGCGTGCAGTTCATGCACATCGCCGAGCCCGAAGAGAAATCCTGGCTGCAGCAGCGTTTCGAAGGCCCCGACAAGTTCGAGCAGAACGCCTTCACCAAGGAAGGCAAGCTGGCCATCCTGAACAAGCTGATCGAGGCCGAGGGCTTCGAGCGCTTCCTGCACAAGCGTTTCCCCGGCACCAAGCGCTTCGGCCTGGACGGCGGCGAAGCCATGGTCCCGGCCCTGGAGCAGGTGATCAAGCGCGGCGGCGCCCTGGGCGTGGACGAGATCGTCTTCGGCATGGCGCACCGCGGTCGCCTGAACACGCTCGCCGCCGTCATGGGCAAGCCCTACAAGGCCATCTTCCACGAGTTCCAGGGCGGTTCGACCGTGCCGTCGGACATCGAAGGCTCGGGCGACGTCAAGTATCACATGGGCGCCTCGTCGGACCGTGAGTTCGACGGCAAGAAGGTCCACCTGTCGCTGACGGCCAACCCGTCGCACCTTGAAATCGTCAACCCGGTCGTCCTGGGCAAGTCGCGCGCCAAGCAGGCCTTCGACATCCGCGAGGCCGAGGTCAATCAGGGCAAGCCGGACACCGAATGGGTGCTGGACCGCTCCAAGGTCGTGCCGCTGCTGATCCACGGCGACGCCGCCTTCGCCGGTCAGGGCGTGGTGGCCGAGTGCTTCGCCCTGATGGGGCTGAAGGGCTACCGCACCGGCGGCACCTTGCACTTCGTCATCAACAACCAGATCGGCTTCACCACGGCGCCGCGCAACTCGCGCTCGTCGCCCTATCCGTCGGATGTGGCCCTGATGGTTCAGGCGCCGATCTTCCACGTCAACGGCGATGACCCCGAAGCGGTCGTCTTCGCCGCCAAGGTGGCGACGGAATACCGTCAGAAGTTCCACAAGGACGCGGTGGTGGACATGTTCTGCTATCGCCGCTTCGGCCACAACGAAGGCGACGACCCGACCTTCACCCAGCCCTTGATGTACGCCAAGATCAAGAACCAGCCGTCGACGCGCGAGATCTACTCCAAGCGTCTGGTCGAGCAGGGCGTGGTCACTCAGGCCGAGGTCGACGCCGAACTGGCCCGCTTCGAGGCCTTCCTCGACGCCGAGTTCGAAGCCGGCAAGACCTTCAAGGCCGACAAGGCTGACTGGCTGGACGGCCAGTGGCAGGGCCTGGGCGCCGAGAAGACCGATGACGCGGCCCAGCGCGGCGACACCGCCGTCGCCGCCGACAAGCTCAAGGGCTATGGCCACCGCCTGACCCAGATCCCGAACAGCGTCGACGTGCACAAGACGCTGAAGCGGGTCATCGACGGTCGTCGTGAGGCTGTCGACTCGGGCCAGAACATCGACTGGGCCACCGCCGAAAGCCTGGCCTTCGCCTCGCTGCTGGACGAGGGCTACAACATCCGTCTGTCGGGTCAGGATTCGGTACGCGGCACCTTCTCGCAGCGTCACTCGGGCATTACCGATCAGACGACCGAGCAGCGCTACTTCCCGCTGAACCACCTGCGCGACGGCCAGGCCCACTTCGAAGTCATCGACTCGGCCCTGTCGGAAGAGGCGGTGCTGGGCTTCGAGTACGGCTACTCGCTGGCCGACCCGAACACCCTGACCCTGTGGGAAGGCCAGTTCGGCGACTTCGTGAACGGCGCCCAGGTCGTCATCGACCAGTTCATCAGCTCGGGCGAACGCAAGTGGCTGCGCATGAGCGGCCTGACCATGCTGCTGCCGCACGGCTATGAAGGCCAGGGCCCCGAGCACTCCTCGGCTCGCCTCGAGCGCTTCCTGCAGCAGTGCGCCGAGAACAACATGCAGGTCGCCAACTGCACCACCCCGGCCAACTACTTCCACATCCTGCGTCGCCAGATGCACCGGGATTACCGCAAGCCGTTGATCCTGATGACGCCCAAGTCGCTGCTGCGTCACAAGAAGGCGGTCTCGACCATCGCCGACATGGCGGAGGGCTCGTCCTTCCACCGCGTGCTGCGTGACGACGCCCAACTGCGTCCGGACGTGGCCGGCGTCTCGCTCAAAGCCGACAAGGACATCCGCAAGGTCATCGTCTGCTCGGGCAAGGTCTATTACGACCTGCTGGACGCGCGCGAGAAGGCGGGGATCAACGACATCTACATCCTGCGTCTGGAACAGTTCTATCCGTGGCCGATCAAGTCGATCTCGACCGAACTGGCCCGCTTCCCCAACGCTGACCTGGTCTGGTGTCAGGAAGAGCCCAAGAACATGGGCGGCTGGACCTTCGTCGATCCGTGGATCGAACTGACGCTCGAGAAGATGGATATCAAGGCCAAGCGCGCGCGTTACGTCGGGCGTCCGGCCTCCGCCTCCACGGCGGCCGGCCTGATGAGCCGCCACCTGAAGGAACTCGAGACCTTCCTCGCCGAGGCCATGGCCTGACCGGCCCTGCCTGACCTATAGATACGCCAAGACACAAAAAGACACTGGACCGAACCATGGCCGATATCCTCACCCCCGCCCTCGGTGAATCCGTCAGCGAAGCCTCCATCGCCAAGTGGACCAAGAAGGTCGGCGACGCCGTCCGTAAGGACGAAGTCCTGGTCGAGCTGGAAACCGACAAGGTTTCGCTGGAAGTCGTGGCCCCGGCCGACGGCGTCCTGGCCGCCATCAACGCCGCCGAGGGCGACACCGTGGTTCCCGGCACGGTCCTGGGTTCGGTGAGCGAAGGCGCTTCGGCTTCGGCCGCCGCGCCCGCCGCTGCTGCGGCCCCGGCCGCCGCTCCGGCCGCTTCGGGCGGCGCCTCGGTCGAGATCGCTGTCCCGACCATGGGCGAGAGCGTCGCCGAGGGCTCGATCGGCACCTGGCTGAAGAAGTCGGGCGACACCGTCGCCAAGGACGAGCTGCTGGTCGAGATCGAGACCGACAAGGTCGCGGTGGAAGTCTCGGCCCCGGCCGCCGGCGTCCTGACCATCGCCGCCGACAACGGCTCGACCGTGACCCCCGGTCAGGTCATCGGCTCCATCTCGGCTTCGGGCGCCGCTGCGGCCCCGGCGGCTGCGCCCGCCGCTCCGGCCAACACCGGTTCGGCGCAGGCTCCGGCTTCGGCCCACCTGTCGCCCGCCGTTCAGCGCGTGGTTTCGGAAAACAACCTGAACCCGGCCTCGCTGTCGGCTTCGGGTCCGAAGGGCAACATCACCAAGGCTGACGCCATCGCCGCCATCGGCGCCGCCGCTCCGGCTGCTCCGGTCGCCGCTGCTCCGGCCGCCCCGCGCGCCGACCAGCCGCGCGAAGAGCGGGTGAAGATGACGCGCCTGCGTCAGACCATCGCGCGTCGCCTGAAGGAATCCCAGAACACGGCTGCCCAGCTGACCACCTTCAACGAGGTGGACATGACCAACGTCATGGCCCTGCGCGCCCAGTACAAGGAAGTCTTCGAGAAGCGTCACGGCGTGAAGCTGGGCTTCATGTCCTTCTTCACCAAGGCTGTCGTTCAGGCCCTGCATGAAATCCCGGCCGTTAACGCCGAGATCGACGGCACGGACATCATCTACAAGAACCACTACGACATCGGCGTGGCCGTCGGCACCGACAAGGGTCTGGTGGTTCCGGTCCTGCGCGACGCCGACACCCTGTCGCTGGCGGGCATCGAAAAGGGCATCGGCGCCCTGGGCAAGGCCGCCCGTGACGGCGCCCTGACCATGGACCAGATGCAGGGCGGCACCTTCACCATCACCAACGGCGGCACCTATGGTTCGCTGATGTCGACGCCGATCCTGAACGCGCCGCAGTCGGGCATCCTGGGCATGCACAACATCGTGCAGCGCCCGATGGCCATCAACGGCGAGGTCAAGATCCGCCCGATGATGTACCTGGCCCTCAGCTATGATCACCGCATCGTCGACGGCAAGGAAGCCGTGACCTTCCTGGTTCGCATCAAGGAACTGCTGGAAGATCCGGCCCGCGCCCTGCTGGACCTGTAAGGTCTGCGCGAATCAGAACTGACGACGGCGGGACTCTTACGGGTCCCGCCGTTTTCAATTAGGCGATCCGTGTTAGCCTTGCCTTATGAGCCTGGTTGAAATCGCCCGTTATCAGGATGTCTATGAGGCCGACCTCGCGGCGGCCTTTCTCGCTTCGCACGGGGTCGAGGTTGACGTGACCGAGCGGTTCCAGACGACGGTCGATCCCTTGATGCAACGAGCGCTGGGCCTTCGGCTGATGGGCCGAGCGGATCAGGCGGACGAGGCGCGGGATCTGCTGGCGCGGGTCGGGGCGGGCGAGTTCGCGGCTGACGACGAAGACGACCTGCCGCCGGGCGAGCCGACGACGCGCGCGGTCGGCCGGGGGCTGGCCCTGTTCATGACGGTCACGGGCGGCTTCGCCAGCACCAGTCTGCCGCGTCGGTTTCGGACCGTTCACTGGGTCGGCGTCGCCCTGATTGGCGCGGTTGTCGTGATCAGCCTGATCCTGGCGCTGACAGGCGTCTTCAGTCCGACGTAGCGAGCGTCGCCAGCACCTCGTCCGTGTCCTGCCCCAGCTTCGGCGGCGGGGCGTCGTAGCGGACGGGGGTCTTCGACAGGCGGATCGGCGAGGCCACGGTGCGGATCGGCGTGGCCAGGTCGGGGCGCGACTGTTCGACGGTCAGGCCGCGATGGAGGGCCTGAGGCTCCTCGAACACCTGGTCGATGGTGTTGACCGGGCCGCAGGGCACGCCCGCCGCCTCCAGCGCCGTCATCAGCCCCTTCATGGTGAAACCGGCCGTCAGGGCCGACAGGGCGGGGGACAGGTCGGCGCGGTGCTGGACCCTGAACGCATTGGTGGAAAAGCGCGGGTCGACGCCCATGGGCTCGACGCCCAGCGCTTTCGCCAGCGCCCGGAACTGGCCGTCGTTACCGACGGCGATGACCACCATCCCGTCCGAGCAGGGGAAGGGTTGATAGGGGGCCAGGTTGGGGTGAGCGTTGCCCATCCGCGTCGGCGCGGTCCCTGAGACGAAGTAGTTGGTCGCCTGATTGGCCAGCATGGCCGCCTGGACGTCGAACAGGGCGATGTCGACATGCTGGCCCTCGCCCGTCGCGCGGGCGTGCCAAAGGGCGGCCAGTATGGCGTTGGAGGCGTAGAGGCCGGTGAACAGGTCGACGACCGCCACCCCGACCTTCATCGGCTCGGCGCCGGGCGCGCCGTCGGGCTGGCCGGTGATCGACATCAGCCCGCCCATGGCCTGGATCATGTAGTCGTAGCCGGCCCGGTGGGCGTCCGGCCCGTCCTGACCGAAGCCGGTGATGGAGCAATAGACCAACTTCGGATTGACCGCCGACAGACCGGCGTAGTCGAGGCCGTACTTGGCCAGCCCGCCGGTCTTGAAGTTCTCGACCACCACGTCGCAGGTCGCGGCCAGTCGGCGCACGGCCTCGGCGCCCTCAGGCGTCGCTATGTCCAGCGCGACCGACTTCTTGCCCCGGTTGGCGCAGAAGAAGTAGGCGGCGTCGCCCTTGGATCCGTCGGTGGTGGTGGTGAAGGGCGGCCCCCAGTGACGGGTGTCGTCGCCCTCGCCCGGCCGTTCGATCTTGATGACCTCGGCGCCCAGATCGGCCAAGGTCTGCGTCGCCCACGGCCCGGCCAGGACGCGGCTGAGATCAAGAACGCGAACGCCGGAGAGGGGGCCTTGAAGCTGGGTCATGCGTCCTGACTAAACTGCCGCCGATGCGTCGAGAAGACCTAGAGCCCCACGTCCCAGACGCCGGCGTTCCTCATGCGGCATTCGCGGGCTTCCTCGGCGCGGCCGCCCATGTCGCGGGCCATGCCGCGGATGGCGTCTGACACCGTGCTCTTGTGCACGCCCGGGACGACGGCGTGGGCGAAGGCGCAACTCGCCAGACGGATCAGCTTGAAGCCGAACCGCGATGACGCGGCCATGTGCTCCAGATAGGTCTCGTTGACCTCGCGCGGATGATCGCGGAACAGGCGTGAAAACTGGCTCGACATGACCCTACCTAACGCGGTTCCCCGCGTCCCTCTACCCGGCCCCTCCATTATCGCCTAAACCGACCGACGGAACAGGGGTCGCATCGTCACGTCCCGGTCAGGTGCGCGTGACGGTCAGCAAGAATCCCGCACACTGACTGCTCAGGAAACACGCCATGGCCGACGGCTCGCACGCTTCGCAACAGACCTTCCGCTGGGACGACCCGTTCGATCTGCGGGGCCGTTTGACCGATGACGAGCGGATGATCCAGGACGCGGCGCGGTCCTATGCGCGCGAGGCCCTGCTGCCGCGCGTGGTCGAGGCCTTCCGCGACGAGACCTTTGATCGCGCCATCATGACCGAGATGGGCGAGATGGGCTTCCTCGGCGCCATGCTGCCGGAAGTCTATGGCGGCTCCGAAGCCAGCCACGTCGCCTATGGCCTGATCGCGCGCGAGGTCGAGGCGGTCGACAGCGGCTATCGCTCGGCCATGAGCGTCCAGTCGTCGCTGGCCATGTACCCGATCTACGCCTTCGGCTCGGAAGAGCAGAAGATGAAGTTCCTGCCGAAGATGGCGGCGGGCGAACTGGTCGGCTGCTTTGGCCTGACCGAGGCCGACGGCGGTTCGGACCCCGCCTCGATGAAGACCAAGGCGGTCAAGGTCGAGGGCGGCTATCGCCTGAATGGCGCCAAATACTGGATCACCAACAGCCCGATCAGCGACCTGGCCATCGTCTGGGCCAAGCTGGACGACAAGATCCGCGGCTTCATCGTCGAGCGCGACTTCGACGGCTTCACCACGGACAAGATCGGCGACAAGCTGTCCCTTCGCGCCTCGATCACCGGCGACATCGGCCTGAACGACGTCTTCGTGCCGGAAGCCAACATCCTGCCGGGCGTGCAGGGGCTGCGCGGGCCCTTCTCCTGCCTGAACAAGGCGCGCTTCGGCATCGCCTGGGGGGCCATGGGCGCCGCCGAGTTCTGCTTCCACGCCAGCCGCGACTATGTCGGCGAGCGGATGCTGTTCGGTCGTCCCCTGTCGTCGCGCCAGCTGGTGCAGAAGAAGCTGGCCGACATGCAGACCGAGATCTTCCTCGGCTTCGAGGGCGCCTATGCGCTCGGCCGCCTGCTGGACACCGGCGCCTGGGTGCCGGAGGCCATCAGCCTGATGAAGCGCAACAACTGCGGCAAGGCCCTGGCCGTGGCGCGCGAGGCCCGCGACATGCACGGCGGCGCCGGCATCACCGGCGAACTGCACGTCATGCGCCACGCCATGAACCTGGAGACGGTGAACACCTACGAAGGCGCGCATGATGTTCACGCCCTGATCCTGGGCCGGGCCATCACGGGCGAAAGCGCCTTCTAGGGGCGGTCGGCGTCGATGGGCGCCGCTTCCTCCTGTTTCCTGCCGCCGCTGACCTCGGGCTGATAAAGGCCCGTGATGGCGCGGACGACGAAGCCCTCGGGCCGGACGCGCGGGCCGAAGCGGCTGCAGGGGTCGGGATCGGCGATGGCGCGGGGTTTGCGATCGGTCGGAGCGAAGGCGTCTGCGACCATGTCGCCAAAGACCTCGGCCAGCTGGTGGGCGTCGCCTACTCGCGATAGTGACGGATCGTCCGTGCCGATCACCGTGGCGTTACGTGCCCAGACAATGGCCGCGACCTGACGGCCGTCGGGGTCCAGCAGCTCGGCTTCGGCGGCCAGACCGCCGGTCGTGCCCGGCGCCCGCAAACCGATGGGGCCGGGAATGAAGTAGCTGGCCACGGCCGAGGCGGCCGAACCCGCCCGACCGGTCGGGCTGATACGCGTCGCCGCCAGACGGACCCTTGCGGCGCCCGGCGTCGGGGCGTCGAGGATGGTGAAACGCTCGCTCAGTTCGTAGCAGACCTGTCGATCCATCTCGCCCAGCACCAGGGTCCAGTCCTCGGCGCTTAGGGCCGGGGCGGCGTCCGGCGTCAATTCGGCGCGTTCGATGTGAACCTGTTCCAGGGCGCGGGCACGGTCCTCGTCTCGACGCTGGCGCACCGAGGCGCGCACGGTGTTCGAGCGGGCCGCCAGCCCTTCATAGGACGACAGATAGCCTGAGTTCGGCGCGGGCGCCGTGGCGCAGGCGGCGGCGGACAGGCCGAGGCCGATCAGCACAGCGGCGGTGCGGCTCGATGTCGTCATGAAATCCCTCCGTCGCCAAGCGCGGCGTTCGGTCCATTACGTTCGCGAACTCCGTTCGGTTCATCGGCCATCGTCACGGCGGGCTGGTCGCGCTAGGCTGTGGACCTGTGAAGGGACCGACCATGACGCGACATACCCTGCTGGCCTCGACCGGCGCCGCCCTTGTCCTGATGCTCAGCGCCGCGCCGACGACGGGGGCGCCTGCCGCCGCATCAGTCCAGACGCCGAGCGTGGCGGGCCTGCCCTATGACGCGCGACGCGGGGTCTTCACCTTCGCCGCCGGTCTCGACGCCTCCCTGCCCGCCGTGGTGCAGGTGACGACCCTGGGCCAGTCGCGCGGGCCGCGCTCGGACGGCGATCCCAAGCCCTCGCAGGGCGGGTCGGGCGTCATCATTGACGCCGCCAACGGCATCATCGTCACCAACAACCACGTCGTCGAGAACGGTCAGAAATTCACCGTCGACCTGATCGACGGCCGCCTGTTCGACGCGACCTTGATCGGGGCGGACAAGGCCACCGACATCGCTGTGCTGAAGATCGAGGCCTCGGGGCTGTCGCAGGTTCAGACGGTGGATTCCGACACCCTGCGCACTGGCGACCTCGCCTTCGCGGTCGGCTATCCCCTGGGCCTGGACCAGACCCTGACCATGGGCGTCATTTCGGGGCTGAACCGCTCGGGCATGGGCGACGCCATCGAGGACTATATCCAGACCGACGCGGCGGTGAACTCGGGCAATTCGGGCGGGCCGCTGCTGGACAGCCGGGGACGTCTGATCGGCATCAACACCTCCATCCTGTCTGGCGGCATGGGCGGCGGCAATGACGGCATCGCCTTCGCCGTGCCGACCCGCATCATGATGTTCGTGGTCGACCAACTTCGCGCCACCGGCGAGGTCAAGCGCGGCCAGATCGGGGTGGCTCTGGGCTCGCTGACGGCCGAGCGCGCGCGCGAGATGGGCCTGAACATCGTGCGCGGGGCCGTGGTCTACGACGCCGCGCCGGGGTCATCCGCCGAGCAGGCGGGCCTGCGTCCCGGCGACGTCATCACCCGCATCCAGAACCGCCCTGTGGCCAACGCCGGATCGGTTCAGGCCACGGTCGGCATCGCTCGGCCCGGCGCCACTCTGCCGGTCGTCTATCTGCGTGATGGGCGTGAGGCGACCGCCAGCCTGACGGTTCAGTCACCGGATCCGGCGGCGGTGCGGGTTGGACGCAGCGCGGCCATGGCGCGCGGCCTGACCTTCCGCAACAGCGGCGACGGCGCGGGCGCCCAGATCACCGTTGTGGAAGCGGGTTCGGCAGCGGCGGCGGCAGGGGCTCAGGCCGGCGATGTCGTGGTGGCGGCGGGGTCGGTCGGCGTGGCCGACATGACGGCCCTGGCGCGGACCCTGGAGGCCGCCGGCGGGCCGGTCGAACTGACGGTGATGCGCGACGGTGAGCGGATGACGATCAGCCTTCCGGGCTGATCGGTCTGTCTTTCGATTCAGCGGGGTCCAGACAGCAAAACGCCCGCGTCGCCAGGAGGGGGAGGGGGGCGGTCGCGGGCGTCTCGCTTGGAGGAAGCATCGGCCCGTCGAAGCCCTTGGCGGAAAAATCCTGGGGGGCTGGGGGGGCTGTTCAGGATCCGGGACTCTTCCGAACTCCGACAGGCCGATAATGCCTTTTTGAACGCCTATCCGGGCGGCCGAAGGGCCGAATGGCGTTATTTTCGTGTCAGAGGCGAGAAAATCGCCGTCGCCTCGTCGGTCTCAGACCTTGGACAGGATCAGGGTGCCGTTGGTGCCGCCGAAGCCGAAGCTGTTGGACATGACGTGCTTCAGTTCGCCGTCATGGCGTTCCCGCAGAATGGGCATGCCCTCGAACTCGGGATCCAGGTTCTCGATGTGGGCGCTTTCGGCGGCGAAGCCGTGCTTCATCATCAGCAGGCAGTAGATGGCTTCCTGCGCGCCCGCCGCGCCGAGCGAGTGGCCGGTCAGCGACTTGGTCGAGGAGATCATCGGCAGGTCGTCGCCGAAGACGTTGCGCACCGCGCCCATTTCCTTGGCGTCGCCGACCGGGGTCGAGGTGCCGTGTGGGTTCAGGTAGTCGATGCGCGGGTTGCCGGCCATCTTCAGCGCCAGCTTCATGCAGCGCTCAGCGCCCTCGCCCGAGGGGGCCACCATGTCGTAGCCGTCCGAGTTGGCGGCGTAGCCGGTGACCTCGGCGTAGATGGTCGCGCCGCGCGCCACGGCGCGTTCGTATTCTTCCAGCACCACGATGCCGGCGCCGCCGGCGATGACGAAGCCGTCGCGGTCCTTGTCATAGGCGCGCGAGGCGACCGAGGGCGTCTCGTTGAAGTTGGAGGACATGGCGCCCATGGCGTCGAACATGTTCGACATGGACCAGTCGATGTCTTCGCAGCCGCCTGCGAAGACCACGTCCTGCTTGCCCCAGGCGATCTGCTCGGCGGCCGCGCCGATGCAGTGGGCCGAGGTCGCGCAGGCTGAGCTGATCGAATAGTTGATGCCCTTCAACTGGAACCAGGTGGCCAGCACGGCCGAGGGGCCCGACGCCATGGCCTTGGGCACGGCGAAGGGGCCGACGCGCTTGGGCGAGCCCTTTTCGACGGTCGTCTGGGCTGCCTGCAGGATGACCTGGGTCGAGGGGCCGCCTTCGCCGACGATCAAGCCGATGCGTTCGTCCTGGATCTCTTCGGCGGTCAAGCCGCTGTCCTTCAGGGCTTCTTCAAAGGCCACATGGGCCCAGGCCGTACCGTTGGCGAGGAAGCGCGCGGCGCGGCGGTCCACCAGCGGCGCCCAGTCCTCGGCGGTCACGCCCAGTGCGGGCGGCGCCCAGACCTGCGAGCGGAAGCCGTACTTGGCGTGGTCGGCGGCGTGCTGGACGCCTGACTTCGCTTCGCGCAGGGAGGCGGTGACCTCGTCCTGGCCGGTGCCGATGGAGGAGACGATGCCCAATCCGGTGACGACGACACGCCGCATGGTGTTTCCTAACATTCAGTCTTCAGGCGCCGCGTTGACCGCGGTCTGCGTTAAATGGGGTCAGGCGTCCGTGGACGCCACCGTGGCCGCGCCGCCGAACAGGCCGACGCGCATGTCGGCGCAGGTGTAGATGACCTCGCCGTCGGCTTCGAGCACGCCGTCGGCGATGCCCATGACCAGCTTGCGGTTGATGACGCGCTTCAGGTGGACCTTGTAGACCACCTTCTTGACGTCCGGGGTCACCTGGCCGGTGAACTTGACCTCGCCGACGCCGAGCGCACGACCCTTGCCGGGGCCGCCGATCCAGCCGAGGTAGAAGCCGACCAGCTGCCACATGGCGTCCAGGCCCAGGCAGCCCGGCATGACCGGATCGCCGATGAAGTGGCACTGGAAGAACCAGAGGTCCGGATTGATGTCGAGTTCAGCCTCGACATAGCCCTTGCCATAGTCGCCGCCGTCGGCGGTGATGGTCTTGATGCGATCGAACATCAGCATCGGCGGGGCGGGCAGCTGGGCGTTGCCCGGACCGAACAGCTCGCCGCGGCCCGAGGCCAGCAGGCCTTCGTGATCGAACGACGACGGATATTGGGACTGGCTCAAGGGTGACGCTCCGGAAGTGTTGCGGGCGGGTTACACGACCCGGCGCGCCCGCTCAACTGTTGTGAAGTCTAGCTGCGTCCAGCGCCGGCGGGCCGGGTGGCGTTGCATAGGGCGCGTTCCTGGGTTCCGAACACCGCCCGTTCGGGCACCCATCCGCGAATTTTGCGCGCGCGCACCCGGCACCAGCCCTCTTCACATTCGTCCAGCGAGACGATGGAGCGGGGCGACAGGCGGGCCCGTACCGACGAGGTCGATGCCCGGCCGGAATGGATCATGATCTCGTCGGCCGAGCGGTTGAAGACACTGCGTCGGCCCGAGGCCACGGTGCGGTGGATCCAGGCGACCGAACCGTCCGGGTCGCAGATCTTGCGCCATTCCTTGGTCTCGGCGATCACTTGCACGGGCAGACCGGCGGCGCGGTATTCCCAGAGGATCTCATAGTCGAGGCCCGGCCCCTGTCGGGCGCGCACCTGGGAGGACTTCAACGTGACCCAGCGCGGCACTTCCAGACCCGTCGGGGTAGGCCGCCCGTCAGGCATGCGGGCGCCGGCGCCCGCGATGACGCCCAGTCCGAGGACGGCGGTGATGACGGCGATACGCCGGAAACTTTTGAACCTGCCCACAGCTTTGCTAGACACCGGATCGACCCGTCCCGCACGGACGCTTCCGCCCGTCGAAACCCAGGCTCCCTATGTCCGCTCGCAAGCTTAAGGTCGTATTAACCAGACGCCTGCCGGATGCGGTGGAGACGCGTCTGCGCGAACTTTTCGACGCTGAGCTGAACCTGACCGATCGGGCCATGTCGCGCGACGACCTGGCCGCCGCCCTGCAGCGGGCCGAGGTTCTGATCCCGACCATCACCGATCATCTGGACGTCGATCTCATCCAGGGGGCGGGCGAGCAGTTGAAGATGATCGCCAACTTCGGCGCGGGCGTGGACCATATCGACATCGACGCCGCTGTGGGGCGCGGAATCATCGTCACCAACACTCCCGGCGTCCTGACCGAGGACACCGCCGACCTGACCATGAGCCTGATCATGGCCGTCAGCCGCCGCATCGTCGAAGGCGCCAATGTCGTCGCGGCGGGCCAGTTCCAGGGCTGGAGTCCGACCTGGATGTGCGGCCGCAAGCTGTGGGGCAAGCGTCTGGGCATCGTCGGCATGGGCCGCATCGGCCAGGCCCTGGCGCGCCGGGCCAAGGCCTTCGGCATGCAGGTCCACTATCACAACCGCAAACCCGTCTCGGACATGATCGCCGAGGAGCTGGGCGCGACCTGGTGGGACGATCTGGATCAGATGCTGGCGCGGATGGACGTTATCTCGCTGAACTGTCCGGCCACGAAAGACACCCATCACATCCTGTCGGCCGAGCGCATCGCCCGATTTCAACCTCACGCCATCCTGGTCAACACCGCGCGCGGCGAATTGATCGATGAGGCGGCGCTGGTGGAGGCGCTGGACCGCCGCGCCCTTTTCGGCGTCGGTCTGGACGTGTTCGAGCACGAACCGGCGGTGCATCCCGGCCTGATGGGCCGCGCCAACGTCGTGCTGCTGCCCCACCTCGGCTCGGCCACCATCGAGGCGCGTCAGGACATGGGCGACCGCGTCATCGCCAACATCATGACCTATCAGAACGGCCACCGTCCGCCGGACCGCGTCATTCCGGCGATGCTGTGAACGCTGTTACGTCAGCGTCTTGACCTGCTGCCCCCGCCGCACCAGTAAAGGCGAGATTCCGGGGGGATGAATGCAGGTTTCAGATTTTTCACAGCAAGCGGCGCCGTCGCGGCGAGGTTTGCTGCTGGCCAGCGGTGCCGGTGCGGTGCTGGCCCTTTCGGGCGCCCGCCTGGCGAGCGCGGCCCCGTCAGGCGCCTACGCCGCCGCTGATTTCTTCGCCGGGCAGAGGACACGGGCGGCGGTTCTGTCGCCGACAGGCGCTCGCATTGCAATCATGGAACAGCTCGGAACCCGCGATGAACCGCGCGGCGTGATCGACCTGCTGGATGCCGCCGATCCTGAAGGGCCGCGCCGACGCATCGAACTGGGCGAGTTGGCCGTCGAGGCGCTGGAGTGGGCCAATGATCGGCGGCTTCTGGCGCGGGTCGTCATCAAACAGGTGGTCCCGGGCCGCAAGCCGCCGGGATCCAACATGGTCGGACCCAGCCGGACAGTGACGTCGCGCCGCATTGTTTCCCTGGATCACGAAACGGGCGACCCCGTCGTCCTGTTCGAGGGCGAGCGCCAGCGACTACGCTACTCGCTGGATCTGGGCCGCGTCATCGACATCCTGCCCGACGACCCCGACCACGTCCTGATGACCGCCTGGGAAAGGGACGGCGTGATGGGTCTGCACAGGATGAACATCAACGACGGCAAGGCCGAACGGTTGGAGCGGGGTAACATCGCGACTATCGGCTGGCAGACCCACAACGGCGTCGCCGTCTTGCGTCGCGACATCAATGCACGCGGGACCGTGGAAACGATCCACGCCCGCGCGCCGGGTGAAACGGAATGGCGTTTCGTCCGCCGCAATCGCATTGTCGACGCGCCCGATTTCTCATGGGTCGGCGGGGGTGGTGCTCCGAACGCCGTTCTCGTGTCGGCCCGCGCCGAGGGCGAGGATGTCGAAACCATTCGCGAGATGAATCTTCACACCCTGGCTTTGGGCGCGCCGATACAGCCGAGGGCGGACCGCGACGTGCTGTACGGCTTGACGGATGCGCGCAAACGCTACGTCGGGGCCGCCTACTATGGCGACAGACTCGAGTACGACTTCGCCGAAGAAGGACTGGCGGCGCACCACCGCGCCATGAACCGGTTCTTCGAGGACGACTGCGACGTCCACCTCAGCCAGATCAGCGACGACCGCAACCGGTTCATCGCCTATGTGGAGGGGCCCCGCGAGCCGGGCGCCTGGTATCTGTATGACAAGGCCGCCCGCAGCATGACCAACCTCGGGTCGCGGTACGCCCTGGATTTCGAGCGGTTGGGCGGCTGTGAACTGTTGTCGGTGCGCACGCGCGACGGGGCCTTGATCGAGGCCTATCTGACCGCGCCGCCCGGCGCTGCGCCGGGCCCGTTGGTGGTGATGCCGCACGGCGGCCCCGAGGCCCGCGACCAGCGCGGTTTCGATCGTCAGGTCCAGGTCTTGGCCGCGCAAGGCTGGTGGGTGTTGCAGCCCAATTTCCGGGGGTCGGGCGGCTATGGCCTCGCCTTCGCCCAGCAGGGCTGGCGTCGTTGGGGCGAGCGGATGCAGGAGGACGTCGAGGACGCGGTCGCACAGGTCGTGCGTGACAAGGGGCTGGACGGCGGCCGCGTGGCCATCATGGGGACCAGCTACGGCGGCTATGCGGCTCTGATGGGCGCCGTGCGACGGCCCGACCTGTACAAGGCCGCGATCTCAATCTGCGGGGTGACGGACCTTTCGGACATGCTGGCCTGGGAAAGGCGAGACGATGACACCCCGACCAAGGAGGTCTACGGCTTCTGGAAGAAGCGGATCGGCGACCCGGACACGGATGGGGCCATGCTGGAGGCGGCTTCGCCCCGCCGTCGCGCCGCCGACATCGTCTGCCCCGTCTTGCTGGTGCACGGCGTGGACGACGGGATCGTGCCCGTGATCCAGTCGCGCATCATGAACAGCGCCTTGCGCGGCTCGCGCAAGACCGTGGACTATGTCGAGGTGCCCGACGCCGGCCACGCCGACTGGGCAGATGATGTCGAGAAGGAGTTGATGGAGCGCTACGTGGCCCTGCTCCGCACCGCCTTCGCCTGACCGCAGACCTGGCAGGTCGGGTCGGCGGCCACCTTCGCGACCCGGCTGGTCCCCGCCAGGCCGTCATAGAGCATCAGGCGACCGGTCAGGGGGGCGCCCGCGCCGGTGATCAGCTTGATCACCTCCAGCGCGGCCATGGCGCCGATGACCCCGGCCAGGGCGCCGACCACGCCGACGCGGGCGCAGGTCTCGGCGTCGGGCGGGGTCTCGGGCACCAGGCATTGATAACAGGGCCGGCCGGTGAAAACCCCGACCTGACCGTTCCAGCGGCCCAGCGCGCCGGACACCAGAGGCGTTCCCGTCGTCACGCAGGCGGCGTTGACGGCGAAGCGCGTCTCGAAGTCGTCCGTGCCGTCCAGCACGACATCAAAGCCTTCGATGATGTCGGGGGCGTTGGCGGTTGTCAGCCGCTCGACCAAGGGCTCGACGGCGACATTGGGGTTGAGGGCGGTCAGATGCTCAGACGCCGCCTCGACCTTGGGGCGCTCGGCATTGGCGGTGGTGAAGATGATCTGCCGCTGCAGGTTGGACAGGGCGACTGCGTCGTGGTCGATCAGGCCCAGGGTCCCGACCCCGGCGGCGGCCAGATAGAGGGCCGCGGGCGCACCGACCCCGCCCATCCCGACGATCAGCACCCGCGCGCGCTTCAGCGCCTGCTGGCCGGGGCCGCCGATCTCGGACAGCACCAGCTGCCGCGCGTAGCGGTCGACTTCCTCGTCGGAAAAACGAACGGGGGCGGGGGCGGAAGACTGGGTCACGCCCCTGTCTAGCGCAGTCGCGGCGCCCCGTCAGGCCGGAATGGGCAGGGCCTCGGTCGCTGTAGTCAGCAGAACCTCGGCGCGATCAGGGCTCAACTGATCCAGCCCGGCCTGGTTCAGCACGCGTGCGGCGGCAGGCGTCATCTGGGCCAGGGTCATCGGTCGCCCGGGAAAGAGACGGACGGGAACGTCCTGATCCGACAGCAACCGAAGGTTCTGATGGCGGGGATCGGCGCGTAGACGGTCCATCAGTCGATCCACGTCGGCGCGACGTCCCTCGATGGCCTGAATGAAGCGGCCGCCGTGACGCATCAGCACCCCGGTCAGGCTGTCGCGGCGATTGTTGCGGTCCGAGGCGCCGAGGATTTCGGCGAGAACCAGCAGGCTGGTCGCAGCCTCGCCGACGGCGTCGCTGACATAGATGGCGCGGTGCAGAGGCAAGAACGGGTACTCGAACGCTAGGCTGGGCGACGGGGGGAGGGCTCCCCTGTCATGGCAGGGTTAACAAAACGGAAGTCCCTGCGGCGGCGCGACGTCTTGCGAGGGCGCGCATTCCTCGCCATCTGATCGCCCATGACCCAGACCTCAAGCTTCCCTGACTGGCACGGCACCACCATTCTGGCGGTGCGCAAGAACGGCCGCACCGTCATCGCCGGCGACGGCCAGGTCTCGATGGGGCCGACCATCGTCAAGGGCGCCGCGCGCAAGGTCCGCACCCTGGCTGGCGGCAAGGTGCTGGCGGGCTTCGCCGGGGCCACGGCCGACGCCCTGACCCTGATCGAGCGACTGGAAGCCAAGCTGGAGCAGTATCCCGACCAACTGGCGCGCGCCTGCGTCGAACTGGCCAAGGACTGGCGCACCGACCGCTATCTGCGTCGGCTGGAGGCCATGCTTCTGGTCGCTGACAAGGACACCATCCTGACGGTGACGGGCGTCGGCGATGTGCTGGAACCGGAATACGGCGTGGCCGCCGTCGGCTCGGGCGGCAACTATGCGCTCGCCGCCGCCCGCGCCCTGATCGACGAAAACAGCGAACTCGACGCCGAGCAGATCGCCCGGAAGGCTATGAAGATCGCCGCCGACATCTGCGTTTATACCAACGGCAACCTGACCATCGAAAGCCTGTGAAGGCGCTCAAGTAGTGAGCCGCCGCGCGGCGAACGATAGCGCCGCACACAGGCTCTTCTGGAAGAAGATATGACCGACCTTTCCCCCCGCGAAATCGTCTCCGAGCTGGATCGCTTCATCGTCGGCCAGGACGACGCCAAGCGCGCCGTGGCCGTGGCCCTGCGCAACCGCTGGCGGCGCAAGCGCGTGCCCGAGGATCTGCGCGACGAGGTCACGCCCAAGAACATCCTGATGATCGGCCCGACGGGCGTCGGCAAGACGGAGATCGCCCGGCGCCTGGCCCGGCTGGCCGGCTCGCCCTTCCTCAAGGTCGAGGCCACCAAGTTCACCGAGGTCGGCTATGTCGGCCGCGACGTCGACCAGATCATGCGCGACCTGGTTGAAAGCGCCCTGGTCATGGTGCGCGAAAAGCGCAGGGCCGGGGTCAAGGCCCGCGCCGAGGGGCAGGCCGAGGAACGGATTCTGGACGCCCTGGTCGGGCCGGGCTCGCAACCGGCCACGCGCGACGCCTTCCGCAAGAAGCTGCGCGCCGGAGAGCTGGACGACAAGGAGATCGAGATCGCCCTGGCCGACACGGCCTCGCCGCTGCAGGGCCTGGACATGCCGGGCGGCGGCGGCAATGTCGGCCTGCTAAATCTGTCCGATCTGCTGGGCAAGATGGGCGGCGGGCGCACCAAAACGGTCAAGCTGACCGTCGCGGAGGCCTTGGCGCCGCTGACCACCGAGGAAAGCGACAAGCTGCTGGATCAGGAAAGCCTGACCAAGGAAGCCCTGCTGCTGGCCGAGAACGAGGGCATCGTCTTCCTCGATGAGATCGACAAGGTGGCCGCGCGTCAGGGCGCGTCCGGGGCCGATGTTTCACGTGAAGGCGTGCAGCGCGACCTGCTGCCGCTGATCGAGGGCACGACGGTGTCGACCAAGTACGGGCCGGTGAAGACCGACCATGTCCTGTTCATCGCCTCGGGCGCCTTCCACGTCGCCAAGCCCTCGGACCTGCTGCCCGAACTGCAGGGTCGCCTGCCGATCCGGGTCGAACTGAAGGCCCTGACCCGCGACGACTTCAAGCGCATCCTCACCGAGCCTGAGGCCAATCTGATCCGTCAGAACCAGGCCCTGCTGGAAACCGAAGGCGTGACCCTGGTCTTCACCGACGATGCGGTCGAGGCCATGGCCGACGCCGCCGTGGCCGCCAACAACACGGTCGAGAACATCGGCGCCCGCCGGCTTCAGACCGTGCTGGAACGGGTGTTGGAAGAGACCAGCTTCAAGGCCTCGGACCTGTCGGGCCAGACCCTGACCTTCGACGGCGACAAGGTCCGCGAGAAGGTCGGCGATCTGGCGAAGAACATCGACCTGAGCCGGTTCATCCTGTGATTGGACGGCGGTGCGGGGTCAGCCCCGCATCGCCTCCACCGCCTCCGTCAGACGTTCCAGATCGGCGGGGCTCGACAGCCGGTGGTCGCCGCCCTCGATCAGGTCCAGACGCAGATCGCCGCCGCTCAACCGCTCAGCCAGTTCGACCTGATGGCGCCACGGCACGACGTCGTCGGCGCGGCCCTGCAGCACGTGAACCGGCGCTGTGATCTGGATGACTCCGCCCAGCAGCAGCCAGTCGCGCGCCTCCTCGAACATGCGCCGGGTCAGGACATATGACCCCAGGCCCTCTTCGGTGATGACCGTCTCTCCCTCGCGCAGGATGGCCTGACGCTCGTGGTCGGCCAGGCCTGGCCACATCAGCTTTTCGGTGAAGTCCTGCGCCGGGTTGACCAGGACCAGCCCCTTGATCCGCTCGGGGCGCGCCAGCGTCGCCAGCAGGGCGACCCAGCCGCCCATCGACGAACCGACCGGGATGACAGGGCCTTCAAGGCTGTCGATCAGGGCGATCGCGTCCTCGCGCCAGCGGCCGATGGTGGCCTGTCTCCAGTCGCCGGAAGACTGACCGTGGGCGAAGTGATCATAGCGCACATAGTTCCAGCCGCGCTCGCGCGCCGCCGCCTCCAGCGCCAGGGCCTTGGTTCCCTCCATGTCCGAGCGGAACCCGCCGACCCAGACCACGGTGGGGCCGGCGCCCTGCACCGCCTTGAAGGCCAGGGTCTCGCCGTCCGGGCGATGAAGGGTCTGGATGTCGGACATGGAAGCTCCTCGGACTGTCTTTCCGCGCGGAATGGCTTTAGCAGAGACCGGGTTTCTTCACAGGCCGCGAGAGCCCCGCTTGTCCGCACCCAAAGCCCTTTTCGTCTCCTCGAACCGGATCGGCGACTGCGTCATCTCCTCGGGCGTCATCCGCGAGATCGCGCGTCAATTGCCGGGGGTGCAGATCACCGTGGCCTGCGGCCGTCCGCCCGCCCCCTTCTTCCGCTCGGCGCCCAATGTCGAACGGGTAATCATCCTCGACAAGAAGAAGGCCGCCGGACACTGGGTCGATCTGTGGAAACAGGTGCGCGGCACGAAGTGGGATCTGGTCGTGGACATTCGCGGCTCGGCCCTGGCCTGGCTGATCCCCGCCAGGCGGCGCATCGTCTATAATCGTCGCTGGGAGACCGGGCTGCGCAAGGTCGAGATGGTGTCGCGCCTGATGGGTTCGGCCACGCCGCTGGACCCCGAGATCTTCCTGGACGATCAGGCGCGCGCCGAGGCCGCCGCCGTCATCGACCCGCAACTGGCCGCCGGGGCGGGCGCGGGGCCGATCATTGCCCTGGCCCCCATCGCCCACCAGCCGGGCAAGTCCTGGCCCGCCGACCGCTGGGGCCAGCTGGTCGAGAAGCTGAAGGCCGAGCCGCGCTTCGACGGCTGGCGCTTCATGCCCGTCGGCGGACCCGGCGACCGGCCGCCCGCGACGCCGGCGCTGGAGGCCGCAGGCGACCGCGGCATCGATTGCGTGGGCAAGGGCGACATCCTGTGCTCCGCCGCCGCCATCGACCGCGCGACCCTGTTCGTGGGCAACGACAGCGGGCTGATGCACGTCTCGGCGGCGCTGGGCCGGCCGACGCTGGGCCTGTTCGGCCCGACCGAGTGGTGGCTCTACGGGCCATGGGGGCCGAAGACCCGCACTGTCGCCTCGAATGAGACGCGGGGGCAGTTCGCGCCGATCGAAGACCTGACGGTCGATCACGTCTTCGAGGGGGTACTGGCCTTGCATGAGGCCTACATCGGCGGCGCAAACCCCGACCAGCCTTGAATTACGGGGCTTCTATCGTCATATTCCCGCCGCCGGGAACGCGCCGCTCTGTCGCGCGCTGATCCCTGCGAGATTAATCGCCTGTCTTCTGACCACATAAGGAAACGACGCCCATTCGCCGTCCCATGCAAGCGCCGCCCGTCAAGGACGGGCCGCCTATCAACCAGGAAATCCGCGCCACGCGCGTGCTGCTGATCGACCAGAACGGCGAAAAACAGGGCGTCATGCCGCTGTCGTCGGCCCTGGAGGCGGCCGAGGAAGCCGGTCTGGATCTGGTCCAGATCGTCGGCAACGCCGAGACGCCGGTCTGCAAGATCCTGGACTACGGCAAGCATCGTTTCCAGGAGCAGAAGAAGAAGGCCGAGGCGCGCAAGCGTCAGAAGGTCGTCGAGCTCAAGGAAATCAAGCTCCGCCCGAACATCGACAGCCATGACTACGAGGTCAAGGCCAAGTCGATGCACCGCTTCTTCGAGGACGGCGACAAGGTCAAGGTGACCCTGCGCTTCCGCGGTCGCGAAATGGCGCACCCGGAACTGGGCATGAAACTGCTCAACAAAGTCCAGGCCGACTTCGACGAAGTCGCCAAGGTTGAATACGCCCCGCGTATGGAAGGCCGCCAGATGATCATGATCCTGGCCCCGCGCTGATCACGACACATCCTGACTAGCTAAAGCCCCGTCCGAAAGGTCGGGGCTTTTTTCTTGTCTCAACTGGCGCATGAGGCACAGGTCGGATACCAGCGATACTCAAACGTGGCGGTTTGGGGCGCACAGAATGATTGGTTCACGGATGGCGACGATCACGTTTGTGGTCGCCATGGTCGCAGGCATGTTTACGGGGGCGGTCAGGGCGGAAACGCCTCCACTGGCGGCCTATGGCGCCTCTCCGGCCATCGACCACATGACGTTGTCGCCCAGCGGAGAGCTGATTGCGCGGATCGAAGTCGTCAATGATGCCCGGGCGCTTGTCGTCACCCGGATCGCTACGCGCCAACACCTTTTCGCGGCTTCGGTCGGTGAGGCCAAGGTGCGCGACCTCAGCTGGATCGGCGAGGGGCGGGTCCTGATCGTCACGTCCGAGACGCAAAGCATTCACGACCTTGGCGTCTCCCGGACGGAATTGTTCTACGGCATGATCCTCGATCTGGAGACGAAAAGCCTCGTCCATGTTCTCAGGCAGACGCCGGACGTGCTGGCGACGCTCTATGGCGGCGCCTCCGTGCGCAAGACAGCGCAAGGTCATGCGGTCTTCACGCGCGGCGTCAACGTCATCAACGGCCAGATCAACCTGCACAGGATCAATCTGGAGACCGGTCGGGGCCGGTCGGTCGAGTCCATGGATCGGGACACGGATGACTATGTGCTGGATGGCGAAGGGGAGGTGATCGCCTTTTCCCGCTATCTCGAGCGCAGCGGGCGGTGGTCCCTGCATCTGCCGTCCGGGCGAGGTTTTCGCGAAACCTGGACGGTGGACGCCCTTGTCGATACGCCCAGGATCATCGGCATGGGCCGAACTCCGCGCACGATCATCGTCAGTGCGGATCGGCCAGACCTGATCTCCGGCGACGTCGATTCAGACACCGGCATTCTGCTGTTCGAAGTCAATGTAGACACAGGCGAATGGACCCGCCTGCCGTTCGGGCACCACCCCGACTTCCTGGTTCGCCACCCGGAAAGCCAACTGCTGATCGGGGGAGGACGTACGGAGGAAGACGGTGTCCGCTATGAATTCAGCGACCCCACGGCGGCGCGGCGGTGGAGCTCTGTCGAGCGCGCCTTCCCGGGCAAGAGGCCGAGCCTTGTGTCATGGAGCGACAGCCTCAAGCAGATCCTTGTCTTTATCGACAGCGGAGAATCCGGCCTCTATCGCCTTGTCGACTTCGACGCCGGCGTCGCCGATGTGGTGGGCGTCGCCTATCCGAAGATACCGACCGAGCAGGTCGGCGTCGTGCGCCCGATCCGCTATGCGGCGGCGGACGGGCTTGAGATTGACGGCTACCTGACCTTGCCGCCAGGCGTGGTGACGCCCTTGAAACTGCCTCTGGTGGTTCTGGCTCACGGCGGACCGGCGTCGCGGGACGTCGCCGGGTTCGACTGGTGGGCTCAGGCGCTGGCCTCGCGCGGCTACGCGGTGCTGCAAGCCAATTTCCGGGGATCGACCGGATACGGCCGGGCCTTCCTTGAGGCCGGCTATGGCGAATGGGGGCGCAAGATGCAGACGGATCTGTCGGACGGCATCCGTTGGCTGGCCGCCGAAGGCGCCATCGACGCTGACCGGGTTTGCATTGTCGGCGCCAGCTACGGCGGCTATGCGGCCATGGCTGGGCTGACGCTCGACAGACAGGTCTATCGCTGCGGGGTCTCCGTCAACGGGGTCTCCGACCTGCGCCGAATGGTCGATCGGGAGGCATGGCGACAGGGCGAGCGGAACAATCAGACCGTTCGCTATTGGAACCGTTTCATGGGCGCGGCGCGGTTCAACGACCGGGCGCTGGACGCGCTGTCCCCGACCTTGCTGGCGGACAAGGCGGACAGCCCCCTGTTGTTGATCCACGGCGAGGACGACACCGTCGTTCCCATTGAGCAGAGCCGTCTCATGGCTGCGGCCCTGAGGCGCGCCGGCAAGCCGGTCGAGATGGTCGAACTGCCTGGCGAGGATCACTGGTTGTCGCGTACCGACACGCGCCAGGCCATGCTTCGTGAAACAGTGCGCTTCCTGGAAGCCAACAATCCGGTCGACCCGAAGCGGACGGAGCCGTGACTCCGCTTGCCTCGCGACGGGGTTCGGCGTACAAGCCGCGCCTTCGCGTACCGAACAGCCGGGCTAACAGGCATGCCTGGGCCGTTCGTTTCAGCTCCGCACTCCGGGCTCATGTGGCTCGAAGAGCGGTAGCCCACTAAAATAGAGAGAGTGAAAATGCCGAAACTGAAGACGAAGTCTGGCGCCAAGAAGCGCTTCAAATTCACGGCCACGGGCAAGGTGAAAGCTGGCGTCGCCGGCAAGCGTCACCGTCTGATCAGCCACAACTCGAAGTACATCCGCCAAAACCGCGGCACTTCGGTCATGGCCGACGCCGACGCCAAGAAGATCAAGTCCTACATGCCGTACGCCTGATCGGCGCGCTGCATACCTGATCATCCTGTCACACTGAATTTGAACTTAAGCCTCTGAAGCAGTGAGCCGCCGCGCGGCGAACGTTAGAGGCTTCCCGAAGGGAAAAACAAAATGGCACGCGTCAAACGGGGCGTTACGTCCCACGCCAAGCACAAGAAGGTTCTGAAGCAGGCCAAGGGCTTCTACGGCCGCCGCAAGAATACGATCCGTACGGCCAAGGCCGCTGTCGACCGCGCCGGCCAGTACGCCTACCGCGACCGTCGCAACAAGAAGCGTTCGTTCCGCGCCCTGTGGATCCAGCGCATCAACGCAGCCGCCCGTCTGGAAGGCTTCACCTACTCGCAGTTCATCCACGGCCTGGACAAGGCCGGCATCGTGCTGGACCGTAAGGTCCTGTCGACGATCGCCGCCGACGAAGCGAGCTTCAAGGCCATCGCCGAGAAGGTCCGCGCCGCTCTGGCCGCCTAAGTCTCGCGACTGCGCTCGAGCAGTTCAGCCCCGCGGGCTGAGCGCTAGCGCAAAAAGACAAAAACGCCCGTCCCGGTTCCGGGGCGGGCGTTTTTCATGGCCAAGCCTGACTTTTCGGCGGATCGGGCGTTGGGGTCGACAGCCGGGTCGAATGGCGATCCGGTGGTTGAGGAGGCTTCGCCCATGTCCGTCGCTCGCGTCACCGAGATCACCGCGTCATCCACCGTCAGCTTCGACGACGCCGTCGCCCAGGGCATCGCCCGCGCCGACAAGACCCTGCGTCATGTCGAGGGCGCCTGGATCCAGGATCAGAAGATCGTGGTCCGCGACGGCCAGATCGCCGAGTACCGGGTCAACATGAAGGTCACTTTCGTCCTCGCGGACTAAGCCTGATCGACGCTGAAGGCTTTGCGTGACGGCCATGTCGGGCTAGACGCTGCGGACCATGACCGATCTCGCCCAGCTAGAACTCGACCTGATCAACGCCATCGGGGCGGCGCCAAGCGTCGCTGCGATTGAAGAGGTGCGCGTCGCCGCCCTTGGCAAGACAGGGACCGTCTCGGCCCTGTTGAAGGGGATGGGCGCGCTCAGCCCCGACGAACGCCGCGAGCAGGGGCCGATGATCAACGGCCTGCGTGACCGCGTTAGCGCCGCCATCGCCGCCAAGAAGGCCGAGCTTGAGGCCGCCGAACTGGACGCCCGCCTGCTGGCCGAGCGGGTCGACCTGACTCTGCCCAGCCGTCCGCGCCGCAAGGGCGGGGTGCACCCGACCATGCAGGTCATGGACGAGATGATCGCCCTGTTCGCCGAGATGGGCTTCGCCGTGGCCGAGGGGCCGGACATCGAGGACGACTTCCACAACTTCACCGCTCTGAACTTCCCGCCCAAGCACCCGGCGCGGGAAATGCACGACACCTTCTTCCTCAAGCCCGACCCGGAAACGGGCGAGCGCAAGGTGCTGCGCACCCACACCAGCCCGGTGCAGGTGCGGACCATGATGAGCCAGAAGCCGCCGATCCGCATCATCGCGCCGGGCCGCACCTTCCGTAAGGATTCCGACGCCACCCACACGCCGATGTTCCACCAGATCGAAGGTCTGGTGATCGACCGCGACATCCACATGGGGCATCTGAAGACGACGCTGGAGACCTTCATCGCCCGCTTCTTCGAGCTGGACGACGTCAACGCCCGCTTCCGTCCGCATCACTTCCCCTTCACCGAGCCCTCGGCCGAAATGGACATCCGCTGCGACCGCTCGGGCGGCAAGCTGACCCTGAACGAAGGCGAAGACTGGCTGGAGATCCTGGGCTGCGGCATGGTTCACCCGAACGTGCTGCGCAACTGCGGCATCGACCCCGATGAGTATCAGGGCTTCGCCTTCGGCATGGGCGTCGACCGCCTGGCCATGCTGAAATACGGCGTCTCCGATCTGCGCCCCATGTTCGAGGCCGACACGCGCTGGCTGGCGCACTACGGCTTCTCCGCCTTCGCCGCGCCGAACCCGGCGTCGGGCCTCAGCTAAATTTCGAGAGTTTTGACATGACCGACCAGACCCCGATGTCCGCTGACGAAAAGTTCGGCCGCGAACTGGTGGCCCGCACGACCTTCGAAAAGGAGGCCGTCTGGCTGCCCTCGCTGGCCGTACACCACATGAACGCCGGGCAGACCATCATCGATGGCAAGACGTTCACCGAGTGCCTGATTGAAGGCCCCGCCGTCATCGGCGTCATGGGCGGCACCTTCTTCGACAGCTGCAATCTGGGTGTGGCGGAAAACCCGCGGACTCTCCTGTTGAAGCCGCTCGACAGTACGGTGGCTGGGGCCATCGGCATGACCAATTGCCGTTTCGTGCGATGCCGCTTCGTCCAAGTGGGCTTCACCGGCACCGACGACCTGCTGCAACAACTTGAAGACGACATGCTCCGGGCGCGCGCCGCCAATGGCGCGGCCTGATCGAAGAGCCTGACATGAGCGATACCTCGACCTCCGATCCAATTACCTTGACGCCCCTCGGCCCTGGTCCCGAGTACCGGAATCTTCACGTCTGGCTGCCGCAACTCTTCCTGGAGACGACACGCGCCGGATCCCTGATCATTGAGAACCGGACCTTTACCCGCTGCATCATTGAAGGCCCTGCCGTGCTGTTGCCTCTGGACGGTTGCGACTTTGATGGCTGCAACCTTGGCGATACGGGAGGAGACCCCCAGACGCTCGTGCTCAGACCGCGCAGCCCGCAGAGCGTCACAGGTCCCATACCCTTGAGGAATTGTCGGTTTATCAACTGCGATTTTGTTGGCGTCGGGTTCACCGGAACCGAGCGTTTCCAGGACGACATGATCGCCGCGCTCGACGGGACCGCCCAATGAAGTTCACGCTTTCCTGGCTCAAGGATCACCTCGAGACCGAGGCTGACGTCCACCAGATCGCCGAGGCCATGACCATGGCCGGGCTGGAGGTTGAGGACGTCCACGACCCCGTCGCCGTCCTGGCGCCCTTCACCGTGGCCAAGATCATCTCGACGGCCCGTCACCCTGACGCCGACCGCCTGCAGGTCTGCCAGGTCGAGACCGTCGACGGCCTGAAGGAGATCGTCTGCGGCGCGCCGAACGCGCGCCCGGGCCTGACCACCATCTACGCCCCCATCGGCGCCTATGTGCCCGGCCTGGGCGTGACCCTGGTCGAAAAGCCGGTGCGCGGCGTGGTTTCGCACGGCATGCTGTGCTCGGCCTCGGAGCTTGAACTGGCCGACGAGAGCGACGGCATTCAGGAGCTGCCGCCGGAAATCCCTGTCGGGGCTCCGGTCGCTGGCCTGTTCGGCGCCGAGCCGGTCATCGACTTCGAGGTCACGCCGAACCGCCCCGACTGGCTGGGCGTCGCCGGCATCGCCCGCGACCTGGCCGCGGCCAGCGCTGGCAAGCTGAAGCATTTCGACATCGCCGTGGTGCGCGGCGCCTTCCCCTCGCCGATCTCGGTGCGGCTGGACGCCCCCGGGATGTGCCCGGTCTTCGCCGGCCGCGTCATCCGCGGCGTGAAGAACGGTCCGTCGCCGGCCTGGCTGCAGAAACGCCTGACCGCCATCGGCCTGCGCCCGATCAACCGTCTGGTCGATGTCACCAACCTGATCGCCTATGACCGCGCCCGCCCGCTGCATGTCTATGACATGGCCAAGCTGTCGGGGAGCGAGATCGTCGTCCGTGGCGGCCTGACCTCGGCCGAAACGGGCGAGCACGAGCATCTGATCGCGCTGGACGGCAAGACCTACACGGCTTCGCCCGCCGACTGCGTCATCGCCGACGCTGCGGGCGAACGCCCCATTGGTTTGGGCGGCGTCATGGGCGGCGAAAGCACCGGCTGCGACGAGGCCACCACCGACGTCTTCCTGGAAAGCGCCTGGTTCGAGCCCATCGTCATCGCCCAGACGGGCCGCACCCTGGGCATCCATTCCGACGCCCAGTACCGCTTCGCGCGCGGCGTCGATCCCGTTTCGGTCACGCCGGGTCTGGAGCTGGCCACGCGCCTGATTCTCGACCTGTGCGGCGGCGAGCCGTCCGAGATCGTCTTCGTCGGCGAGCCGCCCGCCAGCCCGGCGCCTTTCGCCTTCGACCCGGCCTATGTGAAGCGCCTGACCGGCATGGAGTTGTCCGACGACCGGATCGGCACCATCCTGGGTCAGCTCGGCTTCCTGGTCACCGCCGGCGGCGCCGATCAGGCCGAACCCTGGACCGTGACCCCGCCGTCGTGGCGTCGCGACGTCGAAGGCCGCGCCGATCTGGTCGAGGAAGTCGCGCGCATCGAGGGCTTCCGCTCTCTGCCCAACACGCCCCTGCCCGAAGTCGCCCGCCATGCGCGCGGCGTCCTCAGCCCGCGTCAGGCGCGCGTCCGCGTCGCTCGTCGCGCCCTGGCCAGCCTGGGCTACGCCGAGGCCGTGACCTGGTCCTTCACCAAGCAGTCCACCGCCGTCCTGTTCGGCGGCGGCGATGAGCGCCTGGTGCTGGAGAACCCCATTGCGGCCGACCTCGACTGCATGCGGCCGTCGATCCTGCCCAACCTGATCCAGGCGGCGGCGCGCAACGCCGCGCGTGGCCATGCCGACGCGGCCCTGTTCGAGGTCGGTCCGGTCTATCTGAACGATCAGCCGAACGGACAGCGCACGGCCATCGCGGGCCTGGTCGCGCCCCACCCCGACCGTCACTGGGGCGGGACGGGCGAGGACGCCCTGTTCGACCTCAAGGCCGACCTGTTCGCCCTGCTGGAAGAGATCGGCGCGCCGGTCGCCTCGCTGCAGCTGGCGCAGGGCTCTAACCAGAGCTGGTGGCATCCGGGTCGTTCGGCTCGCCTGCAACTGGGGCCCAAGAACGTCATCGTCGAGTTCGGCGAACTGCACCCGCGCGTGCTCAAGGCCCTGGACGCCGACGGCCCCATGCTGGCCTTCGAGATCATCCTCGACGCCGTGCCGGAGCCGCGTGGAAAAGGCGGCAAGGCCCGGGGCGCGGCGGACCTGCCGAACCTGATGCCGCTGTCGCGCGACTTCGCCTTCCTGATGGATGAGGCCAAGTCGGTGGGCGACCTGATCCGCGCCGTCATCGGCGCCGACAAGGCCCTGATCGCCGAGGTCCGCGTCTTCGACGTCTATCGCGGCCAGGGCGTGCCGGAAGGGCAGAAGTCGGTCGCGATCGAGGTCGAGATCCAGCCGCGCGCCGCCACCCTGACCGAGGCCGAGATCGAAGCCCTGACCGCCAAGGTCGTCGCCGCCGCCGCCAAGGCCGGCGCGGTCCTGCGGAGCTGACGCCGATGGCCGAGAAGAAGCCTTGGGCCGAGACCGCCTTCGAGCGCAACCTGTTCCGCGCTCGCTGGTTGATGGCCCCCTTCTACCTGGGGCTGGTCGCGGCTCTGGTCATGCTGCTGGCCGTCTTCGTTCGCGAGCTGATCTACTATGTGCCGCAGGCCTTCATCATCGGCGAGGGCCATATGGGGTCCGACGGCGCCATTCTGGCCATCCTTAGCCTGGTGGACCTGTCGTTGGCGGGCAATTTGCTGCTGATCGTCCTCTATTCCGGCTACGAGAATTTCGTGTCCAAGCTGGATCTGGACGAGAACCATGTGGACCGCCCGCCGTGGATGGGCTCGGTCGACTTTTCGGGCCTGAAGATGAAGCTGATCGCCTCCATCGTGGCGATCTCGGCCATCTATCTGCTCAAGAGCTTCATGAACATCGGCAAGCCGGGCTATCCGCTGGATCAGGCGGGGCTGATGTGGGCGGTGATCATCCACCTGACTTTCGTGGTCTCGGGCGTGCTGCTCGCGGTCATGGATTGGGTCGCGGCCAAGACCGACAAACACTAGGGCTCCGCCCTAGTGTTTTCTTTTTAGGGGCCTATCGCGCTTCGCGCTACTTGAGGCCCGTGATGTTGGGGCCTTCTGGGTCGTTCGGGTGGCTGCTGACAAAGGCTTGATCGGCTTGGACGGCGTCGAATACGGTCAAGCAAGGTTCGGTTAACCTTAAAGCCCCAAGGCTGCCGCAAAAGACACGAACGGTAGGCCAAGCCCGCGACGACGGGCGGACCGTCCTCTGTCAGGAGCCTCGACCATGCATCGCCGCCAACTGATCCGTTCCAGCCTCGGTCTCGCCGCCGCCGGCGCCCTGCCCATGGGCCTTGGCGCCTGCGCCACGCGCCAGCCGGTCGACCCCAACTACCCGATTGCTTCCGACCAGACGGCCCAAGCCTACACCTTTGAGGAACTGGTCGCTGCCGGCTCGCGCGAAATGGGCATCGCCGCCGAAGCCATGGGCTCGGCCATCGAGCGCATCTTCGCCGAACAGGGCGACCGCCCGACGGCCTATATCGCCGGCGAGGAAGCCGCCGGGGCTGCCGCCGTGGGCGTGCGCTATGGGCGCGGCGCCCTGCACATGAAGGACCTGTCGGCCTCGCAGGAAGTCTTCTGGCAGGGCATCTCGATCGGTTGGGACGTGGGCGGCAACGCCAGTCGGGTCTTCACCCTGGTCTACGGTCTCTATCACCCTGACATGCTCTATCGCCGCTACCCTGGCGTCGAGGGCTCGGCCTATCTGGTCGCCGGTCTGGGCGTGAATTATCAGCGTGCCGACGGCATTGTTCTGGCCCCGATCCGCACCGGAGTCGGCCTGCGCCTGGGCGCCAATGTCGGCACCATGAGCTACAGCCGTCAGCGGAACATTCTTCCATTCTAGGGAATAAGGGGCGCTACCGCTCGCGACGCGGTCGCTCGGTGCTTGAGCGCCTTCAGAGGCCAGTTGGCGGCGAGGCTGCCGCGAGGCTGCTCTCAAGCCCTTCGCGCCAGGTCGGATATTTCGGCCGCCAGCCCAGTTCGGCCTTGGCGCGGGCGTTCGAGAGGCGCTTGGAGTCGTTGTAGAAGCGCCGCATGGCGTCCGAGACCGACGGATCGTCCAGCGATACCTCGGGCGGCAGGGGCAGGCCGAGACGTTTCGCTGCGCCCGCCATCACCAGGTCGGCCGGGGCCGGTTCATCGTCGGCCAGGGTGTAGGCGCGGCCCGGATGCGGGCGGGCCATCGAAGCGAAGAAGCCGGCCACGGCGTCCTCGACATGAATGCGGTTGAACACCTGACCGGGCTTCTTCACCAGCCGCGCGGTCCCGTCGCGCAGACGATCCAGCGGCGAACGGTCGGGTCCATAGATGGCGGGAAGGCGGAAGATCTGCACCGTCAGCCCCATGCCGCGCCCGGCGTCCAGCCAGTCCTGCTCGGCCCGCACCCGCCGCGCCCCCTCCAGACTGGCGGCGTTCAGTTCATCGTCCTCGAAGGCCCAGCCGCCCGCCCGGTCGCCATAGACGGCGGTCGAGGAGACGTAGCCGATCCAGTCGGGATAGGCGTGCGAGGCCGTCAGAGCTGGGACCAGGGCCTTCAGGCCGGGGCAGCCGGCGGCGTCCGGCGCGGCGGTGATCAGGATGGCCGAGGCCTCGGCCACGGCGGTCTGCAGGGCCTCGGCGTCGGCGGGATCGACGGCGACGACGCCGGCGTCTGTCAGTTCGGCGCGCCGCGTCGCATCGCGCGAGGTGGCCAGGGCGCGGCCGCCCCTGCGGATCGCCTCGCGCGCCGCCTCAAGCCCCAGATAGCCGCCGCCGAAGACCAGCAGGGACGGGGCGGCGGGGGCAGGCTGGGTCATGGCGGTCCGGTCAGGCGGTTTTGGCGACGACGGGCGGAGCGTCCGCGCCTTGGGAATGCAGCGCTTGGGCGCGCTTGCCGTTCCAACTGGAGACGCAAGGGATCTTGGCGCGATCGGCCCGGTCAGCGTAGCGGCGGGCGATGTCGGTCACATCGGCCATCAGCCCTTCGGCCAGGGTGATGGGCTTCAGGCCGAGGTCGCGGAACTGGTCGTTGGCGACGACCAGTTCGTTCTCATCGGCCTCCTGACGGGGATTCGGGACGTTGTGGATCTCGGCGCCGGTCATGTCGGCCACCATCTGCGCCAGATCGCGGACGCGGCGGCTCTCGGTCATCTGGTTGAGGATCTTGACCCGGTCGCCCGATTTCGGCGGGTTCTTCAGCGCCAGCTCGACGCAGCGCACCGTGTCCTGGATGTGGATGAAGGCCCGCGTCTGACCGCCCGAGCCGTGCACCGTCAGCGGATAGCCGACCGCCGCCTGCATCAGGAAGCGGTTCAACACCGTGCCGTAGTCGCCGTCATAGTCGAAGCGGTTGATCAGGCGTTCGTCCTGACGGGTCTCCTCGGTCTGGGCGCCCCAGACGATGCCTTGGTGCAGGTCGGTGATCCGCAGGCCGTCGTTGCGCGTGTAGAACTGGAAGAGCAGGGCGTCCTGCGTCTTGGTCATGTGATAGATGCTGCCCGGATTGGGCGGGAACAGGATCTCCTGCTCGGTCGGGCCGAGGTCGGTGTCCACCGTGACCTTCAGATAGCCCTCGGGGATGCGCAGGCCGGCGGTGGTGTAGCCATAGACCCCCATGGTTCCCAGGTGGGCCAGGTGGACGTCCCGGCCGCTCTCGACGATGGCGGCGAGCAGGTGGTGGGTGGCGTTGATGTTGTTGTCGACGGTGTAGAGCTTGTGCCGCGCCGACTTCATCGAATAGGGGGCGGCGCGCTGCTCGGCGAAGTGGACGACGCTGTCGGGCGCCCAGTCCTTGATCAGGGCGACCAGGCGGTCGAATTCCTGGCCCACGGTCAGGTTGACGAAGTCGATGGTGCGGCCGCTGACTTCGCGCCATGCCGCGATGCGCTCGCCCATGGTGCGGATGGGGGTCAGGGACTGGACCTCCAGCTCATTGTCGATGTTGCGGCGGCTGAGGTTGTCGACGATCAGCACCTCCCAGCCCCGCGCCGACAGGTGCAGGGCCGTGGGCCAGCCGCAGAAGCCGTCGCCGCCGAGAATGATCACCCGCATTGGTCGAACCCTGTGTCGTCTATCACTCCCTCTTGCCTAGCCGATGGAGCGGGCGGGCGAAAGCGGCGGCGAGGCGGGGCGCCATGCGACAATGGGGCGCCCGCTCCGTCCGGCTCGGAGCAAGCGCCCTTGTCTATAGGATAACGGCTCGAGGCTAACGGCGTGGTCTCAGCGCCGCCAGGGTCACCGTGCGGCTTGCGGCGTATTTGTCCGTGCGGTGTGCGGAGACCTGAGACCAGCCGTCCGCCACGGCGTCCTTGATGCACCAGTGGCGGACTAGATAGTGGTCCATCGGCAGATTGGCTGTGTCGCAAGTACGTCGGGCCGCCGCCTTGAGACGGTGGTCCAGAGTCCGTGAATCCGTCGGCTGGTTCAGATCGAGGTCAGCATAGGAAACCATGATGACTTCCGCGCCTTCTACGGGCTGCGTGGCTTGTGCTTGTGTTTGGGCGCCGGTTGGCGTGGCGATGGCGAGCAGTAGGGCTACGCCGATGATCGTCGTTTGCATCTTGCGATCTCCTGATCGCCCTTCCGCTGAGCTTGTCCTTCCTCAAAGACCAGCGACCGACTGATGTCTGACAACACGCCGTTGCGGTCGTTTGTTCTCGATGAAATGGCTTGTTCCGTCACCACAATCAGCCAAGCCTCTATGGAGCCTCGGTCGACCTATGGTCGTGGTCGCGCTCTCAGGGCGGCGATCACGATGGTTTGGCCCTCGGCGGACTGCATCGCGCGGTTGGCGGCGACCTGATCCCAGCCGTGCGCCATGGCGTCGCGGACACACCAGTGGCGGGCTCTTTGCGCCGTCGAGACCAGATTGGTGTCGCCGCACACGCGTTGCGCCGCCGATCTGAGACGGTTGTTCAGCAGCCTTGATCCAGCCGGTTGGTCGAGATCGAGATCGGCATAGGTGACGGCGACGATGTCGGTGTCCGACGGCGGGCGCGTCGCCTGCGCCAGAACGCTGACGGGAAGGGTGATCGCGAGCAGTAGGGCGGCGCCTGTGACCAAGGTCTTCATGATGTCTCTCCTGATCGCTTGCATCACCGCGCGCCCAGCGCGCGTGAAGTGAGCGGCGACCTAATGGAGATTGATGTTAGTTGAATGTTCCGGCTATCGTCGCGACAAAAATGAAGAATTCATGCATATTCATTACACAAAATTGTTCAAGTTCATTCTGATTTTTTTACGAAACAATTTGTCATGATAAGAAGTGACGGATTTACGTCTCAGTAATCGTGTAATTTTGTGTGTTTTGTCTCACCTGTGCTGGCTTGAGGTGATTTCCGGCGCCGGGTGAAGCTTTCGCCGGAGTGACGCGTTCACAGGTCATGACGGCGCGCGGCGAACTGAGCACCTATCAGGCCAAGCGGAATTTCGGCGTCACGCCGGAGCCGAAGGGTCGCAAGGCCAAGGCCCGTCAGACCGGCTTGCGCTATCTGATCCAGCGTCACGCCGCGAGCCGTCTGCACTACGACTTTCGCATCGAGCACGATGGGGTGCTGAAGTCCTGGGCCGTCACGAAAGCCCCCTCGCGCGACCCCCACGTCAAGCGGCTGGCGGTCGAGGTCGAGGACCATCCGCTCGACTACGGCGGCTTCGAGGGGACCATTCCGGCGGGAAACTATGGCGCAGGCACGGTGCAGTTGTGGGACGTCGGCGAGTGGATGCCCCAGGATAAGGATCTGGACGCGGCCTTCAGAAAGGGCGTGGTCAAACTGACCCTCGACGGCGAACGGCTGAAGGGCGGCTGGGCCCTGATCCGGCTGAAGTCGGATCGCGGCAAACCCTCGAAGAGAACCAACTGGTTGCTGGCCAAGGAGAAGGACGCCTACGCCGTCGACGGCGAAGGCGACGCCCTGGCCGAGATTGACGCCTCTGTGGTCAGCGGACGCAGCATGGCCGCGATCGCTGAGGGGGAGGCCGAATGGACGTCGTCCAAACCTGCCGCCCGCAAGGCGCCGCCCCCGCCGCTGCAGACTGTGCCTAAGGCGCTTTCCAAACCCCACGCCTTCGTGCCGATCCAGCAGTGCCAAGTCGCCGAGCGCCCGCCCTCGATGTCGGGCTGGGTCCACGAGATCAAGTTCGACGGCTATCGAATTCAGGTCGCGACCGGCGGCGGTCGAGCGACCTTGCGCACCCGCAAGGGTCTGGACTGGACCGAGCGCTTTCCCGAACTGGCCGCGGACGCCGCCCATTGGCCCGACGCGGTGGTCGATGGGGAGTTGTGCGCTTTGGACAAGGACGCCCTGCCGGACTTCTCGGCCCTGCAGACCGCCATCTCTGACAACGAGATCAGGGGACTGGTCTATTTCGTCTTTGACCTGCTGTTCGACGGGGCGGAGGACCTGCGCGCCCTGCCGTTGTCGCACCGCAAGGCGCGGCTTCAGGCCTGGTGCGACCGGGTCGCCAAGGGGCGCGCCGCGCGTCTGCGCTACGCTGATCACTTCGCCGCCAAGGGCGCGGCGGTTCTGGAAAGCGCCTGTCGCATGGGACTGGAGGGCGTCATCTCCAAGAAGCTCGACTCTCCCTATCGCGCCGGACGATCCGCCGCCTGGGTCAAGTCCAAGTGCCGAGGCCGCGACGAGGTGGTGATCGGCGGTTGGTCGTCCGAAGGCGGAACCCGTTTCCGCTCCCTGCTGGTTGGGGTCCAGGCGAAGGACGGGCTGCGCTACCTTGGCCGGGTCGGCACGGGCTATTCGGCAGCCCTGACCCGGACCCTTCTGCCGGCGCTGAAGGCCGCCGCCATCGACCGCTCGCCCTTCATCGCCGAGCCCGAGGCGGACGACCAACTGCACTGGGTGGCGCCTGTTCTGGTCGCCGAGATCGAACACGCTGGCTATTCTGATGCGGGCATCCTGCGCCAGGCCGCCTTCAAGGGTCTGCGCGAGGACAAGGCGCCCGCCGACGTGACCGCCCCGCCGCAGCCGGCCTCGCCCGTGGCCAAGGCCGGAAAGCTGGTCGTCGCGGGTGTGAGCATCTCTCATCCCGACAAGATCCTGTGGCCCGCGAGGGGCGACCACGCCGCCGTCAGCAAGGCCGACCTGATCCGCTACTACGAGGCCGTGGCGGAACGCCTTCTGCCCCACATCCTCGACCGCCCCGTCTCCATCATCCGCGCGCCGGACGGCATCGAGGGGCAGCGTTTCTTCCAGCGCCACATCATGGCGGGCCGCCATCCGGGCTTGCGGGCGGTCGATGTGGGCGAAGGTCGTCCCTATGTCGCGGTCGCCGACCTCAGCGGCCTGATCGCTATCGGCCAGTCGGGGGGGCTGGAGCTGCATCCATGGGGTTGCAAGCCGGGCGACCCCGAGGCCCCGGATCAGATCACCTTCGACCTCGACCCCGACGAGGGCCTCGACTTCGACGAGGTGGTCGCCGCCGCCATGTTGCTCAAACCTCGGATCGAGGCGCTGGGCCTGACTCCCTTCGTCAAGACCACCGGCGGCAAGGGGCTGCACGTCGTGGTTCCCATCAAGGCTGACGCCCGAAGCCGCATCGACTGGGATCAGGCCAAGGCCTTCGCCAAGGGGGTGTCGGAGGCGATGAAGGCCGACCATCCCGAGCGCTTCACCACCACCCTGGCCAAGAAGGCGCGAGGCGGGAGGATCTTCCTCGACTATCTGCGCAACGGCCGTGCCGCCACCGCCGTCGCCCCATGGTCGCCGCGCGCCCGGCCCGGCGCCGGGATCGCCCGCCCCCTGTCCTGGGACCAGGTGCAACCGGGTCTGGACCCCAGGGCCTTTAACTTGCTGACCGCCGATGACCTGCTGCGGACGCCCGATCCGTGGGCGGAGTTTCGCGCCTCGACGGCGTCGCTCAAACCGGCGATCCGCAAGCTGGGCTAGGCCCTCAGACGCTCGACCAGAAAATCGACGAAGACCCGCACCCGCGCCGGGGTGTTGGCGCCGCCGACGAAGACGGCGTGGGTGTTCTCCACGTCGCCGGGATTGAAATCCTCCAGCAGGGGAACCAGCCGCCTGGCGGCGATGGCGTCGGCCACGCTGAAGGCCCCGACCCGGGTGATCCCCACCCCGTCGGCCGCCAGCTGGCCCAAGGTTTCGCCGTTGTTGGCCTCGATGCCGCCCTGCACCGTCAGGCGGAATTCCTGCCCATCGCGCACGAAGGGCCAGACCGGCTCGGCCCGGCGAAAGTTGAAATTCAGGCAGTTGTGAGCGTGCAGGTCTTCAGGAACCACGGGCGTTCCCCGGCGCGCCAGATAGTCGGGCGAAGCGACGATGACGCGCCGCGTCTGACTGATCTTGCGCGCCGTCAGACCGCTGTCGTCCAGCGGGCCCGAGCGCACGCCCACGTCCGCCTGTCCTGCGGCGATGTCGACCACCGCATCGGTCAGATTGATGTCGACCAGAATGTGCGGATAGCGCGCGGTGAAGTCGCCCAGCAGGGGCACGACGTGCAGCCGCCCGTGCGACTGGGACACGCTGACCCTCAGCCGCCCGCGCGGCGCGCCCTGGTCGGCGATGGCCTGCTCGGCGTCGTCCAGATCGGTCAGGATGCGTCGCGCCGCCTGCAGATAGGCCTCGCCTTCCGCCGTCAGAGTCAGGCTGCGCGTGGTGCGGATCACCAGCCGCACGCCCAGCCGCGCCTCGGTCCGCGCCACAGTGCGGCTGACCGCCGAGGGCGTCAGGTTCAGTTCCCGCGCCGCGCCCGAGAAGCTGCCCGTACGCGCCGCCGCCTCGAACACCGCCAGTTCGCCCGCGCGATTGACCGTGATTCCGGCCATTCGTGTCTCCAGCGCAAAGATGTTTGACCTGATCCAGCCCTACTCCCTGCGCTTCGCCTGCGCCACCTGTTCGCTCGAAACAAGACAGGCCTTCTCTCCCATGAAGCTCAACCCTCCTCTTCTGGCGCTCGCGGTCGGCGCCTTCGGCATCGGCGTGACCGAGTTCGCCCCCATGGGCATGTTGCCCGTCATCGCTGGCGATCTCGGCGTCTCCATCCCGGCGGCGGGCCTGCTGGTCAGCGCCTATGCCTTCGGCGTCCTGATCGGGGCGCCGCTGATGACCCTGACCACCGGCCGCGTGCCCCGCCGCACCCTGCTGATCGGCCTGATGGGCATCTTCACCCTGGGCAACCTGCTGTCGGCCATCGCGCCTGAATACTGGAGCCTGATGGCGGCGCGGGTCGTGACCTCGTTCAACCACGGGGCCTTCTTCGGCGTCGGCTCCATCGTCGCGGCCAGCGTGGTGGCGCCGAACAGGCGGGCGGGCGCGGTGGCGGCCATGTTCATGGGTCTGACCATCGCCAACATCACCGGCGTGCCCCTGGCCGCCTGGGCCGGCGAGACCCTGGGCTGGCGCGCCTCCTTGTGGGGCATTGCGGGCCTCGGCGCCCTGGCCATGATCGCCCTGCGTCTGACCCTGCCGCTCGGTCCGGTCGAGGCGGCGAGCGACGACGGCGCGATGAAGGCCGAACTGGCGGTGTTGAAACGCGGTCCGGTCCTGGCCGCCCTGGCCCTGACCGTCATCGGCTCCAGCGCCATGTTCACTGTCTTCACCTACATCGCCCCGATCCTGAAGGAACAGACCCTGGCCTCCAGCGCCTTCGTCACCGCCATGCTGGTCGTCTATGGCGTCGGCCTGACGGTCGGCAACTGGCTGGGCGGGCGCTTCGCCGACCGTTCGGTGGACCGCACCCTGATCGTCACGCTCGGCGCGCTCGCCGCCCTGCTGGTCCTGTTCGCCGTCGTCATGCCGTGGCAGGCGCCCGCCGCCGTGGTCATCTTCCTCTGGGGCGTGGCCAGCTTCGCCCTGGTGCCCCCGCTGCAGATGCGGGTGATGACCGCCGCCGCCGACGCGCCCAATCTGGCCTCGGCCATGAATATCGGCGCTTTCAACCTGGGCAACGCCATCGGGGCGGCCCTGGGGGGAGCGGTGATCGGCCTCAACCTCGGCTATCCGGCCGTGGCGTTGGCCGGAGCGGCCATGGCGGGCTCGGGTCTGATCCTGGTCCTGTTGCTCGTCCGGCGCGAGACCCGCATGACGGCGGCCGCAGCCTCCGCCGGCTGCTAGAAAAGTCGGCCCCTTCTTCGCCCGAAGGAGGGGCCGTTTCGCCGCTTTGGTGCTAGGCTTGGTCTTTGCGGATCAAGGACATTCCCATGGCGGGCCTCAAGGACAAGCGCGGCTTCATCGACAAGGACCGGCTGGACCTGTCCGAGCGTCAGGCCGTCGAATACTGGATGAAGCGCTGGGGCGTGACCAAGGACCAGATCACCGCCGCCCACCGCAAGGTCGGCCGCATGACCAAGGACATCGCCGCCGAACTGGGCAAGAAGCGCTGACCACGGTCATGCGCCAGGCACTTCTGATCATCGACGTTCAGCCCAGCTTCAATCCGCCCGGCTGGCTGGTCGCCGGGATCAAGCGCCTGATCGGGACCATGCCCTCGGTCGCCACGGTCGAGCGCCACAACGAGGCCGCCACCCCCTTCGCGCGCCAGCTCGGATGGACCCCCGCCCCCGATGACGACAGTCTCGTCGAGGCCGACGTGGTTCACGTGAAACATGGCTACGCCCCGACGCGAGAGACCGTCGCCCACCTGAAGGCGCTGAACCCGGAGCGGGTGCTGGTCTGCGGCATCCAGACCGACACCTGCGTCCTGGCCGCCGGTTTCGCCCTGTTCGACGCGGGGCTGACGCCGACCCTGATCGCTGACCTCACCGTCGGCTCGTCGCTGGATCGCTCCGGCGAGCTGGGTGCGCGGCTGTGGCGGCACCATTTCAAGCATGTGATCAGCAGCCGGGACCTTTAGGGGCCGCGTGCGTCAGGCCGGTTGGGCCAGCCTGACGTCGGGTTCGGCGGTCTCGGCGGCCAGGACGGTCCTGGGGGCGATGCGGACGAAGCGCGGCGCGAACTGGGACCAGTCGGCCAGGATGCGGCGGGCCAGAGGCGAGGCGGTGGCGCTGGCGTGGGCCTCGATCAGGGCCTTGAGCCGGGCTTCGGCCTCGGCGTCGATGCGGCCGACCCAGGCCATGTCGCCGTTCAGGGCCTGGGCCGCGCGACCGTCGGCGTCGAGCACGAACAGCTCGCCGCCGCTCATGCCCGCCGCCAGGTTCCAGCCGACCGATCCCAGAACGACCACACGACCGCCGGTCATGTATTCGCAGCCGTGCGCGCCCAGGCCCTCGACCACGGCCTCGGCGCCCGAGTTGCGGACGGCGAAGCGTTCGCCCGCCGCGCCCGCCACGAACAGACGGCCGGAGGTGGCACCATAGAGGGTGGTGTTGCCGCAGACCTGCTGGTCGGCACGCCACTCATAGGGACGGACGTGGATGTCGGCGCCCGACAGACCCTTGCCGACGTAGTCGTTGACCTCGCCGGTGACGTCGAGGATCAGGCCGCGTGCGCCAAAGGCGCCGAAGCTCTGACCGGCGATGCCTTCCAGCTTCAGCTTCAGACGGCCCTGCGGACCCTGTGGGCCGAACTTGCGGACGATGGCCGAGGAAACCCCTGCGCCCGCCGTGCGCTGGGTGTTGTTCAGCGGATAGGACAGCTCCAGCGTCTGGCCGCGTTCGAGGAAGGCGCCCGCATCTTTCAGCACCTGGGCGTCCAGACTCTCGGGCACAGGCTTGCGCACCTTGTCGGCCCAGCGGCCGGGCCGGTCGACGTCCACCTTCATCAACAGGGGGTTGAGGTCCAGGTCGTCCAGATGCGAGCCGCCGCGCCGCGTCTGCCGCAGCAGGTCGGTGCGGCCGACAATCTCGTCGATGGTGCGGGCGCCGATGGAGGCCAGGATTTCGCGGACCTCTTCGGCGATGAAGGTGAAGAGGTTGACCACCTTCTCGGGCGTGCCGGTGAACTTGGCGCGCAGGCGCTCGTCCTGTGAGCAGACGCCGACCGGGCAGGTGTTGGAGTGACACTGACGCACCATCAGACAGCCCATGGCGATCAGGCCCGAGGTGCCGATGCCGTATTCCTCGGCCCCCAGCAGGGCGGCCAGAACCACGTCGCGGCCGGTGCGGATGCCGCCGTCGGCGCGCAAGGACACCGATGAGCGCAGGTGGTTCAGGCTGAGGACCTGATGGGCTTCAGCCAGACCGATCTCCCACGGCATGCCCGCGTGCTTGACCGAGGTCTGCGGCGAGGCGCCCGTGCCGCCGTTGTGGCCGGCGATCAGGATGGCGTCGGCCTTGGCCTTGGCCACGCCCGAGGCAATGGCGCCGATGCCGGTGGCCGAGACCAGTTTGACCGTGACCTTGGCGTCGGGATTGATCGCCTTCAGGTCGTAGATCAGTTGGGCCAGATCCTCGATCGAATAGATGTCGTGGTGCGGCGGCGGGCTGATCAGGGTCGTGCCCGGAACGGCGTGACGCATCCGGCCGATGAATTCGGTGACCTTGAAGCCGGGCAGCTGGCCGCCCTCGCCGGGCTTGGCGCCCTGGGCCACCTTGATCTCGATCTCGCGGCACTGGTTCAGGTATTCGGCGGTGACGCCGAAGCGGCCCGAGGCCACCTGCTTGACCGCCGAGTTGGCGTTGTCGCCGTTCGGACGCGGCACATAGCGGGCCGGGTCCTCGCCGCCCTCGCCGGAGACGGCGCGCGCGCCCATCCGGTTCATGGCGATGTTCAGGGTCTCATGGGCTTCGGGGCTGAGGGCGCCCAGCGACATGGCCTGGGACAGGAAGCGGCGGCGGATGTCCGAGACGCTTTCGACCTCGTGCAATTGGACCGGGGCCAGACCGTCCTTGAAGTCCAGCAGGTCGCGCAGGGCCAGATCCGGTTGCTCGCGAACGGCGGCGGAGTATTGCTTGAAACGCTTGTAGTCGCCGCGGTTCACCGCGTCCTGCAACAGGTGGATGGTCTTCGCGTCATGGGCGTGGGCCTCGCCGCCCGCACGGATGCGGAAGAAGCCGCCCATCGACGGCGAGGGCACGGCCGCGCCGAAGGCCACGGCATGACGCTTGAGCGCCGCCTGCTCCAGACCGGCCAGACCGATGCCGGAGATGCGCGACGGGGCGCCGGGGAAGAACTCGGCGGCCAGTGCCCGCGACAGGCCCAGGACCTCGAACTCGCAGCCGCCGCGATAGGCGGAGATGATGCTGATGCCCTTGCGCGCCAGCACCTTGAGCAGACCGGCCTCGATGCCATGCTTGTAGTTGAGGCAGGCGTCATGGAGCGTCAGGCCCGGATAGGCGCCGCGATCCAGACGCTCCTGGAACAGCTCCTGCGCCAGCCAGGGGTTGACGGCGGTGGCGCCGACCCCGACCAGAACGGCGAAGGCGTGCGGGTCCAGGGTCTCGGCCGAACGCACGACCAGCGAGCAATAGGTGCGCAGGCCCGCCGCGATCAGGCGGCCGTGGGTCCCGGCCGTGGCCAGGATCATCGGCGCGGCCAGACGCTCGGCCGAGGCGTGCTCGTCGGTCAGGACGATCAGGGTGGCGCCGTCGCGCGCGGCGGTCTCGGCCTCGTCGCGGATGCGGTCCAGCGCCTGACGCAGGCCGGCGCCGGAGCGGTCGCCCTCAGCGGGGAGCGGGTAGGTGCAGTCGATCACCGTGGTTGAGCCGTCGGCGACGACGCCCAGCAGGCGCTGGTACATGCCGGTGGTCAGGACCGGGCTGTCCAGCACGAAGACCTCGGTCTGGGCCTCGTCCTGGGCCAGGATATTGCCCAGGTTCTTGAAGCGGGTCTTCAGGCTCATGGCCCCGGCTTCGCGCAGGGGGTCGATGGGCGGGTTGGTGACCTGGCTGAAGTTCTGGCGGAAGTAATGCGCCAGTGGACGCGGCAGGCTGGACAGGACGGCGGGCGGGGCGTCGTCGCCCATGGAACCCACGGCTTCCTTGCCGTCGCGGACCAGGGCGTCCAGCAACAGGTCCAGATCCTCGCGGCTGAAGCCGGCGGCGATCTGACGGCGGATCAGGGCCTCGCCGACAGCGGCGCGCGGTTCCGGTCCGGGGCCGATGATGGGCTCCAGATCGACCATGTTATCCAGCCAGTCCGAATAGGGCTGGGCGGCGGCCAGGGCGTCGACGGCCTCATGCTCGTCGTAGAGACGACCGTGTTTCAGATCGACGGCGATCAGCTTGCCGGGGCCGATGTGCAGGCGGCGCTTGACCCGGCCCTCGGGCAGGGGAACCAGACCGGCCTCGGAGCCGGCCAGCAGCAGGCCGTCCACGGTCTCGACGGCGCGCAAGGGGCGCAGGCCGTTGCGGTCCTTGCCCGCCACGACCCAGCGGCCATCGACGGCGCACAGGGCGGCGGGGCCGTCCCACGGCTCCATCACGGCGTTGCAATAGGCGTAGAGGGCGCGGTGCTCGGGCTTCATCACCACGTCGTCGGAGGACCAGGCCTCGGGCACCAGCAGGGCCTTGGCCAGGGGGGCGGGACGCCCGGCGCGGACCAGAACCTCGAAGACATTGTCCAGGGCCGCCGAGTCCGAGCCGCCCGGCTGGACCACCGGCTTGACCTCATGGTCGCGGTCGCCGAAGGCCGAGGCCGCCATGCGGATCTCGTGGGCGCGCATCCAGTTCAGGTTGCCCTGAAGCGTGTTGATCTCGCCGTTGTGGGCCAGCATGCGGAAGGGCTGGGCCAGCTTCCACTCGGGGAAGGTATTGGTCGAGTAGCGCTGGTGGAAGACGGCGTAGCCGGCGACGACGCTGGGGTCGTTCAGGTCGTGATACAGCTGACCCAGCAGCTCGGCGCGGACCATGCCCTTGTAGACGATCGAGCGGGCTGACAGCGAACACAGGTAGAAGCCGTTCAGGCCCGACGCCTGCACCGCCTTCTCGATGCGGCGACGGCACAGGAAGAGCTCCCGCTCCAGTTCCTCGATCTCCATGCCTTCCGGCGCGGCCAGCATGATCTGCTCGATCTCGGGCCGGGTGGCGTCGGCGCGGACGCCCACGACCGACAGGTCCATCGGCGTCTGACGCCAGCCATAGATGTAGAAGCCCGAGCGGATGGCCTCGGCCTCGACGATGGCGCGGGCGTGGTCCTGGGCGCCCAGGTCGGTGCGCGGCAGGAAGACCTGACCCACGGCGATGGGGCCGGGGCGCAGGGTCTGGCCGACGGCGCGGACCTGGGTCGCGAAGAAGGCCTGGGGTAGTTCGATCATGATGCCGGCGCCGTCGCCGGACAGGCCGTCGGCGTCGACCGCGCCGCGGTGGGCCACGGCCTTCAGCGACTTGATGGCCATCTCGACGATTTCACGCCGGGGCTTGCCGTCGATGGCGCAGACCAGACCCACGCCGCAGGCGTCGCGCTCCGACGACGGGTCATAGGCGCCGCCCTCGATCAGGCGGGCGCGGTTCTCTTCATATCGGGTCAGCCAGTGGGATTGCGATGCGTCGGTCATGCCGCGGCTTCCTCGGTGCGCGCGCGCAGATAGCGGTCGATTTCAGCCGCAGCGTCCTGGCCGTCGCGCACGGCCCAGACGACGAGAGAGGCGCCGCGCACGGCGTCCCCGGCGGCGAACACGCCGGGCAGGGTGGTGGCGAAACCGCCACGCGTCACCTGCAGGGTGTTCCATCTGGTCAGGCCGAGGTTGGCGTCCAGCTGTTCGCCAAAGGCCTCGGGCTCAAAGCCGAGGGCCTCGATCACCAGATCGGCGGGCAGGTCGAAGTCCGAGCCGGCGACGGGGGCGATGTCGCGACGGCCGCCGGGGGCGGCTTCCGTCAGGGCCATGCGCTGGGCGCGGACGGCGGTGACAGCCTCGCCCCTGGACATCAGGGCCTTGGGCGCGCCCAGCCATTCGAATCGAACGCCTTCTTCCTCGGCGTTCTGCACTTCGCGCGCCGAGCCCGGCATGTTGTCGCGGTCGCGGCGATACAGGCAGACGACGCTGTTCGCGCCCTGGCGGATGGCGGTGCGGACGCAGTCCATGGCCGTGTCGCCGCCGCCGACGACGACGACGTCGCGACCGGCGGCGTGGGGGGCAGAGGCGTCGGCGGCGTCGCCGCAGTCGATGCGGTTCTGGGCGATCAGGAAGTCGAGGGCAGCGACGGTGTCGTCGGGACCGCGCCCCGGCACGGCCAGGGTGCGGGCCTGATAGACGCCCATGGCCAGCAGGACGGCGTCATGGCGCGACCGCAGCGCGTCCATCGTGATGTCGACGCCGACATTGGTGTTCAGCACGAACTCGACCCCGCCCTCGATCAGGCGGTCGATGCGGCGCTGGACGATGCGTTTCTCCAGCTTGAAGCCGGGGATGCCGTAGGTCAGCAGGCCGCCCGCGCGGTCGTGGCGGTCATAGACGGTGACGGCGTAGCCTTCGCTGCGCAGGCGGTCTGCGGCGGCCAGACCGGCGGGACCCGAGCCGACGATGGCGACGCTCTGGCCGCGTTCGGCCAGGGGGCGGATGGGCTCGACCCAGCCGTTGTCGAAGGCGGTGTCGGCGATCCAGGCCTCGACCGAGCCGATGGTGACGCCGTCCCAGCCGGACTGCTGCAGGGAGCAGGCGCCCTCGCACAGGCGGTCCTGCGGACAGATGCGGCCGCAGATCTCCGGCATGGTCGAGGTCGAGGCGGCGACGCGCCAGGCCTCGCGCAGGTCGCCGTCGGCCGACAGGGCCAGCCAGTCGGGGATGCTGTTCTGCAGCGGGCAGGCGTTCTGGCAGAAGGGCACGCCGCAGTCTGTGCAACGCGACGCCTGAACCGTCCCGCTGGCGGCGGTCGGTTTGAGCGTGATCTCCGTGAAGGCGCGTACGCGCAGATCAGCGGGCTGTTTCTCCAGCCGACGCTGCTCAATCAGAAAACCACCAGGGTTGGAACGGCCACCTTTTTGCATCTGCTCATTAAGCGAAACATGGGGTGGGTGCGCAAATATTTTCCTAAGTGAAGCTGAAATTTTATATGCATAGGCATTAATGGGTCTTAGTGTCTAATTTTGAGGAATTTATCACCGGATTGCAGTGTGCGACGCAGCATGTTTTCGCAGGTGCGGACGCAATGAGGGCGGCCCCTGCGGGCATCGCCTTGGGAAAATATTGGTTTCAGACAGCATTGCGTCATCCCGGGGAGGGCTGTGGCGCTCAGCGGGATTCAGGGTCGGGTCTGACCCTGACCGCGCACGACATACTTGTAGGTGGTCAGCTGTTCAGCGCCGACGGGGCCGCGGGCGTGCAGTTTCGAGGTCGAGATGCCGATCTCGCCGCCGAAGCCGAACTCGCCGCCGTCGGCGAACTGGGTCGAGGCGTTGATCAGGACGATGGCGCTGTCGACGCCGTTGGCGAAGCGTTCGGCGGCCCCGGCGTCGGTGGTGATGATGGCCTCGGTGTGGCCCGAGCCGTAAGTCCGGATGTGATCCACGGCGCCCTGAACTCCATCGACGACCCGTACCGCCAGGACGGGGGCCAGGTATTCGGTGGTCCAGTCGGCCTCGACCGCCTCGGCCGCTTCGGGGACTAGGGCGCAAGTCTCGGCGTCGCCGCGCAGTTCGCAGCCCGCCTTGATCAGGTCAGCGGCGACGGCGGGCAGCAGGCGTTCGGCGGCGGCGCGATCCACCAGCAGGGTCTCGGTGGCGCCGCAGACCGAGACGCGGCGCATCTTGGCGTTGACGGCGACGCGGCGGGCGACATCGAGGTCGGCGGCGGCGTCCAGATAGGTGTGGCACAGGCCCTCGAGGTGACCGAGCACGGGGGCTTTCGCTTCGGCCTGAACACGGGCGACCAGGCTCTTGCCGCCGCGCGGGATGATCAGGTCGATGGCGCCCTCAAGTCCCGACAGGATGGCGCCGACCGCTTCGCGATCGGGGACGGGAACCAACTGGACGGCGTCGGCGGGCAGACCCGCTTCGGCCACGGCGCGGGCGACCACGGCGGCGATGGCGCGCGAGGATTCCAGGCAGTCCGAACCACAGCGCAGGATGGCGGCGTTGCCCGAGCGGATGCACAGGGCGGCGGCGTCGGCGGTGACGTTGGGGCGGCTCTCGTAGATGACGCCCAGGACGCCGATGGGGGTGCGGACGCGGGCGATGTCCAGACCATTGGCGGGGGTCCAGCGCGCCATCTCGGCGCCGACGGGATCGGGCTGGGCGGCAATGGTCTCGACGGCGACGGCCATGCCCTCGACGCGGGCGGGGGTCAGGGCCAGACGGTCGATCAGGGCTTCGGACAGGCCCGAGGCGCGGGCGTTTTCGATGTCGCGGGCGTTGGCGGCGAGAATCTCGGCCTCGGCGGCGCGCAGGCCCTGGGCGAGACGGATGAGGGCGTCGGTGCGGGCGTCCGGCGTGGTGGCGCGAAGGGCGTCGGCGGCGGCGCGGGCGCGACGGCCCATGTCCAGCATCAGGGCAAGAACAGGGATGGGCGTATCGGTCATCGGGCCTCCAGCACCAGGTCGTCGCGGTGGATCACGACCGAGGGGCCGCGGTAGCCGATCAGGCTTTCGATCTCATCGGAATGGCGGCCTCGGATCAGGGCGATCTCGTCAGCGGGATAGGCGGCCAGGCCGACGCCGACGACGGCGCCGGACGGGTCGAGCAGACGCAGGCTGTCGCCCTTTTCGAAGTCGCCGCTGACCGCGAGGATGCCCGAGGGCAGCAGGCTCTTGCCCGACCTCAGCGCGCGCACGGCGCCTTCGTCCAGCGTCAAGGAACCGCCCGGCGCCATGCTGCCGGCGATCCACTGCTTCCAGGCGGCGAGCGGCGTGGCCGGGGCGGTGATCAGGGTGGCGCGTGCGCCCTCAGCCACAGTCTTGAGCGGATGAAGCGTCAGGCCCGAGGCGATGACGGTGGCGCAGCCGGCGGAGCGGGCGATCTGGGCAGCGGCCAGCTTGGTGGCCATGCCGCCGGTGCCGACCCCGGCGTCTGCGTTGGCGCCGCTGGCCATGCCGAGGATGTCGGGGCCGAGGCTTTCGACCAGGGCCAGGTGGCGGGCCTCGGGATCGCGGCGCGGGTCGGCGGTGTAGAGGCCGTCCACGTCGGACAGCAGGATCAGCAGATCGCCGCGCGCCAGCTGGGCCGCGCGGGCGGCCAGCCGGTCGTTGTCGCCGTAGCGGATTTCCTCGGTGGCGACGGTGTCGTTCTCGTTGACCACGGGGACGACGCCGTGGGCCAGCAGGGCCTCGACCGTGGTGCGGGCGTTGAGCCAGCGGCGGCGCCGTTCGGTGTCGTCACGGGTCAGCAGGACCTGGGCGGTGATCAGGCCGTGCGGGGCCAGAGCCTCTTCCCAGGCGTGCATCAGCAGGGTCTGGCCGACGGCGGCGGCGGCCTGCTTGTCCTGCAGCCGACCGGGCGAGGTCTTCAGCCGTCCGCGTCCCAGAGCCACGGCGCCGGAGGAGACGACGATGACCTCGCGGCCCTCTTGGCGCAGGTGGGCGATGTCCTGGGCCAAGGAAGCCAGCCAGTCACGGGCCACGGCGCGGGTGGCGGCGTCGACCAGCAGGGAGGAGCCGATCTTGACCACCACGCGGCGGGCATGAGCCAGCGCCGTCGCGGGCGAAGCCTCGGCGGCAGTCTCGGCGGCAGGGGAGGGCGCGGAATGGGTCACCCATCCTCCCTAGAGCATCAATCGGGCCATGGTCACGCCTGAAGGCGTGAAAATCATGCGCGGGTGGCCAAAAGAAAACGCCCGGCGGGGTTGAACCTGCCGGGCGTCTGTATTTTCAGCGAGATCCGGGGATCAGGCTTCCGGGTTGGGCGCCTGATCCCAGCCGCCAGCCAGGGCCTTGAACAGGGCGATCTGGTAGGTGGTGACCTGGGCTTCCGAAGCGGCGAGGGCGGCGTCGGCCCCGGCCAGGGTCCGTTCCGAATCCAGCACCGTCAGGAAGCTGTCGGCGCCGGCGTCGAAACGCAGGCGCGACAGGCGGGCCGCCGTGGCTGCCTGGTCCCGCGCGGTGCGCAGGGCCGTGCGGCGGTCCAGTTCGTTGGCATAGGCGCTGAGGGCCGTCTCGGTTTCCTGCAGGGCCACAAGAACCGTCTGGTCGAAGGTCGCCAGGGCCGCGTCGGTCTGGGCGCCGGCCTGCTTGATGCGGGCGCGTGCCACGGCGATGTTGGGGAAGTTCCAGCTGATCAGCGGACCGACGCTGAAGCGGGAGTTGGCGTCGTCGCCCAGACCCGAGGAGTCCAGCGAGGTCGAGCCCAGCGAGCCCCCCAGGCTGATCGACGGATAGAGGCTGGCGGTGGCCACGTTCACGCGAGCCGCGGCGGCCGCCAGACGGGCTTCGGCCTGTCGCACGTCGGGGCGACGGGCCAGCAGGGCCGCGCCGTCGCCGACCGGGATCGGCTGCGACAGTTGCGGCGGCGACTGGCAACCACGCGCCGCTTCGCTGGCCTCGGCCGGGGTGCGCCCGGTCAGGGTGGCGAGGCGATAGAGGGCGCCGTCGCGCTGGGCCCGCAGCGGCGGCAGGCTGGCGCGGGTGGACTCCAGCGCCGCGCGCGCGCGGGCCACGTCCAGACCATTGCCTGAACCGCCGTCCAGCAGACGCTGGGTGAGGTCGACGGTCTTAGACTGCAGGTCGATGGTCCGTTCCGCCACCGCGATCTGGGCGTTGGCCGAGCAGGTGTCGGCATAGGCCCGGGCCGTTTCGGCGGCGACGGTGATCCGCACCACTTCCAGCGCCTCGGCGGCGGCGGCAGCGTCGGCGCGGGCGGCGCGGACGGTCGACTCGACGCGGCTGAACAGGTCGACCTCGTAGGAGACGTCCAGACCGACGCTGTAGGTGTCGACTTCCGGCAGCTTGGCCCCGCCCGAAGCGGGCGAGGTCACGGTGGAGGCCTGGCTGCGGTTGAAGGCGGCGTTGGCGTTGGTCGAAGGCAGACGACCGGCGCGGGCCTCGGACAGAGAGGCCCGGACGGCGCGCAGGTTGGCTGCGGCCGCCTCCAGTTCGTTGTTCTCGGTCAGGGCTTGCTGGATCAGACCGTCCAGCGTGGCGTTGTTGTAGAGCCGCCACCAGTCGGCGCGGGCCGCCTCGGTCGAAACCGAGGCGGATTGCGCGCCGATGAAGGCGCCTTGGCCCTGCACCGGAAGCGTGGGCTCCGGCGCCTTGGGTCCGACCGCGCAGGCGGCGAGCAGAAGCGCGGCGCCGGAAGCGGTCAGCAGGGAAAGGGCTTTACGGTTCATCAGGCGTCTCCCAGGCGCGGGTTGGCCGTGGTGGGGGCGGCCGGCGCGGGGTCGGTGGGGTCGTACGGATCATGCGGCGGGGCGCCGTAGGTGGTCGGCAGCTCGCGCGGCTTCTGCGGCGAGCTGGGCAGCTTGCCTGCGAGCCAACGCATCATGACGTAGAAGACCGGGGTGAAGATCAGACCGAAGAAGGTCACGCCCAGCATGCCGGAGAAGACCGCCGTGCCCAGCGACTGGCGCATTTCGGCGCCGGGGCCGGTCGCCAGCATCAGCGGCATGACGCCGAAGATGAAGGCGAAGGACGTCATCAGGATCGGACGCAGGCGCACCTTGGCGGCATAAACAGCCGCTTCGAAGCGATCCATGCCCTCTTCCTCTTCCGCCTGCTTGGCGAACTCGACGATCAGGATGGCGTTCTTGGCCGCAAGCGCGATCAGAACCACCAGGCCGATCTGGACGAGGATGTTGTTGTCCAGACCGCGGATGTTCACCCCGATCATGGCCGCGAGCAGACACATGGGGACGATCAGCACCACCGCGAGCGGCAGGGTGAAGGCCTCATATTGAGCCGCCAGCACCAGGAAGACGAAGACCACGGCCATGACGAAGATCATGGAGGCGCCGCCCGAGGCCTGTTTCTCCTGCAGGGCCAGTTCGGTCCATTCGTAGCTGAAGCCTTGCGGCAGGGCCTGAGCCGCCAGCTTCTCCATCGTCTCCAGAGCCTGACCGGACGAGACGCCCGGCGCGGCCTGACCCTGCAGCTCGGAAGCCGGGAACAGGTTGAAGCGGACGACGCGGGCCGGACCGGAGTCCTCGCGCAGGTTGGCGACGGCGCCGATCGGCACCATGGCGCCGGAGGCCGAGCGGGTTTTCAGGTTGGCGATGTCGGCGATGTCATCCCGCGACGAGGGCTCAGCCTGGGCGGTGACGCGGAAGGTGCGGCCCAGCAGGTTGAAGTCGTTGATGTAGGACGAGCCGAGATAGACGCCGAGGGTGTCGAACACGGCCGAGGGCTGGACGCCCATCATCAGGGCCTTGTTGCGGTCGACGTCGGCGGCGATGCGCGGCGAGCCGGTGTTGTAGGTCGAGAAGACCTGCTGCACTTCATCCGGGATCTGGGCCGCGCCGCCCATCATGGCGAAGGTGGCGCCTTCCAGCGCGCGGTAGCCCGCGCCGGAACGGTCCTGGATCATCATCTTGAAGCCGTTGCCGTTACCCAGGCCTTGGACGGCCGGCGGGGCGATGACGAAGATGTTGGCGTCCTCGATGCCAGCGGTGGCGCCGGTGATGGCGCCGGCCAGAGCCGTGGCGGCCTGTTCCTTGGTGCGGTTCTCGAAGGCGTCCAGGCGGATGAAGAGAGTCGCCGCGTTGGAGCCGAACGAGAAGCTGGAGCCGTCCAGACCGGCGAAGGCCACGGTGCCGTCTACACCTTCGGTTTTCTGGATGATTTCGTCAGCGCGCTTCATCACGGCTTCGGTGCGGTCCAGCGAGGCGCCGGCGGGCAGTTGCACGACGCCGATCAGGAAGCCCTGATCCTGTTCCGGAATGAAGCCCGAAGGGGTGTCCACCAGACGCCAGCCGGTGAGAGCCAGCAGGCCTGCATAGACGATGGCGACGATCATCAGCGAACGGACCAGGCGGGCGGTCAGACGGCCGTACTTGTCCGACAGCCAGTCGAAGCCCTGGTTGAACTTGGCGCCGGCCCAGCCGAGGTAGTGAAGGATCGTGCCCCACAGGCCCGGCTTGCGTTCATGGTGTTCCTGGTGCGGCTTGAGCAGCAGGGCGGCCAGAGCGGGCGACAGGGTCAGGGAGACGATCAGCGAGATCAGCGTCGCCGAGGCGATGGTGACCGCGAACTGGCGATAGAAGATGCCGGGGATGCCGGGAACGAAGGCGGTTGGCACGAACACCGCCGTCAGCACCAGGCCGATGGCGATCAGGGCGCCCGAGACCTCCTGCATTGAACGATAGGCGGCCTCCTTGGGCGTCAGCCCCTGTCTCAGGTAGCGCTCGACGTTCTCGACCACGATGATGGCGTCGTCGACGACGATGCCGACGGCCAGAACCAGGGCGAACAGCGACAGGGAGTTGATCGAATAGCCCAGGGCCAGTTGCACCGCGAAGGTGCCGACCAGGGCGACCGGGATGGCGATGATCGGGATGATGGCCGCGCGCCAGGTCTGCAGGAAGATCAGGACGACGAGGGCCACCAGGACGACGGCTTCAAACACGGTGTGCTGAACCGCCTCGACCGAGGCGGCGACGAATTCCGTCGGGTTGTAGGGGATGGAGGCGGCCATGCCGGAGGGCAGCTCGGCCTTGACGGCCTCGACCTCGGCCAGGACGCGGTTGGCGGTGGCCAGGGCGTTGGCGCCCGGTTGCTGGACGACGGCGATGCCGACGCCGCGCTGACCGTCGAAGAAGCCGCGGATGCCGTAATCCTGGGCGCCCAGTTCGACACGAGCGACGTCACGGACACGGGTCACGCGGCCTTCGGCGTCGGTCTTGATGACCACGTCGGCGAACTGATCGGGATCGGACAGACGACCCTGCACCTGAACCGGCAGCTGGAAGGCGGCGGCGTTGGTGGCGAAGGGCGGCTGGCCGATGGCGCCGGCTGCAGCCTGGACGTTCTGGGCGCGCAGGGCGGCGACGATGTCAGGGCCTGTCAGACCGCGCTCGGCCGCCTTGGCCGGGTCGATCCAGATGCGCATCGAATAGTTGCCGCCGCCGAAGATCATGACCTGGCCCACGCCGTCGATGCGCAGCAGGCGGTCCCGCAGCGTCGAGTTGGCGTAGTTGCCGACGTAGTCATTATCCAGGCTGCCGTCGGGCGAGGTCAGGCCGACGATCATCAGGAAGCCGCTTTCGGCCTTGTTGACCGTCACGCCGATCTGGCGAACCTGCTCGGGCAGCTTGGGCTCGGCCAGGGCGACGCGGTTCTGCACCAGCACCTGCGCGGAATCGAGATCCGTGCCGGGCTGGAAGGTCACCGTGATCGACACCGCTCCGTCCGAGGTGGAGGAGGAGGTCAGGTACAGCATCTTCTCGACGCCGTTGACCTCTTGTTCGATGGGGGCCGCCACGGTCTCGGCCAGGGTCTCGGCCGAGGCGCCCGGGTAGGCCGCGTTGATGGTGATCGTCGGGGGCGCGATCTCCGGGTACTGCGACAGGGGCAGCATCGGATAGGCGAACAGGCCGATCAGGGTGATGAACACCGATATCACGCCCGCGAAGATCGGGCGGTCGATGAAGAAGCGGGAGATATTCATCTATCTTAGCCCGCGTTGGCGAAGGAGGCGCTGGAGGCCGGCGCCGCCTGGGTGACGGGGGCGACGTCACCCTTCGATGCGACGGGGGCGATGGTCCCGTTCTTCGGCTGGACCTTCATGCCCGGCATCTGGATGCGCTGACCGCCAGCGATGATGACGCGGTCGGTCGGCTTCAGGCCCGAACGGATGACGCGCAGACCGTCGACCAGCGGGCCGGTCTGGACGGCGCGAGCGGCCGTCGAACCGTCGGCGTTGACGACCATGACGACGCGGCGGGCGGCGTCGGTGGCGATGGCCGAATCCGGCACGAGCAGGGCCTGATAGGAACCGCCGCCGGCCAGTTGCGCCTGACCGAACATGCCCGGCTTCAGGAAGCCGTCGGCGTTGGGGACCACGGCGCGCAGGCGGATGGTGCCCGAGGCGCTGTCGATCGAGTTGTCGGTGAAGTCCAGGGCGCCGACGCGGTCGTAGCTGGTCTCATCCTGCAGGCGGATGCGGATCGGGGCCGGGCCGCCGGTGCGGGCTTCGCGCTGGTACTTCAGCGCCAGGGCTTCGGAGCCGTCGAAGACGAAGTAGATCGGCGAAGACGAAACGATGGTGGTCAGGACGTCGCCGGCCGAGGAGCCGCCGCCGACCAGGTTGCCGGGGTCAACGCGACGGTCGGAGGCGCGGCCTGCGATCGGGGCGGTGACGCGGGTGAACTCGACGTCCAGCTGACGGGCGCGGATGGCGGCGTTGGCGGCCGAGACGGCGGCCTGGGCCTGGGCCACGGCGCCGCGCTTGGCGTCGACCTCGGCTTGCGACACGGCCTGCGAGGCCAGCAGGCCTTCGGCGCGGGCGAACTCGGTGCGGGCCAGGGTCAGCTGGGCCTGGGCCTGCGACAGCTGGGCCTGAGCGGACGCGAGCGCGGCCTGGGCCGGGCGCGGGTCGAGAGTGAACAGCAGCTGGCCCTGACGGACAAAGTCGCCGTCCTTGAAGTGAACCGATTGGATATAGCCGCCGACACGCGCGCGCACGTCGACCGAGCGCGGCGCTTCAAAGCGGCCGGTGACTTCGTCCCAGTCAACGACCTGACGCACCAGGGGCGTGGCGACCGTGACGGGGGGAGCCTGGGGTGCGGGGGCTTCGCCTCCCTTGGAACAGCCATAGAGGGCGGCTGACATCAAGACGGACGCAACCGCGATCTTAACCGTGCGCATCGGCGCATTCTCCTGTTGGGAGGGATTTCAAACACAACAAGACCAGCGCTCTCGGGGGAGGAAGCGGCCAGTCAACGTCGGGTGACTTAATGATGAGCGCGGTTCCGCTTGTCAACGCCTGATGACAAAGCCATATAGGCGATAAGGTTTATTGGAGTGCGACCAATTGGTCCTGTGTGACGCCCCCCGACCGCGTAACGCGAACGCAACCCGCCAGGCTATTCTGGAAGCGGCGCGCGAGCGGTTTTGTTCCGACAGCTATGATGATGTCGGCATGCGCGATGTCGCCCGCGACGTCGGCGTGGATGCGGCCCTGATCAGTCGTTACTTCGGGTCCAAGGAAGATCTGTTCGTCGCCGTTCTGGACAGCTGCAAGAACGGCCGCGACCTGATGGACGGCCCGCGTGAGGACTTCGGCGAGCGGCTGGCGCGCGAGATCGTCTATGGCGAGGTCATGCCCTGTCAGGACGAGGGGGCGGGCGCCAAGATGCGCGGCCTGCTGATCCTGCTGCGTTCGGTCGGTTCGGCCAAGGCGATGGACGTCATGCAGCGCACGTCCAACAATCGTTTCTTCGATCCTCTGGCCGCCTGGATCGGCGGCCCGGACGCCCCGGTCCGGGCGCGTCTGGCGGCGGGCCTGATCATGGGCATGGCGATCGGACGTGAGCTGTCGGACGGCTACTCGTCGCTGGACGAGACACAGAAGGCCGAGCTGGCGCGGCGCATGGCCGTGGCGCTGCAGGGCCTGATCGACAACTGAATGCAAAAGGGCGGACCGCGAGGTCCGCCCTTTCTCTCGGTAGGGACTGAGGCTCAGGCCCAGTGCATCGGCACGTGGCGAGCGGCGGCCCAGTGGATGGCGCGGATGGCGTCGACGATGGCGCGGGTGGCCTCGACCGTGCCCAGGGCCCCGCCCAGATCGGCGGTGACGGCGCCCGAGGCCAGGACGGCGGCGACCGCGGCCTCGATGGAATCCGCCTCGTCTTCCAGATCGAAGCTGTGGCGCAGCATCATGGCCGCCGACAGCACCATGCCGACCGGGTTGGCCAGGTCCTGCCCGGCGATGTCCGGCGCCGAGCCGTGGATCGGCTCGAACAGGCCGGGGCCGTCAGCGCCCAGCGAGGCCGAGGGCAGCAGGCCGATGGAGCCGCCCAGCACCGAGATCTCGTCCGACAGGATGTCGCCGAACATGTTCTCGGTCAGGATGACGTCGTACTCGCGCGGCTTGCGGATCAGGTGCATGGCCATGGAGTCGACCAGGGCGTGCTCCAGGGTGATCTGCGGATATTCCTCGGCGTGGATGCGGGTCACGACCTCGCGCCACAGGCGGCTGGTCTCCATGACATTGGCCTTGTCGACCGAGGTGACCTTGCCGCGACGCTGGCCGGCGGCCTGGAAGGCGGCGCGGGCGACGCGTTCGATCTCCTCGACCGTGTAGACGCACAGGTCCGAGGCGCTGGTCTCGGTGCGGGTGCGCTCGCCGAAATAGACGCCGCTGGTCAGTTCGCGGAAGACGATCAGATCGACGCCCTCGACGATCTCCTTCTTCAACGGCGAGCGGTGGGCCAGGACGGGCGAGACCTGCAGCGGGCGCAGGTTGGCGTACAGGCCCATGACCTTGCGGATGGCCAGCAGGCCCTGTTCGGGCCGGACCGGAGCGCCGTCCCACTTGGGTCCGCCGACCGCGCCCAGCAGGACGGCGTCGGAAGCCAGACAGGCGGCTTTCGTGTCTTCCGGCAAGGCCTCGCCCGTGGCGTCGATGGCGGCGCCGCCGATCAGATGCTCGGTGAAGTCGAAGCGGTGACCGTAGATGTCGCCGATGCAGGTCAGGACCCGCTGGGCCGCCAGAGCGACTTCCGGGCCGACGCCGTCACCGGGCAGGACCACGATGTTGAAGGTGCGGGGGGCGGGATGAGTTTCATGGGCGGGCATCAGGCGGTCTCCGGCTGATAGGCGTCTTGACGCAGGCGTTCGAAAGTCTGGATGTAGGGCAGTCTGGATTGCAGCCAGCCGAGGGTGTCGACGCCGTCGAGCAGACACTGGCGGGCGAAGGCCTCGACCTTGAAGGGGACGGCCGGGGCGTTGCCGCGCCGGATCTCGTTCGTCTCCAGATCGACGGTCACCGGCTGCTCCGGGTGGGCGGCCAGATCGTCCCAGACGGCCTGATCGACGACGATGGGCAGCAGGCCGTTCTTCAGGGCGTTGGAGGTGAAGATGTCGGCGATCTCGGTCGAAATCACCGCCCGGAAGCCATAGTCCAGCAGGGCCCAGGGCGCGTGCTCGCGCGACGAGCCGCAGGCGAAGTTGGGGCCGGCCAGCAGGATACGGTGCTCGCTTGGGTCGATGCGGTTCAGCACGGACTCGGGCTTGGGCGAGCCGTCAGCTTCATAGCGCCAGTCATAGAAGGCCTGGGCGCCCAGACCTTCACGCGTCGTGGTGGTCAGGAAGCGGGCCGGGATGATCTGGTCGGTGTCGATATTGGCCTGGCTCAAGGTCAGGGTCTTCGACGTCAGGGTTTTGAAGGCCTCAGACATGGGCGCTCTCCAAGAAGACGCGCGGGTCGGTCAGGACGCCGGCGACGGCGCTGGCCGCGGCGGTGGCGGGGCTGGCCAGGATGGTGCGGGCGCCCTTGCCCTGACGGCCTTCGAAATTGCGGTTGGAGGTCGAGACCGCCAACTGGCCTTCGCCGACCACGTCGCCGTTCATGGCGATGCACATGGAGCAGCCGGGGATGCGCCATTCGGCCCCCGCTTCGGTGAAGACCTGATCCAGACCTTCGGCCTCGGCGTCGCGGCGCACGGCCTCGGAGCCGGGGACGACCAGCATTCGCACGCCCGGCTGGACCTTGCGGCCGCGCAGGACGTCGGCGGCGGCGCGCAGGTCGGGCAGGCGGCCGTTGGTGCAGCTGCCGATGAAGACCACGTCGACCTTGTGGCCGGTCGTCGCCTCGCCCGCGGTGAAGCCCATGTAGGCGATGGCCTTGCGGTCCGAGTCCGAGCGCGGCTGCGGCACGGGCGCGCCGACGGGGGCGCCCGCGTCGGGGGTGGTGCCCCAGGTGGCCATGGGACGGATGGCGGCGCCGTCCAGCACGACCTCCTTGTCGAAGGTCGCGCCGGGGTCGGAGGCCAGGCTCAGCCAGTCGGCCGCAGCGGCCTCATAGTCGGCGGGGACGTGACGACGCCCGCGCAGCCAGTCGATGGTGACGCGGTCGGGGGCGATCATGCCCGCCCGCGCGCCCGCCTCGATGGACATGTTGCACAGTGTCATGCGCCCTTCCATGTCCAGCGACCGTACGGCCTCGCCCGCATATTCGATGACGTAGCCGGTGCCGCCGCCGAAACCGATGGCGGCGATGACGGCCAGAGCCACGTCCTTGCCCGAGACACCGGGACGCAGGCGTCCGTCGACCGTCACGCGCATGGCCTTGGCGCGGCGCTGCAACAGGCACTGGGTGGCCAGGACGTGGCCGACCTCGGAGGTTCCGATGCCGAAGGCCAGGGCCCCGAAGGCGCCGTGGGTGGCGGTATGGCTGTCGCCGCAGACCACGGTCATGCCCGGCTGGGTCAGGCCCAGCTCAGGGCCCATGACGTGGACCACGCCGCGCTGGTCCGAACCCCAGCCGGCCAGCGCGATGCCGTGGCGGGCGCAGTTGGCCTCCAGGGTCTCGACCTGCTTGCGGGCCTGATCGGTGACATAGGGGCGCCGGCCGTCCGGCCCGGCGGGCAGGGTGGGGGTGGAGTGGTCCAGGGTGGCGAAGGTGCGGTCGGGGCGGCGGACCTTCAGTCCGCGCGCCTCCAGTTCAGCAAAGGCCTGAGGCGTGGTGACCTCGTGGACCAGATGCAGGTCCACATACATGACGCCCGGCGTCTCGCCCGTTTCCGGCACGACGACGTGCCGGTCCCAGACCTTTTCGTACAGGGTTTTCGGGCCGGGTTTAGGCGGGCTCATGCACGCGTTCCTTGGGCGAGGCAGCGGTCTCGTGGATGGGCTCCAGCCAGCCGAAGCGGTCAGGGGTCGTGCCGTCGAACAGGCCGCGGAAGGCCTTGTTGACCGCCTTGGTGATGGGGCCGGGGCCGGCGGCGCGGGTCGTGATGCCGTCGATGGAGCGCACCGGAGTGATCTCGGCGGCGGTGCCCGTCATGAAGACCTCGTCGGCGACGTAGAGGGCCTCGCGCGGCAGGATCTGTTCGCGCGCCTCATAGCCCAGGCCGCGCGCCAGCTTCATGACGCTGTCGCGGGTGATGCCCTGCAGGATGGAGGCGGCGGCGGGCGGGGTCATCAGCACCCCGTCCTTGACCACAAACAGGTTCTCGCCGGCGCCTTCCGACAGACGGCCGTCGACGCCCAGGGCGATGCCTTCGCCGAAGCCGCCGACGCGGGCTTCACGGCCGATCAGATAGCCGGACAGATAGTTGCCGCCGGCCTTGGCGCCCGCCGGGATGGTGTTGGGGGCGACGCGGTTCCAGCTGGAGACGCAGGCGTCGACGCCCTTCTCCAGGGCTTCCTCACCCAGATAGGCGCCCCAGGGGAAGGCCGAGATCATGACGTCGGTGCGGATGTTCTCAGGGCTGGGGGTCACGCCCATGCCGCACTCGCCCAGGAAGGCCAGGGGCCGCAGATAGGCCGAACGCAGCCCCTCGGACTTGACCACGTCCTTGCAGGCCTGAACCAGCTCGTCCTCGGTGAAGGGCAGGGGGAAGTGATAGATGCGCGCGCTGTCGAACAGGCGGCGGATATGGTCGGTCAGGCGGAAGCCGCACGGGCCGTTCGGGGTGTCATAGACGCGGATGCCTTCGAACACCGAGGTGCCGTAGTGCAGGGCGTGGCTCATGACGTGGATCCTGGCGTCGGCCCAGGGCGTCAGGTCGCCGTTGATCCAGATATTCTTAGCCAGCGGTTGCATAGGTCTTGTCCATTTGTGCGGAGCCCGCCCCGGCTGTCACAGCCGCGATGATGGCGGTCAGCTCCGCGTCATTGATTTCGCCGATCTGGTCGGCGCGTTGTTTGAAGCCGGCGAAGACGTCGGCCAGGCGCTGGCCTTCCAGCACATGGCCCAGGGCCTCGGCCCGCTTGCCGACCGCATGGCGGCCGGAATGCTTGCCCAGCACGAAGTAGCTGCCCTCGAAACCGACGTCCTCGGGACGCATGATCTCGTAGGTGCGGGCGTCGGCCATCATGCCGTGCTGGTGGATCCCGGCCTCGTGGGCGAAGGCGTTCAGGCCGACGATGGCCTTGTTGCGGGCGATGACCGTCTCGGTCACGTCGCGCAGGGTCTGTGAGGCCCGCACCAGGTGGCGGCTCTCGGCCGATACGCTGACGCCATAGCGGTCCGCGCGGGTGCGCAGGGCCATGATGATCTCCTCGATGGAGGCGTTGCCCGCCCGTTCGCCGATGCCGTTGATCGCGCCCTCGATCTGACGCGCCCCGCCCTCGACGGCGGCCAGGGAGTTGGCCACGGCCAGGCCCAGGTCGTTGTGGGCGTGGGACGAGAAGATGATGTCGGCGTGGCGCGGGCGAATGATCCCGTCCAGCCAGGCGAAGCGCTGGCGCGCCTCTTCCGGCGTGGCGTAGCCGACAGTGTCGGGCACGTTCAGCGTCTGGGCGCCCGCGTCGGCGGCGGCCATCAGGGCCTCGGCCAGGAATTCCGGCTCGGTGCGGAAGGCGTCCTCGGCCGAGAACTCGACGTCGTCGAACATGGAGGCGGCGTATTCCACCGTGCGCGAGATGGTGGCCAGCACCTCGTTGGTGCTCATGCGCAGCTTGGCCGAGCGGTGGATCGGGCTGGTGGCCAGGAAGACGTGGCAGCGGCGATGCGATTTCGGCGCCGGGGCCAGGGCTCGGAACGAGGCGTCGATGTCCTTCTCGTTGGCGCGGTTCAGCGAGGCGAAGATCGGTCCCTCGATCTCGCCGCAGACACGTCGGATGCACTCCTCGTCGCCCGGCGAGGCGGCGGCGAAGCCGGCCTCGATCACGTCCACGCCCAGGTCGCGCAGGACATGGGCCATCTTCAGCTTGGCCTCGGCCGACATGGAGAAGCCGGGCGCCTGTTCGCCGTCGCGCAGGGTGGTGTCGAAGATGATGACGCGGTTGGGATCCGACGCCGTAATTTCGGCGGTTCTGGATACTCGTTCTACTCGGGACATTTTACGCGGCCTCGGACTGGAAGGACTGGGCGGCGATGCGGGACACGCCGAACAGGCGGTCGATCTGGCAACCCAGGTTGTCGATGGAGCGCGCGGCGTCGCGGCCGCGCACGGTCAGGGCGATGCGGCGCGAGGCGCCGTCGATGTCGGCCATGCTCATGCCGTCGATGTGGAAGCCGCGGCGTTCCACCAGGCCGATGAGACGCTGAAGCGAGCCGTCGGCCCGGTCGATCTGGATGTGAATGGTGTCGCTCATGCTCATGCGCCTTCCATCATTTCAGCGTTGCTCTTGCCCGGTGGAACCAGAGGCCAGACGTTCTCTTTGGGGTTGATGACCACGTGGACCAGGCAGGGGCCGTCGGCGGCCAGCAGGCGGGCGATGCCGGTCTCGACCTGATCGCGTTGGTCGATGCGGAAGGCCTCGATGCCGAAGGCCTCGGCCACCTTCACGAAGTCCGGGTTGTCCGACAGATCGACCTCGGAATAGTTCTCCTCGAAGAACAGCTCCTGCCACTGGCGCACCAGGCCCAGGGACGAGTTGTCCAGCAGGACGATCTTCAGGGCGACGCCGTAGCGTTTCAGGGTCGCCAGTTCCTGGATGTTCATCATGAAGCCGCCGTCGCCGGCGATGGTGACGACCGTGGCCGACGGGTCGGCCAGCTTGGCGCCCAGACCGGCGGGCAGGCCGAAGCCCATGGCGCCCAGGCCGCCCGAGGTGATGTGGGCTTCCGGCCTGGAGAAGCGGCAGTGCTGGGCGGCCCACATCTGATGCTGGCCGACATCGCAGGCGGCGACGAAGCGGTCGCCGGCGGCTTCGGACAACTGCTTCAGCAGGGCGGGCGCATAGACGCCTTCGCCCGGCGCGTCATAGCGGGCGGCGTGATGTATCGACGCGGTGGCGCAGCGGATGACCCAAGGGTCGATGGCCAGAGGGGCGACCGCCAGACGGGCGGTCAGGGCCTCGACGCCGGGCTTCAACTCGCCGGCGACCGCGACGTGGGTCTCGCGCAGCTTGCCGATCTCGGAGGCGTCGATGTCGAAATGGACGACGCGGGCGTGGGGGGCGAACTCGGCCAGCTTGCCGGTGGCGCGGTCGTCGAAACGGGCCCCCAGGACGATCAGCAGGTCGGATGACTGGACCGCCTCGTTGGCGGCGCGCGTGCCGTGCATACCCAGCATGCCCAGATAGCCGGGCGCGTCGGTCGGGATGGTGCCCAGGGCGTTCAGGGTCGAGACCGTGGGGATGCCGGTGGTCTCGGCGAAGGCGCGGACGGCCTCGGTCGCGCGGCCGATCTTCACCCCGCCGCCGATGTAGATCAGCGGGCGCTCGGAAGCGCGGATGAAGCGTTCGGCCTCGGCGACGGCATCGTGGTCGACCTCGGCCGTCTCGTTGGGGATGTTGAAGCCGAACGGCGCGACGGTCTCGGCGAACTGGACGTCCTTGGGCAGGTCGACCAGAACCGGACCGGGACGACCCGAGGCGGCGATGTGGAAGGCCTGTTCGACGGCGGCCGGGATCTCCGACGCGTCGCGCACCAGTATGGAGTGTTTCACGATCGGCAGGGTGACGCCCAGGATGTCGATCTCCTGGAAGGCGTCGGTGCCCATGACGCCCTGAGGGACGTTGCCGGTGATGCAGACCATCGGCACCGAATCCATCATGGCGTTGGCGATGCCGGTGATCAGATTGGTGGCGCCGGGGCCGGAGGTGGCCATGCAGACGCCGACCTTGCCCGAGGCGCGGGCATAGGCGTCGGCGGCGAAGGCCGCGCCCTGTTCGTGACGGACCAGGATATGCTTCAGCCCCGTGCCGGTCAGGGCGTCGTAGATCGGCATGATGGCGCCGCCGGGATAGCCGAAGACCACCTCCACGCCCATCCGCTCCAGGCTGGAGACGAGCAGGCGCGCGCCGGTGGCCGTGTCGTTCACGGTCGCCGGGACGGGGGCGGTTTTCAGGGCGGGCGCGGCGGCGCTCATCGGGTCAGTCTCTCTTTATATATATGCGGGTCAGGCGGCTTCAGGCTTGGCCGCCTGCAGCCAGGCCATGCGCTCGCGCAGGCGGGCGCCCGTCTGTTCGATGTGGGATTGGCGATCGGCGTCCAGCCAGGCCTGGTACTGCGGCTTGCCGGCCTCGTTCTCGGCGATCCAGTTGCGCGCGAAGGTGCCGTCCTGAATCTCGGTCAGGACCTCCTTCATGCGGGCGCGGGTCTCGTCGGTGATGACGCGCGGGCCCGAGGCGACGGCGCCCCACTTGGCCGTTTCCGAGATGAAGTGGTGCATCTTGGAGATGCCGCCCTCGTAGAACAGGTCCACGATCAGCTTCAGCTCATGCAGGCATTCGAAATAGGCGATCTCGGGCTGGTAGCCGGCCTCGACCAGGGTGTTGAAGCCTGAGATGACCAGTTCCTTGGCGCCGCCGCACAGGACGGCCTGCTCGCCGAACAGGTCGGTTTCGGTCTCTTCGCGGAACGAGGTCTCCAGCAGGCCGCCGGTCGCGCCACCGATGCCCTTGGCGTAACCCATGGCGCGGTCGCGCGCCTTGCCGGTCGCGTCCTTCTCGATCGCGAACAGCGAGGGGACGCCGCGACCGCGGGCGAATTCGCGACGGACCAGATCGCCCGGACCCTTGGGGGCGACCAGGATGACGTCCATGTCGTCGCGCGGGGTGATGCGGTCGTAGATGATCGAGAAGCCGTGGGCGAACAGCAGGGCGGCGCCCGGCTTGGCGTTCGGCTCGATGATGTCGCGATAGACCTCGTTCTGGATCATGTCCGGGGTCAGGATGGCGATGATGTCGGCGCCGCGAACGGCCTCGGCCGGTTCGGCGGTGGGGACGCCGTCGGCGGTCGCGTGCTTCCAGCCCGTGCCGCCCTGGCGAACGCCGACGATGACGTCGTGCCCCGAGTCCTTCAGGTTCTGGGCGTGGGCACGACCCTGCGAGCCATAGCCGATGACGGCGATGCGCTGGCCGGCGATGGCGCCCGGCTTGATGTCGTCGTTGGTGTAGATGGTGATGGCCATGGTTCAGGCGTCCTCAGAGATCGGGGCGTTGGAATAGGTTTCGGCCGTTTGGGCCGGCGGCGGATTGGGGATGGTCACGGCCCCTTGCGAGGCGGAGGCGACGGCGGCGCGGTATTTCGCGAAAACGCCTTGCGCCGGACGGACCCGGTTGGGGGCGAAGTCCGCCCGGCGCGCCTCCAGATCGACGAGCACGTCGATCCGGCGGTTGGTGACGTCGATGACGATCGGATCGCCATCGCGAATGAGAGCAATCGGGCCGCCGACCGCCGCTTCGGGCGAGACGTGGCCGGCGACGAAGCCGTAGCTGGCGCCCGAGAAGCGGCCGTCGGTCAGCAGGGCGACGTTCTCCACCTTGCGGCCCTTCAGGGCGGCGGTGACCTGCAGCATCTCGCGCATGCCGGGACCGCCCTTGGGCCCCTCGTAGCGGATGATGATGACGTCGCCTTCGCCGACCGATCCGTCCTGAACGGCGTGGAAGGCGTCTTCCTCGCAGTCGAACACGGCGGCGGGGCCTTCGAAGCGGTCGACCTTGTGGCCGGTCAGCTTGATGACCGCGCCCTCGGGGGCGACGTCGCCATAGATGACGGCGTAGGAGCCGCGCGCCATGACCGGGGCGCCCATGCTGGTCACGACCTGCTGGCCCGGGGTCTCTTCGGCCTCGGCGGCTTCAGCGAACAGGCTGCGGCCGGTGACGGTCGGGATGTTGACGATCTTGCCGGCCTCGGCCAGCCGCTGGGCGACCAGACGCGTGCCACCGGCCGCGAACAGGTGCGAGGCCAGGAAGCGGCCGCCGGGCTTCAGGTCGCAGATGACCGGGGCCTCGACGCAGGCCTGGTGGCAGTCCTCGATGCCGAAGTCGACGCCGGCCTCGGCGGCGATGGCGGTCAGGTGCATGACGGCGTTGGTCGAGCCGCCCGAGGCCGAGACGGCGACAGCGGCGTTCTTCAGGCTGGCCTTGGTGATGTACTTGCGGGCGGTGTCGCCGGCGAAGACGCGCTCGACGATCAGGCGACCGCAACGCTCGCCCTCGGCGCTCTTGCCGGGATCGACGGCGGGGACGTCGTTGGCGCCCATGGGGCTGACGCCCATGATCGACAGGGCCATGGCCATGGTGTTGGCGGTGAACTGACCGCCGCAGGCGCCGGCGCCGGGGCAGACCGCGCTCTCGACCGCCTTCAGGCCCTCGTCGGACAGGGCGCCGGCGCCGTGGGCCCCGATGGCCTCGAACACTTCCTGGACCGAGACCTCCTTCTCGCCGATCCGGCCGGGCAGGATGGTGCCGCCGTAATAGACCAGGCCGGGGATATCCATCCGCGCCAGGGCCATGGCCGCCGCCGGGATGGTCTTGTCGCAGCCGACGATGCAGACGACGCCGTCCAGCTGGTGGCCTTCGACCGCCAGTTCGATGGAGTCGGCGACGACCTCGCGGCTGATCAGCGAGGCCTTCATCCCCGCCGTGCCCATGGAGATGCCGTCTGTGACGACGATGGTGTTGAAGTCGACCGGATAGCCGCCCGCCGCGATGATGCCGGCGCGCACGTCCTTGGCCAGACGGTCCAGGTGCATGTTGCACGGCGTGACCGTCGACCAGGTGTTGACGATGGCGATCATCGGCTTGTCGAAGTCGGCGTCCTGCATCCCCGCCGCCCGCAGATAGGAGCGCGCGGCGGCGCGGTTCGGACCCTGGGTGACGGCGGAACTGCGCGCATTGGGTCGTTTTTTGCTGTCTGGCGAGTTCGTCATCGTATTTTTGGAAACTTCTGCCTGTTGGGTCTGCGCTGGGCACATGAAAAACCCCGCTGCCGGGAGGGAGCGGGGTGAAGCGGGCGATTTTGACTGGGTTAGGTCAGGTCGCAGGCATCCACACCGCTCGGCTAAGCGGAATAAGAATTACCGAGAGAAGGAGTACGCCCAGCGACAGCACGCGCAGATCCGCCGCCGCTTTCGCGGGGCTCAGGATCGCAGCAATGGCGGCGCGGTGGGACAAGGGAGAACCTTTCAACTGGGCGCTCTTATGCCGCTCTCGATGCTGCGATGCAACCCGGAGGAATCAAAATGTGGAATAAAAGTGCGTTAGGGCGCTGCAAGAGCGCATCAGCGCGCGGTTGTTCCTCTTTGGCGGGATTGCTGTGCAAATTTTCACCCGCGCAACGTTAGGGTTGTCGCGGGCCTGTGTTTGGCGGTGCGTGGCTTTGGGGTTTGGTCGGGTGTTTGCGGGCGGGTGTGCTGGGCTGGGCCGGGCGTTCTCCTGGCCTGGCCGTGCGGTTCCGATGTGGTCCTTTACGCACGCTAATCTTTGTAGCGAGGCTTCCGCAGCGGGCTTCGCGGTTCTGGGACTCTGGTTCGCTGAGATAGTTCGCATTTCTGTCATTCGAGGGTTGTGGAGTCGGAGGCGGGTCCGTATAGACGCCGCTCGCTCGGAGACGGGCTGGCCCACGGGGCTTCGGAGACTGGTTTTCCGGGGGTTTGGCGGGGGAAGGAGTTGAAAAACTTCTTGCTTCTGCCGGGTGGTTCGGTTAGTCTCCGCGCTTCGATCAAATCGCTGATTTGCCGGTGCGGGAAGTTTCTTCGCTTCTCCAGTTGGTCTTCTGCGGCTTCGGAAGCTTCGGCTTTCGGAACTTCAGAAAGTTCAGAGAGTTGGTTGACTTGGAGATCGGCTTTCCTTAGATAGCCGCCTCCGCCGGGGCCTTCGGGTTTCGGGAGTGTTCGAAAAGTTCTTTAAAAAGAACTGCTTG